>JALHMJ010000007.1 GCA_022844105.1 Hyphomicrobium sp. | reverse complement strand
CTTTTCGCGGCAGAACGCTGATCGCGATCTGACGTTGATCGACACGGCGTTGCAACTGGTAACGCATTGGAATTAGACAATTTCTAATGTGATTTGGCGCGCGTCTATTCGATTGACCGGATGTTCTCATGCTGGTCTATTCGGCGCGCAGCGGGCCTGTGATCCGCAGCGTTCCACGAAGCCGATACCGGGACTTTGTATCCTGGACCATTGGAGATAGCCGATGTTCTTTGTCTCTTCGCCACGCTTGGCTTGGGCCACGCGCTGCATGATTTCTCTCGCCGCCGTAAGCGCTTTCAACGCCGTGCCAGCAATGGCCGACGAGGTGAATGTCTATTCGTATCGTGAGCCAGACCTCATCAAGCCGTTGCTCGCAGCGTTCACGGATCAGACCGGCATTCAGGTCAACTTTATTTTTGCGAAAGATGGTCTGATCGAACGTATGCAGGCGGAAGGGGCCAACAGTCCGGCCGACGTGCTGCTGACGCCGGAGTTCGGATTGCTGACGCGGGCGAAAGAAGCCGGCGTTACGGGTGCAAACCTGTCGCCCGAACTTGTCGCTGCGGTTCCCGCCACGCTGCGTGATCCTGAAGGCTATTGGTATGCGCTGACCCGGCGGGCGCGCGTGTTCTACGTGTCCAAGGACCGCGTCAAGGAAACGGCGATGACGTATGAGGAACTGGCCGATCCGAAATGGAAGGGGCGGGTTTGCATGCGTTCGGGACAGCATACCTATTCCGTGGCGCTGGTCGCGTCGATGATTGCCAATGACGGTAAGGAACAGGCGGAAGCCTGGCTGCAAGGCTTGAAAGCCAATCTGGCGCGCAAGCCGGCCGGTGGTGACCGCGAAGCCGTACGCGACGTTCAGGCCGGGCTTTGCGACGTCGCAGTTGGCAATACCTATTACATGGCCGCGATGTTGAAAAATCCGGAGCAAAAGGTCTGGGCGGATGCGGTGCGCATCGTATTCCCCAATGCCGAGGGCCGGGGAACGCACGTCAATGTCTCCGGCATGGCACTGGCGGCGCATGCGCCGAACAAAGCCGGTGCGGAAAAGTTGATGGCTTATCTCGTGTCGCCGACCGCGCAGACGATCTATGCCGCAGGCAACAGCGAATATCCGGTGGTGCCTGGGATCGATGCGAGCGATCTCGTGCGCAGCTGGGGCGAACTCAAGCCCGACACATTGCCGCTCGCCGAAGTCGGGCGACTGCGAAAAGAGGCTTCAGAACTTGTCGACAAAGTGCAATTCGACGCCGGTCCTGGATCATAATGCCGGGAGGGTTGCAATGGCTCGGACGCATTCAGCGGACGCAAACTTGAACCGCGCGGCGCATCAGTTGCCGCGTTCGGATCTTCGCGTTGCGCAAATGGTGGGACGCTCGTTTCGTTGCGGCATTCATGCGCGCCGCGAGAAGTCGGAAATCGCGTGGTCGTTTGCGTGGCAGGAAATAGCCGGTGTTATGGGATCGCAGGCGGCCGACCGGCTTTTCAAGGCGCTGGGTGGCTTTGTCGCCAGCGTCGATGCGGCGGCCGCACGAAAAATCGAAGTGCTGCCGAAAGGGTGTCCCGGACTGTGCCGGGATGAATGCCTGGCCGTGTCGATCATCGCGGCGTCCCAACTCGGGGTCTGCCCGGCCATGCGGGCGTGTATCTTCGCCCTGATCGAGAATGGCGAGGTCGAGTCCTGCGTTCGTTCCGCCGCCGAGTTCAGTGATGCTCTCAGCGAAACGGGTTACACCTTGCCCGCCGACGTCGTATGCAACGCGCTCGCATTAATGCCTTACAGGGCGGGGCGGACGCACCCGAATGCCTGACGCACTGCTGGAGCCTATGCGGCCAGGCGGACCTCCTCAGGCCCCGGCGGCGAGACGGTTGGATGCTTGGCGGCGTGCCGTGAGTGAGACCGGCTGGCTTGGTTCCGATCAGCGATGGTGGACGGCGATCGCGCTCGTACTGGCTGGCTTGATGCTGATGCCGGTGGGAGCGATTGTCGTCCTGGCGTTCTCGTCGACCAACAACGAATGGCCGCATCTCCTCCGCACGGTCTTGCCAACAAGTATCTGGTCGACGCTGCTGCTCGTCACAGGCACGGCTGCGACGAGCCTCGTCGTGGGTACCGCGACGGCGTGGCTGGTCACGATGTACCGGTTTCCAGGCCGGACGCTGCTTGACCGTCTGCTCGTTCTACCGCTCGCGATCCCGACGTATATCGTGGCTTATTGTTACGTCGAAATTTTCGACTACGGCGGTCCGGTGCAAAGTGCGGTGAGGTCAATCGGGGGCTATGCGTCGCCGCGCGACTATTGGTTTTTCGAAATCCGTTCGCTCGGTGGGGCGATCGCTGTGCTGTCTGCGGTGCTCTATCCCTATGTCTATCTGACGGCGCGTGCGAGTTTTGTGCAGCAGTCGATGTGCGTGCTCGAAGTGGCGCGAACGCTGGGGCAAACTTCGCTGGGGGCTTTCCGGCTTGTGGCATTGCCGTTGGCGCGACCGGCGCTCGCAGCCGGCGGCGCACTCGTGATGATGGAGACGTTGAACGATCTGGGAGCCGTGCAGTACCTCGGCGTCGAGACATTGTCGGTCAGCATCTACGTGACGTGGCTGCAGCGATCTAATTTGCCCGGTGCGACGCAGATTGCGCTCGTCGGGTTGGTTGCGGTCGTTCTGGTGCTCATCATTGAGCGGTTTGCCCGAGGCGACAGCCGGTTTCATCATACGACGGGGCGGTATCGGGCCATCGCGTTCCAGGACATCGTGGGCTGGCGTGGTTATCTGGCGGCGGCCTTGTGCGCCATACCGGTGGTGATCGGGTTTGCCGTCCCGTTTCTCGTGCTGGCGCGACATGCAATGGCTCATTTCGGCGAAGCGTTCACAGATGAGTTCGTGCCAGCGGCGGTCAACAGTGTGCTTGTGGCCTGTGCCGTCGCGGTGGTCGCGGTGGTGCTTGCTCTGATCCTCGCCTATGCCGGTCGCGTTGCGAGCCGGGGACCGGTGGTGGCAGCGACAAGGCTTGCGGGCCTTGGATATGCGTTGCCGGGAACGGTCGTTGCGATTGGCGTGCTTATTCCGTTCGCCACATTCGATAACTGGGTGGACGCGCAGATGCGGGCGCAATTCGGCGTCGGGACAGGTCTCGTCCTGTCAGGCACGGTTGCTGCGCTGGTTTTTGCGTTGACGACGCGGTTTTTGACCGCGGCGCTCGGCAATATCGAGGCTGGCCTGCAGAAAGTTTCCCCCAACCTCGATGCTGCTGCGCGGACGCTTGGCGAGACACCGCTGTCGGCTTTGCGGCGCGTGCACCTGCCGTTGCTGCTCCCGGCCATCGGTGCGGCGGGCTTGCTCGTGTTCGTGGACACCATGAAGGAGCTGCCAGCGACGTTGCTTTTGCGGCCGTTCAATTTTGAAACGCTGGCGACATACGTTTACGGCTTGACCGCTTTGGAGCAGTTCGAGCGCGCATCGCTGGGGGCGCTCGCGATCGTGCTGGCCGGTCTGGTGCCTGTGCTGCTGCTTCACCGCACGGTGGCTGGAAGCCGGCCGGGTTCGGGCCAGTAGGCCAGCCAGCGGATGGCGTTTACCAGGATCGACGGGGGCCTGTATCGACGTGGAACAGGCCGCCGCCGTAATGTTTGACGCCGCCGAGGGAGCCGTTGCTGCGCAGGAACGCGTACACGGCACTGACATTCCCATGGACACGGAAGTCGACCGCATCGCCAGTCAGATGATGAGATTTCGAGGCGCCACCGACTTTGCGGTTGTGCGATTTGCTGCGGCAGGTCGAACTGACCGTCACGGGGCTGTAACTCGCGACCTGGGCCACGACGGCACGCAACGTCCCGTTGAGACAGGATGATGATGCCGCCCAGCGAACGCCGCCGCCTGTGAGGCTTTTGGCGGGAGCCGTGTCAATCATGGCGCCGGTGTCGAGCGCAGCGTATTTCTTCTTCGTGCGTTGAGCGGCGACCTTCTTAGGTTTGCCTCCGAAGGTCGCGCCGTAGGACTGGAAAGCCTTCGACCGAGCTTTGGCGGCTTTGCGCGATGTTTTGGGGCGGGCAATGTATCCCGTATCGCCATATCCGGACCAGGCCGAGGGGCCGGACTTGCGCATTTCGCTCTCGCTTTGCCAGCCCGTTGGCTTGGCTTGCGCAGTCACAGCCTGGAAGCCCAAAAGTGCGATTGTGAGCAGCAATGCATGAAGGACGTGTACGGCTGAGACCGGAAAACGACGCATAATCGGAACTCCCTCGGCAGTGAGACGGCTGGTTAACGGCCGGCGAATGCAAATTGACGAGGGCGTCCGTACACGCGGATGAAATCCATCCAGAGTTTAAATTTAATTTTTGGTTAACGTGAAGAATTTATTGTGCCAAAATTCTTCGTTTTTTCTTTGGTTTATATTGGTTTACTTGATTTTATAGTAGATAATGTGAGCGAAGCCGCAGGGGAAGATGGTTTTGTAGTTCTCAAATCTCATTTGAAGCGTATGGAATAGGGGAATACTTTGAAGCCCGTTGCGCGGCAAGTTGTGAGCAAGTTAAAGTCTGGTTGCCAAGTTGTCGCAGTGTCGTGAGTGCAGGGGCTCACACCAGCGCAGTTTACGCCGAGGCCGCCTCGTGTGGCCCGTTCGCCAACCAAAATCACCAGTGTGCTGCGTATCGACGGCTAAACTTCAGCTTTCGCTGCCGAACGTAGCCCACCAGTATCGGTCAAATTGCTTGGCAAGTTTTTGCCAACGCGCGCATGCTGAGCGTGCGTCCACATGTTGTCGATGTTAACTCCCTACGTTCTGGATTATTGGACGTTTCACGATTGGGTTTGCTCGGAATAATGAAATCGGGACAGGTCGCCATATGGATGGAATTTTTGCATTGGCTCTGTCGCGCCACTCGTCCAAGCCAGCGCGGGCCTGCGCTTGGGCCCACTCATAGGCGACATGCCGAGCTTCGATACGGTGTTGCGGCTTCCTCGCGATTTCAGCGTCGCGTGTCGCAATAGGGGGCCGGCAGAGTTGCGTACCTCGATATTCCGGTCCTGCGAGTGCGGCATCTGGCTGCTTTCAGTTGGGTCACGCATTTTGGTTGTCGCGCGATGGAGTCCATCGTGGTCGGCATGACTACGAAGAAAGTCGACGGCGCGCTGCCAGCTTCCTTTCGGAAGGCGGCGCACGCCGCCTTGGACGCGGCGTTAGGACCTGAAGCCTGTTCACTGCTTTGGCCGAAGGCTGAGGCCGTGTTTATGAGTTCCGGGCAGGTGCTGTTCCGGCAAGGCGACGTCGCAGATGCATTCTATGTTCTTGTCTCCGGCAGCCTGGGTATGTCGCAGCTTGATGAAAAGGGCGTGGCGGTGCCGGTGTCACGCTTGTTTCCGCCGGAAATTATCGGCGAGCGCGCGGTGCTGGTTGATGCGCCTCGGGCCGCTACGATCACTGCGCTGCGCGACTGCGAACTTCTACTATTTCCGCGCGGCATTTTTGATACGCTGGTCGCGCGTTCGCCGGAGGCGATGCTACGGCTGGCCCGGTTGCTTGCGCGCCGGCAGGTCAACAACGTGTCTGCTCCCATTGGCGCGGGCATTGGAATTCGGCCTGTGGCAGATGCCACGACTGTCGCCGTGATAAGGGCGACGAACGGCGTCGACGCGGTTGCTTTCGCGCGTGCACTTACCAAAGAGCTCGGAAAAAACGCAACGATCGTTCATGCCGTTTCGGCCAAGCATGGTGGAGAGTTTTATCGAAAGCTTGAGGCGCGTTTTCAGACAGTGGTTTACGTCAGCGATGGATCTGACGCCGCCTGGACGCGCGTTTGCTGCGGCAGAGCGGATCATATCTTGGCCCTCGCTCGGCCCGGCGCGGCGGCCGTGGAAGATGTGCTGTTGATCGACCGTGAGTCGAGCTGGACCCGACGTGATCTCGTCATGTTTGGCCCCGGGCCGACTCCCGGCGCCAATCATGCTTTCGTCGCGCCAGATCTTGGAAATCAAAGCACGCGGCTCAATGTCAGACCCGGTAACGTCGAAGATATCCGGCGCGTCGCGCGCTGGATTAGAGGGCGGTCTATAGGCCTTGTCCTTTCGGGCGGCGGCGCCCGAGGCTTCGCTCATGTGGGAGTTCTGCGGGCATTGTTTGAGGCGAAGGTGCCGATCGATCTCGTCGCCGGAACCAGCATCGGCGCTGTGATCGGAGCGGCGGTCGCGATGCAATGGGACATTGATGAAATTGTCGCTCGCATCCGGGACGCATTTGTCGTTGACCCGCCGCTGGTCGACTACACGATCCCATTTGTGGCGCTGACTCGCGGTCTGAAAACAGAACGAGCGCTGGCGCGCCACTTCATGGGTGTCAATATTGAAGAACTTCGTATTCCGTTTTTCTGCGTGTCTACCGATCTCAGCGCTGGCGAGCCGATTGTGCATCGGACTGGTCAGCTTGTGACTGCGCTTCGCGCCAGCGTCGCCATCCCTGGCCTTTTGCCGCCTGTGCTCCTCGACAATAGCGTGCTTGTCGACGGCGCCATGATCGACAATCTTCCGGTGGGGTGCATGGCGCGACTGGGGAGAGCCGGCAAAATTCTTGCGATCGATGTCGGTGATGATTTGGCATTTGTCGCTCCGGAAAAGCGCGGCTGGGCATCGCGCTGCGCTCGCGCCGTGTTTGGCGTGCCTGAAGCAATGCCCAGCTTCGTTGAACTCTTGTTGCGCGCCGGCACGGTGTCGAGCGACATTCAAACGCGCATGGCGCGCGATCAGGCATCGCTCGTTATACGCCCGCCAATCGCAGGTTTTGGATTGCAGGCCTGGCGTTCATTCGAGGCAATCGAACAGATCGGTTATGACCACGCGCGTGAGGTGATGAAATCGGAAGCTTTCGTAAACCTGCAAGAATCGCTCAAGACCTGAACGTCTGGTTCATCGAAATTGCATTGACCTCATCTGATAGGGATGCGTCGGCCAAGAGGATCGATGAAGCCTCGTGAGGACCAATTACAGTAGCGCGTCAATTGACGCCGAGGCAGCTTCCCGCGCCGCTGGCGAGAGGTGAAGACCAGCCTTCGTGCGCCGCCAAAGCACGTCTTCTGACGTTTGCGCCCATTCGCGCCGGGCGAGATAGCGGACCTCGCGCTCCGTCAATCCGGCCGCAAAAATTGCACCCATGTCTTCCCATCGGCGGGCGTCACCGACAACTTCGCGTGTTTGAGTTCCGTGCCGCCGGACGAGGGCGGTCAGGACCTGTT
Organism: Hyphomicrobium sp.; assembly: GCA_022844105.1. Taxonomy (GTDB): domain Bacteria; phylum Pseudomonadota; class Alphaproteobacteria; order Rhizobiales; family Hyphomicrobiaceae; genus JAGVSR01. Next base: position 156,202 of record JALHMJ010000007.1, on the reverse strand, counting down.
CGGGAAGCCATGCGTAAAGGCGATTGAGACCTTCGACATAGAGGCCGACGTCGGCATCGGGGATGTCGCCGCCCGGCAGCGGTTGGCCGCCTGTCCATGCCGGCGGCAAACCAGGGAAAAGGAAGCCGAGACGGGCCAAGGCTGCTTCGGCGAGACGGCGATACGTCGTGATCTTGCCGCCGACGATGGTGAGCATGGCGTCGCCAAAGCGGCTGCCGGTGAGATCGAAGTCGTAGTCGCGGCTCAACGCCGACGGATCGGTCTCGTTCTCGTCGGCCTGAAGTGGCCGAACGCCGGCAAACGTCCAGACGATATCCGAGGGCGTGAGAGGTTTTGCGAGGAACCGGTTCGCAGCAGCGATAAGATAGTTTTCTTCCTCCCGTGAGCAAGTTGCTCGTGAGGGCGATCCGGTCACTGGGACGTCGGTTGTACCGATCAGCGTAAAGTCGGTCTCGAAGGGGAGCACAAAGACAACGCGGCCGTCGGCGTTCTGGAACAGAAAGGCATCTTGCGTCGCGGCAATCCGGGGGACGACGATGTGGCTGCCCTTGACCAGACGAATTCTGGCTAAGTGATCCGGTGTGTTGACGCCTGTCAGAGCGGAGACCGCGTCGACCCACGGGCCGGCGGCGTTAATGACGACGCGGGCGCGGCAGAGTTCTTGTCGCCCCGCCGTGTCCAACGTGATGGACCAGGCGTCCGTGCCGCTGTCGAGGCCCGTCACGCGCGTCCGCGTGCGGATTATGGCTCCCCGATCTGCCGCAAGGCGTGCGTTGAGCACAACGAGGCGCGCATCGTCGACCCAGCAGTCCCAATAGCTGAAACCACGTTTCAACTCCGGACGGAGCGCTCTGCCCGCGGGGTCGGTCCCCAGATCGACGGCACGGGAGCCGGGTATGCGGTGACGGCGGGCGAGGTGGTCGTAGAGAAACAGTCCCGCGCGAAGGGCAAGTCGGGAGCGTGTACCGGGTGATTCCGGCAAAATGAATCGCAGTGGCCAGACGATATGCGACGCGCGAGCGAGCATGACTTCGCGTTCGGCCAGTGCTTCGCGCACCAGGCGAAACTCGTAGTGTTCGAGGTAACGCAGGCCGCCGTGGATCAGCTTGGAACTGGCCTGTGACGTACCGCTCGCAAGGTCGTCTTTTTCGATGAGGCAGACAGATAGACCGCGACCCGCAGCGTCGGCCGCCACTCCGGCGCCGTTAATGCCGCCACCGATGACCACGAGGTCGAAGAGCGGCCCCTGCATCAGGTTTCAACCGGGTTGGAAAGGTTCGTGCTGCGTCCATGCAGGCGATCGAATGCGACTAGAGATTGCTGGGACCGCTGGCCGGTTACGACGCTGACGAACAGTCCCACAAGAAGGGCGAAGGGCAGTGCAAGTGCCGGCGCGGCTGCCGGCGCGATGCCAAACCAGTTTGCCAGTCCCGGGCTCCACAGACTGCCCGAAGTGCGGGCTGCAAGATCGGCGTAGGCCGCGGCGCGATCATCGCCTTGCGCGGCGATCCAAAGATCGCGCGCGTCCGCATACTCGGTGAATGCCGACGGACCGCCGCTCGATAATCCTGGCCAGGCTTCATAAAAGGACACGCTGTAGATCGCGGTCCCGGCCAAGTAATAGGTGCCAAGCGCTAACCCGGCGATGACGGCGGCGAGGAGGCCAGCGGCCGTTGCTCGCCGGACCAGGACCGTCAAGATTAGAGCCGGGAGGAGCCCGGCTGCGGCCAGCAAAAGGCTGACGGTGAAGACTACGTCGGCTGTTAGTGGAATGACCGCGGCCGTCATAGCTGCGCCGAGCGCGACGCCCACGCCGGTGATGCGGATGAGGGTGAGTTCGGTGATGTTGTCCGGTTTGCGTCCGAGGACGGCGGCGGAGCCATCGTGCACAAGCATGGTTGCGAGGCTCACGACAAGCGCGGCGGCCAGGACGATGGCCGCGGCGAAGACGATCGCTACAAAAAAAGCGGAGACGATCAGCGGCAAGCCTGCTGCGTGCGGCAGAGCGAGCAGGATCAGTTGTGGATCAATCGACACCGTTGCGAGGTTGGGTTTGCCGGAGATGTTTCCGGCGGCGACAGCTGCAGCTGTCACGACCGTGTCAGTAAAGGGCAGCCATCGCTCGGCGAGTGGCAGTCCGGGCGAAGCTGCAAACCGGCGCGCCAGATCGAGGACTGCTTCCTGCACGCTCGGATCAAGGCGTTGCCAATTTGCTTCCGAGCGCGCGCCGCGACCGGCCATGGCCGCCGACACGGCATCGATGCTGCCGGCACCTGCTGTCACGTCGTGGGCAACCGTTTCGACAAGTCCCAGCGAAGCGCCGTGCAGACGTACCGCATCGACTTGGCTGGCGCGGCGGATCCAATGCGGCAGTTCGGCAAAGGTGCCGCCGGCCGCGACGGCGCGATAGGTTTCGATGCGGGTTAGCGCGGCGATGGCGGGCAGCGCGGTCAGTGCAATGACGACGAACGTGAGCATCCAGGCGAGCCCCCGCCGCGGGCTGGCCGACGGCGCGAAGGCCCCTGTCGCCTGCACGAGCGGTGGGAGAGCCGCGACGGCGGCGGCGAAGCTGATGGTCAGCAGGGCCCAATTCAGCCGGTCGACCGTGAGGAACTTGCGCAGGAACGGCTTAAAAACCCCGAAATCGACGAGGCCGTTTTCGATGAGCGAGAGTTCCGCCGAGGCAATGTCGTTTAAGACCTGACCATACGCGAGATGGGCAATGGGGTTGCCGAACAAGGCGGCATAGAGGCCGGCGGTCAAGCCTATCAAGGCAAGACCGACAAGCAGCGCAATCATGCCGCTGTTGGCGAGAACGGATTTTAGGCCGCCGGGAAGCGTCACCAGGATTATTGCTGCGGCGGCAGCCAACGCGGCAGCGCCAATGGGAATTTCGAAGACGCGCGCAGAGAGTGATAAACCTGCCGAAAGCGTTCCCAATAACAACCCGCCGGTGGCTGCCAGTGCGACCACGAGCGTCAGGATGCGTGCGAGGCGTCCGAACCGCAGGGCGATGAGATCCGGCAGAGTTGCGGCGCTCGATCGTGTCAGTGCCGGGCCGACGAGGACCGTCAGCAATAGGAGACCTCCGGTCAGACCGACCAAGGGGATCAGGGCATCGTACCCGTGCTGATGAATGAGACCCGGCAATAAGATCAGGGAAGAAAGGGCGACTAATCCGGACAGACTGAGACCGCCGCCGAGGGATGAAAAGGCCGCACCGCCCGACGCATGCGCCTGCGCGTTGCCCGACCGGAAGCGGATGGCCACCGCTGCCATTGCGAGCACGGCAAGTCCGGTGCAGATGAGAAACATTGCGTCGCCCGCCAGCATATCAAAGGTCCTCTCGCGACGGAGGGGACACGGTCCGCGCGTCGAGCCGGTCGAGATGAGCTGCCGCGCGAAACGCCAGGATCACCAGGAGCAGCAGCATTCCTTGTGCGGTCAGGTAGTAGCCAATGGGAAAGCCGGCCACGGTCGCCAGGTCGAGAGCTTCTGATGCGAGTGGCACAGCAGCAATCAATGTCAGTAGGGTCAGCATGTAGAAGATGGCCCGCCAGATCTGTACGCGCTCTGGGTGTCCTTTGAGCTGTGCCCTGCCAGTCATGCCGTGGGCGGCGACCATGGTGCCGAAAGCGACCAGAGCCAGTGTTGTCAGGAAGCCGGTGGCTGGGATGGGCGCGATGAGACGTGCGGCACCAAGCGACAGGGCCACGGCTGCGACCGCAATGATGAGACCAAGAACAACCTCGACCGTTCGCATGCCCTGCTTGAGCCTCTCCGTTCGAACTGGCTGATCTTAGATTTGAAGGTGCGTGCGCGCACGGCATTTCGCAGTCGCGAAGTGTGCTGCACAAGGTGGCCGAGCCACCAATGAAAGCGGGGCGGAACTCTTAATCAAGAGTTTCGCCCCGTTCTGTCTCCCCAGACTTGGACCATTATTATTTGTTGGGTCGGGTCGTCCTTTCCCGACGGCGCGGAGGATGTTGGACAGGCTGACCCATGTCAAGCCGCCGTGGACGGTAGAACGGAATTTTTCTTGATGTGCCAAGGCATCATGGAAAACTGTTGACACAAGTCTTCGTTGACATCGGGCTGTGATTTTAATGCTTACTGGCCATGCCCCATATGCTCTTCATGGCCCGGCTGCCCGGTCGTGCCGTGCGGACCCTTGGCTCCGACTGGTTCGATCGTCGCCTCGATTTTGACTTCGCCGGCCTTTTCGAAAACGAGCGTAACCGGGAGCAAGTCGCCTTCTTTCAACGGGCCCTTCAGTTCAAACAGCATGATGTGGTTGCCGGACGGTTGCAGCAGGACTGAGTTTCCGCCTGGAATCTCGAGCTTTTCAAGCTTGCGCATCTTCATGACGCCATCGTCCATCGTGTGGGTATGGATTTCGACGCGCCCTGCCGCTGGAGAGGATGCTGCCACCAGAGTGTCGCTCGTTCCGTCCTTGGCGCTGATCTCGACATAAGCGGCGCCGACCGTCGCACCGCCTGGCGTTGCCCGCGCCCATGGATGGGAGACCGTCACGGCTCCCGATTCGTATACGTGTGCCGAGGCAGCGGCGGCCGGGACCGAAACCGCGAGTATGGCGGCGAGCCAAGCAATAGAGCGGGTCATGCTGTCTTCTCCGAATTTCAACATCGCTGAGTAGCTATGGCAGCCTCTGCATCAATTCAATCGGCACATTGGCCTTAACACTTCAACGGAGAGCCCATGGTAAGCAGACCATCGGATGACGTAGGCTCAAACGAGCCATTAACCAAGCCAGTGACTTCAAGGGTGCCGTGGCGCAAAGGGTTCTCCTCATCATCGGTGGCGGAATCGCGGCCTATAAAAGCCTCGATCTGATCCGCAGGCTGCGCGAACGGGCGTGCGAGGTGCGTGTTGTCCTGACACGGGCCGCGCAAGAGTTCGTGACGCCACTCTCGGCCGGGGCGCTGTCCAACGACCGGGTTTTTACAGATCTCTTCGACCTCGATGACGAGCGGGAGATTGGCCACATTCGGCTGTCGCGCGACGCGGATATGGTGATCGTTGCGCCGGCCACCGCAGATCTCCTGGCAAAAATGGCAACAGGGCAAGCTGGCGATCTGGCAACGGCGGTGCTCTTGGCGACGGATAAGCCAGTGCTTGTCGCTCCGGCGATGAACCCGCGCATGTGGGATCATCCTGCGACGCGACGCAATGTACGGCAACTCGTAAGCGACGGCGTGCATTTCATCGGACCGAAGGCCGGCGAAATGGCGGAACGGGGCGAAGCGGGCGTTGGCCGAATGGCTGAGGCAAGTGATATTGCCGACGCCGCATTGCAGCTAGTGGGCGGGCGCTCGGAAGGGCCGGGTCCGCTGGCGGGACGGCATGTCATTGTGACCAGTGGGCCAACACATGAGCCGATCGATCCCGTGCGTTACATCGCCAATCGTTCATCCGGCAAGCAGGGCCACGCGATCGCTGCGGCGGCGGCGGAGCTGGGCGCGCGCGTGACGCTCGTTTCGGGACCGGTGGCGCTGGCCGATCCTGTGGGGGTCGACGTGATCAAGGTGGAGACGGCGGCCCAGATGATGGAAGCTGTGCGGAGCGCGCTGCCCGCCGATATTGCCATTTGCGCAGCGGCGGTGGCCGATTGGCATGTTGTGGAAGCGGCCGGGCAGAAGATGAAGAAGAGCAATGTCGGCGCAGCGCCCACGCTCGCGCTGGCGGAAAATGTAGATATTTTGCAAACCGTGGCTCGCCGTGGTCCACGACGGCCGGGTCTCGTGATCGGGTTTGCGGCCGAGACGGAGAACGTGATTGAACATGGGCAACGAAAGCGGAAGGATAAGGGCGCGGACTGGATTGTTGCCAACGATGTTTCGCCGTCGAGCGGAACGTTCGGCGGTGATCGCAATACGGTGCATCTGATTACGGCCGACGGCGTCACCAGTTGGCCGCCGGACAGCAAGGACGGTGTGGCCCGGTTGCTCATCGGGCAGGCGGCCGATTGGCTCTCACATCACCGGATCGATGTCTGACGATGGCGAAGGATAAAAAGAACAAGCTCGACAAAGGACGGATTAAGGTCCGGGTTCTGATCTTGGAGCACGGCAAAGGGTTGCCCTTGCCGGACATGCAATCGAGCGGTGCGGCCGGTCTCGATCTCGTGGCGGCTCTGGACGTCAAAAAGCCGCTCAGGATCGCGCCGGGAAAATGGGCGCTGGTCCCCACCGGACTTGCCATTGCCTTGCCGCGCGGAACCGAGGCGCAGGTTCGGCCCCGTTCCGGACTGGCCATGAAGCATGGCGTTACCGTCCTCAACAGTCCCGGGACGATCGACAGTGACTACCGGGGAGAGGTGCAGGTGATCCTCATCAACCTCGGCAACGCGGCCTTCGTTGTGCGGCGAGGCGAGCGGATAGCGCAGATGGTGATCGCAGCCCACGCTTCCATTAAAATCCGGCCGGTTGAAGAGTTACCGCGTACCAAGCGGGGCGATGGCGGCTTTGGCTCGACCGGCATCATTGCGCCATCCGTAACCCGGGAAGAAAAAAAGAAGCCGTTACCTGCCCGCGTAAAATCGGCTCGCTCCAAAAGGCCGCGGAGCCGAGATCTAAGCGAGTAAATTGCGGGCTGCGCGCTATCCTTGGAAAGAAAATCTCTAAGGACGGCGTTGCAGGGTTCTTGCGGGAAGGCTATTCCCACGCCTTATCGGATCGACCGCTCGACAATGGAAGGCTGCGCGAGGCACATGAACGAAGTTCCGGACATCAAGACGCTTGCGGCCACCAAGACGTGGGGTCGCGGTCGCATCTACGAGGACATCACCGAAACCATCGGACACACGCCCCTTGTTCGCCTGGGCAAAATTGCGAAGCAGGCCGGTGCGAGAGCGGACATTCTGATTAAGCTCGAGTTCTTCAATCCGTTGTCGAGCGTCAAGGATCGGATCGGCGTATCGATGATCGATGTTCTCGAAGCGGAGGGCAAGATCACGCCTGGCAAGAGCACCCTTGTTGAGCCGACGTCTGGTAATACCGGCATTGGGCTGGCGTTCGTTGCTGCCGCGCGCGGCTATCGGCTCATCCTTGTGATGCCAGAGTCGATGTCAATCGAGCGACGCAAGATCCTTGCGCATCTGGGTGCTGAACTGGAATTGACCCCTGCCGCCGGCGGCATGCCTAATGCAATTGCGCGGGCAGCAGAAATCGTTGCCACGACCCCGGGGGCTATTCAGCCCAGCCAATTCGAGAACCCGGCCAACCCGGCCGTGCACGAGCGCACGACGGCGGAAGAAATATGGAATGATACGCAGGGCAATATCGACGTGCTGGTGGTCGGTGTCGGCACGGGCGGAACGCTGACGGGTTGCGGACGCGTACTGAAGGCGCGCAGGCCCAGCCTCAAGGTGATCGCCGTCGAACCCGCTGGCAGCCCCGTGCTGTCGGGCGGCAATCGCGGTCCGCACAAAATTCAGGGCATCGGAGCGGGCTTTGTTCCCGGCGTACTCGATACGTCGCTGATCGATGAGATCGTGACAGTTTCGAACGAGCAGGCATTTGAAATTTCGCGGTTGGTTGCCAAGACCGAAGGCATTCCCGGCGGCATTTCGACGGGAGCCAACGTCGCGGCTGCGATTTCTGTGGCCACCCGCGAGAACATGACCGGTAAGACGGTTGTGACCTTCGCTCCCTCGTGCGCTGAACGTTACTATACGAGCGAGCTGTTCCTGGATCCGGTCACGAAAAGCTGACGCGAGCGCGCCCACCCAAAAGAAGAGGGCGCCGGAAGATACCGGCGCCCTCTCTATCGCTTTAAGTTTGGTCAGTGCGATTTGTACGAGGACTCACCCCTTGTGAGCGCGAATTCTTCCTCGGGCGAGAGGATGAGTTTATGCCGGCCAATCAGCGCGAAGTAGATGATGCCGACAGCGAACCAAGCCGCGACGAACAAGATACCCTGAATGTAAACCGGGTCCTGCAGCTGCATGTAGATGGTAATGAGTGCGATGATCACTGTCAGGGCAGCACCGATGTTGCCCAACGGGCTGCGGTAGGGTCGCGGCATGTCGGCGAATTTGCGACGCAGCTGAATGTATGTCAGGCCCTGCATCACGTATGAAAACATGGCGCCGAAGACGGCCATGTTCAGCAATGTTCCGCCGATCACCTTTGCGCCTTGGTCAGCGCCGACCGAATACCACACAGCGAGCATGACGCCGAGCCCGACGAGCGCCCCGGCAATCAGTGCGACGTGCGGTGTTTTGCGTGTGCCGTGCGTCAGAGAGAGAAAGCGCGGGAAGTAGCCGGCGCGCGACAGGGAGTAAATCTGCCGACCGTAGGCGTAGATAATCGTGTGGAAACTGGCGACGAGACCCGTCACGGCGACCAGGGCGAGGATGTTGGCCAGTTCCGAGCCGAAAATGGCGCGGAAACCGTCGAGCAGCGGCTCGCCGGATGAGCCAAGTTTATGCGATCCGACGCCTGCTACTGATGGGTTGAGGAACACGACAAGAGCTGCCGACACGATGAGCGTGAAGATGCCGAGGATGATTCCTTTGGGCATATCGCGCTTGGGATCGACAGATTCTTCAGCGGCGAGCGGAAGCTGTTCGATGGCGAGAAAGAGCCAGACGGCGAACGGCAGCGCGGCGAGAACGCCGTACCAACCCATGGGCATCAGTTCACCGCCGCCATTGGGGAGTTCCGTTCCGTCGGGGGCGATGTTCAGCGCCCAGCGGTTGAAGTCGATGTGGCCGATGGCGCTGACGTAGAACACCGCAAGACATGCGAGGGCAAGCAGCGTGATGATCAGCGAGAAGCGGAACGACAGTTCGACACCGATGTAATTCAAGAGAACAAAAATGATGTAGCCGCCGACCCAGAATAGAGGCTGCATCTCCGTCGGTGCGCCGAGAATTGCCGCCATGTAGCTGCCGATGAAAAACACGATGACGGCGGGCGTGATGACGTATTCAACGTTTTCGGCAAGACCTGTCAGGAAGCCGCCCCAGGGACCGAACGCGGTGCGGGCAAACGAATAGGCGCCACCGGTATGGGGCATCGCGGGGCTCATTTCGGCCAGCGAAAAAGTAAGGCCGAGGTACATTACGGCAATGACGACGGTCGCGAGCGCCATACCGCCCCATCCACCTTGCGCCAGCCCCAGGTTCCAACCCGAAAAGTGTCCGGAGATCACGGCGCCGACGCCGAGCGCCCAGAGCGACCATACGCCGGCATGTCGTTTCAATCCCCGCGCTGCGAAGTAGGCGTCGTCCACTCGTTCGTACGTGACGCCTTGTGTTGATTCCTTCATTGCTTTCCCCATTTAATTTGAGCTCTCGCGAACTGGCAAAGCGCCCGTGTCCACCAAAGTGGTTTCTTTGTTCAATGACCGGATTCAAATACTGGCCCGCCGTGTGCCGGCGAAGTGAATGCGGTTTATCCCGTCTAACCTGCAAGGCTCAATGCGAGGTCCAAGCTGACCGACTGACTGGGTATAGCATGTGACGCAAGTAAGCCCCCGAATGGAAGGGTAGCTATATTCGCGCGATCCGTCATGGCATGCTGCACAACGAAGATGCTGCGTGTGCGAAGTAGCAACGCCATGACGGTCAGTGCAACCTTGAAACCGGACGCCATGCTCTCAGCGGAAGAGATCCAGCGATACAAGAGACATCTCGTTCTCAAGGAGATCGGCGGGCAAGGCCAACAGCTGATTAAGTCCGCACGTGTCCTGATCGTGGGTGCGGGCGGGCTTGGTTCACCGCTGCTCTATTATTTGGCCGCGGCAGGCGTGGGAACCATTGGGATTATCGACGACGATCGCGTTTCGCTCGATAACCTGCAGCGGCAGATCGTTCACGACACGGCCACCGTTGGGCGACTGAAAGTAGAGAGCGCACGCGATGCCATTGCGCGGCTCAATCCGCATGTGCGGGTCGTTATGCACGCCGAGCGTTTGACGGCTGAAAACGCACTCGACGTCGTGCAACGCTATGACATCGTTGCGGATGGGTCAGATAATTTTGCGACACGCTATTTGGTGTCGGACGCGTGCTACTTTGCCAAAAAAATTCTTGTTTTTGCGGCCGTCGGCCCGTTCGACGGCTATTTGACCGTGCTAAAGCCGTATGCGGTGCAAGCCGATGGTTCGCCATTTCCCAGCTACCGGTGCATTTTTCCCGAAGCGCCGGCGCCGGGAACGGTGGCCAATTGTGCGGAGGTGGGAGTTCTGGGGGCCGTGGTCGGCGTCATGGGCACGTTGCAGGCGGTGGAGATTTTAAAAGAGATTGCCGGCGTGGGAGAAACGCTGGCAGGACATCTGCTCATTTATGATGCCAGGGAAACGCGATTTGAAAAAATCGCCCTTCAATGGGACCCCGACAACGCCTTATCGGGCCGATCGCCGACCATCACGGATCTTTCTATCCACGCCAATGCTGCTGAAGTCGCGACGTGTCCGCCGGCGTGACCTCAGTCGCGATCCTGTTCCATGGCGGCGGTCAGGCGACGCATGTCGAGGATCGAAATGGTGCGGTTGCCTTCAAGGGCAATGATTTTGTCGACCTTGAGCCGGGATATCTGGCGGCTCACCGTTTCGATCGTGAGCCCGAGGAAATCGGCGATCTCCGCGCGAGACAAGGGGAGGTTGAAGCGTGGGCGCTGCGGATCATCGGACGCTTGGCAGCCAATGGACTCCATGCGGTGGGCAACCATGAGAAGGAAATTTGCCACCTTCTCGCCGGCACTCTTGCGACCCAGTAGCAGCATCCACTCGCGGGCGCTGTCGAGTTCGTCGAGCGTATTTTCAAAAAGCCGGTGTTCGAAGCCGTTAATATCCTTAACCAACCGCTCAAACTGACCCTTGTCATAGGTGCACAGGTGAACGTCGGTAACGGTCTCCGCGTGATAGGGACTATGCGATCGGAAGGGGCGGCCGAGAAAATCGGAAGCAAATTGCAGACCGACGATTTGTTGCCGCCCGTCGGCCAGCGTTTTGGTCAGCTTGACGACGCCAGAGACGATATTGGCGAAATAGCTCATCTCAGAATTGTCGTGCAGAATAGTCTGCCCTGGTGGCAAAAGCTTGTGATGGGCTATGGCGTTCAGGCGCTCGATCTCGTTGTGTTCGAGGGCGCCACAGATCGCACGGTGACGTACGGAACAGCTTTCACAGCGAAGCAAATGCTCTCCCATGACGACCTCTGTGTCGGGTGTGAAAATCTTTGCGCAGACGAGGCGTGGCGTGAAGCTCAGGGTGTGCGGCTCAATTGAGCCGGCAACGTCCGTTTTTTATGCGTTTATTGAGCCTGCGCACGGGCGGCGCTCGTGTCAAGAACTTCCAACACTCACGTTACTCGATTAAAATGCGGGCGGAAAGCAATTTGCGTTCAATCAAGTGGGTCTAGAAGCTCTTCGTTCTGATGAAAATCAGATTTACAGGAACTTTGCCGTCACTTCTGCAAAGCCAAAGCCGCCGGGTTCACGCGTTATCCAGGCCGGTAGTGATTGGATTTGGGGCACAAACGGGGCGATATTGGCAACGCCGACGGTGTGACGAAAATAAGTGAACATCGGTTGGTCGTTGGGGCTGTCGCCGATATAGAGAACTTTTGTGAGAGCATCATCGGGACTGATATCGAAAACATCGCTCAATAGTCGAAGGGACATTTCGAGTTTGCTAAAGTCGCCGATCCAGGCATTGACGTGGATCGACGACACCTTAGCGGTGGCGCCGGCCGCTTCAAACATGGCGACGACGTCCGCGATCACTGCGTCGTCGAGCCGGGGGACGTCTTCGCAAAAATCAATTGCGACATCGCTGATGCGATAGCCTTGATCCGCGGAAAGTCGAACCTGGGGATATCGCATGACGATGGCAGCGGTTGTCGCATCGAGTCGGAGGCGATCTGCTTGTCTTTCTGCATCGTTGCGCTGGAAGACCCGATGCATCGTGCGCGTGATGCGGTCGTAGCGGAAGTAGAAGGCGCCGTTCTCGCCGACGACGGCAGATACCGGGAAGAAGCGCGCAATGAGATCGCACCATCCCGCTGGGCGGCCCGTGACGATTACAACGTGTTTGCCGGCCGCTTCCAGATCTTCGAGCGCGGCATAACTGGCCGCCGGAAGGCGACCTTCGAACGTGACCGTATCGTCGAGGTCGGTCAGGATGAATTCGACTGAGGCGAAGACATTCTGTGGTGCCGCGCTCAAAGACTGCATGGAGTTGCACGCGTTGCATCAATGACTGCGGTGCGATCAGGAGCGGACAAGGCGGGCCACCTCGGCGACGTAGTCAGCCAATGAGTAAATCGACGCTGCGACGGCGGTGAGCAGCAGAAACGTCGGTGCCGGGCCGCCAATGTGCACGCCGCTGCCGAACAGGCCGAGAGCAATGGCAATAATCCCGAGCTGTGTTGCGGCGTGCACGGCTGTTTTTACCTTGCCCGAAGTCAGCACCTTCAGGTCATGGCCGGATTGGCGGGCAAAGGCGCGCAGGTACGGCACCATCAAATCGCGAGCGTAGATGACAAAAAGCATCCAGGCGGCCATCCAGCCCATGGCGAGGAAGCCAAGGAAAACCGAGAGGTGATAGACGCTGTCGCACACCGGATCGACGAGGCGTCCGATTTCGCTTTCCTGATCGTAGCGGCGGGCAATCTCGCCATCAATGTAGTCCGTGGCCTCGGCAACGATCATCAGCGCCAGCGCTACCCAAAGCGCCCAGGGCGTCTCAGTCAGGATCAGGGTCAGCACGACGGGGCCAAGAACCCCGCGCAACAGGCTCAGGAGATTGGGAATGGTCACGAAGGCTGTCGATGCGCTTCGCTCCACACGCGGCCCGTTCGATGTGGTCATGATAATTCCGTTCGGCATCGACACATGAAGTCACTTAACGAAAGGCCGGTTCAGGTCTTGTCTTGCCACAGTCCAGCGTGGCTTTGCACCTGTGAAGTCAGCACACATCGCCACTTGGCGCCACACCAACGTTATCAACGAGGTAGGCTCGATATGTCGATTTACTTGGACTTCAGGCCGCGGTACACGGCCAGAGCATAATCAACAAGGGACCAGAGTGTGACGAGGGTGGCAAGGAGAAGTGCCGCCCACAGCAACCGCTGCATGTCCGCCGGCGGCGCGCTGCCCCACAAGGCATAAACAGCGACAACCAGGATCTGTGCCAACCCCTGTGCCACGGCTTTCAATTTGCCGCTCTGGCGGGCGGCCAGAGTTCCGATTTTCTGTTCGGCCAGGACTCGAAGATAGGACACGCTCACATCGCGCCAGAGCATGATCAGGAACATCCAGACCGGCATCCAGCGGTTGGCTGCAAAGGCGGTAAAAACGGAGACCCGGTAGAGGCTGTCCGCCATGGGGTCGAGGATTTTTCCGACCGCCGACACCTGACCATACCGGCGCGCCACCCAGCCATCGATCCCGTCGGAGACTTCGGCCACGATCATCAGGCCGAGGGCTGCCCAAAGTGCCGGGTTCGAGCCGTTGACGAGCAGGAGGATGATGGGGACGGCCGCGACGACGCGATACCATGTGATCGCATTCGGCAGTGTCCATAGTCCGAGGGGTTTCAATGTTTTTTCTCGTCAGATCAATCATGTCGGCTGGCAGCGACGGGCGCCAGGGGACACTAGCTCAGGGCCGGTTCGGCCGAAACGTTTTTTAGCCAGCCCTCGCCTTTGTCGTCGATTGCGAACAAAAGGGCGCCCTCGCGAGCGCCCTTCACGTCACGGGAACTCCCGCATCGTCGATTACTTGATCGCGTGCTGGATCTTGGTTGCTTCAACTGTGTTTTGCAGCAAGCAAGCAATCGTCATCGGGCCAACCCCGCCGGGGACGGGGGTGATGGCGCCGGCGGTGCGGCAGCAGTCGTCGTAGTCGCAGTCGCCGACGAGCTTGGTTTTGCCGTTCTCGGAGGGAACGCGGTTGATGCCGACATCGATGACGATGGCGCCCGGCTTTAACCAATTGCCCTTGACCATATTCGGGATCCCGACGGCCGCGATGAGCAGGTCTGCCCCGCGGACGACGCCTTCGATATCGCGGGTGCGCGAATGGGCGATCGTGACGGTGCAATTCTCGCGCAGCAGCAGCGCCGACACCGGCTTGCCGACGATGTTGGAGCGGCCAATCACCACCGCGTTCATACCGGACAGGTTCGGCTGCACCGTTTTGGCCAGAATGACCGAGCCCGTCGGCGTGCAGGGAACGAGCGTGCGCTCCCCGACCCAGAGGCGGCCGACGTTGACGGGATGGAAGCCATCGACGTCCTTGTTGGGGTCAATCGTGTTGAGCACCCGTTCGGCGTTGACGTGCTTGGGCAGCGGCAGCTGCACCAGGATGCCGTTGACGGCGGGGTCGTTGTTGAGCTTTTCGACGATCGCCAAAATGTCAGCTTCGCTCGTGTCGGCCGGGAGACGATGCTCCCACGAATTCATGCCCGCTTCCTTGGTCTGCTCGCCCTTGTTCTTGACGTAGACCTTGCTGGCCGGATCCTCCCCGACGAGGACCACCGCCAGGCCGGGCGTCAGCCCGTGGCCGGCCTTCAGCGCCTGGACGTCGCGCGCCACACCGGCACGGACTTCGGCTGCGACGGCCTTGCCATCGATCACTCGCGGGTTCATTGCACTTCCTCCTCGTTTATGGGCTTGGATTATTGGGACCAAGACGACTTTTGTTCAGGGCATTTCAGAACGGCGGGCCGCGAGCCGGTTCACGAGGCTCGGCGCATCACCGATGACTTTTAGGGATTTCACACGAGACCGGTGGCCGGAAGCCACCGAGACGCGGCTTTTGGGAACATCCAGCCAGTCGGCAAGCTGACGCTCGACCGCCTCGTTGGCTTCCCCGTCCGCCGGCACCGCCCGGACCCTGACTTTGAAAGCCGGGCCCTCGGCGGTCGGCTCGACCCCGTCCATTCCATCTTTGGACGATTTCGGAACGACGCGCACGCGCACGATGACGCACCCGATTCCGGTCCGCCAGGGAAGATCAGGGTCTGACATTGCCCGTCCCCGTGTGCCGTCAAACGCCCGTGCTCATGGGCTCTAGGCGACCGCGCGGGCAAGGTTGGTCAGCACGACGCTTTGAATAAAGTAGAGACCGAGCAGAAGGACGACTGGCGACAGATCAATGGCCCCGAAGTCGGGCAGCGCGCGGCGGATCGGACCCAACAGCGGTTCGGTCAGCGCGGTCAGCGTCGTCCAGATCGTCTGCACGATCTGATTGCGCGGGTTGATGACGTTGAACGCGAGCAGGAAACTCATGATCACGGCCGCGAAGACGACGTAGCTGTAGAGGTTGATCACGTAGTTGATGAAATAAATCAGTTCAATCATGGGTCCTCGCGGCTGTCGGCGCGGTGTGGTCAGGGTGCGTCGCTGTTGTGATGTAGCCCCAGGACCGGGGTGGAGCAAGCCGGGCGCGGGCGCTTTGCGACGTTGCAGCCGACAAATCCGCCGTTCGTCCCCCGTTTCTTGACAAGGGCGAAGGCGCATTTCTAAATGCCGCCACCCAGGGATCGGGGCCGTAGCTCAGATGGGAGAGCGCTGCAATCGCACTGCAGAGGTCAGGGGTTCGATTCCCCTCGGCTCCACCAGGGGTTTTTGAAAAGTGCGTTTATTCAGATGCTGTCATTAAACGCCACGTGATCGTCGGCGCATTGCTCTCCGTTGATGACGTCTGCTAACGGGTTTTTTGGGTCATGTGGGCATGCCGAAAGGCAGTTGGGCTATCGCAATGGGGCAGAATGGCGGGCAGTACATTTGACGCGAAGCGTCTACCCACGAATTTAGCGTACGCCGCTTGACGGCGCCCCTGATGTCAAATCTTCGAGCAAGCATAGTTGTTTTTGAGTTCTGCGTTAAAAAACGTCCCAACCGACGCCGCTTGCATCAACCTCTCGTGCATGAACTGAGGAACATTATAGTACTCATAAATAGTGCCGTTCCTGAATTCCACCTCAAGAGTCTCGTTATCAGGATTGTATCCTACGGATGCGAGGTTTGATGAACTAACTGGTTCTCTTTCCATAAAAGTTCTTTCCTATTGCCCTGGTTCCCACTTTGGATTTTGCGAACGCCACGCTGCGGCAAGCCTCGCGTAGTCAGCTGGTGTGACAGGAGCTGACCAGGAGGCCGCAACCAGCGGGTCACCGCTACGAGGACGATTTTCCTCGCCGGGCAATGTCATCCGGCATCGAATGGGTAGGCGCGCAGCCTCCCCAATAATAATCGCTTCACCTGTTCGAAGGACAGGCAGACTATCGACGACACCGCTCAAGTTGTCCGGCAGAGCGGCTTGGACTTTATTCCGATCATTTGTATTCGTAAGCCGGAGAGCAAAAAACGTTCCGCATTGCGAGAGAATTGTTTCGTCAATTTCTGACGGACGTTGGCTTATGATCATTGCGCCAATTCCGAATTTTCTGCCCTCCTTTACAATCCGTTGAACGATATTTCTCGCTGGACTGTCGTCATCTTTTCCAAGGTAACGGTGCGCTTCCTCCATAACGATCAGTTGCGGGCGTTTCCGTCCACCTTCTGGCAGCTCTCTCCCCCAGAACAATCCTTCGTAAATAATGTTGAGGATTCCCCCGATTAAGCGGGTCATCACGACACTCGGAATCCCCGACAGATCTAGAATTGTGATCGGCTTGTCGTGACCAAGCCAATTCTCCAGAAGTTGGTCGAGATCACGCTTAACTGTCCCGTCAAGCTGCGGTTCCCAGTCGCCGGGATGCAGCATGAAATCATACTGGCGGTTGAGAAGTCGGGATCGCAATTGACCTAGCTGACGCCGGATCGACAGAACTCCGACCTTATTCAGGAAAGGTGCACTGGTTCCAAGTCCGGGCGGTGGGTAAATTGGTGGAGTTAGCGATTCCGCATCGCCGGTGTTTGTTCTTGCGGAAACCAACCCCTGGTTATCCTGTGTAGTTTTAAGCTCGGGGTCGATTAGGTCGTGCCAAAGCTTCTTGAGACTAAAAGGGATGGGACTGCTGATTGTCAGTGAAGTCGCGCTAACACCCGCCAACTTCTGCTTAGCCGCAGAAGCCTGTTTTTCCTCAAGTATACGATCGTGGATTGTAGTTAGGGCTTTCTCCTCAACCTTCCCCAAGACGAATTGGAGAATATCGTCGATGTCCATTGCCCAATACGGAATGACTAAAGAATCGGACCCATCCGTTGGATTTACTCGAAACGTCTTTGCTATACCTTTGAGTGCGTCGCCGTACTCGCCATGCACATCTAAGAGAAGGATGCGAGCGTTTGGGAATGATTTCTCACCGGATTGGCCAGCTGAAATTGAACGCAGCAAGCTCGCTACAGTGGTCGATTTGCCCGAACCAGTCGAGCCAAGCACGGCAGAGTGGCGAGTTACAAGTCGATCTAGATCGATTCGAACAGGAATTCCCTCCGCAGCGGCCAGTCGGCCGATCGTTACCTGACCGGCGTCAACTGTACCGTAAATCTTCGCTAGGTCATCTTCCGTTACGAGATGAACCTCGTCCTTGATAGCGGGATATTGGCTGATGCCACGTTCGAAAGTGGCCTCCACAATTTCGCCTACCAGTTGGACAGTCATCCACCATTCGCTGGGAGTGTCTGACATTATGTTCGACTTAGGCGTGGCGTTCGCACCGACATCGGCAATGATGCCGTAGAGATCGTGATACCCTTGCGGTATGCGAACAAAGCTACCGACTTGCCCCACGCGATAACTCCGCCCGCCAATAATAGCGATTCCGGAAGAGATACCTTCAAGCTGGCGGACGCTGAGAGTTGATCCAGATACGGCCCCGATGTGTCCAAGTAAGGTTGGGGAACTCATGGGCTAATTGTTGGCGCGGCAGCTGGCGGAAGCGGCGGCGCAAATATTTGGGCCGTGCGAGAAGCCGCAAAAAAGCGAGCAAACGGCTCAATCGCGCCTATAAGAAAATGTTCCGGTGAGGCCGGATCGGTTTTACCCCAATATGTCGAACGGATAGGTCCCCAATCCTTGCTTGGAAGGTCAGCGGGGAGTTGCCACTTTCCCGCCACGCCATTCATCATTCCCTGATCCCGTGCGTAAATGCTGAAATTCGGTTGCTTGCTTGCCAAGTCGACCGCTGCCGCCTCTTCAGCAAGAGTTTTATACTGGAAAGCAAAAACGCTAGACGATGCGTTAGCGGCGAGGCCCTCCCCAATGCGGGCTGCCACATGGGCATCAGCGAAGGAAAATCCAATGGAGATTAGAAGCGTATCGCTTGTACTAAGAAAAGCCTTTAAGCGATCCAAGAGAGCAGTGTATGGAGCTTTTTGTGTTTGGTCGTACTTGAGGTGCTCTGGGAACACTAAATGCGTGTGACTGCTTTTGCCTGTGCGTATGACGTCATCTGCTTCGCCTGGGCACCAACCAAGTGATCCGTGCAGTTTCCAAACCCGAGTCCATCGCGGCGGGAGATCACCCCTTGCAACCGTGACTGGATCAAAGAACGGCTCACGTCCTCCGGTGAAGCCGTCAAAATATGGAGCTCGTGCGCGCTCAAACGTCTCTTCAAGGAGCAGGTCGTAGTTGGTCGTGAATATCTCAACTGCGTGATCGCGCGACGTGCCGATGATCCAATTCACGAGATCTGTGTATGCCGATGAACCATTCGGCAATCGAACGTCCACAACCTTGCCTATTTCAGCACAAATTGCAGATCCAAAATTTTCGTACCCTTTTGCATCAAGGCCATGAACTTTGGTTTTTCCTATAACCTTCGAAAGCGCTCTGACGCGCGAAAGCAGCGTTTCGATATCCGTCTTAGGTTTGGTCTCGTCCAATAAAGCATCAACTTGAGTGGCATATTGAGTGCTGAGAGCAGTTATAACCTGCTTTGTCAGCCCCTCAACGGTGGGCACGAGCGGATAGGAGCCATCCTCCTTCATCATGCCAGCGGGAGCGCCAGCACCGATCAGAAGGCCAATTCTCTTGCGTCCACCTGCAATAATTGTTCGCAGGGCCGCCATGTACTGGTCGGGATTATGGACACTAATGCTCATGGTTCCCTTTATCACGTCGTTAGGCCACGTGACATGTAGCGTCGTCATTTGAATGGGTTATCCACGGCGCAGATAATTTATAAGGGCGGATCGCGCATCGAGAATGGTGCCGAGGGCAATTATGTGGGTCGAATGATCACTAGCAAAATCGATCCGTTGCTGCCTTTTCCATCGCCAGCCTGATGGTCAGTCTAGAAGCATTTCGACCGGACGACCAAAGTCCCGGCGTTATCGCCAGTCCACTTGCTGCCCGTTTACCGAGGTGCTGCAGTCATGGTTCGAGATTGGTTTCGCCATGAAGTTAATCCGAACGCCTATAGCCGCTTCCTATACCTTGCATCAGAAGCGAGAGCACCGCGGCAGCGTTTGAGACGCCGCCGCGGTTTCGTCGTGTGTTCAATCTCACGTGCGGTCGAGGTTCATGACTTTGGTCCAGGCCTTGATGAAGTCCTGCTCGAACTTGGCGCGGGCGTCGTCGGCTGCGTAGACTTCGGAGAGCGCGCGCAACTCCGAGTGGGCGCCGAAGATCAGATCGACGGGCGTTGCCGTCCACTTGGCTTTGCCTGTTGCGCGGTCCTGTCCTTCGTAGAGGCCCTCGGTCTTGGCCGACTTGGTCCACTTCGTCGACATATCCAGCAGGTTGACAAAATAGTCGGCGCTCAACGTTCCCGGACGGTTGGTCAGCACGCCATTTGTCGATTCTGCCGTGTTGGCGTTGATGGCCCGCAGGCCGCCGACCAGAACCGTCATTTCCGGGACCGTCAGGGTCAATAGGTTGGCGCGCTCGACCAGCATCTCGACCGGCGACAGGCGGTTGCCCTCGCCGAAGTAGTTGCGGAAGCCATCGGCGTGCGGTTCCAGTGCTGCGAAGGACGCCGCATCGGTCTGCTCGGGCGTGGCGTCCATGCGTCCGGGCGTGAAGGGAACCTGCACCTCCGACCCGGCCTGCTTGGCGGCCTGTTCGATGCCGGCCGCGCCGCCAAGCACGATCAGATCGGCGAGGGAGATTTTCTTGCCGCCGGTCTGGTTTGCGTTCTGGGCCTCGTTGAAGGCTTTCTGGGTCGCTTCCAGGCTCGCCAGCACCTTGGCGAGTTCCTTGGGGTTGTTGACCGCCCAATCCTTTTGCGGGGCGAGACGGACGCGTGCGCCGTTGGCGCCGCCGCGCAGGTCGGTGCCGCGATAGCTGGCCGCCGACGCCCAGGCGGTGCGCACCAACTCGGCCGGGGTCAGGCCCGACGCGAGGATCATCGACTTCAGTTTGGCAACGTCGGCGTCATCGACCAGGGGATGATCGACGGCAGGCACGGGGTCCTGCCAGATCAAGTCCTCGGTTGGGGCCATGCTGCCCAGATAGCGGGTGCGGTGGCCCAGGTCGCGATGCGTGAGCTTGAACCAGGCGCGCGCAAAGGCGTCGCCCAGTTCTTCGGGGTTTTTCTGATAGCGCTCCGCGATGACCTTATAGCTCGGGTCGAACTTCAGGGCGAGATCGGTGGTGAACATGATCGGCGCGTGGCGCTTGGTTGCGTCGTGCGCGTCGGGCACGAGTTCTTTGGCGGCTGGGTCTTTGGGAATCCACTGAATTGCGCCGGCGGGAGACTTTGTCTGCACCCACTCGAAGCCGAAGAGGTTGTCGAGATACTGTTGCGACCAGGCGGCGGGGCTCGACGTCCATGCGCCTTCAAGGCCGCTGGAAATGGTGTCTGCGCCTTTGCCGGTGCCGCATTTGTTGGCCCAGCCGAGTCCCTGCTGCTCGATGGCGGCGGCGGCCGGTTCGACGCCGACGCACGTGTCGGGCTTGCGAGCGCCATGGGCCTTGCCGAAGGTGTGTCCGCCGGCAATCAGAGCCACGGTTTCGGCGTCGTTCATGGCCATGCGGCCGAACGTTTCGCGGATGTCGCGCGCGGCGGCCAGGGGGTCGGGCTTGCCGTTGGGGCCTTCGGGGTTGACGTAAATGAGGCCGAGCTGGACGGCGCCCAGCGGCTTTTGCAACTTGCGGTCGCCGCTGTAGCGCTCATCGGCGAGGAATTTTTTCTCCGGACCCCAATAGACCATGTCGGGTTCCCAGTCGTCGCGACGGCCGCCGGCGAAGCCGAAGGTTTTCAGACCCATCGACTCGATCGCGACGGTGCCCGTCAGAACCGTCAGGTCGGCCCAGGAGATCTTGCGGCCGTATTTCTGTTTGAGAGGCCAGAGTAGGCGGCGGGCTTTGTCGAGGCTGACGTTATCGGGCCAGCTGTTGAGCGGTTCGAAGCGAATCTGGCTGCCGTCGGAGCCGCCGCGACCGTCGCCGATGCGATAGGTGCCCGAGCTGTGCCAGGCGAGGCGGATGAAAAACGGGCCGTAGTTGCCGTAGTCGGCGGGCCACCAATCCTGTGACGTGGTCAGCAAGGCTTGAATGTCTTTTTTCAGAACCGCGAGATCGATGGAGTTGAATTCGGCGGCGTAGTCGAAATCCTGGCCGAGGGGATTTGACTCGGCGGCGTGCTGGCGAAGCGGGCGGAGGTCGAGCCGTTCGGGCCACCACTCCTGGTTCGTCTTGCCCGCTGACTGCGCGAAGGCGGCGGGCGGGAGCATCGTCATGGGCGCAAGGCCGGCTGTCAGCGCCAACACGAAAGCAGTTGTTTTGAGCACGCGATTCACTCCCGGATTTTTTTGTGATTTTCCTCCGTGAGCATTATTGAGGGTGAAGCGGGTCGCAAGGTGCCGATGCGGTATCGACATGCTGCAAGGTTTGCATCGTTAAGCGTGCAGAGGCTTCATCAGCCTGTCGTGCAGAACGCAGGCGCGGCGAGCAAGCGCGCATGATGAGATAGCCGGCGGCTTTCCAGGGCAGCAGATCAGGGGTGCCACGGCTCGGACGCATCGCCGTCGGGATTTTCGTCGACGTCCTTTTTCGTGATTTCGCGCGCGATGGCGAAAAGGGCGTCGCGAACGCCTTGTCCCGAGACGGCCGAGAGCGTGAGCGGTTTTTTGCGAGCGGCTTTTTTCAGGGCTTCGAAGCGTTCGACAAGTGTCGCGTCGTCGAGGGCGTCGCATTTCGACAGCGCAACGATTTCTTTCTTGGCCGCCAGTTCGGAACTGTAGGCCTTGAGTTCGCGGCGGACGACGCGATAGTCCTCCGCGACGTCGGCGGAGGTTGCGTCGACGAGGTGGAGAAGAACGCGGCAACGCTCGACATGGCCGAGGAAGCGATCGCCAAGGCCGGCGCCTTCGTGCGCGCCTTCGATCAAACCGGGAATGTCGGCCAGTACGAAGTCGGCCGATCCGGCACGGATGACGCCGAGGTTGGGATGCAGCGTGGTGAAGGGATAGTCGGCGATTTTCGGTTTGGCCGATGACACGGTGGCGAGGAAGGTCGACTTGCCCGCGTTTGGCAGTCCGACGAGACCGGCGTCGGCGATCAGTTTGAGGCGCAGCCAGATCGTGAACTCATCCCCCGGCAGTCCGGGATTGGCGTGACGGGGCGCCTGGTTGGTGGCGCTCTTGAAGTGGGCGTTGCCAAAGCCGCCATTGCCGCCTCGGGCAATGAGGACCTTATCGCCGGGATTGGTCAGGTCGGCGAGCGCGGTCTCCTGGTCTTCGGCGAGAACTTCGGTGCCGGGCGGAACCTTGATGGTGACATCCTTACCGTTGGCGCCGGCCCGGTTGCGGCCCATGCCATTGACGCCGCGGTCGGCCTTGAAGTGCTGCCGGTAGCGGTAGTCGATGAGCGTATTCAGATTTTGAACGCACTCGATCCAAACGTCGCCGCCCTTGCCGCCGTCGCCGCCGTCGGGCCCGCCGAACTCGATGAACTTCTCGCGCCGGAAGCTGATGCAGCCGGTGCCGCCGTCGCCTGCCTTGATGTAGATTTTAGCTAGATCGAGAAATTTCATGCCGCGCCCCGCCAAAGGAAAGCGGTCATCGGGCGCTTTCGTTCATAAATGATCGTGTCGACTTCAGCGCGGCGTGCAAGGCAGAAGGCCTTGTTGACGCCGACACAGCGGAAGCCCAGTTTTTCGATGACGCGAGCCGAGGCTGCGTTGTCGATGAAGTGACAGCATGTGATCTTCTGCACGCGCGCCACCTTGTAGGCATGGCGCATGACGGCTTCGGCCGCTTCCGTGACGAAGCCCTGGCCCCACCAAGGCTTGCCGATCCAATAGCCAAGTTCAGCGGAGCGGTCGTTGGACTCGACCGTGTAGCCAATCAGGCCGATCAGATAATTGTCGTATTCGATCCCGCGCACAAACTCGTTGTCCTCGATGCCGCGAATCCATTCGTCGGCGTCGAATTCCGTATAGGGATGCGGCAGGCGGGCGGTCATGCGGGCCACGTCGATGTCACCGGCCAAGACCGCAATGCGGCGCGCGTCGGCGTGGTTCAACTCCCGCAGGATCAATCGCTTTGTACGCATCGGATCGGTCGATACTCGAGGGCTATTGGATACGAGGACTGTGCGGCCGGACGCCAGCCTAGCGCAGAAATGCAACGAGGGGAGACGCTTCTCGCATCTCCCCTCGGCATGATCATCGTTGACGACCGGATTTATTCGGCGGCTTCGGCAACCGGCGGCGTAACCGAAATGTAGGTCCGACCGTTGCCTTTGGCCTTGAACTCGACCGTACCCTCGATCAGGGCGAAGATCGTGTGATCCGTCCCTATGCCGACATTCTTGCCAGGATGCCACTTGGTGCCGCGCTGCCGACACAGGATGTTGCCGGGAATGACGTGCTCACCGCCGTACTTCTTGATGCCGAGGCGCTTACTTTCGGAATCGCGGCCGTTGCGCGTCGAACCGCCGGCTTTCTTTTGTGCCATAGAAAAATCCTCGATGTCGGGCCGTGGCGTCCGCGCGGGAGCCTACGGGGAAAACTATTAGGCAGTGATGCCGGTGATGCGGATCGTCGTCAGATCCTGACGATGGCCGATCTTGCGGCGGGAGTTCTTACGGCGACGCTTGCGGAACGCGATCACCTTGGGGCCGCGTGTCTGCTCGACCAACTCGGCGGTGACCTTGGCGCCCGACAAAAACGGCGTGCCGACCTTGATGTCGGCGCCGGCACCGACAAGGAGCACTTCGGCGAATTCAATCTTACCGTCGTCCGTTACGTCGATTTTTTCGACGGTGAGGACTTCATCCTTGGCGACACGATACTGCTTGCCGCCGGTCTTGATGACTGCGTACATTCTGGCCTCTTTCCGCGCGGTGTTCCGCGCATTGGGTCTCATCCGCACCCTGTGGCGCCGCAAATGCTGCGGACTTTCAATGGGTTGACCGTGGAGTCAACCAGAGCCTCGGGTAGCGACTTTTCGCGCGGGCACCTTAACAGGCCCCACGTTCGGGCTGGTTATGGTCGAGGCAGGGTTTGGTGTCAACACGGCGGGGCTGAAATGAGCGTGTTGTCGGTGCACCGACTGCGTTGTCACCGTTCCGTTCTTGTATGCTGGGCCAACGGGCCGCGCGGCGACCGCAGTGAGCGTTATACAGGGAAGTCCATTGCTGGTTGAAATTCCGGTCCTCGACTGTGGGATGGACTTCCCGCTGGCAACTCTCAATGCTTACGCGGACAAGGCGCATGCGCTGCTCGATCTGGCGACAAAGGGGGTCCCGCGCACCGCGCTGCGGCAACTCGACCGCGTGTCTAAAGCCTGGCTTACAAAGTGGGACAACGCCCATCTGCCGGAGATCGAAGCCATCGCGCAAAGGCTCGATCGACCCGGCGCGTACTTTTTTTCCGTCAACTACGAGTGGGGCTGCACCTGCCGCGCGGGGCCTTCGCCGGACGGCCAGAGTGCGCGTCTTATTCGCGTGCTCGATTGGAAGACGCCGGGTCTTGGGCGCAACGTCATCGCAGCGCGCATCGCGGCGCCGGCAGGGCGGTACGTCACGCTGACGTGGCCCGGGTACACAGGTGTATTGAGCGCGGTGGCACCCGGGCGTTTCGCCGTGGCGCTCAATCAAGCTCCGATGCGAAACCCGGTCGGCCTTTTTTACCTCGATTGGGCGGCCAACCGCCGGCGGGTGTGGAACATGCCGCATGCGATGCCGGCGCATGTGTTGCGATCGGTGTGCGACGAGGTCTCGTCATTCGAGGATGCCGTGGGCCGGTTGGCGGCGGAGCCGATCTCTACGCCGGCCATCTATTCCATTGCGGGACTTGCAGCGCACGAGACGGCTGTGATCGAGCGCACCGAAACGGAGGCGCGGGTGCATCGCGGCGCGCAGGTCGCAGCGAACCATTGGCGGTCGCACGGATGGAGCGGGCATCCCCGCGGTGGCGACAGTGCCGGACGGGCAGCGATGCTCGCGGGAGTGGCGGCAGACCTCGCAACGGAATTCGAATGGTTGCGGCCGCCGGTGCTCAATCCTCGAACGCGGATCAGCATGGTCGCCGATGCCGGGCAGGGTCTGCTCGTGGCGCAAGGGTTTGAGAATGAACGTGCTGCAACGCAGGTGTTGCGGCTCGACATCTAACGGTCCAATCGGGTTTGTTAACCTCAGGCTGGATGTTCCTTGCGAAACATTGGGTCAGCTAGGCGTATGATGGAATGAACGTGTTGGTATTTCCGAATCGCTCCATCGGCGAGTGTGGTCCATGATAGAAAATCTGCACGATATTCGAGCGCGCAAAGAATACGAAGCAATCCGCGGATTCTATGTGCACGTCATGGTTTTCGTGCTCGTCATGTTGTTGCTCGTCGTTCTCGACGTACTCGGCGGGTCGGGGATGTGGGTGCAATGGGTGGGGCTCGGCTGGGGGGCGGGGCTTGCTTTTCACGCATATGCAGCGTTCGTGTTAAGACCGCGTCGCATGGCGCAGTGGGAGCAGCAGCAGATCGACGCTGTCGGTCGGCGTGGTGCGGCTCGGAACTCCTAGCAATCTTCTAGACACATCACAGATAGACCCGGCGAGCAGAACTCACCGGGTCCATAGTGGGATGACCGTTCGTGTCGGCCGCCAGCGTGGGCTTACATTTTCGGCATAACGACGGTGTCGATCACGTGAATGACACCGTTCGAAGTTACGATGTCCGCGGTCACGACCGTTGCATTGTCGACCTTCACGCCCTTGATCGCGTCGACGGAGATTTCGCTGCCCTGAACCGTTTTGACCTTGGCCGTTTTGCCGGCGATGTCGGCTGCCATCACCTTACCCGGAATGACATGATAGGTCAGAATGGCGGTGAGCTTTGCCTTGTTCTCGGGCTTCAACAAGTCTTCAACCGTGCCCTTCGGCAGCTTGGCGAAGGCAGCGTCGTTGGGAGCGAACACGGTGAATGGACCTGTGCCCTTTAACGTGTCGACCAGACCTGCTGCCTTTACCGCGGCAACAAGTGTCGTGAAGTTGCCGGCGCCGACAGCGGTGTCGACGATATCCTTTGTTTCCGCACGTGCGGCCGTCATCGGTAGCGCCATCGCGGCGGCGACCATCAATGCGTAAATAACTTTCATAAGTGAAACTCCTCATTGCAGTGCCAGGGAGCACGATGCCGCCTTTGTCTTTCCAGGCGTCGCGTGCGCATGCGTCCGGTGAAATCAGGGAAAGTCACCAGACGCAGGAGACAACGCTTGGCCACTGCCGGTAGATCCACGTCGCGGTCGGCTATCTTTTTCGAGTATTTGTGATCCATCTTTGCTTCGCCATGATCGGCAGCGGGAGTGGTCGGTAAAATGCAAGAAGTTCCCATTACACAACTGTAATGGGAACTCCTTCTCCTATCTGCGCCGTGACGTTTTCGCGTCAGCTCTTCGGAAGCAGGACTTGATCGATGGAGTGGATCACGCCATTCGACTGCATGACGTCATAAATGGTGATGTTGGCAGCGTTGCCGCTCTCATCCTTGATCACGACGTTGTTGGGTCCGTTCAGCGTTGCCGTCAGCGTGCCGCCGGCAACGGTCTTGAGAACGGCCTTGCCATGTCCCTTCTCAATGCGCTTTTTCAAATCCCGCGCCGTGATGCGTCCGGCGACGACGTGATAAGTCAGAACGCCGGTCAGCTTGTCCTTGTTCTCGGGCTTCAGAAGTGTGTCGACTGTGCCGGTCGGCAATTCGGCAAAGGCCGCGTTGACGGGGGCAAACACCGTGAAAGGACCTTTGCTCGATAACGTGTCGACGAGACCAGCCGCCTTGACCGCGGTCACGAGCGTGGTGTGATCGGCGGAGTTCACGGCATTCTCGACGATGGTTTTTGTCGGAAACATTTCCTGGCCACCGACGATGACGTTTGTCTTGGCAAAGGCGACCGTTGCAAGCGATGGGGATGCGACGGCGAGAGCTACGGCTGCGAAGGCCATTTTCAAATTGTCGTTCATAGGGAGATCTCCTCGGTTTTTTTTGGTTCACACGGCCAACCCACAGTCAGTGATCGACTGCACCGGACGTGTGCTGGAGCTACGGGTCGCTAGCGACAGGGTTTCCGAGACGCTGCGTCTATCTTTTTGCGCCAGCAATGATCTGGAACAGCGGCGAGGTTCGTTTATACGGACCAATAAAGTAGCGGATGTTTCACGACAAACATCGGGCGGGTCGGCACCTCCAGCGGCGTTACGAACACGTCGCATGCCCCCTTGCACCGGCGCAGCGCAGCGTTTAGAAGCGGGCTCCGCGGCTTCCGGAGAGGTGGCAGAGTGGTCGATCGCGTCGCACTCGAAATGCGAAGTACGGGCAACCGTACCGGGGGTTCGAATCCCTCCCTCTCCGCCATTTTGTATTATCCGCCCTGCACCGCCTCTAAAGCCTTGAACGGTAAGGTGGTTTTTGGGGTTCTAGATCCCCCATTTCGGCAATAGGCCAAGCGGTCTGCGAAGGTCGATTTCAGCACCAGTTTTTTGTCGTCCAAGTGCTCGGAAGCCCATCGTTCGTGCGGGTTTTCTCGGACGCGGAAGGCGAGTTCAAACTGCTCCGCAGAGCCGCGTTTCGGGAAGGCGTTGGCTTGCAGCTTTTCGATGATGACCAGCTTCTCTCGTACCAGATTTGCGATGCGCCGTTCATAGGCGGCTATCACCCAGGCCGGGGATGATTCCACGATCCGGTCGAGGAGCTGTTCGATCTGCTGCTCAGTCTTGCGCAGATCATCGCGCAGGGCCTTGGCGATGTCCTCGGTGCGGCTGCCACGCTCGCCCCATGCTTTGAAAAACAGGTCTTTGAACAGGCCAGCGGTCTGCGCTGATAGCAAGTCGAAGATCGGTATGGACGCGCGTATCGCGCGCAAGGCGGCTCATATCATCGATGATAGCGGCGCTCTCGTCGCGGCCGCTGTGGTGATTGAGATAGGACAGCATCGCCATCACACCGGGGCGCTCGGAGAGCGATCCGGAGATAGCTTTATCAAAGAACGTCTCTACGATCGCATAGCCTTTGCGCTCGGCATATTCGCGGCAGCGCATGGCTTGGGATTCGAGGGAGGGGCAGCGCCCCATAGCACTTCAATCGCGTCAAGGATCGAAGCCCCGAAGGGCCGAGACCGCCCTGCACGCGCGGGCTCGGTTCACGAGAGCCTGACCCGAAATGGAGTGAGAGGGACGCTAAACACTTGTTTTCCTGTAAATTTGCCCAGAGTGATCGAACCGTGTAGTATGAGTGTATGAGGTTGTTTGCCCAAATCATTCTCGTGTTTTTTGCCGTTGTGACCATCGGTGGTCATGGCGCGGCGCAGCCTTTTGTCTATCACGCACAAGACCATCACCAGACGGACGCTCATGGGATGGATGGTCACGGCCATGAAGCGGGCGTGATGATCCCGATTGAAAGCAGCTCCACGTCTACGGTGGATTTCTGCGCGCAAAATTCGTGTGAAGCACCCGAGAGTGACCAATCCGGGGCGCACTTCCACATTCCCTGCTGCGGGTCTTTTTTGGCCCTGCTGCCCGCTGAACTCGGCGTCAAGGCTATGGCCGTTGATGCCGTGGACCATCCAATTGGTCGCTCAAGCCTGGCGCTTGGTGAGCTTCGCTATCCCCTGTTGCGCCCGCCCTGCCCGTTGGCTTGACGCGCTTGAACCTCGCCCGCTTTCGCGGATGAGCGTTCAGCGATTGGATTCGGCCAGCGGCATTTCCTTGATGTCCCAAGTCACTCAAGCACCTTGCGGTATGCAGGGTGCGCAAGAGTTGCGCAGGACGTGATGCCCCCCCGGCCGATCCAAGGTTTTCCTTGCAACAGATCGGCTTGAGCTATGTTTCGCATCATCACACCATGTGCACTCATCGTTTTGACCTTCAGCGCCGCATGGGCGGGGCCGGGACATGACCACGGCGAGGAAGCCCCTGCGCCTCTGACAATCTCAGCCCCTCGGCTGGAAAGCGTCGGCTCCACCATGGAGCTTGTGGCGACGTCGGAAGGCCATCACCTCATCATTTATCTGGATCACCCGGACACCAGCGAGCCAATCGAGGGGGCCTCGATTGAAATCTCAGGCGATGGTGTTCCTACGTCTGTCGCCAAACCTATTGGGCCAGGAACATATGAACTGGAGGCCGACTGGGTTGATCAGCCGGGCATAAAAGCATTGGTCTTTACAGTCACAACCAAAACCGATGCCGATCTGTTGAACGGAACGTGGAGCGTTCCTGAGGCTGGCCATGCCGCACCTTCGGATGGTTCAGCGACACCCCTTCTCCAAGTCCTCACACGGCCCGATATACTAGCCATGCTGGCTGGCATGCTTGCCCTCGGCTTCGTGCTGGCCTTCGCGCTACGCTTACATTCGCGGCAGAAAATGGCGCCCGGCGACGATGCGGTCCCTATCGCAAAAGCCCCGGCAGCCAAGTCTAGTCCGCTCAGAAGCGCGGCGGAGATTATTCTTATCGCGGCCCTGATCGGGTCTGTGATGGCATCGCCCGCTCTTGCCGGTCCCGGCCACGATCATGGTGATGGCGGACATGACGAGGCTCCAGCGGCGGCTGGAGGTAACACGCCCCGCAAGCTGCCGGGTGGCGGCGTATTCGTTCCCAAATCAACCCAGCGTTTACTCGGTCTTCGCACGAAGCCCGCTGTGGCCGCAACGTCGGAGCAAACGCGGGAACTGATCGGCACGGTTGTGCCTGATCCATCCTCATTCGGGCAAGTTCAAGCGCCGATGGATGGGCAGATTGAAGTCAGCGAGCGAGGCATTTCCTATGCCGGGCAGAAAGTGCAGGCGGGGGAAGTTCTCGCGCTTCTCGCTCCTTCCATTCCGGTGGCTGATCTAGGCACGATGCAGCAACTGCGTGCTGAGGTGGATGGTAAGCTGATTATTGCCGAGCAAAAGCTGGACCGCCTCACGCGCATCGCCAGCGTGGTCGCCAAAAGCCAGATTGACGACACGACAGCCGAACTGGCCGCCTTGCGGGAACAAAAGCGCGTTCTGGACCCCAAAGACACCCAGAAGATCGCGCTTAAGGCTCCGGTCAGCGGCATTATATCGGTGGCCAATGTGCGGGCCGGGCAGGTCGTGTCCGCACGCGATACGCTGTTTGAAATCGTCGATCCCGACAAATTATGGGTAGAAGCCATCGGCTACTCCGGGCATGGCGATGGGCTAATATCCATGGCCAAGGCCGTTGATAGCGAAGGGCATACGCTCAAACTTTCCTATGTCGGGCGCTCGCCGACGCTGCGCCAGCAAGCCCGTCCGTTTCTGTTCCGTATTGAGGATGTCCACCCGGAACTGGTCATCGGGGCCCCTGTCAAAGTCTTTGTGCAATCCGCGGGCACGGCCCAGGGCATTGAATTGCCCCTCGCCGCTGTTGTGCGCGGCAATAACGGCCTCCCGCAGGTCTGGGTCAAGGAAAGTCCCGAGCGGTTTCGTCCGGCGGAGGTGAGAACGCAGCCGCTTGATGGCGAGCGCATCTTGGTTCTGGCGGGCATCAAGCCCGGTGATCGCGTCGTTACAAGCGCTGCCGAACTCATCAATCAGATTCGGTGAGGGGGGCTACTCATGTTCAATACAATCGTCCGCGCCAGCCTTGCCAACCGCCTGTTTGTCCTGATCGGCGGCATCGCCATCATGCTCTATGGCCTCGCCACGCTCAGAACGCTTCCGGTTGATGTCTTCCCCGACCTCAACCGCCCGACGGTCACGCTGCTCGCCGAATCCGATGGCCTAGCGCCGGAGGAAGTCGAGCTGCTGGTCACCTTCCCGATTGAGACCGCCATGAACGGCATGCCGGGCGTAAACCGCGTGCGCTCTGTCTCGGGCGTCGGGCTTTCCATCGTCTATATCGAATTCGACTGGTCGACAGAAATCTACCGCGCGCGCCAGCAGGTGGCCGAGCGGCTTCAGCTCGTGCGCGAGCAGCTCCCGAGCAACGTCCATGCGCAGATGGGGCCCATCTCCTCGATCATGGGCGAGATCATGCTGATCGCCATGTCGGGCGAAACTGCTGATCCCATGGTACTGCGGGAGATTGCCGATTTTACGGTGCGCCCCCAGCTTCTCACCGTTCCGGGCGTTTCGCAGGTTGTTCCCATTGGCGGCGAGGTGCGGCAGTACCGGGTCGTCCCCGATCCAAGGCGCATGGCCAGCCTCGATGTCAGTTTCGAAGCCATTGAAAAAGCGATCCAGCAATTCGGAGCCAACACGGGCGGAGGGTTTGTCGATCAGAAGGCTAGAGAATATCTGATCCGCAACATTGCCCGCACCACCAAAATAGATGATCTGAAGAATCTCGTGGTGGCCTTTCGCGAGGGGCAATCCATCTTCCTCAGTCAGGTTGCGGATGTCGATTTCGCGGCGCGGACCAAGCGCGGTGATGCGGGTTATCAGGGCAAGCCCGCTGTCATTCTGGCTGTCCAGAAGCAGCCGGATGCCGACACAGTCAGCATTACACGCCAGATCGAAGCCATGCTGCCTGAACTTCAACGCGTCATGCCTGAGGGTGTGCGCGTGACTGACATTCAGTTCCGGCAGGCCACCTTCATCGAAACCTCCATTGAAAACGTCCTGCGCGTTCTCGTCGAAGCGCTGATCGTGGTGGCCATCGTATTGTTCGCATTCCTGGTCAACTGGCAGACCACCTTCATCTCTCTGATCGCGATCCCGCTTTCGGTGCTCACCACGGTGATCGTGTTCCAGTTCATGGGGCTCTCGATCAACACCATGACGCTCGGCGGTCTTGCCATTGCCATCGGCGCGCTGGTGGATGACGCGGTGGTGGATGTCGAGAATATCTACCGAAGGCTTGGCCTGCACAGGGCCGCTGGCGGCAAGGATCGCCGCAGCATTGAAACGGTGGTGGCCGATGCCTCCATCGAAGTGCGCTCCGGCATTTTGTACGCCACCGCCATTATCGTGCTGGTGTTCCTGCCGCTCTTTGCCCTATCGGGCATTGAAGGCCGTTTGTTCTCACCGCTCGGCATCGCCTTTATCGTCTCGATACTGGCCAGCCTTGTTGTTTCCATGACGGTCACGCCCGTACTCGCCTATTGGCTCTTGCCGCGCATGAAGCATTTGTCGGAGCATGAAACGTGGCTGGTGCGTAACCTCAAAGCCGTGCAAAAGCGCGGTCTTGAATGGGCCTTCGACCGGCCCGGCTTTGTGATCGGCCTTCCGGCCTTGGCTGTTGTCCTGGCACTCGGCGCGGGATTATTGTTGCCGCGCGCGTTCCTGCCAAGTTTCAACGAAGGCAGCGCTGTGGTCAGCGTAATTCTGCAACCCGGCATCAGCCTTGCGGAATCTGACCGGATCGGAGGGCTCGCCGAGAAAATCGTGGCGGAGGTGCCGGAGGTCAAATCCGTGGGCCGCCGCACGGGGCGGGCTGAGCTGGATGAACATGCAGAAGGCGTTCACAACAGCGAGCTGGACATTGACCTTGAAAAATCAGAGCGCAGCCGCGAGGCCGTCCTTGCCGATATCCGCCAGCGGCTGAGTGTTCTTCCGGCCAGCATCGCGGTGGGTCAGCCTATCGCGCACCGCCTCGATCATATGCTCTCCGGCGTACGCGCGCAGATCGCGCTCAAGATTTATGGCGATGATTACGACACGCTGCGGGGCCTTGCCGCCGATCTGGAAACCCGTCTCAAGGGCATTCCGGGGATTACCGATCTGCAAACCGAGAAGCAGGTGCGCATCCCGCAGCTTCAGGTGCAGATCGACTACGATAAGGCCAAACGCTACGGCCTCAACCCCAACGATATCACTAAAGCTCTGGAGACGCTCTCCAATGGCCGCGTCGTTTCGCAGATCGTCGATCAATCCAAACGGTTTGATGTTGTTCTGCGCCTGAGCGATTCCGACCGCAGCACCTATGCCTTGGGCGAAATGCTGATCGAAAGCCCCGCCGGACGCATTCCGCTTAAATCCGTGGCCGATGTCGTGGAGACGGACGGGCCCAATCAGATTCTGCGGGAAAATGGCCGCCGCCGTATCGCGGTGCTGGCCAATACCGATGGCTCCGATCTGGCGCGCATCGTGGAGGATATCCGCAAGGAAGTGCAGACAGCGAAACTCCCGCAAGGCTATTTCACCAGCCTTGAGGGGCAGTTTCAGGCTCAGGAAGAAGCCTCGCAGCTTATTGCCCTGCTCTCGCTCGTCTCGCTGGGCCTGATCTTCGTGGTCCTCTACTCGCGCTATCAATCAGCCGTGCTGGCGCTCATCATCATGGGTAACGTGCCGCTGGCCTTGATCGGTAGCGTTGCCGCACTTTGGATCGCCGGGCAAAGTTTCTCGGTCGCCAGCGCCATCGGCTTTATCACGCTGGCTGGGATCGCCACCCGCAACGGCATTCTCAAGATCAGCCACTACATAAATCTTGTGCTGTTCGAGGGCGAAACCTTCGGACGCAAAATGATCATCCGGGGAACGCTCGAACGGCTCACGCCCGTCCTCATGACGGCCTTGGCCGCAGGCATCGCGCTCGTGCCGCTGATGATCGGAGCCGATGAACCGGGCAAGGAAATACTCAATCCCGTGGCGGTGACGATTTTCGGGGGGCTGCTGTCGGCAACGCTGCTGGATGCGTTTTTAACCCCGGTGCTGTTCCTGCTGCTTGGCAAGAAGCCGCTCGAAAGACTCGCCTCGGCCGAGGGCGGAAAGGCCCATGCCGAAGCGTTCTAATTCTCAACCCAAATCAACACGGAGAACTACCATATGAAAAAATACACACCCCTCTTTCTAGCCACTGTTCTCGCGCTGGCCTCACCCGCACTCGCGGAAGGCGAGCACTCCCACGCAGGCAAGCATGGTGGCAAGATCGTCGAGACCGGCCATCACCACATGGAGATCGTGGTCAAGGACGGCAGCCTCGAAGTGTATCTCGCGCATGAGGACGGTGACGCAGAAGATATTAAGGATGCCAAGGCTAAAGCCACGATTTTGTCTGAAGGCCAAAAGCAAGAAATCGATCTGGTTCCCGACCCAGCCAATTTTTTGAAGGGCTCGGGAACTTTCAAAGCTGTCAAAGGCACCACCATCGTCGTCACGCTCACGATGCCGGGGCATAAGCCCGAACAAGCGCGCATCAAGCTGGATTGAGGAGCTGCTACATGAAAAATCCAGTCGTGACTTTGATCCTTGCGGCAACAATCAGCACCACTTTTACATCGCTCGTGAGTGCACACGTCATCCCATGGCGAGCCGGCGAGTCCCGAATGAAGGGTTTTGGGCATTGCGCCAAGGGCCCCTGCATGAAGCGCATTGATTTTAGCGCCAGTAAACCACACCGGCACTTGGACGGCCGGATCGTTTTCGACCGCAAGCCGGCAGTCTATCGCTGACTGAGGTTTTGGCGGCGTAGGCACGAACCGGGGGGATGCAACGGGGGCGCGTAGCGGGTCCCCTTGCCGAGGCGGGCGGAAGACCGCCGAGCCAGATCTGCTGTCATACAGCACACATCTGGCGTTCCGACATAAGACGGGTTTCGATAGGGTCTTTCGTGGGCGCGTCTAGGTTCGATTTGACTGTGCGTAGCGGTGTGCGGCTCCCGTGGACCGGGATCATAACCTTGCTTTGGCAGAGGAACTCAAGACGTGGACCAAAGCATTGGAAGCGGAATGATGTCTTGTCACGGGGCCATGTGCCGAGTTCGAATGTATTCAACCCAACATTCAAGCCGGGGCTTCAATGGCGGTTGTGTCGGAGAATTTGCTCTCATGTTCGGGAGCGGCCGGCTTCGTCGGCGGCAGCGCCAAAGCCCAGCGTGTTTTTGTCTGTTCCTCGGCGTTCTTTTCAGCGCCGACCTCCGCCATAAATGCCATGAAGCCCGCGATCGCAACGGCGGCCTGCACGGCCGGGGCTTTGATGGAAAATTCCATCATGCGCGCGTTGTCCTGACGCCTCCACATTTCGGCGGTGATTTTCCAAGGGCATGCGGGATCGGAGAACTGCCAGCGGTGGGCGATCAGCGGACCGAATATGAACAGCGTGTCGAAGTTGATCGTGCGTTTTCCGATCATTTCCAGGAACCGCAGCTGGTCCTTGCCGAAGAGACCACCGATGCCCTTCTTGCCAGATTCAACGCGCTTGATCAGCCCCTTCTCGACAGGCACGGTCAATGACGCGGACCTGACAACGCCCTTTTCGCTCGCGTCGGCTTCCAATTTGAAGCCCGCGAGCTTGGCCCACTCCTTGGACACCTCACTCGGAGACACGGGTCGGAATTTGACGGTGCTGTCATGCTGCCCGCCGATCGTTCGTCTGGCACGCGCAATAACGCCCGAAGCCAGAAGCTCGTGTTCGGGTGTGTCGAAGAAATAGATGTATCGCTGCTCATCGTTGTCAACCGTGAGACCATACCTGTCGAGCGCGAAATCGATCTGGCCGTCTGCGACAGTGGCCTTGACCTCTATGCCATCTGTGCCAGCGACCTGACGGCCGATCCGACCGCGTGTGCTGCCACTGTCCAGTTCCGGGGTATCTACTGTCGAGGTCATAACCAACTCCAGATCCCATTGCATGAGAGACACTAGCCAAGCGGCCTACGCTATAGCCCTCGTCCCCCCACGTCCAACCGTTACATTTTCTAGCCTTCCAGCTCTTGGCGCAGCATTTCCAGTTCGAGCCACTGCTCTTCGGCGGCGGCGAGATCGGACTGTGATTTGGCAAGCGCTGCGGTCGTTTCGGTGAACGTCTTGGGGTCTTTCTTGTAGAGGTTGCCGTCGGCGAGTTTGTTCTGGCGCCTTGCAATCTCGCCGTTCAATCTGTCAATGAGCGCCGGCAGCGTTTCTAGCGCGTGTTTCTCCTTAAACGAGAGCTTGCGCTTGATCTTGCCTGTGTCGGCGGGCGACGCGGCGCCATTTCCGGCGGCAGTATTTTTGGCGTTCATTTGGGCGCGGCGCTGAAGGTCGGCGCCCTTGCGCTGAGCGAGCATGTCCGAATATCCGCCTGGGTACTCACTCCAAAGGCCACCGTCGTCTGCTGCGATGACGCTAGTGACGACACGGTCGAGGAAGTCGCGGTCGTGGCTGACGAGGATGACAGTGCCGGGGTAGTCGGCGAGCAGTTCCTGGAGGAGATCGAGCGTTTCGAGGTCGAGGTCGTTGGTCGGCTCGTCGAGGACGAGAACATTGGATGGCTTGGCCAGGGCACGGGCGAGCATGAGGCGGCCGCGCTCGCCGCCGGACAGGACTTTCAGCGGCGAACGGACCTGCTCGGATGTGAACAGGAAGTCTTTCATGTAGCTGGCGACGTGGCGAGCTTTGCCGTTGATGACGACCTGATCGCCGCGGCCGCCGGTCAACGCTTCTCCGACGGTCCATTCCGGGTTGAGTTCATCGCGACGCTGGTCGAGGGTGACGAGTTCCAGGCTTTGACCGAGCCGCACGGTGCCGCTGTCGGGAGCCAGTTCGCCGGTGAGAATTTGCAGCAGCGTGGTTTTGCCGGCGCCGTTCGGACCGACCAAGCCGATGCGGTCGCCGCGCAGAACAACGGTCGAAAAATCCGTGACGATCGGTCGGGCGCCGTAACTTTTGGTGATGTTCAGCGCCTCGACAATGAGGCGGCTCGACATGCCGCCGTCGGTTGCCGCGAGCCGAACGTTGCCTTGCGCTTGACGCTGTTCGCGCACGGTCTGGCGCATCGATTTCAATTCACGCACGCGGCGCACATTGCGTTTGCGGCGGCCCGTGACACCGCCGTGCATCCACTGTTCTTCCCGCACGATCTTGCGGTCGAGTTTGTGGCGCTCGATCTCTTCTTCTTCGAGGACTTTGTCGCGCCAGGGTTCGAAGTGAGTAAAGCCCTGGGGAAGATCACGGGTGCGTCCGCGGTCGATCCATAGCGTCTTTTTCGACAGCGTTTCGAGGAAGCGTCGGTCGTGGCTGATGAGAACGATGGCGGATCTCAGTCCGTGGATGGTTTTTTCCAGCCACTCGATGGCCGGCAAGTCGAGGTGGTTGGTCGGCTCGTCGAGAAGCAGCACATCGGGGTTCGCGACAAGGGCTCGGGCGAGCGCGGCGCGACGGGCTTCGCCGCCCGAAAGATGCGCTGGATCTTCTTCTCCAGTGAGGCCGAAGTCGTCGAGCAGTTTGCGGGCGAGATAGGGATCGTCGGTGGGACCGAGACCTGCCTCGACGTAGGCCAGAACGTTTGGCACCTCGCCGAAGTCGGGTTCTTGCGGCAGATAGCGAACGGCGGCGCTGGGATGCACGAAGCGTTCGCCGCTGTCGGGCTGCACGAGACCGGCGGCAATTCGCATCAGGGTCGACTTGCCCGATCCGTTGCGGCCAACGAGGCACAGACGGTCGCCCGGTTCGACGTTCAGGTTGGCGCCCTCCAGAAGCGGTGAGCCGCCGAAGGTCAAATGGATATCGCGGAGTGTGAGGAGTGCTGCTGCCATGGCGTGCTGGCTACTAGATGCAGCGCCCGCCGTCCACTTCGATGGCGACGCCGGTAATGAAAGCGGACGCGGGGTCGGCGAGGAACAACGCCGCGTTGGCAATGTCGGACGGCTTGGAGAAGCGGCCGAGCGGAATGCCGGCGGTGAATTTGGCCCGGTTTTCGGGGGTGTCCGGCATGCCCATGAATTGCTCGATCATGCCGGTTTCGCCAATGACGGGGTTGATTGCGTTGATGCGAATGTTTTGGGGTGCAAGTTCTGCGGCCATTGATTTCATCAGTGTAATGGCTGCGCCCTTTGAGCCGTTGTACCAAGTGAGGCCGGGGCGCGGACGCACGCCTGCCGTCGATGCTGTGATGATGATGGAGCCGCCGCCACGCTTCTGCATTTCCGGGACTGCGGCGAGCGTGGTGAGGTAGATCGACTTGACGTTGACGGCATAGATGCGGTCGAATTCCTCTTCGGTCACCGTCATCAGTGATTGATTCTTGTGAGTGACGCCGGCGTTATTCACGAGAATATCGAGGCCGCCGAGTGTTTGCGCGCAGGCGTGAACCATGGCGTCGACGTCGGCCTTGACGGACACATCACAAGTGAACGGAACGGCGGACTTGCCAATGCCGGCCGCGACCTGTGCGGCCCGCTTGGTATCGCAGTCCGCGACCATGACGAGCGCGCCCTCGCGGGCGAACGTTTCGGCAATGCCGCGACCAAAGCCGGAGCCACCGCCAGTGACGATAGCGATTTTACCGGCAAGCCTCATCGGATACGGGCGCCGTCGCCGGGCTCCGTCCGTGCTCTGGCTTCAGCGCGATAGGGGCTCGCCAGATATGTGCCCAGCAATTTCAGCTCGGTGGAGAAAAACGAAAGCTCCTCCAAGGCGAGTTGCACCTTGCGTTCAACGGGATGACCTTCGATGTCGGCAAAGAACATCGTGGCGTTGAACGTGCCCTCGGTCTGATAGCTTTCGAGTTTGGTCATGTTGACGCTGTTGGTGGCGAAGCCACCGAGTGCCTTGTAGAGCGCGGCAGGCACGTTGCGGACGCGAAAAATAAACGTGGTGACGACGACGCCATCTTCTGGCTCGGCGTCGTCAGGTTCGCAGGCGAGAATGACAAAGCGGGTCGTATTATGCGTTTCGTCCTCCACGTCGGACTTTAGGATGTCCAGCCCGTAGATTTCTGCGGCGAGGCGCGAGGCCAAGGCGGCCAACGTCGGATCGTTGCTTTCGGCGACCAACCGGGCGGACCCCGCGGTGTCGGCTTCAGGAATAGCCTTCAGACCCAATTGGCGCAGTGTGTTTCGACACTGGCCGAGCGCCTGAGTGTGGCTCATGACGCCTTTGATCGTGGCCAATGTCGCGCCTGGCCTTGCCATGAGCTGATGGTGAACGCGCAGGAAGTGCTCACCGGTGATGTAGAGGCCGGCATCGGGCAAAAGATGATGGATATCCGCGACGCGGCCAGCCACCGAATTTTCAATCGGAATCATGGCGCACCCGACGTCGCCGGTTTTGACCGCGGCCAGCGCATCTTCGAATGTCGGATAGGGAACCGGCTCGAAATCGGGAAACGCTTCGGTACAGGCAAGATGCGAGTTGGCCCCGGGCTCGCCCTGATAGGCAATCCGCTTCAACGCAGGCGCATGCTTCGATGTCGGCATCGCGATCGGACTCTGTCGATGGTCATTTTTTGCTGGAAGCGGGAGCGATGAGGTGCCGGGCCCGCTCAAGATCGGCCGGAGTATCGACACCGAGAGGAACGGTGTCAACGATCGACACGTCAATGCGCATACCGTCTTCCAGCGCTCGCAACTGTTCGAGTTTTTCGCGAAGTTCAAGGCCGGAGGGCCGCAACGCTACGAAGCGTTCGAGCGCTGCGCGGCGATAGGCATAGATGCCGATATGATGGTAAAGTGGTCCGTCACCGTGGGGTGCCGTGGCGCGCGTAAAGTAGAGCGCGCGCAGGCGGCGGGTCTCCGCCAGTGCGGAGCCAACAACCTTGACGACGTTGGGGTTGTGACGCTCTTCGTCGTTGGTGATTACGGCGGCCAACGTCGCGATATCAGGGCCGCGGGCGTGCAGCGGAGCAATGCACGTGCTGACGAGCGCGGGATCGAGTGTCGGCAGGTCGCCTTGCAGGTTGACGATGACCTCTGCGTCGCCGTCCGGATCGATGCGGTTCAGAGCTTCGTAGATTCGATCGGAACCGGAGGCGTGATCTTCGCGCGTCATAACGGCCTCACCGCCGGCCGACCGGACGGCAGCGAAGATTTGTTCGCTGTCGGTGGCAACGACAACCCGGCCGCACTCCGCCGCCATCGCCTGGCGCCAGACATGCACGATCATCGGCACGCCATGGATGTCGGCGAGCGGCTTGTCGGGCAGCCGCGTGGCCTTGAGGCGGGCCGGGATCAGGATGATTGCGCGGGCTTTCGCCATGGAGGTTGCCTTAGTCGGTCGCTGTCGTCAGCCGGGGTCCGGGACAATAGGTCTCGCGGTGGCGGTCTAGAACACAGCGCATGCCACGTTGCAAGCTGGGTCCAGATTCCTATACATGCGGCAGGGCGTATTCGACCTCGCAAGATCTTGAATTTGATCAGCCGGACCGGCGGGCCGGAGGCCTTGCTGGCAGCAACGAAGGTGACTGATGGATTCCTTTGAACTGAGTAAGATCACAGGCGCCATGCTGGCGGCACTACTTTTGATCGTGGGGTCGAACGTCATCATTGACGCCATCACGGCGACGCCGGCAGGGCAGCCCCTAGCCGGCTACGCCCTGCCGACCGCGACGGCGGAAGCGGCGGGGGAAGCCGCTCCGGTTGCAGCGACTGTCGATCAAACGGCTGCGGCCCCGGCGGCCCCGGGTGCTGGACCCGCGGCTGGCAAAGAAGCCGCTGCGCCGGCTGCTGCTCCTGCTGCAGCGGGGTTTGATGCTAAGGCGGTCGTTGCAATGCTCGCATCGGCAAAGGCTGACGAAGGCGCGGCGATATTCAAAAAATGCGCCTCCTGTCATGTCGTAAAGAAAGATGCGCCGAGTTCTGTGGGGCCGAACCTGTGGGGCGTCGTGAACCGTCCCAAGGCGGCGCAGTCCGATTTCGCGGCCAAGTACTCGGAGGCCCTCAAGGCCAAGGGCGGTGGATGGACCTACGAGAACCTTGCGCTTTTCCTGCATCAGCCGAAGGGTTACATCGCGGGCACGAAGATGGTTTTCGCCGGCATAAAAGATCCAAACGAAATCGCGCAAATCATCGCTTATCTGCGCACACTCGCGGATGCTCCCGCTCCACTGCCGAACTGAAGCGCGGCGAAGAAACCGAAATCGAGAGCCCTGCCAATCACTTGGTGGGGCTTTTTGTGTGAAGATGACATTAAGAAACTTTAAGCGCACTGGCCAGCTGTCCGCGGCTACACGCATGGTATGACATCCAGCGCTGTCGATTGCGGGCAGTGCTTTGACGTGGACATTGCCTGTCGAGGAGGACCACCTGCCGATGCACCGCCCTTCACTTGCTGTTGGCTTTTTCGCCGGGTTGCTTCTCCTCGCATCCGTTCCAGTGTTGGCAGAAGGCGCTGCGGCGCCATTGAAGCGGCATGCCGTGTCCCTCCTGGGTGAACCGAAGCTGCCGGCGAACTTTACACATTTCGAATGGGTCAACCCCGATGCCCCGAAAGGTGGCGCGCTCCGGCTTTCCGCGGTTGGTAATTTTGACAGCTTGAATCCGTTCACCGTCAAAGGCCAGCCGGCGGCCGGTCTCGGCAACGTGTTCGACACCTTGTTATTCAACTCGCCAGACGAGCCATCGACGGAGTATGGGCTTATCGCCGAGTGGATTTCGTATCCGGATGATTATTCGTCGGTCACGTTCGGTCTCAGGCCGGAGGCGAAGTTTCACGATGGCCGGCCGATCACTCCGGACGATGTGATTTTCAGCATGGCGGAGCTTAAGAAAAGCGATCCGCGCAGTAACTTCTACTATCAGAACGTCGTCAAGGCTGAGAAGACCGGCGAACGCGAGGTGACGTTTACCTTCGACAAGCCAGGCAATCGTGAGTTGCCGCTGATCGTGGGGCAGCTCAATGTCATTCCAAAGCACTTCTATGAGGGTACGAACGAAAAGGGCGAGAAGCGCGATCTTGGCAAATCAACGCTCGAACCTCCGCTCGGCTCCGGCCCGTATAAAATCAAATCCG
Organism: Hyphomicrobium sp.; assembly: GCA_022844105.1. Taxonomy (GTDB): domain Bacteria; phylum Pseudomonadota; class Alphaproteobacteria; order Rhizobiales; family Hyphomicrobiaceae; genus JAGVSR01. The sequence goes on along the minus strand of JALHMJ010000007.1, from coordinate 114,252 downwards.
TCGATCCCGGTCGGCGGATTGTTTATGAGCGGGTCGCCGACTACTGGGCGAAGGATCTGCCGGTGACCAAGGGGCAGAACAACTTCGACGAAATTTCGTACATCTACTTTAAGGATCGCACCCCGGCTTTCGAAGCATTCAAGTCGGGCGACGTCGATTTTTGGACGGAGTCGGTCGCGAGCGCCTGGGCCACGCAGTACGAGTTTGCTGCGGCCAAGAAAGGTTTCGTCAAGAAAGAGGCCTTGCCGCACAAGCGCGTTGCGTCGATGCAAGGCTTTGCGTTCAACGCACGCCGGAAGCCGTTCGACGATATTCGCGTGCGCAAAGTCATTGCGCTCGCCTTCAATTTCGAAGCCCTCAACAAGTCGATTTTTTATAGCCAGTATGTGCGATCGCAGAGTTTCTTTGGCAATTCGGAGCTGGCCGCCACGGGGTTGCCCGAGGGTCGCGAACTGGAGTTTCTGAATGCCGTCAAATCGGATGTTCCGCCGGAAGTTTTCACGACGCCGTGGAAGAGCTCGGCGCATGAAAAGGATGCCGATTTCCGGATAAATATGCGGGCGGGGACACAGCTTCTCGATGAAGCCGGCTGGAAGGTTTCCGGCGGACAGCGCAAGAACGCCGCGGGCGAGTTATTGAAAGTCGAGATCCTGCTCGTGCAGCCGGATTTTGAGCGTATTGTCCTGCCGTTCACCGAAAGCCTGAAAAAGCTCGGGATCGCAGCGAGTGTCCGTATTGTCGATAGTTCGCAATATGAGCAGCGCGAGAAGACGCGCGATTTCGATTTGATCGTCGATAGTTTCGCGCAATCACATTCTCCCGGCAACGAGCAGCGCGATTATTGGGGCTCGGCATCGGCGGAGCGCGAGGGCAGCTGCAACACGATCGGCATCAAGAACCCGGCGATCGACAAGCTTGTCGACAACGTCGTGTTCGCGAAGAACCGGGAGGATCTGGTGGCGGCCACGAAGGCGCTCGACCGGGTGTTGTTGTGGAATTTCTACGTCGTTCCGCAGTGGTACTATCCCTACGATCGGATCGCGACGTGGGATATCTACGGCCGGCCGGCGAAGCTGCCGGCGCAAAATCCGGGTTACGTCAACGCATGGTGGGTCGATCCCGCGAAGGCAGATGCGGTGAAGGCCGCGCGTGGCAAGTGAAGCAGGCGTCGGTTTTTCAGTTCGCATGTGCCCTGATAGCCGGCGTGCTGGTCGCGGGGTGGCCGGCGATCGCGGACGAGCGGCATGGGCTTTCGATTTTCGGCGATTTGAAATATCCGGCGGACTTCACGCATTTTGATTACGTCAAGCCGGACGCGCCCAAAGGCGGTAAAGTTTCGCAGGTCGGCCCCGGCGGCACGTTGACATTCGATAGCTTCAATCAGTTCATTCTTAAGGGTGATCGGGCGCAGGGACTCGACCTTGTCTACGACACGCTCATGACGCGCGCGCTCGACGAGCCGGACGCGGTTTATGGGCTCGTTGCAAAGTCGGCCGATGTGGCGCCCGATGGTATGGCGGTCACGTTCAAGCTACGGCCGGAGGCGAAGTTCGCCGATGGTACGGCGGTGACGGCCGATGACGTCGTCTTTTCGTTCGATGCGCTGAAGACCAAGGGCCATCCGAGTTATCGGATCGTTTTGTATGATGTGGAGAAGGCCGAAGCGCTCGACACACATACCGTCAGGTTTTCGTTCAAGGGCGATCTCGTCAAGACCCTGCCGATCGAAGTTGCGCAGCTGCCGGTGCTCCCGAAAGCCTTCTACGCAACGCAGGGCTTTGAAGAAACCTGGCTGCAACGGCCGCTGGGGTCAGGGCCTTACAAGGTCGGTCAATACAGCCAGGGCCGTTATGTTTCATATGAGCGGCGCAGCGACTACTGGGGTCGCGATTTGCCCGTCAATCGCGGCCGCTTCAACTTCGATGAAGTGCGGTACGACTATTTTCGTGATCGCACTTTGGAATTGGACGCCCTGTTCGCGCGCACGATCGACTTTCGCGAGGAGTTCACGTCGAAGGATTGGGCCACCGGATACGACAAACCCATGGTCAAGGACGGCCGGGTCTTAAAGGTTTCTCTTGCCGACGAGACACCTTCGGGTGCGCAGGGGTTCTTTCTCAATACGCGGCGGACGCTGTTTCAAGACATGCGCGTGCGGCAGGCACTCGACCTTGCGTTCGATTTCGAGTGGTCGAACCGCAACCTTTTTTACGGGCTCTATGAGCGTACCGCGAGTTTCTTTGAGAACTCGGATATGAAAGCCACCGGCAAACCGACACCAGAGGAACTGGTGCTGCTGGAGCCTTTCAGGCCGCAGTTGCCGGCGGCGGTTTTCGGCGACGTCTATGTGCCGCCCGTCACAGACGGATCAGGGCTGCCGCGCGAAAACTTGCGTAAGGCACAAGCGCTCTTGAAAGAGGCGGGCTGGACCCTCGATCCATCGACGCGGACGCTCAAAAATCCGGACGGGAAGCCATTCGAGTTTGAAATCCTGCTCGACTCGGCGGCATTCGAGCGGATCGCGGGGCCGTTCGTCAAAAATCTGAGATCCATCGGCATCATCGCCAGCATGCGCCGCGTGGATCCGGCGCAATTCGAACTGAGGATGAAGACGTTCGATTTCGATATGACGGTCCAGCGGTTCAGACTGCGGCTGACGCCGGGAATCGAGTTGAAGAACTTCTGGGGTTCGGAGGCGGCAAAGACGGACGGCAGTTTCAACCTCGCCGGCATTTCCAACCCGGCCGTGGATGCGCTATCGGACAAGATCGTGAAATCGCAGTCACGAGCGGAGATGGTCGTTGCCGCGCGGGCGCTCGACAGGGTGCTGCGAGCCGGGCACTACTGGGTGCCGCATTGGTATAAGGCTGCCCATCATGTCGCCTTCTGGAACAAGTACGCGTGGCCGGACGTGAAGCCGAAGTATGATCGCGGGGCGCTCACCACGTGGTGGTATGATGACGCGAAAGCTGCGAAACTAACGGCTCAATGACAGGGACGCGCGATCGATCATGGGCGCTTATCTTCTGAAACGAACGCTTTTGATCTTTCCGACGCTGCTCGGGATCATGTTTATCAGCTTCGTCATCATCCAGTTTGCGCCGGGCGGTCCCGTGGAGCGGGTCATTGCGCAGCTGTCGGGTTCGGGCGTCGGGGCCACCGAGCGGTTCGGCGGCGGCGGCGGCGGTGAATTGGCCGGCGGTGGCAGTTCTCAGGCCGGGCAGGGCGGCGCGGACGCACTCAATTCGAAGTATCGCGGGGCGCAGGGACTTGACCCAGAATTCATAAAGAGCCTGGAGAAGCAGTTCGGCTTCGACAAGCCGGCGCACGAACGCTTCTTTCTGATGATGAAGAATTACTTCACATTCAATTTCGGCGAGAGCTACTTCCGCGACATCTCGGTCATCGAACTCATTAAGGAAAAGCTCCCGGTCTCCATCTCGCTCGGATTGTGGATGACGCTCGTGACGTATCTCATTTCGATCCCGCTCGGCATTCGCAAGGCGGTGCGCGATGGGGAACGCTTCGATACGTGGACGAGTACGGTCCTGGTCATCGGGTATGCGGTGCCGGGATTTCTGGTGGCGGTGCTGCTGCTGGTCGTTTTTGCTGGATCGTCGTTCTTCCAGTGGTTTCCCTCGCGCGGGCTCGTGTCGGACAACTTTGCGGAGCTATCGACGTTCGGCAAAATCGTCGATTATTTCTGGCATCTGACGTTGCCACTCATCGCGCTGGCTCTCGGCACCTTTACGACCATGACCTTTCTGACGAAGAATTCGTTTCTTGATGAAATCCGCAAACAGTATGTGGTGACCGCGCGGGCAAAGGGACTGACGGAACACGAAGTTCTGTATGGGCATGTGTTCCGGAACGCGATGCTGTTGATCATTGCCGGGTTTCCGTCGGCATTCATTGGCGCTTTCTTTTCTGGCTCGCTTTTGATCGAGACGATCTTCTCGCTCGATGGCTTGGGACTGCTCGGGTTTGAGTCCGTCATCAATCGCGATTACGCCGTGGTATTTGCGACGCTTTACATTTTTTCGCTCGTTGGACTGATCGCCAACCTGTTGTCGGACTTTATCTACACGCTTGTCGATCCGCGGATCGATTTTGAAAGCCGAGAGGTCTGACGCATGACGTCCGTCGACGCCTCCGCTGCTGCCAAGACCGCCGAGCCTTCGCTCGTGCGGCGATTGCAATTCTGGCGCGGCGTGGAGTTGTCGCCGCTGAACCGGCGGCGCTGGGAGAATTTCAAGCAGAATCGACGCGGCTACTGGAGCCTGTGGATCTTCGGCGTTTTGTTCATTCTGTCGCTGTTTGCGGAGTTTGTCGCCAACGACCGGCCGATCATCATGAGTTACAAGGGCGAAATCCTGGCGCCGATTTTTGTCGACTACCCGGAAGAAAAATTCGGCGGCTTTCTCGCGGTGACCGACTATCGCGACCCTGTCATTCTGAATGAAATCCGCGACAACGGGTGGGCGATCTGGCCACCGATCGCTTTTTCTTACGACACCATCAACAAGGATTATCCAACCCGGGCGCGATCCAACGGTTCATGCACGGAGACGAAAGACGGGGTCGAAGTTCCCAGCGGGTTAGGATTTCCCGCGCCGCCGCAGTGGGCGTCGAACGCGAAGTTGTGCGAGGCGGATGCCGAACAATTGGCGCGGTACCATTCGATCGGCAACATGAACTGGCTTGGTCTCGACGACCAAGGCCGCGATGTTATGGCGCGCATCATTTACGGATTTCGCGTGTCGGTCATCTTCGGTCTGCTGCTCACGATCCTGTCGTCGATCATCGGTGTCGCTGCGGGTGCGGTGCAGGGGTATTTCGGTGGCCGTGTCGATCTCGTGTTTCAGCGCTTTCTCGAAATCTGGTCATCCATTCCGGAACTTTACGTACTGCTGATTATCTCGTCTGTTCTGATCCCCGGTTTCTGGACGCTGCTGATTGTCTTGCTGGCGTTTCAGTGGACGGGTCTTGTTGGGATCGTGAGGGCCGAGTTTCTGCGTGGCCGCAATTTCGAGTACATTCGAGCGGCCCGCGCGCTTGGGCTTTCAGACACGACGATCATGTGGAAGCATTTGCTGCCCAACGCGATGGTCGCCACGCTGACCTTCTTGCCGTTCAAGCTGTCGGGCTCGGTTGCCCTGCTGACGGCGCTGGATTTTCTCGGGCTGGGGCTGCCGCCGGGTTCGCCATCTCTGGGTGAGCTTCTGCTGCAAGGTAAAAAGTATCTTGATGCGCCGTGGCTCGGGCTCTCGGGGTTCATACTCATCGCGTTACTGCTGTCGCTGTTGATCTTCGTCGGCGAGGCCGTGCGCGACGCGCTCGATCCCAAAAAGACTTTCCGCTGAGGAACGCGCGATGACAAAGGCGGAAGCCGTGACGCTTGCCAAAGAACCTGCCGGCCTTGGGGCGGCTGAGACGTTGATCGACATCCGCGGACTGAAGGTGGCGTTCCGCTCGGGCAGTGTGGAAACATTGGCCGTCAAGGGCGTCTCGTTTCACATCGGCAAGGGTGAGACCGTGGCGCTCGTGGGCGAGTCGGGCTCGGGCAAGAGTGTGTCGGCGCTTTCGATCATGAAGCTGCTGCCCTATCCGGCGGCTTCGCATCCGGGCGGCGAAATCATTTTCGAGGGGCGGGATTTCCTGCGCGCGAGCGAACGCGAGATGCAATCGGTGCGCGGTAATCGCATCTCGATCATTTTCCAGGAGCCGATGACGTCGCTCAATCCGCTGCACAGCATTGAAAAGCAGGTCGGCGAAGTCCTCAGGGTGCATCGCGGCCTGGACGAAGCAGAGGTGCGTTCGCGCGTGATCGAACTCTTGCGCAAGGTCGGCATCCGCGATCCAGAGGCGCGTCTGGCGGACTATCCGCATCAATTATCGGGTGGGCAGCGGCAGCGCGTGATGATCGCGATGGCGCTGGCCAATGAGCCGGACCTGCTTATTGCCGACGAGCCGACCACGGCGCTCGACGTAACGATCCAGGCGCAGATCCTAGAACTGCTGGCTGATCTCAAGAAAGAGTTCGGGCTTTCGATGCTGCTTATCACGCACGATTTGGGCATCGTGCGGCGCATGGCGGACCGTGTTTATGTCATGCGCCACGGTGAAATCGTGGAGGAGGGCACCACTGAGGCGATTTTCGCCGATGCCAAGCACCCCTATACGCGCCATCTGATTGAAAGCGAACCGAAGGGCCGGGCGACACCGGCGCCGGCGTCGGCTCCCGTGCTCGTTGAGACCGACGATCTCAAGGTTTGGTTCCCGATCAAGCGCGGTCTGCTGCGCAAAACGGTTGATTACATCAAGGCGGTTGATGGCGTGTCGCTGCGGCTGCGCGAGGGCGATACGCTTGGCGTGGTCGGGGAATCGGGTTCGGGTAAAACCACGCTCGGTCTTGCAATTTTGCGCCTCATATCGTCGGAAGGGCCGATCGTCTACGCGGGGCAGCGTATCGACGGGTTCAACTCGAAGGAAATGCGGGCTCTGCGTCGAGACATGCAGATCGTTTTCCAAGATCCATACGGTTCGCTGTCGCCGCGTCTGTCGGTGTCGCAAATCATCGAAGAAGGGCTACAGATCCTCAAACCGGAGCTGACATATGAGCAGCGCCGGGATCGTATTCGCCAGTCGTTGAAAGAAGTCGGTCTTGATCCGGATTGGCTCGACCGGTACCCGCACGAGTTTTCAGGCGGGCAGCGGCAGCGTATTGCAATTGCCCGGGCGATTGTGCTGGAGCCAAAGTTCCTCATGCTTGACGAGCCGACGAGCGCGCTTGACCAAAGCGTGCAAGCTCAGATCGTCGACCTCCTGCGCGATCTGCAGAAGCGGCGCGGGCTCGGCTATTTGTTCATCAGCCACGATCTCAAGGTTGTGCGGGCGCTGTGTAACGACGTGCTGGTGATGCGCAACGGCAAGGTCGTCGAGTCGGGAACGGTGGAGCAGATATTTTCTGCGCCCAAGCAGGACTATACCAAGGCACTGCTGGCCGCCGCCTTCGACCTGAGGGTCGTCAATCGCGGCGCCACCGCCGTTTGATCACCGGTGCAGCCGCAACTGTCGTCGCATTCTAACCGGTTAACGCGGGTTCGCTTGACCTTAAGGTCCGTCGCGGCAATGTGCGGTGCGGCGCACGGTGCGTCGCGTTGTAACTCTCTCGATCGGTCAAGGACAGCATGGCCGGAGTCATTCTTAACTCATTGCGACTTGCCAAGGCGGGTGTCGTGCTCGCCAGCCATAGCGTGCGGTTTGCACCGAAGGGCGGGCCGGAGCCGCTGCCATTCAAGCTGGCGCGGATCGCGACGCTGCCCGTTCGGGTGCTGGCGGCGCCGTTCCAGTGGGGCCGGCAGCGCGACAAGCGCATATCGGCAGCGCTAGCGGCGCTGGGTCCATCGTACATTAAGCTCGGCCAATTCCTGGCCACGCGCGGCGATATCATCGGGCCGGACTTGCAAGGCGATCTGGCTCAGTTGCAAGACCGGATGCCGCCGTTCAGCATGACCGAGGCGAGGGCTGCTATCGAGGCCGCGCTTGGCGGCAAACTCGAAGATCATTTCGTGGAGTTCGGGCCGCCGGTCGCGGCTGCGTCCATCGCACAGGTGCACAAGGCCGTCGTCATCGACAGTGGCGAGCGGCGAACGGTTGCTGTCAAGATCCTGCGACCCGGAATCGAGAAACGCTTCAAGCGCGACCTCGACAGCTACTTTTTTGCCGCGCATCTGGTGGAACGCTGGCATGAGCCCGCCCGCCGGTTGCGACCCGTCGCGGTGGTTGAAAATCTCGCGCGAACGACAGAACTCGAAATGGATCTGCGGCTCGAGGCGGCTGCCATGTCGGAGATGGCAGAGAACCTCAATCCCGATGCAGGTTTCCGAGTGCCGCGCGTTGACTGGCGGCGGACGGCGAAGCGCGTGCTGGTGACCGAATGGATCGACGGTATTCCGATTGGTGACAAGGCGGCGCTGAAGGCTGCCGGATATGACGTCGATGCACTTGGAATGACCGTCATCCGCTCGTTCCTGAAGCACGCGATGCGCGATGGATTTTTTCACGCGGACATGCATCAGGGCAATTTGTTCGTCGATAAGTCGGGCATCGTCGTGGCCGTTGATTTCGGCATCATGGGCCGGCTCGGGATGCGCGAGCGGCGCTTTCTTGCCGAAATCCTGCATGGCCTGATCACGCGCGACTACCGGCGCGCGGCCGAAGTGCACTTTTGGGCCGGATACGTGCCGCCGCACCATCCCGTCGAGGTGTTCGCGCAGGCGCTGCGGGCCATCGGAGAACCGATCCACGGCAAGACGGCGTCGGAAATTTCAATGGCCGATCTGCTCGGTCAGCTCTTTGCCTATACCGACGTCTTTGACATGCAGACCCGGCCGGAACTCATCTTGTTGCAGAAGAGCATGGTGATTGTCGAAGGGGTGGCGCGCGGGCTTAACTCGTCGCTCAACATGTGGGTGGCGGCGGAGCCAATCGCGAAAGAGTGGATCGAACAGAATTTGAGCGTAATGGGGCGGCTGCGCGATGCGGGGGATGGCGCGTCGATGGTGGCTAAGCTTGCCGCCGACCTGCCCGTGTTTCTATCCAGCGCCGAGCGCGCGTTCGGGGCCTTGGGCGCGATGGCGGAGAGCGGCGTGCGGCTCGACGCTGCGACCATCGCGTTGCTCGCGGCAGAGAACACCCGTCGTGGCCGGTGGCGCACCGTAGCGCTGTGGATCGCGGCGATTTCGTTAGCGGTTCTGGCTTTCAGTAAAGTCTAGTGGCGCTTTTTGCTTGGCGCTTCCGAAGTTTTAGTTGGCGCTTCCGACTGCACTATCGTGCAGCCGGCCGGAAGCGCTTGTAGTTTTAGGTTGGCGCTTCCGACTGCACTGTCGTGCAGCCGGCCGGAAGCGCTTGTAGTTTTAGGTTGGCGCTTCCGACTGCACTATCGTGCAGCCGGCCGGAAGCGCTAGTCATTTTAGCTTGGCGCTTCCGACTGCACTATCGTGCAGCCGGCCGGAAGCGCTAGTCATTTTAGTTTGGCGCTTCCGACTGCACTATCGTGCAGCCGGCCGGAAGCGCGGGTTAGTCCTTGCACGGGAAATTGACGGTGGCGTACGGCACTTTCAGACGGCAATTGCCGCTGCCGGTTTTTTTCAGTCCATAGCCGGTGTCGCGTTCGATCTCGGCCAGCTTCTTGGCAATTTTGCCCATATCAAGTTTTTCGCGCTGGGCCTGATCCTCCTCCTCGGGAGGGGTGGTGACAGCGAGAGCTTCGCTTTCGTCCTCGACGCCGGGCAACGCATGCACCTGCGGTTCGGCCGGCGGCTGCGTGTCAGGGTTTCCTGCGGCTGTCGTCGTATCCGGTGGCGTTGTTGCTGTGGGTTCTGGATCGGCGCGCGCCACATTGACGGGTGCATCGATTGTCGGCGTCGGCGCCGGTTTCGCGGCCGGGCGTTGTGCCGGCTTGGGCGCAGGCGGAACGATCTTTGGTTCCGAAGAGACGGCTGCAGCCTTGACTTCGGGTTTGGCCTTTGCCGTCTCAGGCTTCTTGGGCGCGGCTTTAGGCTTTGTAATTTCGGGCTTGGCGATCGGGTCAGCCTTCGCGACGATCGCTTCACTGCCACATCGGGCGAGATCGGCAGGTGCGCGTTTCCAAATCATGGTTTTCGAAAACATCTTCACACCCATGTAGCCGGTCACCTGAAGCGTGCCGTTCGACAAGGGCTTCAATTCGACATCGTATTTCTTCTTGTTTTCGGGACTGTAGATCCAGCCATTGTCCCAAGTCGTCGCGCCGACCTTGGCTGCGTTGCCAATGATCTGGCGTCCGCAACCCTTGGTGTCGGTCGTATCCTTGACCCAGACAACGTGTCCGCACAGAGCGGAGCCACATGGCTTGATCTCAACGGCGCCGCGTCCGGTGTCGTTGTACCAAACGCCGGTCGGATCATTGGCTGCCGTCGCGGCCGCCAGCGGAACGAGCGCGAAAGCGGCGGCACTCACTATTGATGTCCATTTCAACTGCGCAGGCATGGCATCCACCTCTCTTTGAGACGCGCCGCCCCTAATTGAAATCAGGGCGCGCACTCACGTCGGCCCCCCGCCCGCTCGTGCTTTATCCCATGTCGTAACGCGCCAGGGAACCCGCGCTGTTCCCATAGTTACAGACGTTAAAAGGTTAATAACCAATTATGCTGAAATAGGGGTGTGGCGGAGAATTTCCAAGCTACTGAAATGGCAGGATAAAAGAAAAGACCGGAGAGCGCCCCCCGGCGCTTCCGGTCTTTTCCCCCCTCTACCGGCCTAGTTGGCCGGCAAACTTTTTGACGATCAGGTCGCGACTGTTTCCTTGTCGGCGGTGATCGCTGGCACCATCGGCTCGGACATGTCGCGTTCGCGCCGGCGCGCCTGAGGCGGCTGGAAGGCGCGGCGAGCGTGGAATTCGCAGTAGGGCAGGCCGGTCACCTTCTGCTTGCCGCAAAAATGGAAGTCGGCGAGTTGCGGGTCGCCAATCGGCCAGCGGCAATGGCATTCGAGCAGCGTTTGGATCGTTTTGCGTTCGGCGAGGGGAATATCGAGTTCCTCGGCCGATGGCATGAACGGTTCAGCCTGGTAGATGAGTTGGAGCGGTGAATTCGGCGGGGCAGGGAAACGGCCGCCCTTCGGCATCATCCGCTTGCCGCTGTTGCCCGGCAGGTTGGTCGAGCGCGGCCGCGGCCGGTGTGACTTCATGCGCGAGGTCGTCGCCCGGCCGGACAGTCCCAGACGGTGGACCTTGCCGATCACGGCGTTGCGGGTGACGCCGCCCAGGCGGCCGGCGATCTGGCTGGCGCTCAAGCCTTCCGACCAAAGCTTCTTCAGCTGCTCGACACGCTCATCGTTCCAGCCCATGACTTGAAGCTCCATGATAACAGTACCCCCTGGCCGCGCCGCGGCCGCTAAGGGCGCGCGCCGGCAATGACGGGTCTCGTCCTCAATCCGGATCGCAACCGACGCGCGAAGATGCGCGCAAGGGTTGACACCGGCGATAAGGCGATGACCGCGAACTAACGCTTGACTGTGAGACGCTGGGACAAACGCACGCGAACTTTTGGAGGCGTTACAACACTGCCTCGTTTACGCGTGCCGGGCACGAAACTGACACAAGGGTCGCGAGGTACGCGCGACATGTCGTGGCCGGACCAGAGAAAGGTACTACGAGTAGAATTCCGTCTACAAGGCAAGGCGGGCGGTGGAGGCGGTGTTGACTTGGACAAGTGGCTTGCGGGCCACAGAACGATTCGTGGTTTGGCCGAATCTTGGGTTGGCGGGGCTGCCATCCCCGGAAAACACATCCAGAAAATACGAATCACACAAGGGTGTGGCGCGTTGACAGCCGGGCGCCGGCCGCGTACCAATTTTGCTCTCTCCGGCCGCCGAATTGGGCGGCCTTTTTGATTTTCTGGGTCTAGGGGGAACCGCGATGGCAGAGCCGCGCGTGGCTCCAATGCCGGTCCGAAACGTCCCGGGCGGAGGGTCCCCTTCCGCAGCCGTCATGGGGACTTATGCCCGGCAGAACCTCGTCTTTGCCCGTGGACAAGGGGCGTGGCTCTATACGGAAGCCGATGACGCCTATCTCGATTTCGCATCCGGCGTTGCCGTCAATGCGCTGGGGCACGCCCATCCGCGGTTGATCGCGGCTTTGACCGAGCAGGCCGGCAAACTTTGGCACACGTCGAACCTTTATCGTGTGGCGGGACAGGAAGCGTTGGCCGAACGGCTCGTCGAGGTGACGTTTGCCGACAAGGTCTTCTTTTGCAATTCCGGTGCTGAGGCGTGCGAGGGCGCGATCAAAACCGCGCGCCGCTATCATTACGTCAACGGCGCCCCTGAGCGCTGGCGGGTCATCACGTTCGAGGGGGCATTTCACGGCCGGACTCTCGCGACCATCGCGGCAGGCGGCAATCCGAAGTATCTGGAAGGGTTCGGTGAGCCGGCGGGCGGTTTCGATCAGGTGCCGTTCGGCGATATCGAAGCCGTGCACAGCATGATCTGTCCGGAGACGGCCGCGATCATGATCGAGCCCGTGCAGGGTGAAGGCGGTGTCCGTGTTGCTGCTGATGAGTTCCTACGCGACGTGCGCACAATGTGTGACGAGCACGGCCTCCTTTTGATCATGGATGAAGTTCAGTGCGGCGTCGGGCGGACAGGCAAACTGTTTGCGCACGAATGGTCCGGCGTCACGCCCGACATCATGGCGATCGCCAAAGGTATCGGCGGCGGCTTCCCGGTCGGAGCCTTTCTTGCGACCGAGGAGGCCGCGAAGGGCATGACGCCCGGCACGCACGGCTCCACGTTCGGCGGCAACCCTCTGGCGACAGCCGTAGGTGCCGCGGTCCTCGACGCCGTGCTGGAACCGGGTTTTCTCGACACCGTAACGCTGCGAGCCAACCGGCTCGCGCAGGGTCTGGCGCAACTCAAAGACGAGTTCCCCGACATCGTCGTCGACGTGCGCGGCAAGGGGTTGTTGGCCGGCATCAAGGTCGCGCCACCTGTTGGCGACGTGGTCAAGGCGGTCATCGCCGAGAAATTGCTGGCCGTCGGCGCCGGTGAAAACGTGATGCGCGTGCTGCCGCCGCTCAACGTGTCCGATGCCGAGATCGGCGAGGGCTTAGCCCGTATGCGGCGCGCGTTTCAGCGCCTCTCCAACAAATCCTGACATTCATCCCTAACTCACAGGCGCCACGACAATGGCCAAGGCCAACGCCGTTAGACATTTTCTCGATATTGACCGGCTCGATGCAAAGACGCTGCGGCGGATGATCGACAATGCGCACGATATGAAGAAGGCCGGCCGAAAGGTGCCGGTCAAGATGCGGCCGAAGGGGATCGAAGACAAAGTCCTGATCCTGATTTTCGAAAAGCCATCGACGCGGACGCGGGTGTCATTCGACATTGCCATGCGCCAACTGGGCGGTACGACGCTGGCCCTGAACCACACGGATCTGCAGCTCGGCAGGGGCGAAAGTATCGCCGATACGGCGCGCGTGCTGTCGCGATACGGCGATGCGATCATGATCCGGGCGAACAGCCATGAGACGCTTCTGGAACTCGTCGAGCACGCCACCATTCCAATCATCAACGGGCTGACGGATAAGACGCACCCGTGCCAGATCATGGCCGATATCATGACGTTCGAAGAGCACCTCGGGCCGATCAAGGGCCGGACCGTTGCGTGGGTCGGCGATGGCAATAACGTCGCCGTATCGTGGATGCATGCTGCGGCGCGATTTGGTTTCACATTGCGCTTGGCCTGTCCCGATGAACTGATGCCGGAAAAGCCTTTCATCGAGTGGGCCAAGAAAGAGAAGGCCGATATCGCTATCGGTATCGATCCGGTCAGGGCGGTCAAAGGGGCCGACTGTGTTGTCACCGATACTTGGGTGTCGATGGGGCAAACGGATGCGTCGTGGCGCAAGCAGGTCTTGAAACCTTACGCCGTCACGGATGCTTTGATGGCGAAGGCGTCGAAGGATGCGATCTTTATGCACTGCCTGCCGGCTTATCGCGGGCATGAGGTGAGCGAAAGCGTTCTCGAAGGACCGCAATCGGTGATCTTTGATGAGGCGGAAAACCGGCTGCATGCACAAAAAGGTGTACTGGCGTGGTGCTTCGGCGTTGACTGAAAAGAAGAGCACGATGGCCGATCCGGGAACGACGAGGGGAAAATCGAGGGGGGCGGTCGTGGATGGCGCCGATGATCTCGTGCTGCCGTTTTCGACCGACAGATCGGGCATTCGCGGGCGGATCGTGCGCCTGGGCGCTGTCGTCGATATGGTACTGACGCGGCACGACTACCCCGATGCGGTCAGCGAGGCGCTCGGGCAAGCGCTGGCATTGACAGCGATGCTCGGCCAGCCGCTGAAGCCCGGCGGGCGGCTGGGATTTCAAACACGCACCGATGGACCAATCCGGTTTCTTCTTGCCGATTACGAAGCGCCGGGCCGGTTACGCGGATATGCGAGCTTTGATGCGAGCAAGATCGAAGCGATGGGCCTGCGGCCGAGCCAGGGCGAACTCATTGGCAGCGGCCACATGGCAATGACGCTTGAGCGGGCTGGCGAGGACGATCGTTATCAAGGCATCGTTGCGCTCGACGGGCAGAGCCTGGGGGCTGCGGCGCTGACTTATTTCCGCCAGTCGGAACAGCTGCCGAGTTATGTCCGCCTTGCCGTGGCGCGGCAGCGTGTTCAGGGCGGCGACGGGTGGCACTGGCGGGCGGGCGGTCTTCTCATCCAGCATCCGACAGCCGGCATCGAGGACGACGACAGCCCCACGGCACCGCCGGATCAGGAGGATTGGCAGCGTGCGCGCATTCTCGCCGCCACTGTCGAAGATCATGAACTGATCGATCCCACGCTGTCCGCCGAGCGTTTGTTGTTTCGCCTCTTCAACGAGGAAGACGTGCGGGTCTATCAGGGTCAGCCGCTCGATGCACGCTGCCGCTGCTCATTAGAGCGCGTGCAGATGTTTCTGTCGCGGTTTACGCCGGAAGATTTAGAGGGGTTGCGCGAGGCTGACGGCCGCACCGCCGTCACGTGCGAATTCTGTAATAAAAAGTATTATTTTTAGTGGCGCCTTTTGTAGTGGCGACTTCCGACACGCCTCCGGCGCGCCGGCCGGAAGGCGCGGATTTTTCAGTGGCGCCAACCGACTCCGCTAGCGCGGAGCCGGTGTTTTTTAAGTGGCGCCAACCGACTCCGCTTGGCGCGGAGCCGGCCGGTTGGCGCGAAGGGGGGGATTATTCGTCGCGTTCGCGGGCGTAGCTGATGATGGAGAGGAAGCGGATCGGAAGCTTGATGAGTTCTTCCGGACCGTGCGGGGCATCGGCATCGAAGAACAGGCTATCGCCGGGCAGCATCGTGTAGAGTTTGTCGCCGTGGCGGTAGACGACCTCGCCTTCGAGCATGTACAGGAACTCAAGGCCCGAGTGCTGGAACAGCGGGAACACGTCCGATTTCTCGGTCAACGTAATCATATAGGGTTCGACGACGAGACCGGTCGCATTGCCGCCTGAGAAGCCCAGCAACTGATACTGATGGCCGGCCCGGGTGCCGCGGCGCTCGATGACGAGGCCTTGACCTGCCCGGACATAGACGGCGTCGCGCTTTTCTTCAAAGCGGCGAAAGAGTGCGGTCACCGGCACGCCGAGTGCACGCGACAAGCGCTGTAGCGTCGTCAGCGAGGCGGATGTTACGCCGTTCTCGATTTTCGACAGCATGCCGAGCGAAAGGCCGGTGGCGCGGGCCAGATCGGATACGGTGATGCCGAGCTTTTTGCGAAATGCGCGCACTTCACGCCCGATGGCGACTTCGAGAATGTTGTCGCGGGCACCCGAGAGCGCGTGCGGATCCTGGCTGTCCAGGGCTGGAAGCGGCAGGGCGTCGCCGTCGTCGGCATCATCGCCCTCGTCAATGGACTGAAGACCGTCGTCCGACGTTTGGAAACTGCGAACTTTGCGCAAGGAAGTAACGGCTAGGTTGTCGACCTGGGTTACTTTAGGTGCCGTCTCCGAGGCCTTTTTCATCCGCTTTCCAAGCTTCTCAAAACATCCAAGCAGGCGACACTGCTGCCGAATTCCTGCGCCGCATCAATTAAGCAGTCAAAGAAATACAAGGATGACGCGCTATCGGCAAGAATATGGAAGGCGGGGGTGCCGCCGATGTCGGCGCGGGTCACGATCGCCGACAGTTTGGCGACGGACGTTTGGGCAATCGAGAGGTCTGGGAATCGGCTGAGGCGGAGATCGACACCGCAAATTTTTGCGAATAGATCCGAGGCCTTGGCTCCCGTTATGGCGAACCAGGCGTGGCTGTCATTGCGCAACAATGGGTAGGTGCGCTCGCCGGCCTCGAGGCTCCAACTGTCGTGCAACTCCTTGAGTCGTCCGCCGTCGCCGCCGAGCGGTGACAGAAGAATCACTTCGCTGGCTGCAAGTACGAGACAGAGGCCGCCATCCGGCTGTCGGAACGCGCGATTGGGCGTCGGTTCCAGCGTTACGCCGCGCTTTTGCATGGCGGGGATCGTCTCGCGGCCTTTGAAGCCCAGGCGCGGGAGTGGCGACAGATCGGTGATGGCGAGGTGACGGGCCGCTTCTTCGTTGCCGAGGCCAGCGGACACCGCGATGTCGCCGAGAGCTTCCCATTTCGCGCCGGCCTTCAAAAGGGCGGAGCGAAGCGGTGAGCGGCGCAGGTGCAGATCAGGCGTCGTCATGGTGCCGTGTCCTTGCGTGTCGGATTTCAGATGTCCTGGCGCGCGTTTTGAGGATCGTAAAATGGTGTCGGGACGACTTCGGCCGGCACCATTGCGCCGCCGTCGACGCGGATCTCGAAGCGCTGGCCGGCATCAGTCATTGTCGGGGGAAGGTAAGCGAGGCCGATGACTTTGCCGAGTGTCGCGGATTTGACGACCGACGTCACGCGGCCGACGATTTCGCCGTCGCGGATGATGAGGTGGCAGTCTTTCGGTACGGGTGACGCGCTGTCGGTGACGGCAAAGCCGACAAGTTTGCGGGTGATGCCCTTTGCGGCCTGCAGTTCGATGGAACGCTTGCCGATATAAAATGGCTTCTTCTTTGCCAAAGCCCAGTCCATGCCGGCTTCGATCGGGTTGGTGAGGCCGTCCGTGTCCTGGCCGACAATAATATGACCCTTTTCCAGGCGGAGGATGCGCTGGGCCTCGACGCCGAACGGCTTCAGTCCGTGCGGCTTGCCGGCGGTCATAAGAATATCCCACAGCGCTTCGCCGTAACCGGCGGGACAGTGGATCTCATAGCCTGCCTCGCCGACAAAGCCGACGCGCAGCACGCGAACCGGAATGCCGGCCAGAGTGCCGGTGCGGACGCCCATGTAGGGGAAGGCGTCCTTCGAGAAGTCGATATCGGTGGTCAGCGTCTGCACGATGGCGCGCGCCTTGGGGCCGGCAAGGTTCATAGCTGAATAGGCGGCGGTCACATTGGCGACGTCGACGTCCATTTTCCATTGAACGTTGGACCACGTCATCGCGCGGTAGACCTGATCTACGGCGCTGGTGGTGGCCGTGACGTAATAATGGTTCGGGGCGAAGCGGCAGGCGACGCCATCGTCGATGACGACGCCCGACATGTCCGTCATCAGCGTATAGCGGGCGCGTCCGACCGGTTGTTTTTCATAAGCCCAGGTGTACATGCGGTCGATGAAGGCGGCGGCGTCGGGGCCGCGAATATCGAGGCCGCCGAGCGTTGAAACATCGATCAAGCCGGCTGCGGTGCGAACGGCGCGGACTTCGTCGTCGATGGTGCGGGCAGCATCGTCTTTCGAACCATAGTATGCGGGACGCAACCACAGACCGGCGGTCATGAATTGCGCGCCCAGTTCCTGGTGGCGATGGTGCATCGATGTCAGGCGGACGGGCTCGAAGGCGCGGCCGGCCATGTGGGCAAATTTTTCCGGGACCAGCGGCGGGCGGAATGTCGTTGTGCCGATCGCGGCGAGTGGCTTGCCCGTGACGGCGCCAACGATGCGGATGGTGTTCAAGTTCGCGTGGCGGCCCTGGCTCGGTCCAAGACCGGCGGTGGAGTAGCGTTTGACGAGCTGGATATCGTCGTAGCCGTCCTTGACCGAGTTGATGATGTCCTTGATCGTCAGGTCTTCATCAAAATCGATGAATTCCTTGCCCTTGCCGCTCTTGAAGATTGGGTAAGGATGCGTGATCGCCGCCGCGGTCGGGTCGTCGGCGTCGGGCGGTTCACTGCCGGGTTCGCCCGCGGCAAGACGAGCTGCGGCGGAGCCGGTTGCCTTTGCATGTGCGGCCACGCGCGCCGGGGACCACACCCCGGCTGCGGCACCGGCGAGAGCAATGCCTTCCGGTGGGCTGACCGCACGATGCATTTGGATCGCGTCGTCAAAAATGACCTTGGCTCCGGCATGGCTGGCGAGGTTCAACGCGGGTGAGCAGCCGACGGAAATCAGCACGCAATCGCAGGTGATCCAGTCGGTTGCCGCTGCGGTCTTGCCCTGGCCGGTGATCGCGGCCACGCCAACGCTTTCCACGCGCAGGTAGCCCTTGGCGTCAACCAGTGTCGAACCGGTTACGATGCGAACGCCACGCGACCGGACAGCATCAACGGTGGGGCCGGACGTCGTGCCCAGGTCGATGACGGCGGCGACTTCGGTTCCTGCGTCGAGCAAGTCGAGGGCGGCTTCGTAGCCGAAGGTGTTCGATGTCGCGATGACGGCGCGATTGCCGGGGCGGACGCCATAGAGCCGCATCAGGCGTTGGGCCGCTGTCGCGAAGAGGATGCCCGGGCGGTCGTTGTTGCGGAAGACGAGGGGCTGATCAAAGCTACCGGCGGCGACAATCGTCTGGCGGGCGCGAATTTTGTACAGACGATTGCCGCCGATGGCTGCGGCCCAGCCGTCGCTGAAGAGGCCGGAGACGACGGTGCTCGTGAGGATGGTCAGTTTTTCAAGGCCGCGCGCTTTGGCAACAAGTCGGGTGCGCAACGTGTCGGCGGCTTCGCGGCTGTCGCTGACGCGGCCGTAGAGGAGCGAGCCGCCAAGCTGCGAGTTCTCATCGATGAGCAGCGTTTCAGCGCCAGTTTCGGCCGCAGCGATCGCCGCTTCAAGGCCGGCGGAGCCGCCGCCGACCACCAGCACATCGGTAAACAGATACGCCTTGTCGTAATATTTGTGGTCGGCGCGCGGATCGAGGGTGCCGAGGCCCGCCATGATGCGGATCGGGCGTTCGAAATACTTCCAGATGCCGGCGGGGCGGAAGAACGTTTTGTAGTAAAAGCCGACGGGAAGAAAGCGGGAGAAATAGTCCATCACCGAAAAGGCATCGCGCTGCAGCGAGCCGAGGTGATTGATGGATTTCACGGCGATGCCGGCCGCGACGGGATGCAAGTCCGCGCGCACGTTGGGTTCGTCGGCGACCTGGACGAGCGTGTTGGCGTCGAGACCGTTCATGGTCAGTGCGCCGCGCGGCCGGTGGTACTTGAACGAGCGCGACAGCAGTACCTGTTGCGAACCGTATAGCGCCGACGCAATCGTATCGCCGTTAAAGCCGTTGAACAGCTTTCCATCGAAGGTGAACGACAGCGGTTTGGTGTGATCGATCAGAAGCCCAAAGCCAGGCTTCTCGATGCGGTTCGAATGTCCGCTCATGCTGATGTTGCTCCGGTGTCGCCGCCGCCGGTGACAGGCTTGGCCGCAGGTTCGGCCTCTCCTGACGGAATGACAGCGCTCGCCAAAGGCTGACGAGCCAGGAATGCGTCGTAGGTCATGGTTTCTAGAAATTGGTCTGTGATCGTGTTGCGGCGGGCGATAAACCAGTAGTTGGTCGGCGCGTGCAGCCACCATTCCGTGATGTCGCCGGCGAGATTTTCTTCAAGAAAGAGATACTCAGTCCATTCCCGATCGGTGGCCTTTGCCGGATCGGGCATCGGCTTTACTTCGCCACCCCAGACAAATTCTGAAATGTTGCGTGGGCCGTTCAGCGGACAGTTCACGATTTTCATCGAACGACTTCCTCAATGTCCGACGGACGCCGCACCCTTCTCGCCAACGAGATCGAAGGTCGAGAAGCGAGACAGGGCGAAAGGTTTGATCAGATCGGGCTGACGGCCGGTGGCGACGCATTCAGCCATACGCTTGCCGCAGACGGGCGTTGCTTTGAACCCCCATGTGCCCCAGCCGGCATCGATGTAATAGTTCTCCAGCGGCGTCAGGCCCATGACGGGCGAAAAGTCGGGCGTCATGTCAGCCATTCCAGCCCACTGTCGCAGAATGCGCAATTCGCCCATGAATGGGAACAATTCCAGCATGTGGCCCATCAGGCTTTCCTTGAAATCGAGCGTGGAGCGCGACGAATACAGTCCATAAGGATCGGTCGCCCCGCCCATGACCATTTCGCCGCGTGCCGACTGCGAGATGTAGACGTGCAGCGATCCCGACACGACGATCTGATCGAGGATCGGCTTTACGGGTTCAGACACACAAGCCTGCAGCGGAATGGTCTTGATCGGGAGCTTGAGGCCAGCCATGCGCGCGACGTGCGACGAAGAACCCGCGACTGCCTGCATCACCTTGCCGGCATGGATGATGCCGCGATTGGTCTCAACGCCGATGGCGCGGCCGTTTTCGATCAAGATCTTTTTGACTTCGGTTTGCGTGTGGACTTCGACGCCGCGCTTCATGGCTTCCTTGGCATAACCCCACGCCACAGCATCATGGCGGGCGATGGCGCCTGGCGGATGGTACAGCGCGCCCAGAATAGGATACCGCGCTTCGTCTGTGACGTTCATCGTCGGGCAGATGCGCTTGACCTCGGCTGAATCGATGACTTCGGAATTGACGCCAAGGTGCTTGTTGACCTCGGCGCGCCACCGCGCGGTGCGCATGGCGGCGTCCGTATGCGCCAGCGTGAAGTGGCCGCGTTCTGAGTACATGACGTTGATGTCGAGTTCGTTCGACAAAGTGCGGAAGAGTTCGACGGATTCCTTGTAGAAAGCGACGCCTTCGGGGGTCAGGTAATTGGCGCGGACGATGGTGGTGTTGCGCGCGGTGTTACCGCCGGCGAGCCAACCCTTTTCAAGCACGGCGATGTTGGTGATGCCGTGGTCCTTGGCCAAATGGTAGGCCGCGGCGAGCCCATGCCCGCCAGCTCCGATGATGACCACGTCGTAGGTTTTCTTGAGGTCGGGCTTCCATCGGAAGTGGGGATCGTCGGGGTGTTCCCGCGACAGACCGTATTTCAGGAGTGCGAACGGCATTCAAATGCTCCGGCCCAGGGGGCAGCAGACACTCTGCGGACCATGCCCTCGATTGTTCCCAAAGTGCAAGAAATTTTCCGCGTGTTCAAGTTACGGGTCAACGGCCGTTTTGGCGGTTTGCTCGAATATGTTGCAATGCACTGCATAAATTTTGCTGTCTATGTCACTTGTTGAGGCAGTTTATCTTGACATCTCGCGGCACCATGACGCAGACTTTCCGCTCATTAAACACAGATTGCCTGACAGGCAACATTGGTGCACCGGGGAATGTCTCGGCAAATGGGGGAGGTGCTCGTGCAACAAAAAGCCGCTGATCCACGGATCGATCGCATGTTCTCGACGGATTGCCGCTGGGCGGTCGTGGCGCTCGTCGCCGTGTGGGCGCTGTACTCATTCGTTTTCTACGCTCTCCTGCCGCAGCTCACCGATGACGGTGTGTTTGGCGCTTTGTTGATCAGCGGTGGCCTCGTCATGCTTTTCAACGCCGCGGCCATCTGGGCCATGATCAGCCATTACCGCGATGACAAAGCTCACATCTACGGGCTCGACCTGCACTACCTCGATCTCATGAACCGCCGTTAGAGCTGAGGACATCGCCATGAGCAACGGTCATTACGAGCCACCTCGCCAATCGGCTTTGGGGCAGTTCTTCGATAGCCTGTTTTTGCTGGCACTTGTGTTCGCCTCGCTATTTGCGCCGCTGTATCTCGGTTTGGCGTCAGGCGGAAAAACCGAAATCGAACTTGCTGACAAAACGACCTGGGCGGGACTTGGTCAGAACGCCGTCATGCAAGGGGCTTGGGAGAAGCTCGGTTATACGCCGGAAACGGCCGCGCCGGTCATCGTTTCACGTTTCGACTACTCGTTTGACCTCGTGGCGCTCGGCGTCACGGCCTTGATCGTCGTCGGCTACTTCGTGCTCGTCGTCGCCTTCTCCAAGAGCGAGTACCGCGAAGTCATCGCCGAGCGCTTCGGCCGCAGAGACCAGTGAGGGGAGACCGAACATGCCCGACATCAATACACTCAATAATTTCCAGCTTCTCGAGTATGGCGCCTGGGCTCTGTGCATCATCCTTGGCGTATGGATGCTTACAGACATGCTTCGAACCGACATGACCTACTCCGAAGATCTGCTTACCTCGTCGCGTGAAGGCGACATCGAGGACGCGCTCGTCATTGATCCGACCCACCAGGGAGGTCACCGGTGACGCAGACCACAGCAATTCATGGCGAAAAAATCTCGCTTCTTCGCGTCCTCGGCCCGGGGCACGTGTGGGCGCTCGGTGTCGGCATCGTGCTCGTCGGCGAGTACATGGGCTGGAACTTTTCAGTCGGCAAAGGCGGGGCCATTGCCGCCCTGATCGCCTGCTGGGTGGCGGGGCTCCTCTATACGTGCGTGGCGATGATCGATTCGGAAGTCACGTCGACGGTCGCCGCCGCTGGGGGACAGTATGCCCAGGCCAAGCACATCGTCGGGCCGCTGATGGCGTTCAACGTCGGGCTGTTCCTGGTTTTTGCCTACACCATGCTGGAGGCGGCGAACGCCATAACGCTCGGCTATCTGATCCAGACGGTCGGCGGCATGATGGGACAAACGACGGCGGGGGGCGAAGCGCTCGTCCTGCATGACAAGCCGTTTATCGTTCTGACGATCATGTTTCTCGCCTGGCTCAACTATCGCGGCGTTTATGCGACGCTGACTTTCAATCTGGTCATTACGGCCATTGCCTTCGTTGCGATCATCATTCTGTTTTTCGCGGTGAGGCCGTGGTCGAGTGACGTGCTGCAGCACAATGAACTTTTGACCGGGTTGCCCTATGGCTGGATCGGCGTCATCGCCGCTTTGCACTTTGGCCTGTGGTACTATCTTGGCATCGAGGGAACGTGCCAGGCGGCGGAAGAAGTGCGCTCACCGGCACGGTCGCTGCCGCTCGGCACCATGACCGGTATCATGACACTGCTCATTGCCGCGACCATGACGTGGTTCATCTGCGCCGGGTTGATGCCGTGGGAATATCTTGGTCAGGCCGTCACGCCGCTGTTCGATGCCGCACGCCTGATGGATTCGCTGCCGCTGATGGTGCTGCTGTTTATCGGCACCATTTTCTCGACGTTGGCGTCGGCGAACGGCTGCATCAACGATGCCTCGCGGGCGTGGTTCTCGATGGCGCGCGATCGCTATCTGCCGCAGTGGTTCGGTGCCGTGCATCCGCGCTATCGCACACCGTATCGATCTATCGTCTTCCTCGTTCCGGTGGCGGTGCTATTTGCTTACTATGCACCACTCGATCAAGTGATCACGTTCTCGATCCTGTCGGGACTGCTCGGCTACACCTTTATGACGTTCAATGTGATCATGTTCCGGCGCAAGTGGCCGCTCGGGACCATTCAGCGCGGCTACGTGCATCCCTTGCATCCGCTGCCCGCGCTGGTGTTGCTGGTATTATGCGCGACGACCTACTTTGCGGTGTTCCTGGGATACGGAACGCAGCTGATGGCGATGATGGCCTTCTTCATTATCGCGTCGCTGTGGTTCCACTTCCATCGCTACCGGTATGTCCGGCGCGGTGATCAATTTACGATGCCCTGGCCCCGCCCGCTGGGAGACTATTAGTCGGGTGGCAACTACGACACGCGGCGTTCGGCGCAACGCCGCGTGGTCTCCGGCAAAGGCCAATACAGATGTCGGCAGTCTTTTTTTTCATCCTCATCGCAGTGGCGGCGGTGCTCGCCAATATTGCCATTCGCGACCACCGCCGAGCCGTCGCGATGCGGAGGCGCATGCTCGATCCGTGCCTTGGCGTTCTGGATGATGAGGCGTGGTCGGCGGGCGCGGATGGCTTTCCGGCGCTGGCGGGTCGTGCGTACGGGCGGCGGGTCAAAGTGGCGCTTGTCCCGGATACAATGGTTGTACGGCGCCTGCCGCAACTCTGGCTTTCGGTCACATTGCTCGAAGACAGGCCGGGAGCGCCGTCCCTGTCGATGCTGACGCGATACACGGGCAACGAATTCTATGCGGTCACGCCTGACTTACCGCTGCGCATCGAGCCGCCGGCGGACTTGCCGCTCGATATGCTGGTGCGCGGTGACGGTGCTGCGGCAGAGGGGCTGTGCCTGTCACTGGCGCCGGTTCTGAAAAGCATCCTTGACGACGCGTGCGTCAAGGAGATCTCGATGACGGCAAAGGGTGTTCGCATCGTGCGGCAGATCGCGGAGGGTGAACGCGGCGATCACCTCTTGCTGCGGCAAGCGGTATTCACCGATGCGGTCGTGGACCGACGAACTCTGGTGCACACATTATCGCAAGCGGCCGTCCTGCTGGAGCGTCGCACGTCGCGTCCCGGGGCGCGGGCTGCATGACGTCGAAGCAACCGCCGCATCCTTACACCGTGCTGATCATGGCTCTGTTGTTGCCCGGTGGCGGGCACGTGCTTGCGGGTCAGCCACAGCGTGGTTTTGGCTTTGCGCTGTTCACGCTCATCCTGGCGGCGATCAGCTGGCATACGACGACGCCGGATCATTCGTTTATCGGGCGCGCGGCGTTGGGACTGTTTGTGTGGGCTGTTTCCATTCCCGATGCCTATCGGCTGGGACGCACGAACTATGAGCGGTGGCAGCGCGGCCAAAAATTCTTGTCCGCGAGCTAAAAACTCTACTGACAGGAAACAAGTATTCTTGGTAGTTGAGATGTGTTGGGGAAATTGATAGCTTTCTCCCTAAGCGTCTGAGCAGGAAAGGCCCTCTGATGTGTGGGATCGTCGGATTATTCTTAAAAGACAAAGCGTTGGAGCCGCGGCTTGGTGAGTTGACGGCGCAAATGCTGGCGACGATGTGCGAGCGGGGCCCGGATTCAGCGGGTTTTGCGGTCTATGGGTCGTCCGAAAGCGGCAAAGCGAAGATTACGGTTCAGTCTGCCGATGCGGACAAGGATTTCGTCGGACTCGATGCGGCGTTGTCGACAGCGGTCGGCTCGCCGGTGTCGATCGAGCGCAAGTCGACACATGCGGTTTTGACGGTTCCTGCCGATAAGGCGGAGGTGGCGCGTCAGACGATCAAAGCCAATCATCCCGGCGTGCGCATCATGAGCGCGGGCGAGACGATCGAAATCTACAAAGAGGTCGGCTGGCCAACGGATGTTTCGCAGCAGTTCCACCTCAGGCAGATGTCCGGGTCACACGCAATCGGTCATACGCGCATGGCGACCGAGAGCGCCGTGACGACGCTGGGGGCGCATCCGTTTTCAACGGGCTCCGATCAGTGCCTCGTGCACAACGGTTCGCTCTCGAACCACAACAGCTTAAAACGTAAACTCAAGCATGACGGCATGACATTCGAGACGGAGAACGACAGTGAAGTCGCCGCCTCCTATCTCACCTGGCGGATGAACCAGGGCATGAACCTTGGGCAAGCGCTGGAAAAGAGCCTCGACGATCTCGACGGTTTTTTCACGTTCGTCGTGGGCACCAAGAACGGTTTTGGCGTCATCCGCGATCCCATCGCGTGCAAGCCTGCCGTGATGGCCGAAACGGATCAGTATGTCGCCTTTGGTTCGGAATACCGTGCACTTGCTGGCCTGCCCGGCATCGAAACGGCGCGGGTCTGGGAGCCCGAGCCGGCAACCGTATATTTCTGGGAGCGGTAATTGCATGCGCACGATCGATCTTGCCGTCACGCCATTGCGGGATCTCAATTCCGAACTTCATCGGCAGTCGGAAGGCACCAACGAAGCGGAGTGGGAAGTTCTCAATCCGCGTGGCCAGCATGCGGTTGCCGTGGGCGTCGACGCGCCGATCAAAGTCGCGGTTCGTGGGCCCGTCGGCTACTACGGCGGCGGCATGAACAAGAAGGCGGTCATCACAATCCACGGTTCGGCGGGTCCGGGGGTTGCCGAGAACATGATGTCGGGCAGCGTGGTCGTGAAAGGCGACGCCAGCCAATACGCAGGCGCGACCGGACGCGGCGGGCTTCTCGTCATCGAGGGTAACGCGGCCTCGCGCTGCGGGATTTCGATGAAGGGCATCGATATCGTCGTGCGCGGCAACATCGGTCATATGTCGGCGTTCATGGCGCAGAGTGGGCACCTTGTCGTGCTGGGCGATGCCGGTGATGCGCTGGGCGATTCGATCTACGAAGCCAAGCTGTTCGTGCGCGGCAACGTCAAAAGCCTGGGTGCCGATTGTATCGAGAAGGAAATGCGGCCCGAGCATCACGAACAGCTTGCCGCGCTTCTCGAAAAGGCCGGCATCAAGGACGTGAAGACGAGCGAGTTCAAGCGCTACGGTTCGGCGCGCAAACTCTATAACTTCAACATCGACAACGCGGACGCATATTGATGACGTATCACAACCCGCCGACGACACCGCGCAAGTCCGCGACCTTCGACGATTACACGCTTTCGGAAATCCGGCGCGCCGCCGCAACCGGCATCTATGACATCCGCGGTGGGGGCGCGAAGCGGCGGGTGCCGCACTTCGATGATCTTCTGTTCCTTGGCGCGTCCATGTCGCGCTATCCGCTCGAAGGCTATCGCGAGAAGTGCACGACGAGCGTCGTGCTGGGCACGCGGTTCGCCAAGAAGCCGATCGAGCTGAAAATTCCGATCACGATTGCCGGCATGAGTTTCGGCTCGCTGTCGGCGCAGGCGAAAGATGCGCTTGGGCGCGGCGCAACGCTGGCGGGCACCTCGACCACGACGGGCGACGGCGGCATGACACCGGAAGAACGTGGCCAGTCGAAAACGCTCGTTTATCAGTATCTACCGTCACGCTACGGGATGAATCCCGATGACCTGCGCAAGGCGGACTGTATCGAGGTCGTCGTCGGCCAAGGTGCCAAACCCGGTGGCGGCGGCATGCTGCTCGGCCAGAAAATTTCCGATCGCGTGGCCGAGATGCGAACCCTGCCCAAGGGGATCGATCAACGCTCGGCCTGCCGGCATCCGGACTGGACCGGGCCTGACGATCTGGAAATCAAAATCCTTGAACTGCGTGAGATCACGAATTGGGAGAAGCCGATTTACATCAAGATCGGCGGGGCGCGTCCCTACTACGACGTTGCGCTGGCGGTGAAGGCGGGTGCCGACGTCGTGGTTGTCGACGGTATGCAAGGCGGGACGGCGGCAACGCAGGAAGTGTTCATCGAACACGTCGGACAGCCGACGCTCGCGTGCATTCGTCCCGCGGTGCAGGCGCTGCAGGATCTGGGTATGCATCGCAAAGTGCAACTGATCGTGTCCGGCGGCATTCGCAACGGCGCCGACGTGGCCAAGGCGCTGGCGCTCGGGGCCGACGCCGTAGCCATCGGTACGGCCGCGCTCGTTGCTCTTGGCGACAATGATCCGGCGCTCGAAGCTGAATACAACAAGCTCGGCACTACGGCGGGCGCCTATGACGATTGGCATGAAGGCCGTGATCCGGCCGGCATCACGACCCAGGATCCAGAGCTTGCCGCGCGCCTTGATCCCGTTCGCGCGGGACGTAGGCTCGCCAACTATTTGAAAGTGATGACGCTTGAGGTGCAGACGATTGCGCGCGCGTGCGGTCACAACCATGTGCACAACCTCGAACCTGAGGATTTGTGCGCTCTGACGATCGAAGCCGCGGCCATGGCGCGCGTTCCTCTCGCTGGAACAAGTTGGATTCCCGGACACGGACAGGGCGGTTTGTAACCGCCCTTTCTTTTTGCCTGAAACACAACAGAAACGTTCAATCCTATCCGACGTGCCCCTTAGTGAAGGAAACGGCCATGACACAAGATCTCGCATCCCTGGCGAAGGACAGGGGCATTCGCTACTTCATGATCTCCTTCACCGACTTGTTCGGCATGCAGCGCGCCAAGCTGGTGCCGGCGGCGGCGATTGCGGAAATGGAGCGCGACGGTGCAGGCTTTGCGGGCTTTGCAACGTGGCTCGACATGACGCCGGCGCATCCCGACATGTTCGCCATGCCGGACGCGTCCGCCGTCATCCAACTGCCGTGGAAGAAGGAAGTCGCCTGGGTCGCCGCCGACTGCGTGATGGAAGACGTGCACGTCAGCCAGGCACCGCGCGTCATTCTCAAGAAGCTTCAGAAACGGGCCGCTGATATGGGCCTCTACATGAAGACCGGCGTCGAGTGCGAGTATTTCCTTATCAACGCCGACGGCACGGGAATTTCTGACGGACGGGATATCGCGTCCAAGCCCTGCTACGACCAGCAGGCCCTGATGCGCCGCTATGACGTCATCTCCGAGATCTGCGACTACATGCTCGAACTCGGGTGGGGCGCTTATCAGAACGACCATGAAGACGCGAACGGCCAGTTCGAAATGAACTGGAATTTCGACGACGCTCTCATCACCGCGGACCGGCACTCGTTCTTCAAGTTCATGACGAAGTCGGTTGCGGAAAAGCACGGGCTGCGTGCGACGTTCATGCCCAAGCCGTTCTCGAACCTGACGGGCAACGGGTGCCACGTGCATATGTCGGTCTGGGACAAATCCGGCATGACGAACATGTTCCTCGACAAAACCGACGACATGGGGCTTTCGGCGCAGGGCTACAATTTCCTTGGCGGTATCATGAAACATGCCGAGGGCATGGCCGCGATCACGAACCCGACTGTTAACTCGTACAAGCGCATCAACGCGCCGCGCACGCTTTCTGGAGCAACATGGTCTCCGAACACGGTGACATGGACCGGAAACAATCGCACCCACATGGTGCGCGTCCCAGGTAAAGGCCGCTTCGAACTGCGGTTGCCGGACGGTGCGGCCAACCCGTACCTGCTCCAGTCCGTCATTCTTGCCGCCGGCCTCGATGGGATCGACACGGGCGCCAATCCCGGACCGCGCTACGACATCGACATGTACCAGCTGGGACATACCGTGAAGGACGCGCCGCGCTTACCGCTGAACCTGCTCGATGCGATCCGCTATTTCGACAAGGATGCAGGCTTGAAGGCAGCGCTCGGTGATGATTTCGCGGCGAGCTATATCAAACTGAAATCGGCGGAGTGGAATATGTACGCCGCACACCTCACCGAATGGGAGCGCGAGCATACGCTCGACATCTGAGGCGGGGAGCGATGAGCGGACGTTGTCGGTCGATGGGGTCTGAACAGATGGGGTCAGGCACCGGGCTGAACCGTCCGTTGATAAATCTCGACGGCAGGGGCCCGGTGCCTGACCCCAATGCATGGGCTTGATGAGTGGTGGCCTGGCAGCAATGCCGGGCCTTTTTTTGAGAAGGTGGCGGAAGGCTGGTTTGGGCGAGAAGCGGCCATTCAGGACGCTAGAATCACGCCATGCCCGACTATGCGTGCGCCCTCTCGAATAGTGAAGGTAGCTCCAGGCACTAGACCATCGTAGAAGCCGTTTGGGGTGCCCTCCCAATACAGCAGACGGGCTAGCACCACGATTTCCTCACCGTAGGCGAACTCATCAGGGCCGTCGTCAATTTGGACCCCGAGATACTGTTCGGTTAGTACATTGCCAGGAGCAACGACGGCCGTTTCTTGCTCTGGGTCCCCGAGAACGAAGTGCGGTCTGTATTGACGGGACTTCATTGCGCCCTTCCCAAAAGGGTATTCCCGACCGCCATCAACAGCTGACCGGAAAACAATCCTGCACCTCAACACCGGAGACTCGTCCTGCATAACTCTCACCCTGGATTGGGCGCGTTATAATGCTAATCTGAGATAACTGCTATGACGACACGAGTATGGCCATGACTCCTCACGATCAAAAACCGTCCTGCTCAGTCCGAAGCAATGCTCATCACTCCGCCGCCATGATCGCTGAGGGTGTGTTGGCCGGGATGGGTTTGGACAGTGGTGGCCGCGCGTTGGCCGACAGGCGGCGGTCGGCGAGCATATGCGCCAAAGCGCGTTCCGAAAGGGCTGTGATCGTGAATAGCGGATTGACGCCCAAGGAGCGGGGGATGATCGAACAGTCGATGACATAGAGACCGTCGTGGACTGCGTTGCACGCGACTTCGGTTGTCCTACGTACCTCCCCACTTGTAGTTTCGAAATTATGTCCCCACATCCGCGAGTGCAGGACGGGCCCCTCTGGCAACCAATCATGGTCGCGATGTCGGACTGCATCGAGTACGCTCGATGCCCGGGTTCGCTTGGCTTTCCGTCACCGGGATAGAGCTGTACTCCCTAAATGGTGACGGCGCGTGGAATACTTCCAAATAGAGTGGCTGGATAAACCGGCTTGGATGTGGCTGGGCTCACGTCCGCAGGAGCGGCGCGATTGGTACGATCGCGACGACGATGACCACGGCAAGAAGAAGCGTTCGAGCATCTTTGACATCTTCGCCTGAGACAGCGTCAGAGAATTGCAATCAGACAACCTAGGATGACCCATGCCTTATCGTACTTCATTGAGCCGCTTCTCGAAGCAATCGTGGGACGAGTTCAACGACGAGATCAAGCAAGCAGAGAACGAGCATCTGATGGAAGGCATTGTTGCGGGCTGTGCGCTCGTCGCCTACGCCGATGGATGGGTCACGAATGACGAGCACGATCGCATGGTCAGCCTCATACGAGGCTTCGAGCCTATCGCCGTGTTCGGCCTCGACGATGTAATCGCGACATTCGAAACAATGACGTCGCGGTTTGCCTCTGACCAGGCCAGTGGCGAAGCCGCAGCTTTAGAAGCCGTGGCGCGCGTGAAGGGTCGTTCAAAGTATCCGGCTTTGCTTGTCAAAACGTGCTGCGCGATCGCCGCAGCGGATGGCGGCTTCGATGCAGAGGAGCGTCAGGTCATCAACCGGATTTGCCAGCTCCTCGGGTTGGATCCTGCGACGTTCAATATCGCTGACGCGCCGTGAAAGTGCAGCGACCCTGTCAAGCAGGCGCAAGCAGCTGCGCTTTGAACAACGCAGATCCGCCGACTGTCCACATATTCCACCCGTAGGAGGTCACAATGGGGATCATTCTTTGGCCGGCAGCACTGCTGCTTTTTCTGTTCTGGTCACTTGCTGCTTGGATCATCTTTGGCCTTTCGGATTGGGCTGCAAGCCTGCTCGCCGGTATGGTCGCAGGGGTGCTTACCGCAGAGCTTGGGCCGTGGGCCACTTGGCTCATAGATAGCCTGGGTACGCTCATCAAATTGTGCGTTGTGGCAGTGTGGGCAGTCATCGGCTTGGGGATTTTGGGCGCGCCGTTGTGGCTGCGCCGGCAGCGACGCGCGGGCCAGATTCCTGAGTCCTACAGGCATGGTTACCCGGACCGCAGCCGGCAGTTCGACACTAGGTCGTCAGACTACCGCCGGGCTGACGATAGCTTCGACGAGGAACCGCGCCGCCGAGGCCATCGCGAAAAATCGTGGCGTGATCGAGAAGCGTGGCAGCATCGTGCACGACAGAGTTATGGAGAGGTATCCTTCCTGCGCGATGCCGTTGGAGAAATGATGGGCAAGTATCGTCGCAAAAAGAGGAAGAAACGCGATGATTACGACGATTGAGGGAATGCAATCCAACGTTCGAAAGATTGAGAACTTTCATGCTCAATAAAATTGGTACGTCTCTAGCTGTTTTGCTGCCGATGATCTTCGGCACTGCATCACCGGCGCATGCTGCACGCCTCTGCAAAGACGGCTATGTCACATATACAGGGAGCGCACCGGCTCTTTCCAGATCCGTCGCAGAGGCAAATGCAATTCGTGCATGGCGTGGCGCTGTAAAGACGCCTTTCAGATATGGTGCGCGGCCTACAATCGTCCGATGCGTCCAGAGCAGGGGAGCGGGGACGTGGCGATGTTTCGTCAGAGCCGGTCGCTGCGCATCAGCATAGGCACGTCTGCCAGTTCGGCACTCCGTTCAGCAGTATCCAATGTTTGTCGATTGAAGCGGGTCAGAGCTATGCAGCCGACCGGAACACAATCCGGGTCAGACCATGAAAGTAGAGGGGATGGTCCGCTTCATCCAGATTCGGAAACTCCCCGAACAAATGTAGACTGGCAGCAAAGGATTAAAACCCGTCCTGCTCAGTCCGCAGCAATGCTCATCACTCCGCCGCCATGATCGCTGAGGGTGTGTTGGCCGGGATGGGGTTGATAAGGGGTGGCAGCGCGTTGGCCGACAGGCGGCGGTCGGCGAGCATATGCGCCAAAGCGCGTTCCGAAAGGGCTGTGATCGTGAATAGCGGATTGACGCCGAGCGAGCGCGGAATGATTGAACCGTCGATGACGTAGAGACCGTCGTGCACGGACGTCGATCCTTGCCCGTGTGACGTGTCGAAGACTTCCGACTTGTGATTGACGACGCCGTCGGTTGCTTCGCGCCCCATGGCGCAGCCGCCAAGTGGATGGGCGGTGGCCGGCTGATGCCCCATGACGGTGCCGGCGAGCGGGTTCTTCACATAATCACCCCCGGCATTTTCGACGACCGCGCGCAGGGCCGCATCGAGCCGCTCGTAGCAAGGTTCCTTTTGCGCGTCCTTCCACGCGAGGGCGAGCTTGTCGCCATCCAGGCGGAAGACGCCGGACGCGCTGTCATGGGAGACGGCGAAATAGGTTTGCAGGCTGGCGAACGGGCCCTTGTAGACGCCGCTGACAAGGCTTTGCAGCGCGCCAAGAAGGCGGCCGTTTGGCAGGAACATCACGGGAAGCGACGGAGCGACGGCGGAGGGGACAGCGCCCTCCTGGATTGTCAGTTCGTTGTCGAGATTGTCGGGATCGCGGAACTCAAGCTGCCCGGTGACGGCGGCGCCGATCTCCAGGCCTTCGACGCGGGGAGGATGACCGACGCCGACGGAGTTGACGATTGTTTTGGCACCGTACCCGAAAGCGATGATGTCACCGTTGGCGGAGAAGCGATGGCCAAGACGATCCGAAACGGCGAGGCCCTGGTCGCGGGATCGCAATAGGATCTCCGTCGAGCCGAGCGTGCCGGCGGCGAGCACGACGATGGTGGCTTCGAGGATGATCTCGCCGCCTTTGCCGCCCGTGGGGGTGGCGACGACGCGCCAGCTGCCATCAGCATTTTTGGCGATGTGGCGGACGGTGATTTCGGTGAACATTTCAGCGCCGTGGCGGGCGGCGTCAGGGAGATAGGTCAGCGCGACCGTGTTCTTGGCGCCAACGTTGCAGCCAGCGCAACAATCGCCGCAGCGGGTGCACGCGGGCTGAAAGATACCGGCGGGGTTGACGTTTTCAGAGAAGCTGACGGCGACGCGCGGCGCAACGAGGTCGCGGTTGAGCTTGCGGCCGGCATCGGCGAGGACATTGAATTTTGTCATTTTATCAGCGCGGGGATCGCTGGCTGGACGCAGCCAAAGTTCGGCGCGCGCATAGCCGCGATCGAGGGCGCCATCCTGCCGGATTTGACCCGGCCAGATCCCGTCCTCGAAGACGCGGCGATCAGGTCGCAACGTCACGCCGGCATTGACGAGCGAGCCGCCGCCAAGCCCCCGGCCGACAAGGACATGCATGTCTTCGCCGATCCGGACGTCGAAGAGGGCGGTGTCCGGGCCACTCGTGAATGACTTGGCCCTGACTTGGAAATCGTTTTTCAAATCCGGAAATTTCGCTGGAAAACTGCCGGTCAAGACCTCACGGCCGCGTTCGAGCACGGCAACGGACTTTCCGGCGCGTGCCAGATGCGATGCGGCGACGCCACCACCATAGCCAGAGCCGATGACGATCACGTCATAGCGCGATTTCAGGTGATCGAGCGTGCGCGACAGCCGGCCCATGGTTAACGCCTCCCCCGTTTCCTACTCTAGACCTAGCCGCTTCGGATTGATAACGCATCACCATCGTTGTCTCATCGACAGGAGATGCGGGAGAGAAGGCCCGTGCACAGCAGGTCTGCATTTCTTGATTGTTGATATTTCTGACATACTCGCCACGTGAACAAAACCGGCCGAGCCCTGAACATCGGCCGCAGAAAACAGGAGCACGCCCATGCACGTGACGATCGACGATGCGCAGAAGATCATTCTGGCCGCCCGCAACGCCGCAGAAAAAACGAAGACCAAGATGTGTATCGCGATCGTTGATTCAGGAGCCAATCTGAAGGCGTTTCATCGCATGGACGATGCCTGGGTCGGATCGATCGATATTGCGATCAAGAAGGCAAAGACGGCCGTGTTTTTCGGCATGCCGACCGGGCTGATCGGGCAACTGTCGCAGCCCGGCGGTCCTCTGTTTGGCATTGAGCACTCCAACGACGGGCTGATCACGTTTCCGGGCGGCTTGCCGATCGTGGACAAGGAAGGCGTTCTGATCGGGGCCGTTGGCGTTTCGGGCTCGTCGGTCGAGAACGACAACATCGTGGCAGAA
Source organism: Hyphomicrobium sp. (assembly GCA_022844105.1). Lineage (GTDB taxonomy): Bacteria > Pseudomonadota > Alphaproteobacteria > Rhizobiales > Hyphomicrobiaceae > JAGVSR01. The sequence continues at coordinate 80,189 of JALHMJ010000007.1, read as the reverse complement.
GCCGGCGTCAAGGTGATCGGCGTGTCGGACCTCCCCGCGCATCCTTGGCGCACGTAATCAGCCGACACGACGGAATTTGAAAGCCCTCTCCCATTGGTTTGGGAGAGGGCTTTTTAGTTGCGCCGTCCGACTCCGCCATGCGGAGCCGGCCGGATGGCTAGTCGAAGCGCGGCAGGGCGCGCATATCGAGTGTCGGAGCGCCGGCGCCGGTATAATTATCCGGCGGTGCTCCCTCGATGATCGGCGGTGTTGGCGGCAGGGCGAAGCGGCCGTCATTCGACCCCGGCGCTCTGAGAGACTGCGGAACTGGTTGTTGGATCGATGCTGGATCGCCCGCATGGGGGGCTCGTTTCACGAGTGCGTGCATGGCGAGCCACGGCAGAGCCATGACGATGACCACCATCAACAACTGGATGCCCACGTAGGGCACGGCGCCCCAATAGATTTGCGAGGTCAGCACAGGCTGCGTGATCTTGCCGGTTATCTTGTCGGCATAGGGTTCCTTGGGCGCGACGGAGCGTAGGTAGAAGAGTGCGAATCCGAACGGCGGGTGCATGAAGCTCGTCTGCATATTGACGGCCAGCAGTATTCCGAACCAGACCATGAACGGCGAGATATCCGCGACCGCTTCGACCATGGCACCGCTTGGATCTTTCGTGGTGATGATGGCAAACCCCATGGCCTTGGCGATGGAAACCGCTTCGGGAGAGGTGCGGAAAATCGTTTCGGCGGCCGGCTTCAGGAGGGGCACGAGAATGAACGCCAGCTCGAAGAAATCGAGAAAGAAGGCAAGCAAGAAAACGAGGATCATGACGGCGATGAGGAAGCCGTACATGCCGCCGGGGAGCGAAGTTAGAAGATGCTCGACCCAGATGTGGCCGTTCACGCCGTAGAAAGTCAGTGAGAAAATTCGGGCGCCGATCAGAATGAACATGACAAACGCGGACAGCTTGGCCGTCGCCTCCGTCGCCTGCCGGACAATGGGCCAATTGAATCGCTGCGGCGCGCTGTTGAGATAGCGGTTGATCGCCGCGAGCAGCAAAGCGCCGACCGCGCCCATGGCGCCGCCCTCGGTCGGTGTCGCAACGCCGATGAGGATGGTGCCGAGCACGAGAAAGATCAGCATCAGGGGCGGCACCATGACGAAGGTGACGCGCTCGGCCAGAGGGGAGAGAAAGCTGCGACCGGTCTGGCGCAGCAGCAATTTGTTCACCAGCGCCACAGCGAGGGCCACGATAATGGAGGCAGCAAGCGCGAGAATAAAAAACTCCATCGCCGCGTAACCGGAGTTCCACAGCAGCGCCGTACCGATCGTGCCAGAGACGAGGGTCAGAATTCCGAGCGAGGGCAGGCCACGCGAGCCGTCGGGTTTGCGGTGGGCGATTTCGTCGAGCGGCAGCCCCGGGCCGGCTGAGGGATTGATGCGGCAGACCACAAAGACATACAGAGCATAGAGTGCGGCAAGCATGATGCCCGGCAGCAGCGCGCCCTTGTACATTTGATCGACGGAGCGTCCGAGTTGGTCGGCGAGTACAATCAAGACGAGCGATGGCGGGATAATTTGTGCCAGCGTTCCGGAAGCGGCGATGGTGCCGGCCGCAAGGCGTCGGTCGTAGCCATAGCGGAGCATGATCGGCAGGGAAATCAGTCCCATCGAAATTACAGAGGCAGCGACGACACCCGTCGTGGCCGCGAGCAAGGCACCGACAAAGATGACCGCGTAGGCTAGGCCGCCGCGGATGGTGCCGAACAGCTGACCGATGGTTTCGAGCAGGTCTTCGGCCATGCCGGAGCGTTCAAGAATGAGGCCCATGAACGTGAAGAATGGAATAGCCAGCAGGGTATCGTTGCGCATCACCTCATAGATGCGGCCGGGCATAGAGTTCAGAAGGGGCCAGGAGAGCGTGATGATGCCGTCGGAGTAAGGGGCAAGCTCAACGCCGATGACGAAAAATATGAGCCCCACGGCTCCGAGCGAAAAAGCGACCGGGTAACCGAGCAGCAGAACCGCGACCAGTGCCGCAAACATGAAGGGCGCAAGGTTCTGCGCGAGAAAAACGGCCATGGTGGTCGATCCTCGTTCGCTTTATGGCTTCTCGACTTGTGCGGCGCTCGTCACCGCTTCGTGGAAGCCGCCCTTCGATTTTGGCTCATCGATATCGCCGCGCATGATAGCGATGCGCTTGATCAGTTCGGAGATCCCTTGCGCAAAGAGCAGCGCGAACGCGACCGGGATTACGAGCTTGATCGGCCATTGCGGCAGGCCGCCGGCGTCTTTCGATTGTTCGTTTTGGGCCCACGAGATCGCAGCGAAATGCCAGGACGTGTAGAAAATCAATCCTGCTGCGGGTAACAGAAACAACACGTGGCCCAGGATTTCGATGGCGTTGCGCCAGCGTTTTGACAGCTGAGCGCTCAAGACATCGATCCGGATGTGTTCGTTGTCCTTCAGCGTCCAGGGCGCGGCGAATAGAAACGCAACTCCGAACAGCCACCATTGCAGCTCAAGCCAGGCGTTGGAGCTGGTATCAAATAGCTTGCGCACGATGGCATTGCTGGCGCCGATGATGGCGGCAATCACGATCAGCCACGCGACGCGCCGGCCGATCCACGTGTTGACCGCGTCGATACCGCGGCTGAATGCGAGTAGCGCCTGCATCTCGATCCATCCCCCAAGTGCCCCATCGTCACCTGCCCTTGTTTGCGGGCCGGTCCGTGCTTTCGTATATCCTTGAGCCCGGGTGACTTCCAGCGCGGGCTCTCCTATTATCTGATGCACTCGCGGCAGGTCAGCCGGCGCCACGTTCCAGGCAGCGCGCGATACCACGAGCCGAGACACGTCCCAGGAGCACGGAATGACGGTGGACAAAGCTAAGGTCCTCGACGCGCTGCGCCGCGTCAAGGGCCCCGATCTCACGAGCAATCTCGTGGACTTGGGGCTGATTTCCGAGGTGCTGATCAAGGATGACAGGGTTTACTTCTCGATCACTGTGCCAGCCTACCGGGCGCAGGAATTGGAGGCGCTGCGGCAGGCCGCGGAGAAGGTCGTCACCGGCATCGAGGGCGTTGCCGGTGCGACTGTGGTGTTGACGGCGGAGCGCGGCGGGGAGCCCCAGCGTGCACCCGAACCGGCGCCATTGCGGCCGGCGCCGCCAATGGTCAAGGAACATGACCGCGTGCGTGACGCACGCGCCAAGGGCGCGGCCGGTGATGGCGCGCCTGCGCGACCGCAGGCTTCGGGGCCGGCCCCGGCACTCGCACCGCGCACGCCAAGTCAGCCGCTCGCCATCGCGGGGATCAAGCATCTCATTGCCGTCGCGTCCGGCAAAGGTGGCGTCGGTAAATCAACAACGGCGGTCAACCTAGCGCTCGGCCTGCAAGCCATCGGGCTCAAGGCCGGCATCATGGATGCCGATATCTACGGACCGTCACAGCCGCGGTTGCTCGGGCTCACCGGCCGGCCGGAACTCGGCGCCGGCAACAAGTTGAAGCCTCTGGAGGCGTATGGCCTCAAAGCCATGTCGATGGGGTTCATGGTGGATGAGGGTACGCCCGTTGTCTGGCGCGGCCCCATGGTCGTGCAGGCGCTCAACCAGATGCTGCGCGAAGTGATGTGGGGCGAACTCGACGCGCTCATTATCGACATGCCGCCGGGCACGGGCGACGTGCAATTGACCATGGCGCAGCAGGTTCCGCTCTCGGGTGCTGTTATTGTGTCAACTCCCCAAGACCTCGCTTTGATCGATGCGCGCAAGGGGCTTGCCATGTTCCAGAAGGTGAATGTGCCGGTGCTCGGTCTCATTGAAAACATGAGTTACTTTCTGTGTCCGAGCTGCGGCACGCGCAGCGATATCTTCGGGCATGGCGGGGCGGAGGAAGAGGCGCGCCGGCTCAAGCTGCCGTTTTTGGGTGGCGTGCCGCTGCACATGGATATTCGGGAGCGCTCGGATAGCGGCCGGCCCATCGTCGCAACGGCGCCGGAAAGTGCGCAGGCACAGATATATCGCGAGATCGCGGCTGCCGTGTGGGGAGAAGTCCAGAAGGCGGCGGGGTCAACGGAGCCGGCGCCCGATCTCAGGGTGACGCCGGGTGGGGATGTCCTGCGCGTTGCGTTCGTGGACGGGGCTGCGTTCGATCTGACGGCTGAGATGCTGCGCGTCATGAGCCCGTCGGCGGAGGTACAGGGACATTCGCCCGATCAGCGTGTGACGGTTGCGCGGAAGAAGAACGTGCGGATTGCCGAGTTGCGCCCGATTGGCAATTACGCGGTGCGGATTGTCTTCGACGATCGCCACGACACGGGGCTGTTCACGTGGGATTACCTGCGCACGCTCGGCCGCGAGAAAGAGGCGCGCTGGGCGGAGTATTTGGCGGAGTTGGAGAAGAAGGGGTTGAGCCGGGGGTGATGGGTTTGGTTTAACCAACTATAAATTCATGTCGTACTTAAACAAGTAGCCGAGCGACCAAAATGTGAAGGCTGTCACGAAGCATCAGGACACGGGATCGGCCGCGGTTCTATCTCGTTCCCGCAGTTAAGCATTGCTTAGTCATGTGGATAAGCCAACGTGGTGCAATCGTTCCATCTTTACCACTGGTGACCTAGTGTTCCTGGCGAAACGCGTGCCTCGTCTCTCATCGTAACGATTGAACAGATTTCTTTAATCTGACTGTAATTTGGACGAGCTGTGCCGATATTGCTCAGTGGGAAAAATACAATGACGAGTGGTTCCACCGGTTGCAGCAACGTCCCTCTGGTGGGTAGCGCAAGCCGCACCCGGCATACGATTGAGCAGACATACCTCAATTCCAAGTCTTTGTCGTTTCAAGCTCGCCAGCGCCGGTTCCGGTTTATCCAGCCGTTGATTGAACGCATTATCGCAAGAAAGGGGCGGTGCCGGATCGCCGACATCGGCGGAACGGAATACTATTGGGAGATCGGACGAGATTTCATCGCACAGTCTCATGTTGAGATCCACCTCTTCAATCTTGAGCCGACAGACGTGCAAAACTCCAAGTTTTCATCGCACTTTGGCGACGCGTGCAACCTTAGTGAATTGGACGATAATTCATTTGATATGGTTCACTCCAACTCGGTTATCGAGCACGTCGGTGGATGGAAGCCGGCTTGTGCCATGGCACGCGAGATCAGTCGGCTAGCGCCGACCTATTACGTTCAGACACCGAATTTCTGGTTCCCCTATGAACCGCATTTTCGGGTCCCGTGTTTCCAGTTTCTACCCGAGCAGGTGCGCTACCGCATGCTAATGAGCTTTAATCTCGGCTTCGGCGGCCGCCGCGCAACCATTGACGAGGCCATGCGGGGTGTGCAGTCGGTCGATTTGATCGATATGGCGCAAATGCGCGAACTGTTTCCAGATGCTGTGTTCAAGCGTGAATATGTAGGCCCGCTGACCAAATCGATCATGGCCATTCGCGAGGGTGTTCCAACCTCTCGTTCTACTCGCTGATAGAATATTGCCCATCGTGGGCATGACAACTTGAGCCGTCGACAAGTTTGTCTCGATAATGCCAATTCGACGATTGCCCGGCATGGCGCACCTGATTTTGCGAATTCCATCATCGCGCGATTCAAAACAGACTTCGTCGTCCTTCCTCGCGCTTTTACTCGCTATAACGCAGCAGGGGACCGCAATGACAGTCCGGGACGACCATTTGGGGTCGTTTGTTCGCGGCTGCCCGTGAGTAAGACTAAGGCCGCTTCGCTTTCGCGAGCGGCCTTGTCTGTTGTTGGTCGGCAAAAGCTCAGGCGGCCTTGCGGGCGGCCTGCGTGCGAGCCGGCACAGCCGGCTTCTTGTAGCGGGCGCCGTCGTTGGGCAAACGCGCCTTCTTGACCACGGCTTCGCGCGCGTCGAAGGCATCCGCGAAGGCCGTCAGCGCCATTTCAGGACGCATGACGCCCTGGATGTCGAGCGCAACGTAGCCGGTCGCCGGCCACGCCTCGACAAATATGCGGCCGCCGGTGAAAGCGACGGTGCCTTTGATGGCGCCGGTCTTCGCGTGACGCTTCAGTTCGGCGCCCGTGACGGACTTCCGCGAGAACGCAAGCGCGCGTCCTACGGCCCGCTGCACAGCGCGGACAGTGCCGATTTCGCCAGCGCCCGTGAGGTCGATGGCGACGGTCTTCAGTGAGAGAGTTGCAAAACTCTCATTCGCGCAATCCGCACGCTCATCGCGTGCAGCCACAGCAAATTCTTCCTCTTGGGCGGGGCTTGAACGAGTCAAGTCCATCCCCAATTGGAAGAGGGTGTCATTAAAGGCCATTTGACCCTCCCCAACCAGCAGACAGATTCAACCCGTCCGCTCCTTACCTTAGGGGTGTGGGGATTGCATCCTTGACCTTGAGGGCAGGTGGACGAACGGAGAGGGGGGCTTATGAGGCCAGCGACCCCCCTACGCAAGAAAAAAATGACCCCGGGGCCAAAATTTTTTTCACCTGCGTTTCACGCGCCCTTAACACGATCCTGCAAGGGGTTAGCTGACTGTCCTACACTGTAGACTTGCGCGGCTGCGGCGCAGAATTTTTGGCTGGCGATTTAAGACCACGGTAAGACCATGGGGAAGACCACGGGGTCAGACCCCGGTGTGGGGTCTGACCCCTCACTCCTATTGAGCCGGCTGCTGGCCGCCGCCGCCAAACAAGCCGCGAAGCACTTCCTTGGCATCCTTGCCCTTGAACTGTTTGCCCAGTTCCTTGATCGTCTCGACGGCCTTGTCGGGGTCCTTCAGCACGCCCTTAAAGTCGGGAGCGAACTTCGGCTTTTCCCACGGGCCCTGGACTTTGATTGGAATTTCGAGGCCGCCGATGTCGATGATGCCGCCCTGTCCGCGCGTATCGGCGACGATCTTGGGTTTCAACAGATAGTCGATCGATCGCTCTCCGATTTTCACGGCGCCTTCTCCGGTGACGCGGATGAGTGGGCCGACGAGCTTCAGGTCAGCGTTGCGGGCGACGCCGTTGTTGATCGCCCAGCTGGACGTCATTTCGCTGAAGTCGGTTTTCTCGCTGGGTGCGGTCGAGAGGTTGCCGAACTTGCCCTGGGAGGCGTTGCGGAGCATGCCGGGAATGTTGACGCCGACGATGGCGCCGTCGGTGAAAGCGATATCGGCGCTGCCGCCGAGCGAGTTCATGATGGCGGCTTGCGTTTTGCCCTGACCCGTGACGCCAAGCGCGATCTTGCCTTTGCCGGCGAGCCAGTCGAGGTCTGCCGCATCCTTGAGAAGCGGGAGGCCCTCGACGCCGTCTAGCGAGAGGTTGGTCGTGATGCGCGGATAGGCAAGATCGGACGCGTCGATGGCGATCAAACCCTTGCCGCGACCACCGTACAGTTGGACTTCGTTGAAATCGATCCGCAGCAAGCCGGCCTTGAGACCAAGCGCAACGATGGACTGGCCGACCTTGATTTCCTTGTAGAACAGCCGCCCGACGCTGACGCGCGCGTCGGCATCCACGACATTGAGCAACGAGAAATCGTACGGCACATCGCTCCATCCGGCGCGCTGGGCAAAACCGCGGACCTGTGTGCCTGGGGGAGCTGGATCTGCCTGCAGCAAGTCTTCGATCGAGCGCGGGGCCGGTGTGCCAGCGCTTGGATTGGCCGGTGTGGGGGTTGCAGCGGGACGGGGTGCCGGTTCGGGGCGTGGACCGTTCGAGGGCTGGCCCAGGATCGCGTTGACATCGAGTTCCGCGAATTTGAGGTTGGCTCGCACGATCGGCCGTGCCGCTCCTGTCGTCACCGCGATATCGCCGGTGCCTTTGGTGCGATCGAGCGCGCCCGTCGCACCGCTCAGCGTCCACGTATTGCCGGACGACGTCAGTTTGCCAGTGACAGCCAAGGGTCGATCGGGGGTATCGGCCGGCTTTTGCCGTTGTGCCAGCGCGATGAGGCGATGCAGCGACGGCGACGAAAAGGCGAGATTGCCGTCGAGATCGAGTGCGCTTTCAAGGCGCGCGGCGCCGTCATAGCGCACATCGAGCGGGCTGCCGGTCAGATGCACGACGACGCGGGCCGCGGCAGTCCGTTGCAGGTCGGCCAACGAATTAATTTCAGAATCCAACTGCAGATTTTCTTCGCGCCAGCGGAAGGACGCATTGACCGTTGCCGTGGCGTCAAGCGAGGGCGCCGCTATGACGGCGTCGATGGCGGTGACGGTCTCGTTGGCTCCGGTGCGCTGGTCGGAGTAGAGCACCGAGCCGCGCTTGATGCGAACGTCGCCGAGCGACAGCTTCTCGATCGCAGGGGCGGCGGCGGGCAGATCCGGAGCAGCGTCGGTTGCCACGCCAGAATCAGGATTGGCCTGCGCATAGCGGATTGGCTGGGCGGGCGTCGCGGACGCGGCAAACTCCCAGGTTTTGCGGCCATTGGCATCGACTTGCAAGGTGATCACCGGCTCATCGAGCAACACCTGCTGGATGCGAACTTCGCGCTGCAGCAGCGGCATTAGAGTGACGCTGGCTGTCAAGCTCTTGACGCTTATGAGAGACGGCGCCGTCATGCCCGGCGGCGCGGACAGCGAGACGTCGGACATGGTGACGCCGAGCGAGGGGTAGAACGTGAATGAGGTTGCGCCGGCGATGACAAGATCGCGGCCGGTCTGCTGCTTGACGCGCTGGACAATCTGATCGCGAACCAGATCGGCGGGGCCGGCAATGTAGAGCGCGGCCACACCAGCGGCGGCAAGGCCGATGACGGCAAGGATCGCAAACGCAAAAAACCTAAATATCCCGCCGCCACCGCTGTCGTCGGGCGGGCCTGAGCGGGCGCGGGTCGGCGGCGGCGGAGGTCGGCGGCCGCCGGACGGGGCATAGCCGGGCGGTGGCGGACGACCCATTCCGCTTGGCGAGCCTGACTGCGAACCCGTTTCCTGGCTCGGACGATAGGCTCCAAGGCGCGGCGGAGGCGGGCGTTGACCGGGTGGATTGTTCGACGACATGGGTGGCCTCGAAGGATGCGCGATCCCGCAAAGCCGCGGCACGACATCCAAATTTTTGCTCTCAGTTCAAGACTTGGGGCCGCCCGGTTCACGGGCGCAAGGGACACGGGCGTCGCGGGTTGCCGTTATGCACGCCTTGATGCCGTCCAGAGCCTATGGGGGCCGCGGGGCCGCTTTGTGTCCGCGTTCGTGGTTTGGCGATACGAGATTCACATGCAACCTTTGGGTGCGGTGGGTCTTGACATGGCCACAAGTGATTCCATGCGACTCATCAGGGCCATAGTTCGGATTTCTGTCCACACTGCTGTCATGGCGCGGCCCTGAAACGAGCGGTTGAATCACCTAGATTCAACCTATGAGTGAAAAATCGCGACAACAGAATGTACTACGCCGGCCGGTGGCGTTTGCGCTGGCCAGCGTTGGTCTCGCGCTGGCGGGCGGCGCGACATCGGTGGCAGCGGTGTGGCCGTTCAGCAATGACGACGTGGCGGGCATGGCATCGGTGGTCGACGGGGACACAATCGACATCGGCAGTCAGCGCATTCGCCTTGAGGGCATCGATGCGCCCGAGGCCGCACAGTCGTGTGGATCACGAGAAGGGGGCAATTGGGCCTGTGGTCATGCCGCAGCTGAGGCGCTGGCCAAAATGATCGGCAAACGCCGGGTGACGTGTCGAAGTGCAGGGATGGACAAGTACGACCGCCTTCTCGGCATTTGCTCGGCCGATGGTGTCGTGATCAATGCGGAAATGGTTCGCCGCGGCTATGCGTGGGCGTTCGTGAAGTATTCCACGCGCTACATCAAAGAGGAGGCAGATGCCCGCACGGCCGCAGCCGGGATCTGGCAGGGCGTGGCGGAACCGGCCTGGGTTTATCGGGAAAAACGGTGGAAAGTCGTCGAGGGCGATGCGCCGAAGGGATGCGCCATCAAGGGCAACATAACGGAGAACGGTCAGATCTATCATATGCCGTGGAGCCCCTGGTACGGCCGCGTCCGGGTCGACGCCAATCGAGGCGAGCGCTGGTTCTGTAGCGAATCCGAGGCCCAAAGTGCCGGCTGGCGCTCTGCCGGACTTCGATGACACGACGGGTATCCAGCAGCGTTCTTGTTGACATAACGAGCGGCGCGGAGGATTTTGCGGACGATCAATCTATTCAATGACTCGAGGACCGCATGCGCTTGGGCGCTCCAATCCGCCGTGCCTTTCAGGTCACGACGACGATGGCCGTGTTAGCCGCCGGCTCGCTTAGTTGTGGCGTGGCAGCGGCCGGTCCGACCTGGGATGGTATCAAAGCCCAGGTTTATGGCCAGCGCGCGATTCTGGACGGTTCGTCGGTGATCAAGATCGGGGCGCCGTACCGGCCGGACAACGTCATGGCTGTGCCACTCAGCGCCGATGTTCATCTGCCGCGCGGCCAAGCGATCAAATCCGTTTCCTTCGTTGTCGATGAGAACCCGTCGCCCGTGGCAGCGGTGTTCACCATCGGCGGCGCTCGCGACCATGCCGCGCTGACGACCTACATTCGGCTTAACCAGCAGTCCGACGTCCGTGTCGTCGTGGAGACGGCAGCGGGCGAACTCTACATGGTGGAACAGCTGGTGAAATTTGCCGGCGGGCAAGCCTCGTGCTCGGCGCCGCCACAGGGTTCGCCGGAAGAGATCGCGGCGACGATGGGACAGATGACCCTCGACTTGCAAGGTCCCCGGGCCGTGGCTTCCAATGCCCCGCAGAAGGTGGACTTCGAGCTCAAGCATCCCAACCATACGGGCATGGTACTCGATCAACTGACCTTGTTTTATGTTCCGCTGCTGATGGTCGAGCAGATTGAGGTCAAGCAGGGTGACGATGTCGTGTTGACCATGACGGGCAGCATTACGCTCAAGCAGAATCCAAAATTCGCATTCGATTACAAGACGAACGGCGCATCAGAGATAACCGTGACGGCGCGCGATACGAGCGGCGCCGTATTCAAGAAGGCGTTCCCGATCGGCCCAGCCAGCTGAGGCTCGCAGATGTAAAAAAGACCGGCGAACTGCGAGGCCGCAGTTTGCCGGTTTTTATTTCGTCAAAGGCGTCGACAATGTTGGGTCAGGCCGCTTCGCTGAGAACGGTAAGCTTGACGTGCACTTCCTCGATCTCGGCCACGTACTCCGTCCATTCTTGCTTGTCTTCTGCCGACTGGCTGGCATCGGCGATGGATTCTTTGAGATCCGCCTTCGCCACGCCGAGGGCGTAGATCAGCGTCTCGACCTCGGAATCGCTCAATTCGATCATAGGCATCGAGGGGTCTCCACGTGAGGTTGGGCGCACGTCCGGTCGCGACGCCGAGATGACGCCCGTCGGGCCGTGCTGCACCAGTCTTATGTGACTCGCGGCCGGAACCATACAGGGGCGCTATGAGAATTCGTGAGATTTTGGGCGTCGGCCGCGTTTTTGAAGATGGCGCACCCGGCAGGATTCGAACCTGCGACCTTTGGATTCGGAATCCAACACTCTATCCAGCTGAGCTACGGGTGCAGCCGCGACATTGGCAGCCGCGGGCCCTGCTCAATAACCCATTCATCCGCTGCCTGCAAATGGTGGTCTGAGCCGATCTCCGTACGGGACCGGGGTCGTTAAGCTGCCGCTGGAGCGCTATAATTGCGGCTGGAGGCGATAACGCCCCAGACCTTTGCTGGTTCAACGAGGTCGCAGGCACCCTCGACACGGCCTTCGTTTTTTATTTTACGCGTTTGCCGTGGAACAAATCGTCGTCTGACGACTTTTTTAAATTAGCAGCACCACGGACCTTCCGGCGGCACACGGGCTTGTACCGGCCGGCTGCTCCAGTTTCGCCTGCAGCGAGGCCGTCGCGCCGGCTCGGTTGCACCTTTTCCGTCACCTTCAGTGGAGGGTCATACCTGATGAATGCTCCCGTGAACCTCGTTTCAACAAGCGCCACGCATTTGCTGCATCGTGCCGGTCAGCTGGCTGAAGACCTCTTCGCTCGGTCGATTGGTGAGATCGGCATTACGGCGCGGCAGTTTGTTGTCCTTTCGGTCGTCGAAAGTCTGGAAGATCCCAGCCAGACGGCGCTTTGCGAAATTTCCGGCATCGACCGGTCGACACTGGCCGATATCGTCCGCAGGCTTGTGTCGCGGGGACTGTTGTCGCGGCGGCGGACGCGCCAAGATGCCCGGATGTATGCCGTGCGCATCACGCCCGAAGGTAATGACGTGTTGATGCGGGCGTTGCCGATCGCTCGCAAAGTCGACGAGGCGCTGGTCGCGTCGTTGAGCTCCGAGCAGCGCGAGCACTTCAGTGCGTACTTGCAGAAAGTCGTCTCGCGGCAAAGTCCCCGCGAGCCGGCCAAGGAAGAGTCTGGGTCGCATGAATTGACCGGCTGATCGTCCGGGCTTGGCGCGCCGAAATTCGGGTTGGTTTATTGTCTCGTTAGGGCTGGCGCTCGGGGGTGATCTGCCTATAGTTCGCCCCCGATGACTGAAACTCCGACCTCCAGCACTACGAGCCATCACGCCGGGGCCGAATTGGTCCCGATCGTGAAAGGTAGCCATGTCTACTTGATCGATGGTTCCGGCTTCATTTTTCGAGCCTTTCATGCGCTGCCGCCTCTGACACGGCCATCGGACGGGTTGCCAGTCGGCGCCGTTCACGGCTTCTGCAATATGCTCTGGAAGCTCTTGCAAGAGAGCAAGCTTTCGGAAGCTCCAACGCACCTGGCGGTCGTCTTCGATGCAGGGCGCGAGACGTTCCGCAATAAGATCTACGATCAGTACAAAGCCAATCGCCCGCCGCCGCCCGAAGAACTCATTCCCCAATTTGCACTGATCCGAGACGCTGTGCGCGCCTTCAACGTGGCTTGCGTCGAGCAGGATGGATACGAAGCCGACGATCTGATCGCGACGTACGCGCGCGATGTGGTCACGCGCGGCGGTGATGTGACGATCGTCTCGTCAGACAAGGATCTGATGCAGCTCATTCGTCCCGGCATCGTCATGCTGGACGCGATGAAGAATAAAAAAATCGGCCGCGACGAGGTGATCGAAAAGTTCGGCGTGCCGCCGGAACGGGTCATCGATGTCCAAGCCCTGGCCGGGGACAGCATAGACAACGTTCCCGGGGTGCCGGGAATTGGCGTCAAGACGGCGGCCGAACTGATTGGCGAATACGGCGACCTTGACGGGCTTTTGCTGCGCGCGGGTGAAATCAAACAGCCCAAGCGGCGCGAGAAGCTCATTGCGTTCTCCGATCAGGCGCGCGTGTCGCGCGAACTCGTCACGTTAAAGGATGATGTCCCGAATGCGGAGTCGGTCGAGACGTTCGGGGTGCGTGAGCCCGAGCCGGCAACACTGATCGAATTTCTGCGCCGCATGGAGTTCAATACTCTGACGCGACGCATTGCAGAAAAATTAGGGGTGGAGGCTCCCGCGCCGCTCGAAATCTCGATCGGGTCGTCGCTGCCGCGCGCCAAGAGCGAAGCAGGCGACAGTGTTGCCGCGCCGCGCTCTCCCATGCCGACAGCGACGTCGCCCGGGGACGTCGGTTCGCCGCGCAGCGCTGTGGAGGCCGCGAGAACGGCAGCGCGCGGCGTCCCATTTGATCGGGCTCATTACAAGACCATTCTGTCGTTGGCCGATCTCGATACATGGATTGAAAAAGCCCGGTCTGCCGGGCGCGTCGGCTTTGATACCGAGACAACCAGCCTCGATGCGATGCAGGCCGATGTGGTAGGGTTTTCGCTCGCGGTGGCGCCCGGTGAGGCATGCTATGTGCCGCTTCTTCATGGAACGACGAGCGATGACCTTTTCGGCGGCGCGGCGCTTCTTCCCGGGCAGATTGCACACGGCGACGCGCTGCAACGCTTAAAGCCGCTCCTGGAAGACCCGGCCGTTCTCAAGATCGGCCAGAATCTCAAGTACGATTCACTCGTCCTTGCTGCACATGAGATCGCGATCCAGTCGTTCGACGATACGATGCTCATGTCGTATGCGCTCGATGCGGGCCGTGGCGGCCATGGCATGAATGAATTATCCGAACGCCACCTTGGGCATCTGTGCATCTCCTACGACGAGGTGATTGCACATGCCGCCGGGGCCAAGAAATCGGAAAAGACTTTTTGTGGTGTTCCGCTCGACAAGGCCACAGAGTACGCGGCCGAGGACGCCGATGTGACCCTGCGACTGTGGATGGTGTTGAAGCCGCGGCTTGCCGCAGAGCGGGTCGCGACGGTCTATGAGACGCTCGAGAGGCCGTTGATGCCGGTCATCGCCGACATGGAGCGGGATGGCATCAAAGTCGATCGCGACATTCTTGCGCGACTATCGGGAGCATTCGCGCAGCGGGCCGGCGAGCACGAAGTGCTGATTTATGATCTTGCCGGCCACAAATTCAATCTGGGCTCGCCCAAACAGCTTGGCGAGTTTCTGTTCGATACTCTGAAGTTGCCAGGCGGCAAGAAGACGAAGTCGGGGCAGTGGGAAACAAGGGCGGGATTGCTCGATGACCTGTCAGCAAACGAAGACTTGCCGCCGGACGCGCGGCGGCTCATCGACACGATGCTGCAGTGGCGGCAGCTGACCAAGCTGCGATCAACTTACACCGATGCTCTGCCGGGGTTTATTAATCCCAAAACTGGCCGCATCCACACCTCCTATGCTTTGGCTGCGACCACGACGGGACGGCTGTCGTCGTCGGATCCCAATTTGCAGAACATACCGATCCGCACGAAGGAAGGGCGCGAAATCCGCACCGCTTTCATCGCCGGGCCGGGCTGCAAGCTCGTCTCCGCCGATTACTCGCAGATCGAACTGCGCGTGCTGGCGCACATGGCCGATATTGCGCAACTCAAGAAAGCTTTCGCGGAAGGGCTCGACATCCATGCGATGACGGCGAGTGAAATGTTCAACGTGCCGCTGTCCTCGATGACCGGAGACATCCGGCGCCGTGCGAAGGCGATCAACTTCGGCATCATCTACGGTATTTCCGCGTTCGGTCTTGCCAACCAGCTCGGCATCAGCCGCGAAGAGGCGGGCGCGTATATCAAAACCTACTTTGAACGTTTCCCCGGCATCCGCGACTACATGGAGGCGACGAAGAAGGCCGTGCACGCGCAAGGCTTCGTGGAAACGATATTCGGACGCCGTGTGCATTATCCGGAGATCAATACGAAGAACCCTTCGATGCGAGGGTTCCTGGAACGCGCTGCCATCAACGCGCCAATCCAAGGCTCGGCCGCCGACATCATCCGGCGCGCCATGATCCGGATGCCGCAAGCGCTGGCAGACACCGGCCTTTCCCGTGCGCGGATGTTGCTACAGGTTCACGACGAACTCGTATTCGAAGTCCCCACCGGAGAGGAGACGATCCTCATTGCGACAGTTCGCTCGATTATGGAAACCGCTGCCGAGCCTGCGGTCCGGCTGAGCGTTCCAATTCACGTCGATGCCAAGGCCGGCGACAACTGGGAAGCGGCTCACTAGCTTAAACGCCACGCCACGGGCAAAAAAATCTATCGCAAATCTGTCGGCTGATCGTCGTGTGGCGTCGCTAACTTTCGCACACAGGGTGGACCTGGTTGCGCGGGGGCGACATGAACATACGCGAGTGGGGCGCGCGTGCGGTGGCGCCGGGTCGGGTTACGTCCGACAACGTTCTTATTTTGTCGACATTGGCATTTCTCATCGCGGCGACGGTCTTCACCGTGGCGCCTCAGATCGACACTGCCGTGGCCGGCCTCTTCTATAGCTCGCAGGGGCATTTCAGTGGTCGCAGCGGCGCAATTGAAACGCTCCGTGACGGCTTCAAGGGCATCTATATCGCGGCCTTCATTTGCGCGTTGGTTGGTTTGTGGCTGGCGCGATCATTCAAGTTCAAGCTCATGCGATTGTCATTCATTCGCTGGCTGGTCGTACTCATCACGTTGCTCGTGGGGCCGGGGCTCGTCGCGAACGTGATGTTTAAGAATGAATGGGGACGAGCTCGGCCGTCTCAGACAGAGCAGTTTGGGGGAACGAAGCATTTCACACCGGCTCTCGTGCCGGCCGAGCAGTGCGCGCGGAATTGCTCTTTCATCAGCGGCGAGGCGTCGTCGATGTTCGCTTTGTTTTTTGGATTGGCCATGGTGACGGGGCCGATGGCGCGTCGCTATTTCACCATCGGATTGTTCGCTGGGGGAGTGGCGGGCCTCATCCGCATGGCGCAGGGCGCACATTATTTGAGTGATGTCGTTTTTGCCGGTGTATTCATGGCCATGACGGCGGTTCTGGTCCGCTTTATTGTGATCGACCTGCGCCGCCATTGGATGCGGCAGGCGACGGCCGTGCAGCGCTTCATGAGCCCAACATGAACTCTCACCCGCGCGTATTTGCGACAGCCGCAACGTGCGCCCCTGACGAAATGGCAGCGCCGGTGGCTGGTCCGGAACTGTCTGTCGTTGTTCCGACGCTCAACGAGGCGGACAACATTGTCATCCTCTACGATGCCCTTTGCCGCGCACTCGTTGGCATCAATTGGGAAATGATCCTCGTCGATGACGACAGCCGCGATGATACCGTTGCCGTTGCGCGCACACTCGCTGCGCGGGACCGGCGCGTGCGCTGTTTGCGGCGCATCGGCCGGCGGGGATTGGCGGGCGCTGTCGTCGAGGGGATGTTGTCGTCGTCGGCTTTTGCTGTTGCAGTAATCGACGCAGACATGCAGCACGATGAGCAACTTCTGCCGCAGATGTTGAGTGAACTCAGATCCGGGGCAGATCTCGCGATCGGCTCGCGGCATGTCGACGGCGGCCAAGCCATCGGCGGATTTTCGCAGTTGCGCAGTATGGCCAGTAACGCGGCGACGCAGGTGGCGCGTGGTGTTCTTGGTGTGCACGTTTTGGATCCAATGAGCGGCTTTTTCGCCATTCGCCGGGGTACGGCCGAAGTCATAGCGCCGCGGCTTTCGACACAGGGCTTCAAGGTGCTGCTCGATGTCATCGTTTCGGCCGATCATCCGCTGAAGATCGTTGAGCTGCCCTATGTCTTCCGGCTTCGCCAGCGTGGTCGATCGAAACTCGACAGCTCCGTTGTCTGGGATTTCGCAGGGCTTTTGCTCGCAAAGGCGAGCGGCGATCGAATCTCGGCGCGGTTTCTCGCGTTCGGTCTGGTCGGCTTGTCAGGGCTGGCCGTGCATCTGGTGGTTCTCAATGTTCTCATGTCCGGGGCTATGCTGCGGTTCGATGCGGCCCAAATACTGGCTGCGTTTTCAGCAATGACTTGGAATTTTGCCGCCAACAACGCTTTCACCTATCGCGATCTCCGGCTATCCGGTCTCGACTGGGTGCGGGGTCTGCTGACGTTTTATGCCGTGTGCAGCATCGGGGCATTGGCCAACGTCGGCGTTGCGTCGTGGGTCTACGGCAACGATGCGAATTGGTGGGTCGCGGGCGCTGCCGGAGCGCTGATGGGAGCGGTGTTCAACTACGCCGTCACGGCTTCTGTTACGTGGCGGCGCGCGTGACGGCAACTCCGGCTGCGCATGTTACGGATCGCTTGATTTTTCTCGGGCGCTTCAGCGACAGCAGTTTTCTTGCGATCTTCGTCATCGTGCCATTGGTCGTCCGGATCTGGTTGGCAGCGGCAATTCCGCTAACCGAGGACGAGGCCTACTATCGTTTGTGGGCTTTGGCGCCGGCGCTGTCCTATCTCGATCATCCGCCGATGGTCGGATGGATGATAGCCGCGGGGCAATTCATCGGCGGCGATACGGCACTTGGACTGCGGCTGCCGGCGCTCGCCGCCACGGCTTTGTCGACCGTCGCATTGTGGCGAACTGCCGTTCTGTTGACGGACCCATCCACCGCGCGCATTGCCGTCGTTTTTGCCGTGGTCATTCCTCTGCTGAGCGTCGGCGCGATCATTCTGACACCCGACACACCCTCGGTGTTGTTCTTCTTGCTCGGCGGTTGGGCATTGGCCGAGTTACACACGTCGCGTAATGCGAATTGGTGGGTGGCGGTCGGTGCCTTCGCGGGGCTGGGCCTGCTGTCAAAATACACGAACTTCTTTTTTGGCGTGGCGATTGTTGTTTGGCTGCTGGCGGTGCGTCGCAATTGGCCATGGTTTCGAAGCTGGCAGCTTTACGCAGGCGGGGCTCTGGCGCTGGTGCTGTTCACGCCGGTCGTCATTTGGAATGTGGCCTACGACGGCGCATCGTTGGCCAAACAATTCGGCCGCATTGTTGACGTCGAACCGTTCCGGATCACGTGGACCCTTGAAATGTGGGGCGCGCTGGCGCTGCTGCTTGGCCCGGTTGTTTTCGGGCTTGCCTGCAAAGGCATGCTTCAGGCCGTTCGGCGCTATATGGCTGATGGTGATGCGGTCGCTGCGCTGTTGATTGCCTTGACCTTGCCGCTCGTAATTTACTTTCTGGCTCATTCGCTGCACGGCCGGGTGTTGCCGAATTGGTTGGCGCCTGCGTATCCGATGTTTGCCATTCTCGCAGCTCAGGGGGCGATCGGGTTGTCCGATGCGAGGACACGGCACCGGGTTGTCAGTTCTGCGATTGGCATCTCGGGCGGCATCACAACGCTTATCTATGCGCACGCGCTGAATCCGTTCTACGTGAACGCGAAAGCCAAGGAGCCAACGCATCAGTTGCGCGGCTGGGCAGAATTCACCGCGAAAGTCGACGCGGCGGCTCAACAATCAGGAGCGGCCTACGTGGCGACAACGAGCTACGGCACAACGGGCCAGCTTGCCTTCCATCTCGACCGAAAATGGCCGGTCATGCAGCTCGACGAACGGTTGCGCTATGTGCATTTGCCAGCGCCGCCACGCGAATTGTTTTCAAGACCGGGGCTGGTCGTGGAGTTGGCGCGGCGCCGGCCAATGGAAAAACTTCGGACGCGGTATGCCAAAATCGAAACGCTTGGCGAAATTACGCGCGAATTTCGTGGGGAGCTTCTTCAGAGCTATGCCGTATTTCTCGTTTCACAGCCGGTCGGTGATCCGATTGCTGATGATTTTGCAGGTTTTCGCGGTCGTGATCAGGAAAATTCGCGCGGACCACCATGAAATCTGATCGCATTCTCACGAACTTGCGATTTGAACGTGTTCGCGGCAATCGATACACCAGCGTCATGGAAAGCCGGTCGGGAAACCGGCATCATACCCTGGAGGAAACATCATGAAGACCTGGACCAAGCCCGCCGTTCGCGAACAGGAAGTCGGCCTCGAAGTTACGTCGTACCTGCCGGCCGAAATCGACGTTATCTAAAGCGTTCGGTTTTTGAAATTTTAGAACGCGGTGGCTGCGCTTGCAGCTGCCGCGTTTTTCGTTTCGAGGGTCGGGAAGGACGATCAGGAAGAGCATCTCTTGTGATTAGCCCGTCTTATTCCAACCTCACGAAGTTGCGATTTGAAGTTATCGTCATCAGAGCGTATGGTTTCTAAATCGGGTCACAACGGTGGCCCTAACTGGAGGAAGCATCATGAAGACCTGGACCAAGCCCGCCGTTCGCGAACAGGAAGTCGGCCTCGAAGTTACGTCGTACCTGCCGGCCGAAATCGACGTCATCTAAACGTCGGTCGAGCCTGAAGAATTTTGGAGCGCGGTGGTTGCCCTAAGGTGACCGCCGCGTTTCTCATTTATGCGTGACCGCGACGTTGTGATTGGCGGATTTTGGCGAACCGGGTGGCGAAACGATCATCAGTGGCACCGTTTCGTGTCATCAGACAGTCTGATCGCGTCCTCACGCGATTGCGATTTGTAGTTATGAAGATGGTCACCTATTCTCCCTCTCAGCCCACTGGTGAGTTTGTTGGTGGGTCAATTGGAGGAATAAATCATGAAGACCTGGACCAAGCCCGCCGTTCGCGAGCAGGAAGTCGGCCTCGAAGTTACGTCGTACCTGCCGGCCGAAATCGACGTCATCTAACGTCACTCCGCTCAAGCGGTTTTCAAGTGCGGCGGCCCCCTCGGGCCGCCGTTACTGTTTGTGCACCCTGCATCGCTGATCGGGCCCGGCCTCGATCCCGTCCCTTAGGTTTGATAGAGTTTTATTGAATGAGACCCAGGGCCAAGCCATGAACCAACTGCTTTCACTCGGCAAAACCGTGCCCTTGGACGAGGTCGTGCGACTATTTTCCGATACGATCAGGTCAGTGGGACTGGAAAGTTGCGGGCCCTTCCCTGAGTGGCTGGAACAGATCCTCGTCCATCATCCTGAAAAGTCGGCTCTGATGCTTGAGGCCGGCGCCCGCATAGAGGGCGATCTCGATCTCGAAGTGGACCTTGCTCCCTTCGCCGACGGAATCAGCTGCGTTGTCGCGCCGGGTGATTTGACGGTTACGGGGTTCATCTACAATGCAAACCTCGAAGACGGACCGTCCCTGCTCATCGGCGGCAACTTGAAGGCGGGTGAAATGGTGATGGCGGCCTCGACCGTCATGGTCGTCGGGTCCTGCACCGTGGACCGGCTGGTTGTTTGCGACGGTGACAACGGGGTATTCCTCGTTGGCGGCCAACTGATCGCTCAGGGGCTCATCGACTGCGACCACGAAATTTTGATCGTCGGCGATGTCAAGGCGACGGTCGCCAGTGACGACCTGGGCAATATGCGTGCTCTCCTGGTGGCTGAGGTTTTCGAGGATCCGGAAGATCCGGCCAACGAATGGCCAGAGGGCGATCTGATCCGCGAGCGCTTGCTCGCCGGGCTGTCGGTTTTCAAAGCCAGCCCGGCCTAATACAACCCGAATCACTTGCAGTTTTTGCGTTGCCTGGCCTGCGACCGGGCGCTCTGGTGCATCTTAAGCACTCAAAAACCTCCCAATAAGCGATGATTTTGCGATCCGTAGCGAGGCTTAACCGCCCGTTTACCGCTGGCTGAGACCTTCAAGTCAAGGGTCGTTCTCCCGTGCCGCGTGAAGACCGCTGATCCCACACACCCCGCGCGGCAGATCATCCGGCTTCGTACCTGAGATTGATCTCACCGCTCCGGGCCAGCCGTCGCCATGTGCGACCAAGGACGCGAGACATGTCGGAAGCCGGAATTCAGAATTACGAGGCTGGCGCCCAGGGGCGCGATCCGGGGCTTCCCAGCGAACTGTGGTCGCTCCTTCGAACAATTTCCGCGCAGATTGATGAAGCCGACCAGCGGCATACGGGCCTGCTCCAAGAACTGCGCGACCGGCTCGCCACGTTGAGCGCAGAGGCCGAGGACGTGCGCGAAAGCGTGCCGCACAGTGCAGCGCCGGTCTACGAGCGGATTGAATTTGGTCTGGCTGAGTTGGCGCAGCGGATCGATGCCATGGACGATGGCGCAAGCGCTGCTCCAGCAGCGCTCAAGTCGGCTGCCAATCCCCCCGTGTCCGTTCTCGACGACAGACCGGTGCCTGCAATGGGCTTTGATCCGTTCGATGTCGTTGGCGACGACGACATGGATGCTGGCGGATGGGATTCGGGCGATGCGGAAGCCCTGACGCGAATTTACGAGGAAAGCGATGCGGCGCTTGTGCGGCTTTCCCCACGGCAAGAACCCAGTTCGCCGGAAAGTGGCACGGCTCACTTTTCCGAGTCCGCCCACCTATCGCCTACAGCCGAACATCCGCAATCTGTTGCGGTTCCTGCATCGATGGATGGCGGCGATACGGCCGGTGTCGACCGTGCCTGGCTCGACCAGCGACTGTCGGAGATCGCCATGCGGATCGAACTGTCGCTGGCGGAGATGCGTTCCGATTTCACAGTCAATCATCTCGGCATTCGCTTTGATGCATTCGAGGAGCGCATGGGGTCCGTGCTTGGCGATGTGGCCATGCGGACTGATGTGGAAAGCCTCAAACTCCTCGAAGAACAAATCCAGGATCTGGCCGCGCAATTCGAGCATACCGAACGCCAGCTTGGCCGGCTCGACGGCATCGAGCAGCAATTACAGGCCGTCATTGATCATTTGTCCGAGGAAGTCACAGCGTCCGGTGGACCTGCTTCAGTGAGCGGTGCAGCGCCCGATTTGCAGTCTCTTGCCAGTAGTACCGCGGAAGAAGTTGCTCAGCGCTTTGCGGCTTCGCTCGGGTCGCGCGACGACGACGTGCGGATCGATGAATTGGGTTCGCTGCTGCGTGGCATGATGATCGACCGGCGCCATTCGGACGAGCAGACCTACACGATGCTCGACACGGTCCAGCAAGCCATGATCCGTCTGCTCGACCGGATCGACGCGCTCGAATTTGCACGGGCTGTGCCGCACGAGCACCGTGTTCCGGCCGCCCATGTTTCAGCTTCTCAGCCGAGCGTTGTCGAAATCCAGGATTTCGGCGCGCCCGAACATCGTCGCGAGCCGCAGCGGGCGATGGGACCGCCTCCCGTTCCAGCGGCGCCCATCATGCCCGGTCCGAGTGCTGACGATAGATCCGCCGCGCCGGCATCGATCGACAAGCTGCGGCAAGATTTTATCGCCGATGCCCAGCGAGCGAAGATGCGCGCGGCGGCAGCTGCGGAAATGGCCAGCGAGGCGGCGCCTGCACTTCAGGGGGCCGCGGGTGTCGCGGCTCGGATCGCCCGCGGTCTGCCCCGTAGCGTTGCTCCTGCTGCAGCGGGCGCGACACAGGCTGCACCAGCGTCGTCGTCGCGAAAGCAGCGGCTGACCGCATTGGCTTTGTGCCTTGTTATTGCCGTGAGCGGCTCTGCCTTGCTTTTGAAGTCGCGTACGAACCCCGCGGCGGCGATTGATCCGGGCGCCGTGACGCAGACCATGCCGGCCGATGCGGCTCCAGCCGCCACTGACGAGATGGTCATCGATGTCCCGGCTGCTCCTGCTCCTGCGGCGGCGATGCCGCCGCAGCCGTCGCCGGCAGCCACGACTGAAGGCGCAGGCTTTGAAGTTCCAGCCGAAGAACCGGTTGCTGTTCCCATCCCGGCACCCAGGGCTGATGGGAATGCAGGTGCTGCTCCCGCCGTTGGGATGCCGGCTGGCGGTGAAGGGCTCAACAAGACCCTCGATTCCGAGCCGGGCGCGCAAGTGTCGCCACAGAGTTATGCTCCTCAGGGCATCATCCTGCAGGATGGCCAGCGCAAGCCGACGGTGCAGGAACTTGTCCATCTTCAGTCGCAACAGAACGTCGCCGCGCTATCGTCGCGACTGGGAACGAGCGCATCGCAGCTCTTACCCGCGGACCTGATGCCGGAAGAAGTGGCCAAGTATAAAGTGACCCCAATATCTGCAATGGCCGAGGACCAGCTCGCAGTCGAGGCGCAGCCGGCGTCCGTTTCGATGGCGGCGTTGCCCGGCCAGAATATCGAGATGCCGGTCACAATCGCAGGCGGTAAAACCGTCAGCCAGCTGTCGCTGCCGCCGGCTACGGTCGGACCGCTGTCCCTGCGGCTTGCCGCAGCCAACGGTGATCCGTCAGCGGCTTTCGAGGTCGGGGCGCGGTTGGCGGAAGGCAAGGGCACGTCGCAGAATTTCCAGGAAGCGATGATCTGGTATCAAAAATCTGCGGCCCAAGGTTTTGCCCAAGCGCAGTACCGGTTAGGGACGCTCTACGAGCGTGGTCTTGGAACAAAGGCCGATGTGGCGCGGGCGCAGATGTGGTACCAGCGCGCGGCAGAACAGGGCAATGTCAAAGCCATGCATAACCTGGCTGTTCTCAGCGCCGGTCGCACGGGCAGCCCTGATTACATAACCGCCGCGCGCTGGTTCCAGAGTGCCGCCGATTATGGTCTCTCGGATAGCCAGTATAATCTTGCCGTTTTGTTCGAAAACGGTCTCGGTATCGCTCAAGATCCGGTTCAGGCCTACAAGTGGTATGCTCTTGCCGGACGCGGCGGTGACGCGGAGTCGGTGCGTCGCCGTGATGCCCTCAAGTCCCAGATGACCGCCGATCAACGCTTGCGCGGCGATGAAGCCGTGGCGACCTTCAATCCGAAGCGCACTGCCGTGCTGATCAACGATGCGCGGGCTGCCGGCGAAGACTGGAAAAAGCGCCAGGACGGCTGAACCGGGGCGACCAGCGAACGCGGCTTTCGCGCCACGCCTGACGTCTGGTGGACACGTTCGTGAAGGGAGCCGGTGGCACGTGCCGCCCGGCTCCTTTACGTTCGAGGGACACAGGGGCCCCGCGCGGGGCCCGGCGCACCAGACATGAGCGTAAGCTTCTGATGAACATTTACCTTCCTATTGCCGAGATGTCGGAGAGCGTGCTGGTGCTTCTCGGCATGGGCGCAGCGGTGGGATTCATCTCGGGTCTTTTCGGCGTCGGCGGCGGGTTTCTCATTACGCCGTTGCTGATTTTTACCGGCGTGCCCTCGGCCGTCGCAGTCGGCACGTCCACCGCGCAGCTCGTCGCATCCTCGGTCTCCGGTGCGATCGCGCAGTACAACCGTAAGAACGTTGATATCAAACTCGGCGTGGTCCTGGTCGGCGGCGGTTTACTCGGCACGGTCATCGGTGTCGAGATCGTGCGTATTCTGCGTCAAGCCGGCCAGTTCGATGTGTTCATCGCGCTTTGCTACGTCTTGTTTCTTGGCGTCATCGGCATGTTGATGCTCATTGAAAGTGTGCAAGCCGTCTGGAAAACGCGGGCTGGGCAGCAGCCTTCTGTGCGCCGGCCCGGCGAGCACAGCTGGCTGCATGGCTTGCCGTTCAAGATGCGCTTCAATCGCTCCAAGCTTTACATCAGCGCTGTTCCGCCTTTTCTCATCGGCGCCTTTGTCGGCTTCCTGGCCGCGATCATGGGCGTTGGGGGAGGTTTCGTCATGGTGCCGGCGCTGATTTATCTTTTGCGGGTGCCGACCAACGTCGTGGTGGGGACGTCGTTGTTCCAGACCGTCTTCGTGGCGGCGGCGGCGACCATTCTGCACGCTGGAACGATTGCCTCTGTCGACATTGTCCTGGCGGCAGTTCTGATGTTTGGCGGCGTGGTTGGAGCGCAATTCGGTGCGTCCGCCGGCAGCCAGCTCAAGGGTGAGCAACTGCGCTTGCTGCTCGCTGCCATCGTGCTGCTCGTTTGCCTTCGACTGGGCTGGGATCTCGTCGTCACGCCGAAGGAGCTTTATACTTTGGCGCAATCGGCCGGTGGCGCATGAGGCGAGCCCGTTTCATTCGCCTGGCTCTTGTCGCCGCACTGGCAAGTGCGATGACCTTGCCGCTCCTTTACGAGCCTGCCGCCGTTGCGCAGACCCTGCCGAAAGCCAAGCGCATCAAGCCCGGTCTGGCGACTGGCCAGCCGCCGCCTGCCCCGGGGCCGGCCGAACGGATCGAAGCCGATGTGTCGACGCGGACGATCGCGATTACATCGGGCTATTCGGGCGCCGAGATTCTGGTTTTCGGGACCATCGAGAATAGCCGACAGCCCAGTGCGGAATCCGGATTTTACGATGTGGTCGTGGTTGTGGAAGGCGCACCGGAGCCGCTGATGGTGCGCAAGAAAGGTCGGGTCGCCGGGCTTTGGGTGAACAGCAAAACCTTCAACTTCAACGCGGTGCCGAGCTATTACGCGGTGGCGTCGACGCGTCCGCTTGAGGAATTTGCCGATGTGGCGGCGTTGGAGGAAAACGGGATTGGGCTCGACGCAGTGCGCATGGCGGCCTCGGCAGGTTCGGCTGTGCGCGTTTCGAGTGAAGACCTGATCGCATATAAGGACGCGGTGTCGCGCTTGAAGCAAGCAGCGCGGCTATTCCAACGCGATGATTACGGTGTCATTTTTACCGGACGGAGTTTGTTCCGGGCAACGATCGCATTGCCGGCCACGGTCCCGGTGGGTCCACTGACGGCACGGGTCTATCTTTTCAAAGACGGAAAACTTCTGAGCCGATTTCAATCCCGTGTGGTGCTTGAGCGCGAGGGCATCGAGCGCTGGCTCTATGCGTTCGCGCTGGACCGTCCATTTCTCTACGGCATCGTCACGGTGCTGTTGGCGCTCACGACAGGCGTTGTTGCTTCCGCCGTTTTCCGCCGCCGCGGTGCTTAGTCAGTCTGGGCGCAGCAGGCGCGGGGCGATGGGGTAAAGTCCTTCCTGGCCGAGCATCCATACCGCCATTCCGTCGGTGCCGAACAGCGGATAGAAGGCGTCATCCAGAATGTTCAGGCCGCCGGTGTACGTGCCAAACGCGGGCATGACGAGGCGCAGGCCATTGGCGACGAAACAGGGGCGTCTAAAACTATAACCATGCAGGGAAAGTTTTGCGGCCGGATGCAAGTGTGCGGCAATCTCATGGGTCGCGCGACCAACGGTCGGTTCATGGCGAAACGTCAGGCCCTCGACGGTGAGATCATCGAGAACATGCCCCCCCAGCTCATGGGCGATCGTGCGATCGTGGTTGCCGGTGATCCAGATCCATTCGCGGTCTTCCTGCAGGATCGCGAGGCTCTCGCGATCTTCGGTGGTCAGGCGCGAGGCACCGGCTTCATCATGCAGACTGTCGCCCAGCAAAATAATCGTTGCAGCCTGATAGCGGTCGATGGCTTCAGCCAGGCGCGTCAGCGTTTCGCGGGTGTCGTAGGGCGGAAGCATGATGCCTTTGGCGGCAAACGCGGAGCCTTTTTCAAGATGAAGGTCGGCAACGATGAGGGCGTTTTCGGCCGGCCAGTAGAGCGCGCCGGAGAAATCGGCGCGAAAGGACTTGCCGCAAATCGAGATGGGCTGGTCATTGAATTCGCCCGCGTCGAGGCGCTCGGGTTTGAGAGCGAGAATGGCCATGCGATGTCTTCTCCCCCGTCATGTTCTTTTTCTTGGTCGTCGCCGCCGGCTCGGGATCGTCTGAGAGGGTTGCGCTGCGGATCAAGTCTTCGGCGGCGTCGCGCAACAAGTCCTCGCGGGCGAACCGGGCGACCGGCTCCTTGCCGATCTCAAGCAGGATCGGTACCGACAGAGGTGATACGCGCTGCAATGCTTGATGCCTGATTCGGCCCTTGATGCGGCCGAGGAATTGGCCAAGGCGCCGGAGATCGAGCAATCCCGACGCCGCGTCGTTCCATGCGGCTTCGAGCAGGATGTGGCCAGGCTCGTGTTTTCTCAAGACGTCATAGACGAGATCTGTGGACATCGTCACCTGCCGGCCGGATTTTTCGCGGCCGGGATGGCGTCGCTCGATCAGCCCGGCAATAACGGCGCAGTAGCGAAAGGTGCGCTTCATCAGGAGGCTCTCGGCCAGCCACGCATCGAGATCGTCGCCGAGCAGGTCTTCTTCGAGGAGCCTTGCCAGATCAATTCGGCCGGTGGCGATCAAGGCGGAAAGGTCCGAGGCGGCCCAAACCGAGAGGCCATAATCGTTCGCGACGAAGCCAAGTGGCTTGGCGCCCCAGCGGTCGAGGCGGCGCGTCAGGAGCATGCCGAGCGTCTGATGGGCGAGACGGCCCTCGAAGGAGTAGAGCACCATGTGGTGCCGAGTGCCGTGGCGGAATGTCTCGATCAGGACTTCGTCGGCGGAAGGTATCGCTGACTTTTCCTGCTGCAACGCCAGCCATTCGGCGACGGGGCGCGGAAGGTTTGACCAGGAGCGCGGATCGGCAATCATCGCGCGAACACGGCCGGCGAGATGGGTGGAAAGTGGAAATTTGCCGCCATTGTAGCTCGGGATCATTGGATCGGTGGCGTTCGAGCGGGCGCAATAGGCTTCGGTCTCCTGCATGCCTTCGAAGCGCAGGACCTCGCCTGCAAAGACAAACGTGTCGCCCGGCGTGAGCTGCTCAACGAAATATTCCTCGACTTCGCCGAGGACCCGGCCGCCGGCAAAGCCGGCTGGTTGACCGCCAGATCGGACCCGCGCGCGGGTGAGGCGCAGCTTGATCATGGGGCTTTCGACAATGGTTCCCACATTCAGCCGATACTGATTGGCGATATTGGGGTGGGCGAGGCGCAAGCGTCCGTCTTCGGTCGCACGCAGGCGTGCGAAGCGGTCGTATGCGCGCAGGGCGTAACCACCGGTGGCGACAAAATCGAGGATGCGGTCGAATGAGCTGCGGGTCAGCCCCGCGTACGGAAGGGCGGAGCGGACTTCGGCAAACAGTTCATCGGGCCGAAACGGCGCGGAGCATGCCATGCCGAGGACATGCTGGGCCAGAACGTCGAGCCCACCGGTGCGATCCACGACGGCATCCTGTTCGCCGGCGCCGGCCGCTTCGAGTGCAGCGCGGCATTCCAGGACCTCGAAACGGTTGGCCGGGACCAGCAGTGCCTTTGAGGGTTCATCGAGCCGGTGATTGGCGCGACCGACCCGTTGAATGAGCCGGCTGGCGCCTTTGGGTGCGCCAATGTTCACGACGAGATCAACGTCGCCCCAGTCGATGCCTAGATCGAGCGTGGATGTTGCGACGACGGCTTTTAAGGAACCGGCCGCCATCGCAGCCTCCACCTTGCGCCGCTGCTCCAGCGACAATGAGCCATGGTGCAAGGCGATGGGGAGCGCTGCGTCGTTGACGCGCCATAGTTCCTGGAAGATCAACTCCGCTTGCATGCGCGTGTTGACGAAGACGAGGCTCAACTTGTGCGCCTTGATGGCCTCGTAGACGGTGGCGAGCGCGTAGCGCGCGGAATGTCCGCCCCACGGCACCGGTTCATCCTGTTCAAGGATCGTGATGTTCGGAGCGGCGCCCGGAGGTGCCGCAATGACATCCGCCAGTGTGATGTGGGTTTCGGGCGTCTCCTGTTCGTTGAGGTAGGCGCGGAGTTCGGCGGGGCGTGCGACGGTTGCCGACAGACCGATCATCATCAGGCCGGGAGCCAGACGGCGCAGCCGTGCAAGGTCGAGCGCCAGAAGGTCGCCGCGCTTGGATGCGGAGAGCGTGTGCAATTCATCGAGAATGACCGTGTCGAGCGCTCCGAAGAGAAAGGGTGCATCTTCGTGGCTTAAAAGGAGTGCCAGCTGTTCGGGCGTCGTCATCAAAATGTCGGGCGGGGACTGACGCTGGCGCTGGCGCTTGGCCGTGGACGTGTCGCCGGATCGTGTCTCGCATTTGATCGGTAGACCCATGTCGGCAATCGGCGCCATTACGTTGCGTGCAACATCGACAGCGAGCGCCTTGAGGGGCGAAATATAAAGCGTGTGTAACCGACGGCCCGGTGTGTTGGCGCGGGTGCGGCGCGCGGCCAGCGAGATCAGGCTGGGAAGAAACCCGGACAGGGTTTTTCCAGCGCCCGTCGGGGCAATCAACAATGTCGAGCGGCGGGACGCGGCTTTTTCGACGAGGGCGAGCTGGTGGGCGCGCGGTTGCCAACCTCTGTCCGCGAACCAGCCGGCGAACGGCTCAGGTAAAAGCGGTACAACTGGCGTCGGGCCGGGGCGGTTCGCAACACGCGCCGGGCGTGGGCCGGCTGACGTCTTCTGCCGTGCTTGGGGTTTCAAGGCCATGATCTGGGATACGCGCCAACGGACAGGACGGGTCGCACTTCGATAGCCCGTATGCTATCAGGCCATTCTCATTGCTGGTGGAGCGCAGAATTCGATGGACCGCAACACGATCTTTGGAGGCAGCCCGTTGGCGGTGGTGGTGCGGCTGGCGCTGATCTCGATCGTCGTCGGCGTGGTATTGACCGCGCTTGGCATAAATCTCCGCAATTTTTTCGACCGGATCAACGAGCTTTTGCGGGCCATCTACGACCTGGGGTTTGGCGCCGTTGATTGGATGCTGCAGTATCTTCTGCTGGGGGCGATCGTGGTGGTGCCGATCTGGGCGATTACGCGTGTGGCTGCCATCTTAAAAAAGCCTGAGTGACCGGTCGGTCACATCTCGAATGGCTTTGCGGCCCATTCGTCAGACCGGCGTCCGGTCAGTTCCGTGATTTTGCGGGCGCCAGCGCGGCGCACCGCGATGACGAGGCCGCGTTTGATGTCGCCGATCAATCCAGGGCCTTGATAAATCAAGCCGGTGTAAAGCTGGATCAGCGAGGCGCCGGCCTCGATTTTGGCGAGCGCCGTTTCCACGCTGTCAATGCCGCCGATCCCGATGAGGGGGATGCGTCCGCCCGTGGCGCGATAAAATTTCGCCAGCATCACCGTCGAGCGGTGGAACACGGGGCGGCCTGACAATCCGCCGGCTTCGGCTTGGTGGGGGTCGCTTAAATTGTTGCGCGCCAGGGTCGTGTTCGACACGGCGATACCGTCCACGGCATGAGCCATCAGGTGTTCGGCTATCGGGGCGATGTCGTCTTCGGCAATGTCAGGCGCGACTTTGACGATGACCGGCCGGTTTGGTTTGCCGGCGGCCACGAGCGCCGATCGGGTAGCCATGATGCGACCGATCAAAGCGTCAAGCGCCGCGGGTGCCTGCAAGTCGCGAAGGCCGGGCGTGTTGGGTGACGAAATATTGACCGTGAACATAGAGGCCACATCGTAAAACGTGGTCATGCCGCGGACGTAATCGCCGGCGCGGTCTGTTGAATCCTTGTTGGCTCCGACGTTGACGCAGACGATGCCTGTCGGGGTACGCGCCTGCAGTCGCGCAAGTGCTGCGTCGTGACCGCCGTTGTTGAAACCCAACCGGTTGATGAGTCCATGATCTGGGACGAGGCGGAAGACGCGGGGGCGCGGGTTTCCGGATTGAGGTTGCGGGGTAAGCGTTCCGACTTCAGCAAAGCCGCAGCCTAGTCCGAGCACCGCATCGGGGACGCGCGCATCTTTGTCATAGCCGGCAGCGATACCGATCGGGTTTGGAAAGCGAAGACCGAAAATCCCGGCGTTCAATTCCGGCGCCGACGGCGACGCATCGCGCGGATACAATCCGCGTTCGAGCATGCGGAGCGTGAATTCGTGCGCCTCTTCGGGCTGCATCGCGAACAGCGCGCCGCGGGCAATGCCATAAAGACTTGAGAGCATTAGGCTCCGTCTCCCTTGACGCGGGGGACGCCATCATCACAGACGACCAGCGGCTTTTCCCACAAAGCTGCCGCTGTCGCCAATGCTGTGTGGAGATGGGGAAACAATGCGCCGCCGCGTGAGGGTTCGTGGCGCAGTGCACTTCCGAGTGCATCGGCGGAAAAAGCGATCAGCAGCAGGCCATCGCGGTTGGAGAAATGGCGAGCCGCCGTACCTTCGATCTGATCGGCGAACGAGAGGTGAATAAATCCATCGCGGCGGTCATCCGTGGAACCAAGATACACGCCATGCCGTTGCGCATCTTGCCATTCCGCTGCATCGACAATTTTATAAACGATGTTCGCCACGTTCACTCCACGTTCAATCCGCTGTTGGATGAGTAGGTGAGTTGAGTGTTGCGGGCAAGACGATGCGGTACTGATGTTTCTGGGACTATGAGAATCTTATTTTCTGATGCTTGCAGTCGATAACCTAGTGATCAATACTGACCCTCCTCACATTGCTCGTCGCTGGCCGATGAGCCGGGCGGTCTAGAAAGCCGCAGGGTGCGTTCGCGCGTCCGGTGCGGCAGAAGAAAAGTTACTAAGGGCCGGTTCAGGGGGAAACGATTGGCACAGCGACCGACACTCGGCATGCCCGTAGGCTTCTGGGCTAGAGCGGCGCTGGTGGCGCGTTCGGTTCCGGCTGATCCACCAAAGGCTGCAGATACGCTGCAGTCCTTGGTTCAGCCCGACGCTAATGGCAGGTTGCCGAAATCGGACAACAGCGACATTGCTTTGAAGGCTGAGGTTTTGTCCGTCGGCAAGCTTTTGGACGGCCGATACAGATTTCGCCTCGCTTGTTTCCAGCGCGCCTATGCTTGGCGCCCCGAAAACGCCGCCCGCCTTCTCTCCGACCTACGATGGGCGATGCAGCGAGACACGCGCAAGCGGTTTTATCCGCTGGGGCGTCTCATGCTGGCTCAGTCGGCCGGCACGGTGGATGCAGAACTTGTTGATGGTCACCAAAGAATGGTCACTCTGACCATGCTGATTGCAGTTTTGCGCGACCTGGAAACTGATGCGGACAGGTCGCGGCGACTTCACAGCTTGATCCTCGACGAATCCTGGCCTGATACGGACCCTCGCCGGAGCTTGCTGACGATCCAAGCGCTGCCCGCCAAGTTGTTTGCGAACGTCGTGCAAAGGCGAGGTGCGACGGAAACGGAGCCGGACGTGCCGCGCGAAAGCCTGTCCGAGACGGAGCGCAACATCGTCGACAACCGCGATTGTATCCGTTCCGAGCTGCTGGCTCCCGGCATGACGGACGACGTGCGCCGCAAACTGGCCGATTACGTTCTCACGCGCTGCAACCTCATTACCGTCGTCGTTGATCATGCCGACGATGCGTGGACGATGCTGAACACCGAGCAGGATACCCGTCTCGCGTTCAGTCATGCCGACGAAGCGAAGTCGTTTCTTCTGGCGGCCATGCCGGCGGCCAATCACATGGCGGCTGCGCATTTGTGGGAGAGTTGCGAGAGCATCATCACGCCGGAGGATATGTTCCGCCTCCTTTGCCATATCCGGGCGATGACGTGGCGGGGCAAGTATCATTCGGTACGGCCGGTCGAAAGCGAGATCGTCGAGCGGTTTGGATTGGCGACCGACGGTCTGTCGTTCATGGTCGAGCATCTTGTGCCATACGCAAATCGTCTGAAAGACATTCGACGGGGGCAAGTGGGGGCCGATCCGCATATCCGCGAGCAGATCGCGCGGCACTTCGAATACATGAGTTGGATTGATCCGCATGTCTGGATACCGGCCGTTCTGCTGTGGATGAAAAAGCACGGCAAAGATGCGCTTGAGACCTCGAACTTCGTGCATAAGCTCGACCGGCTGGTCTGGATGTCGAAGGTCGGCGGTGTCGATCCCGGCGTTCAGGAGACGCGGCTGCACAGACTGCTGGATGAGATCGAAGCAGGGCTCGCACCCGGCGAGATGACGAAGCTCAACATCGATCAGCGGGTGCGCAGCGAAGCGATCTCCAACTTACGTAGCGGCAACTTCGCATCGAAATATTACGCTGGCTGTTTCCTGCGACGGTTGAGCGGGACGCTGGGGTCAGATCCCGGCCCCATTCTGCGTGATGAAGTCACGATCGAACACATCCTGCCGCGCAACCCGCAGGGGTGCAAAGCGTGGTTGATTGCGTTTCGCAATCCCGACGGATGCAAGGCGCACCATCAAAAGCTCGGTAATGTCGTTCTCTTGTCGGGGTCCGAAAATCAGCAAGCCGGCACCCTGTCCTGGGACGACAAGCGGGCGATCTTGCTGCGCTCGACATTCGTACTTGCGCAAGATGCGGCGCGAGAAGCATCTTGGACGGCGCAGACCATTGCCGAGCGCACAGACCGTCTTATCAACGTGTTCTTCAAGAGCCTTGATATGGCTCCGCTGGCGAAGGGCGAATAGGGTTTGGCCTAGCCGCTTCGCCCGGTTTTGCCCGCCAGCGCATTGCCGATGAGCGCGCGGGTTTCGTCGATGCCGTAGAGCGCGATGAATGATCCGAAGCGGGGACCTTTGCTTTCACCCAGCAGAATTTCGTAGATCGCTGCAAACCAGGCATTTGACACGCCTGGGCGTTCGACTGTCGCGTTCTTGGCCTTGAGGTCCTGATAGCGCGGCACGGAGCGGCCAATGTCGTAGACGATGCCTTGCAGCGTCTCGGCAGTCGCGTCCGCAGGCGCCGTTGCAAGGGCGTCGGAGAGGGCCTGCAAAGCAGCCCGCTCAACCTCATCGGGTGCGCGATAGGATTTCTTGGCCAGTTCAAAGTCGCGGTAATAGCGCACGGCATAGCCCGCGAGCGTGTCGAGCAGCGGATACTTCTCCGGCGTTGCGTCCGCCATGTGCCGGCGAATGTAGCCCCATAAAACATCCTTGCTTTCGGCGTTGGAGGCGGCCGCCAGATTGCGCAGGAGCGCGAACGAGATCGGGCTCGACTGGGCCGGCGGCGTGCCGGCGTGGATATGCCAGACAGGGTTTTCGAGTTGGGCTTTGGCATCCTGGGTGGGGAAGGTGCCGAGAAATTGCAGGTAGTCATCGACGGCGCGTGGGATGACGTCGAAATGAAGCCGCTTGGCTGTTTTCGGCTTCTGAAACATGAACAAGGCCAGGCTTTCGGGCGTGGCGTAGGTCAGCCACTCGTCAATGGTGAGGCCGTTGCCCTTCGACTTGGAGATTTTCTCGCCCTTTTCATCGAGAAAGAGTTCGTAGACAAAGTGCTCAGGCGGTTTGCCCCCCAGAACTTCGCAAATGCCGTCGTAGACCACGGTGTTGGACATGTGATCCTTGCCGTACATTTCAAAGTCGACACCGAGTGCTGCCCAGCGAGCGCCGAAATCGGGCTTCCATTGCAGCTTCACGTTGCCGCCGGTGACGGGCAAGGTGGTATCCGTTCCGTCTTCGTCGGTAAAAGTGATGCTGCCTGCCTTGGCGTTGACGTCTTTCATCGGCACATAAAGCACCCGGCCGGATGATGGTGAGATCGGCAGGAAGCAGCTATAGGTTGCCTGCCGTTCCTCGCCGAGCGTGGGCAGCATGATATCCATGATGTCTTGATAGCGCTCGGCGGCGCGCAGCAGGATCGGGTCGAATTTGCCCGATGTGTAGTAATCGGTCGCGCTGGCGAATTCGTAATCGAAGCCGAAAGTGTCGAGAAACCGTCGCAGCATCGCGTTATTGTGGTGGCCGAAACTTTCGAACGAGCCAAACGGATCGGGTACGCGGGTCAGCGGCTTGTGCAAGTTGGCGCGCAGCATGTCTTGATTGGGCACGTTGTCTGGAACCTTGCGCATTCCGTCGAGGTCGTCTGAAAAGCACAGCAGGCGGGTTTTGACCTTGCCGTTTGTCAGCGCCTCAAAGGCGCGGCGGACCATGCTGGTGCGCGCCACCTCACCGAACGTGCCGATGTGCGGTAGGCCGGAGGGGCCGTATCCGGTTTCGAACAGGACCGTTTTCTCCATGCCGCCGTCCAGAGCTTTCAGACGATCAACGATGCGGCGTGCCTCATCGAACGGCCAAGCGCGGGCTTCGTTGACGACTTCGAGTTGGGCGGGCGTGGCGTGCAAGGACATGAGGGGTGGCATCCGGCGTTTGCCGGGTCTCCGTTGATCGATCTGTCGAGGATGGAACCGAGGCTGTCGGGCAAGCCCGAAAGTGGCGGCAAATTAGGTGCGCCGCGGCGGCAGGTCAATTGATGACGGGGATCGCCGGGGCGGGACACAAGCTGAATTCGTGGGATTCCCGGAGGCGTGTGGTTAGAATACGAGCTTGGCATGACGGGGACGCATAGCTGCGCTGCCCGCCGGCACCATACTGATCGAGGCTGCCTCAATTGCAGTAGAGAGTGCAGGACGCCTGTTCCGTGAGGTGAGCCGTACGCAGGGTTCCCTGGTGCTGAATCGTCCCGTTGCTGGGGACAGGCCTACGGTCCATGTGTTGGGTTCGGGTCTACCGTGGTGAGGCGAGCCCAGCGTGACGGAGAAGGATAAACACCGTGTGGATCGTACGCTACGCACTGGCGCACAAGCATAGCATCGGGGTGCTCGCCATCCTGCTGCTGCTGACCGGGACGCTATCGGCGCAGCGCATGTCGACGGACATCCTGCCGGCGGTAAAAATACCCGCAATCAACCTGATCTGGACTTACCCCGGTCTCAACGCTCCGGAAATGGCCTCGAAGATCTCCACGTTCGGCGAAATTGCCATCCTCAACAACGTCGACAATATTCGTGACGTCCGCTCAGAGACCCTGACCGGAGTTGCAATCATCCGGGTCACTTTCCAACCGGGCACGGATGTTACGGCCGCGTTCGCGCAGATCACGGCCGTCAGCCAGACCATCTTGCGCCGCATGCCGCAAGGGACGTCGCCGCCGCTCATCGTGCCGTTCGTGCCGTCGAGCGTGCCGGTGCTGCAACTCGTTCTGGCGTCCGATACGCTCAGTTCGAGTGCGCTGTTCGATTACGCGCGGCTGCAGTTGCGGTCGCAAATCCAGTCGATCCCCGGGCTCCGGCTGACGCTGCCCTACGGCGGCGCGTCGCGGCAAGTGATGATCGATCTCAAACCGGAGGCGCTGCAAGTCTACAGTATTTCGCCGAACGAAGTTGCGCGGGCAATCAACACGCAGAACCTGACGCTGCCGACGGGCGTTCTGCGCGTTGATAGCCGCGAGATTGTCGTGACGACGAACGCCAGTCCGGAACTCGTATCGCAATTTGCCGATCTGCCGCTGCGCTCAGTTGAAGGCCGCGTCGTGAGCGTTGGCGATGTGGCGTCGATTCGCGACGGCGCTGCCATCCAGACCAATATCGCTCGACTTGACGGACAAAACGCCGTCATCGTTGCAATTCTGAAGCTCGGCGACGCATCGACCGTGGATATCGTTCGGCAGGTCAAGGACAAGCTGCCGGAATTGCGCGCATCCGCGCCGCCGGGCATCACGATCCAACCGGTCTTCGATCAATCGGTTTTTGTCGAGAACGCGGTCGATAACGTTTTGAAGGAAGGGATCGTCGTCGGGCTGCTGGTGGCACTCGTCGTTCTGATTTTCCTAGGCAGTTGGCGTTCATCGCTGATCGTTTTGACGTCGATCCCGTTGGCGCTTCTAGCGTCCGTTGCGGGATTGGCGGTGACGGGACAGACTTTCAACCTGATGACGCTTGGCGGGCTGATGCTGGCCATCGGCATTCTCGTCGACAATGCCCTGGTCGAGATTGAAAACATCAATCGTAATCTCGAAAGCGGGATGCGGCTGAACGATGCCATCTTGAAAAGCGCGCAGGAAGTTGCGTTTCCCGAGTTCGTTTCGACGCTGGCGATCTGCATCGTGTTTTCGCCGTTGTTTCTCCTGACGGGAACGGCGGCGTTCATCTTTGTGCCGCTGGGGCTTGCCGTCGTTTTTGCGATGCTGGCGTCCTATATCCTGTCACGCACGCTGGTGCCATCGCTGGCGTCGCTGATGCTGAGCGAGCACGATGCGGTCCATCCAGAGCGCGGTCTGATTCCGTGGATTTCATCGGTTGTCGGCCGTGGTCTTGGCGCTGTTGAGCGACTCCTGGTCGGCATTCTGCGTACGTTTATCCGTTTCAAGTTCTTGCCCGTCGCCGGGCTGGCGGCGGCGTTGTCACTGGGCGCTTTTGCAGCGCTCAATGTGGGGCGGGAATTTTTTCCGCAGTCGGATGCAGGCATGATCCGGGTCTACCTGCGCGCGGAACCGGGGTCGCGGCTTGAAGAAACGGCGGCGGTATTCGCCGATGTTCAGCGCGCCATTCGCACCGTAATCCCAGAAGACGAAATCGCTTTTGTTACAGAAAACATTGGCGCGCCGGAACCTATCAACCTTGCCTGGGTGCAGAGCGGCACCATCGGTTCATTCGACGGCGAATTGTTGATCCAGCTGAAGGCTGGCCTGGGCCGTACGAGCGCACATTCGGCTGCCATCCGAAACCTGCTGCGGACACAGTTTCCAAAGCTCGCGTTCTACTTCATTCCCGCGGATGCAACGGCGCAGACGCTTGCCGGCAGTGCGCAAACCGATTTCGAAATCCGACTCATTGGCCGCGATGCCGGCGGCAATGCTGAAATTGCCCGCGATCTTGGCGAGGCCGTCAAGAAGATCCCTGGTGCGGTTGATGTGGTGACGCGACAGGTCCGCGCTCTGCCGGCTTACAATCTTGAGATCGACAGGGTGCGGGCGCTACAGCTTGGCGTAACACCGCAGGATGCGGCTGGGGCGTTGCTTTCCGCGCTGGGTGCGTCCGGGACGGTGTCGCCGAACTTCTGGGCAGATCCGGTCAACGCGGCATCCTACAGTGTGCAAGTGGTGGCGCCGCCGGCACGTCTCTCATCGACTGATCAACTTTTGAACACGCCGGTGCAACCAGCGGCCGGCGGTCCGACGTTGCCACTGCGCTCAATCGCATCGCTGCAGATGCGGCAGGTGCCGGCCAACATCGATCGGTACATGCTGCAGCCCACAACGACCATCCTCGCCAATGCCTCGGGTCGCGATCTTGGAGGTGTGTACAAGGATGTCCAGCGGGCGATCGCTGAGGTCAAGCCAAGGCTCAAACCCGGCAACCGGATCGAGGTCGCCGGTCAGGCGCAGTCGATGACGCAGGCCTACGGCGAAATGTTCGGTGGCATCGCACTGGCGGCCGTCCTCGTCTACTTGATCATGGTCGTAAATTTCCAGTCCTGGCTGATGCCACTCATTGCCATGGGTACGCAACCGGTGGCGATATCGGGTGCGCTGTTCGCATTGTGGGCGACAGGCACGCCGTTATCGGTTCCGGCGTTGACCGGTCTCATCATGGTCATCGGGGTGTCATCGGCCAACAGTGTTCTTGTGACGAGCTTTGCGCGCGACCGGTTCCTAGCCGGCGATCCGCCGGTGACGGCGGCGATTGCTGCGGCTGAAACGCGCTTGCGGCCGGTCGTGATGACGG
Organism: Hyphomicrobium sp.; assembly: GCA_022844105.1. Classification (GTDB taxonomy): domain Bacteria; phylum Pseudomonadota; class Alphaproteobacteria; order Rhizobiales; family Hyphomicrobiaceae; genus JAGVSR01. The sequence goes on along the minus strand of JALHMJ010000007.1, from coordinate 41,961 downwards.
CGATCGCCATGATCGTCGGTATCATCCCGCTGGCGCTTGGGCTTGGCGAAGGCGGTGAGCAGAACGCTCCGCTGGGGCGCGCAGTGGTGGGCGGGCTCGTGTTCGGCACGATCGCGACGCTCACGTTCGTCCCCATTCTGTTTGCTTTACTCGTGAGGCGGCGACCGGCAGCCCCGGTCTTTGACACACTTTCCGTCCCGGCTCCCGCCGCGGCACGAGTTTGAAATTCACAGGGTTTGATGCGACATGACGCATTTATTGTTTAAATCGATCCTGACACTCGCCGTCGCCGGCGGGGCGGTCGCCGCCGATCGGCATTTTGATTTGGTTGCCAAGGCGACAACATTCACCGCCGCTTTGATGCCGGGTTCGAAGGCGACGGCAAATTCATCGCCGGAGCCTTCGTCGCCGCTGCGGTCGGTGCGCATCGTGGCGCCGAAGGCGGCGGCAGACCGGTTTGGTCTCACATTGCCGGGACGCACCGTGCCCCTTGAGCAGGCGCGGCTCTCGGGACGCGCCACCGGGGTCGTTATCGAGAGGCACGGAGAAATCGGTGACCGCGTCCGGGAGGGCGATGTTCTCGTCGTCATCGATGCGCCGGAAATTCGCCAGCAACTCGATCGAGCGCGCGCCGCTGTCGAACAGGTCAGGGCGCGGCTGACGCTCGCGGAGCTGACACTCGATCGGGCCGAGGAGCTGGTGCCGAAGAGGTTTCTTCCCGAGCAAGCCCGCGACGACCGCCAGGCGAACGTGGCGATTGCCAAAGCCGATTTGGCGGCGGCGCAGGCGGACGTGAGGCGTCTGGAAGACGTGCAGGGGTTCCAAACGATACGGGCACCGTTCGACGGTGTGATCATCGAGCGGCAGGTCGAGCGGGGGGATCGGGTCAATGGCGATTTGGGCACGGCTGGAAGCTATTTCTATAACATCGCTCGTCTGGAACAGCTCAGGGTCGAGATCGACGTGCCGCAATCCTTTGCGCTAAAGGTGCAACCCGGAACGCCGGCCAAGATGACATTTGCGGAGCTGCCGGACACCACTTTCGACGCCAAGGTCATGCGCATTTCGCAGGCCATCAATCAGACCTCTGGCACGATGCGGGCTGAACTTGTCATGGACAATGCGAACCTCTTGTTGCCGGCCGGTCTGACGGGGCAGGTCTTGCTCGACATCGAACGCAATGCGCGATGCGTTCTCGTGCCGGGAAATGCGCTCGTGGTGCGCCAAGGTCAGCAGTTCGCGGCGGTTGCACGAGCGGATGACACGATTGAGTTCCGCGCAGTGCGGATTGGACGGGATCTGGGCAGCGAAGCCGAGATCTGCTCCGGGCTTCAGCTGTCCGACCGCGTGATCTTGTCGCCGAATGCTCTGCTGAAGGCCGGCGATAAAGTTGACGTTATCAAGCCCGCCAAGCCAGTCAGTTGATGCGGGTTCAGGGTGCGAGGTGCAGCGCGATGGTGGCGGGCTGTGGTGCTTGTGCTGACCCTTTGCGAGTGACGCTGATTTCTATCAGCTTGGGCAGGCCAGTGGCGTTGCGGTTCCACTCGGGTTGCCAAGCCGCCGTGCCGGTCCGCGGGTCAATACCGTAATAGCGTACCGCCAAATCGGTCGCGGGCAGCAGGAGAGAGCGGGATGTGGGTATCGCTGGTCCATTGCGAACCGGATAGGGCGTGACATCGAGGACGAGGGAGGATTGCTCCGCGTCGACATGCAGTACGATCCAGTTCAACCCGCCACCGAATGGTCCGGCTGCGAACTCCGAAACGAAGCCGATGCGATCCGGCCGGCCCTCGAACGCGAGCGCGGCAAGGCCATCCGCACCGGCGGCGAAGATCGACTGTGCGGCAGAAATGCGATCGGCAACGACGGTCATGGCGCGTCTGTCGGCGGTGGTCTTTTCAAGCGCGGCCGTTGCCAACAGCGCGCGCTGGCCGAGACTCATGGCTGCTGGAACGAGCGCCATCGCCAGCGCGCTGATGGTGAGCACGACCAGCGCTTCGATCAGCGTAAAGCCGCCGTTGCGATCCTGATCATTGAAGCGCATCGGATCGCCTATTCGGAATGAACGTCGAAAGGGTGACGTCGCGTGTCGGCCGGCCGGGGATGTCGCGCCAGGCTACTCGAACGTCGATGCGCATGAGGCGGAGCGGCTCGCCGGTGATGGCCGATCCTGGTGTTTCGTGTTCGGTAAAGGATGTCGTCCAGGCCAAGCCGGTTTCCGTTTCACCGGATTCGGCGTCTGTGCTTCCGGGGCCGAGTGCGGCGGCCTCGGCAAGGCGGTTTTGAGCCAAGGCGAGGGCAGCGGATTCGCGTTCGGCCACGCGCGCGCCGCGGGCGCCGAGTTCAATGCCGCGATAGAATACGCCAGCTGCCATGGCCAAAAGCGCAAGGGCCGTCAAGGCCTCGATCAATGTGAAACCAGCGTCGCGCGGAGCCGCCATGGCGCTCACCGGTCGAAAGCGACGGTGGCGCGTCCAGTCAGCCAGTCTATCCCGACACGCGCGCCGGACCGGCTCGTGCGCAACAGAAACTGAGCGTCGTTCGCTGTCCCGTCGGGATGAAACACGACAAGACGCGTTCCGTTATGGGCTTCGAGCGCGACCCCGCGCGGCAAGGCGACGGCCGTCCCTTCGTCGGTGCGATAGCTGCGCGCCTCCGGATCGACGGAAAAGCTGGCGGGTTTTCCTGTTTTCATCGCGCGGATACGGGTCTGGTCGAGGACGGACACCATCGCCGATGTGGCGTCTTCGAGCGTTCGCGATTTTGCCGATCCCGTCAGGGCTGGCATGGCGATCCACAACGTGAGAGCAAATATACAGAAGACAGCGACGAGTTCGATAAGCGTGTAGCCCAGATCGGGCTGCGGTTGGTTCTGTTTCATTGCAGCACCAGCGCGTTGGCCGACAAAATCGCGTTCATGACGGAGATGACGAGGAACCCGACAAAACCGCCGATCAGGACGGTGAGGACAGGCGTCAACAAGGTCATGAAACGTTGCAGGCGATTTTCAACGGTTCGCTCGTAGGCCTGCGCCACTTTGAGCAACATGATTTCAAGCTGTCCGGTTTCCTCGCCGACGCGCGCCAGTCGGGCTAAGAGTTCCGGGAAGGCGGCAGCGCGCTGCAACTCAGCCGACAGTGAGCGGCCTTCCTCGACGCCGCGTAAGACATCGTCGACCAGACCGGAGAGTGCGCGGTTGCTCAGCACGCCGGAAGAAATACGCAACGCTTCAGTGAGTGGCACGCCGTTTCGGATCAGAGCCGACAACGTGCGCGAAAGGCGGGCGGTTTGGGTGTGCAGGACCAAAGGGCCGGCGAACGGCAGATCGAGAATGGTTCGGTCGACGGCCAGCCGGCCCGCGGGTCTTTGCCAGGCCAGTATCAATCCGAGGGCCAGCAGACCGCCTGAGATCGCAAGGGGAGCGCCATATTGCGAGAGCGTTTCGGCAACCCATCCCAGAGCGGCGATGATGGCTGGCGGCGGCGTACCGGCATCGTCGAATAGAGGCTTCACGGCTGGCACCAGGACCGTGGTGATGACGCCGACGGCGATGACGGCGGCCAGAACGAGGACGGCAGGATAGAGCAGCTGCGCGCTCATCTTGGATGCCCGTTCGCTGGCTTGTTCAAGATATTGCGAAAGATCCGCCAGCACTTGCTCCAGACTGCCGGAGACCTCGCCGGCGCCGATTAAGCGGACGATAAACGGCGGAAACGTCCCTTCACTTGCAGCCATGGCGGCCGATAACGATGAGCCCGACGTGACGCGCTCGAGTATTGAAAGAACAGTCGCGCGTAAAGCCGGTTTGATTGCGGGCTGCATGGCGATGATCCGCAGCGCTTCGTCCACCGGTAGGTTGGCGCCGACGAGACCCGATAGTTCGCGCAGAAAATCCGATAAAGCGCGTGTTCCCAGAGCGCGGGAAAAACCGATTTCGCGCTGCCACCAGGGGAGCTCAGGTGCGGTGGAGGCTTCTTCGAGGGAAATGGGAACTTCCAGCTTGCGGGCGAGCGCCTGCAGTGCCGCCTGCCGGTTCTCGACCTGCAATTCGCCTGTCGTCACGGCGCCTGTACCGTCGTAGGATTTATAGCGATAGCGTGGCATCCGCGGCCCTCGTTACGCGCAACACTTCGTGTGTCGTCGTTTCGCCGTTCAAGACCTTCGCCATGCCATTTTGCATCAACGTTGTCATTCCGCTGGTAACGGCTGCGGCCTCGATTGCACTTTCCTGAGCGCCGGCGGCGATCGTGTCGCGCAAGGCCGGAGTGATGGTCAACAACTCGTAGATGGCTGTGCGCCCGCGATAACCGGTGCCACGGCAGGCCGTGCAGCCACAGGGTTCACGCACGTCAATCGGACCGGGTTCGCGCGAATGGCCGGCGAGGCGGCGAAGGCGCGTGGCTTCAATGTCCGATACCTCGGCCTTCGTCGCGCAGGCGTTGCACAGCGTGCGCACGAGGCGTTGGGCCAGCACGCCCTTCAAGCTCGATCCCAACAGAAAATCCTCGACGCCCATATCGAGCAGGCGTGCAATCGTTGCCGCGGCGCTGTTGGTGTGGACGGTCGATAGGACGAGGTGGCCGGTCAGTGAAGCGCGGATCGCGATTTCGGCGGTCTCAAGGTCGCGAATTTCGCCGACCATGATGATGTCCGGGTCCTGACGCAGGATGGAACGCAACGCAGAAGCAAATGACAATCCGATCTTCGGGTTGACCGCAATCTGATTGACGCCCGTCAGCCGATATTCAATCGGGTCCTCGACGGTAAAGAGCTTGCGGTCGGTGTGATTGAGCGTTTTTAGGGCGGTGTAAAGTGTCGTCGATTTGCCGCTGCCTGTGGGGCCGGTGACGAGAATAATGCCGTTCGGCTCTGCGAGGAGCTGTTCGAAGCCGGTGCGTTCGGGCCCGGTGATTCCGAGCTCTGAGAATTCCAGCGGGATGCTTTCGCGGTCCAGGATGCGCAGGACGATGCTTTCGCCCGATATGGTCGGCATGGTCGAGACCCGCAAATCGATTTCGCGGCCGCGCGCGGTGAACCGGATGCGTCCATCCTGGGGCAGGCGGCGTTCGGCGATGTTGAGGCGGGCCATGATCTTGATGCGAGACGACAGGGCGGCTCGGACAGAAACCGGAAGCGTTTCGGCTGTTTGCAATGCGCCGTCGATACGGTAGCGGATGCAAACGCTGTCGTCGCGGGGCTCGACATGGATGTCCGATGCGCGGCTCTCAACGGCGCGTTGAATGAGGTCGTGCACGAGGCGAATGACGGGGGCTTCGCTGGCCAGATCCTCCAGGCGGCGAACATCGTCGGCGCCGGCGTCGTCGGCGCTGTCAGGCGGCGCGGCTTGATCCGTCGCGACGGCCGAAGTGGCGCGCCCATGCAAGTTTTCAAGGCAGCGTTCGATGGCAGCAGGTGGAGCGAGGAAAACTCGGACCGGCCGTTCGATTTGGAAAGCCAGCGCAGTCAAGGCGGTGGTGTTGAATGGATCTGCGACGGCAGTGCGAACTGTTTCGCCTTCGTCATTGAGGATCACCATGCGGTTGGCGGTAAGGAAAGCCTCCGGAACGACGTCTTCGAAATAGGAGCGAGTGGGCCAGCTCTCGGCCGGCACCAGCGGCAACTGGAGAAGATCGGACAAGGCTGTGCACAGGGCGCCGTCGGCGACGAGGCCGAGCCGGGCCAGTACAACGTCGAAACGCTCGCTGGACTGCTGGCAGGCGCGCTCGGCTCGGCGCGCGGCCAGTTCTTCCAGTTGACCACCCGCGACGAGGCGCTGGCGCAGCGCGGATGTAAATTCCTCACTGCGGGGATCGGGCAGTGGGCGGAAGGAATGGTTACTTTCGGGCGGCATGGAGCTTTGATCCTGTGCCTCGCCAGTACGACGCTGCGACCTTACCATAGCGCGCTTTCTTGCGTGCGTTCGCAAGGCCGTTCGATTACGTTAAACGTGAAGATTTCATAGGTGCCAGCCCGCAACCGGAGACTGCTAGCGGGGCGTAACGGGATGCGGTCAGGCGTTGGCACGAAGTGATCCCAGGCAGGTTCGTGATGCGTTCGTTGATGGCCGATCTAGGGGATGCCTTGGCCCGCGGTTTTACTTGGTGGACGGGCGAATTGGCCAGCTTTCTGCCGGCCAGGCTCTCGGCAGGCGGGTCCGGCCGCACCGCCGACGTCACCGTTCTTGTTCATAGCGGTCGCTTCTTTGGAATGATCCCGGCTCTGGCGGTTCCGGCGACCGGAGACGGCAGCGGCATCGAAGCGGCGATCCTGGATCAGATCAGCCTGCGGCGGGCGCGCGGGCCTGTCAGGGTCAGGTTGCGATTGGCCCTCAGCGATTGCCTCGTCAGGTCGATCACAGTTCCCAAAGCGGCGGCGAAGGACATCGCGCGCATTGCCGAGCTCGATCTGGAACGCGCAACACCGTTTCGATCGGGCGACGTGCAGACGGCTCTTCTCGTCACGCCGGCGCGGCGGGACGGTTCGGCCGTGACGGCGGAACAAATCGTCGTCAAACGCAGCAAAGTTGCCGCCTTGAGGTCAAAAATCGAGGCATTGGGCGCGCAGTACGCAGGTCTGGAGTTCTATCGCGAGGACCCGCTCGCGCCGTTGACGGCCGCTCTCATGAGCGAGACGGAGCCGGCAGCGGCGGGCCACGCATCGCGGTGGTTGCCGTCGGCTGGATCGCTGGCTGCGATCAGCGTAACACTGGGGCTGGCCGCTCTGGTCATTTCGACCCTGCGCCATGAGCAGGCCCTCGCCACTTTGAAAGAACAGTCAGAAGCGGTCAGGACGCGCATTGCGCAAGCCCGCAGCCGCGAGTCGAGCGGGGAGATGGCGGTCGCGGCAGCGTATGCGACATTCAGAAATGATCGGCCACCCGCGGTCGTGCTCATTGAGGATCTGACACGGCGGATTCCGGATAGCGCATACGTCGACGAGTTTCGGTTTGCTGACGGATCGATCGAACTGGGCGGATTTGGAAGGCCGGTCCGCACACTGGCGCCCGAGCTTGAGCAGTCTCAGTTCGTCGAAAGTGCTTCAATCACAGCACCGATCACAACCGACGAACAGCGACAGAAAGAGCGGTTCAGCCTCCGCCTGCGGCTCGGCGGTCGAGAGGAGGATAGCGGTCCGCAAATCGCGCCTACTGCGGTAGACGGAGCTACGCCATGACCCTGTCATCGGCAGTGGAACGATTGGCCAGCACGGCGGCAGCGTTAGGACTGCTCGTCGGGCTATTGCTATTTGGCTTTGCCGTCATCGTTGAACCGCTGACGGCGCGTCGCTCTGGTGCGCTCGATCAAATTGAACAGGAGCGGGTGCTGCTTGGCCGCCTGCTTGCCGAAGCAAGAGCGCTATCGGCGCGGTCAGGCGTAACCGACGTTGGTGCCAAGGAGTCAGGTTTTCTCGCCGGTTCGACGGATGCTGAAAAGATTGCGGCCCTACAGGCGCGGGTGGAGGCGGTCGCGACGGCTTCGGGCGTCGGTCTGACGAGCTTGCAGCCTAGTGCCGAACGTCGTGAGGGTTTGTTACGATTCATCGGGCTTCGCGCGGTGGCCGCCGGTACGATGGACGACGTGCAGCGCTTCTTATACGGACTCGAGGACGGGCGTCCTTCGCTGACGATCGAGGCCATCGACCTTGCCCCGTCCGCGCGCACCGTCGATAGCGGAACGCTCGACTTGCGGCTTAGCATTGTCGGCGTCGCCCCCGCAGAGGCGGTTCAGCCATGATTGATGCATTCTTCCGGCCGGCGCTGCTTATGGTTGTCGTCGGACTTGCCTTCGTGACTGCGAAGTCTGCTCTCGACGTGATTGACGTGTCACCTCTGACGCCGTCGGGGGTGATCGGTGAAACGCCGCCGGTGGTGCAACCGGACGCTATGATTCCGCCACTCGAGGCGCTGCACGTGACGCGCGAGCGACCGTTATTTGCAGCCAATCGGCGACCACGCACCGGCAGCGAAGTCGAACTTCCGGCGCCGGATGTGCGTGGCTTGACGCTGATCGGCCTGATGCAGCCAACCGGAGCGGCGGGCCGGGCCCTCATTCGCAGCCAAGAGGCTGGACCCTCGACATGGGTCGGTATCGGCGATGAGACCGGTGGATTTGTTTTGCGGGAGATTAATCCCGGCCGTGTTGTCGTGGAGCGGAGCGGGCGCAGCTATGAGCTCAAGATCCGCCCGGCACGCGCTGCTGCCGACGGGAACTAAAGAAACTCAGACCAGTCATCGCGGGACGGGGGTGACCGTTGCCGGCGCGGCCGGTACCCCTGACGCAGCCAACTCGCCAGTCGTGTGTGACGCGAAGTAGGCGAACAGGTCGTCAATGTCGTTGTCGGACAAACCGAGATTGGGCATGCGCGCGCCGGGATACTTCTGGTCGAGCGTTACCGCGAGCGGGTCTTTCTCGCCGCGCATGACATCGGGTTCGCGCAGGAAACGGCGCAACCAGTCGTGATCGCGCCGGTCGAGGATGCCCGCGAGATCGGGTCCGACAACATTACCGTAGCCGATACTGTGACAGCCGGCGCACGCCTTGGCGAACAGGATGGTGCCAGGCTTGTTGTGCAGTTGGTAGGATGCGCCTGGATCGGTAACCAATGCCAGGGTTTCCTCCTTCACCCGCGGGGGCTGGCGCCAATCGGGATCGAAACTCTGGATTGTTTTGGCAAGAACTTCCAAGTCCGAAAACGCGCTGTCACGTCCCCACGTCCCGGTGCGATCGTTACCAATCATGATGTCGTTGCGGTGCTCGGCCTTGACGTTGCTACGCTGGCCGAGTTTCAGACGGATATTGTCGATGTGCTCCGGTTCGCCGGTGACAAATGTCCAGCCTGGGCCGGTGTTGTACGTGTCGGCATACGTTTTCAAGACTTCCGGTCCGTCGGTGACGGGATCGATGCTGATCGAGACGAAGAAAATATCGCGGCCAAACCGATCCCCGAGGATGTCCTTTACTTTCGATAGGCGGGCGGTGACGAGTGGACAGATATTGGAACAGCTCGTGTAGATGAAATTGACGACGACGAGCTTGTTTCTAATAAGGTCGTCGTAAAAGCGAAGCGTGCGGCCGTCGTGCGTGACGACGGGATCATTGGGAAAGAAGGTCTCGTTCCACGGTGAGGGCGATGATGGGTTGTCTGGGTTGTCAGTTGATGAAAAGGACTTTGCCGGAAGGGTCGAAGGAGGAGATGCTTTGCCCATGGCGATGACGCCGGCACCGATTCCGACGCAAGCGGCCAGCACAAAGACCATGCCCTCTTTCAGCACCGAGCGCTCCTCTCAGGTGCTGCGTTTTTTTGCGTACGCTTCAGGAAGAACTTCAGGCGTCATGTACTCGACACCATCTTCGGAGGGGATAGGCGTCGGTATAATGTTCAGCTGTGGCCGGTCATCGCCGGTCAAAACCTGGTAGCGCATGAGCATCGCAAAATCCTCGTGCACCGTGTTGTGACAGTGATTGACGTAAGAGCCGCCGAATTCGCCGAACGTCACTTGGAACCGCACGGTTCCGCCAGGGCGCAGACGCCATACGTCCTTGCGCACGAGCTTTTCGGTGGCGGGAATACCATCGCCGCCGCGGTTGATCGTGATGCCTTCTTCAAAGTGAAGGTGGATCGGATGATCCCAGCCACCGCCGGTGGACACGACCCAATGTTCCGTTTCGCCAGGTCTTGGGATGAGAAGGGAGATGCGGTTGGCGTTCAGAGAATGCGTTGATTCCCCGTCGACGCGGATGACCCAGGGAAGGAAGTCCTTGTCTTCGCAGCTCGGGATGCAGTCTTTGGCGCGATTGAGAGGATCGTGCTTGAACTCGATCGTGCGGATGCGATCGGGAGTGACGATGGGAATTTGCTGCGTCAATACCGCCGGGACGCGACTCCTGTCGGCTTCGCCGCGATAAATCCGAGTTCCGGGCGCGTCGACGCTGTCGACCCACTCACTGACCACGAACTCCATAATCGGACCTGCTGCCGGGTCTTCGCTATCGCCCTTCAGGGCTTCGCCGATCGTCAGCCGACTTTCGGGTTTGCGCCCTGTCTTGTGCTTCAGCAGATTTACGAGTTGAATTTTTTGTCCCGGCCTGAATGCCGAGAAATCAACGACGATGTCGTAACGCTCCCCGGTGCCTTGTTCGTCGAGCATTTTCAAGTCAATCGGGTTGACGACAAAGTTGCCGTCGTTGGCGATGAACTTGAACGGAACGGTGTTGCGGTTCGGATCGACGAGGACAAGCTGCAGAAAGCGCGACATGCAGGCATTGAGCAGCCGAAACCGGTACTTTCGCGGCAGCACCTTCATGCTCGGCGCATACGCCATATTCACGCACATGACATCGCCGAGGAAGCCGTCGGTGGTGAAGATATCAAAGAAGAGCTGACCGTCCTTTCGCATCGCCGTGTCGTGGACGATCAGGTTCACGTCAAAGTCCAGATTGCCATAGTCGTGGACCCAGCCGCTCGGCAGGCCATGATTGACACCGTCCTGGAGACGTTCGTTGCCGCGATCTGGGCCGCTGTAGACATTGATGGCGCCAAAGTCGCCCTTGTAGACGTTCTCGGCGGTATAGAAGAAGCGGTGGTCGTGGAACCAGAGCGAACCCTGGAGTTCGCGGAAGTCGCCGGCAACGGGAATCGTTCTGCCGTTGCCGTCGGGACCGGACGCTCTTCTGAGCGCGCCCTCGCGATCGTTCTCAAGCTTGTTTTCGGGCCGGTCGGAGCGGGCCAGCGTCAAGCCCCAGCGATAGTCGTAGAACGTGCCGGGGTAGTGGTACGCGTTGCAGGCGCCATCACTTTCGGCGCCATTGTGAGAATTGTGAAAATGCGTCGACATCTGGTTGATGCCGAAGCCGCCATTGTCACTCTTGTTGCGCGGCAGATTGTTGTAGATTCGCATGGTGACAGGTTCGCCATAGCGAACTTTCAATAGCGGCGGGACTGCTTTGCCCCTGTCGGAGCGGCCAGAGCCATAGCACCACACGCTGCTCTCTTTCTGGGCCTCAAAAAGGGGATGAAAGCGCGTACCGGCCGCACACGGGCTTTTCGTGAGGATGTAGCCTTTCTTGGGAAAATACTCAGACCAGCGTTGATGGGCGAAGTATTCGCCCGGCGGCCGGCCTTCAATCGGCCCCTTCTCCGTCAGCGGGTTGACGAAGCGATCATCGCGGCCATCCGTCAGGGTGTATTCGGTATGATACGACAGCCGGCGGGCCGCATGTTCATTCAAGCTGGCTGGCCATTGAGCGTTGCCGAATTCATCAGCCGTGAGATCATGGGGCGTTTGAACGTCGAGCCTTGGGAGAGGCTGGGTAAATTTCTTGGCGCCAAAAAGCGGGCTGCGCGGCACCCCAGTTGGTACTTGCGCGTAGGCGCTTTTGACAAACGGGCTCAGTCCGTTTTTTGCTGCGATAAAGCCGCTGCCGGTCAACAGGCCCCAGCGGAAAAGTTCTCGGCGGGTAACGTCGCCGAGCGAAAGGGCCTTCACAATTTCGGCGCGGTTGTCGCGGGCATTTTGCGCCTCACGCTGTCGGCGGCGTGATTCCTTCTCGTCGATGTACATCGGGCCCTCCTGCCAGTGATCCACAGGGAAGTCCGCTCGTCTGTCATCCTGCAAACTTTTGTTATTGTTCTTGTTATTTGCGGCGACGGAGCGATGCGGCCTATTCCCATCTCCCGCAGCCAAGAGAATTAACCCATCGATGAAGGTGCACCACGGACTAAAGTCGGATCAAAGCTAGGGACCTAAGGGTATGGTCGCTGTCACAGATCAACAAACCGGCTGACCTGGTCACTTTATGCGTTGATGTGCAAAACAGGACGATGCGTGCAGTCAGGACACGCTGCTTCCTCGACTCGGGCGCCCGAATCGCTGCCCCCTCCACCGGCAATCTATTCCGCGTTCAGCCGGTTACAGTCGAATGCCCAAAAGGGTTCTCAAGGTTTGCAACGACACGCAGACGTGGCGGAGGCGGGTCGCGCGCTTCGGCGTCGCGGCGGCATTTGTTGCATGGCTGGGTGGTTGCAGCTTGCCGATGGAACAACTCAGCCTGCCGCAGCCCGTGGGCGGGGGACAGCCGACCGGTTCAATCGGCCGACCGGGCGGCACGCCGCTCGGACCGCCTGGGACGCCCGGCGCGGGACAGCCGCAAGTCTATCCCGGCAGTGCCAACTACGTTCGACCGGGCGACACTTCGGATCAGGCATCGAACGGCGGCACGAATGCCGTCGCGCCCGGGCAAAGCACGGTGCCGTCGAAATCGCCGTCCAACGGCAGCCGCTCGGTCGGGATTGAAACGGCCGACGGTGTCAGTCTCGATCTCGTGGGCGCAACTATTCCAGAGGCCGCCGCGACCATACTGAACGATCTCGTGCGCGTGCCCTACATGGTGAGTGACAAGGTCAGAGGCACGGTGACGCTACAGACGGTGAAGCCGGTCAGCCGTAACGTTCTGCTTGAGCTTTTTGAGGGCGTGCTGTCCTCGAACGACGCGGCGTTGATCGTTGAGAATGGTATCTATCGCGTTGTGTCGCGCGATGAGGCGTTGGCTGCCGGGCAGCCGCCGAAGCCGCGCATTGCCGGGCAGTTGCGGGGACCGGGTGTCGGGACGGAAGTCGTGCCGCTGAAATACGTCTCGGCCGCGGAGATGGAACGGATATTGAGGTCGGTGTCGCCCAAAAGCACGGTGGCGCGGGCGGACAGCTCACGCAATCTTTTGATCCTGACCGGCTCGCGTTCAGAACTCGACTCGATGGCGGAAACCGTGCGGGTTTTTGACGTGGACTGGATGCGTGGCATGTCGTTTGGTATTTTTCCGGCCGAAACTGGGGATGTCGAAGCGATCGCGCAGGAACTCGACACGATCTTCGCCAACGATATCGAAAGCCCGTCGAAGGGTCTCGTGCGCTTCATCCCGAACAAGCGGTTGAAGTCGGTTCTCGTCATTACTTCGCGGCCGGAATACTTGAAGAAGGCCGAGATCTGGCTGAAACGGATTGATCAAGCCGCTGAAGCGACGGATCGGCGCGCCTATGTGTATCAGGTGCAGTACCGGCCAGTGCAGGAACTGGTGGCCATTCTGCAGCGGCTCTATCCTGGGCGCGAAAACCGGCGCGAGGCAGCGCCTGCGGCCGGCGTTGTGTCGGCGGTGACAGGTGACAATTCGGGCGAACAATCGTTGACGCCGACGGGTTCGGTGACGCTGCCTGTGAGGGCCGGCGGCGGGGTTGCGCCGCCGCTCGATGCGCCCAATGAGGTCGTCACGCTTGGGGCGACGCCGTCCGCACCGGTGGCCAACGAGCCTCTTGCTGCCGCCGTGTCGAGTGCTGTCGATCCGGTGACGGGCGAACAGCTGGCGGGTGCGCCGGGTGGGCCGCTTGCGCAAGCGCAATTTGACGATCGGTCCAACGGTATCTCGTTCGTTGCCGACGACGGCAACAATGCCATCGTCGTGTCCGCTACCCCTGGCGAGTGGCGTCGGGTCCGGCAGGTGCTGTCGGAAGTCGACACCATGCCGTCGCAGGTTCTGATTGAGGCCACGATCGCCGAGGTCACGCTGACGGATGACCTGAAGTTCGGGCTGCGCTGGTTCTTCGAGAAGGGCGGCAGCGAGTTCCGCTTGACCGATACTCTCGCCGGAGCGGCGCTCGGTCCAATCGCCCCGCAATTCGCGGGATTTGCATATTTCCTGAACACCAATAATGCCAAGGTCGCTCTCAACGCGCTGGCGGACATCACCGACGTCAACATCGTCTCATCGCCGTCGCTGATGGTGCTGAACAACAAGAAAGCCGTGCTGCAGATCGGTGATCAAGTGCCGATTGCGACACAGCAGGCGGTGGCGTCCGATGTCGTGCTGGCGCCGATCGTCAACGCCATTTCATTCCGCGAAACCGGCGTGCTGCTCACGATTATCCCGCGCGTCGCGGATAACGGCACGATCCTGCTCGATATCGAACAGGAGGTCAGCGATGCGAAGGAGACGACGACGTCGGACATCAATTCACCCACCATCGCTCAACGGCGGATCAAGACGACCGTGACCGTCGGGAACGGGGGCAGTGTCGTCCTTGCCGGCCTCATGCAGGATCGCGCGACCCGTCAGCGGCAGCAGGTGCCGCTCGTCGGTGATATTCCGCTGGTTGGTAACCTTTTCAAGAACAAGGACGATGAAATTGCCCGGACTGAGCTGATGATTGCCATCACGCCGCATATCGTCAACGATGAGCGGCAGACCGGGGCGATCGCGGCCGAGTTTCGTGACCGGCTCAATTTCAATACGCGTCCGCAACGAGAAACGCAGCCCGACCACCGGGAGCAGTTCGACCGGCTGGCGCGCTGATCCTTTTGACATAGGTTTCAGTTCCGCCATGTCCGCGCCTATTCCCTCAGCGCAACGAAGAGAAACAGAGCGCGGGTTCATCCTGATTTTTGCGCTTGCGGTCTGTTTGATGCTGGCCCTCGTTGGCGCCACGATGGGGCGGTCCGTGCAGTCTGCGCTCCGGTCGACAAGTGCGGCTGTCGAAGTGGCCAAAGCGCGTGCGCTCGCTGATGGGGGTGTGGCGCTGGCCTCGGTTCGGCTGGATGCTAAGCTTGATGCCACGGCACTCGTTTGTCGCGTCGCGGGCGCAGGCATCGTTGCGATCACGATCGAGGATGAAGCCGGTAAGGTGTCGTTGAATACCGACAACGGCGAGCTTCTGCTGGCTCTATTTCAGGGATTGGGCGTCGATGAGGGCGACGCGGGCAGGTACGTCGCGGCGATCGCGGATTTTCGCGACGCGGACAAAGTACCGCGGCCCGAGGGTGCCGAGGCGGATGTTTACCGGGCAGCCAATTTTGGGTCAGGGCCGAAGAACGCCAACTTCGATACCGTGAGCGAACTCGATCGTGTCTGGGGCATCCCAGATGAAGTACGCGCGCGATCAAAGCCGTATTTGACGGCGTTTGTTCTTGCTCGTGGGATCGATCCCGCAGCGGCGGCGCCGGACCTCATCGCGGTGCTTAATGGCGGCGGAAATGATGTGAGTGCAGTTCCGTTTGGAGACCGGCGCGCTCTTCCGGCACAATTCACCGAGTTATCCCGTCGCGCTATTTATCGCATTCGCTCGATCGGCATGACGGGGGGCACCCGCTTTGTTCGCGATGTCGTCGTTGCGCGGCCTGAGCAGCGTGGGGGACCCGTGCGTCGGCTCAGCTGGCAGCAGGGTGAGGTCAGGCCGGACGACGAAGCACGGCTGGCTGGAGCCGGTGTGGCGCCGGAGTGTTAATGGGCGCGGTTACTTGAGGACCATCCCCGGATCAGCCTCTTCCACGAATGGCGCTTGAGAATGCGCGTTGCGCTCGCGGCGCTGGCAATACCGCTTTCCGTTCACTTCCCAGTAGCAGTAGGTGCCGCAATACCGGCGGCCGCGGTGGTAATAGCAGCCATGAGCTTCGGGAGGGGGCAATTCCACGATGTACGGCGGCGCCCGACGATACTGGACTTGGCTCACTTGGGCTTCAACTGACGTGGCGAACGGAGCGCACAGGAGCATCGCGGCAAATAGCGGGCGCCAGTTCCGGCTACGATCACGCAGTCTGTTGTTCACCGGCATGGCAGAATTTCCTGTGCCTTCGGTTCGGCTTCGGCGACAAGCTTTACCGCGATTCGGGCCGGCCGCGGCGCAATGCCCGGTCCGTGTTCCAGGGGCGATTTCCACGAATGAGCCACAGTACAGACATGCTCACAGTGCGGGCAAAGCCGATCTCCGCAACCTTGGCATTGGCCGCGGTTTATTTGGTCGCTGCGGCGCCGGCCGTTCTCATGCCGCCGACGCTGCGGGGGCTCGATCTCGCGGCCGGACTCGTGCTGGCTTGCAGCCTCGTTGTTCTGACCGTGATCGACGTGCGATCGTTCCGGCTTCCAGATCGTCTTACGCTGCCGCTGTGCGGGCTGGGAATTCTGGTGGCGGATGTGCTGCAGTGGGACACGGCCCTTGCGCGTTTGATCGCGGCAGGCGTGGGATTTCTCAGTCTCGTGCTGGTGCGCGAAGCCTACATCCGCTGGCGTGGGCGTCATGGACTGGGGCTTGGCGATGCCAAGCTGTTTGCAGTTGCCGGGGCGTGGACGGGCGTCGCCGGCCTGCCGTCGGTGCTTCTGTGCGGATCCTTGCTGGCGCTCATCGCTGTCGGGGTTGCCGCAGCAGCCGGCCGGCGGGTTGATGGCCAAACCGCAATTCCCTTTGGACCCTTCCTCGCGGCCGGGACTTGGCTCGTTTGGCTCTATGGATCGCCGCTCTGAGGCTCAAGAAGGCGGCCGTTGAGCACGCTGCAAAGGCTGACTTGTTGCCTTGCATGAGTGCGACTAGGCTCAAAACTTCGCTTCTGCTGACACGAGACCGCGCATGTCCTTTCACGGCTTGACTGCCTTCCGCCACTTTCGACACAAAATTCGACGCCCACAAGCTGATGCGCCGGATGATGGCTTCACGCTCTTGGAGCTGCTCGTGGTTCTTGGCATCATCGTGCTGATCGCGACGATCGCGGCGCCGCAAGTGCTGCGCTACCTCGGCAGCGCGCGGACGGAAACGGCGAAGGCGCAAATCAGTGCGCTGTCGACGGCGCTGGAACTCTACGCACTCGACAACGGGGCCTTTCCCGCTGAGGGCGCGGGTTTGAAGGCCCTTGTCGCGGCGCCTGGCGGAAATCCTCGCTGGAGGGGGCCTTATATCAAGCGGGCGAGTGGCATAATGGATCCGTGGGGCCAGCCCTATCGCTATCGCCGCATTGGGCGCGGTGGACAACCCGACATCTATTCCCTGGGGCGCGACAATGCACCGGGTGGATCGGGAGAAGACCAGGATGTCACGAACTGACGTCGTTGAAGGCGTGCTCCTGCAAGGGTGTTCGTCCGGCCGTTACAATAACAGCAACGCTTAAAGCTACTGTCCCGCAGCCGAGCGTGAAAGCACCGCATAGTCGGTATAGCCGCGATGCAGACGCTTGAACGCGAGCGTCAGTCCCTGTTGGTTGGCGACCTGCCGGCAGGCGACCTCCATGTCGGCACGGGGCGTGACGGTGTAATGATCGAGGAACTTGAACAGCGCGGCCTTGAACGAGCGCGGCAGCCGATCGCATTGACCGAAATCGACGATATGCAGGCTCCCTCCCGGCGCGACATGCGCGGCCGCCGCCGAGAGTGCGGCGTGCCAGTCCGGGATCATCGATAGCGCATAGGAGAAAAACACGCGGTCGAACGTCGCCATGCCGAAGGTGTCGGTGGCGGAGAAACACGTGGCGTCGGCTTGTGCGACCTGAATGCGCGATGCATGGCCGTGCCGATTGATCGAAGCCCGCGCGGTGTCGAGCATGGCGTTGGAAACATCGACGCCAAAAATGCGGGCCTCGGGGTAAAGCTTGGCCGTGCGAATGAGATTCCACGCGGTCCCGCATCCGATCTCGAGCACAGTTTGGCCCGCGCGCGGCTTCATATCGGCAATGAGATGCTTGCGGCCGATGAGGTAATGCGTGCGTGTCAGGTCATAGATGAAGCGCTGGTAGCGATAGTGCCGATCCATGCGCTCCGCGTCGGAGATGCGCGTGTCCGTCATGATCAATCGCCCTTCAACACGTAGAGATGGAACCCGCCATAAATCGCCGAGCGATCGCGGGCAACCCAAGCCTTCGATGCTGCTTCTTCGTAGGTCCAGCGGTCCAGGATCGGTTCGGGAACGCGGCCTGGGAGAATGGTTTCCTCGCCGGCCGTGCGGAAGATGACGCGGGCATTGGGACGAGCGGTGCGGGTGATCTGGGTCCACAAATCCGTCAGATTGGCGTCATTCATCCAATCCTGAGCGTCGAGCAGAATGTAGCGATCGAGATGCGATGACGGCAGAGCGCGTAGTTGCTCGGTATAGGGGATGTTGCGCATCGAAATCCGGTGCGCGCGATCGCGGACTGTTTCGTAGTTCACGCGCTGCAAATAGGGCGGCAGAGGTCCGTCTCCGTCCGGTGCGTAACACCGGGCGAACGCCTGCCAGGCGAAATAATTGTCCTGCAAGTCGAAATCGCAGGCGAGACGGCGCAAGCGCTCCTCGACGACTTCGTGCATCGGGCGGCCGCCGGAGAGGGCGTCATATTGGGCCGGCGGAATGCCGAGGCCGAAGAGTGAAGAGCGCTGGTTGAGAATGGCGCGGATGAGCGGCTTTTCGAAAAGCGGTGCCAGTTCGCGTTCGTAAATCGCGCGCTGCTCCTCGATCGAGCGGGCCTGCATCAAGACGCGCGGGTCACGGCCGTAGAGTTTCGCGGCGCGGTGGCCTGCGGCGATAAAGCGCCCGAGCAGGCCGTAGCGGTAGAAACCGCGAGCGAAGCGATCGATGCGGCGCCGGCCGGTCAGATCGCGGGCGTTCCAGAATGCGCGCGTGTCGGCATCGAGGTGATCGCGGATATAGCGTGTGTACAAGTCGATGTTCGACTGGCGATCGGCGGCGCCGAAAAAGGAAAAAAACGCATCGTAATTTGGCAGATAGCGGGCGGCCGTGTGCTTGAGGCGGTTGAGCGCGGCATGCGACGTATTCAGGTCAACGGCGATGATCTCTCCAGGGTCCGCGATAAGATAGGAGAGCGCATTGCAGCCGCCGGAAGCGATTGTGATCATCCGTTGGCCCGGCTCGATCTGGAGGGCCTCCAAGTCGACGACAGGGTCCTCCCAAATCTGGGGGTAGACGAGACTGGTGAAGGCGAACGTGAAAGCTCGCTCGTTCAGTCCGGCGCGCGAGAACAGGCTGTTGCGATGGACGGCCGCGCCAACTAGGGCACCGCTGCTGCTGCGGGTCAAAGGTAGCGTATCGGCCGCGTCGGCTCGGTCCATCTTTAAGTTCTCCGGGTTGCGGCTGCGCCGCAGGTTTGGGTTTTCGCGCTACGGGCGGATGGCGCAGGCATCAATCGCGCAGGCGAGGCGGAAGAGCGGGCAACGCGGATGTTTTCAACGAACATTTCCGCCGTGCGACGCCATGTAAAATCCAGTGCGCGGCGGCGAACGCTGGCGCGGTCGAGGCTGAGGGCCCGGCGGGCTGCCGAGGCAAGGTCTTCATCGAGGATACCGCTGATGCCGTCATCGACGATGTCGATTGGACCGGTGACCGGATAGGCGGCGACAGGCACGCCCGAAGCCATGGCCTCCAGGATGACGAGGCCGAAAGTGTCGGTGCGGCTGGGGAAGACGAACACATCGGCGGAGGCGAAGTGGCGAGCCAGATCCTCACCCGACCGCCGGCCGAGAAATCGAACTTCGGGAAAACGCTCGGCTAGTGCCGTCATGTGTGGTCCGTCACCGACAACCGCTTTGATACCTGGCAGGTCGGCTGCAAGAAAAGCTTCGATGTTCTTTTCGATGGAGACGCGACCGACGTAGAGGAATACCGGCGATTCACGTCCAAACACCCGATCGGCTCGCGGCGAAAATAGCTTTGTGTCGACACCGCGCGTCCAGGGCAAAATGTTGCGGAAGCCGCGCCGGGTGAGGTCGCGCTGCAGCGAGGGCGTCGCGACCATCACGCCGGCGCCGGCATTGTGAAAGCGACGTAATCCCGAATAAATCAAGCTCTTCGGCAGGCCGAAATGTTGAGCGGCGTATTCGGGGAAGCGGGTGTGGAAGCTGGTGGTGAACGGCAGGTTCCGGCGCCGGCAGTAGTTGCGCGCCATCCAGCCCACGGGCCCTTCGGTGGCGATGTGGATGTGATCAGCGTTATTGGCATCGATGATTGCCGCGGCCTTGCGACGGTTCGGAACGGCGAGGCGAATTTCACGATACCACGGCATCGCAACCGTTCCGAAATGTTCGGGCGTGAGGAAGGTCAACTGCGAGCCGAGCGCGGGCAATTCTTCGGCCAGCCGACGATAGGTTGCCAGGACGCCATTGACCTGAGGGACCCAGGCGTCTGTCGCGACCAGTATCTTCATTCAGGCAGCCGCCGCGAGGTTTTCATCTTCGGTCGAGACAGCAGTGTCATATGCGCTTTGCACACCCCAGTGCAGCACTTTGAGTTCGCCGCTATGTGTCTCGACGATCGCGGTGGCGCTTTCAACCCAATCGCCGCAGTTGAGATAATGCACATGACCGATCATGCGGTCGGCGGCGTGGTGGATATGGCCGCAGATCACGCCGTCAGCGTCGTGGCGGCGGGCAACCTCAGCCAGATTGGATTCGAATTCACCGATAAAGTTGACGGCGGTCTTGACGCGGCTTTTCAAATAATTGGACAGCGACCAGTAGCCGAACCCTAGCTTGCAGCGAACCCAGTTGAGAGGCCGGTTGGTGAACTGCGCCAGCTCATAAGAGCGGTCGCCGAGAAAGGCCAGCCATTTGGCGTAGCGCACGACCACGTCGAATTCGTCACCATGGATGACGACGTACTTCTTTCCCGCCGCCGTTTCGAAAAGGGCTTCGCGTCGCACTTCGATATTGCCGAAATTCAGTCCGCAGTAGTCGCGCAACGCTTCGTCGTGGTTGCCTGGGATATAGATAATCCGCGAGCCTTTGCGCGACTTACGCAGGAGCTTTTGGATGACGTCGTTATGGGATTGCGACCAAGCTGGTCCGCGGCGGACTTTCCAAAAGTCGATGATGTCGCCAACGAGGTAGTAGGTTTCAGCGTCGGCTCTCTTGAGGAAGTCGAGGAGGGCGGGAGCCTGTGCAGCACGGGTGCCCAAATGCACATCGGAAATGAAGATGGACCGATAGTTCATCTCTGACCGGGCGTCTGTCACGGTGCGCCTCGATTCGTCTATGTCGTTCATATCGATGGGACATAGCCGAAATTATGTATCAGCCGTGTGACAGCCGCGCGGTGATGCACGTAAAGCTACGGTGGCCGAACCGAGCAGTCTCAACGCCAGCTCGATGCTGCTCCGCCCGCTCGCCCTCCCCCTGCGCCGGGGCGACCTTGTGCAGCGCCAAGTCGTCGGCGGACTCATTCGTCGAGCGGCTGCGGATCGATGCGAAAGAACGGCCGCCCTGCTAGAACCTCGCGCAGCGCCGCCACCAATGCCGCCCCTGACGATCCTTTGACGATAAAAGCGCTGGCGCCAGCGTCTTTGGAAGCGCGCAAGATCTCGGGGTCTTGTCGAAATGAAAACATCACGGTCTGGGTGTCGGGAAACTCACTCGTGATTGTCGCCGAGGCGTCTAGGCCTGACGTTGGCATATTGATGTCGAGTATGACGAGGCGGGGCCGATGAATACGGACGAGGGCGACAGCTTCATCGCCCGAACCCGCCTCCGCGACGACCTTGAAATCCGCCTCGTCCTCGATCGTTGCTATAATTCCCCGGCGGACCATGGGATGGTCGTCGGCCACAATGACAGTAGTCATTGGCAAGGCCGGAGCCTGCTTTTTACCCATAATCGGCTCCGGGGATCGCAGCTGCCTCGTCGAAAGTTGCGACGACGGTGGTCCCCTGGTTTGGTGAACTGCGTATTATGAAGCGGCCGCGCAGGGCTTCAACTCGGGCACGCATGCCAAGAAGCCCCAAACCCTTGTTAACGACGCCGTCGGGATCGAAACCGCTGCCGCGATCCGTGATCGTGACGGTCAGAGCGGGGCAATCCTCAATAGCGATATCAATCGAGCGGGCTTTGCCGTGCCTGGATGCGTTGGACAGCGATTCCTGGACAACACGGTAAATGCACGCCTTCTGCATTTGCGTAACAACAGCTGCCGTTTGAAATGAAATACTGGCCTCCCCGCCCGTTGTCATTCGATGGCGGTGAACGGCGAGTTCGACGACTTCGCGCAATGACATAGCCCGCAGCTCGGGCAATGCCAAGTCCGTGGAGATGCCGCGGATCTCGCGTGATGTCTCATAGATCACGCGGCGGAGTTCTGTAATGTGGTCGTTAAGTGCAGATGTATCGGACCTTTCGACCGTGCGCAGCAGTCGATCAATATGCAGCAGCGAGAATGTCAGCGACTGGGCGGGACCGTCGTGGAGATCGGCACCTATGCGCTGCAACGTGCGTTCGTGAATATCGGCACTGGCGGCACTGAATTCCTGCAAGCTGTCCTTGAGCCGTACGTTCTGGCTCAGCAGCATTTGGGTTTCTTGGAGCTGCAATGAGAGCTTTTCGCGAGCCGCAGCAGCGTCGGTGGCGAACGGTCGTGCGACCCAGACGTAGATCAGGGGGCTGGCTACCAGCGTCAGGATGGTCGCGTCGAGCGTGCCGTCCAAAACTGTAACAGAATCCTCTAAACCGTAGAGGGCGAACATGATCAGAAATTCGACGACGAATATTATGCTGGCGATCTTGGCGACCATCACGGCAAGCCGATGAGTCGTCATGACCGGCAACGGCTCGATAAGAACTGGCAATTGTCGAACAAGCTGCATCGCGAAACGACCGAACCGCAGCCGGATGGACCTGCCGGCGCGCATGTCTATGAAGACTTACATAGATCGGTTGGGAGTTAAACTCCCATTCCGCTGGTTAAGCTTTAAAACGAAATTTAGGTTATATTGGACTCTTGATGTTCTTGGACTGCCACGCCACTCCGAGCAG
The DNA here is from genome assembly GCA_022844105.1 of Hyphomicrobium sp. Lineage (GTDB taxonomy): Bacteria > Pseudomonadota > Alphaproteobacteria > Rhizobiales > Hyphomicrobiaceae > JAGVSR01. The sequence continues at coordinate 19,426 of JALHMJ010000007.1, read as the reverse complement.
GGCCAAGCCGACAACGAGCGCGGCCGGCAAGGGCCCCCCGGCGCGGACATCGAATGCTCCGATGTCAGGCAATACGTGATGGGCGCCGGCGACGACCAGCACAGCACCGCTGAAAGCGGACGCGCCAATCACGAAGGCATTGAAAAACGTCGGCACAAGAATTCCACCCAGGATACCGCAGGCCAGTATGAGTACCCGCGCCATGACTGCGCCGAGCAGCGTGTCCAGATTGAATGCGGCGGCCAGCGAGAGGCCGACCAGCACGCCGGCGGAAACGCCGAGCAGTATACGCCGATACGGCTCTAGGAAATAAGACGCGGATCCCAGTATGACTGCGCCCACGATGCCCAGAACGATCGCCAGTGTTCCGACATCTCCTGTCAGCGATCGCCCCAGCAAAAGCCCAATGTCAAAACCGACGAGGGCGTAGAGTAGCGGCAGCCAAGCGTAGAACAGAAACAGGCCGAACGTCATGATGGCCAAACCGGTCAAGATCATGAGTATGCCGCCAGCCGCTGTCATTTGAGCATTCCTTCGTTTGATCCGATCGGCCACGTGAAACCGAATCGAGTTTGTAGCAGGATTTCCGTCATCCTCTGGACGATGTATCCTAATATCTTGTATGCGTGAAAAGCAATGTGAACGCTGATCTGGGAAAACCATGACGTTTCGCAGATCATTGCGGTTCGATTTGAAGCCGCCCCAACGAGTGAGGAATACCGCGTGGTGATGGCTTGGATTATTTGATATTGCCAATATTGAAGGCGCTGCTGCTGGTGCCGGTGACCCTTCTGCCCATCATCAATCCACTCAGTACCGCGCCGGTGTTCGTCGCGACCGTGGGCAGCAATCGCGTACTTGCAGCGCGCTTGGCCCGGCAAGTTGCCGTCAACAGCTGGATCGTGATCGTCACATCGATGTTGATTGGCACCTATGTGCTTGCCCTGTTCGGGATATCGCTGCCGATTGTTCGGGTGGGCGGCGGACTTCTGGTCGCGTCCACGGCCTGGCGCATGCTCCATCGAACCGATGACGATGACGTGCACGCCAAAGCCGCGCAGGAAACCGTCGAGCTTACACAAGCCGAGATCGTTCGGCGCAGCTTCTTCCCGATTACGTTCCCGTTGACCACTGGGCCCGGAACGATTGCTGCTTCAATCGCGCTCGGCGCTCAGATTCCGACGACGCCCTTTCTGTACTTTGCGGGGGCGGTGGTCGCGGCCAGTGGTGCGCTGCTCGTTTCCTTCGTGCTCTATTTTGTTTTCCGGAATTCAACAGCTGTGGTCGCATGGCTGGGCGAGGTTGGGATGCTCGTCCTGACGCGACTGATGGCGTTCATACTTCTATGTATCGGTCTCCAGATCATGTGGTCCGGCTGGGAAGAATTGAACGCCATATCGCATTGACTGGCGAGACAGTCCTAGATCGGATATCGCAAAACGGCCGCGAGTTCTCCCGCTGCCGGCAAATCCGCTTTCCGGACTGCGAGTACTTTTGCGCCGGTGGACAGGGCTCGCGCGGCGATTTCGTCGACGATGCAGTAGCTGTTTGAGCCTGATGCATCGGCAAACCGAATGGCGCCGGTGGTTTCGTCCACCGAACCTGGTGTCACGCTGTCCATATCGACCAGGAGAACGTCAATGGCACCGTAAGTTGCCGCACGTGCTGCATCCGACAGATCGGATGTGGCGCGGCCGCTGTTTGTGCGCGTCTCGTAAAGGGCGCGGAATTGCGCCAGCTCTGCGTGATACCAGTCGTCGAGCGCTGTTCTTGCAGCCGCGGCCAGTTCGGCGTCGGTGACACGTTCAGAATTTCCCGTAACAGTCTGTTCGAGAAGGTGCGGGTAGCTATTGATGGACCTGTAAATTGAGGCCAATCGATCGGTCGCTGCCAATATGAGGGGCGTGTCCCGGCCTGTCAGAACAGGGCGCAGGGCAGCGTCGATTTTGCGAGCGTATTGGTTGAGCCTGATATTGAGCCCCTCGGACCCTTGGATGCGTCCGCTGGGTGAGCGGTCGTTAAGAGTGGCCTTTCTCGCCGCGCTTGCGGCGTCTTTCGGCATATCCGCAATTTTCGTCGTCACCGGTGGGTGATCTGCAAATATCTCGACGAGCCGCACGGCATTTTCCGACAGGGCCAGGACGTAGGCGCTGTGCGGGAAAGTGATCGCGCGCAGGAGAGGGATAAGGTGGAAGCGGTCCGAAACTTCGGCCATTGGCGTCAGTTTATTCGCCAGCCGGTATGTTTTCACGCTCTCGGGCGTCGCCAGAACGGCAAGACTATTGGCTTGGTGGGCCCAGAAATCGTCGTCGACCGCCAGATGATCGAAGTGGTCCATGAGGGCTGCAACCCGCGCCTTTGGCAGTGCTGCTGCCTCTATTTGCTTCAGTGCCTGTTTCGCGAGATTTCCAAGCTCGATGCGGCTGGCATCCGAATCCTGAGTCAGCGGCGTTGTCGGAAGGTAAATGGAAATGCAGGCATCACTGCGCAGATCAGCGAGTGACTTGAATTCCGAACGGGTCGGTAGATCAACGTAGAGCATGCTGAAACCTCTTTGATTAATTGCACTTCCTAGTATTCGTCAAACGGATCGAGTTCAAAGAAAAAATTTGCGGGTTGCTTTAGGTGATTCTTTTGCGGCGCAATAAATCTTGTTTCTGATGGAAAACGACAAAAAGAAGTTAGGCAAAATCGGCTCTGCTCGCCTTTCAAGTTGCGGCTTGAAGCGAGGATTGGATGAGAATGGCCACAGGGGGCAGCTCGGAGTTTTGTTCGAAGTTCAAGGACGAACAAAGCCGTTTGGGCGTGTGTGGAAAAATTGCATGCAAGGCTGCTATTCGCCTTTAGCTGATCTGGCGAGTGATCAACCGGCCACCGGACCTCGACGGAGATTTTGTTTCGTTCGAAAGTTGGGTAAACCATTGCTGGAGTTTGAGGGTATGTGTTACGTGTTCCCAATAAGCTGGACGTTGGCTGGCGTATTTTGTTGTGTTGTGTGAGGGGGCGCGTCGTGAATAACGATGGCGGGATGGGCGGCGGTAGATTGTGTGTGGGCCGTTGGCTACCCCTTGGGTCTTATCAGGCAGTTTTTTTTGACAATTGTCGTTTTGGGCAGCGACAAATCGCGGTTTTCGCGACCGTCGCGCTCAGTCTTTTGGCCGGCGCATGTGATCGTCAGGAAAAGCAGGCGGAAGCTCCGGTTCGGCCGGTTCGTGTCATCACCGTGACAGAGCAGCAGGCCGGTGAAACGGTGACGCTGTCGGGCGTGGTCGAAGCCAAGACGGAAGTCGACCTCGCGTTTCGTATCGGCGGACGAATGATCAAGCGCTTCGTCAACGTCGGGGACAGAGTTGAGGCGGGTCAGCTGATTGCGCAGCTCGATTCACAGGACGAGGAAAACGCTGTTCGAGCGGCGAAGGCCACGCTCTCGGCAGCCGAGGGGAAGTTTTTCGAAGCGGAACAGAATTACGACCGGCAACGGCAGCTGTTGAGCCGCGGCCATACCACCCGGCAACGGTATGATGCGGCGGTGCAGAACCTCAACACACTCCGGGGGCAAGCCGACGTTGCGCGGGCACAACTTGCGACCGCTAAAACCCGCCTCAATGACACAAACCTCAATGCCGATGCTCCCGGTGAAGTCACCCTGCGCAATGTCAATTCCGGTGAAGTTGTGCAGGCCGGTCAGATGATTGTACGCATCGCACGCAAAGACGGTCGCGACGCGGTGTTTGATGCGCCGCCCAGTCTCATGTCACGCGGCACGACAGACGCCGACATCAGTATTGCGCTTTCGATTGATCCAGCCATCGTGGCGAAGGGCCGGGTGCGCGAGATCGCACCTCAAGCCGACGCTCAAACCGGAACTTTCAGGGTTCGCGTTGGGCTGAGCGACCCACCTGCCGAAATGCGACTGGGGTCATCAGTGGTTGGGCGCGTGACGCTGGAAGGACAAGCCGGTATGGCCTTGCCCGCCAGCGCATTGTCACGCGCCAACGGTACGCCATCGGTCTGGGTGTTCGATAGCGCTTCCGAAACCGTCTCGCCGAAGCCGGTCGAGGTCGCAGCGTTCCGGGCGAGTGACGTGATCGTCTCGGGAGGGATTGCGCCCGGCGATGTCGTTGTGACGGCCGGAATTCAAAGTCTGCGCCCCGGTCAGCGCGTCCGGCTCCTCGGACAGCCGTCATGATCGGCCCAAATCTTTCGGCTTGGGCAACGTCGCGACGTTCGTTGATCATCTATTTCATGTTGATCGCGCTCATTGGCGGCGTCGCGAGCTTCATCAAGCTGGGCCGGGCGGAAGATCCCGTATTTACGATCAGAACGATGCTGGTCCGCGCAATCTGGCCGGGCGCGACACTTCCCGACATGCTCGATCAGGTCACCGAGCGGATCGAGCGCAAGCTTCAGGAGGTGAGCAACGTTGACGTTGTCCGCAGCTCGACCCGCGGAGGCGATACGACGATCTTCATCGACCTAAAAGGCGGCGTGACCTCGCGTGAGATCCCTGCAATCTGGCAGGAGGTCCGCAACAAAGTCGGAGATATCCGGCATACGCTTCCACAGGGAGTGCTAGGGCCATTCTTCAACGACGACTTCGGCGACACTTTCGGGTTCATTTATGGATTCACGGCCGATGGGTTCACGCACCGCGAACTGCGCGATTACGTCGAGGATATCCGGTCCAAGCTCCTCACCCTTCCCGATGTCGCGAAGATCGAACTCATTGGCGCCCAGAATGAGGAAGTCACGATTGAATTCCGCCACGACCGGGTTGCGGCGCTTGGGATCGATTATCCAACTCTTTTCTCGGCCATCGCAGCTCAGAATATGGTGCGGCCGTCGGGTATCATCAGAACGGGCGCCGAGAATGTCTCAATCCAGGTCTCGGGTTCCTATCAATCCGAAGCAGATCTCCTGGAAGTCAGCGTCAACATCGGTGATCGGGTCGTAAGACTTGGTGACATCGCCGAGGTGCATCGCGGCTACTCCGATCCGCCCACTCCGATTTTTCATGTCAATGGCAAGCCGGCGATTGGTCTTGCCATCGCAATGCAGGACTCAGGCGACATTCTGGCGTTGGGCGAAAACGTCAAGACCATGATGACGACCATACGCGCTGATCTGCCGGCCGGGATTGAACCGGTCCTGGTATCGGATCAGGCGGTCACGGTCGACGAGGCCATCGGTGAGTTCACGGCTTCGCTGTGGCAGGCGATTGCGATCATTCTTGGCATCAGCATTTTGATGCTTGGCGCCCGGCCGGGCGCCGTGGTTGCCGTGTCGATCCCCCTGACGCTGGCCATTGTGATGATCGTGATGGACGTCCTCAACATCGATCTGCACCGGATTTCGCTTGGAGCCTTGATTATTGCTCTGTGTCTTCTCGTGGACGATGCGATGACGACCGTTGACGCCATGCTGCGCCGGCTTGCGGCCGGAGACGATGCAGCGGCTGCTGCAAGCTATGCCTATGCGAATCTCGCCGCGCCCATGTTGATCGGCACTCTCGTGACGATTGCGGGTTTCGTGCCCATCGGCTTCGCGCAAAGTTCAGCCGGCGAGTACACGTTTTCAATTTTTGCCGTCGTCGCCATCGCGCTGTTGGTTTCATGGATCGTTGCGGTGCTGTTCGCTCCGGTGGTTGGTGCGGCCATTCTGAAGCCGCCGACAGAAAAAGCGACTGATGAGGGGCCGGGCGTCGTGTTGCGGACTTACCGGGGGCTTCTTGAATGGGCCTTCGCAAATAGCTGGATCACGATTATCGGGACTGTGGCGGTGTTCCTTTTGGCGATATGGGGTTTGCGGTTCGTGCCGCAGCAGTTTTTTCCAGCCTCCGATCGAACGGAGCTGCTGGTTGATCTCATGCTGCCGCAGAACTCATCGATCCGGGCCAGTGAAGACGTCGCCAAGAAGCTTGATGAAGTGCTGGCGAATGATGCGGACGTCAGCCGCTGGAGCACGTACATCGGCCGGGGCGCCATACGCTTCTATCTTCCGCTCAACGTGCAATTGCCCAATGACTTCTTCGCGCAACAGGTCATTGTGGCCAAGGACGTCGCGGGTCGGCAGCGGCTGGCGGCAAAACTCGAGAAACTTTTGTCGGAGGACTTTCCAAATCTGACCACGCGCGTTTATCCACTCGAACTTGGACCTCCTGTCGGCTGGCCGGTGCAATACCGGATTTTAGGTCCGGACGTGGACCGGCTGCGCGACCTGTCGACAAATGTTGCCGAAGTCATTGCCGCTCATCCCCAGACCCGCCGGGTCAGCTTTGATTGGACAGAGCCGGCGCGCCGCGTGCGCATCCAGATCGATCAGGATCAGGCTCGGCGGATCGGATACACGAGTGAAGCACTGGCCTCCGTTCTCAATACGGCCATCAGCGGAACCCGTGTGACGCAACTGCGGGATGGGATTTATCTCGTCGATGTGGTTGCGCGCGCGCGCCAAGAGGATCGAATTGCACTTGAAAATCTGCAAACACTCCAGGTTCCGCTGAGGAACGGCCGAACCGTTCCCCTCAGCCAGTTTGCGACGTTCGAGACTGAGCAAGAGCAGCCGCTGGTGTGGCGGCGCGACCGCATTCCGACGCTCACGGTGCAGGCCGACGTGGCCGAGGGTGCCCTGGCTGAGGGCATCGTCGCAGAGCTCGCCCCGAAAATTGCGGAGCTGAATGCGAAAATGCCAGCTGGATACCGCATCGAATTGGGCGGTGTCGCGGAGGAGAGCGCTAGCAGCCGCGCGTCGGTGATTGCCGTCGTGCCGCTCATGATCGTTCTGATGCTGACGCTTCTCATGCTGCAAATGCAGAGTTTCCCAAGCTTGGCAATGGTGTCTCTCGTGATGCCGCTCGGGTTGATCGGCGTTGTCGCGGCCCTCTTTCTGGTGCAGAAGCCGCTCGGGTTTGTCGCCGTGCTCGGTGTGCTCGCCTTGCTTGGCATGATCGCCAAAAATGCGGTGATCCTCATTGCTCAGATCGAAGACGAGCGAAGCCGGGGCGCACCCGTGCGTCAGGCGGCGGTCGATGCCGCAATGTCGCGCTTCCGGCCGCTCATGCTGACGACGCTGTCCACCGTGCTCGGGCTGGCGCCCATAGCGCCTACAGTATTTTGGGGGCCGATGGCGTTTGCCGTCATGGGAGGGCTCTTGGTCGCGACCGTTTTGACGCTGATATTTTTGCCTGTTCTATATGTGGCCTGGTTCTCGGGCGATGAGAGCAAAGCGGCGCCAACGGCAACTGCAAATCCGGCTTAGTCATTCTATTGCATGACTTTGCAATAAGGTCGGGAACCGCCGACAATAACCGTCTGTCGGACGTGGTGTTGCCAGAATGAGGTATCCGGCTTACGTCTCGACGCTGATCCGTGTCCCGTGTTTTTGGCGAAAGGTTTCGTATGTCAATTGAATCGGTGGAGACAAACGAACCACTCGCGGCAAAGAAGCTTCGTTCACGCTCAGCGAAAGAACCGCTTCTTGTTGATCTGGCGCTTCAGGGTGGCGGATCGCATGGCGCTTTCACGTGGGGCGTTCTGGATCGTCTCTTGGAAGAAGAGGGGTTTTCTCTCGAGGCCATCTCGGGCACGTCCGCGGGCGCTATGAATGCCGCCGTGCTTGCTTATGGGTTGTTGGTGGGCGGTCCGGAAGGAGCTCGCAATGCGCTCCACACCTTCTGGAGGCGCGTCGCAGACGCTGCCACCTTCAGTCCTTTCCAGCGCAGTCCCGTCGATCGCATGATGGGGCGCTGGTCTCTCGATTACTCACCGACATACATTGCAACGGACCTCATCGCACGGCTCGTCTCGCCTTATTCGTTTGGCGCAGGTGGAGCCAACCCGCTGCGCGACCTTTTGACGGAGCTTGTCGATTTCGAACGGCTGGCAACCGGCCGCATCAAGCTCTTTATTACTTGTACAAACGTGCGGACCGGGCGCGGGCGCGTGTTTCGTACTCCAGAGGTGACAGCTGACGTGTTGTTGGCCTCGGCTTGCCTCCCGACTATGTTCCAGGCTGTCTACATTGATGGCGAACCGTATTGGGATGGCGGATACTCGGGCAATCCGACCATTGCTCCGTTGGTTCGTGAATGTGATTCACATGATACGTTTTTGGTGCAAATCAATCCGATCCTGCGTGAGGAGGCCCCGACCACCGCTCAGGAAATCAACAATCGCCTCAGCGAAGTTTCCTTCAACGCGACGCTGCTTAAAGAACTGAAGATGATCGCGCTGCTTCGTAAAGTCGCCGATCAGGGAGATGGCGAGGGTTGGCAGTGGGGCCAAATGCGCATGCATCTCATCAAGAGCGACATGCTCGCGACGCTGGGCGCTACGTCGAAGCTCAATGCGGAATGGGAGTTCCTGACCATGCTGCGTGATGAAGGCCGGCGCGCGGCCGATGAGTTTGTGAAGGCCCACAGGGACGATGTCGGTGTCCGATCGACGTTTGACATCGACAGTCTGCTGGAAGGGAGCTGAGCCGTGGGACTTCTGGGTATTCTAGCGGGCCTGGCATTTCTGATGGTGCTGGCATTTCGCGGCTGGTCGATCCTACTACTCGCACCCGTCGCCGCCTTGATTGCCGCTGCGTTTTCCGGTGAACCGCTCCTGGCGCACTGGACCCAAACGTTCATGACCGCGGCGTCCAGTTTTGTCGCGCAGTTTTTTCCCATCTTTCTGCTCGGAGCCTTGTTCGGAAAACTGATGGATGATAGCGGCTCTGTCCGCACCATCGCAGATTTCATGACCGAGAAGCTCGGGCCCAGCCGGGCCGCGCTCGCCGTTGTGCTCGCCGGTGCCCTGGTCACGTATGGCGGCGTCAGTCTTTTCGTCGCCTTTTTCGTACTGGCTCCCATGGGGCTGGCGCTGTTCAAAGTCGGCAATGTCCCAAGGCGCCTTCTGCCCGCAGCCATCGCACTCGGCACATCGACTTTCACGATGTCGGCGCTTCCCGGCACACCGGCAATACAGAACGCGATCCCGATGCCGTTTTTTGGAACCACGCCCTTCGCAGCGCCTGGGCTCGGCATCATCGCGGCCATCGTTATGCTGGCATTCGGGATGTGGTGGTTGGGCGTGGCGCAGGCTCGTGCGCGCCGGGCCGGGGAAGGTTTTGAGCCAACTTCGCACTCGGCCGATGATACAGCCGCAATGACGGACAGTTTGACCGTCCGCGAGTTGGCATCAACCGCCCGAGAGTTCGATCCCGCCGAAATTGATCACGGAAGCCGGGCCGCTGACGGGCCGCCGATCGGACTTGCCGTTTTGCCTCTCGCTGTCGTCGTGTGTGCAAACTTTGTCATGACGCAGTTCATTCTTCCGAACATGGATACGGCCTTCCTCTCCCTGCCGCAGTGGGGTGCGACGAGCCTGTCGTCGGTTGGTGGGATCTGGTCTGTTTCGATCGCGCTTTTCCTGGCAATCCTTGTTCTGGTTGCTCTCAACTATCAACGACTACCAGCCATCCGCGATACCGTCGACGCGGGCGCCAACGCCTCCGTGCTGCCGGTGCTCAGCGTTGCTAGCCTCGTTGGCTTCGGCGCCGTCGTGGCCGCGCTGCCCGCGTTCGAGATGGTGCGGGATTGGGTCCTGGGTATTGGCGGCGGTCCGCTCGTGTCGCTGGCCGTTGCAACAAACATTCTAGCGGCGCTGACAGGTTCCGCCTCGGGTGGCATGACGATTGCTCTCGATGCGCTCGGTCCCACATTCATGCAGATTGCGCAGGACACCGGGTTGAGCCCATCACTCATGCATCGCGTTGCGGTGATTTCGTCGGGCACTCTCGACAGTCTGCCGCACAATGGCGCGGTGGTGACCATGTTGGCTGTGTGCGGATGCACGCACAAGGAAAGCTATCTTGATCTCGTCATCGTCGCGGTTGTGGGCGCTATGATTGCGCTCGTGACGGTCATCGTGCTGGGAACGATGTTCGGGTCATTCTGAAGCGGGCGCAAGTTGCAACGGAGATGAAGATGCCGGGCACGGCGACGGGTGCGCTCACTGTCCAAGTCGCGCTGATCGTCATTGCGAGCGTCGTTGGTTGCGCGGCGTTGTCGGCGGCCAGTTCGGTCTTCGCCCCGCTGACGCTCGCGTTGCTCATCATTGCGCTGCTTTGGCCCCTCCAAAAGGGACTTCAAACATTTTTGCCGAAACTACTGGCGTTGGCTGTCACGGTTGTCGTTCTGGCCTCGGCGTTCGCTGCGTTTGGATCCATGTTTGTCTGGAGTTTCAGCCGTGTTGGGCAAGCGGTTGCAAATGATGCGGTTCGCTTTCAAGGCGCTTATGAGCAGTTTACCGGTTGGCTTGAGGGCCACGGCATCGCAGTTGCAGGCCTCTGGGCCGAACATATCAATGTCGGCTGGTATCTGCGGCTCATTCAAACGTTCATCGCACGGCTCAACAGCACCACCAGTTTCTGGCTGGTTGTTCTGGTCTATGTGACGCTCGGCCTGTTGGAAGTCGAAGACTTTGCCAGGAACATCCGGAAATTCAAAGATACCGACGTATCGCAGTCGCTCATCAGCGGCAGCATCGCCACGGCGAAAAAGATCCGCTCTTACTACGTCGTGCGAACTCAGATGAGCGTCCTTACCGGCTTACTTGTTTTCGCCGTCACCTATTCCGTTGGGTTGCCACTCGCGATGGAATGGGGCGTCCTCGCCTTCGCCTTGAACTACATTCCTTTTCTCGGACCGTTGATCGCGACGGTGTTTGCCACGATTTATGCCATCGCCGAATTTCAGTCGTGGCAGACGGCCGCGGTCATCTTCGTTCTTTTGAACGCTATCCAGATCGTGATTGGCAGCTATGTCGAACCGCGGGTATCTGGTGCGACGTTGTCGATGTCGCCTGTGCTCGTTCTCTTCTCGGTTTTTTTCTGGGCCTATCTTTGGGGCCTCTTCGGCGCTTTTATCGGCGTGCCGATTACCATTGCAATTCTGACATTTTGTGAGCAATGCCAGTCAACGCGCTGGGTTGCGGACCTATTCGCGGGCGACGGAAAATCTCAAACGGCCGCCATTACGGCGCCGTGACATGCCATGATCATCCGGCACCCGGCGAACCGGTTGGTACTTGTTTGTTGCCGATCGTCGGCACGTGAGCGCGAATTTTCTGAGAGAAATCGGGGTCGCTGTGCAAACCTCGCGCGGCATCATTGATCAAGGACTGTCGGCGAAGTTCATCGAACGGCAAGGTCGTGTCCACCCGGCCGGAGTGATAGAGATAGCTGTCGATCAGCCCGTTGAGAAGGTGGCGGATATCAAAGCGCCCCGCGCGTCCGGCGGCGTTTGCGTAGCGGACAATGTTGATCGTGCAGCTGTTGCTGATGAGATGATAATATTCCGGCCGGTCCGCGAGCTCGTTGATCCGTGCAAGATAGACCAGAAGCAATTGGCGCGCGTCTTCGGGTGATGTGTTGAGGCGATAGAGGTAGACGGTCTCGCCGCGATGGTTTGCTCGAACGCCCACGAGATCTTTCTCGTCGCCGACCACGTAAATCAATTCGAACTGTTTGAACATGGAGGCGATGGGGTCAAACCCTTCACCGACCTCAGGCCGCGTCTCGATGGAAATCGTCAGCGGCGGTGCGTTGTCAAAAATGAAGCTGACGAAGGTGTGTCCGACCCAGCCTTCTCGCCAGTATGACACGTAGAAGTCCAACGCCTTCAGATGGGAGAGCTGAACCTCCCGTTCTTCATAGTTTTCTGTGAAGTCTGTGCGACTGCGATATGTAAAATTTCGTACGCCAGAGATGCGTACGCGGTCACCGTCGATTTCTGCACGGGGCATGACAGCCACTTCCGGCCGCCAGGGACGATCGTGGGAGGCGGGGATCAGGATCCACCAAATGCAAACCGCCGCGAAGACGGCTATAAAAGTAGCTTTTCCGCGCTTCAATCGCGACAGCCACACGGCCCAAATTGAAAAGCCTGCGAAGGTAACGGCCAGCGGCAACCGCAGTTCTGCCAAGGGCAGATTAGAATAATAGATGGCCAAGCTGCCCCAAACGATGAGCAAGAGCCAGAACAGTGTTTTCAAAGCGTCAAGAAACCACCTGAACAAGCAGGTGAAGAGTTGGCTCGCTGAGCTCAGAGGGGCCTCCGGCGGTAGGTCATGCTAGCATTAAAGGCGGCGGCTCCGTGCGAGAGCCGCCGCCAAGATCAGTCTCATTCGTCAACGCGTGGGCGCTCAGCCGCAACGGTGGCAGTAGCGGGCGCAACGGCGCACCCCACGACGCCACCAGCAACGGCGGTGGCAGTGCCGATAGGCTCTGCAATGCACATTCGTTGCGAGCGAGCCAGCCGACTGGTTCACAACTGCGGCCGGACCAATCGGAGCAGCTTGTGCTGTGCTTACGAGCGACATGCTCATGCCAACAATGAGGACCAGAGCGCTTAATCCGCAGTACATTCCACGCATGCTGTTTCTCCGTTTTTCCATCCCACGGAAAGGATAGTCTTGGATGAGCAATGCTGCAACACAAACCAATTCGCTGATCGGCGGGGATTTTTTAATGCGGGGTTGTGGCATAAGCCGAAAAGCTTGAGTAGTCTGATGTGCGGCGCAGCGAATTTGAATTGCAAATGCAAAAGACAGGAACGGCTCATGCCGGCAGAAGCAGAATGGCGGCAATCCGTTTTCAGTCTCGCGGCTTTGCGCCGGTTTGCGACATACCTTGCGCTGTGGCTGATTTTGATTGGTTTCAATATTGCGGATCTCGCCATCGGCGTGGCGGCGGCGGCGTGGGCTACCATCGTCAGCATTCTTCTCTTACCGGTAAATGATCGGCAGATTTCGCCGCTCGCCCTGGCAAAGCACTGCCTGCGCCTGCCGTGGCAATCACTCGTTGCTGGCGCGGATGTGGCGCGTCGTGCGCTCGATCCGCGGCTGCCGGTGCAGCCGGGCTTCATCACTCATGCGACCGGACTTGCCGACGGTCCGGGCCGGAATGCCTTTAGAGCGATTATGAGCCTGCAGCCCGGCACGCTGCCCGTCAGCGTCGCAAAGTCGGGCGACATGCTGATCCATTGCCTGGACATGAGCCAACCGATTGCGGCTCAATTGGTGGATGAAGAAGCCCTGTTCTTGCAACTAACCAAAGGCGGGGAAAAACACCCGAAGCGAAATGGCTGAGTTTCTATACGTGACTGCTGCCCTCCTCTTGCTTCTGACCGGGCTTGGACTTGCGCGCATGCTGTGGGGGCCATCACCCGCAGACCGCATGATGGCGGCTCAGTTGGTCGGCACCGGTGGCGGTGCGATCGCGCTGTTGATTGCGACGGCCAGTGGCGCCACCGCGATGATCGATGTCGCACTTGTGCTGGCGCTGCTCGCAGCCTTTGCGGCCGTTGCGCTGAGCCTTGGCGAACCAGGAACGCAACAACGGGATGGAGGCGCGAACTCATGAGCCTCATGGCCGATACTTTGACCATTGCTGCTGTTAGCGCGGGGTTGTTTTTCTTTCTCGCCGGTACGGTCGGGCTGTTGCGATTCCCCGATACACTCACGCGCCTGCACGCCCTGACCAAGGCCGACAATCTCGGCTTCGGCCTCATCGTTCTTGGCCTCCTGCCGCAGAGCCCGGATGTGGCGAGCGGGTTGAAGCTCGTGGTCGTCTGGCTGCTGGTGCAGCTTGCCGGCGCGTCCGCCAGTCAATTGATTGCGCAGTTCGCGTCCAAAGGTGGACCGTCGGCATGAGCCTGTTACCCGATTTCGCGCTTATGCTCCTCATCCTGATTGCGGCGGTGTGGACGGTTTCGGCGCGCGACCGTCGTGATTCCGTCATCGGTTTCATCGTTGTCGGGCTCCTGCTGTCGCTGGCCTGGATCCGTCTCAATTCCGTCGACGTGGCCCTCACTGAGGCGGCCGTCGGCGGAGGAGCGACGGGCCTGTTGTTGTTGCGCGCCTGTGCCCGCCTGGGGCCGAACGAGACCGAAGGCGTCTCGCTTAAAGTTTCATTGCGGATTTTGACCGGCGTGCTGTGTACGGTGGTCGCTGTGGCGTTGGCAACGATTGTTCTCTACCCCATTGAGCCCGCACCGACGTTAGCGCCCACGGCTGCCGCGCATATGGGTGAAATCGGCCTCGGCAATCCCGTCACCGTCGTGCTGCTGGCCTATCGGGCCATCGATACGCTTCTGGAGAAGGTGGTGCTTGTCCTCGCGCTTATTGGCGTGTGGGCTTTGACGCCCGACCCGCTATGGGGCGGCGCGCCTGGCTCGCTTCGCGCGCAACATTCCAGCGGGCCGCTGACCTTTCTGGCGCAGGTGCTGCCGCCGGTCGGAATCGTCATCGGTGTTTATCTGATCTGGAATGGCGCGGACCGGCCGGGCGGTACGTTTCAAGGCGGCACCGTTCTGGCGGCCATGTGGCTGCTGGTCATGATGGCCGATCTGCGCGAGCCGCCTGAAATTCGATTGCACACTTTGCGGCGGCTCGTCGTCTTAGGTCCAGTCGTGTTCCTTGTTGCCGGCTTTGCGGGCTTCTGGATTGCGAATGGCTTTCTGTCGTACCCGCCCGACCTTGCCAAGCCCATCATCGTACTCGTCGAGGCGGCGCTGGCACTTTCCATCGCGGTCATCCTGGGTATGTTGGTCGCCGGTCCGGCCGCAAGGGCCCCGCGATGATCGGTTCCACCACACTCTATGGTCTTTGCGCCACGGGTTTGGTGGCGATCGGACTTTACGGCCTTGTGCTTCACCCATCACCGCTGCGCAAAGTCATCGCCTTCAATCTTCTGGGTAGCGGAACTTTCATCTTGTTTGGTGTCGCGGCCCAGCGGGGTGCGGCCGCCGGATTGCTGGCCGATCCCGTGCCGCAAGCCATGGTGATCACAGGCATCGTCGTTGCCTTCGCGGCGACCGCCGTGGCGGTTGCTCTGTTATTGCGGCTGGTGGAGAGCGGTGGGTCGACGCTCGAGCCAAGCGCGCCGGACCCTCAGGATGATCGTCCGTCATGACACCCGCTGCCTACACCGCGACCGAAGGTGGCGCTCTGCTGGTGGTCGCCATCGTGCTGCCGGTCATCGGGATGCTCGCCATCTTCGCCTTGGGCCTGCGGCGGGCGGAACGGATCGCGTACCTCGTGCTCCCTGTCGGCCTCTTGGTTGCGCTCGCCATCGCAGCCGACGTTGCCCGCAGCGGCGCCGCTGTCACCTATGTTCTTGGGGGATGGCAACCGCCGCTTGGTATTGCGCTACGCGCCGACGGGCTTTCGGTCACGCTAATGGTTTTGACCGCAGTTGTGCTGTGCGCCGTCGGTCTGGTCGCGCGCGGGAGTTTCAGCACGCCTCCGGACAAAGCCGAAGCGCGCAGCCCGATGGTGTTCTGGACGCTGATCCTTGGACTTTGGTGCGCCCTCAACACCGTGTTTTTGAGCCAGGACTTGTTCAACCTGTTCGTCGCGTTGGAGCTGTTGACGTTCAGCGCGGTGCCGCTCGTGTGTCTCGACGGACGCCGTGAAACTCTGCAGGCGGCGCTGCGCTATTTGTTGTTCGCGCTCATCGGGTCGGTTTTGTATCTGATGGGTGCGGCGCTCCTTTATGGCGCCTATGGCACACTCGACCTCGCCGGACTTCGCCTGCTGGCGCGCAATGATCTGGCGACTTCCGTCGCGCTCGGGCTGATGATCGCGGGACTGATGGCGAAGGCGGCGTTGTTCCCGCTGCATTTGTGGTTGCCGCCGGCGCACGCCGGTGCGCCCGCCGCCGCCAGCGCGGTGCTGTCGGCATTGGTCGTTAAGGCGCCATTCTTTATCATCCTGCGCCTGTGGTTCGACGTCGCGCCGCAACCGGCTAATGCGATGGCGGCGCAGATGCTGGCCTGGCTCGGCATCGCCAGCATTCTCTTTTGCAGTGTGATGGCGCTGCGTCAGGCCCGTCTGAAACTGATGATCGCCTATTCGACCGTGGCGCAACTCGGTTATCTTTTCCTGATGTTCCCGCTGGTAATGGCCAGTGATGCGCCGACCGCATGGGAATCGGTTGGCTGGACGGGGGGCGTACTGCAACTTGTCTCGCATGCTTTGGCAAAGGCTTCGATGTTTCTCGCGGCCGGATTGATCGCCGAAGCACTCGGCCACGACCGCATTGAGAATCTGGACGGCGCCATGAGTGTGGTGCCGATCAGTGTCGCGGCCTTCGGCTTGGCGGGGCTGTCTTTGATGGGCCTTCCGCCGAGTGGCGGCTTTGTCGCCAAACTTATGTTACTCACGGCCGCGACGGAGACCGCCAATTGGTGGATCGCAGCAGCCATCCTGCTGGGGGGTATTCTGGCGGCGAGCTATGTCTTCAGGGTGCTCAATCGGGCGATGGCCGCGCCGGCCAGCGACTTTGCTTGCAAGGCCTCCATACCCCTGTATCGCGAACTGACCGTTCTCGGCCTTGCGATTTGCGCAGTCGTGCTCGGCTTCGTTCCGCTTCAACCCTTTGCCTTCCTCGGCATCGGCCGTGTGGGGCTGCCGTGATGGACTGGAGCTTTCTGCTTGTCGCGACGCTGGCGCTGCCTCTTGCCATGGTGGTGGCGTGTGTTCACCACCTATTTTTTGCCCGCGTATTGTCCTGGCTGCCGCTGGCCCCGGTTCCTGGCTTGCTGGCGGCCCTGTTCGAGCGCGGCGACAGCATTGTCATTGCTCCAGCGCCGCTGCGATTGACGCTTGCGCTCGATGACGTCGGCGCAATGTTGCTGGGCGGTGCGTCGCTCTTGTGGGGCGCCGCCGGCCTCTATGCCTCCGTCAGCATGCGCGGAAAGCCTGGCAGTGGCCGGTTCGCGATCTGGTGGCTACTCACACTGACCGGAAGCCTCGGTGTCTTCATCGTCGCCGACATGACGAGTTTCTATCTTGTTTTTTCCCTGGCGAGCCTCGCCGCCTACGGCCTCGTCGCCTTCGAGAACACGGCGCGCTCGCGGCGCGCAAGTCGGGTTTACATGGCCCTCGCTCTTCTTGGCGAAGCACTCATCCTGTTTGGTTTCGTGATGCTGGTGTCGGCGATGCCCGGTGGTAATCCGCTGATCCGCGATGCCGTCGCGATGTTGCCGGGCTCGCCGCTGGAGAGCCCGGCCGTGCTGCTGCTCATTCTTGGCTTCGGTCTGAAGACGGGCTTGGTTCCTTTACACGTCTGGATGCCGCTCGCACATCCGGTAGCGCCAATACCCGCCTCGGCCGTGTTGAGCGGCATCATCGTCAAGGCCGGCGTTATCGGCCTCATCCGCTTCTTGCCGCTGGAGGTGCCGTCGCCCGATTGGGGAATGGCGCTGATGGTGCTCGGCCTGCTGACCGCCTTCTATGGTGTGATCGTCGGCGTGACGCAGCAGCACCCTAAAACGGTGCTGGCCTATTCCACCGTCAGCCAGATGGGCGTGGTCGCAGCCGTTCTAGGAGCTGGGCTCAGCACTGGCGCGCCGGGGACGGCGACGCTGGCTGCGTTCTATGCGCTGCATCATCTGCTGGTCAAAGGCGCACTCTTTCTAGGGGTTGGCATCGTGGGCGCGACTGGAACGCGCTACGTATCGCGTGTGATCATACCCATGGCGCTGTTGGCGTTCAGTCTCGCCGGGCTACCGTTGACGAGCGGGGCGTTGGCAAAATTCGCGACGAAGCCATTGTTCGGCGACGGTCTGGCGGCGTTCATGGCCACCTTGTCAGCGGCGGGTAGCGCACTGCTAATGGCGCATTTTCTCGGTCGGCTCCGGACGCTGGCGGATGAGAGTACCGGGGACGTTGCGAACGCTTCGCTGGTTTTTGCCTGGGCGCTTGTCGCTGCGGCGTCTCTTATTCTACCCTGGGTGCTATTCCCGGAGATCACGACCTATGCGCTGTCGGAGACAGTCAGCATGAAGGCTCTGTGGGTCGCCTCGTGGCCCGTCGCGATTGGGCTGCTGCTCGCTCTTTTCCTGAAACGCATCGACGCCAGTGTGCCTCGCATTCCGGAGGGCGATGTCATCGTTCTTTTGGAGAGGCTGCAGCCACTTGCGGCGCGTTGTGGAACCGCGATTGAGCGGACCGATCTCGTGCTTCGGCGCTGGCCAGTGGCGAGTATCGTGCTGCTGATGCTGGCCATAGCCTTTGGAACAGCGCTGCAATTCTCTCGTTAGCTCATGGCATATCGCTCCAGCAGTTGCGCCGTCCGGTACGGGTTGAACGGTCAAAGCACGGTAGTGTTTATCCGACCCTGAGTGGATAAAGACGTCATTGCGGATCGAACGTGAGCTTCGCTTTCAGGCGTGGCAATGCGAAATCGAGGAACGCGCGCAATTTTTGTGGGACCATGCGCCCACTTGGGTAGACGAGATGCACCGGTACAGGGGTGGGCTCATAATTGCGCAAGAGTAGCTTGAGCTTGCCGTCGTTGATCGGCTTGGAGACCTGATAACAGAATAGCCGTGTAATTCCCGCGTCCGCGATGGCGGCGTCTACCGCTGCTTCGGCCGTCGTCGTCGAGAGACGGGAGCGGACAGCCACCTTTTCCGTCTTCTTGCCGGCTTTGAAGGTCCACGAGTTCGCGGCATGAAGGGCCAAAAACGTGATGCAGTCGTGCGCTTCGATCTCCTGGGGGAGTTTAGGTGTGCCTCGTCGCTTGAGATAAGTCGGGCTCGCGCAGACAACGTGGCGAACTTCTCCGGCGCGCACGGCCATGATGCCGCTATTGGGCAATTCACCAATGCGCAATCCAACATCGACGTGGTCTTCGAGGAGATGGGCGACAGAGTCGGAGAGCCTCAACTCAACATCGACCTCAGGATAAGCTTTGAGAAACTCAACAATGATCGGTGTGAGGTACAGTCGGCCGAATACGACCGGAGCGCTCACGACCAGTTCTCCCTTGGGCGCGCGATATTCGCCGGTCGCAAGGCGTTCTGCTTCACCCAATTCTTCAATAAGCCGTCGACTTGTCTCAAAGAACTGCCGGCCGGGTTCTGTCAGTGCAATGTGGCGCGTTGAGCGGGTGAGAAGCTGCACGCGTAATTGATCTTCGAGTTCAGAAACCTTTCGGCTGACGGTGGCCAGCGGCATGCCCAGCTTGCGAGACGCAGCGGAAAAGCTACCGGCCTCGACCACTGCAACGAATGCTGACATCGATTCAAAGCGATCCATCGTTGCTTCCATTTATTGGAACAGTCACTCTCGATAATGTCAGCTAGTTGCAGAATTTGAAAGCGCTTAGGTCTCGGTGGTCAGCCAAACATGGCCCAACTGATCATAAGGTCCCCACCCATGACGCGTCTCAACACCATTTCGTCCATCGACGCAGCGCCGACTGCTGCAAAGCCCCTCTTGGAAGGCGTCAAAAAGCAGCTCGGCAGCGTGCCAAATCTGTTTCGTGTCGTTGCCAACAGCCCTGCGGCGCTGGAGGGTTATCTCAGCCTCGATGGCGCACTCTCGAAAGGTTCTCTCGACGCCAAGACCCGCGAACGCATCGCATTAGCCGT
>JALHMJ010000006.1:54109-165416 GCA_022844105.1 Hyphomicrobium sp. | reverse complement strand
GCAACGTTCTCCAGAAGCTCGCCTACGGCAAAAAGGAAAATCACAACCGCTGCTTCCTCGGTCGCGCCGATGGCAACGGCTCCGGCCGCCGCTACGCTCATGAGCGTTTCGATGCTGAAGGGCGTGCCGGACATGGCGCCCATGACCGCGCGGCGCGCTATGGGGACGAGACCAATGACGGCGGCTGAGAGATAAGCGTAAAATGAGAGGTCGGGTGCAACCCAGGCGACAGTGGCCGCCGCTGCAAGCAGGACTGCGCTCACAAGGACGAGTTGCCCCTTGCGCGTTTGCCACCACGGCCGATCAGCCCGCTCGGTCGAATGGGTCGAGTTGACCTGCTCAGTCGCCAGTGGACGCGGCGTGTAGCCAAGGCTGCGGATCTTGTCCTCTATCGCTTGGCGCGAGCTCCGATCCGCGTCGTGTTTCAGGTCCAGCGTCTCGGCGCCATAATTGACGTTGATGTCGGCAACGCCGGGGAGACGCTTCAGGGCGTTCTCGATCTTGAGCGCGCACGCGCCGCAATCCATGCCCTCGACGCTCATCCTGAGCGTGTGGATCTTTGTTGAGGTTCGTTCGACGGCTGTCACGTTTTTTGGACTTTCTCTCATGATGAGATCACACTACACCCTGTAGTAACTACAGGGTCAACACCTATGAGTTCAGGCGTCCTCACGATCGGCGATTTGTCCAAAGCAACCGGCGTCAAGGTCGAGACGATCCGCTATTACGAGCGCATCGGATTACTTCCCGCCCCTGATAGGACGAGTGGAAACTACCGCGCCTATGGGAACAGCGATCTCGGTCGACTGAGCTTCATTCGTCGTGCCCGCGATCTGGGTTTTGGCCTGGAGCAGGTGAGGGAACTTCTGAGTCTATCGGATCAGAAGCAGCGTTCCTGCGAAGCTGTCGATGTCATCGCGCGCGACCATCTCGCAGACGTCGATCGCAAACTGGCCGATTTAAAGGCTCTACGGCGCGAACTCGACAGTATCATCCGCCATTGCGGTCGCGGCACCATTGGCGAGTGCCGAATTATTGAAGCGCTGGCTCCGATCGATCCACGGCATTGACGAAAGCCGTTGGTGGAAACGCTCCTTCCAGTCTGGCCTAGTGCAGCCCGTGTTTATCGCGCCCGGCTCGGCAGTCCGTTCGCTCGGTCTGCAACGTGACGTGATCTATACTAAAGCGTTCTTCGAGCAGCTCGGCTGCCGTTTTGCGAACTGTCTCCGCGTCCTGCGTCTCCTTGAGCACGAGGTGGACCGATAAGGATGGCATCTCAGAACTCAACGCCCACACATGGAGGTCGTGAACGTCCCTCACGCCGGGGACGGCGCGCAACGCCGTTTCGATCGCGACCACGTCGATGCCTTCGGGCACGCCTTCCAACAGAACGTTCATGGTCTCGCTAAAGAGCTGCCACGTTCGCGGCAGCACCCACAATCCAATTGCCACAGCAACCACCGGATCGACCCAACGCCAATCGGTGAACCAGATGATCGTTGCAGCGGCCATGACCCCAATCGAGCCGAGCATGTCGCTCCAGACTTCCAGATAGGCACCTTTGACGTTTAGGCTCGACTGCGCGTTGCCTGCAAGCAGCCGCATGGCGGCAAGGTTCACGAGAAGGCCGAGGAACGCCACCAAGAGCATGGGTAAAGACTGGATTTCAGGTGGGGCGAGAACCCGCTGGTAGGCTTCATACAGAATGTAGGCAGCTACAGCGAACAGCAGGATCGCGTTCAAGGCTGCGGCGAGCATCTCGAACCGGCGGTAGCCGAATGTCCGTCGGCTGTCGGCGGGCCGTTCGCCGACCTTGATGGCGGCGAGAGCAATCGCGAGCCCGGCCGTGTCGGTCAGCATGTGAGCGGCATCGGAAATGAGCGCCAGGCTGCCGGTCAAGATACCGGCCACCACCTCGACGATTAAAAATGTTCCGGTCAACATCAGCGCCTTGCTCAACGCCGATGCGTTGGACGTTGCGTGTCCGTGGTCGTGACCAGCGCCCATAGTGTCTCCTATTTCTAATCGGCAACGACGGCTCGACCAACGCGCGTAATCGCACATTTCTAGCGATGCTGAGGGAAAAAATACAATCAGCAATAATCATGTGCGCGGAACGGAAACGCCATTTCTTAATTTCTGCCACTGTGAGAAGCCATTTGTGTCTGGAGGGTTTCGTGAGTGATTTTTGGATAGTACTTACTCTGTCCTTGCTTCCGGGACTTGGAAATTTCGCTGGGGGAATGGCCGCAGAATTTGTAGCAACGCCGCCAAAGCGTTTGAACCTTGCACTGCACGTGGCCTCCGGGATTGTCATGGGGGTTGTTGCTATAGAATTGATGCCTGAGGCGCTCGATAATCTTGCGGGTTGGTGGATTGCCGCGGCTGTCGCGGCTGGCGGATTGGCATACATCGGCTCAGGCGTGCTCATAAAGCGGATGATGAGTTCGCAGAACTCGAGCGGCAGATCGGCGATGTGGATGATCTACGTTGCAGTAGCCATCGACCTCGTAGGCGACGGGCTTATGATTGGGTCGGGCAGCGCAGTCACAACCTCGCTAGCGATTGCACTTGCGGCCGGGCAGGTGCTTGCAGACATTCCGGAAGGCTACGCTGTGGTAGCCAATTTTCGGTCAAAAGGTATTGAGAGGAAATGGCGGATCGGCGCCTCACTCTCCTTTACATTGTTCTGCGTTGGTGCGGCCATGCTAGCTTGGTATTTGCTCCGTTCCGCGCCAGACGCTGCAAAGTATATCGCGTTGAGCTTCGTCGCGGGACTTCTCTTGGTTGCTGCTGTGGAAGATATGCTGGAAGAGGCGCATCAGGTGCAGAGTGATACGCGGCTATCGACTGGTTCATTCATCGGCGGATTCGTACTGTTTACTCTGGTGTCGGCTGGTTTGGAGACGGCCTTGAGTTGACGTCCCTTGTTTGCATAGCAAACAACCACCTTATAACCCGGCGGTTCGCGTTCCGGCCTTCTTTCCATGCCATTGTGCAACCAGGCAACAGCAGACTTGTCTTGTTGTAGTCACATGCAAAACGAGGGTGTTATTTGCTGACAAAAAATGTTATAAGTCGCAGTATGAGACGCATAGTTGCAACTCTGCTCCTGATTCTGTTCGTGCCGGCTACCCTGGTGGCCGGGTCAATGCGCCTGTGCGTCGGCAATGACGGCCACCGAATGGTGGAATTCGTCCACAGCTCACTGCACCACCAAAGCGACTTAGCCGCTGACATCGAACATGATGATGCGGCTGAAACGAGCAGTTTGGAGACTGGTCCGGATTGCGTCGACATCGGTCTTCAGGCGCCGGCGACGGTCACTTTTTCCTCGATCAAGAAGCAGTCGACTGATGAGGGCGGTCCTTCGCCGTTGCTAAACGCTACGACGCCTCTGGCGTTCCAGCCGGGGCATCCTGTAGCTTGGAGCGGCTATGCAGCGCCGCGTGTAGCCGGCGACCCGCGTCTTGACGCTCTAAGCACGGTTATCCTCCTCATTTAGCGCCTCCCGTCTGATCTTTGACTGCGCAGTCGGCACACTTGCTGACGGCGCAAAACTGATTCGATGCCTGGGGGCCCTATGGCAAAACGTTCGACTTTCGAGATTTGGTTGGCTGTTGCTGTGGCTACGGCCTGCTCGGGCTACAGCGCAACGGCCGAGGAGCTTTCCGGCTGGAGTACTGAAACAGCAGTGTCCGAGGAAGTTGGACAGGTGCTGTCTCCATTCGGCAGGGCTAAGTCGACCCTAAGCTATGAAAGCCGCCTGACGTTGCGCGACGCCGTCAGCCGGACGTTAGCCTACAATCCCTCAATACAGGCCGCCTATCATGAAATTCAGGCTCGCGATGGGGAAGTCTTCCAAGCCTCACGTCGCCCCAATCCGGAGTTGTTGCTGGAGCTAGAGAACTTTGGTGGATCGAAGGATAAGCGCGCCTTCGATGTCGCCGAGGAAACGGCGAGTCTGACCCAGCTCATTGAACTCGGCGGCAAACGCTACGCCCGTCTGCAGGCCGCTCAACTTGAGACCTCACTTGCCACGTGGGACTACGAAGGCGTCCGCGTGCAGGTGACGACTTTGGCCGCCCAATCGTTCGTGGACGTGCTCACCGCGCAGGAGCGGGTGAAGGTTCTGGGTGAGTTTGTCTCGATAGCGGAGAAGACGCGCAAAAGCGTCGATGCCCGCTTGAAAGTCGGCAAGGCCAGTCCGATTGAGTTGGATCGTGCTCTGGTCGCCGCCGCTCGCGCCAAGGCCCTTCAAGGTGCAGAGAAGGCGCGGTTGGATGCGGCCAAGCGCAAGCTTTCAACCTTGTGGGGTGCGCATGCGCCCGACTTCGGCGTTGCAGCGGGCCGGCTTGGCAATGGTACCAGCGTGCCTTCGGTCGAAGCGTTGAAGACCTACCTTAATAACAACCCAACGCTGGCGCGCTGGACTGACGAGGTTAGTCGCCGTGCGGCGCAGGTCGATTTGGAGCATGCCAAATCGATCCCCGATCTTCGCGTCGGCGCCGGGGTGCGTCAGTTCAATGAGAACGACTCCACGGCGATCGTTGCGTCCGTCGCGATTCCGCTACCCATTTTTGATCGCAATGACGGCAATATCGCCGCCGCCGAGAGCCGACTTACGAAAGCTGAAACCGACGCATTAGCCGTGCGCGACGATCTTCTGCGCGCGCTAATTGATGCCGTTGGCGAACTTGAAGTCGCGGCGACGCAGCTCAATGGGTTAAAGCGCGACGTCCTGCCCGTAGCGCAGACGGCCTTTGACCGAACGAAACTCGGCTACGACGAGGGCAAGTTCGATCTCCTGAACGTACTCGATGTTCAGCGCTCAGTGTTCGAGGTGCGCCTGGATCTGCTCAACGCCCGAGCCGACTACGAAAAGGCACGGGTCAAGGTCGAAGCCCTGATCGGGCGCGACATCAAGGAATTCTAGGAAAGCGTTGTTAAATGAAGCCCACCTCGAAACTTACCCTAGCCGCTGCAGCAGCTCTTCTGGGCCTGTTCGTGGCGTATCGCGAGACCAGCGCCATGTGCGGACCCGCGAAGGTGGATGCGCATGGGCATGGCCACGGTCATGGAGAAGAGCAGGAGGCTGGTCACGCGGCTGAGGGCTTCGGCATGAAGGTCTGTGAGGACGGAGTCGTCCGGGCCGTTTGGGAATCGATTTGGCCTTCCAGCGCAGACATGGCGCCAGTTGCGAAAGCGGACGCCGACCACGGTAAGGAGGCCGTCGGAGAAAAGGAAGGCGACGGTCACGCCCACGGCAAGGAGCCTGCTGGCGAGAAGGACGCGGATGGCCATGCCCACGGCAAGGAAGAAGGCGAATCCTCGGAAGGGCTGATCAAGCTTAGTGCCGAACAGATCAAGGCTGCAACGATCGAGATGCAGCCGGCGGCTTCCGGCAAGCTCAGTAAGGAGGTTGCCGCTCCCGGCCGCATCACGATGAATGCCAACGCTCAGGCCCGGGTCGTGTCGAAACTCACCGGCACGGTGGCGAGTATCGACAAGCAGCTCGGTGATACAGTCAGCGCCGGTGATCTTCTTGCCACGATCGACAGCCGCGAAATGGCCGATGCAAAGGCCGATTTTCTGGCGGCGTCGCGCACCGAGGAGCTGGCGCGCTCAACCTATGAGCGGGAAGAGCGGCTGTGGAAGCAGAAGGTGACCGCGGAGCAGGAGTTTCTCGCCGCCCGCAACGCCCACGCGGAAGCCAAAATCAGGCTCGATGTTGCGCATCAACGCCTGCACGCAATCGGCCTCTCTGACGATGAAATCAAACGGCTGCCTGATATCGGCGATGAGAGCAGTTTTCGCATCTATGAACTGCGAGCGCCCATTGCCGGCCAGGTCACCGCGCGTGATCTGGTGCTCGGGCAGACCGTTGGAACCGACAAAGAAGTGTTCACGATCGCCGATCCGGCAAAGGTCTGGATTGAGTTAGCTGTCGCGCCCAATGACCTGCCGTTCGCCAAAAAAGGGCAAACGGTGCGCGTGCAATCGGGAACCCGTCAGGCCAGCGGAACAATCATCGCGCTCAGCCCGGTGATTGATCAGGAGACGCGCTCCGCCAAAGCAATTGCCGAGGTGGATAATGCATCCGGCACATGGAAGCCCGGCGACTATGTCGATGCGCGCCTCATCGCGTCAGAGCAGGAGGTCGACATTCTGATACCCGCTGGCGCCATACAGACGGTGAAGGGGTCGAAGGTGGTGTTCGTCAGCGAAAGCGGCGGTTTCCGTGTGCGACCCGTCACAACAGGCCGCGAGGATTCGCGAAACGTCGAGATCGTGTCGGGGCTCGAATTCGGAGAGACCGTCGCCACCTCCAACACCTTCACGCTTAAGGCCGAGCTCGGCAAAGCCGAAGCCGAGCACGAGCATTGAGGGAGAGAACCGGCCATGATTGAACGCATCCTAAGTTTCTCCCTTACGCACCGTGTGCTGGTGGTCTTGCTGGTCGCTGCCGCCTCAGCATTCGGCCTCTATTCGCTGCAACGGCTGCCGATTGACGCCGTGCCGGACATCACCAACAACCAGATCCAGATCAACACGGAAGCGGCGGCTTTGTCGCCCTTTGAGATCGAAAAAAACGTCACGTTCCCGATCGAGACTGCGCTCGCAGGCATACCGGGGCTCTCCTACACGCGCTCGCTGTCGCGCAACGGGTTTTCGCAGGTCACGGCGGTTTTTGAGGACAACGTCGACATCTACTTTGCGCGCTCCCAGGTGTCGGAGCGGATGAACCAAGCCAAAGCCAACCTACCAGCGGGGGCCGAACCCCGCATGGGTGCCGTTTCGACCGGTCTCGGCGAAATCTACATGTGGACGGTACATTTCGAACATCCGGGCGGCAAGGGTGCGGAGGTCAAAGATGGCAAACCCGGCTGGCAGAGCGATGGCAGTTACTTGACGCCGGAAGGCCTGGTTCTGCGTAAGGACTTTGAGTTTTCCATGTACCTGCGCACGGTGCAGGACTGGATCATCCGGCCCCAGCTTAAGGGCGTGACCGGCGTTGCCGAGGTGGATGCCATCGGCGGCTACGAGCAGCAATACCAGGTTCAGCCTGATCCTCAGAAGTTGTTGTCCCTAGGGCTGACGTTCTCCGATGTCATCAACGCGTTGGAGCGCAACAATACCAGCGTCGGTGCTGGATACATCGAGCAAAAGGGTGAATCCTACATCGTCCGGGCCGACGGTCGGCTCGAAACCGCGGCCGACATCGGCAATGTTATCATCGCCAATCGCAACGGCGTCCCGGTTTACTTGAAAGACGTCGCAGAAGTTGGGATCGGCCGCGAACTACGTACCGGTTCGGCCAGCGAGAACGGGTATGAGGTGGTCGTCGGCACCACGATGATGCTTAAGGGCGGCAATAGCCGCATCGTTTCAGCCGCTGTCGACGAGAAGATCAAAACGATCTCCAAGTCACTGCCGCCGGATATCGCCATCAAGACCGTGCTCGACCGCACGGTCCTGGTTGATGCTACCGTAAAGACGGTAGTGAAGAACCTTGCGGAAGGCGCGCTGCTGGTTATCGTCGTGCTGTTCCTGATGCTCGGCAACCTGCGCGCCGCACTCATCACGGCGCTGGTCATTCCCATCACGATGCTTTTCACCACGGTCGGCATGGTGGAGGCTGGCATTTCCGCCAACCTCATGAGTCTTGGCGCACTCGACTTCGGTCTCATCGTTGACGGCGCGGTGATCATCACCGAAAACGCCCTGCGCAGGCTTGCCGAGCGTCAGCACCATGAAGGCCGATTGCTCAACGTCAACGAGCGTCTGCACGAGGTGATGGTCGCCAGCAAGGAGATGATCCAGCCGTCAGTGTTCGGGCAAATCATCATCATTACCGTCTACCTGCCGCTCCTCACCTTCACCGGCGTGGAAGGCAAGATGTTCGAGCCGATGGGGCTGACCGTCATCCTGGCGCTGCTCGCCGCATTCGTCATGTCGCTGACCTTCGTGCCCGCCATGATCGGGCTGTTCGTGACCGGACGCGTCGAAGAAAAAGAAAGCGCGATCATCCGCTACTCCAAGCGCGTCTACGAACCAGCGTTGCGCAGCGTGCTGGCCGACACCTCCAGCGTGATCTGGATGTCGGTCGCCTTTTTCGTGTTCTCGCTGTTCCTGTTCACGCGCCTCGGCCAGGAGTTCATCCCGACGCTGGATGAAAAGAATCTTGCCATGCATGCCATGCGCATCCCCTCAACGTCACTCTCCCAATCGCAGGACATGCAGTTGAAGGTCGAGGCGACGGTTCGTGCCTTCCCCGAAGTCGCGTTCGTATTTTCCAAGACGGGTACGGCGGAGATGGCGTCGGACCCGATGCCGCCCCACGTCTCCGATACGTTCATCATCCTCAAGCCTCAGTCGGATTGGCCAGATCCGGGCATGACCAAGGCCGAGCTGGTCGAGAAGATTGCGGCGGCCGTTGGCTTGCTGCCGGGCAATAACTACGAGTACACGCAGCCGATTCAGATGCGCTTCAACGAGCTGATTGCAGGCGTGCGCAGCGACGTGGCGGTCAAGGTGTTCGGTGACGACTTCGACGAACTTGGAGCAACGGCAACCAAGGTGGCGTCCGTGCTGCGGCAAGTGCCGGGCGCGGCTGACGTAAAGGTCGAACAGACCACGGGTCTGCCCATGTTGGACGTCAAGCTCGATAAGCAGGCCATCTCTCGTTACGGCCTTAACATCGGGGATGTTCTGGACGTCATCTCAATTGCGGTCGGCGGGCGGGAAGCGGGTCTGGTATTCCAGGGCGACCGCCGGTTTGACATCCTCGTGCGATTGCCGGACAGGCTCAGAGATAACCTTGAAACCCTGGAAAATCTGCCTGTCCCGGTGCCGGATACCGACGGCGACTCCGCGAAGACGTCGTTTATCCCGCTCAAGACGCTGGCGCGGTTTGTGGTCGAGGAAGGCCCGAACCAGATCAGCCGCGAAAACGGCAAGCGCCGCGTGGTCGTTCAGGCGAATGTGCGCGGGCGTGACATTGGCTCTTTTGTCGAAGAGGCGCAGCGTCGCATTGATACCGAGGTTCAGGTGCCTCCAGGCAACTGGCTGGCCTGGGGCGGGCAGTTTGAAAACCTGCAAGCGGCGCGCAGCCGGTTGATGATCGTCGTACCGGCGTGCTTCTTCATCATCTTCCTGATGCTGTTCACCGCATTCGGCAAAGTGCGCGAGGCACTACTGGTGTTCTCCGGCGTGCCGCTCGCGATCTCCGGCGGCATCCTCACGCTCTATCTCCGTGACATGCCCTTCTCGATTTCCGCCGCGGTCGGCTTCATCGCGTTGTCTGGCGTGGCCGTGCTGAACGGCCTCGTCATGGTCACCTACATCAACCAGCTGAGGCTCAAGGGCATCCAAGGCGAACTGGCCATCATCGAAGGTGCGATGACTCGCCTCCGACCTGTTCTGATGACCGCGCTGGTCGCTTCGCTCGGCTTCGTGCCGATGGCGATCGCGACAGGGACCGGCGCCGAAGTGCAAAAGCCGCTGGCAACCGTTGTAATTGGCGGTCTGATAACCGCCACGCTGCTGACACTGCTCGTGCTGCCGGCGCTCTACAAGCGCTTCTGCCTCAACGAAGAGTTCACCGTCGAAAATGCAGTTCCGCCTGAACCACTCAAAGCGGCCGTGCAATGACTCAAACGCAAATTGCCCTTCTCGCTGTGGGTCTATTGCTGGTGATTTCTAAAGCTGCTTACGCCGCCGATTGCCATGGGCACGGCAAGGACCATAAGCACGGCAGCGTGGAGGATCTGTATCCCGCTGGTGCTTTCAATTAGCTGGAAAACAGTTAGCTGGAGTGGCTGACCATGAAATACAAGTCGGTACAATTAAAGTTAGCATGTGCACTAATCTGGCATGCGATTTTGCTTCAACAAGCAAGCGCAACTGATCCCATTGCAGTTACTCGCTCAAATTCCGTGTCACCAGTGAATGCGAAAACCTACCGGCACTGTCACAACACGCCGCGGCGCGTTTACTGTCACAGAAATGAGCATCTGCCGGTCACGGTTCGGGAGAATGCGCCAGCCTATCAACCTCCCCATAACGCGCCGATTAAATAGAGATCAATCCGTGTGATTCTAACAACGTGAGCAACTGCTGCTCGAAACCAAACGTCGAGGTAGGTCAACGACAACATGGTGCTGTTCGGCAGTGCTGCAAATCCCAGGGCTGCACCTAACAAATCAGATCGAAGCTCCGTTCGAGTGGCTTAACGAATAGTTCACCGCCGGAGCCGAACCAGAACCCAAACTGCAAAGGAACATATCGCATGAGCATCACCCGAACGACTCTGGCTGCAGCCGCCGCTGTCGTCATTGCCATGACATTGCCTGTGATGGCCGAAGAGGGCCACGACCATGGCAAGGGGCACGAGCATGGGAAGGAGCACGCACATGGCGAGGACGAGGCCCACTTCAAGATAACACCACCGTCCAACGTCAAAGAGGCCTGGACGCTAATCACGGCGAAGTTAACCGAAGCCGAGACGGCCATTGGCGGCAATAAACTGGCCGGGGCTCATGAAGCGGGTGAGCACATGGAAGCGGCGGTGCACACGCTGCAAGAGAAGTCGGACATGGTCGCCGAAGGATCGAAGGCCAAGCTGACCTCTGCGCTCAAGCAGCTCGATAAGGCTGTTGACGAGCTACACCACGGCGCCGAGCACAACGAGGCTGATGCTGCCTCGACCGCGCTAACGAAGATCAAGGGGCTTTTGCCGCTCGTCGAAGGTCTTTACCCGCCCGGCACCCTGAAATGACACCAGCGGCCCCACGGGCCTGTTGACGATGGAGTGCGCGTTTCATGCCTCTTGCCCTGACGCCGAAGTGCTATTTGGCCATCCTTTTCGCAGGGCTCATTTGCGTGACAGGCGCATCTTTGGCGCGAGGGGCTACGGCTGAACGCGGAGAGTCTGCTGAGGCCGCCGACTTCGCCACTATCCATGACCGTGCCGCAGCCGACTACATGAAGGGCGAACTGGACGATGCCTTGGCAGGCTTCAACGCCGCGATTGCACTCAATCCGGCTAGTGCCTTGGCCTACTACAACCGTGGCAATGTCTACTATGCGAAAGGCGACTACAGCGCGGCCATCCACGATTTTACCGAGGCCCTGAGGATCAGCCCTGGACTACCCTACGCCAACATGAATCGCGGAAACGCGTTGTCCAACCTCGGGCGGCTTGATGAAGCCCTTAGAGATCTGGACGAAGCGGTTCGCCTACAGCCCGAAGTGAGCGACAGCTACTTCAACCGGGCGATCGTGCATGTGCGCCGCCGAGAACTTGAGCAGGCGCTTGCCGACTACGAAGCAGCCATCGGCCGCGACGCTGAGGACCAGGAAGCGGCTTCGGCACGGCAGCGTTTGGTGGACCTGCTCGGGGCAACTAAGGAAGGCGGGTTAGCAACGGTCGATACGGCCAAGATCACAGCCGAGATCGCGCATTCTCGGCAGGTCGAGCATCTCCTGCGACTGGTCGCAAATACCTGTATCGCGCACGGCGATAGTCTGGAAGGCCTGACGACCCTTGCTCTGGTTGGCAAATGGAAACCTGCTCCGAAAGAAGAGCTGACTCGCAGAAGTGGCACCGCTGCCCAAATTGACGGAGGGTGGACGTTCCGCGACAGGTTCGGTGCGTATGCGTTGGTTCATTCGGAAAGCAACCATAAGCCCCCAGTCTACGTCTGCTCGCTCACCACCCAGCCCGTCAGCCTCCATCTCTTCGACGATGTAAAGGCCGGGTTTGAGGCGCGTTTTGGCGTGGCACCACACGACACGCCCACATGGCCGGGTCAGAAGGTGACGCGCTATCAGCTGTCGAACGGTACTGGCAGCTTATTCACTGCGCTGGCTTTTACGCCAAAACACGGCGCGCTGACCTTCCGCATTTATTTGGGCAATCCCTGAAAGGAGGTCACGCGACTGACAACCATCACGGCACTTAAACGCGAAACAGGAGTATCTCTATGATCAAGCCAATCATCATCGCGATTGCGACGGCGTCGCTTTTTACAGCAGCGGCCTTTGCGGGCGAGGAGCACGGTCACTGCTCGGGCCCGTCCGTCTGTCAGGGCGATGCCGCGTGCGAAAAGCAGGGCTGGAAGGAACTGACTAAAGAAGAATGCGCGAAGATTGACGGCGCTACGTTTGAGGCATCGTCGCACGAAGGTGAAGACCACAAGGACGCCGATCACGACCACAAGAAGTGACAGCCAACGCCAAAGGAGGAAGTGCCATGAGGAAGCAAAGTTTTGCAGTCATCCTCGCCGCCACGCTTGCCGCATTCGTCGGGACTTCAGCCGCAACGGCTCTGGTTCCGGCCGGCAACGCTCGGATTGCTCTGTCAGAGACTGTCACGTCTGATGTTCAACAGATCCGACATCGGCACCACGGTCACCGCCGATGGGGCCACCATCATCGCCGCTCGTGGAGGCACCGCCATCGCAGTTATGGCTATTACGGATTCGTGCCGCGGATTTACGGCTGGGGCGGCGGGCATCGCCATCGTCACCACGGTCATCATTAAGCGAACGGGCGGCGGCGTGAGCCGCCGTCCTCACCGGAGAAAAATCATGACTCGGCTTTACCTAGTTGCTTGCGTCGCCGCGCTGCTTGGTTTCAGCGCCACATCAGCAACGGCACATGTAGTGCCTTGGCGTGATGGAGAGTCTCGCATGAAAGGCTTTGGCCATTGCGCCAAAGGCCCGTGCATGAAGCGCTATGACTTCGGTTCGAGCAAGCCGCACCACCATCACGGAAACCAGGTCATGATGGGCTCCAACCGTCACACCGCGCAGTGCGGTTATGCTGTGAGATGAGCAGGTGACCAATATCGTGGAGACAGACTGTAACGAGCACGCGTGCGGCTGTCTTGGCACGCCTCTGCTGCCGGGAGGACATCGCCGAACGGCTGTACTACAGCTGGTCGAAGGCATTTCCTCGATACGCCGCCTCGCCGGCGACGGTGCGATCCGTAACCACCAGCGAAGTCAAAGTCCTCAAGCGCCAATAGCCGGAGCTGAAGGAAGTCGTTTGAACATAAGCCCGATTATGCGAATCACGAGCGAGGGGAGCGATGCAATCGCACTGCAGAGGTCAGGGGTTCGATTCCCCTCGGCTCCACCAATAATATCAGATAGTCAGTTGATATCCTCCAACAAGCAAGTCTCTCCCAGCAAACGCACAGCAAACACTGACATCGGGTGTGACGGGCCGTGGCATCGCTCTGCTGTCACGTAGCCCTAATCGCGCTGCTGGTAGGCTCGTAGGCGCCGGAGCAATGGTGCCGCACGTCGGGGTGACGGTTATCCGTCTCGAGCAGCGGGGCTCGCTGATGCCCACCGCAGAAATGTCAATGAGACGCGACCGGAGACTGCCGCCACCGCCTAAGCCTTTCCAGCCATAGGTCGAAAGGTAGCCGTTCCTGCTCCAAACGCCACGGCCCGGCTGCCATGAGCTTCTGCACGCTGCGCTCCTCGGCTGTGAGATCTGCGTAGGCCTGCATGGGTCCGGCCCTCGAGGTGTCATCGACCCAGTAGTCTTTGAAGCCGAGTGCGGTCTCAGAATCCATCAAGCCGGTCTCAAGGCGCCGCAGGCCATCTCGGCGCAGGCCCGCCACCATCATAAAGCCGGCATGGTCGAGGTCGCCGGAATAAAGGAGCGGCTTGGACGTCAGCCATGCTGCCGATCCAAGCGTTCTCACCGCTTCACCTCGGCCGAAAATCGCAAGCACGCCGGGAAGGGCCGGCAGCGCCCGGAAGGTCGCCTGGTTCTCGACAATTACGACACCGTGCAACGTCGCCTGCGCTACCTCTTTGACTGGGCAGCTCGTGAGTTCACTCACTGGCAATGCCAAGTGCGGATAAGGCAGCAGTGCCCCGTCTAGATCGCGCAGCTCGAACTGGCGAGTCTCGTCCTCAACGAAGCCGAGCTTGCCCGCCCATGTGCGGGCATTCGGATTGGGGGGCACGCCGAGCGCGGCCAATGCCGACACAAGCAATGCGCGATGCTGCTCAAGAAATTTCGTATGCATGCCGGCGCATGGGACTTCGCGGAGCCGCATGGTTGGCACTCCGCGATCGACGATCTGCCTTAGAAAGCGGCACAGCACCACGAAGTCTGGTTCGGTCACGGCGATGATCGCGGGCCACTGATGTGCCATCTCGATGAGTCGCGCATCAACGCTCGTGAGCGCCGCTATTCGTTGGCGAGCCAGAATGACGTCTCGCGACCTTGCGGCCAATCGGGCGGCCACATCTAACGAAGCAATGTGGGCTGATCGCGGAATACGTACGCGGCCAAAACTGCGCGTGTCCCAGTCGGTCCACTCGATGTCCAAGCCGGCGAGCGATGAAGCTGCCTCCTGCCATGAAGCAGTCCAAACGCGCACCGCGGCAAAGTGGTCGGCGATGCGGCCAGCGCTGAGGTCCGGGGTTGTGATGGAAAAGGGCTCGATGGCAGTTCCCGGGGTCCTCAATTCGGCAGTCACCAAGCGATGCATCCGCTGCACGATCCAGCGCTTGAGGTCATCCGGTGTCTTCCAGCGCTCTACGGGCGAGGTTAGGTGTGTCATTCGGCGGCGACCTGATTGCCCGCGTCCGCATTCGCAAGATCAAGCACGGCTTCAACGGACAGTCCCGCCAAGCACGGATCAATCTCGGCTAGATTGAGCGCTGCGATGTCAACGCCGGCGTCCCTGGCGGTTTGCAGAACGGCAGCCGCGGTGGCGCTTTGATTGCGATACACTAGGTCCTTCAGCGCATGGACCGTGAGAATTGTGCGCCAGTTCTTGGTATCAACGGCGAAAGCGCGTTCGATGTGATTTGAAACGACAGCGAGGTTCTTCGATGGCATCGCGAAGATCATCTGGAAGCCGAAGGCCTTGAACAGCTCAAGCAGGGCACGCGTCGTATCGTCGTGGCTGTTCTTGAAGGCTTCGTCGAGCATCAACACGCGGAAGGCTCTCGCCGCAGCGAATTCGTTGACCATGCCGAAACGCCAGGCCAATCCCGCGGCCATGACGGTCATCGCCAAGCGTTCCTTCTGGCCGCCGGATGATCCAGACGCGCCATCATAGTCGTTGACGATCTCCTCAGAGCCGTCTCCGTGCGTCTTGTATTCCTGCGCGACGAAGGTGAACCAGCGGCGGCTGTCGAGCACCTCGCTACGCCATGCTGTATTTTCGGGAACGTTCTTCACCTGATCGATGAAGCGTTTGGTCTTCAAATACCGACCCTCAATCGAACCGTCCCGATTGCCGATCCAGTCGTCGGTCACCTGTTTCAGATCGCGTGTGAAATTAGCAATGCGCTGCGACGCGCTATCGTGGGGGACAAATCGGATACGGGTGTTGTGGGCTGGATCATAGGTTACGGCCTTCAACGTTTGATTGATCCCATCGATTGTGTTTCGGATCTCCAGCTTCTCCTTCTCAAGCTGCGTCCTGACGTTGACGATCCCATTATCGATGGCATCGGTCATCGCTTGCTGCAAACGCTCACGGTGCCGAATGAGTTCGCGGCTCTCGATGGCGATCTGACGTAGGCGCCACTCCTGACGGGCGGTCATGGCCCGCTCTTCTCCCAGTTCTTCTGCCGAGAGATGAGCGGCTTCCGTTGGATACGTGGCGAGATACTCGGTCATTTGCTTGAGAAGATTGCCGACGATACCTGCTCGGCGCTTCAGTTGCTTGTTGACCTGATCCTCGAGCTGGCCGCGGATGCTCTCCCAGATGCCATCGCCCAGCATGCTGGCG
This sequence comes from Hyphomicrobium sp., assembly GCA_022844105.1. GTDB lineage: Bacteria > Pseudomonadota > Alphaproteobacteria > Rhizobiales > Hyphomicrobiaceae > JAGVSR01. Next base: position 149,641 of record JALHMJ010000006.1, on the reverse strand, counting down.
GTCTCAACCCCCACTGTGAAGATATTGCTGTTTCGGTTGATGCCGCGCGCAACCCTGCGATACCCCTTCCAGGCTGAAAGCGGTACGACACGGTCCGCTCGCTCGGCCTCGAGTGCTGAGAGCCGCTTTCCCTGCTCACTGATCGCGTTGCGCTCGATGGCGAGCTGATCGGCGAGTTTATCGGCCGCATTCTTAGCGGCACGGCATGCGTCCCTGGTTTTTTCTAGCGCCTGCGTTATGGCAAGGTAGTCGGGATTCCTTGCTGTCGCCTCGGTGATCCACTCTTCGCGTTCCAGGATCTCACGATTAAGAAGCTCGATATCGACGGACTGGAAGTCTCCCAAGGCGTCAACCAGCTGTGTCATGTTGTTGGCCTGGATCATGAGACCGTCGCGTCGGGCACGCAGGGCGGCTTTTGATTCGTTGGCGGTCTTGTGCTCTCGTTCCAGTCTGTCCAAATCATGCCGAAGAAGGGCTGCGCGCTCTTCCGTGTCCCATCCGAGCATGAAGGACGATCGATCACTGACGGCGCTGCGATCGTCTTTGATGTGGCGATCGCCATCTTTGCTCTGACCAGCCTTGGTCAGCGCTCGCTTTGCACGCCGAAAGCCCTCATCGGCACTTGCAAAGCAGACGTGGTCATAACGGTTGTCTAAGACGTGGCGGACGTAACCGGCGAACTCGCTGTCTTGCCGAACTTCGAGCTTCCCGGTCGCATGGCTTTGGTCGTGCCGCGTCTTCCGATCAGCTGACAGATCGACTCGATCGTACTCGAGCCGTAGTCCGAGATGGCGGCCATCGATCAGGGCCGCGGCCGCCTGATAGAGGCGATCGGGAACGAGAAGCCTGCGCGCCGGGCTGCCGAGCAGTCTATTGAGCGCACCTTCCCAGCCCTCGCGGACCGCGGCCGGCGCGACCCGAACAAGCTCGCCAAAGAACGGTAGCGCCGAGGTCGAAACCCCTAGCATGTTGGCGAGCTCTTCGCGCACTTCAATCAATTGCCGAGGCAGATTTGATTTGACGCGTTCAGCGGCACGAAGGTCGCTCGTACGATTCTCAATACCCGATTGCAACGCCGCGATCTCTGCGGACAGTTGCGCGAGCGTGTTGTCCATGTCGGCCGTTCGCTCGGGGATTGCGCGTGCCTTCGCGCGCAAGTTCGACTTGATCCGTTCCCACTGTTCCTCGGTGTGATGGGATTCTTCGAAGGAAATGGACGATATGCCGAATTGGGCAAGTGTCCGGGTAATCTTGGCCAAATTGGATCTGATTGAGGCTGTCGCGGTTTCCCGCGTTTCGATGTCCCGCCGCCAATCTTGCACGGCCTGGCCACCGAGATTCCGTTCTTGGAGTTCGAGATCCATGACGCGGCGCGCCAGCGCATCGAGTTTGCCCGATGCCTCGGTATGCTCTCGGGACGTCGACGCCAGGGCCGATTGGCGCTGCTTCAAGTCAATTCGTATGGACCGTGCGAGTACGGCTGCGTGCGCCAGTCTGCGAAAGGATTGCAGTTGCTGCAGCCGAACTGACTCCTGAAACGAGGTCTCAAACTCGTCGATGTCGCCAACGATGCGATGCAGGCGTGAGAGTTTTGCTTCATCCTCCTTGACAGCGCGATAGGCCTCATCGAGGGCAATGGTGGAGAGAACAAGCTGATCGGCCGTTTCCTCAAGGCTTGATGCCGGTAGAATGAGGTCGCGCATGAATTCCGTCAGATTGTCGACGGTCTTGGTTCCAATCGCGCGCTCGAACAGTGCCCACGCTTGCCTGGGATCTTCGATCCCAAAGAAGCCAGACAGGGCAGCCCGATAGGTGTTGAAGGTGTCATAGACCCGCACGCGCTTGTCGGCGAGAGAGGCGCGAATGGTGCGGCCGGTCTCGAAGCTTGTGAAATCGCGAGCGATGTCCAGGCGTTCTTGCGCGATGATGTAGCGTTGGCTGTTGCCTTGACCTTGCGTGTCGTACTGCACAAGGCGTGCGGCCGACAGTACATGGCCTTGAGCGTCGGAGAATATCCCGACAATTGCCATGAACTTGCGATCCTCGTAGGACCGGAGCACGCGATACTCCCTCTGGCCTTCGCGCTGAAGTTTTCCGAGCACTCCCTGATAGTAGGTCCGAATATCGCGATCCCGCTTTCTCGCTTCCGGTGTTGTTGCGTCGTTGAAGCTGGGCTCCTGCGCAATCAGCATGCGAAATGCATCGATGGCGGTGGTCTTGCCGACACCGTTGCGCCCGGTGAAGATGGCTCCGCCACGCCCAAAACGAATGACGGACGGTGCGCCGTCATAGGTTCCGAAGTTCAGGATTTGCAGTTCCTCTAGTCGAAAACCGGGCAACCCGGGATCAGCTTGGGGTAGGACCACAGCGGCGTCAGGCTGCTGGATTGCCACAGACCCGCCGTCGAGGTTGCCATCATTCTGGATGTCGTCATTCATCGCGAATAGCGTCCTCGGATTCGCCCTTCGGGGCGATGACTGGATCATGATCCGGTTCGACAACATCGCCGGCGTCACTATGTGAATGCGTGGCGACAACGTCTCCCACCAACGTGTTGAAGCGCTCTAGCTCGTCCCGCGAGATGAGCACCAGCAACACAAGATTGGGCCGGATCGCCGGTTGTGTTCCGATTTGATCATCATTGATGAGGCCGTAATCGTTGAACTTCTTGAGTGCGGCATCGATACGTCCCGTGAGGATTGCCTCGCGGTTGCGTTGTGCGACTGGCTGCAAGTTGACGATGGCATCGTGAACTTCAGTTCGCAGCAGTACGAGTTGGTGGTTTCCCATGCTCGCCGCTGCATTGAGCTTCTCATGCAGGTAGCTCAGGATTTGGCTCTCGAGAAAAGAAAGTGCTCGTGATTTGAGCACGGGGGGCAGCAAGGCCTTGCCGCTGTCCGCGGCGCGACGCTCGCGCTCGAGTTCCGTGGTCTGTCGCAGCAGAGCAATACGATAGTCCGGGTGTACAACGAGTTCGACACCGATCTCAGCAAACCAGCGAGCAAGATGGTCTCGCCCCACGAGGACTTGAGACCAGAGCGCAGGATCCTCTGCCTCTGTCAGTGGTCCGGCCAGGAGCCGCACCTTTGCATGCTCGATCGACGGTTGCGATTCACTCACCATTAGTATGGTCCTGCGCAGCCAGACGGCCGTATGTCTTGGCCATGACTGGTTGGTCCTCTGTGTTCGTTGTCGAGGCGTCAGCTTCCAGCTGAATTCGCGCTATCTGCGCAAGGACAAGTTCGTTGAGGTGTCCGTTGATGAGCTCCTCCTCACCGGCGGCATCAGCATCAGTGTCGCTCGGCACAAGGCAATCGATGTCATGGAGCCCATCCCCCGGCTCACCAGATGGAAGAAAGGCGGGATCAAAAAACGTACAGCGTCTTCGACCTACGGCATCCTCGTGCAAGTCGGTCAATCGCGTGACGGCAACATGGGCGGAGTCGAAACAGGAGGGAACGTGCTGGACGGCCAACTCGATGTAGGCATTGAGTTCGAGCAATCCATACTGGAGCGGAAACAAATGTAGGACGTCACTGAGCCGAATGGTCGGCTTGCCGACCTTTCTGCGGGTGAGCTCGATCCTCAGCTTCAATTGAGGGGGTGCGATGTAGGTATCCCTGCGCATCTCCCGTTCGAAGGCTTTCGGGTCGGACTCATTCTCGCTGTGGCCATCGGATGTCACGGGCCTTGTGCGGGGAGCGAGATTGGCCGGAAAGCGAACGTCCGCGCTCGGATGCGGCTTCAAGGCGGTTCCGGCTAGCATAATGCCTAGTCCTTGCAGCCGGGGATCGCGCGGCGAAGGGCACACCTTGTCGCGAAGCTCGATGAAGTTCTTGCCGAGCGATTTGTGCGTGCGACTGACCGCGCGCATCTCGTCGATATCCTCGCGGACAACGATCCCCCGCAATTGCTCGTAGTAACCCGTGAACTCAAAGTCGATGCGGCGAGACCGGTCAAAAAAGCTTTCGACAGCGCCATCGAACCGTGCCGGCATTTGTCCGGTCGCGATGAATCGCCTGTGGATAGTCGGGTGGTTCTTGAGCTCTCCGACGCGTCGACGTGTCGCCTTCCGCAACTCATCGTCGGTCAACACGAGACGAAATGCATTCAGCGACGCATACTCGTCAGTGTCCCGCACCTTGTCCTCTTCAGAAAAAACGAGATCCAATAGTCGCCCTTTTGGTTCGTCCGACGTCATAACGATATCTTGCGTCGCCGATCGGTGCTGCGCCACCAGCTCGCGCACCTGATCAAGGTCGGCGCCAATGGCGCCGTGAATGCGCAGCAACTCCTCAAAGCCCGCGACAATCTCGCGTTCAGGTATGGCGGCTAGCTGGCCGGCCCGCTCGATCTGGGCAATCTCGCGCTCCGCGCGCGCAATTTGTGCCTTGAGTTGGGTTATGCGGCGGTCAGCTCTGCCGCTGGCACGCGCAGCAAGGTCATTGGCGAGATCAATAAATCGCTTGAGCCGGCTCTCGGTCGCGATCGAGCGGCCGGCCTCGATTGAGGCTAGTATGGTGTGAGCCTCACGCCCGGCCGATGTGAGACGATAGAACCTCAATCCTGAGGCATCGACGTGCACTGAGAACCAGTGTGTTCCGCGTACATTCGACCATTGGTCCAGATAGCGCTTCGGGTCGTCTTGCAGGCGAATGTCTCCGGGCGCTTCCTTCTCGATGTCCCGCGCAACCGCCAACAGTTGCTCGAGGGCGGCGCAAAGGAGATCTTCCTTGGCCTCACTTGCTTCTGGATTGATGAAGCAGATCCGCGTCAAGGCTGCGGCAATGGGAAACCGCGATGAGGCGAAAATCCTTAGAACAGCGCTGCTTCCATGCAGCGCGTGGATCGTTCGGAGTGTCTCTGCCATTTCCGCCATGGGCTGACCTCTGCTCTAAGCCCTTGAATTGCTGACACTGTACGCTGACGTCAAAATCGGTTGAGGTACGACCGCCCGGTCTCAACATGAAACTGTCCGCACCGATACGAACAAGGCAGTCGGCATCCCGACGATGCCTCACTCCTTCTTGGGGGTCAGTGTCTGACGCAAAGCATGGAGCAGCGCCGCGGCGTCCTCCAATTTCTTGAGTAGCTCCGGATCGCCCTTCAATTTCTCCAGCTCGGCCCATGGCAGCCGCTTTATGGCCTCTACAGTGATGTCGAGATTGGCGACGAAATCGGGGTCGCCACGGGCGGCTTTCGGCACAAGACGGAGCATGGCCGTTTCGAGATCTCCGGCCGGCGAAAGAAAATTCTCCTTCGCCACCGGATCCACGAGGATGGCCCGCAGCTTGCGCAAATCCTTGGAGTTGGTGACGCGCTTGCGATTGACCTTGTCGACGACCGAGTCGATCACGCTGGGGCTAAGCAGCTTCTTGCTGAGGCCATTGAGCTCCCGCGCCCAGGTGATGGCGGCTCCGCGATCTTTCAAGGCCGTGAAGCGTTCGGAAAGCTCGAACACCTCGACGAGGCGATCGAGCTCGCGCACGGTGATGCCGAGAATACTTGCGGCGCTGGCACGTCCCATCAACTCGACGAGCCGGTAGGCGACCATCTCCTTCTCACGTGCGTCCCATTCCTTGCGCTGCCTGTGAATGTAGATCCACACCCGGAGGCGCTCGTCATCTGTCAGCGTTCGATCAGTGACCTCGACGGGAATCTTGCGGTACTGTTCGCGACCTTGCTCGACCAGGAGCCGCGAGTTGGTCCAGCGGCGTTCCCCATCGATGATGCGGAACTTCCCCTCGATGTCGGGATGCGGTTCGACGAGGAGCGGTTCGAATATCCCATCGTTGGCTTCGATCTGCCGCTGTAGCTCTTCGTCCTCCTTGGTTCCGATTCTCGGCTGGCGTTCGTTGGGCACTAGGTCGTCGATGTCGAACTTGGCCCGGTAGGTGCGCAGGATCGTGGCGCCGAGGCGGCGTTCCTGCAGCCCGACGATCTTGGCGCTTGGCGCTCTCGCCTCTGTTTTGGTCATGGCCCTTACTGGCCTGTGCCGATGATGCGCTCGAGTTCTTCGGTGAGCTGTCCGCGCGAGCGCTGCACCACCCGGATCAACTCGCCACGCTTCTTCCAAGTCTTTTCGTGGGCCTTCTTCTCCTGCACGTCGAGCTCTTCCATGTCTTCGGTCCGGGCATGGATATCGTCGAGAAACTGCCGGCATCGTTCCGAGGTTATGAAAGCGTAGAGCGTTTCGGTCTTGCGCTGACGCTCCTCGTTGCTGATCCGCAGACCGTGCGTCTGCACCACCTGTTTGCGCAGCATCTCCGCGATCACCAGGGCACGCGCCGGATTCGCCACGATGACGCCATCAACGATCGTCACCTGATTCGCGCCGGCAGGGAACGCACGGCTCGCCAGCACCGCATGATCGGCCTCGGCCGCGATCTGGTCGGCCTTGAGCTTGGTCACGTAGTCCGTCCGCCACGCCGTCCGGTTTTTGGCGTCGTAGACGATGCGGCCGCATAACTGGCCGTTATTCTTCACCTCGTGGATGATGTCCGCGCCGGCAGACCCTTTCGCGACCCGCGTGACCAGGTCGCCCGGGAACGCCGCCTTGAGTTCCTCGAACAAATCGACCTCTGCTCCTTCTCCAAGTTCCTCATTGGACTTTTTCTCGAGTTTGCGCTGCAGGTCCTGTACTGCGCTCTCGAGCTTCTGCCGCTCCTCGAAGGCTTTGGCCTTCTCCACGTTTACGGCTGTGTCCCGATCCTTCTCCAACGCCCCCCGTTGTTCCTGCAGCCGCGCGTTCAGAGCAGTCTCGTGTGCGGCTTCGACCTCGGCCAACCTGGTTTCGGCAGTCTTGCGCGCCGTCTCCGTCTCGGTCATGCGCTCGCGCAATGCCTCTTCGGCAGCGGCCGTTCCAGCTTGACGGGCTGCCTGCTCCCGCTGCTGCATCTCGGCCTTCATCGTGCGGACGACCTCGGCCTGGGCTTCGCCTGCCTCGCGAAGTTGTACCTTGAGCGTCTCCGTCTGTTCTCGTGCGGCGGTCGTCTCCACCGCCGCCTGATCGAGCTGCCCCTTAAGCGCGGTCTCGGCTGCCTTCCGTCCGGTTTCGAGGGCTGCAGCCTCACGCGTTGCGGCCTCAGTCTTCGCTGCCTCGATGGCTTGCTGCGCCTCTTGCGTGAGACGATCCTTTTCCAAGCGCGTCGTTGCCAGCTCTGCCGCGAGAGCTCCCTCACGCTCGGCCGCCTGCCGTGCCGCTTCCGTCGCCTCCGTCAGTTTGGCGTTGAACTCCGCCTCTGCCACCTTCCGGCCATTTGCGAGAGCCTCAGTCTTCGCCGCTTCGAGCGCCGCCTGACCCTGTTTGCGCACGGCTTCAATTTCGGACCGAAGGCGGACATCGGCCTCAGCTTGCCGCTGACGCTCCTTCGCTGCGATCCGACGGTTGACCTCTTCCAGCTTCTCGTTCGGGATCGGCTGCTCGCACCACGGGCACTCTTCGCCCGGGACATGAAGGTGAGGTTTGAGGGAGGGAGAGATAGAAGGCTGCAGAACGGCCATAGAACAACTCCTAGGATAATTTAGGTCCTAAAATCTCCCAGATCGACTACACTGTCAAGGGTGGCGTCGGGCCAAAGCTCGTAAGCCTGTGCAAAACATTCATCTGCGCAAGGCGGCACAGGAAAACCGAATCAGCGGAGAACAGCGTGTAGTTCCATGAACGATGGCTGGCGATCGCCTCCGGACCGCAGCGCGATAGGAGCCTACGCCGAGGGGCTACTTCGCTGATCTGAGTGAAGTTACTCACACCAGACAATCTTGCCGCGTCGAACCCAGAAGTGGGAGCGGCAGCCTGCTCGCAGCCAGACGGATGGGTGGAGCGTCGGATGCCCCCGATTGTCGGTTGTGATGTCCCAGCGGGGGCGAACCCCTTTCAGAACCATCATTTCGAGGCGCTGGCCGCAGCCACAAGGACATTGAAATCCGACACTCCAGTCATCGCCGTCGTCGCGCATGAGGACAAGGTCCCGGGACGGCAACGTGGCGGGAAGCGTATCGCCATTGAGAACCCGGAGTGACCGCCGTGGCGTCAGGCGTGACGTGAAGGATCGCCACCAGAGAGGAGCAGCTTTCATGCCGCTTTCCTCCTTGGTGCGAGTGCAGGAAGGCCAAGCAGGGGCTCTTCAAGGCCGGTGCAGAGCGGAAGCCCCGCCTTGATGGTAAAACTATCCTCGCTGCTGTGCTCTTCCTCGCCGTCCGCCAGCAGGAAGATGGTCCGGGCATAACCGCGATTGGAGTTGTGTCGAAACGGAAATGCCCGGGCGATGAACTCCATAACAGTCGCTGAAGCGGCGCGCATATTGAGAGAGATGACGGCGGGCGCCTGCTCGGCAATACCTTTCAGGTAGCCCTCGGCGACGCGCTGTTGGTGTGATGCAGGTGCGGCGCGTGCGAGGTATTCGGCTTCAAGCGCTGCAGGTGAATAGACCTCGCGGTCGGACAACGTCGCGCCGCCAGGCTGCACATAGTCGATGCGGCCGCAGACCTCCGCAATCGTGCGCCGCTTACCATCCTGTCGAGTCGGAATTGATACGCCGACATCGAAGAGGGGCATGCCGAAAGCGGCTGCCAGACGGTCGGCAATGTGACGACCTTCCGCGGTGTCGACGCAGGCAAACGCGACATCAGCTTCGCAGACCGCAAGTATAGCATCGCGGCTAGCAATGGAGCTAGGGATGGCCTGTACATGGCAATCGGGGGCATAGCGGCGGATGGCGTCACCGAACATCGCGACCTTCAGGCGGTTCTCAGCCACGTTGGCCGTGGTCGAGTTCAGGATGCGATCGAGGTTTCTGGCTTCGATTCGGTCGAAATCCACCAGGATGATTTCTCCGAAACCAAGCCGCGCCAGTTGCTCGGCAACGATCGAGCCTGTTCCCGATACACCGATGACACAGACGGAGAGACGGGAGAGTCGATGCCGCATGTTTTGGGTAAAGGCTACCGGGACGGCTGGCTCGGACGATCCAACACTTGCATCTCCAGGCCAGACTTCGATGTCATCGCCGGCGCATATGACGTGATCGACGGGATCATATGGGGCAGAGCCATTGAAGATGCGTGCGCGCACAGCGCCCGATGGAATCATGATTGCGGAAAGGCTCGGCCTGCCGGTTGCCTGGTAGAGCGCCGGCAACAGAAGCCGCTCGCTGGCATCGTCCTGAGACGAGAAGCCAAAAAAGTTTCCGGGATGCGAGTGTAGGGCCACAATTGAATAGTCACCAACTTCAGCGCGGTCGACCGCCTGTTCGGCGTAGTCGCCTGGCCATGACAGGGCATCGCGTTCGCGCCGGGCACAGGCTGCATGCGGCACGACGATAAAATCATGAACGAGATATCGCCGGCGACGCCTGCCAACCTGGCGGCAGAGCAGGAGCGCTGCGGCCTCAAGATTGTCGCCGGGAAATAGATGCGCGACGAGTTTCTGGTGGTGGCAGCGCGGTATCACCAGCGAGGTGCGTGGGTGGGTCATGCTCCAACTTCCCGACGCAAAGACTCGTCGATCAGGGCGAGGTGCGTTGCCAAGGTGTCGCGCGAGCTGTCCCACTGCCGGTGACGTGACCAGCGCTGATATGGGACGCCGCAGATCGTTTCGACATGCTGTGTCTGGGGGATGTCGCCGCCACATTGACGGGCCAGCAACGGGTGACAGTAGAACATATCGAGTTGGCCTGCCGGATAGCTCGTCGGAACCTCGATGGCTATGTTCGTCTGCACGGCGATGTACCCGGCCGGAACCGGGTAGCCGGGCAGCATCAACCAACGGCGTTGACCGTCGAGCACAGTCTCCCAGCGCAGTCCAAGCCGGTCGAGATGGGCCTCGTCCTGCGCCAGGAGCGCAAAATCGAGACGGCGAGGCAGCGGGGCCTCGCCGTTGTCAATTTGCTTCGGCATGAGACGCAGCTTCTCGATGCCTTCGTGGCGCAAATCAATCTCGGTCGTGAGCTCCACCGGCCGCTTTGGCTCGCCTGCAATCTTGAGAACGATGATCCAAGGGGCGGTGGCATCGAAGCCGGCCTTCTGGATGGCATCCCGGACAAGGATGGTCGGATGCGACGATTCGATGATGACGCCCTGGACGTTCAGTTTCCAGTGATGACCTTGGGGATGATGGTGGTCCCCGTGCTGGTGTTCAGGTCTGTCGTGCGTATGCATGTGTCCCTCCCGGGTTGGTGGGACCGTGCCCCACGATGTGGTCGATGAATTCAAATATGGTGTAGGGGTACGTCAGAATCGGTCGTATGCTTCAGCCATGCGCCATGAAAAAGCCGAACAAGTGCTGGCCGTCGCGCGCCTTCTGGCGGCTAATGCGGAAGGCTTGACGCTCGACGAGATCGCCGAGCGGATGAGCGTCAGCCGACGAACGGCCGAGCGACTGCGTGACGCTGTGGCTCGCCTTTTTCCGCAGATCGAAGAGAAGCTGGATGGCAGCAACAAGCGGTTTTGCATACCCGCTGGCATCGAAAGCTTTTTCCATAGTCCGACGACAGAGGAGTTGCTAGCTCTCGCGAAGGCCGTGGCGCACTTCAAGCGGTCGTCCATGAATGAGGACGGCGCGGCGCTTGCTGCGCTCGAGCAGAAAGTCCTCGCGGCAATGCGTCCGCAGGCAAGGCGCAAAGTTTCTCCGGATCTCGAAGCCCTGATGCGGGCCGAGTTGATTGCCGTGCAAGCGGGACCACGGGCCGTCGAGGCGCCAGAGGTCTTGGCGGCACTGCGCGAAGCTCTCCTGAGTACGAAGGTTGTCGCGTTCACTTATTCGGGGGGATCGAAGAAAGGCGCGTCGCGTAAGGTAACGCCCTACGGCATCATTTTCGGCCGGATGAACTACCTGGTCGGTCCAGAACAAGGCGCTGCAAGAATCAAGCACTGGAGGCTTGATCGCATTAGGGAACTCAAATTGACCGACGATGCAGGATCACCGCCGGCGGACTTCAGTCTGACGGAATATACGCAAGGCTCCTTCGGCTTCTTCCATCAGGAGCCTGAGGATGTCGTCTTGCGTGTGATGAAGCACGGTATCGACGACAATTTTGAACGCTGGCAGTTCCATCCCAAACAGATCGTCACATATGAAGCGGATGGCAGCGCCATCGTGCGTTTCCGCGCCAGCGGAATGCTGGAATTGGCCTGGCATCTGTTCACCTGGGAGAACAAGATTCAGGTTATCCAGCCAACATCGCTTCGGGAGAAATTAACGTTCGAGTTGGCCAAGGCGCTCACCTTCCACGAGACGCCGGTGGCTCCGCCGACGACACTGACATGCGTAGGGTACGACCGTTTCTGACGTATGCGTTTGCGATGGTCATCAAATGACCAAAATCCTCTCCGCCTCCCGCCTTAACGACTATCTCGGCTGTGCACATCAGTCGGCGCTCTGGCTATCGGACGCCAAGCCGGATGAAGAAACAGATGCAACCCTGGAATTGGTGCGGGCTAAAGGGTTCGCACACGAAGCCTTGGTACTCGCCAAACTCGAGCGGCAATACGGACCGGCGGTGCGCATTCCCGACAAGGGGAGGCTTGAGGACCGACAAGCGGCGACGCTGCAAGCCATCAAGGAGGGAGCGCCACTTATCTATCAGGGCGCATTCTCGAACAGCCGCTGGATCGGTTTCCCGGATTTTCTTGTGCGAAAGGCGACATCATCGGACGGCGGCGTCTCCTACGAGCCCGAAGATGCGAAACTGGCGCGCAAGGCTGAGGCTGAGCATTTGCTGCAGCTCGGTGTGTATGCAGAGCTCTTGCAGGAACTTGCCGGATCGCCGGTTGGCGGCGGCAAGATCCATGTCGCCGGCGCCGCCCCGGAAACCTTCGATCTCAGGTCCACACATGCCATCCTGATGCGGTTCATGCGCGGCTTCGAAGCGTTCGTGGCCGATGCAGCGCGAAACACCCGCCCACTACCGTGCGCCGCCTGCAGCCAGTGTGACTTTAAGGGAAAATGCGAGCAGGAATGGCGTGACGCCGATAGTCCGTTCTTCGTTGCAGGGCTGAGCGGCGCACAACTCGTCAAACTCGAAGCGGGCGGCATCACAACGCTCGCCGGCTTGGCCAAATTGCCAGCCAAGGCAAAGATCGACGGTATCGGCAGCGAGCCGCTGGCCAGACTCGCGGCGCAGGCTCGCATGCAATTGTCGGCGCGCGAGAAGGGCGTCCACGCAACCGAACTGTTACCGATTGCGAAAGGCAGGGGCTTCGGGCTGCTGCCGCCACCCGCCCATGGTGACCTCTACTTCGACATGGAAGGTGATCCGCTCTTTGATGGCGGCCTCGAGTACCTGTTCGGCATATGGGGCAATCTCGGTGAAGCCGGCACGGACGCATTCGTGCCGATCTGGGCACATGACCGGCAGCAGGAGAAAGAAGCGTTCGAGCAGCTGATGCAGTTGTTCGCGGACCACTTTGCGCGGCATCCCGCGGCACACGTCTATCATTACGCCCAGTATGAGCCGGCGGCGTTGAAGCGCCTCGCGATGCGTCACGCCACCATGGAGGCCGAGCTTGACCAGATGCTGCGTGACCGTCGCTTCGTCGATCTCTACCGCGTCGTTCGACAGGGCCTGCGCGCCTCGACGGAAGGCTATTCACTGAAGGATCTCGAGAAGATCTACTGGGACACGCGCGGCGGCGAGGTGACGACGGCCGCTGACAGTATTGTCGAGTACGAACGCTGGTGCGTAAGCCACGAGGAAGCCATTCTCGATTCAATCGCGGCCTACAACAAGCATGACTGCGTCTCGACGGCCCACATGCATAGCTGGCTCGAGAAGATGCGGCCGGCGGGTACTGTGTTTAGCATCGCGGATGAGGACGACGATGACGGCAAAGCCATCCGGAGCGCAGAAAGAGAGGCCCTACAGGCGCGGAAGATTGATCTGGCACGGCGCGTGCGATCGTCTTCTCAAGGCGATGCGCAGGTACGCGATCTCGTTGCGGAGCTTCTATGGTTTCATCAGCGGGCGCAAAAGCCCGGTTGGTGGGCGGTCTTCGAGCGGCAGGCCTGGTCGGACGAGGAACTGACCGACGATGCCGAGTGCATTGGAGGCGTTGCGCGCGACAGCAAAGTCGCCCCAATTCCGGTCAAGCGCTCGCTGGATACGACGTACCGGTTCGGGCCGCAGGACACCAAGTTGAAGATCGGTGACCGTCCGAAGATTGCCGCAACCCGGGCGCCAGCCGGTGTGGTCGTCGAAATCGATCCGGAAGACGGACACGTGGTTCTCCGGCGTGGCTCGGGCGCACCGCCTTTGCCGGACCGCTTCGGATTAATTCCGGCGCCAATCGATCAGCAAGGCCTGCCTGTCGCTGTGATGAAGTTCGCCGAGCGTTTTGATGGCGGCGATCTACGCGGCGACCGGGCTCTGATGGACATCCTGATGCGTCGCCCGCCGCGGTTGAAGGGACGCGCATCTGGTGAGCCGGTCTTGAATCAGGGCGAGGATCTTGTGGCGGGGACCGTCCGCGCGGCGCTTGATCTCGACCATAGTGCTCTCTTCGTTCAGGGCCCACCGGGCACTGGCAAGACCTACACGATCGCGGCAACGATCGTGGTGCTTCTGCACAAGGGCTACCGCGTCGGCGTTACGTCCAATTCCCACAAGGTGGTGCACAAGGTGCTCGAGGAAGTGGAGAAGCACGCTGCCAAGAGCGGCTTGCACTTTACCGGTGCAAAGAAGGCGACGAAGGACAATGCCGAAACCGAATTTGCGAGCGCACATATCTCGACCGTGTATCGCTCGGAGGATGTCGCGAGGACGCATCGCCTCGTCGGTGGCACGACGTTTCATTTCTGCCGCGATGACCAACAAAATGCGTTTGACTTTCTCATCGTCGATGAGGCGGGACAGGTGGCGCTAGGCAATCTCGTTGCAGTGGCCGGATCAGCCAAAAACATCATTCTTGTCGGTGACCAGATGCAGTTGCCGCAGCCGGTTCAGGGCGTGCATCCCGGCGAGACGGGTCTCTCATCGCTTGAATATCGGTTGCAGGGCCGGGCTACGGTCCAGCCGGAGCATGGCATTCTGCTCAACGAGTCATGGCGGATGCATCCAAGCCTATGCCGCTTCATTTCGGACGCGATCTATGACGGGCGGCTCACGAACCGGCCTCACACGGCGAAACGATCGCTGATACTTGCTGCCGGTGCCTACCCGGCACTGGCATCGGCTGGCCTCGCGATGCTTAAGCTGGAACATGAAGGATTTACGCAAAGCAACTCGAGGGAAGCGGACGCAATCGTCGGAATCATCGATAGTCTGCTGAAGCAAAATGCGCAGCTTGAGGATGGCACGGTCAGAAAACTGACGATCGATGACATACTTGTCGTAGCGCCCTACAATATGCAGGTGAACCTCCTGCGCCAGCGCCTGCCGAGCGGCGTGCGCGTCGGTACTGTTGACAAATTTCAGGGTCAGGAAGCGTTGGCGGTTATCGTCTCGATGACCACGTCGCGCGGCGACGAAGCGCCACGCGGGACTGAGTTTCTGTTCAATCCCAATCGCCTGAATGTTGCACTAAGCCGCGCCCAGTGTCTTGCCATCGTGGTTGCAGGCAAAGGCCTTCTGGACGGTCAGTGGAAGGGCATTGGAGATCTCCGGCGCGTCAATCTCGTCGCGCATGCGGAGAGCGTCGCCCGTATCACCATTGAGTGATTGTGCGGCACTTCTCGCATCCTACAGCGAAATCAGGCCTCGACTTCTCCGGCAAAGGACGCATTGGTGGTGGCACAGGCGGCGGCTGGCCAGCCGCCAGATTCTCTGGGCTCGCCTCGCGACTTGCGGGGCTTTGGGTGGTGGGAGCGCCGATGTGGCGCTCCTTGAACCCTAGGAGCCCACTATGACCACGATTGAAACCCGCCACGCGAGCCCGGCCAAGAGAACCAAGCCGGCGACGTCTGCCAAGGGCAAGAAGACCAAGCCCGCCGGCTCTGCCCCTAACAAGGCGGATAGTAGTAGCGAGCTTCAAGGCGAGCGCATCACGAAGCACGATCGGGTCCTCTCGCTTCTGAACCGGCGCGACGGCGCCACCATCTCGGAGATGATGGCGGCAACCGATTGGCAGCAGCACAGCGTGCGAGGCTTTCTCGCGGGAACGGTCAAAAAGAAGCTCGGCTTCACGCTCACCTCGTCGAAGACCGAGGGCGAGCTGCGTCGCTATCGGATCGATGCGAAGCGCGGTCGCTGACATGGCGCAAGCCTCGATCGACATCGCGGCCGAGTTGGTGCGGCTCGAAGCCCTCAGCAACTTCGAACTGCGAGGCGAATGGCGGCTGCTGCATCAAATGCAGCCGCCCAAGAGCCTCTCTCGCGAGCTCCTGTTGCGTGGCATCACCTACAAAATCCAGGAGAGGGCCTTCGGCGGCCTCTCCAGATCAATTCTGCGAAAGCTGACCTGCACCGAGCCTGAAGCATCCTCGCCCGAGAATAGGAGAGTTGCACCACGCACCGCCGTGAAGCCGGGAACGCGCCTGGTGCGCGAATGGAACGGAGACACGCACACGGTTCTCGTTCACGCGGACGGCGTCGAGTGGCGCGGCCAGCACTATCGGTCGCTCTCGATTGTCGCACGCGAAATCACCGGCGCGCATTGGTCCGGCCCGCGGTTCTTCGGCTTGACCTCGAAAAAGGGGAGCGGCGATGGCTGACGCCGATCTGGATGCCGCGCGACGCGCGTTCGCTGATCTAACCGGTCTGCTCGAGGACGCCGCGCTCGCTGCGTCTACCGGCCAGGGCGTCAATAACCTTGATGAGGGGCGCCGTCGATTCAAGCGCCTCTCGACAACGATGCACCGCATCCAGAGACGCCTCAGCATTCTCGAGGGGCATCTCCAATGAAGCGGCTCGGCTGCGCGATCTACACCCGCAAGTCCTCCGACGAGGGGCTTGAGAAGGAATTCAACTCGCTCGACGCGCAGCGGGAGGCCTGCGCTGCCTACATCCTCAGCCAGAAGCATGCCGGCTGGGTGCCCCTTCCGGATCTCTATGACGACGGCGGCCTCTCAGGTGGGACGATGGAGAGGCCGGCTTTATTGCGGCTGCTCGCCGACATCAAGTCCGGCAAGGTGCAGATCGTGGTCGTCTACAAGGTGGACCGACTGACTCGCTCGCTGGCGGATTTCGCCAAGATCGTCGACGTGCTCGACGCGCACGGCGCCTCGTTCGTCTCGGTGACGCAGCAGTTCAACACCACGACCTCGATGGGCCGGCTGACGCTCAACATGCTGCTCTCGTTCGCTCAGTTCGAGCGTGAGATTGCAGGTGAGCGCATCCGCGACAAGATTGCGGCGTCGAAGGCCAAAGGCATGTGGATGGGCGGCAACGTCCCGCTCGGCTACGACGTCCGCGAGCGAAAGCTGATCGTCAACGACGCCGAGGCCGAGACGGTGTGCATGATCTTCCACCGCTATGCGGAGCTGGGATCGGTAAGACTTCTCGGGCGCGAACTCGACCGGCTCGGCGTCGTCAGCAAGCGCAGAGAGGGGGCCGGCGGCGTCCTGGCAGGTGGCAACCGCTTCTCTCGCGGCGCACTCTATACTCTGCTGCAGAATCCGATCTACCGCGGCGAGATCGGGCACCAAGGCAAGGTCTATCCCGGCCAACACGACGCGATCATCGATGCCGAACTCTGGCAGCGCGTTCAAGTGAAGCTGGCCACCAATCGACACGCCCGGGCGCTCGGTGAGACCGCGGAGGCGCCGAGCCCGCTCGCCGGATTGCTTGTGGACGGAGACGGACAGCGCATGACGCCGACGCACGCGGTGAAGAAGGGCCGCCGCTACCGGTACTACGTCTCGACGCAGCTCATATCCGGCATTCGCTCCGACCATGCCAAGGGCTGGCGCATCCCAGCGGGCGATATCGAGGTGCTGGTCCTCGATCGGCTCCGCGCATTTCTCGCGTCCGAAAGTGCCCTCGGAGAAGCGCTGTCGCACTTCGACCTCGATGCTTCGGCCGTCCGGTCGGCCATGGCGACGGCGAGCCAGCTCGTCAAAGGCTGGGAGAGCCTGCCGCCGATAAAGCTTCGGGAACTTGTTCGCACAGTCGTCGAGACCATCACGGTAGACGACGAGAGGGTTGTTGCGTCGCTCAAGCCGACGGAGGTCGCGACGATTCTTCTGGGCGAGGAATGCAATCTTCCAGAAGCTCGCCAGCCCGGCGCCATCGAGCTGACCATCGACGCCAAGCTGCGCCGTGCCGGGAAGGGCATCCGACTGGTCGTCGGGGGAGGCGTGGCCGAGAAACCCGACGGGCAGATGATCGCCCTGCTGCGCGACGCGCACGCGACCCGCGATGCCCTGATGTCCGGACGTGACGAGACCATCGATGCGATGGCGCAACGGCTCGGTATCAAGCGAGACATCCTGTCGGCGCAGATGCGGCTGACATATCTGGCGCCGGATATCGTCCGCGCCCTCGTTCTCGGGCGGCCCGCCGAGGGGCTGACGCCGGCCGGCCTTCTCTCTTCATGCAAAGATCTCCCGCACGACTGGCAGCTCCAGCGGACAGTCCTCGGTTTCGAGGCGCGGTAGCACCCCGAAAGCCACGAAAACGATGCGAGTCTGACCGGCCGAAAACGGCCCTCAGAGATAAAACGTCGATGAGCCGGGGAACGTCACCGAGAGACGCCGCTGGACGCGCCTACCCTCAAAATGCATGTCGCCAAGCCACGGAAATCGCGGCGACTTTCCGACTGCGGAAATGTAAAAATATGAAGCGATATCAATGTGTTAGTCAGTGGCTGGGGGACTAGGATTCGAACCTAGACAGGCAGAGTCAGAGTCTGCAGTCCTACCATTAGACGATCCCCCAAGACCGCCGGCCCGCGCCAAAGGCGACAGGAGCGGGCCGTATAGCAGGAGACCCCCCGGCGGGCAAGCTGTCGACGCGCGCCGTCGCCAACGGCTGTTGGGCCGCGTTCCTCCCAACCCTGCCGCGGTTTATGCAACGCTCACAATCGCTTTCCGCAGCCCTTCGCGATGCTCCTCTCGCCGCAGGCTCTTCCGTCCCGCCCGCCAGGCAGGCATAAGAGCGCCACTCTTCGCCAGGGCCGCACACGCATGATCCGCCTCGACAACATCAGCAAGCAAAACGGCCACCAGATCGTTTTCATCGAAGCCTCCGCCGTGCTCAATCGCGGCGAGAAGGTCGGGCTCGTCGGTCCCAACGGGGCTGGCAAGACGACGCTGTTCCGCTTGATCGCCGGCGAGGATCAGCCCGATGAAGGCCAGGTGTCCACCGATCGCGGGATTACGATTGGCTACTTTAGCCAAGACGTCGGGGATATGTCGGGCCGCAGCGCGGTCGCCGAAGTCATGGACGGCGCCGGCCCCGTCAGCGAAATCGCGGCCGAACTAGCCGACCTCGAGGCGGCGATGGCCGATCCGGCTCGCGCCGCTGAGATGGATGCCATCATCGAGCGTTACGGAGAATTGCAAGCCCAGTTCGAAGATCTTGGCGGCTATGCGCTCGATGGCAAGGCGCGCGAAGTCCTCGCTGGCTTGAGCTTCTCGCCGGAGATGATGGACGGCGATGTCGGAGCGCTTTCGGGCGGCTGGAAAATGCGGGTGGCGCTGGCCCGAATACTGCTGATGCGCCCGGATGTCATGCTCCTCGATGAGCCCAGCAACCACTTGGACCTGGAAAGTCTGATCTGGCTGGAGACCTTTTTGAAGAGTTACGATGGCGCGCTTATGATGACGTCGCACGATCGCGAGTTCATGGACCGCATCGTGAAGAAGATCATTGAAATCGATGCGGGCGGGCTGATCGCCTATTCCGGCAATTACGAGTTTTATGTCGAGCAGCGCCAAATCGGCGAACGCCAGCAGCAGGCGCAGTTCGAGCGCCAGCAGGCGATGCTGGCCAAAGAGATGCGCTTCATCGAGCGCTTCAAGGCGCGTGCCTCGCATGCGGCCCAGGTGCAGAGCCGGGTAAAAAGCCTGGAAAAAATCGAACGCGTCGAACCACCCAAACGCCGCCAGACCGTGGTCTTTGATATTCCCGCCGCCCCGCGTTCGGGCGAGGATGTGGCGACACTGAAGAAAGTCTCCAAGCGTTACGGCGCGCGCACGATCTATGAGGACCTCGATTTTCAAATCAGGCGCCGGGAGCGCTGGTGCGTGATGGGTGTGAATGGCGCTGGCAAATCGACGCTACTGAAACTCATCACCCGCGCGACCGAGCCGGACCACGGTGCCGTGGCGCTCGGAGCCAGCGTCAAGATGGGCTACTTCGCCCAGCATGCGATGGAAGTCCTGGACGGCGAGCGCACTGTTTTCGAATCCTTGGAAGATCGTTTCCCGCACGCCAATCAGGGCGGTCTGCGCACGCTTGCCGGCTGCTTTGGCTTCTCGGGCGATGACGTGGAAAAAAAGTGCCGCGTCCTGTCAGGCGGCGAAAAGGCCCGGCTGGTGATGGCCCAGATCCTGTTTGACCCGCCCAACTTCCTCGTCCTTGACGAGCCAACCAACCACCTTGATCTGGCGACGAAGGAAATGTTGATCACGGCGCTGGCGGCTTACGACGGCGCGATGCTGTTTGTTTCGCATGACCGCCGCTTTCTCGCAGCGCTGTCGAACCGCGTTCTGGAACTGACGCCCGACGGCGTTCATAGCTACGGCGGAGGCTACACCGAATACGTCGCGCGCACCGGCCACGAAGCACCCGGATTGCACGAAGCGTAGAAGGCAGTAAACGGGCAGCTAGGCCGTTCCGTTGGCGCGCTGGTCGAGGATCCGGCGCAACGTCACAACGCCGTCTCGAGCGGACGCGGCAACAGCATCGACGCCGATGGCTGTCCTCAACCCGTCGTCTCTTTCGAAGGCGAGGCCGCCCGCAATGATCAGCAGGCCGCGGTTGAGCCAGGCCTTCCTGACCCGCGCCAGACTGTGCGCCAGCATCTGCGCATCACCCACACGCCCGGCCGACAGACCAATCGCATCGAAGCGCGTTGCACGAACCAGCGATTCCAAATCGTTGATGAATTGCAGTTCGCCACAGCAAACATCCCACCCCTCGCGCCAGAATTGCGCCCGCACCAGACACAGCCCAAGCCGATGCCGTTCCTGCGGCAGGGTCACGAGAAGGATGCGCCGTGGGTCCCCGGAAACTTTACCGTCGGTACAGAACACGGAAGAATGCGCCAGGATGATCTGCTGGATGTGATCCATGCCGCGGGACACGTCGAGGAAATCGCGCGCGTCGCGCTCCCACATTTCGCCCAAGCGTAGGGCGGCCGGCACGACGAGGCGTTCAAACAAGGCGTCGAGGAGAAAACCGCGGTGAACGAGGTCGGCAAAGTAATCCATCGCGACGCTGGCCTGCTCGGCGAGTGTCGCATCCGTGAAGCCCTCGACCTCATGATCGAGCGCGTGATCTGGCGAGATCGCACATTCGTGTTCGCTATGTTCGCTGATAAGTCGCGGAATGATATTCGTCTCGATCAGCTGTGCGAGAGCTGGCCGGTTCTTGATATGAAGTGCCAGCTTGCCGGCCGGTCCCGATGCGACAATCGACTCCGCCACCTGATCCGATTGACCAAGCGGTGTGTTCGCACCCGTTCGCCGGCCACTTAGGGGAGCATCGCCGGGAGCTGATAGCGAGCCATCCGTCGTCGCGTTCCGCCGCTGCACTCCATCTGCGAATTTGCCGGCCATACCCATCCACACACTCCGGAAAATCCTTCGACCATTTGATTATGAGCAAGGTCCGCGGCGCGCGATACAACGAAATGATCGTCGGGCCGGTCACCCCCGTGCTGCGGTGATGGCAATTGACGACCATGAAGCCCAAATCGTGGTGGGCGGCGATAAGATTTTCCAGCGCGTTGACTGAGCTATATCAGCGGCACAAATCAGTTCCGGGCGGGCACTGTCCAGCGTTTCGCAACTCTTCATCGAAAGTACAATGTGTTGGCAATTGCTGCACGTGCGTGCAGCAAATTCCGGTCCTGCAAGTCTCATGTTGACTATTACGGTCATGTGGCTCGCGGGTTGTGCGTTTTCAGAAACGACATCGCGCCCGGAAACTAGACTAAAGTACTAGCCGTCGGAGCTGATGACATTGGGTTGAGGGCGTCGTTCACGGCGATGTGCAGCGCCGCTCGCTGTGGGTCGCGACTTGGATTGTCCGCTCTTATCGGCTGATTGGTTAGCGCGCGGCGCGTGGCGCCAATGGACGACGTTGCAGATACGCATGAGCTGCGAAGGTTGGTTTCCGCGGCATCCATGACCACCGGTTTTGCAAGTCAGCGCGAACCTGACCTGGTGCGACGGCCTTCCCTGAAATCAGGCGGACCTTGCCATCCCGGGTGGAGGTCAGTTCGATGCCGTCGACAACCGCAATCCAGGCTGCGCCGTTGTCCGGGGTCAAAACATTAAGCGGCTGTCCGACCGATGTCCGTAAGCCGGCAAAATCAGTGCGCAGCTGCTCGATCCAATCGTCAAAACCTTCATTCATCTGGCTTTGATCGTAGCGGACGGCAAGGTTGAGAGGCGAGCTGGATGTGCCATCGAACAGGCACTCACCATAGAGTGCCACATCGGACAGAATGGCACGAGCGTCAGCCCAAACAGCGACGCGATGCACGATCCTTACGGCCTGCGCGTTGAGTTGGCCGAGATCGTGAGCTTCGAACTCGGCTCCGCGTCGTTGCATGGCACCCTCTCACCTTGCGACGATTGAATGCTAATAAATTAAGCAACCGGTGTCCGCACCATCGTCACCAAGAGTTCATATTGTCCACACAAGTCTTCCACTCTCCCGCGCCAACCGGCCGGCTCGCCGGAGGCGTGTCGGTTGGCGCCATCAAGCGCCTGTCGGTTGGCGCAATCAAAACCTCCGCGCCAACCGGCCGGCTCGCCGCAAGCGTGTCGGTTGGCGCCATCAAAAGCCTGTCGGTTGGCGCCATCAAGACTTCCGCGCCAACTGGCCGGCTCGCTCGCCGGGCGGTGCAATCAACCCCCGGCTTAGGCAACTGCCTTCGCAAAACGCATGTCTGCGATCTCTTTTTTTAATGCCGCCAGGAACATGCGCACGAGTGGGATCGAAAGCCGGCCGGGTGGGGCCACTGCGAAAATCAAAACATTGCCCGCATCAACGTTCGGCAAAATAGGCATCAACTCGCCTCTAGCCACGAAGCAATTTGCTAGAAATTCGGGCAAGGCTGCGATTGCTGTTCCTCTCGATGCGATATAGCAGGCAGCTTCAGGATCATTCACAGTACACAAGACGCGCAAGCGAAGGTCCCAAGAGCAACGAACATCCGTCAATCGAAGGTTCAACTCGTCTGTGGCTTCATTCGAAGTCTTGATAAACGGGTGTTTTTCCAGATCGCTCACCTGCCCGATGAGCTTGGCAACCTCTGGCGCGGCGTATAGCTTTAGGTTTGCCGACGCGAGTTTGGTGCAAACGAGGTAAGAAGCCTCCGGCTCGCCGACTTGGATCGCAAGGTCGAACTCGTCGCGAAGTGGATTTACGCGTTCGTTGCCAAACTTCAGGGTGACATTTAGTTTCTCATGACCTGCTGTGAACTTGCCGACAACGGGTGCAAGCACCAGCCGCCCGAATAGAAATGGCGAGGCGATTTTAAGGCGGCCGCCATCTCCACACCGCGTCGCATCCGCAAGTGATTGAGCACCCGCTAGAGCCTCGCGAATGGCTGCGGCGGGGCCGGAAAGCCCCTCAGCTAAAGGGGTCTGCCGCAAACCGCGCGATGTACGATCGAAAAGCGGTGCGCCCGCCGCCTTTTCTAAACGTTGCAAACGCCGACTGATCGTTGCTTTGGGTTCTCCCAGCTTTTTCGCCGCCCCCGTAATACTTCCCTCTCGAATGATTGCGTCCAGCAGCAGAAGGTCGCCAGCGTCCATCTTGTGTTCCGAAAATGAGATGCTCGATCCCATTCTCTACCACTTCCGCACTGTGGTTGGGCACCCCACCTGAGCGCTGTCATCGGGTAAGCCGTTCGACAATGGAGCAGTTCATGAATTCATTTTGTGCTGAAGCAAGCCGACCTAGCCGCGTTCCGGTCACGTCGTTGACATCCTCGATCGGCTGGCCAGTGAGGCGGACGGTCTTAGCTGCGGTTGCCGCATTGACCATGACGGCATGGGGTTCGCCAAGCGTCCAGGCTCAGACCGCAAATACGGGTCCCGCGCTAACCGGATTTTCCACGAGCAATGCCGTTCTGGTGTACGTCGATTACGTCACTGGTCTCGATAATCTCATGACGACGATACCGGCCAAGCAGTATCGCAACAACATCGCGGCGTTTGCGAAGTTCAGCACATTATTCAAGATGCCGACAGCTGTAGTTGGTGAGGAAAATAACTACTACGGCACGTTTTTGCCCGAGATTAAAAAGCTTGTTGGGGAGGGCGGCAAGACTTTCGCACCGCGATCCACGCCGACGGCCTACACTGCGGACTTTGCAAGCTGGCTCAAAGCAACCGGGCGCAAGAACGTTGTTATCGGCGGGATATCGATCGATAACTGCACCCTGCATACATCGCTCGACCTCCTGCGCAACGGATACAACGTCTTCGTGATCGTTGACGCATCCAGCACCAACAATAAATTGGCCGAGGACGCTGCGATTCAAAGGCTCATCCAAGCTGGCGCCGTGCCGGTGAGTTGGTTGAACGCTCTGACCGAATTGGGAACGGATTTCGCCGGACCCCACGGCAAAGGGATGATGGAGATCATTCAGGCCCATTGGCCGGCATCGACGGTTGGCGCCGTCGAAGACACGACTCCAGATGGCCGAGGCATGCAACTGCCGAAGTGATCGAACTTCTCTGCGCCAACCGGCCGGCTCGCCGGAGGCGTGTCGGTTGGCGCCATCAAGCGCCTGTCGGTTGGCGCAATCAAGCGCCTGTCGGTTGGCGCAGTCAGAACTACCCAATCATGTCGAACACCAGCACCTCAGACTCTGATGTTCCAGCCAGAACCAGATCGCGTAATCCCTCAATGGCCGCGCCGTCTCCGGCCGCGAGCGTTTCTCCATTCAAGGTCACAGGGCTGCCGCGCACAACCTGAACCCACGCCTTGCGGCCGGGCTTTAGTGTGTGAGCGACTGTCGCGCCATCGCTGAGGAGCGTCACAAAGAGATCGACGTCCTGATGGACTAAAATCGAACCATCGCGACCGTCGCGCGAACCGATGAGACGCAGCACGTTCCGCTTTTCCTCGACCGTGAAGGATTTCTGCTCATAGCCGGGCGCAATGCCCTTCTTCTCGGGCACGATCCATATCTGCAGGAAATGCACGGGCTCCGTCGTTGAAGCATTTGACTCGCTGTGCCGGATCCCGGTGCCAGCCGACATGCGCTGCAAATCGCCAGGACGGATAACCGATCCCGTGCCGATGCTGTCTTTATGTTCCAGCGCGCCTTCGAGGACGTAAGAGAGGATTTCCATGTCGCCGTGAGGATGCGTCGGGAAGCCGCCGCCACCGGCAACGCGGTCCTCATTGATGACGCGAAGCGGACCAAAACCGATGTGCTCGGGATCATAATACTGCCCGAACGAGAAGGTGTGCCGGCTATCGAGCCAGCCGAAATTCGCCCGGCCGCGCTCGGCTGACCGTCGAATACGTATGCCCTGGGTGTTGGGCGTGTGACCCTTAAGTGAGAGTGAGGTTGCCATGTTGAACTCCAGTTCAATTGATGGGCCGGAGAACCGGCCTGTCTATGGAGTTGAGATAGCAATGGTCAAGATTTGATACAATATGTTATAAACAACTCAAACTGCATCCAAATTGGATACAATGGGACGTGGACAAACTGGAAGCCATGCGGGCGTTCGCCAAGGTCGTGGCGCTGGGAAGCTATGCGGAAGCCGCCCGCGTCCTCGGTGTCACGAGGTCTGCGGTGAGCAAGGCCGTGATGGAACTGGAGCATCAATTAGGGGCGCGTTTACTGGACCGCACGACCCGTCGCGTCGGGCCGACAGAAGCCGGACTGGCCTACTATGAACGCTGCCTCGACGTTCTCGCGCGGATCGAGGAAACCGAACTGCAGATTTCCCGCCTCCATCATGAACCCAAGGGACTGTTGCGCATCAATGCGCCGATGTCATTCGGCGCTCTCTACCTTGGCTCCGCGGTGGCTGAATTCATGGCCGCCTACCCAGATCTCAGGATGGAGTTGTCGCTGACCGACCGGTTCATCGATCCGATCGAAGAAGGCGTTGACGTGACGGTACGGGTCGGGGTGTTGAGCGATTCAAGCCTGATATCGCGCCGGCTTGCGTCCGCGCGGATCGTCTTGGCCGCATCGCCCGCATATCTCGATCGCCACGGCACGCCGACCCGCCCCGACGAACTGGCGCGGCATCGCTGCCTTGTGTACGGCCACACCTCCGCGCTACCGAAGTGGCACTTGCAGGCGGCGGGCAAGGCGATCACCACACCCGTCCAGGCAAGCTTGTGTTCCAACAACGGCGATGTTCTGCGGGCCGCGGCTCTGGCTGGGCACGGCATCGTCAATCTGCCGACGTTTCTCATTGGCGGTGACATCGCAGCCGGCCGCCTGAAACTGGTCCTGGCTGCCAACGAACCACCACCGCTTGGCGTCTATGCGCTTTATGCGCCCAACAGATACCTGGCCACGAAGACGCGTGTCTTTATCGATTTTCTGTCGGAAAGGTTCAGTGGTACCCCGGAGTGGGACAGGTTCCCTCAGGCGTCCGCATCGTGACAGGCGGCAACGATGTGCAGCGACTGGCCATCGCTCAGCGACAGCACCGTTGAAATCGTCCACCCGTTGCGGATGGCTTGCGCGAATGCCGGATGCCGAGTGCGGTATGTTTTCGACCAGTGCAGAGAGCGCTGGGCAACCCAGCTCTTGTCCACGTCGCGGCTGCGAAGTTCAATCTGCTGCCGGAAGACCATCGCCTTCTGATCGCACATCACTTCGATACCGGAAAAGCGCGTCAGAGGGTCGACCTTGGCGCCGACGGTTCCCGACAGGTTATCCCGAACCTTTGAAAACAGTTGGCAATAGTGTTCGGGCTGAAGCGGGTCGGTCTCGTGAGCATCGATGGCCGTCGCGCCAACACCGGCTCCAAGGATGAGAAGCGCTGCCGCCAGACAATCAACACGCATGACTGTACTCGCACGAATGACCCTGCACCGGACCTAGGCTAGAGCCAAGCCGTTAAGAAGACGTTCCAGCGGTCAGTTTAAGGCAATGAACCGGTAAGGTCTGGACAACTTCGATTATACTAAAATTGTAATGGGCGTGAGCTAGCCGCTCTGGCCGGCGCAGTATGCGAAACAACAACTAGAAATCATAAGTCCGCCCGCCGTTTGCGACCGGACGGCGACTATGGCAACAAACAACGCTCAGCCCGACACCAGAGCGGGACGATACGGGAGAATTGATCGTGTCGAGGGCATCTTCGTTTGCCAGTGCAAGTGGCCTGCGCTGCGCCGCGACGGCGAGCGCAAACCTCGTCGAGGCCATCGCTCAATTGAAGTCGGGGATGGGTCCCGGCGTCTTCCAACACATCATCGCGTACTTCTCCGCCGACTACGATGCCGAAGCGCTCGTTGGCGCGCTCGTGGCCGCCTTTCCCGGTAGCCCGATTTCGGGATGCTCGACCGCCGGTGCCATCACGCCCGGAGGAATGGTGGACGAAGGCATTCTTCTGATCGCGTTTCCCAATGTCGGCTTCACGATTTATTCGGGCATCGTCGAGAACGTCTCTGAATTCGGCGTCGAACGCGCAACAGAGTTGGCCGCTCGCCTGAGGAGCCGCCTCGGCACTGATGCCGAAGGCCGCCGCAAACCGGCCTTTGCAATGATCCTCGTCGACGGGACTTCCAACACGGAAGAAACGCTCGTCGCCGCCGTACACTGGGCGATCGAACACGTCCCTTTGATTGGCGGATCGGCCGGTGACGGGCTGACGTTCCGCGGCGCCGTCGTGGCCCACGATGGCCGCGTTGCGACCGACGCCGCTGTCCTCATCCTCGTC
Source organism: Hyphomicrobium sp. (assembly GCA_022844105.1). Taxonomy (GTDB): domain Bacteria; phylum Pseudomonadota; class Alphaproteobacteria; order Rhizobiales; family Hyphomicrobiaceae; genus JAGVSR01. The sequence goes on along the minus strand of JALHMJ010000006.1, from coordinate 122,664 downwards.
GAAACGGCGGTGCCATTTCGCGTGTTCAAGACGCAGAATTTCGAACCGACGCCGATCAAGCTTGTGGTCACGGCCGCCGATACCGAGCGACGTATCGTCAAGGAACTGAACGCCGAGCCGGCGGCCCGCGAGTATGCGTCCGCCATTGGCCTGCTGCCCGACGATCTGGGGCCCTTCAGTTTCGCGTCCTATCCGCTCGTCGTCAAAGTCGGCGGCAATTATTATTGCCGCTCGATCCGCAACATGAATGAAGACGGTTCGCTCTCGTTCTTTTGTGCCATCGACGAGGGCCTCGTATTCACGGTAGCACGTCCACAAGATATGCTGCGTGCAACACAAGAAGCTCTCGATGAGATCGGCAACGAGATCGGCGGTATCGATCTGGTAATCGGATTTGATTGCGTTCTGCGGCGGCTGGATGCGGAAAACCGGCAGATCCGACATCAGATGGAAGACCTGTATCGGCGCTATGGCATCGTCGGCTTCCATACCTACGGCGAGCAATTCAATGCCATGCACTTAAATCAAACGTTGACCGGCATCGCCTTTGGCAAAGTTTTGAGCAGCCCGAAATGAAAAGCGAAGAGGTCAGCTATCCCATTCCACCGCGTCACGACGGACCAGGTTCCGAACTAGAACGGCGCGTGGAAAAGCTCGCTCGCATCAATGCGGCTCTGATGCAGCGCGTTGAACGCTCCATGGATCAGCAGGCGAATGCCTATTCGCTCTTCCAAACTGCAATCGGTCTCGAAGGTCAGGTTCGCATCCGTACCGATCAGCTGAAATCAGCCCTCGATCGCCTGGAGCAGGCCAACAGTGAATTGATGATTGCGCGAGACACGGCCGAACGGGCCAACCGGTTCAAGACGCGATTTTTCACCGCCGTCGGCCATGATCTGTTGCAGCCGCTGCACGCCGCGCGGCTGACCCTCTCGGCCATGCTCGATGGTGAAGGCGACGGCGAGCAGCAGCGCCTCGGCGGCCAGGTCGACCACGCCCTGTCGTCCATTGAGGAACTCTTGAAGACGATCCTCGATCTGTCGAAGCTTGAGGCCGGCGTTACCGAACCGCAGATCCGCTTGATCGATATCGATCGGCTGTTCGGTGACGTCGTTGGCGATCTTGCCCCGATCGCCAGGGCCAAGAACCTGAGCCTTGGTCACCGGCCGACCCGCATGATGGTTCGTTCCGATCCGCTGATGCTGCGCCGGATTGTGCAGAACCTGGTCGCCAACGCCGTTCACTACACAGACCGCGGTCGTATCCGGCTGCTGGCCCGCCGCCGCGGCTGGCACGTTCGGCTTGAGGTGTGGGATACCGGTCCCGGCATCCCGCCAGCCGAACGCAATCGCATCTTCGAGGAATTCCAACGCGGCGCCGCCTCCGAAACGTCCCGCGTCGGCGGGTTTGGCCTCGGACTGTCGATCGTGCAGCGCATGTCGGAAGCGCTTGGCCATGAACTGGGACTGTTCTCCGGCGTCGGACGCGGCTCTTGCTTTAGCGTGACGACACCGTTCGCCACACTGCGCGAGCCGCAGCGGATCGTAGAAACGTCTGTCGGACCCGATTACGGGCTGCCCCACGCACAAGTGCTCGTGATTGAGAATGAACCGACGGTCGTCGAAGCGATGCGAGCGCTTCTGACGCGATGGGGATGCACGGTGCGGACGGCCGCATCGGCGGAAGACGTCGAAGCATTGTTGCAAGCTGAACCGGCATTCAATCCCGACTTAGTGTTGGCCGATTATCATCTCAACCGCGGCCAAACGGGCGTCGCCGTGGTGTCCGACCTGCGGCGCAAACTTGGGCTTGAAATACCCGTGATCGTTATTTCCGCCGACCGCACGTTGACGCAAGCCTCGCTCGCTATCGCCAGCCGGTTTGAATTGCTTCGCAAACCGGTCAAGCCCGCAGAACTGCGCGCCCTGATGCGCCACATGCTGGCGGGCGGCACATGAGGCTCAAGTGCTGCTGGCAAGTTTATCGAAGTCGATGCGGCTCACCTCGATCACAGCCTGCGTCCGAGAGGCCACGTCGAGCTTGCGCAGGATTTCGGAAACGTGAGCTTTGACCGTCGTTTCCCCGACACCAAGTTCGTGCGCGATCTGCTTGTTGAGCAGGCCCTGACGCAGCATGTTGAGCACGCGCAGCTGCTGTGGCGTCAAGGACGACAGGCGCGCGCCGATTTGGGACGTGCCGCCGGCATCGCGCGGCGGCGGTTGGTAGGATTTGGGCAGCGTCAGATTTCCCTGCATCACCGTTTCGATGGCTTCGGCGAGTTCGGGCTTGCGCGCTGACTTCGGGATGAACCCGGCGGCGCCGAGCGTCACCGCCTCGTGGATGATGCGGCTGTCTTCGAGCGCCGAAACGATCACGATCGGTTGCTTGGGTTCGAGGCTGCGCAGTTCAAGGAAGCCTGCAAAGCCGGAAACGCCCGGCATCGACAAGTCGAGCAGCACGACATCGAAGCGTTCGCCCCGCCCGATCGTCTCCTTCGCCGCCTCGATGGATGAGGCTTCCTTGATTATGGCATCGGGATAGCTCGCCTTGATGGCCAACGTCAGCGCGTCACGAAAAAGCGGATGATCGTCCACCACTAGAAAGCTTACGTCCATCGTCTCCGGCCTCAGGACTTCGCGGCCACCCTGTGCCGGGCGGCATCGCATGGCTGGTGGTCTACGTGACGCCGCAGCATGTGTCAAAAAAGTAGCACATCTGAATGAATGCCGCGTCTGGCGATAGCGCGGTGGTGGGCGAGCGATCTGTGGCATACCGACCGCACTCCCGCAGCGCAATGATTCGTCAGAATTAATATAGTAAAACCAGTTAGTTACAGCGAACCCCAAAGGGCATGCTCGCTTGGAAACCGAGTTCGGCTCCTCTATACTACGCCCGCGGTGGGGGAGGGGACCCGGCCCGGCACAGTGACGAGGCGTGGCGTTCGAATGAACGGTGTCCCGCCGTCGTGCTCTGTCGCGCGGCAACTGGCGACGACGCCAGTGGCCGATCCGCGTCGAGGACTTGGGGAGCACCAATTTTATGAGATGCAATCCTTGGCGGTGGCTTTGGGGCCTCCTGCTGATCGCTCCACTGAGCTGGATCGTCCTTCATCTGCATCAAACCACAATCGAGAACGAATTGCGCGCCCGCGCGACCGAGGCGCTGGAGCGTGCGGGTCTGGGTTGGGCCGCAACCTCATTCTCAGGCCGCGATGCAATTCTAACGGGACTGGCGCCGGAGGAATCCGAACCTTCGCAAGCTGCAGATCTTGTCCGCAGCGTTTGGGGCGTGCGTGTGGTCGATGCCCGCACTGATTTGATCAAGAGTGTCGAAACGCTCGTCTGGTCCGCCAAGCTCGAACCCGCCGGCGTCGTTCGCTTGTCAGGCTTTGTTCCCGGTGAACCAGCGCGCAAGTCCATTTTGCAGGCCGTCCGCGCCGCACTGCCCAACGCACGTATCGATGATGGCATGAAGCTCGCTCGCGGCGGTCCGCCACGTGATGTCTTCATCAACGGTGCCGGTTTTGGTTTGAAGCAGCTCGCCGCGCTGCAAGAAGGCAGCGTTGAGTTGTCCGGTACCGCATTGTCGATTGCCGGTCTGGCGGCCGATCGGGGCAGCCTCAAAACAGTTCGTTCGCGGCTCAAATCATTGCCGTCAGGCATCACGCTGGCGCGCGAGTCGATTTCGGGACCTCGAATTGAAACATATGTGTGGGGCGCCATTGCCACGCCGAGCCAGATCGCGCTGTCAGGCTACGCACCTACGGAGGAGATCCGCGACCAACTCTTCCAATCCGCAAGAACACTCTTTCCTGATCGGGCCGTCGTCGATCGGGTGGAGGTTGCCGAAGGCGCGCCCAGAGGCTTTGCCGTTACTGTAAAAGCCGGTCTTGACCAACTGCGTCGGCTACGCTCGGGCGAGTTCGCGTTTTCGGGAACCGCAGCGAAGCTGAAAGGTGAGGCTGTCGACAAGGCCACCGCCGACAGCGTTAAACGCGCTTTTGTTTCAGCCATCAAACCACCCCTCACGGCTGAGACGAAAATCACCGCTCCCGAGCCTCCACCTCCGCCGTCGCCGGCGGCCGCCGCCCCCGAGCCAGCAGAGGTGCCGCCTCCCCCGGTTGCCGTACCGGCGCCCGTGGCCGCGCCGCCTCCTTATTCAACCACCGCGCGTATTGAACGCGGCCAGATCGACCTCATTGGAAGCGTGCCAAGTGAAGACGAACGCATTGCTCTCGTCACGGCAACCCGCGGCCGTTTCCCGGATCTGTCCGTCAAGGACAGTCTCGATGTGAAAACCGGTGCGCCGGATGGCTGGCGCGCCTGCCTGCTCGCGGGGCTGAGCGGCCTCGGCCAAATGACGACCGGCGAACTGACCATATCCGGCTTGAGCCTGACGGCAAAAGGCGTCACCGACGACGACGACGTGGCTAAGGGACTTTCTGCCGAGGTCAGGGGTGCAGCCGGACAGGGATGCCAAATAGCTCTCGACGTCACGAGCACCGGCAAGAAGCAGGCCGAGCAACGCCGCCGCGCCGAGGAAGAAGCCCGCTTGGTCGCCGAAGCCAAAGCCAAGGAGCTGGAGCAGCAGCGCCTTGCTGCTGAGATCGAAGCGCGCCGCAAAGTCGAGGAAGATGCACGGACGCAAGCCGCCGCCGCCGCCCAAGCTTCTGCCGCAAAGGCCACCGAGGACGCGCGCCTGGCAGCCGCGCGAACGGAAGCTGCCAAATGCGAAAAGCTGCTCAGCGCGGCAATGGCCGTCGGCGTCATCAACTTCAAGCGCGCCGATGCAGCGCTCGAACCCGCCAGCAAGCCGACACTCGACGCGCTGGCCAAAATCGCAAATCAATGTCCGGCGTTCAAGATCAGCATTGAGGGTCACACCGACGCGGAGGGCATTCCCGAGCGCAACAACCCGCTCTCGGAACGCCGCGCCAAAGCCGTCAGCGACTATCTCATCGGCGTCGGCGTCGACCCCTCGCGATTGAAGGCAGTGGGCTACGGCGCGGAACGGCCCATAGCGGACAATGCAACGCCGGAAGGCCGCTCAAAGAATCGCCGCATCGAATTCAAGGTCATGGCTGAGTAGCAGCGGCCAAAGGCGCCGACGGGGGATCACACCATGGACTATCTCTTGATCAAGCTGATCTGGTATGTGGCCGGCGCCTTCGCGTTCGGTGTTTTTGCAGGTTGGGTGTCGTGCGGTGAGCCCGAGGACTAGGACGGTTATGCCGTTCGTCAACGAGGCTCGATGGAGTAGGTTGCAATGATCACGCTGGCCTTGCAGATCTTTCTGCTGCTGCTGTCTGCTTATCTCGCGGGCTGCATGGTGGGCTGCATTCTGCGTCGTGCACTGCACGAGCCCAAGCCCGTCGCCGCTGCCGTCACGGCGCCGCTCGATGTTCCGACCCAACCCCGCCCGGCCGCCCCGCCAGCGGATCAGGCCCGCTTCGAAACCGCATTGACGGGCAAGACTCTGATGCCCGTTCCCGTGGCTCCGCCGGGCGAGCCGGTGGTGGAAGTCCGGCCGAGGCCAGCTCCGGCCGCGTTCGACAGCCGGACGGCGGAAATTGAAATCATCAAGGCTCCGGTCGCGTCGCCTGAAACGACCACGGTCCGCGACATCCCCGCAGCCCCCGCAACGCCGGCCGAACCTCCCGCTCCCATCGCGGCGGATTCGGAACCGCTGCCGCTGCCGCCGCCTCCCCCACCACCCCCAATGGGCGCGGCGCAAATGGCCAGCTACGCCGCCGTTGCCGCGGCAGCGGCCGCCGCCCGCGCAGCCGTCGCAGCCGAAACCGCAAACCGGCCCGAACGTCCCTCGTCAATCGAGCCCGAGCTTGAACCTGAGCCAATTCCCGAACCGGAAATGATGGCTGCCATCGACACCATCACATTCGTCGACGTCGAACCTGCGCCAGAACCTGACACCGCGCTGCAATCTGAACCTGACCCGGAACCTGACCCGGAACCAGATGCTGAACCGGCTCATGCCGAACCGGTCGCGATTGCTATGCTGGCCGAGCCGCAGCAGGTCGCCCCCACGCCCGCTCCAATGCCCGCGCCGACGGAACCTGAGGCGCCAGCTCCGCTTCCCTCGGACGACTTGAAGCGTATTCGCGGCATCGACGCCGGCCTGCAAAGTCGCCTCAACGCGCAAAACATTCTCCACTTCGCCGATATCGCATCGTGGACCGCAGCGGACGTGACGCGCATGAGTCAGTCCCTCGGCGTCATGGGCCGGATTGAACAAGAGAATTGGATCGAGCAGGCACAGATCCTGGCCCGCGGCAGCGAAACAGAATATTCCCGCCGTCAACGCGTTACGGCGACGACCGCTGCCGTCGGCATGGCCGCTGCGACCGCCGCCGCGGCAGCCAATGCCTTGGTGCACTGGAATGATCGGCTCACACGTATTATCGGCATCGACACGGACACCGAAAAAATACTCAATGATCTTGGCGTCACGCGCTATGCGGAGATCGCGCGTTGGACCTCATCGGACATCGAGCGCGTCGAAGCGGTTCTTGACCGCCCCGGCCGTGTTGGACTTGATAACTGGGTTGAACAGGCCCGTGTGTTGGCGCGCTACGCCAGTGAAGGCGAAGTTCGTCCCGCCGCTGCTGCTGAGAGTGAGCCGCGTCCCGTCCGCTTGGCGGACGCGATCCGCGAAAACCGCGCAGCGAAAACGGTTGAGCCTGCTGCGCCGCGCACCGATATTGCCGGCCTCAGATCTGTACGTTCACAAGCTCTACGTGGTGAAACGCCAAGCCTCGGCGATCGCGTCGACGACTTGAAGCGCATTCGCGGTATCGGGGTGTTGATTGAAAAGCGTCTCAACGCTCTGGGCATCACGAGCTATGAGCAGGTCGCCAACTGGACCAAAGCCGACATCGACAGCGTCAGCACACAGCTCGATTTCAAGGGCCGTGTCGAGCGCGAGAACTGGATCGAGCAGGCGCGTATCCTCGCGTCGGGCGGCCAGACGGAATTCTCCCGTCGTGTTGACCGCGGCGAAGTCGAGACAAGCAAGAATAACTGAGGAAGTTCGGTCACGCCGGCTCCCGGGCGGGGATGCCGTTGCGGCTGCGCGCAAACATAGCCGGATCTACGCCGGATCGGTGCGCTCGAGGAACCGGCGCACCTCCGCGATTGAGGCCGCATCACGCAACAGCGGCGCATGACCCTGCCCGGCGATGGCCAGTTCCGTCAGATCGGCATGCCGCTGTCGCATGGCCTCAACAGTCGCCTCTGACAAAAGATCGGAGTTGATGCCGCGAATGACCATGACCGGCACACGCTTCAATGCATCGAACTGCGCCCAGAGTGGCGGGATTGGCCCATCGGTGGACGAGAACGCCTGCCCCAATTTAGCGTCGTAGCCGGGCGCCGGCCGGCCGTTTTTTTCATTGAAAAACTGCCGCGCGATCGGCTCCCATTCGCTGTCGGCGACGGCCGTGAAGGCGTGCTTGTTCATGTCGCGCACGATCGCGGCGGCCTCGAACCAGTCGCGCGGCAACGGCATGCGGCCGACATAGGAGGCGATCCGCGAGAGCCCGTCGCGCTCGATCACCGGTCCAATGTCATTCAGAATGACTGGACCAATGAAGCTCGGCTGCGCCGCAGCCATGACAATGGCGATGAGCCCCCCGCGCGACGTGCCAAGGATCGCTGTTCCCTCAAGCTGCCGCGCAATCATGAAATCGAGTGCGTCCTGCATTTCGCAAGGCACCGTGTAATTGCGCCAGTCGCTGTCATATTCGGAATGCCCGCGTCCTCGGCTGTCCAGCGTATAGACGTCGCGTGCGCGATCACCCGAAGACAAGCCGAGTGCAATCTCATGAAAGTCACGGCTGTTGCGCGTCAGCCCCGGCAGACAAAGCAGCGGACGAACGGCCAAGGCCGCGGCGCCAGGGGTGGCGTGCCGACGGGCAGGGTAGCGGCGGGCATAGAGCTTCAATCCGTTGCGCTGGACGAAATAGATCTCTTCGAAGCGCTGCAGCGCCGCTGTCATTATGCCCCCGCTCTCATCTTGGTGCCGCCGCGTCACCCGTCCGTGGCGGCCGTATCGCGATCATCTTCGTCGGTTTTTACCTCTGGAGCCTTTTGCCCCGCTGCAAGACGCGCGCGCATTAGATCCTTGTCGAGCCGAACGGCCACGTCCGCTTCACCCAGCCGCGCGCGATACACCTGCACATTCGCCAGAACCTTGGCAACATACTCGCGCGTTTCCTGAATCGGGATGCGCTCAATCCAGTCGATCGGATCGACACCCGGATCGCGCGGATCGCCAAATTCCCTGATCCATTGTCGCGCGCGGCCGGGGCCTGCGTTATAGCCGGCCATCGTCAGGATGTACGACCCGGTAAAGTCTTGCATCCGGTCGCCGATATAGGCCGAGCCCATCATGGTGTTGTAAGCCGGGTCCGAGAGCAGTCGCTTGATGTCGCATTTGATCTTGTAGTCACGGCACACATGCTGCGCGGTCACCGTCATGACCTGCAGCAGCCCCTTGGCCCCGGCACCCGAAACGATCAGCGAATTGAACTCCGTCTCCTGTCGCGCGATGCCGAGCAGGAATGCCGTTTCCGGTGGTTTTCGCAGCGGCGCGTAGGCTGGAAAAGAATGCACGGGATATGCGTAGTAGAACAGGTTCTTGCCGTCCGCGATGCCGGCCTTCGCTGTCCGCACGGCCGTTTGCGTATCGCCGAGCGCTTCGGCCAAATGCGCGAGCATGGCCAACTCAGCTTCGCTCTTCAGATAGAAGCGAAGCTGCACCAAGAACGCGCGGCTAATGGAAATGTCGAGCTTTGCCGCGTTGGCGATCACGGCCGCCCGGGCCGCATCGAGGCTATTAAACCTTTCGATCTCGTCCGCGGTCGGAGCGGCCGGTGGTGCAATCGGAAAGCTGTTCGTCCCGGGGTTGAGCTTCTGCATGGCCAGCAACGCATGAAAGGCATCCCGGTCGCGGGTCGCCGACCGATAAGCGGCCTCCGCGGCCGGCCGGTCTTTCAACGCTTCGGCCGTGCGTCCCGCCCAATAGTTGGCCTTGGCGCGGCTCAGCGGACCGTCGGCCGCTTTTTGCATGACGGCAAAGTGCTCTTGCGCCTTGGTCGGGTACTTCAAGTATCGCAATGCCAGCCAACCGGCCATGAACGACTGGTCCTTGAGCGGGTTGACCGTCAGCGGCCCGGCATCCCGAACCAGATCATAGGCGAGCTTGGGCTTGCCTTTACGCAGTGCTGCATACGCCAGCGCACGGCGCTCGATCCACCATTCATCGTTGTTGTTGACCGCTCCCGGTTCGGTCGGAACCGTCAGCATGATCTTGGCCGCTTCGTCGATTTTGTCGGACCGGCGCAGCGCTTGAATCTTGTGGAATTGGAAACCCCAATCCCCTGTGCCGCCGGCCGGTGCGGATTGAATAGCCTTCAGCGCGCTTTTCTGCTGCAGGAAGACCGCAAGCCTGGCCTCTGCCCGCTTGTGTTCCGCTTCCGGTAGGAGGGCGATCACGCGTCGTGCCGTCGTTGCTCGGCTGCCACGTTCATCCTTCCAGCGCACGTCGTCGATAATCAGCCGGTCGAGTCGCGCCTTGTGATCGTCAACCGTGAGAAGCGCACCGAAGCGATCGAGAAAACCCTTTTCGAATTTGGCCGCCAGTGTCATCTCGCGCCACGCCTTCGCGGCATAGGTGCGCGCCTGTTCCGTCTTGCCCTCGGCAAGATACGCCGAAGCCAGCGCCGCCATCCCGGCCCCGTGATCTGGACCGCCTTTAGCAAACACCGCGCGAATGTCTTGCGAACTGCCACCAGCAACGAACAGGGCTTCCTCGAGCCGCTGCGTCAGCAGTCGGCGTTCGGGCCAGGCTGGGTTGCGATCGAGAAAGGCGCGAAAATCCGCGGCCGCCCCAAAGCCGCTGCGCAGCCGGTACCACGTCGCAATCTTGGCCGCGATCGGATCGGAAATGCCTGATCGATGCTGATCCCCGATCTCGGTTTTGCCACTGCCATAAGCCTTCAATGCATCGCGCAGTGCTGCCGCATCAGCATCTGAAATCCGGGTTGCGCGAACCGGTGCGATCGCTTTTCCCAAGCGCGCGGCATGGGCCGTCTCCTCGCTGCCGGGCTTGTAGGGCGGCGGCAACATCGGCCGATCAATGGCCGCCGTCTCGATGGCATGTGGAACTGAGCCCGGTCCCGCCCAAGCCAGTGGCGCGGCCGCAACGGCCAGCAATCCGATTGTGGCCAGCGGCCGCAAAGCCTTATTCGATCGTGACAATCGAAGACCCTTCCTGTCGCCAGCCGGACCATCGCGGCCGGCTGTTGCTGTCGCCTTGCGGCCGTCCATCTGACCGCATAATATCGTGCATTCGAATGGGGCAGCCGCTGGTGCGCCGCTGTTCCTCGTTGTCTGGCAACGTAACAACCGGGTCGGCCCTCTTCAAGGCGAAGACGGCCTCCGGTGACCGTTTCTGCGGCTGTGAGATATTTCCCGAAAACATCGTCCAGGCAAAGGCTTGGGCAACACGCACGACAGGGTGAAGGCATGTTCAAGGGGTCTCTGACGGCGCTTATCACGCCGTTTAAGAACGGCAAACTCGATGAAGATGCGCTGGCCCGCTTCGTCGACTGGCAGATCACGGAAGGCTCACACGGTCTGGTCCCGACTGGGACGACGGGTGAAAGCCCGACGCTGGATTTCGATGAGCACAAGCGGGTCGTCGAGATCACCATTGACGCTGCTCGCGGCCGCGTTCCGGTCATGGCCGGTACCGGTTCGAACTCGACGGCTGAAGCCATCGAGCTTTCAACCCATGCCGAACAGGCCGGTGCCACGGGTCTTCTCATCGTCACGCCATATTATAACAAGCCGACGCAAGAGGGCCTTTATCAGCACTTCAAGGCGATCAACGACGCGGTGAACATCCCGATCTTTATCTACAACATCCCGCCCCGCTCGATTGTCGATATGTCGGTCGCCACGATGGCGCGCTTGTTCGAATTAAAACATATTGCCGGCGTGAAGGACGCGACCGCCAATCTGGCGCGTGTTTCCCAGCAACGTGCGGCCATGGGCCCGGATTTTCTGCAGTTCTCCGGCGAAGACGCGACCGCGCTGGCCTTCATGGCGCATGGCGGCCATGGCTGCATCTCAGTTGTGTCCAACATTGCGCCCCGCCTCTGCGCGGAGTTCCAGACCGCCTGCCTGCGCGGCGATTTCAAAACCGCGCTGACGCTGCAGGACCGACTGATGCCACTACATGACGCCATGTTCTGCGAAACCAACCCCGGCCCGGTAAAGTACGCAGCCTCCCGATTGGGATTATGCTCCGCCGAGATGCGTTTACCCATGGTACCGCTGACGGATGGCGCCCGCAGAATTGTCGACGACGCGCTCGCCAAGGCGGGTCTTCTCACGGCAGCAGCCGCCGAGTGACGGGCTTAGCCATGAAGCTGCAAGGATTATAAAGCCATGGCGTCCGCCAGGGATGACGCGCGAAAGCTCGTCGCTGAAAACCGCAAGGCCCGGCACGAGTTCTTCCTCACCGATACGTGGGAAGCCGGCATCATGCTGACCGGTACGGAAGTCAAATCGCTGCGCAAGGGACAGGCCAACATAGCCGAAAGCTATGCCTCGTTTGAGCAAGAGGGCCTCTACCTGATTAACTGCTACATCCCTGAATACAATCAGGCCGGCCGCTTTTTTCAGCACGAGCCGCGGCGCAAGCGCCGGCTGCTGCTCCACAAATCGGAGTTGGCCAAGCTGTTCCATGCGGTCGAGCGAAAAGGTATGACGGTCGTACCCGTCGAACTGTATTTCAATGAAAAAGGCCTCGCGAAATTGAAGTTGGCTCTTGCCGAAGGTAAGAAACTCACCGACAAGCGGCAGGTCGCAGCCAAACGTGATTGGCAGCGGCAGAAAGCGCGCATCATGCGCGAGAAGGGCTGAACCCGGATGGGTGTAGAAGCCTGGCCTTACCCGGCTCCGCCAGACGACGGCGGTGCCGCGCACATCGTGGCCGGCAACACGTTGCCAGATATCGAATTGCCCACGACCGTCGGCGATCGACTGTCGCTGGCGCGCATATCAGGCCTGAGCATCGTCTTCATCTACCCGTGGACTGGGCGCCCCGGCGTTGCCAATCCGCCGGGCTGGGACGGCTATTCCGGTGCCCATGGTTCGACACCGGAGGCTCAGGGCTTTGAGACCCACCTCCATTCGTTTCGAGCCCGTGGCATTCAGATCCTGGGCCTCAGCACCCAGTCGCGCGAATGGCAGAGGGAGTTCGCGTCCCGTATGGGTCTGACGTATCCCTTATTGAGCGATGCGTCATTCGAAGTTGCCGATGCGCTGCAGCTCCCTCGTTTTCAGGCAGGCGGCGTGGCCTATCTCAAGCGCTTGACGCTGATGTGCCGTGACGGCCGGATCGTGCGATCGTTCTATCCTGTTCATCCACCGGACCGGCATGCCGCCGATCTCCTCGCGATGCTCTGACGGAATCAATATTACATGACATCGCCAACGATCTCTTCGGCCGAGTAGCCAAGCTTCTCCAGGCCTTCCTCGAGATAATCGGCCAGCAGCGGCATGCCGAGCAGATACTTGGCCGTCTCATTCGTGCGCTCGGTCCGCGCCGTTTCCATTGCCTCGGGGAATTCTTCCGTTTCGAATGTTCCGCGCCCGACCCAGGCTAGCGCCACGAGTGCGGCCTGCTCGTCATCGTTCAGCGCGGCGATGAACCCCGCCAGTTCTTCGCTCGTCGGGTCGTCGGCAAAATCTTCCAGAATGGCGGCCGGATCTTCCGCGGCATCACCCTCGTCGGTGGTGTCGTTCCACGCCCCGACCTTGGCGCCATACTCACGGGCCTTGACGATGACATGCCCGACCTTCTCCGGTGCAATGCCGAAATCGACAACAGGATCGGTCGTTTCGCGGTGTTTCATGCGCGGTTCCTTCGTCTCGACCCAGCCAAACCTAACATGCCTTACGAACGCTGCACACGCTGAGGTCTGGATCAAGGTCAAGTGTCGCCGAGATGACGCCGGATCGCGTCGAACACAGTGTGGAACATGGCTTGCGTCAGCCGGCCGGTTTGAGTGTTGTAGCGCGAGCAGTGGAAGCTATCAAAGAGGGTCAGATCCGGCGCGACGGTATGTTGTGCGCCATGCGCGAAGGGGAACGCCGATCGTTTCGCGCCCAGTGTCGAAAGCGTTTGCTCATGCGCGATCCGCCCGAGCGCAAGGATCGCCGTGAGGTTTGGCAGCGCGGCGATACGCGCCACCAAGAACGGCCGGCAGTTTGTGATTTCCTCTGGCGTCGGCTTGTTCTGCGGGGGAACACAGCGGACGGCATTGCTGATCATGCAATCGGATAAGACCAGACCATCCGCGGGGTCGGCCCCGTAACGGCCGGTGGCAAAGCCAAAGGTCACGAGCGTCCCGTACAGCAGCTCGCCCGCATAGTCGCCAGTGAACGGCCGGCCGGTGCGATTGGCGCCTTTCAGCCCGGGCGCTAGTCCGACGATCAACAGTCGCCCATCAGCCTGCCCGAAAGAAGGAACCGGCGCATTGAACCAATCCGGCTCCAGTAGCTTGTGTTCGTCGCGAAATGCAGCCAGCCGCTGGCATCGCCGGCAGTCATGCGGCGCTTCGGGTCCGTCGGGAAGAAGAGCGGAATGCGGCTCAGTCTGGCTTGGCATGGGCCGCGATTAACATATTCTCGTGCGCCAGCCGAGCCGGATCAGACTTCTTCTTCCGTGACGTCATAATCTGGATAGTTCGGAGCGGCCGACGAGCGCGCCGCGGCTCCCGCAGGTGCAGATCCGACGGGAGAGCGGGCTGGATAAGCACGCGGTTCGCGAGCGGGACGGGCGCCCGGATCGCGGCCGACGATTGATTCCAAATCTGCCAGATCGATGAACTGATCGGCTTGGCGGCGCAGGTCGTCTGCCACCATGGGCTGCTGTGTCTGTAGGGTTGAGACAACGCTGACGCGCTTGCCGCGCTGTTGCAAAGCATTGACCAATGATCGGAAATCGCCGTCGCCGGAGAACAGCACGATGTGGTCAAGACTATCGGCCAGCCGCATGGCATCGACGGCAAGCTCGATGTCCATATTGCCTTTGACCTTCCGGCGGCCGCTCGAGTCGGTGAACTCGCGCGTCGGCTTGGTCACCATCGTGTAGCCATTGTAATCGAGCCAGTCGATCAAGGGGCGGATCGAGGAATACTCCTGATCTTCAGCTAAAGCGGTATAGTACAGGGCTCGGACGAGCTGGCACTTCCCGCGGAAATTCGACAGCAGCCGTTTGTAATCGATGTCAAACCCGAGTGCCTTCGACGTCGCATACAAGTTTGCACCGTCGATAAACAGAGCAACGCGCTCCTGCGGATAGAAATGCATAATGGTTAGCCCCTGTCGCGCGTCGCGCGCGCTGCGAGTTTAGCTTTTTTCTTGTTATTAGCGCAGCACACGGACGAACACTGAGTGTTTCATTAACGCCGACTATGGAATCCAGCGTGAGCTCAAAGTTTCATTCGCTGCTTGACGCACGTTGATATAGGTCAACAGCTTCCCCAAGGCGAGTTACAAAAGTTCATTAGGGGAATTAATTTATTGCAAGAAGAAGCGTTTAGTCTCGATTTCCGCCGATTTTTGATCGCCTAAACGCTGCCGCAACACGAGATTTAACAAGCTCACCCGGCTTGCGCGAACGCCTGACCTATGCCAATAACACTGCCAAAGGGTCGGCAGCTTCTGCACGGCCCAAAAACTTTTGGCCAATGCATAGGTGCTTTAACTTGGTCACGTCGACGCGGTTTCTAGTCTCCGTAGATCGTCGCTCCGTCTGTCACAAACTGTTCGTACAACGGTAGCACCCGGCATTTGTTCCCCGCAACCCCCAAGATCGAGGACGACACAGGATGGCTCGCGTCACAGTCGAAGATTGCGTCGATAAGATCCCCAATCGATTCGAACTCGTTCTTCTGGCCGCCCACCGCGCCCGCAACATCGCCAACGGGAGCCCGGTCACCATTGACCAGGAAAACGACAAAAACCCTGTCATCGCTTTGCGCGAGATCGCAGAGCAGGCCATTCCGCCTGACGATTTGCGTGAGGGCCTGATTCACTCGATCCAGAAAAACGTCGAAGTGGACGAGCCGGAAGCCGGTGCCGCCCCCGTTCTGGCCATCGAACGCCGCTCGCCTATCCTGGGTCGCGACGACCAGTCAAGCGACACCCAGGTTGACGTGCTGACCGAAGAGCAGCTGCTGCGTGGTTTGGAAAGCATGACCCCCTCAGAACCCTCCTCGTCGGGAACCGGCCCGGCCAACCCGCGCGAGCGCGGCCGCTGAACGTCGGCGTCGGCCGATGGGCCCGCCTCTCCTCGAAGTGATCCGCCGCGCGCAAGCCTCCGCAAAGGAGGCGTGCCGCGGCGTTTTCGTCTAGACTTCCCGTCCGCGGCTATCCGAGGACCCATTTGCACCCATGATGCGCCAATACGAACTCGTCGAGCGGGTTCAAAAGTACGATCCGAAAGCCAGTGAAGCGCTGCTCAACCGCGCCTATGTCTACGCCATGAAGGCGCACGGCAACCAAAAGCGCGCCTCGGGCGACCCCTACTTCTCCCACCCCCTGGAAGTTGCCGCGATCCTGACCGACCTCAAGCTCGACGACGCGACAGTCGCCACCGCGCTGTTGCACGACGTCATCGAGGATACCGATGCAACGCGACAGGAAATCGACCAGCTGTTCGGTCCAGAAATCGGCGCCCTCGTCGACGGGCTGACCAAGATCAAGCGCCTCGATCTTGTATCGAAGCAGACGGAGCAGGCGGAAAACTTCCGCAAGCTTTTGATCGCGATCTCGACCGATATCCGCGTTCTTCTGGTCAAGCTTGCCGACCGTCTGCACAACATGCGCACGCTGGAGCATATGAAGCCCGGCAGTCGCCAGCGCATTTCGGAAGAAACACTTGATATTTACGCGCCGCTAGCCGGCCGCATGGGCATGCAGGCCATGCGTGACGAGTTGGAAGATCATGCCTTTCGTTGGCTGCATCCAGATGCGTACAAGGCAGTGACCGACAAACTCACCGAACTGCGCTCCAAGAACGAAGGCCTCGTCGATGAAATCGCGACGGCGCTGAAAGCAAAGCTCGCCGAAGACGGGATCGATGCCCACGTTTCGGGACGCGAAAAAAGGCCCTACTCGATCTGGGGCAAGATGAACAACAAACAGATCTCGCTGGAGCAGTTGTCGGACATCTACGCATTTCGCGTCATCAGTAAGGATATTGCTGGCTGCTATCGGGTTCTGGGCGTCGCGCATACGACATGGCGGGCCGTGCCGGGGCGCTTCAAGGACTACATTTCGACGCCGAAGCAAAATAACTACCAATCGATCCACACCACCGTTGTCGGTCCGCGACATCAGCGCGTCGAATTGCAGATCCGTACGCAATTGATGCATCAGGTCGCCGAATACGGCGTGGCCGCGCACGCTCTTTATAAGGACATGAGCAAGGGCGCCATTGCCGCCGGCTCCATGACCTCTCTCGACGATAAAGAGCACGGCCCCTACGTCTGGCTGCGCCGCATGGTGGAGACGCTGCTTGAAGGTTCCAATCCAGAAGAATTCCTCGAGCATACGAAGCTCGAATTGTTCCAGGATCAAGTGTTCTGCTTCACGCCAAAGGGTCGCCTCATCGCACTGCCGCGCGGAGCAACGCCACTGGATTTTGCGTATGCCGTGCACACGGATGTTGGCAACGCGGCGGTCGGCGCCTACGTCAATGGCCGCCACGTGCCGATCGACACGCGCTTGCGCAATGGCGACGAGGTGGAGATCCGCACGTCCAAAGGTCACGTGCCTCCGGCCGCCTGGGAGAGCCTGTGCGTGACCGGCCGCGCGCAGAGTGCCATTCGCCGTTCGGCGCGCGAAGCCGTGCGCCGGCAATATGTTGAACTTGGCCGCCGGCTGGCGAAGGCAGCATTCGACGCCGCGCATGTGATCTACACCGACGATGCCGTCAAGCGCGTGTTGTCCAAGTTTGCCTACAAGTCGATGGACGAACTGCTCGCGGCCGTGGCGCGCGGCGATCTTCCGGCCGCCGATGTCCTGAAAGCCATCGCGCCCGAGTCCATCCAAGCCGCGGCAACCCAGAGCGTCCTCGAAAATCCACTGCGTGGTTGGCTCGATCTTACCAAGGTTTCGGGATTGCGGGTTCGTGCCTCCGCGCCCTCTGGAACGGGTCCAGCACAACTCTCGTCGGCCATTGCCTTGAAGGGGCTGAAGGACGACGTGCCTGTGATCTTCGAGGAAGGTGGCGCCGTGCCCGGTGATCGCATTGTGGGCGTGCTGGAACCCGGCGCCGGAATTCGCATATTCCAGATCAGTTCGCCGCGCCTGCAGGCGTATGAACACCAGCGTTGGATCGACATGTCCTGGGATATCGATCCCGGCAAGCAGGAGCGCTTTCCCGCGCGCCTCAGCGTGACGGCACCGAACCGGCCCGGTTCGCTGGCCGCAATTGCCGACGTCATCGGCGAAGAGGAAGGCAACATTGACAACCTTAAAATGATCCGCCGCGCGTCCGACTTCACCGAATTGCGTATCGAGGTTGAAGTCTATGACGTTGCCCACTTAAATCGTATCGTCGCCGGCCTGCGTCAGAAGGATATCGTCTCGGCTGTGGAACGCGTTTTTGAATAACTTACCCGCCCGGCGGCCGGCTCCGCACCCTCGCGCCCGGCGGCCGGCTCCGCGCAGCGGAGTCGCCGGGCGCAATGATGCAGTGCCCGGCGGCCGGCTCCGCGCAGCGGAGTCGCCGGGCGCATGAGAACTTAAACTTATCGCCCGGCGGCCGGCTCCGCACCCTCGCGCCCGGCGGCCGGCTCCGCGCAGCGGAGTCGCCGGGCGCAAACATAAGGTACCCACATGAGCCCGCCATTTCTGCGTCTTGGCGTTAATATCGATCACGTGGCGACGATCCGCAATGCGCGCGGCGGC
This sequence comes from Hyphomicrobium sp., assembly GCA_022844105.1. Lineage (GTDB taxonomy): Bacteria > Pseudomonadota > Alphaproteobacteria > Rhizobiales > Hyphomicrobiaceae > JAGVSR01. Next base: position 104,653 of record JALHMJ010000006.1, on the reverse strand, counting down.
CGCCATCCCGACCCCCTGCGCGCGGCGCACCTCGCCGTCGAAGCCGGCGCGGATGGCATCACCGCGCACTTGCGCGAAGACCGCCGCCACATCTCCGACCGCGACATCGCGCGTCTCAAATCGGAATTGACCCGGCCGCTCAATTTGGAGATGGCGGCGACCGAGGAAATGCTGGCGATCGCGCTGCGCCATGTTCCCAATGCGTGTTGCCTCGTGCCCGAGCGGCGGGAAGAGCGCACCACCGAAGGCGGTCTCGATGTCGTGCGCGGCGGCGAGCCGCTGCGCAAAATCGTTCACAGCTTGCGCGACGCCGGCATCCGCGTCTCGCTGTTCATCGAAGCGGATCCGCGCTCCATTGAAGCTTCGGCCGCCGTTGGCGCGGACATTGTCGAATTGCATACCGGCCAATATTGCGAGCGCGCTCTCGAAGACGATGCCAAGGGAACGGCCAAGGAAGTCGAACGATTGCGCCATGCCGCGGCACTTGCCGTCGACGCCGGGCTCGAAGTGCACGCCGGCCATGGCCTGACCTACAACACCGTCGCAGCCGTCGCCCGCATGCCCCAGATCGTCGAACTCAACATCGGCCATTTTCTGATCGGCGAGGCGATTTTTGGCGGATTGCATTCGGCCATCCGCCATATGCGCACGCTCATGGATCAGGCCCGCGCTGAATCGAAACGGTCGTCCGTGGCCGCGCCATGATCATCGGAATCGGCAACGATATCATCGATATTCGACGCATTGAGGCGACGCTGTCCCGCTTCGGCGACCGGTTCATTGCCCGCATCTATACCGACATAGAGCGGGCCCGGTCCGAGCGGCGCGCCGAACGGGCGGCCTCCTATGCCAAGCGCTTCGCTGCCAAGGAAGCCTGCGCCAAGGCGCTCGGCACGGGCTTGCGTCGCGGCGTCTATTGGCGCGACATGGGTGTCGTCAACTTGCCGAGTGGCCGTCCCACGCTCCGGTTAACGGGCGGAGCGGCCGCTCATCTCGCCAGCCTGACCCCGGACGGCCACCTGGCGAAAATAGATTTGACACTCACAGACGATTATCCGCTGGCGGAAGCCGTTGTAATCATTTCTTGTTACGCAACCAAGGCGGAACTCAGGGGCTGACCGTCGGGATAAACCTGGGTCGGAGTGCCGATTTGCGCGGCTTCTTGCGAACCGGTATAGCGGGCCCTGGCATAGACGTCCGCCGGGCAAGATCGAGCGGCGGGCGGCACGGGAGAGATCATGGCGTCCAATTCGAACGCGCGGTCGTCGCGCTATTACGGCATGCAGGACACATTTGTCGTTGTCTTGCAGGCCCTCGCGATCGCACTGTTCGTGCGCGTATTCTTCTATCAGCCTTTCAATATTCCTTCCGGTTCGATGAAGGAGACCCTGCTTGTTGGGGACTACCTTTTCGTCTCCAAGTTATCCTACGGCTACAGCCGTTTCTCTTTTCCATTCTCGCCCGACATTTTCTCCGGCCGCATTTTTGCATCCGAACCCGAGCGCGGTGATGTCGTCGTCTTCAAACTCCCACGCGATAACTCGACCGACTACATCAAGCGCGTTATCGGTCTGCCCGGCGACGAGATTGAAGTCCGTGGCGGCCAGTTGATCATCAACGGGACGGCGGTGCCCAAGGTAGGGAAGGGCTCGTTTACAACCGTCGATGAAGACGGCCAGGCGATCGAGGTCCCATCATTCATTGAAACACTACCCAATGGTGTCAGCTATACGGTCCTCGACGCGCAGGAAAATGGACCTTTCGATAACGTCGGTATCTATAAGGTTCCCGAGGGGCATTACTTCATGATGGGTGATAATCGGGACAACTCCACCGACAGCCGCGCCCAGCGTGCCGTCGGCTACGTCCCGTTTGAAAACCTCGTCGGCCGCGCCGAAATCATTTTCTTCTCCGCCGCCGTCGATGAGCCGAACGCGCTGCGCTGGACCAGCCCCTGGACCTGGCCGTTCGACATTCGCTGGAACCGGTTCTTCACTCTCGTGCGCTGACGGGGCCCTGGTGTTCAAGGCTCGAAAATATAAGGATCTCGAGCTAAAGCTCGGCTACAAGTTCAAGAAGGAACAGAGCCTGGAGTGCGCGCTGACGCACGCCAGCGTTCGCGGCGGCAAGACGACACGAGCCGACAACGAGCGTCTCGAATTCGTCGGCGACCGTGTGCTCGGCCTATCGATTGCGGGGTTTCTCAACGCCACGTTCCCAACCGCCAAGGAAGGTGAGTTGGCCCGTCGGTACAATAGCCTCGTTCGCGGTGAGACCTGTGCCCGGATCGGCCGCGACCTCGATCTGGGGCCCCGCCTCATCCTCTCGGAAGCCGAAGCATTCAGTGGCGGCCGCGACAAGGACACCATTCTGGCAGATGCGGTCGAGGCAGTCTTGGGAGCGATCTTCGTCGAAGCCGGGTTCGATGTGGCGCGCGATGTCGTGTTAAAGCTCTGGGAGCCGCTCCTCACCGAGCAGCGTCCGCAAATGGCCGCTGCCGATCCGAAAACGGCGTTGCAGGAATGGGCCCAGGGACGCGGTCTGGCGCTGCCGCTTTACACCGTTGTCGCGCGTGTGGGTCCCGATCATGCGCCGATGTTTACGGCCGAAGTCAGGATCAGGTCGCTCGATCCGGCACGCGGCGAAGGCGCATCGAAGCGGCTGGCTGAACAGGCGGCCGCGGCAAGTCTGTTGGCGCGCGAGGGCGTGATGGATCGGAGCAGTAATGTCTGACAACGAGCACAGCGCCCAAAAGAGCGCGGACGGACCGCCGACTCGCTGCGGCTTCGTCGCCGTCATCGGCGCGCCGAACGCGGGCAAGTCGACGCTCGTCAATCAGATGGTCGGCGCCAAGGTTTCGATTGTTTCGCACAAGGTTCAGACGACCCGCGTTCCATTGCGCGGCATCACCATCGAGGCAAAGAGCCAGATCGTCTTCATCGATACTCCAGGCATTTTCCGGCCCAAGCGCCGACTTGACCGCGCGATGGTCGATGCCGCGTGGGGCGGAGCGCATGATGCGGATATCGTCGCGCTCATCGTCGATGCCGCCAAGAATATTGAGGAAGACCTGGAGCGCATTCTGGACAAACTCGCCGGTGCTCCTCATTCAAAGATCCTGATCCTCAACAAAGTCGACCGCGTCAGCGACAAGGACCGGCTTTTACCGTTGATCGCCAAGCTTTCCGAACGGCAGACCTTCGATCGCGTCTTTCTCATTTCCGCATTGGACGGCAATGGCGTTTCCGATCTGAAGAAATATCTGGCCGACCGTATGCCGCTCGGACCCTGGCATTACCCCGAAGACGAAATATCGGACGCGCCGTTGCGTCTGCTCGCCGCCGAATTGACCCGCGAGAGAATCTACAAATATCTGCACGAGGAACTGCCTTACGCCGCAACCGTCGAGACGACGGACTGGAAGACCTTCAAGAACGGCTCGGTGCGCATCGAACAGACGATCTATGTCGAGCGCGACAGCCAGAAAGCGATTGTGCTCGGCAAGGGCGGTCAGACGGTCAAGAAGATCTCCAGCGAGAGCCGCAACGAATTGGCCAAGATCATCGAGCACGACGTACACCTGTTTTTGTTCGTCAAGGTGCGCGAAAACTGGGGCAGCGACCCTGAGCGCTACCGCGAAATGGGCCTCGATTTTCCCAAGGACTGAGGCTCCTCTCCGCCGGGTTTGGCGCAGTGCCGTTGCCGCCCGATAAGGCTTAACCATGGAATGGTCGGACGAAGCAATTGTCCTCAGCGTGCGGTCGCATGGCGAAACAGCCGCCGTCGTCGACCTCTTTACGCGCTCCCACGGTCGCCATTCCGGCCTCGTCCACGGCGGCCGTTCGCGCAAGGCGCGGCCGACGCTGCAAATGGGCAATCACGTTGATGCCACCTGGAAGGCGAGACTCGCCGAACACCTCGGCCACATGTCGGTCGAACTGCGACGCGGCTATGCCGCCTCCGCGATGGATGATCCCGCAGCGCTCGCCGGTCTCACCTCGATGTGCGCGCTGGCCCGCCTCCTGCCCGAACGCGATCCCCATCCCGCGCTCTACGAAGTGACGCTCTTCGTATTGGGCTTTCTCGATGATCCGACCGTCTGGCCGGCCCTGATGGTGCGCTGGGAACTGTCGCTCTTGCAGGAACTGGGTTTTGGACTGGATTTGAGCGCGTGCGCCGCGACCGGCGTCAACGATCAGTTGATTTACGTTTCGCCGAAATCGGGCCGTGCGGTGTCGGAATCGGCCGGCGAACCCTATAAAGATCGCATGCTGGCTCTGCCGCGCTTCCTGACATCCGCCCGCGACCGCCACGCGACGCGCGACGACGTGGCCGCCGGCTTTGCACTGACCGGCTTTTTCCTCGAGCAGCGCGTGTTGGCCCCGAAGGGCGAGGGGCTGCCCGAATCCCGCGCCCGCATTCTCACCCACATCGACCGGTGATGTTGGCTCAATCCAGCGTCGCGCGCTTCGACAATTCGACCTTGATCCCGCTCTTCGCATCACCTTTCAGCGTGTAGATCGTCTGGTCGCTCGCTTCGAAACGCGCGCTAACCGGCTTGGCGCCTGCCTTGACGAAATCAAGTGCGCTGGGTACGCAAGCGGTGTGCGTCACGCTCATTCTCGGGTTGATGTCGTGCGGTTCGCCGCTGAACACGTAGCTGACGGGAACGCCCGCTGAGTTGGCGATCTGAAACGTGTACTTCGCCGACTGCGGCCGGCCGAAAACCTGGACCGTGATGAATTTCGGATTTTTGTCCGGAGCCTGCACCACTCCGACGCCGATCTCCGTGTAGTCGGGCCCGAGCATGTTCTCCTTGTGTGCGGGCGAGTTGATCCATCCTTCCACGGTTTGACGGGCGAGATCGCGCGTTTCAAACCCGCTGCTGTCCAGATTTAACGCCAGGTTTTCCCCAATCGAGCACCATTGGTAGCCCGATGACGACGCCCGATCACCGACGTCGCGATTGTCGGCGGTGTGCGAGAATGCCCCCGACTTGGCCAGATACAACGCATACGCTCGCGCCGTCCGGGTCAGCGCCGGGCTGGCCTTGACCACGCCCAGCCGGTTCTGGGCGCGAAAAGTATTCGTCATCTCGATTACGGCCGTCTCAACGGCCGGAACATCGGGCAGCGGCATGGGCTGAACTCTCGTCGTTTGTGGGCCGTAGGGTACAAGAACGCGAAAAACTTGGCAAAAATCGGTAGCAGAGGGGTTCAAGATCTGGGGATGTGGCGGCCCGGCACTTGAGGGCCGAGGCTGTGTCCAGTAACCACGCCCCATGACCAAGCAATCGATTCCGCCCACCGGCGAAGGCCCCATCGAGCCCGTCAATCTGAAGGACGCGCTCGAGGAACGCTACCTGGCCTATGCCTTATCCACGATCATGCATCGGGCGCTGCCCGACGTCCGCGACGGCCTGAAGCCGGTGCACCGGCGTATCCTCTATGCCATGCGCCAACTCGGCCTCGATCCGGAGGGCGGCTATCGCAAGTGCGCCAAGATCGTCGGCGAGACGATGGGTAACTACCATCCGCACGGCAACCAGGCGATCTACGACGCGCTGGCCCGCCTCGCACAGGATTTCGCCGTCCGCTATCCGCTCGTCGACGGCCAGGGCAACTTCGGCAACATTGATGGCGATAACCCCGCCGCCGACCGCTACACGGAAGCCCGCCTGACCACCGTGGCAGCCGAACTTCTCGACGGGATCGACGAAGACACGGTCGAGTTCCGGCCGAACTACGACGGGCGTGAACAGGAACCCTCCGTTCTCCCTGCTGCATTCCCAAATCTACTCGCCAACGGTTCCGCCGGCATCGCGGTCGGCATGGCAACCAACATTCCCCCGCACAACGTCGATGAACTGTGCGCAGCACTCCTGCATCTCATCAAGCATCCGAACGCCACGGTGGAAAAACTCGTCGAGTTCGTGCCCGGTCCTGATTTCCCGACCGGCGGCGTGATCGTGGAGCCGCGGGCGGAAATTCTTGAAGCCTATCGGACCGGACGTGGCGGCTTTCGCCTGCGTGCGAAATGGTACAAGGAAGAGACTGGCCGCGGCGGCTATCAGATCGTCGTGACGGAAATTCCCTATCAGGTGCAGAAGGCCAAGCTCGTCGAGAAGATCGCCGAGCTGATGACCGAAAAGAAGCTGCAGCTGCTCGGCGATGTTCGCGACGAAAGTGCCGAGGAAGTCCGCCTCATCCTCGAACCGAAAACCCGCATCATCGATCCGTTGCTGCTGATGGAAAGCATGTTCCGCGCAACGGAACTCGAAATCCGCTTCGGCCTCAACATGAACGTCCTCTCGGGCGGCCAAATCCCCAACGTGCTCAGCCTCAAGGATGTGCTCCAGCAATGGCTTGAGCATCGCGTCGACGTGCTGGTCCGCCGCTCGCAATATCGCCTCAAGAAAATCGAACACCGCCTTGAGGTGCTCGATGGCTACCTGATCGCATTCCTCAACCTCGATGAGGTCATCCGCATCGTCCGCTTCGAGGATGAGCCCAAGCAGACATTGATCGCACGCTTCAAATTGACGGATGTCCAGGCCGAAGCAATCCTGAACCTGCGCTTGAAAAGCTTGTCGCGGCTTGAGGAAGTCGAGATCAAGGCGGAGCACGACAAGCTGTCGAAGGAAAAGCGCCAGCTGCAGCAGCTCCTGAAATCGGACGACCTGCAGTGGGAGCGCATTGCGGAAGAAGTCAAATCCACGCGAGATCGCTATTCGAAAAAGACCGAGCTGGGCCGCCGCCGTTCTTCTTTCGCCGAAGCCCCGGAAATAACCGTCGATCTTGACGAAGCGCTGGCCGAGAAGGAACCGATCACAGTCATCCTGTCCGAAAAGGGTTGGATACGCGCCATGCGCGGCCATCACGATGATCTGTCGAAACTCGAATTCAAGCAGGGCGATGCATTGAAGCAGGCCGTCCAGGCCATGACGACCGATAAGCTCATTCTCTTCGCAACCAATGGCCGCTTCTTTACGCTCGATGCGAACGTGCTTCCCGGTGGTCGGGGCCATGGTGAGCCGGTGCGGCTCATGGTGGATTTGGAGGAGAACCACGACTTCGTGGAATTCTTCGTCCACGATCCGGCCCGCAAGCTGATCGTTGCTTCGAGCGGCGGCTACGGGTTCCTCATACCCGAAGACGAAGTCGTGGCCTCGACCCGTAAGGGCAAGCAGATCCTCAACGTTGCTGACGACGAAGAGGCCGCCGTTGTCGTGCCCGCCGACGGCGATATGGTCGCCACCATCGGCGAGAACCGCAAGATGCTCGTCTTCAAGCTTGAGGACGTGAATGAGATGACCCGCGGCAAGGGGACGATCTTGCAACGCTTCAAGGATGGCGGCTTGTCCGACATCCGCGTGTTCAACAAGAAAGACGGATTGACCTGGCTCGATAGCGCCGGCCGAACCTTCACACTGCCGTGGAGCGAGCTGAAGGAGTGGGTCGGCGAGCGGGCCCAGGCCGGGCACGTGGTGCCAAAAGGCTTCCCGCGGTCCAACAAGTTCGGCCCGTCGTTCTGATCAACAGCCACTGGCCGGAAAGTAGGAGTGTTTCCCTCCTCGCCCTTGTCATGCCCTCAGGGGCTCGCTACGAAACGTGAATGGGTGTGTTGACGGATCGCCGAACAGCGACGGGTCGATTGAGGGTCGCGTTCGCTGCGCTGGCCGGGCTCATGGCCATTCAGCAGCAGAGTGCGTCGGCGCAGAACCCAGCGGTTGGTCAGCCGTCTCCCCCGCCGCCGGCCGGCGCCGCACCGGCAGCCTGTGTAAAAAAAGACTTCGAAACCGTCGTCGATCAGTCGGCCGCGGCGCTGCGCGATCTCAATATCCAGAACCGGCCCCGATTTCAGGAAAAACTGCGCACGCTTAAAGCCAAGAAGGCGTGGACCGATGACCAGTTCCTGAAGGAAGCGGTGCCATATGTTAAGGACGACGCGATCGACGCCTACGACCGCAAGACGAACGAGCTCTTGAATTGGATCGCGTCGATGGGCGATGAGGGCAGCGCTTCCGCCACGCCCGATTGCAGCCTCTACCAGGTCTTGCGCGGCCACATGAGCGAACTCGTTGATACGCAGAACGCCAAGTGGACCTACATGTTTCGCAAGATCGATGCCGAACTCGGACCTTGACGAATTCAGACCCGTTCCCAGCCGTTAGGACCCAGGCGTTCCTGCGGCAGGAAGCGCGTCTTGTAATTCATCTTGCGCGAGCCCTCTATCCAGTAACCGAGATAGACGTAGGGTAGCCCGAGGCTCCGCGCATACTCGATCGTCTCCAGGATCATATAGGTGCCAAGGCCACGGCCACCCTCGGTCGGCTCGTAGAACGAATAGACCATCGAAATGCCGTCGGAGAGCTGGTCGCATAGGGCCGCGGCCGCAAGTGGCCAGCGCGTGGGATCAGAGGACAACGCGCCGTCCACCGGCTTGACGCGGTATTCGGTGATCGTTGTTTCGATGACGCTTTCCTCCACCATCAGCGCGTAATCCAGTGCGCTCATGTCGGCCATGCCGCCATCGGCGTGACGGGCATCAATATAGCGGCGGAAGAGACTGAATTGTTCGGAGCTCGGTTGCGTGGCAACGCGACGCGCAACGAGATCGATGTTTTCTGCAGACACCCGCCGCATCGAAGCGGACGGACGAAATGCATCGACCACGACGCGCACGGATACGCAGGCATGACAGCCTTCGCAGTACGGCATGTAGGCGATGTTCTGGCTGCGTCGGAACCCTCCGCGCAAAAGATTGTCGACCAATGCCGGCTGCTTGTCGGACGTGAGGTGGGTGAAGAGTTTGCGTTCCAGCCGTCCTTGGAGATACGGGCACGGTTGCGCGGCGGTGACGTAGAACTCAGGAAAGTGCTTTCGCTGCTCGCTCATAGCCCGTCCTTGGCTCGCCGTGCGCGTCCGGCTTTGCCGGTCCGACGCCTGTTTCCCTCACCCGACAGGCTCGAGGGCCGCTCCGCCCTCCCGATCGAGCCAACACAGCTTCAAGCTTCCAGCCTGCAGGACCGTTGAGGCAAGACGATGATACGTCAGTTGTGGCGCCGTTCAAGCTGCTCGATGATGAAGCCACAACTTGAACGCAAGTTGCCGTGCGACGTTGATATTTCTGCACATCATGTCGAGGTTAGTCGTCGCGCTTCATCAGGCCGGCGGCGGCTGGCGGCGGCGCGGACGACCGCCGTGGCGGCTGGCGCGTAGGCAACCCTCCACTTCCGGCTCCCGCAGCCGGTGGGGCGGATGCCCGGCCTGCAGCCTCCGGATCGTCTGCGGGCGCGGGCAAGGGAGAAGCCGATGCACCCGGCTCGGCGCCTGACTTTACACTGGCGCGGCCCAGCAGATACCCGACGTATCCGGCAAAGACGGCGACGACGATGAGCTGAAGGAACTCCGGAGTCGGCATCGTAACCTCGTCTTTTCAGCAACAAGGCTCAGCCTATCGGCCAAAGGTTCGCAGCGCAAAGGGAATGGCGGACCGGACCACCAAAAGATCCGCAGCAACCAGGCCTTATGGCGAGGTCTGAGCGACGGCCGGCGTTTCCAATGCGGGATTGATTGAAGCGTGCGTCAACCACGCCATGCCCGCGATTCCGACGGTGAGGATCGCCAGCCCAAAAAAGGCCCTGCGCAAGGCCCATCGCGCGTCCAGCAGCCGGGGTGAGTTGGTCACGGTGTCTCCGCCGGAACCCTGAAGCTGACCAGTCATGTCGGTGATGTCCCCTGACGCGCGCGGCGTATCGGCAATTCCGTGGTCGAAACGCGTGTCCGCGTCTCTGGTTGCATCACATGACGCCGCGGCGGAGCTTGTCCCGTCAAGGTCCGCCGCAAGCCCGGAGGCCCCCAGCGGGAGATCATTGGAAGAGTGTGCGGCAGGGGTCAAGAGAGGCGCGTCCGCATAACTATTTCTTAGGCTGGGCGTGGTGCAGATGCCACGTTCCGAGCGAGTATTACCCGCTACTCCGGATGTGGCCGCCGAATCGCATGATGGCCGCGAGTGGGATAGCGACTCCCAAGATCACGACAGTCACGACGAGAGCCGGCAGGTCGGCATAGTTCCCGCGCTCGATGAGGAAAATGCCGTTGAGATACTTCGTTGCCAGCTGTCCCGCGATCAGCGCCAGATTTAGGAACGACGCCATGAGCGCGAACCACACCGCCCGCTTGGCCGGCGGTGCATAGATCGCAATCAGGGTCAGCAATGGGACCATGCTGAGTTGCGCCAAGGGTGAGGTTGCGGCCGCATCGATCAGCGCGATGGTGCGGGCGCCAAAACCGAACGTCTCCTGCGTCCAAAGATCGAGGCGGTAGACGAGCAGCAGGGTCGGGATCGACAGGATGCCGCCGGCAACGGTCAGCCACAGGAGAACGCGAGCCACTGGAACGCGGGTGATCGCATCGGACAAGAGCCACGCCGCGATCAGCGCAATGGCCGCGCCGATCTGACCGAGCACGCCATAGAACGTTTCGTCGAAACCCAGCACATCGATCGTGAACCAGCGGTAGCCTTCGCCAACTCCCGGAACGGCGCGGAAAAAGAAAATGATGAGCGCCGCATACATGATCGTGCGGCGCGTGTCGGGCGCGATGTCGGCGGTGACACGGTGCAGCATCGCAATAATGACCATCAGCGACAGGACAAACGTGATTTCCTGGGCGTAGGGGACGCCGAGATAGGCAATCAAAACGGTTACTGCACCAAAGGCCAAACCGCCCCCGAGAATGCGCCAATCCGTCGGCCGGCTTTCACTGCTCTCAAGTTTGACCATGAGTGCGCCGCTGGCTGAAATCGCCGGCACGGCAAGCCCGATCAGAAACACGGTTTCGTATGGCATCGTGTTCGCCAGATAGCCGGCAAGCCCCGCAACCGACAACGCCCCGAACGACAGCGCCAGCCGGCCGAGGATCTGCACCATGCCAAGATCATGATCGATTTCGCGTTGTTCACGCGCAGAGCCGTCGGCATGCGTGCGCGGCACGACTTCCGTGCTCATGGCGTCAGCGACGACGTCCTGCAGCACAACACCGATGACCGTGATGATCTGCGCCGTAATATAAATCTGCTCCGGCGGTGCAAACGTGATCCAGTTTCCGGCAGCGCCCGCCAGCATGATGAGCCCGGCCGCGATCAGGCCCGCTCCCAAAAAAACGTATCCGCGGCGGCGGGAACCGAACAATTGAACGGTATCGACGAGCTCTCCAAACACCATCTTCACCGCCCACGGCAGCGTGAGCCAGACGCCAAGGTGCGCCAGAGCCGCCGCCGACAGCGACAATTCCTTTTTGACCCAGAAGCTGTCCGCAATCGCGATGATGCCGAGCGCGCCGTATGCGAAATAGACCATCAGAAGGGGGAGATAATTCCATCGGAAGGCGCCGATCGGCGCCAGAAGCGCCCGCGAAAGAAGCTCGTACACGCGCGCGCCAATGGGCTCGGGAAGGCTGCTCTCGCTCATGCAATGGGGATGTCTTCTGTTCTGGGTTAAAGGAGAGGCCGTGCTTCGCGTGCCTTTTCAAGGGTCGCCGCGTAGTCGACTTTGCCCGATCCGAGGATGGGAATCTGTTGTGTCACGAGCAGGGCTTTCGGCACCCACAGTTCGGCAACGCCCTGTTCACGCGCATAAGCTGACAGAGCAGCTTTGTCGGCGTCGGGCTTGTCCGTCACGAGCACGAGACTTTCGCCGCGGCGCGCGTCCGGCAGCGACACACAGACGTGCGTGTTGTCGGGCCACAATCCCGATGCCATCGCCTCGACGGCTGCCAGTGAAATCATTTCTCCGCCGATTTTCGCAAAACGCTTCGCCCGGCCGCGAATGAAGATGTAGCCATCCTCGATTGTCACAATATCGCCCGTGTCGTGCCAGCCACCGGCAGGCGGGACGATTAAGCCCGGCGCATTCGGCAGAATATAGCCCGCCATGACGTTGGGCCCGCGTACCTGCAACCGTCCCCCGTCGCTGATCCCTTCGACCGGCGAGAGTCTGGTCTCGATTCCCGGCAGCACCCGGCCAACGCTGCCATGCCGCTTGTGATCCGGGAGATTGCACGAGATGACCGGGGAACATTCGGTCGCCCCGTACCCCTCCAGAATTTCAGTCCCACTGCGGCCCCAAATTTCGCGCGTCGCATCTTTCACCCGTTCCGCTCCAGCCACAACGTAGCGCAGCGTGTCCGTGTCGCCCTCGTCGCCCGCACGCGCGTAACCTTGCAAAAACGTGTCGGTTGAAAACAGTAGCGTCGACTTTGTTTCTTTCATCAGTTTCGGGATCTGCTTGTAGTGCAGCGGACTGGGATAGAGGACCGTTCGCATCCCGCTGAGCAACGGCATTAGCGTTCCCGCCGTCAGCCCGAAGGAATGGAACATCGGCAGCGGATTGAGCGCCGTGTCGGCAGCCGACAGGGCCCCTGTCGCATGTTGAAAGATCTGCCGCGCGTTCGCAACGAGGTTGGTATTCGTCAACGCCACGCCCTTTGGCGCGCCCTCGGTGCCGGATGTGAAAAGCATGACAGCGATATCGCCGGGCTTCTGCGGTGACGTTGCAAAAGTTGGGGCCAGTGAACCGGCAAGACCAATCAGCTTGTCGGTTCGGCTGATCCCCTTACGGATGTCTTCCAGATAAACGACTCGACCTGTACGGCCAGGCATCCACTCTGTTTCACCGATCGCATCGACAAGGTCGTCGAGCTTTGCCGTTTCGACAAACCGGCGCGATGTAACGACCACCGGCAACGGCCCGGTTTTGATCGCGGACTGGATGTTGCGTGCCCCTGCAGTGAAGTTCAATAAACCCACCGTGCGCCCGAAGGCATTGAGCCCGAACAGCGACAAGACCAACGCATTGACGTTTGGCAGCAAAAGTCCCGTCGCCTGACCGGGCAGCGTCTCCATTTTCAGTCGTCGGCCAAGGACAAGGCTCCCCAGGATGAGCCGGCCATAAGTCAGGGGCTGCCGCTCGACATCCTCAAGAATGACCTTGCCCGCCCCGTGACGCCGCGCTGCATCGCGCAACGCGCCAAACAGCGACATACGGCAGGCGGCGGCGTTGAAGATCGCGGGCGTCATGACAATCCGGCTCGCAGAGGTTGACCGGCTGGTTGGACACCAAACCACTGCCGGGCGCAACGGGGCGGCCTCGCGGCTGCGGTAGAGCTTTTTTGGCTCCAATCTACGTGGCAATCGGGCGGCGATAGCTTCACGGGATGTGCCGGGCGATTGCGAATGGCCTGCTGATCCCGTAAGAGCGGCAGGCTACAGGGCCAGGGTATAGCCGGGAGCAGCGATTGGCTGAATTGACGCCCGATGCCGATCGCACGGCGCTCAAACGTACGGTCGCCGGCGTCGCCGCGCTGAACTTGAGCTACTTTTTTGTCGAGTTCACGGTCGCGCTCGCGATCGGCTCGGTGGCGCTCTATGCCGACAGCATCGACTTCCTCGAGGATGCGACGATCAATTTTCTAGTGCTCGTCGCGCTGGGGTGGAGTGCAGCGCGCCGCCGCGTCGTCGGTCTCATTCTGGCCTTGTGTCTTCTGGTGCCAGGTCTGGCCGCGCTCTACACCGCGTGGGAAAAAATCTCCGCCCCGTCGGTTCCCGATCCGGTGCTTCTGACACTCGCCGGACTTGGCGCGCTTTTCGTCAATGCCATTTGCGCGCTGCTGTTGTCGCGTGTGCGCCATCATGGTGGCAGTCTGTCGCTGGCCGCGTTCCTGTCGGCGCGCAACGACGTTGCCGTCAATATCGCGATCATCGCGGCTGGAGCAGCCACCGCGGCGACTGGCTCGTTATGGCCCGATCTTGTCGTCGGACTGGGGATCGCTGTGCTCAATTCCGGATCGGCCTATGAAGTCTATCAGTCAGCCATCGGGGAAACCGACGACGACGATGTCCGCGCCTGAATTCGGGCGACGATTGGGGCAGTGCGGCTCGGGAAAATCATGTGCTAAGAGTGGCTTGTATGACGCCTTCGAGATCAACTCACCGCACTTTTTTGGTCCGAACCGCGCTTGTCGCGCTGGGGCTCGCGCTGGCTCTGGCACCCGGTGCGGCTGCCGATAGCGCAGCGGGACCAGATCCCATCTGGCAGTCGATCTTCGCGCGGCCCGCGCCCTCGCCTGTGCATCCGCTGGAAGCAAAGCGGCAGGACCTGGGCTTCTCGCTGTTTTTCGATACGCGCCTCTCGCGCGATGGTGACCGCTCCTGTGCCACCTGCCATCAGCCGCAAAACGGCTTCACCGACAACGTGCCGCGAGCTCTCGGTCGCGATGGGACGGCGCTGAAGCGCAACACGGCGCATTTGTTCAATCTTGCCTGGTCGACGAGCTTTTACTGGGATGGCCGCGAATCGACACTCGAACGCCAGGCGCGTCAGCCGTTGCACGCTCCAAACGAAATGGCCGCCGATCTTGACCGGGCGATAACACTGCTCGCCGGCAGTGCCGACAAGCGCGCCGCGTTTTCCGCAGCGTTTCCCGAAGACTCCGGCATCACTGAACATTCGATACTGGCTGCATTAGCGGCTTATGAGAAAACGATTGTCTCCCCCGAAACGCGGTTTGATGCCTGGATTGGCGGTGACGCAAACGCGCTGAGCGAACGCGAGCGGCGTGGCTTTCGTATTTTCGTCGGCAAAGGCGGCTGTCTCTCCTGTCACGGCGGTTGGCGCATGACCGATGATGGCTTTCACGATATCGGCCTTGCCACAAGCGATCCCGGGCGAAGTGCCATCGCAGGCGGGACACCTGGAATTCCCGCATTTAAAACACCAGGGTTGCGGCAGGTGGCACGCACCGCGCCCTATATGCACGATGGATCACTGGCGACACTTGAGGACGTGGTGGCGCACTATGCCGGCAAGCGCGTCGATCGTCCCTCGTTGGCGCCGAATTTGATTCGCCGCCTGGAGCTCGACGCGGACGAACGGGCCGCTCTGGTGGCATTTCTTCGCACGCTGTGAAAAGCGAATCGCGCGTAGGTGATTCGGCTTCGATTCTGCGGGTGAAACTGCTGAAAGTTTGGCTTGCGCCGCCGCGATGCCTGATATGGTTTTCGGAAATTGAAGAAATTCGGTCCATTTCTCTAGGAGTTGCCTAATCCTGCGTCGCTTGAACGCAACACCGACATTTCGTTTATTTCTTTAGCAACCACTGCCGCTTTTATGAACTTGTCAGGATTAGTTCCCGGGCATACCCTTTCAATCAACAAAAAGACATCACGGGATGGACGCCCAATCTGCAACCGACCTCGCCGAACGAGGTCATTTTTTACGCAGAGGTTGTCCAATGCTCGAACTCATGGTGTCCGTTTGCCTCATCAATGATCCTTCCCGCTGCAAGGACGTCGCGCTGACCTATTCGGCAGAAAACCTCACGCCGATGCAGTGCATAATGGGAGCCCAGCCTGAAATCGCGAAGTGGATCGAGGCTCATCCCAAGTGGGTCCTCAGGAAGTGGACCTGTCAGCGTGCCGGGCTCTACGCCAAGATTTGATAATTCGTTTCATCCGGGTCGGCGCCCCCGAGCCGCCCGGAAGGCAACGCATTCGCCCTCGCGCCCATGATTTTCGGCCGAATGAATTTGCCGCAAGGCGGCGCTCCCAAAACACCCGCTGGTCCTCGTGAGAACCGCTGAACGCGGATATTCGAGATGTCACCAATATTCATGGATCGAAGATGATCCGCGCCTTGAGACGCGGCCCGACAAAATCCAGGAAGGCCCGCAGCTTCTTCGGCATCTGGCGGTTGGCCGAGTAGACGAACTGGACCGGCATGATCGGTGGTTCATGGTCGCGCATGACAAGGACGAGCGCCCGATCCCGGATCGCGCCGGCCGCCTGATAGCAGAGCACACGCGTCAAACCTAGACCGTCCGCCGCAGCTGCGACCGCCGCTTCGGCGTTGCTGACAGCCAACCGTGAGTGCACGGGCACACGTTTGACGTTGTCTTCAGTGGTGAACTCCCAGACCGTCGGTGCGTGCAGCGGCGTCAGCGTCACGCAATCATGGCTGGCGAGATCGCTCGGCTGGAGCGGGAGCGCTCGCGTCGCTAGATAACCGGGACTGGCGCAGACGACATGGCGGATGTTGCCCACCCGCAATGCCAAAAGACTGCTGTCTTCCAATGTGCCGATGCGCAGCGCGACGTCGATATGCTGCTCGATGAGATCGACCGCGACGTCAATAAGGCGAAGCTCAACATCGATGTCGGGATAGGCACTCAGGAACTCCAGCAAGATCGGCATCAGGTGAAGTTTGCCGAACACCACGGGCGCGCTGACGACGAGATTGCCCTTCGGCGCGGTGTATTCGCCCGAAGCCAAGCGTTCGGCCTCTTCGATGTCCTCCAGCACGCGCTGGCAGGTTCGCAGGTACTGGATGCCGGCATCGGTGAGGGCCAGCTTTCGGGTCGAGCGGGTCAGGAGTTGGACGCGCAGATGACGCTCCAACTCGGCGACGCGTCGGCTTACGGTGGCAAGTGGATCCTGTAAGTGCTTGGCAGCGGCTGAGAAACTGCCATTTTCCACCACCGCTACGAAGGCAGCCATCGCTTCAAACCGATCCATCCATGTTCTCACGCTATGAGAATGTAGTTCTTATAATAAGGTAATTATAAAATCTAACGATACAATCTATTTCTGGCCCGGTCGTCAGTTAACCACTCGCCAGTCTTAAGGATCGGATTACTCAACGCATCGTTGTTTTCCCGTTCAACGAGTGGACGCCCGCCAAGTCGTCGCACACAGTGATTGACTTTTTGGTCGTCGAACGGCGCAGCGCAGCATAACTCCGGCAGCCTCTTAAGTTTCAGACCGCCTACGGCGGTCGGACTGTTCGATGCATTCGAACGCCAGATGGATCAACACAAACTCTGAAGGACAAGCCATGACCCTCATCCGCAAAACGACCCTCGCTGTTATCACGATTGCCGGAGTGCTCTCCGCCGGCGTGCCGGCATTCGCCGGCCCGGAAGTCAACACCTCGACCGGCATCGTAATCGCCGATGGCAAGCCGGCGTCGGGCCTCGCCGTACACGGCTACGACGTCGTCGCCTATTTCACGGACGGTAAGCCCGTGAAAGGCGACTCGAAGTTCGCAGCACAGCATGGCGCGGCGACCTACCGTTTCGCCAGCAAAGCCCACCTCGATACCTTCCAGGCCAATCCCGAAAAGTACGTACCGGCCTACGGCGGCTACTGCGCCTTCGGCGTCTCTGTGAACGCGAAGTTCGACGGCAATCCCGAAAACTGGAAGATCGTTGATGGCAAGCTTTACCTGAACCTCGATAGCGGCATCCAGCAGATGTGGCTCAAAGATGTGCCGGGCAACATCAAGAAGGCGGAAGTCATCTGGCCGGGCATCAAGGACAAGGCTCCAGCCGACATCAAGTAATGGCGACCGGAGGCCGTCCAGAGGATGGGCGGCCTCCACCCGCAGGTGATGCACGGTCGATTGGCTTCGGGATCGGCGCCCGTGCGCACAAGGAGTGATTGCCAGCGGAGCAAAATCTTTCTGAGCCGCTTCTAAGCATTCCCACTCTGTCCCGGTTGACAGCGCCCACGTCCAAGTCTCCCTTCAGCGTTTGATAGCGAGACGCTGGAGCACGCCATGACCGAGACCAATTCCCATTCGTTTGCCACCCTCGCGGTACATGCCGGCGCCGCACCCGACCCGACGACAGGCTCCCGTGTCACGCCGATCTACCAGACAGCATCGTATGTTTTCCGCGATGCCGATCACGCTGCGGCTCTGTTTGGCCTGCAGGAGTTCGGCAACATCTACACGCGCATAGGGAATCCGACCCAGAGCGTCCTTGAGGCCCGTGTCGCGGCGCTCGAAGGCGGGTCGGCGGCGCTCGCCGTGGCATCCGGACATGCCGCTCAGTTGCTCGCGTTTCATACGCTTCTGGAGCCGGGCGATGAGTTCATCGCAGCCCGCCAGCTCTATGGTGGTTCGATCAATCAATTCAGCCACGGCTTTTCCAAATTCGGGTGGCGCGTCGCGTGGGCCGATGCGACGAAGCCGGAAACTTTCCGTGCGGCCGTGACGGAAAAAACGCGCGCGATCTTCATCGAAAGCATTGCCAATCCCGGTGGCATCATCATCGACATTCCCGCAATCGCCAAGATCGCCAAGGAGTTCCGAATTCCGCTGATCGTCGATAACACGCTCGCCACCCCCTACCTTTGCCGCCCGAAGGAATTTGGTGCCGACATCGTCGTGCATTCGTTGACCAAATTCATGGGCGGGCAAGGCAACTCCATCGGCGGCATCGTCGTCGATTGCGGGACATTCGATTGGAACGGCGCGCCCCACCGTTACAGAACGCTTGTCGAGCCCAACCCGTCCTACAACGGTATGGTGCTAGCGGACGCCTTCGGTCCGATGGCGTTCGCTCTGGCTTGCCGGGTGATGGGCTTGCGCGACCTTGGTCCGGCCATCGCGCCTTTGAATGCGTTCCTGATCCTGAACGGCATCGAAACGTTGCCGCTGCGCATGGAAAAGCATTGCGAGAATGCGGTCCGGGTGGCGGCATTTCTGGAACGGCACAAGGCGGTGGCCTGGGTCAACTATGCCGGCCTGCCGTCGTCATCCAATCACGCGCTCGCAACTGAAATCACGCCGCGGGGGGCCGGTGCCGTTTTTACGTTCGGATTGAAGGGTGGCTATGAAGCCGGCAAGAAACTCGTGTCGAACTTGAAGCTGTTTTCCCATCTGGCCAACATCGGTGACGTCCGCAGCCTCGTCATTCACCCAGCATCGACAACGCACCGGCAACTCACCGACGAGCAGCGCATTACCGCAGGCGCCGGCCCCGACGTCGTGCGTCTGTCTGTCGGCATCGAGGATGCCAACGATTTGATTGGAGATCTGCAGGATGCCTTGTCGGGCTTGGCTTAATTGAAAAACGGCAGGAACTCTTGCACGGCAACGGGCCTGTAAGCGCCGCCAACGGTGGCGGCCGCGTAGTACCAGACGGTGACGGCTGCCGTCGTGACCACTGCGCCGATCAATCCGAGCGTAATGAAAACACCCAGTAGATAACGCCAGTCGGCTCGGAATTCGTCTGCATAGGCTGTAAACGAGCCGCTGCGCCGGCCACGCCGGTCATGACCCATGAACAGTGCGACGTAATACCCTTTGCCGAGGAAACCGAACGTTTTGCGGATCGCAACTTTGTGCGGCGTCGGCGGTTCGTAGGTGGCAAGACCCAGGGCCGCGATCTGATCGGGCGTAAACGACGCCTGCGCGTGCAGCGGCAGGCGCGCAAACAGTCGCGCGAGAACGGCATTCTCCTCAACGACGACCGACAGGTCACCGTCGGCAGGATCTGCCCCAGTCATGTCATGCAAGGTCATGTCGTTCATGGCACCAACCCAACACGGTGGCATGCGCCGCTCGCGCATGCGTTGGTCAATCTGAAAGAATGCCAAACATGCGCTAATATTCAGTTGCATTGATGCAAGGGTCGACGACGGCCGCCGTACCGCTTCGGCACGCGCCTTAAGCGCTTTTTTGCACGTAGCCGCCCGGCGCCGGTTCGATCACGCCGAGCGTCTCCCCAGGTTCGCGCGGTAGCGTCCAGTTGCCCGACTTGCCGTGCAGCCATTCGATCCAGTACGGCCACCATGATCCGGGATGTTCGTCGGCTTTGGCGATCCAGTCGCTGAGTTTGGCAGGCTTCAGACTTGCGTTGGTCCAGTACTGGTACTTCACCTTGTCCGGCGGATTAATCACACCGGCGATGTGTCCAGAACCCGCCAGCACGAATTCAACCGGCCCGCTGAACATGCGCGCCCCGATGTAGACCGACTCCGCCGGCGCGATGTGATCGTCGCGCGTTGCAATCGTAAAGATCGGAAGATCAATCTTCGCCAGGTCGAGCTTGATGCCACCGATCTTCAACTCTCCCTTGGCGAGATTGTTCTCGTTGTAGAATTCCCGCAGATAAAACGCGTGGCAGGCCGCCGCGATCCGCGTCGAATCCTGGTTCCAGAAGAGCAGATCGAACGGGAAGGGCTTGCGGCCCAGCAGGTAATTGTTGACGACGTACGGCCAGATCAGATCGCGCGGACGCATCATGTTAAACACGTTCGCCATCCGCGACCCATCGAGGAAGCCGCGCTCGCTCATCACCTGCTCAAGATTGTCGAGCTGCTCGTCCTCGGTGAAAAGCAACAGATCGCCGGCCTTGGAAAAGTCGACCTGTGTCGTCAGGAACGTGACGGCATTGAAAGGCGCTTCGCCGCGCGCAGCCAACCACGCCAGGCTCGTGCCGAGCAGCGTGCCTCCGACGCAGTAGCCAAGCACATTGCACTGTTCGAGCCCGGTCTCCCGATGCACCGCATCCGCAGCTGCGAGCAAACCTTGCGTCATGTAGTCTTCGAACGTAACGTCGAAGAGTTCGGCGCTAGGGTTCACCCATGAAACGACGAACACCGTGAAGCCCTGATCGACGGCGTACTTGATCAAGCTCTTTTGCGGGGTCAGATCGAGAACGTAGTATTTGTTGATCCACGGCGGGACCATGAGGATTGGAATCTCGCGCACCTTGTCGGTGGTGGGCGAATACTGGATGAGCTGCAGCAGTTCATTCTGGAACACCACCTTGCCGGGCGTCGTCGCAAGATTGCGGCCAACCTCGAACGCCGTCAGGTCCGTCTGGCTGATCCGCATGAGATCGCCAGAACCTTCCAGATCCTTGAGCAGCAGGTTGACGCCCTCGACCAGATTGCGCCCATTCGACGTCATGGTTTCGCGCATCACTTCCGGATTGGTCATCGGAAAATTGGATGGCGAGAACGCGCTTGAGAGTTGCCGGAAGTAGAATTCGGCCTTCTGCCGCCCGATGGTATCGAGCCCTTCGGTGTGGGCAAGGTTGTCCTCAGCCCATTTCGTCGTAATGAGGTACGCCTGCTTGACGAAATCAAAATAGGGATTGCTGGACCATTCCGGATCGCGAAACCGATTGTCGGTCGGCGCAGGCTCGATCACTGGCTCGGGCTCGATCCCGAGCATGCGCTGCATCGTACGGTTCCACAATTCCGCGTAGGAGCCCGCCAACTCCGCCTGCGCTTGCACCAGCTTCGACGGGTCTGCCATCCAACGCGTGTAAACGCTGGAGATCGTTTCGGTCGCCCGCGCCATCTCGCTGGCGGCCGAGAAGGGCGTCATTTGCGAGTCGGATCGGTCGAGAAGCTGCGTCACTGCGCGGCCGCCCTCCTCGTAGGCTTTGAGGACGTTGCGCGCAAATTCTTCAGGATCGCCAATCTTGTAGGAAGCTAGCGGATCGGACTGCGTTTTATCTTTTGTCATGGCGCCCAATCTATAACGGCAGACCGGCATTCTATCATACCGGCCAAGGCTAATCCCATCCGCTCTTAGGACATCATTGGCCGTAGAGATTTGACGGCGCGGCGCCAACCGCAAGAATAGTCTGTTCAAAAGATTGCGAGATCGGGTGAAGCCGTGTCCCATACCGATGAGGCTCTGGACTGAGGGCCAGGGCGAGGCGTAAACACGTGGACCTCACGGCCGCCGCGGGCTGGCGACCCGGTCAAGCCTTCTTTGCCACTAGGTTCCTACGCCTAACATATTCAAACGACTGGTAAATCGAAAGCGAAAGCACGTGATCGAGGATTTCCATCGCATCAAGCGACTGCCGCCTTACGTCTTCGCCGAAGTCAATCGGCTGAAGGCGGCGGCCCGCGCGCGCGGCGCCGATATCATCGATTTGGGTATGGGCAACCCGGACCTGCCGACGCCGCCGCATATCGTAGCGAAGATGGTTGAAACGATCGCCAAGCCGCGCACGCATCGCTATTCGGCGTCGAAAGGCATCCCCGGCCTCCGCAAAGCCCAGGCGGGGTACTATGAGCGCCGCTTCGGCGTGAAACTCGATCCCGATACGCAGATCGTCGCCACCCTTGGCTCCAAGGAGGGTTTCGCAAACATGGCCCAGGCGATCGCTGCCCCGGGCGACATCATGATTGTGCCCAACCCTACCTACCCGATCCACGAGTTCGGCTTCATCATTGCTGGCGCTGCCGTTCGTCACGTACCGGCCGGTACGGGCGAGGAATTTCTGCGCGCCGTCGAACACGCCGTGCGCCACTCGATTCCAAAGCCGCTCGGTTTCATCCTGTCCTACCCGTCGAACCCGACGGCGATGGTGGCGAGCCTGGACTTTTACAAAGACGCAGTGGCGTTGGCCCGGAAGCTCGATCTGATCATTCTGTCCGACATTGCCTACGCGGAACTCTATTTTGATGGCAACCCGCCACCCTCGGTCCTTCAGGTTCCGGGCGCCATGGACATCACGGTGGAGTTCACCTCGCTATCCAAAACCTACAATATGCCCGGCTGGCGCATGGGATTTGCCGTTGGCAATGAACGCCTGATCGGAGCCCTGGCACGCGTCAAATCCTATCTCGACTACGGCGCGTTCACGCCGATCCAAGTGGCGGCGGCCACAGCACTGAATGGCCCGCAGGATTGCGTGGAAGACATCCGCGCGACCTACCAGGCGCGCCGTGACTGCCTCGTCGATAGCTTTGAGCGGGCAGGCTGGTCGATCCCGCCGCCGCCGGCCACCATGTTCGCCTGGTGCCCGATCCCCGAACCGTTCCGTCACCTCGGATCGGTTGAGTTCGCCAAACTGCTCATAGAGAAGGCAGACCTCGCTGTGTCACCGGGCCTTGGCTTTGGCGAATACGGCGAGGGCTACGTTCGCATCGCGCTTGTCGAAAACGAACATCGCATCCGTCAAGCCGCGCGCAACGTGAAGAAGTACTTTTCCCAAGCCGGCGTCGACAACACCGAAAATGTGGTCGCCCTACCGCACAAAGCCACCCGCTAAAATTCCCCGCCCGATCCCGAGATATCCCATCCCATGAAAGAACCTCTGAAACTCGGCATCGCCGGGCTCGGCACGGTCGGAGCCGGCCTCCTCGAACTCATGGCCAAGCATGGCGTGAGCCTGGAGGAAACGCTCGATCGGCGCATCGTCGTCACCGGCGTCTGCGCACGCAACCGCGATAAGGTCCGCGGCGCAGACATCGGCCATGCGCGCTGGTTCGATGATGCTGTCATGCTCGCAGCAGATCCCAATATTGATTGCTTCGTGGAATTGATCGGCGGCGACGAGGGCCCCGCGCGCGCTGCTGTGGAAGCGGCGTTGAAGGCCGGCAAGCATGTCGTGACCGCCAATAAAGCGCTGCTGGCCAAGCACGGAATGGAGTTGGCGAGGCTCGCTGAGAAACATGCAGTCTCACTCAACTTCGAGGCAGCCGTTGCCGGCGGCATACCGGTGATAAAGATGCTGCGCGAGGCCCTCGCTGCCAATGAAGTCAAGCGCGTCTATGGCATCTTGAACGGCACCTGCAATTACATTCTGACCAAGATGCAGGACGAGCATTTGGCCTTCGACGATGTGCTCAAAGATGCCCAGGCGAAGGGTTATGCGGAAGCCGACCCCACGTTCGACATCGGCGGTTTCGACGCCGCTCACAAGCTCGCCCTTCTGACAAGCCTCGCCTTTGGCACCACGTTGCCCGCGGATCAAATTCACGTCGAAGGCATACAGACGATCAGCGCCGCCGACATCGAAGCGGCGCAGAGCCTTGGCTATCGAATCAAACTTTTGGGCGTTGCCGAGCGCACGGCCAGCGGGATCGAAGCGCGCGTGCACCCGGCCTTTGTACCTGAAGAGGCCACTATCGCGCAGGTGTCGGGCGTAACCAACTGCGTGGCTATTGAAGGCGACTTCTCCGGTTCGGTTCTCCTCGTTGGCCCCGGCGCCGGGGCCAAGCCGACCGCCTCGGCCGTGGCCAGCGATATCGTCGATGTGGCGCGTGGTCTGGTGCTGCCTCCGTTCCTGAAGCCCGTCGCGCAATTGAAACCATTCCAGCGCGCGAATCTTTCTGGCCATTACGGGTCTTATTACATACGCCTGTCGGTCCTCGACCGGCCCGGCGCAATGGCCTCGATCGCCAAGCGCATGGGCGATCGCGGTGTCTCGCTGGAAAGTATCGTACAGAAGAAGCCGGGCACGGCGGACGCGGCTGCTGCATCCGTCGTGTTGATCACCCACGAAACAACCGAAGAAAACATCCGCAAGGCTCTCGATGCTATCGAGGCCGACGGTAATATTGCGGCCCGGCCGCAAATGATCCGGATCGAAGAACTCTAAGGAACCAAGCAAGATGAGCAAGGATCGGTTAGTCGGATTGGAGCGGGTCCTCGTGCTCGAAGTGGCGCGCGTCACCGAAGCAGCGGCCATCGCAGCAGCGCGATTGCGCGGGCGTGGCAATGAGAAGGCGGCGGACAAGGCGGCGGTCGATGCGATGCGCCGCGAACTCGCACTTCTGACGATCCAAGGTACGGTTGTGATCGGTGAAGGCGAAATGGATGAAGCCCCGATGCTTTATATCGGAGAAAAGGTCGGCTCCGGCGAGGGTCCGGAAGTCGACATCGCCGTCGATCCGTTGGAAGGCACGACGATCTGCGCCAAGTCCATGCCGAACGCGCTCGCCGTTCTCGCCATCTCCGAGAAGGGCGGCCTGCTCAATGCGCCCGACATGTATATGGATAAAATCGCGGTCGGACCCGGCTATCCCCCCGGAGTCGTCGATCTCGACAAAACGCCCGGCGAAAATATTCGCGATCTGGCCAAGGCGAAGGGTGTCGCCGTTGCGGAAATCACAGCCTGCATCCTTGATCGGCCCCGCCATGCCGAACTGATCAAAGCGGTTCGGGATGCCGGCGCCGCGGTCCGTCTCATCCCCGACGGCGATATCGCCGGCGTCATCTGGACGACGGATGCCAATGAGACCGGCATCGACATCTACATGGGATCGGGTGGAGCCCCCGAAGGCGTTCTAGCGGCCGCCGCCATGCGCTGTGTCGGCGGGCAGATTCAGGGCCGCCTCAAACCCTCAAACGACGAGGAGAGGATCCGCGCCGCTCAGATGGGCATCGATGACATCAATCGCAAATTCAATCTCGAAGACCTGGCCTCCGGCGATGTGATCTTTTCCGCAACTGGCGTCACGGACGGTTCCCTGCTCGATGGCGTCCACTTTCGCGGCGATTTCGCCGAAACCGAAACCGTCGTCATGCGCTCCAAGAGTGGTACCGTGCGCCGCATCAAGACGCGCTTCCGCGATATCGGTGCGCGCTTCCCGGCTTGACGCCGATCCGCTTGTGCCTTGGAGTTCCGCCGCATGAAGGTCCTCGTTTTCCAGCACCATGACAGCGAGGGTCCGGGTACGTTGGGCGAATGGCTGAGCCGCGACGGCGGCATGACCGACACGGTGCATTTCACCCACGGCGATGCGATCCCGAGCCTCGAAAGCTATGACCAGCTCTGGGTGATGGGCGGGCCCATGGATGTGTGGGACCTCAAGGATCACCCTTGGCTGGCAGCGGAAAAGCAGGCGATCCGCCGCTTCGTGCGCGAATTGCAAAGGCCCGTGCTCGGCGTCTGTCTTGGCCATCAGCTGCTTGCTGATGCGCTGGGCGGGACCTGCGGACCATTGGGTTCGCCGGAAATCGGCGTGATCCCGATTTCGTTGACGGCCGATGCGGCAACGGACGCCGTATTCGCCGGATTTCCCCCGATCTGGCCATGTGTGCAATGGCACGGCGTCCAAGTCGCCGAACTGCCCGAAGGCGCGGTTAATCTCGCAACATCCGATGTGTGCGGGGTGCAAGCGGCTCGATACGCGCCGCGTGCCTGGGGCATCCAGGGTCACATCGAAGTCGAACCCAACACCGTGCGCGACTGGGCATGCGTGCCGGCCTACAGGCAACAGCTCGACCGGTTGCAGGGCAGTGGCGCGATCGACCGCTTCGATGAAGAGGCAAGCTGCAACATGAAGCTGTTCCGTGAGCTTTCAGAGCGCGTCTACCGCAATCTCATGGTTGCGTCCGGCTAACGAACGCCATGGCTTTGGCGTCGTTCTCGCATAGCCGCAAGAATGCGCGCAGACGCTCGACATCATTGTATTCGCGCTCGCGGACGATCAGCCCGTCGCGGAACTCCAATTCGAGCCGCGCAATGCCCTCTAACGTGTGACCGCTCAGCTTTTCCAGCAACTCGTAATCGACCTGGCAGTGGATGATGTTATCGGCTCCCGACCGAATGTTGCGGCCTTCGAACCGCACGATTTCAAAACCATGGCAGATGTCGTGCCAGCAGTTGATGATCCGCTCGCGCCCCTGCCACTCGCCGGCAAACGGAGTGATCTCATTATCTGCATACATCGCAAATACCGCGTCGGGCGCATAATACGCGGCCGCAGCTTCGTAATCCCCCATCGCATAAGCAGTCAGCAACGCTTCCACGATGCCTTCGGGATCAGATCGCATGACACATGACCCACCGTACTTGATTGCCTGCCATCAATCGCACGCTACACGAACAGACGGCTGACCGGACAACGATGCATGCAAGGCATTGAACAACGCGAGGCTGGTTGACAGCACGGCGTTTCGATCTTCGTTCAATTATCCGTCCCCCTGGAGTTTGGCGCAACGAGCCGCATGAACGCACGAATGCGTTCCTGGTCGTGATACTCGCGCAGGCGCACGATTTTGCCGTCAATGATTTGCGCGACAAGACGCAACACTCCATCGATAATTTCGCCGCTGGCCCGGTGCCGGAAAGTATATTCCGCTTGGCAGCGCGCAATGTCGTCATGACACGCAATATTGCGCACGTCATAACGCAGCAGATCAAATGAGCCGGTAATCTTTTGCCAAGTCTTCAGAATTTCCGATCGCCCGCAGACTTCTCCGCCGAAAGGAAGAATGTCCTGGTCAACATAAATTGCAAAAATGGCGTCATCACTGAAGTAAGCATTGGCCGCCAGCAAATCGCCAAGCGCATAAGCACTCAAAGCACTTTCGAGAACACCCTCCGGATCGAAGCGCATCATCGAGCTCTATATTGCTTGAAGAAATCAGGATCAATGGCGTGAAATTTGAATGGCTGCCATACGCAGAATTAAAATGCCTAGTCAGATCGTACGCAGATAAAATTCAAAATCCAAGGGCTGGGGCTCGGCAAAGAAACGGTCCGCTTCGATTTCTTTTATGGTTGAGAAAATGCGTACGAATTCCGTTCCGAAATAATCTGCAACAAATTCCGACTGTCGAAACCGCTCGATTGCGGCAAACCAATTCGTTGGCATAGGATCGCACGGTTGTTCATAGCCGTTGCCTTCAATCATCGGGCCGGGGTCCAACTTAGCTTTGAGCCCAAGATGCACGCCCGCCAGAGCAACCGCCATCGCGAGATAGGGATTGGCGTCCGCGCCCGATGCGCGATGCTCGACATGCCGGGCCGGGCCCTTGCCAGCCGGAATGCGTAAGGATACGGACCGGTTGTTGAAGCCCCAGTTGGGTGCGATTGGCGCATAACTCGCCTTTCGAAAACGGCGGTAGGAATTGGCGTTCGGTGCGAAAATCGCCATGCCGTCGGCCATGGTGCTTTTCATGCCGCCGATGGCCTGTCGCAGAAGATTATTGGCAATCACGTCGTCGGAAGCAAAGACATTGCGCCCGTCGCCGTCGGCAAGGCTGATATGCAGGTGCATGCCGCAGCCGGCCCACGCTGAGTAGGGTTTGGCCATGAAACTCGCGATAAGACCGTGTTTGTCGGCAATCGCCTTGACGAGGCGTTTGAACTGGATGGCCTCGTCGCACGCTTGCAGTGCATCGGTCCGGTATTTAAGGCCGATTTCCATTTGTCCCGGCGAATACTCCGATAGCAGTGCCTCGAGTGGCAAAGCCTGCGCCTCTGCGGCGGCGTAAAGATCACTAAAGAACGGCGCAAAATCCTCCAGGTCTTGCAGGTAGTAGCCCTGAAAGTGGCGCTGCCGCTCGGGAACCGTCAGACCCATCGGTGGCTGCGGCTTTCCCGCCAATGCACTGTCGCGGTCGAGCAGGTAGAACTCCAACTCGACGGCCGCCACTGGCCTAAGACCGAAGTCGTCAAACCGATCGACGATCCGCTTCAAGGCATGTCGAGGTTCGGCGATTGCGCCGGCGCCGTCCAACTCGTGAAAACTTCCCAAGTACTGCGCCTGAGGCACCCGCGACCATGGAATGCGCTTCAAGGTGCCGGGCACCGGCCACAGCGTGTGATCGGCATCCCCCGTCTCCCAGATCATCCCCGTCTCTTCGACGTCGCGACCGGTCACATCCATCGACATCGCTGAGCAGGCCATGAAGCGGCCGTTCTCCCAGGCCGGCATAAGCTCGGCGCGCGTCAGTAGTTTGCCGCGCTGAACGCCGACGAGATCGGTGTAGATCAGGTAGATCTGCTGGACGTCCGGATTTTCGCTGAGGAAGCGCTGGGCTTCATCGCGCAGTGCTGCGCGGTCGGGCGGCTTGATCATGGCGAGACATACCTGCGGTCAGTGTGTGGCGCTCGCGCGCATGGGTGGTGTGCCGGAGATTTCCGCCATCGCGCCGTCGAGCGCATCAAGCAGGCGCGCAACATCGACCTCATTCGTTTGCGGACAGACGAGCATCATGTTGTGGAACGGCGTAATGACGACACCGCGATTGAGGCAATAGAGATGCAGCGCATGTTCGGCCTCGCTGTGGGCGAAAAAGAGAGCTTCCGTACCATTGCGCGGATGGTCGGGCGCCGAGACGATCTCGGCCCGCAGGCCCACGCGCACGACGTGCCAGGGCAGGTCATGATGGCTGATGATCGCGTCGATCCCACGTTCAAGGAACTCGGCCAGTGGCAACGCCTGTCGATAGACGTCATCGGTCAGAATAGTTTCCAGGACCGCGCGCATGCACGCCAGTTGCAGTGCGCTGCCCGAAAGCGTCGTTCCGATCCCGCTGTAGCCACCTTCGCGGCCGGCCATGTAAGATCTGATCAGGCCGTCGACTTCGCTGCTCCAACCGTAGATCGCGGCCGGCACACCACCCGAGATGGGCTTGCCCATGACAAAGAAATCGGGTTTCAGGCCATGCGTCGCCGAATAGCCCCCCGCACCCGAACTGATCGTGTGTGTTTCGTCGATGCATAAGAGAGTGCCATGCTGGCGCGTCAGGCGTCGCAGCGCATCGTGATAGCCATCTTGCGGCAGCACCATACCGCAGTTCGTCATCACCGGTTCGGCGAGAACGAGCGCGATATCCTCTTTGCCGAGTGCGGCTTCGAGTGCGGCAACATCGTTGAACTCGATGACCACCGTATCAGCGGTCACATCGCGCACCTCGCCGACGAGGCCTGGACGATTGCAGGCTCGGCCGTTCTGCAGCGCCACGAACGTATCGTCGACGGCGCCGTGATAGCAGCCGTTGAAAACCAGAAGCTTGCGCCGCCCCGTTGCCGCCCGCGCCCAGCGGATCACCGAACGGTTCGCATCGGATGCCGTTGCCGTCACCTGCCAGAAGGGAAGTTGGAAACGCTGCGCCAGCAGTTGTCCGACGACGGCCGCGTCCGGACTTGGCAGCATCGTGGTCAACCCGCGCCCCGCCTGCCGCCGGATGGCGTCCGCCACCGCGGGCGGCGAATGGCCGAACATGGCCCCGGTATCGCCAAGACAGAAATCGACATACGCGTGTCCATCCGCATCGGTGAGCACGACCCCACACGCCTCGTCGATAAACAGCGGATAGGGCGTACCCCAATCCACCATCCAATGCATCGGCACACCGTTGAGCCAGTGCCGCGCGGTTTCATCAGCGAGCGCCTGTGACTTCGGCGTGCGCTCGACGAAAAGCGCTCGTTCGCGGGCGAGCAAGGCGGCAACGCGGTCGGACGAGACGGCGCGAGTGGGGGAGGACATGGGACAGAACGCTTTTTTTAAGGGCGGTCCGGGCCGCCACATTATTGATCACACCCTATCCAGGCCGGCTTTGAACGGTCAAGGCGGCTCTAGAAGCGCCGTCGCAGCAAGATGTGGCAACAACTTGTTGGCAACTATCTTCCATGCCTCGCTCGCGGCCCGCTCTGATGGTCAAGTCGCTTCGGTTGATTCGGGGAGACGGACACGATGGTCGCGGTGCAGAAACGGCGGCAAGCCATCTCGCTGGATGGAAACGATGCGCCTGCCTTTCTCGGCGTCACGCAGTCGGCGCGCGGTTTCGCCTGGCGCGAACGCCTTCCGCGCGAGGCGCAAAACCTTGCGCTAGCCATCAGTCAGCAGCACGGCTTGCCTGAACTCCTGGGCCGGGTCCTGGCCGCCCGCGGCATCACGCTCGGCGAAGTCCCCGTCTTCCTCGACCCTAGCGTGAAGGCCCTGATGCCCGATCCGGCCGCACTGGCTGGCATGGATCGGCTGGCGGCACGCATCGCAGACGCGATTATCCGTCGCGAACCCGTCGCCATCTTTGGCGACTACGACGTCGATGGCGCCTGCTCGTCGGCCCTGCTGGCGCGCTTTCTCACAGCCCATGGCACCCGCGCCCGCATCTATATCCCCGACCGTATTTTCGAAGGTTACGGTCCTAACATTGCAGCCCTCGAAACATTGGTCGCGGAAGGCGCCCGACTGATCGTCACCGTCGACTGCGGCACGACGAGTTTCGAGACGATGGCAGCAGCCAAAAAGCTCGCAGCCGACATTCTCGTCATCGACCACCACCAAGCCGACGAACAGCTCCCCGACGTCCTGGCGGTGGTCAATCCGAATCGTCAGGACGATGTCTCCGGACAGGGACACCTGTGTGCGGCAGGAGTGGTGTTCCTCGTGCTGGTGGCGGTGATGCGCGTCCTGCGCCAGCGCGGCCATTACGCCGCCGGTGCCGTCGCTCCCGATCTTCTCGCCGATCTCGATCTGGTGGCGCTTGCTACCGTCGCCGACGTCGTGCCGCTGACGGGTCTCAACCGCGCCTACGTTCGCAAGGGGCTTGCGGTGATGAAGGCGCGCGAAAACGTCGGTCTGCGCGCCCTGTTCGACGCGGCCGGTTTGAACCAGGCCCCATCGACCTATCATCTTGGTTACATCCTGGGCCCACGCATCAACGCCGGCGGACGTATCGGCGATGCGGCCCTGGGCGCGCGTCTCTTGACCACCGAGGACGACATCGAGGCACTCAAGATCGCGACCATTCTCGATAAGCTCAACAAAGAGCGCAAGGCGATCGAAACACAGATGCTGGAGGAAGCCTTCGCTGAGGCCGACCGCAAGCTCACCGAGCGCCCCGATCAACCGATTACGATCGTGTCCTCTGAAAGCTGGCACAAAGGCGTAGTCGGGCTGGTGGCGAGCCGCCTCGTCGAACGCTTTGGACGGCCGAGTTGCGTCATCGCCTGGGAGAAGCAGGCTGGTGGCGGCATTGTCAACGGCACCGGTTCGTTGCGCTCGGTCGCTGGCGTCGACATCGGTGCAGCGGTTCGCGGAGCCGTCGCCAGCGGTCTGCTACACAAGGGCGGCGGTCACGCCATGGCCGCCGGGTTGACCGTGGCCAAGGATCGTATGGATAAACTTGAGCAGTTCTTCGCGACCCAGTTGACGGATGCGTCCAGCGCCGCCCGCGCCCGCTCCGGCCTCGATGTCGATGGCGCGCTCGTACCGTCCGGCGTCAACGACGGCCTGATGGATTTGATCGAGCGCGCCGGACCCTACGGCCAGGGAAATCCGCAGCCGCGGTTCGCGTTTCCCGCCGTGCGCGTCAAGTTTGCCAAACCGGTCGGCGAGGCGCACCTGCGCTGCGTCTTCGAGGCCGGCGATGGATCGCGGCTCGAAGGTGTCGCCTTCCGGGCCATCGGTCAGCCCCTGGGCGATCTGTTGCAGAACACGGGCGGCATGCCCGTGCATATCGCCGGCAATTTGAAGCGCGATAGCTGGGGGGGACGCGAGAAAATCGAGTTGACCATCGAGGACGCCGCCGATCCCCGTCGTCAAGGCTGAAGTCTTTGAACGGGGCTGCAGAAGGGGGCCGGTGAACCGGACGGCGCCCTTCCGGCGACGTCTTGCCGCCCGCGTCCAACCCGGCTTGCAAGCGGGCGCAAACCCCCTTATACCGGGCCCGCGCTGCTCCCTTCGTCTATCGGTTAGGACGCGAGATTTTCATTCTTGAAAGAGGGGTTCGATTCCCCTAGGGAGCGCCATTCCCCCTCCGATCATAGGTCGTTTGCGGCTGCATTCCGCCCTTAGCCGTCTTCGTCTGCGGGAGCCTTTTCGGAGAGTTCGCGTTTTGAAATAGCGGCGCCGCCCATCCATTTGCTGCGCATAACCTCGCGGACAAAGCTTCCCACAGCGGGCGTATGCGGGCGGCCACGCACCGTCGCCAGATTGACCTGTCGCCAAAATTCAGGTTCGACGAGCGGCCGCACGGCCACGCCCGGGACGTTGGCCGTCGATTCCGGCAAGAAACTATACCCCATACCCGCTGCCACCATCGCCAAGACCCAGTCGTCGCGTTCACTTGCGTAGATCGTCGGGCCCGTGACGCCTCGTTCCACAAAAACCTCCTCGCCGTACTCAGCGAATTCGCAATTCGTGCGCTCGAGATACGGTTCGCCATTGAGCGCCGCAACCGTCACTTCCTTTCCACGCGTCAGCGCATGCTGCGGCGGCAAGGCAACGACCATCTGTTCGCGAAACAGCGGCATGATGTGGAGCTTGTCATTCGAGATATCGCCTGGAATGCCGTAGATCGCGACGTCGAGTTCGCCCGCCAGCAGAGCCGCTTCCAGTTGCTCGGCATTGCGATCGAGAATCTGCAGCGCCACTTTCGGGTTGCGTTTGCGATAGCCGTCGACGAGTTTGATGAAATGCTCAGGTGCGATCGTGCACATGATCCCGAGTTTTAGCGTTGTGCGGCCGACATCCAGCAGCGTTTTTGCACGCCGCTTCGCCTCTTCGGCTTCGGAACTGATTTGCTCCAGATGCGGAAGGGCAAGCCGGCCCAGTTCCGTAAGTTGAATGTTGCCGCGTTCTCGTGTGAACAGCGCGCCTCCAAATTCCTGTTCGAGCAGGCCGATGGCACGCAGCAACGAGGGCGCGCTCACGCCGCACGACTGGGCGGCTTTGGTAAAGTTCCTGATTTTCGCAGCGGCCAGGAAGTACCGCACTTGGTGCATTTCCATCGTCATCTCGCGCAAAGTTCGTCGCTCGCCTGTCATGCAGGAGAGGAATGTGAATTGTCCGTTCTGCTGTCACAATCTTGCTAAATGCTAACCCGGCGGTGGCGCACCACACTGCAATTCGAGTGCAGGTCTGAGCAGCGCGACGATATTGCGGGTATGGGCCTCGTCATACGCGTAACCCGTACCGGAGTGAAAGCCGCCTCCGACTGCATCCCGATGTTTCCGCCAGGCGCTGAGTCGGAAGGCTCGATCCAGGTTGACCTTGCGGGTAACGTACCTGATGCGTGGGATGGGAGTATACTTGTCGAATAACCACTCCCCATTCAGGGTGTTCACGGTCGTCTCCAGTTCGTCGATCCATGAGCTGAATTGCTCACGTTACAATAAGAAACGAGGTGTGACCGGAGCAGGTTTCAGGCTCGGCACGGATGGATACCTGCCGGGGCCATAATTGAACACGACTACAATAACTTGCGTGAAGTGTGCCAACGCGAACACATTTTTGTGATACGAAACGTATCGTTTTATAATTGAATTTTGGGCCCGGAGTGGGTAGGTTCATACTCATCGGCGGCCGGTTGCGGCAGCCGCAGGCCAGTTTGGCCTGGCCAGACAGGAGCACCCTGCAACTTAAGCCGATGCAGACCTCTTTCCGTTACGCATCCTCCCTACGCCTCCGCGCCTCCTCGCCTAAACCTGCTCCTCACCTCAGCCGGCGCGTACGCGGGACCTTGGTCCCACGCCTTCGCCGGCTTTTTTCTAATCAGCCCAGCCCTTGCGCGACATACGTCCCGTTGCCTTTGAGGCAGCCGAACCCCCACGTGCCCCGCCCGAAGGCTGCCAGAACCTATCGCTTCTTTGCATCTCATCGAGGCACCGACGAACCAAGCCAATCGGCGTGGCTGTGCGGCATCAGTCATGCCATGGCATCCCAGTAGATCTTGCGCGTCTGAGTATTTTGCGCCTAGGTTTCCGCCATGGGTTCGAAGGGCATCATCATTGCGTTGCGCCGGGTGCGCGCGTGGCTTGGCCACGCCGTGCTTGTTGCGTTCGTGATGAAGGCACTGATCCCTGCCGGCTTCATGCCGAACTTTTCGGCCAGTACCGATGGAAGTTTCAAACTCGTCATCTGTACGGCAAGTGGTTCTAAAATCATCGAAGCGGCGGGCGACCCCAACCGGTCGCCCGGCACAGTCGCTAAGCATTTAGGCGAGCCGTGCCATCTTGGCGGCCTCCCAGCACTCGTACTTCCCAACGCCGTCGCGTCGGTCATATGGGGCCAAGACCATAACTTAATGCGGTTCGCGCAGTCCCGTGCAGCAATGCTGCCCCCTGCGCGCGCCGGGCCCGCACACAATCCACGCGCGCCCCCCGTCTTCTCCTGATCGTCACCAAGCTCGGTCGCAATCTGCGGCCTCGTAAATGTGTTCGAATCCGGGGATTATTCTGTCATGTCGTTCTGGCCTATGCGCCGTCCCGGCGCTGCCGCGCTAACTGCGGCCCTATCCGCTCCGTTACTGTCGGTCGTCGGCACCGACGCACTGGCCCAATCAGCCAAAGAAAACAACTTGCCGCCGGTTGAAGTTTCTCAGCCCGACACCGCGACGAAGGCCACGCCGTCAAAGCCGCAAGCAAAGTCAGCGCCTTCACAAGCTGAGCCCCAGGCGGTGGCGGCCGTGGACGCGACGCCGCCAGCTGATGAGAGTGCGGCTGATCCTAAAAACCCATATGCCATCGTCCCTCCGGGAACCCGTTCCGGCAGCCTTGGCGTGCCAACGGCCGCAGAAGCGCGTGCTGACATACAGCGTACGCCCGGCGCGGTCGAAGTCGTCCCGGCCGAAGAATATAAGGACACCACACCAGCCATCACACTGAAGGATGCGCTCGATTATGTGCCGGGCGTCTTCATTCAGCCGAAGTGGGGCGAGGACAGCCGCCTGTCGATCCGTGGTTCGGGTTTGTCGCGCAATTTCCACGGACGCGGCGTAACCCTCCTGATGGACGGCGTAATCCCAATCACCACGGCCGACGGCTCAAGCGACTTTCAAGAAATCAATCCGACGGCCTACAGCTACATCGAGGTCTACAAGGGCGCGAACGCACTCCAATTCGGCGCCAATTCACTCGGCGGAGCGATCAATTTCGTCACGCCCACCGGGTACGACAGCGATCTCTTCGGCGCACGTGTCGACATTGGCAGCTTTGGGCTAATCAAGACCTCTGTGTCATCCGGCGCCGTCTCTGGAAACACCGACTACTTCATCACCGGCACTTGGCAGGAGGCCGATGGGTTTCGCGATCACAGCGACGGCGAGAGCGTCCGCGGCAGTGCCAACGTCGGCTTCAAGCTGACGGAGGATCTCGAAACTCGGTTCTATGTGAATGCCAACGACATAGAACAGAAGATTCCGGGCGCCGTGAGGCGCAGCGTAGCGCTGACGTCGCCAACCACACCCAACCCGATAAACGTTGCACTCGATTACGAACGCAACCTTGAAACCCTCCGGTTGGCGAACACGACAACCTATCGTATCCAGCCCGGAACAACGGTCGAATTCGGCGGCTTCTATATGGACCGTCATCTGGACCACCCGATCTTCCGCGTGATCGACAACAGGCATGACGAGTATGGCGGTTTTGGCCGGTTGGTCGATGACAACATTTACGACGGCTACCGCAACAGGCTCATCGCCGGTGTTGCAGTCCACAATGGCGAAACGCGCGCAAGGCAGTTCATCAGCGTCGCCGGCGAGAGAGGCGCATTGTTCTCGGATGCGGAGCAGACGTCCGACAATACGACGTTCTATGCCGAAAACTCTTTCTTCATCGCGCCGCCGTTCGCCATCATCGGCGGCGTCCAGTACAACAACGTGGAACGCAGCCAGCAGCGCATTTCAGGGGCCGCCCAATCCGGTCAAGCGGATTACGAATTTTGGAGTCCGAAGGGGGGCTTCATCTGGGAACCGGCCAAGCAATGGCAGGTCTTCGGCAATATCTCGCGCAGTGGTGAAGCGCCAACCTTCAGCGAAATTACGCTTGCGGGCGCGACAACGACATCACTCGAAGTCCAGCGCGCGACGACCTACGAAATCGGCACGCGCGGCAACTATCCCGACTTCCGCTGGGATCTCGCTCTGTACCGTTCAAACATCGACAACGAGTTTCAATGCCGGACCAATCTGGGCCCGGGCGGCGTTGTGGTTGCTGACGGAACCTGCACGCAGATCAACCTCGACAAGACGATCCATCAGGGCGTTGAAGTGGGCGGCGCCGCGCGCCTGTTCTCGGCTGTCTTCGAACCGGGTCCCAAAGCGGACGAAATCTGGTTGCATGGCGCGTACACATTCAACGACTTCCGCTTCGACAATGACCCGCGCTGGGGCGACAATGACTTGCCTGGTGCGCCGCGCCACTACCTGCGGGCGGAACTGCTCTACAAGCATCCGAGCGGCGTCTATGCCGGACCAAATGTCGAATGGTCGCCTGAGGCATTCTTTGTCGACAGCGCAAACGTCGTGAAGACGACGTCTTACGCCTTGCTCGGCGCGAAGCTCGGCTTTGACAACGGCGGCGCTTGGACGGCTTACGTTGAAGGCCGCAACCTGACGGACGAGACGTACATCGCGAGCGCCAGCATCGCGACGTTGGCAAATGAAGCGACCAGCGCATTGTTCGAACCAGGAACGGGCCGCGCCGTTTACGGCGGCGTTCAGTTCCGCTGGTGACAACGGTCTTGAGTGTTGAGGCGACGGTCGAGAAGACCGCGCTTCCAAATTGCATCATCTCTGACATTCAATGAAGGACAGTACAATGTATGGACCGTTTCGCCCGATGATCGCCGTTCTCGCATGTGCCGTAGCAATTCCGGGCGAGGCAGCTTTCGCGCACCCGACACTGGATTTGAAGTCCGCCTCGCCGGGATCTTTCCGCGCGGCGGTGCGCGTCCCCCACGGCTGCAAAGGCTCGTCCACGGTGGCGATAAAACTGATGGTTCCAGAAGGGATCATCGGCGTGAAGCCAGCGCCCAAACCAGGTTGGACAGTCGCGACGACCAAAGGCGCCTACGCCAAGACCTATGACCATTTCCATGGCAAGAAAGTCTCGGACGGCGTCAAGGAAATCGTTTGGCGCGGCGGGCCATTGCTCGATGAGCATTTCGACGAATTCATCTTCACCGGTTTCATCACCAGCGCCTTTGCCGGCGGTGATACGGTGGCCATCCCAATCGTGCAGGAATGTGAGCAAGGTCAGGTATCCTGGACCGAACTGGCCGCCCCTGGCGCCAATCCGCATGATCTCAAACATCCCGCGCCGCTTTTGAAGATCACGGCCACGCCAGGAGCGGAAAAGCCCGCAGCATCAGCGCTGTCCGTTGCCAAGGCTTGGGCTCGCGCCACGCCGGGAGGGGCCAAAGTCGGTGCCGGTTATCTCGAAATAGTCAACGCCACCGCGTCCGCCGACACGTTGCTTTCTGTTGTCGCACCGGTCGCGGGCCGCACAGAAATTCACGAAATGACGCACGACGGCGGCGTGATGAAGATGCGCTCGCTCGCGAATGGTTTGGATGTTCCGGCTGGAGCCACGGTATCGCTGTCGCCGGGCGGCCTGCACATCATGTTTCTCGATCTGAAGCAACCGCTGACGGCAGGACAATCATTCGACGTGGAACTGACCTTCAAGACCGCCGGCAAGATTAGCGTGCCGGTGACAATCGCCGCCATCGGTGCAGCCGGGCCGGCAACTCCGGGCCACGAACACCAGCATTAACGTCCTGAGTGACAGTCTAGGCTGCGTCCGGCCTTCCTCCCGCCGCACTTGGTGCGGACGGTCGGCGTTGTTCGATCGTCAATCAGGAAGGCCCGCGATGTCGCTGAAAACCTTGGTCGTTGCGCTGCTCACGGTTATCGGCGTGGCCATGGCACCCGCGCCTCGCGCCCAAGCGGCTTCAGCCGCCGCGATTGATGCGGATGTCCGCGCGACCATCGACCGGTTCTATTCTCAAATCGGCGGCGCTCGCGAACTCGCCGAGAAATCATACGGCATCCTGATATTTCCGTCGGTAGTGAAGGCCGGTTTCGGCATCGGCGGGGAATATGGTGAAGGCGCCCTGTCGGTTCGCGGCCAGCCCACCACCTATTACAACACGGTCGGCGCCTCGTTCGGCTTCCAGCTGGGCGTACAATCTCGCTCAGTCATCATCATGTTTATGACGCCTGAAGCACTCGGCCAGTTCCGCCGCTCGCAAGGGTGGAAAGTCGGCGTCGATGGCTCGGTCGCGATCATCACAGTTGGTGTCGGCGGATCGATCGACACCAACAAGATCACGAGCCCAGTGATCGGGTTCATCCTCGACCCGAAAGGCCTGATGTACAATTTGACCCTTGAGGGCACCAAAATCACCCGTATCCGTAAGTAAAAGAACAGCCAAGGCCGCCGCGCGGCAGGAACGGGTGTTCACTTACCGCGTTCATCTCGCGGGGTTTTTCTCGGTTTTGTGATAAAAGTCCGCTCCGGACGATACGGGCGGCCAATCGCGTCACCCGACGGAAGCAGCCCGTTCGAACGTTGAGGATGCGGCAGCGGTACGGCCAGGACGACACCGTCACCGAGCCGTATTAGACTGCCCTGCGGGAAATGAGGCCTTTTGGATGACGATGTCGCGCGCCTTCGTGTTCGCTTTGATCTGTGCGGTGGCCGCCGCGTGGTGGGTGGGGGGGATGCCGGGGCGTGAATTCGTGAACGGCGCGCTCGACCGGTCTCCAGCAACGGTTGATCCCGCAAAGATCAGGTTCACGCCCGCGCCGCCGGCCCGCGCAATCGCTGTTGAGGTCGCCGAAGCGCGCGCCGCGCGAACCTCTGCCGACATCCGCGCGATCGGCTCGTTGCAATCCGACGAAACGGTGCAACTTGCTCCCGAAATCGCCGGGCGCATTTCCGAAATTGATTTTGTGGAAGGGTCGCCCGTCAAGGCCGGCGCGATCCTCGTGCGCCTGGATGATGCGCTGTTGCGGGCCGAGGTCGCGGATGCCGAAGCCCGGTTAAGCTTCGCTGAAGCCAACAACGAACGCGCCCGCCAATTGTCGCGGACCGGCAATGTCACGGAACGCAGCCGCGATGAAGCGGTCGCGAACTTTGAGACCGCCAACGCCGCGCTGGAACTCGCCAAAACGAAACTCGCCAAGCATTTGCTCCGCGCGCCCTTCGACGGCATCGCAGGTGTCCGCAATGTCTCGGTTGGCGCGTTCGTCGCGGTCGGCACGCCCATCGTCAACATTGAAAAAATCGACAAGTTGAAAGTCGATTTCAAAGTGCCCGAACTGTATTTGACGGCGATCGCGGTCGGCCAAGTGATTGACGTGACCGTCGACGCCATTCCAGGCCAGACCTTCAAAGGCATGATCTATGCGATCAATCCTTTGCTCGACGTCAATGGGCGCGCCGTGCAGGTTCGTGCCAGCCTCGACAACAAGGATATTGTCCTCCGCCCAGGTCTTTTTGCGCGCATCCTGATCAAGGGCGCCGTCCAGCGTGATGTCGTTCTCGTTCCCGAAAGTGCCATCATCCCGCGCTCCGGCGATAACTTCGTTTTCCGCGTTGAGGCAACAAAGGCCGAAGAGACGCGCGTTAAGCTCGGCGAGCGCTCGGACGGCTCAGTCGCAATCACCGATGGTGTCAAGGCCGGGGACATTGTCGTCACCGCCGGCCAGCACAAGCTGCGCAACGGCGCGACGGTCGAAGTCGTCGCCAGCCATCCGCTAAACGATAAGTCCGGAGCCGAAAAATCAGCGGTCGGTGAAACGCTGAGGAGCGGCGGATGAGTTTTTTTGAGCTGTGCATTCGCCGTCCGGTTCTGGCGACGGTGATGTCGCTGGTACTTGTGCTGGTGGGCGTTGTCGCCTTCCAGCGTCTGACCGTTCGCGAATTCCCCAACATCGATGAACCAATCGTCTCTGTCACGACCAACTACCCCGGCGCTTCCGCCGCCATCATGGAGAGCCAGGTCACGCAGATACTCGAGGACAGCATCGCTGGCATCGAGGGCATCGACGTGCTGTCGTCCTCAAGCCGCTCGGAGACCAGCCGCATCACGATCCGCTTTCGGCCAGAAATAAGTCCGGACGTCGCCGCCAGCGATGTCCGCGACCGGGTCAGCCGCGTCCGTGGACGCTTGCCCGACGAGATCGACGAGCCCGTGATTGCTAAGGTCGAAGCGGACGCGCAGGCCATCATGTTTCTCGTCTTTACGAGCCCGCAATTGAGCGCGCTCCAGATCAGCGATTACATCGACCGCTTCATTGTCAATCGCCTGAAGAACCTGACCGGCGTCGCCGATGTGCAAATCTTCGGCGAGCGGCGCTATGCGATGCGCATATGGATCGACCGCGAACGACTGGCCGCCTTTAATTTGACCGTTCAAGACGTTGAAGCGGCCTTGCGCGCCCAGAACGCGGAGATCCCGTCGGGCCGCATCGAAAGTCAGGACCGGGAATTCTCGGTCCTCTCCGAAACCGGCCTGACCACGCCGGAAGAATTTCGCAATATTGTCGTCAAGCTCGCCGGCAATCATCAGGTCAAACTCGGAGATGTGGCGCGCGTCGATCTCGGCGCGGTCGATGAGCGGCGCGCCAGTACGTACAACGGCGTTCCGGCCATTGCTGTCGGCATCATCCGCCAATCGACCGCCAATCCCCTCGATGTGTCGAAAGCCGTCAACGGCGTTCTGCCGGAGATCAATGCATCGCTCCCCCAGGGCCTGCAAGCCGCCATCGGCAACGACGATAGCATCTTCATCGAGCGTTCGATTGAGGCCGTGTTCATGACAATCGTCGAGGCGATCCTCCTCGTCGTGATTGTTATCCTCTTCTTCTTGCGGTCGTTCCGCGCTGCTGTCATTCCGATCGTGACCATACCGATCTCGCTCATCGCAATGTTCGCGCTGATGTACGCGTTCGGTTTTACCGTCAACACGCTGACCCTCCTTGCGATGGTTTTGGCGATCGGCCTGGTCGTCGACGATGCCATCGTCGTTCTGGAAAACATCTACCGTCACATCGAAGATGGGATGCAACCCGTTGCGGCAGCGACCAGGGGCGTGCGCGAGATCGGCTTCGCCGTCATCGCGATGACTTTGACCCTCGCTGCCGTTTATGCCCCGATCGCCTTCGCTCCGGGTAAAACCGGCAAGCTGTTCCTGGAATTTGCGCTGACACTTGCCGGTGCGGTGGTCGTTTCAGGCTGGGTCGCCCTGACGCTGACGCCGATGATGTGCGCCAAGATCCTGCGTCACCAGTCAGAACCGGGGCGTATTTACCTCTTGCTGGAACGCACCTTCGTCGCGGTCGAAAACGGCTATCGATCGGCACTCAAGGGCGCATTGGCCGTGCGTGCCCTCGTTGTCATCATTGCTGTCATGGTCGCCGCCCTCAGCGGCGTTCTCTTGACGGCGCTGAAATCCGAATTGGCGCCCCTGGAAGATCGCGGCGTCATTCGCGTGCGCGGCACTGGTCCCGAAGGCGCCACGGTTAGCTACACCGCGCGTTACGCGGCCGAGATCGACAATATTCTAACCGATGTGCCGGAGGTGCGCGGTCGCCTCGCCATTGCCGGCAATCCCGATGTCTCGGCCTCGCTCGTTGTCGCGCCCCTCAAGGACTGGAACGAGCGGAACCGGTCGCAACAGCAGATATCTGCCGAAATCAACCCCAAGCTTCGCCGTATCGCCGGTGTCCAGGCGGTCGTGCAAGCTCCCGGCGCCTTTGGCCAACGCGGCTCGGGCCGTCCGATCGAGTTTGTGCTCCAGTCCTCGGGCACCTACGAGGACCTGCAAGGTTATGCGGACAAAATTTTGGCCAAGGCGCGAGACAATCCCGGACTGGAAAATCTCGACACCGACTTGAAGCTGAATTCGCCCGAATTCAAAATCGACATTGATCGCGCCAAGGTCGCCGACCTGGGTCTTGAGGTTACCGTGGTCGGCCGCACACTCGAAACGCTGCTCGGTGGACGTCAGGTCACGCGTTTTGAGCAGAACGGCGAACAATACGACGTCTTTGTGCAGCTCGCCGCTGAAGACCGCGCCACGCCACAGGCCTTGTCGACGATTTTCCTGCGCAACCCGCGCGGCGAGATGATCCAATTGTCCAATGTCGCAAAAGTCAGCGAGTCGGTCGCGCCCAAGGAACTGAAGCGATTCAATCAGCTGCGCTCCGTGACGATTCAAGCCTCACTGGCGCCGAACTATACCGTGGGCGAGGCGCTCGCATTTCTCGACCAGACCGCCAAGGAGGTCCTGCCGGCTACGGTGCAGACCGACCTGGATGGCTCCAGCCGCGATTTTCGCTCATCCGCCAATAGCCTGCTCATGGTTTTTATCCTGGCGCTGGCCTTTATCTATTTGGTTTTGTCGGCTCAATTTGAGAGCTTTCGCGACCCGTTGATCATCATGATCACGGTCCCACTATCAATAACCGGCGCGCTTGCAGCCCTCTGGATGGCCGGCGGCACACTCAATGTTTATTCTCAGATCGGTCTCGTGACTCTGGTCGGCCTCATTACCAAGCACGGCATTCTCATCGTCGAGTTCGCCAATCAGAAACAGGTGCAGGGCGATGATCGAACCGCAGCCGTCATCGAGGCCGCGGTCCTGCGGCTGCGGCCGATTCTCATGACGACCGGCGCTATGGTTCTCGGGGCCCTCCCGCTCGCAATGGCGGACGGAGCCGGCGCCGAAAACCGGCAGCAGATCGGCTGGGTCATCGTCGGTGGAATGTCGGCGGGGACACTGCTGACGTTGTTTGTCGTACCGGCCGTTTACAGTTATTTGGGTCGCCGCGAAATGAAGAGTGTCGACGCCCCAGCTTCCGATCCGGGCGGCGCAGTTCCCCAGCCCGGCGAATAAGAACCAGTTAGCAGCCGCGCCGTGCAACGCCTTCCGCGTCGAAGACGTGCCCCGTTAGCGTGCGGCCCTTGCGGCTGGCGACATAGAGCGCCAGTGCGGCAATGTCGGGTTCGCTGGTGAGGCACGCACCGCTCATCGCATCCAGCGTGGTGGATTTTGGCCCCACCGCATTGATCCGCACCGCATCACCCGACCAGCGCCGCGCTTGATCCAACGTCATGGCCGCGAGAGCTTGACGCACCATTCCCAGAATGGCCGCCTCGCGCGCTGATTGCGGCGCCGCCGCCACGACAACATT
The DNA here is from genome assembly GCA_022844105.1 of Hyphomicrobium sp. Classification (GTDB taxonomy): domain Bacteria; phylum Pseudomonadota; class Alphaproteobacteria; order Rhizobiales; family Hyphomicrobiaceae; genus JAGVSR01. The sequence goes on along the minus strand of JALHMJ010000006.1, from coordinate 61,386 downwards.
CAGGATCGAGCCCTCTGACCAGGTCAGCGCCATGCGGTTGGCAGCGACTTCCGTAATCTCGCGCATCGGACTGAGCTTGGTCACGATCAGGTCTTCGATTGCATCCAGTTCATCTACGTCTGCGAGGTCGGCATGCGTGATCGACACAAGGTTGACGACCATGTCGAGCCCGCCGAAACCTTCAGCCGCGCGCTGAGCAAACCGCGTCGGCGTCGCTAAGCCGTTGAACGGTAGATCGACGAGAGCGAGTTCGCCGGCGGTGCTGGCAAGAAGAGCGGCCAGCGCCACCATCTCCGGCGACTGTTCATCGGTCTGAATTATCAGCCGTGCCTTGCGCTCGGCAAAACTGCGAGCAAGATCGACGCCGATGGCCGGAGATAGGCCGCTGACCGCAACTCGGGTCCCTGCCAGTTCGGGATAGGTCTCACAACCTGCTTCGCGCGCAATGACGCTCATATACATCGGACGGCATGCTCCTGAATTACGCCGGAGAAGATTAGCGATCCGGCCTGATCGATAGCACGCCGATTCGCCTAACGACATCTAAACAGCGGTTCGATTCGGGCTGTGCTCTGGGCCGGGTCATGTCGAAAAAGCGGCGCAGCGGCCGCTTGCCGGCGGGGGCAAAACTGCGCGTTCCAGGCAAGCCTTTGGCTTCCATGCACATTCGTCATTGTCGATGCGGCCTTCGCGGTACGTCAAAAAACAGGTGCGCATCTGCCACGCGCGGCCAGCATCGGCGGACAGCCTGTGGAAATCTGGTGAAAAACAGGGCGCGTGAATTGCCCGCGGGGCCATGACCCGTCGATCCTAAGTCCATATGATTCTCAATTTTTTCCAGGATCGCAACCACATGCCGAGCACGCGCAAGCGGACGATGCATCCCGATAAGCCCGCAGCATCGGGAGGCGAGTCCTTGGTCCTCGTTAGTATCTCACTGGTGGTCGCGGCCATTGTGGTCGGTCTCCATGTTCACATGGGACTGCCGATGGGAATGGCGGCTCTGGTTGGAATGTCCCTGTTTATCGGCCTGGTCGGTTTTCAAGCCTGGCGGCGAGGCGAGGCTGAACGGATCGCGCTCAACGACCAACTGCAGCGGCTCGAAGTCGAAGCCAGCTTGAACCAGCCGGCTGCACCGGCCATCATTCCTGCGCCGCCGAGCCGCTCGATGGCGCCACAACCCGGCGCCGCTCGGCAATCGGCTGCCGTTCCCCCTTTGCCGATGCAACGTTCCACCGCCGAACTCGCAGAACGACCGTTCCAGGCCGCGCCGGTCGCGGACCTCAGTGGCGACTTCAACGGTTCTCAGTCGCCTCGTTTTGAAGCTTATGAAGGCGCGCCGACCGCCGCCCCCGGTGAATCGTTCAGCGACTATTGGCAAACAGTCGAGTCCGCGCTGCCGGTCGAGGCTGCGCACCGTCTGGCGCCTGCATTGGCAGAAGTTGAGCCCCGCTACGAACCAGCACCCGCCGTTGCACCGTCCGCGGTGCGCGAAGACGATGTCGAGATGCTGCAGAGGCGCATCAAGGATATGTTGTTCCAGGTTACGGCTGCCGAGCAGGCCAAGGAACTGGCAACAATGCCAGCGCAACATCCGTTGCCAGCCGAGACCGCTGCGGGCGTCGCGGCCTCGCTCGAGGCGTTGCATGCCGCCGCGCATGCCATGCACAAACCGTCCTCAGCCGTTTTCGCGCCGGCGGCATCTGCGATTTCGGATACCTTGACCGCAACGCCGCCCGAGCCCGCGGCCGATCCCTTCGATGCCCAGCGGTTGGCCGTGCGCGAGGCCATCGCAGCGGGGCGGGTCGATGTTTTTCTGGAGCCGATTCTCAGTCTCGGCAATCACGTAGCGCAGCATTACGAAGTCAGCATCGCTTTGCGCGGTGTGAATTCCGAGCCGATGGGCGACGGCGAGGGCGATGTATTCGCCGGACGCGGTCTTCTTCCATTGTTTGATTATGTGCGCATCGAGCGCAGTGCGATCGTTGCCGAACGTCTGGCGAGCCGTGGCAAAAGCGGAGCCGTGTTTTCCCGCGCTTCGGGCGAAGCTTTAATTGAACCGGATTTCACCCGCAGCATGCAGCTGGATTTCGTCGCGCGCCCCGCGACGGCCCGACAGCTGATCCTCACATTTAAGCAATCCGACATTCGCGCCTTCCGCGCATCCGAGCAGCGCGCCGTGAGCGCACTCTCCGCGTTGGGGTTCCGCTTTGCCATCTCTGCCCTGACCGACCTCGACATGAACTTTGCCGCAATGGCCAATGCCGGCTTCGGCTTTGTGAAAGTGGAAGCCGCGATGTTGATGCACGGTCTGCCTCACCCGGGCGGTCAGATCCCGCCGAGCGATGTCTGCCGGTTCCTGGCCGATCAGGGCTTCGGTCTGATCGTCGAAGGCATTGACAGCGAAGAGACGCTCGCGCGCCTCTTTGGTTTCGGGGTCTTGATGGGGCAAGGCACACTTTTCGGCGGCCGCCGCCCGGTCAAAGCCGACGTGGTGGGTAAACCAGGGCAAGCCGCCGCTTAGCGGATCGCAGGTTGTGAACATTCAGGTGCGGCGACGCTTGCGCTTGTTTTCCCCTGCACCGACCGACATCAATTTTGCCGTCCTACGCGACGCCAAATCTCAGCCGAAGCTCCGGCCGATGTGAGCAGCGGTTGTGATTTGACAAGCCTCCCGGCGCGCCATCGTGCGGCGAGATAATGTGAGTGTCTGCGATCGTGCCAATGGAAAAGGCCCGGCGAGAAACCCGCCGGGCCTGCTGATTGTCAATCGTGTCGCCGTCGTAGGCTAGTCCGTCATGGCCATGCGGCTGGAGCAAGTCCGTGCTTCAGGCCCCAGTCGTACCAGTTATCGACGGCCGTACCGGTGAGCAGAATGCCGATGCCGCCGGTCAGCGGACACAGCACCGCGAACCACCACGCCCAGCGATGGATCGATTCCATCGAAGCGTTGAAGCCCATCGTCCACCGCCAGAAGAGGGCAGCGCGTTCAGACGCCGTGCCGCGATCGGTGATCTGTTCGATCTCGCGCTCGCCGCCGTACCGGCTCACAGCCAAGATCGTGGCGCCGTGCATGGCAAACAGCAGAGCCGAGCCATACAGGAAAACGATCGAGAGCATGTGAAACGGATTGTAGAACAGGTTGCCGTAGGTGATGGAGAAGTTATTCGTCCAGTCGAGGTGCGGGAAGATGCCGAACGGTACCGCTTCGCTGAATTGACCCATCAAGACCGGGCGGATGAAGCCCAGCACGAGGTAAAGCCAGATGGCGGCGGCAAAAGCCCACGCAACGTGCGTGCCCATTCCGAGCGCGCGGGCCCGGCGGTACATGCGCGCCCACCACAACAAGATGGACGTCGTCAGGAAGAAGCCGGCCATCAGCCACCAGCCGCCCTCTTTGAGTGGCGGAATGGTAAGGCCGTACTCCGGCTTCGGCGGCTCAAGCGCAAGGTAGGGCAACTTGCGGATGAACTGCACTGGATCCCAATTCACCGACGCCAACATATTGAGGCCGATGATCTCGATCGCGATAATTCCGCAAACGAGCGAGAGGAAACCCAGTGTGCCAAGGTAAATTGGCCCGATCTGCGCATCGCCTATTTTGCCCGCCCAGTACGAGAAGAAAGGCTCGCCGCGCCGGTCCGATTCACCAGCCGGTAGGTCAATGCCCGGTTCCGGATGCGGCTTGACCTGCAACTGGGTGAAGATGTTCTGGTAGTAAGTCATGTGTGTTTCCTCCCCCTACGACCAGATCGGCAGTTCGAGCCACCAGTTCCACCAGTCGACCCAGGGATCGCCTTCGGCCCAAAGCGGACCGGAGATAATAATGCACACAGCACTCCAGAAGCCTGCCGACAACGCCAGGAACAGGCCGAGGCGATGGATGCCTAGCGTGCCGATGGAGTAGCCGATGGTATCGCGGAAGTAGCTGTTTTCGTGCTCGGGTGTCTTCACCACTTCTCCCTTAGGCGGGTTCACCGCAGACAGGACGAGAGCGCCGTGCAAGCCGAGTGCGAGAGTCGTTGTGAAGAAAAACGTGATCGCGATCATATGCGCCGGGTTGTAGTGAAAGTTGCCGTATGCGTAGCCCGTGCCTGATACCCAATCGAGGTGGCTCATGAAGCCGTACGGGAAACCGTAGGACCAGGAACCCATTGCGATAGGGCGGAAGATCACGAGAGTAACGTAAGCGAGGATTGCGACCGAGAATGCAAATGGGACGTGATAGCCCATGCCGAGTTTACGGCAGATTTCCACTTCCCGAAGGGCCCAGGAGACAAACGCTCCTGTGGCGCAGACAGTGACCGCCTGCCAGATGCCGCCCTGTTTCAGCGGGGCGAAGCCGAGGCCGAACTCCGGCGGCGGCGGATTGATAGAGAGGCGGAACAGGTTCCATGTCGGGCCGAGTGAGGCGCCCCAGCAGATGAGGCCGACGCCGACGAAGATGAAGAAGATGGTCGTAACGCCGAAGAAGCCGACGTAGAAGGGCCCGACCCAGAAGTCGAACAGATCCCCGCCGGTCAGCGTTCCGCCACGAACACGATATTTTCTCTCGAAGTTAAGCATAGCCATGGCTGGATTCTCCGCTCAGTCGGCACGCAGCCGGCTGCGAGTCATTATTGTTTTCATTCGATCGCGGTATTGGGAACCGGACGGGCGATACCGTCCGTCCGGTTCCATGGTGTAGCGGTCAGACCGCCTTCATCAGCGGCATTTCGATCTGTGCCGCCTTGGCGGGACGAGGTCCTTCGATCCAGTTGAAGCGATCGGTGCTCAACAGGATGAAGTGGATCAGGACCGCAAGGCTGAACAGGAATGTTGCCAAGGCGATCAATGTCCGCCGAGGATCGAAGAGAAGCCAAATCTTCCACATGTTCTCATCTCCCTCTGGGTTATGCCTTGAGCGACGGCAGGTAGCTCAGGGCGTAGTTTGCGCCATCGATCAACGACGCGTAGCCGGTCGGCCCCGGAAACCAGGGACGCCACTGCCATACGAGGAAGTGCGCGATAATCGCGATGACCGTGAAGATAATGAAGGAAGTGACGAAGATTCCGTGGAACTCCTTCGCTTCCGATTCGGTCAATCCCGACACCGAGCCGCTTCTGTTATCAGCAGCCATGTTGGTACTCTCCGTGAATTGGCCTTGCGGCCGTTACCGCGCATCGACCCGCGCGGCAGGGGTAGTCCGTGGCTTTGGACACCACGTTGCAGGCTCGTCCGGTCTGTGTCAGGCCCGGGCGAATTCGGTATTGGATCAGCCCATGAATGCGTAGGCGGCGCTGATGTGCGCTGCCTCTCTGGCCTGCTCGAAAACGGATTTGCGGACTTCGCCATCGCCCACCCGCTGCGCCCACTTGTGCGGCATTGCTCGTTCGATGACCGACGTCAGAAGGAAAACCGCGAAGGCAAGCGTGAAGATCAGTCGAAATTCGACGGCATCCTGCTTTTTGGGGTTGGCTGCGGGCCGCGGTGCTCCGGCGTGTTGCGCCAGTGCGCGAGACACGGCAGCGTCACCGGCCGTGCTGGCCAGAGAGGGTTCGCGAAGCGCTGGCGCTTGCGATGCGCCGCGGCGTGGTCCGACAACCGGCAGGGCGCGCACGCGAACGAAACTCGACCGAGTGGACGGTCCAGGAATTGAAAGCGTTGTCATGCAGCGTGGCCCTCCTTGATGAACGGGCGAGACAAGGCGAGGCGGCGTGCGCTGACGCGTGTCTCTCCCGCTTGACGTGCGGTACGTTCGGCCGCGTCGCGAAGACGCTTGGCAGCCGAGATTCGGATGAGAATGGGTTGTTCCTCGATGAACTCATCGAAGGCGTGTTTTGCGTCATCGTCCCAAGGCAGTTCGGCATGAACGCGCGCCGGCGTGGGATCGACCCGGTCCATGTCGGCGGCGAGCGGGAGGATATGGAACAGCGCGTCGAACAGTGCGTTGCAGACTTCCTGCACGAGATAAGTCGCGCCCGCGTAGCCCATGAATGGCGTGCCGGTATGCCGGCGAATGATGGCGCCTGGGAAGGAGGCCGGAATGAACACGCCACGCCCGCCGGCTTCCGCCAGATACATGCGCTCGTTGTAGCTTCCAAAGATGATCAGCGGCGGCGTCTGTTTGATGGCGGCGCGCACCGCGTCATTGTCAGGCTTGATGCCGGGCTTGCGGGAAAAGGCGAAGTTGCACGGCAGCCCGAGTTCTGTTTCGAGAAACTGGCGCACGCCGCGCGTGTAGGTTTCGTTGGCAGCGATACCAAACGATGCTGTACCGAAGAAATCCTGCGTCACGGAACGCCACAGGTCCCAGATCGGCTTGATCGTCGTATGCTTTTCGCGGGTAATGAACGGCTCTGGATCGAGCCCCAACATGTCGCCGAGCTTGCGCAGGAACAGCGTGGTCGAATGAATGCCGATCGGCGCCTGCAGGTACGGCCGCTCCAACGTTTCGCAAAGCAGGCGTCCATATTCGCGGTACATGCAGATATTGGCTTCCGCATCCGCGAGTTTCGCCACGTCGGCGACGTGTGATCCGAGTGGGAAAACCATGTTGACTTGAGCGCCGATGCCTTCGATGAGACGGCGGATTTCTGCAAGATCGGACGGCGTGTTGAACGTGCCGTAGATCGGACCGATGATGTTGACGCGCGGCTTCTGGCCCTCGGCTCGCGGCTTTAGTTCGGGAACCTTCTTGCGCCCGAACTGTGTCCACAGCCACGTCATGGCCCTGTCCGCGCTCTGCCACTGATCTTCATCGATGGTGCGCGGCAGAAAGCGCTGAATGTTGGTTCCCTCCGGCGTCACGCCGCCACCGATCATTTCAGCGATCGAGCCGGTCACGACCACCGCCGGCATATGCGGATCAAGCGTCTTGTGCGCGCGGCGCATGGCGCCTTCGGTACCGGTCTTGCCGAGCTCTTCTTCGGAAAGTCCGGTGACGACGATCGGCAACTCGTGCGGCGGCAGCGCATCGGTGTAGTGCAGCACCGATGTGACCGGCAGATTTTCGCAGCCGACCGGGCCGTCGATGATGACCTGCAATCCCTTGATCGCGGCGAAAACGTACACTGAGCCCCAGTAGCCACCCGCGCGGTCGTGATCCAAGACGAGGGTCATGACGTGACCTCCTCTCGTGCATTCACACCGGCGCGACGACCGCGCAATTCAACTAAGTTGCGGTCGTGATCCAAGACGAGGGTCATGACGTGACCTCCTCTCGTGCATTCACACCGGCGCGACGAGCGCGCAAATCGATCAGGTCGCGGTCGTGATCCAAGACGAGGGTCATAAC
>JALHMJ010000006.1:0-54009 GCA_022844105.1 Hyphomicrobium sp. | reverse complement strand
GTTGCGGTCGTGATCCAAGACGAGGGTCATGACGTGACCTCCTCTCGTGCATTCACACCGGCGCGACGAGCGCGCAAATCGATCAGGTCGCGGTCGTGATCCAAGACGAGGGTCATAACATTTCCTCCGCCTTGCGCTTCTTGGCTTCCTTTTCGATGCGGCGTTTGTATTCGGCGCGGAATTCGGGGCGCTCGGTGGGGACGTCTTCCCAGATGCCGGTCGCATGCCCTTCGCCGACGCCCTCGAAGAAGGCGCTCATGGTATCGAACCGGGCTTTTCCGGCCATTGCGGCGTTGATGACCTGAGCCAGAGACCCTGCGCCCGCAACGCCCATCAGCGGACGCGCCGAAATGAGGTTGGTAAAATAAAGCGCCGGCGTGGAGCTTTCCTTCGCCTTCTGCACGACGGGTGTTGTGCCGATGGCGAGGTCTGGCTTGAACTCGTGGAAGGCCGCGAGATCTTGCTCCAGCGACGCGCGATACTGAATATGCACGCCCTTGGCTTCGAGCCATTCGCGATCGGCATCCGACCAGCGCGTCTTCGGACACGCCGTGCCGACGTAACGCACATCGGCGCCGCTTTCGACCAGGAGCCGCGCTACGATGAGCTCGGAGCCCTCGTAACCCGACAACGTGATCCGCCCTTTGATGGGCTTGGCTGCAATGGCCGCGCGGATGGCCGGCAGGAACTTCGCCTTCGCTTCGTCGATTTTGGCTGTCGCAATGTTGCACGCAGCCCCGATGCTTTCGAGCCAAGCCGCCGTGCCGTCGAGCCCGACCGGCGCCGATCCGACGACTTTGCGGCCGGCTGCCTCGAATTCACGAACACTTGCCTTGTAGAATGGATGGATTGCGGCCACAGCCGCGCAATCCAGAGCGCCATAAAGTTCGCGCCATTCGCGCGTGGGCACGACGGGGCCAGCGGCAAGACCCATCGGCTCCAGCAAAGCGCCGATGCTCATGGGATCGGCCGGAAACATTTCGCCGAGCAAAGTGACCGTCGGCTTCAGGCTCACGCCCGTGCGCGGGGCTTGCACCGGCCCGACCTCGGCTTCCGAGCGGGCATATTTCAACATCGCACCCGCAAGGACGTCCTTGGCTTCCGCGTGCGTCGGCACGCCAAATCCCGGCACGTCGATGCCGATAATGCGCACGCCGTTGATTTCTTTCGGCAGGAGCTGCAACGGAACGCCGGACGCTGTCGGAACGCACAGGTTGGTGATGATGATTGTGTCGTAAAGTTCTGGATCGGCAAGCTGGAAGGCCGCGTCGCGGATGTCTTCGAACAGTTTGCCGGTGACGAGCGTTTCGGAATTGAACGGCACGTAGCCGACTGTTCTGCGCGCGCCGTAGAAATGCGACGTGAAGGTCAATCCATAAACGCAACAGGCGGAACCGGAAAGGATCGTGGCCGTGCGCCGCATCCGCAAGCCGACCCGCAGAGAGCCAAAGGCAGGGCACATGCTCTGCGGCTGGTCGTGCGGACCCATCGGATAGTCGGCAGCGTAGCGTTCGAGAGTTTCGCTCTTGCCGGCCGCAATAGCGGCGGTCTTCAACGCGTCTTTGCCGGCATGGCAGCCCAGACCGTCGCCACTGTTCGGGGGGGCGGGCGCGCACGCATTCGCAACCGGTGCTTCCGGTGGTGCCTCAACGATTTTCTCGTCTAACGCCGTCATGAGTGAGGGCCCCCGGCCCGGTAATCGCTGCTGAACTCAAACCGTGTCGTAAATGACTTCCAGAGACGGCTTGATCACTGCCGAACCGCCGCACATGTCTTCGTAGCTCGCCGGCTGCAGCACGACGTTGCGCCCAACCACATCACCTGCAAACAAGCCGAGCAGGCCGTCTTGTGAAAGCGGCGAAGGACGCACGGGCGGCGCGGTGGCGACATTCAGGGCCAATTCTTCAAACAGCGGCGCCCATTCGCCACCGGGCAAGCCGATGATCTCGTAGTTGGCGCTCTTGCGGCGAATGTCTTCATGCGCCGGGATTGCTGCCAGAACAGGTATGCCGGCAGCCGCTGCAAAGGCACGCGCCTCACCCGTTCCATCGTCCTTGTTGATCACCATGCCGGCGACACCGACGTTGCCGCCCAGCTTGCGGAAGTACTCGACTGCCGAGCAAACGTTATTGGCCACATAGAGCGACTGCAGGTCGTTTGAGCCAACGACGATGACCTTCTGGCACATGTCGCGCGCAATCGGCAGGCCGAAGCCTCCACACACCACGTCACCGAGGAAGTCGAGCAGGACGTAATCAAAGCCCCACTCGTGGAAGCCGAGCTTCTCGAGCGTTTCGAAACCGTGGATGATCCCGCGCCCGCCGCAGCCGCGGCCGACTTCCGGACCGCCCAGTTCCATGGCGAAGACGCCGTCCCGCTTGAAGCAGACGTCCGAGATCTTGATCTCTTCACCGGCAAGTTTTTTCTTGGCACTCGTCTCGATGATGGTCGGCGTCGCCCGGCCGCCGAAGAGCAACGACGTCGTATCGCTCTTGGGATCGCAGCCGATGAGGAGCACGCGCTTGCCAAGTTGCGCCATCATGTAAGACAGATTGGCGAGCGCGAAACTCTTGCCGCTGCCGCCCTTGCCGTAGATCGCGATGATCTGTGTTTCTTTCGTCGCCGATCCGACCTGCGGCACGGGATCGGGCTCTTGCGCGGCCTCCTCGCGCAGGAAGTCCGTCATCGACGGCTTGAGAGTGTTGAGTGTCGTCGTGGTTCCGCACGCGCTCATGAGCACTGTCTCCAATCGAGGATCATTTTTAGGCAGTCGGGATCGGTGAAGGCCGTGCGGTAGGCTTCCCCCGCTGCAAGTGCAGGTTCCCGATGAGTGATGAGCCCGTCCAGCGACAGAGCCCCGCGCTCGATGAGGTCGCGAACGGCGATGAGATCGTGTTCTTTCCACTCAGCGGCAACGCGCAGGCGCGCCTCGCGCATGAAGGCCGGAGGAAATGCGAATGAAAGCGGCTCGCTGTAAAAGCCGGCGAGAATGATTTCGCCACCCGGCGACAGTTTGCCGATGAGCGTATCGAGAAGTTTGGCGTCCCCGCTGACGTCACAAATCGATGCGTAGCCGCGCTGCACGTCGGATGCAGGATCGATGACGGTGTAGCCGAGCGCACCGGCAGCGCGGCGCGCGTTGTTTTCCCAGACCACCGGTGCGTCACCACCAACGGCCAGGACAAGCCGAGCAATCAATCGGCCCAGAACGCCGTGGCCGATAACGAGTTGCGGCAGAACGGAACGGCCGGCGTCGAGCGCGTGATAGGCGGTCGCGGCAAGCGCCAGCAGGACGCCTTGCTCCCCGAGTGCTTCGTCAAACCGGATGGCCTTCTGACCGGGAACGACAACCCGCGATGAGGCCCCGCCGAATAGCCCTTTGATTGCACCGTAGCAGCGGGCGCCCGGCACAAACACCCGGTCGCCGACGCAGGCACCGGAACGCGAGCCGGCTTCCTTAATGCGTCCGACGGACTCGTATCCGGGAACGAGCGGATAGCCCAACCCCGGGAATGGCGGCATGCGGCCCGACCATAAAAGCCTCTCGGTCCCAGTGCTGATGCCACTCCACTCGATGTCGACGACGACATCTTCCTCGCCCGGTTCCGGCAAAGGAAGTCGGCTGAGCACAAGGCGCTCCGGCTCTTCGAGCACGACAGCGAGGGTGTTCATCCGAGGGGGGACTCTCTTTTGTGGGGGCCATGGCGGAGGGATCATCCCGTCGCCTGCGTCCACTCTTCATCTGTCAATCTATGCGGACAGATAAAAGTGTCAAGCAAGATGAACAGTTTTGAGTCATGTTTGTGCGACAAGAAGGCTCGTTTGCAGCGGCACCCGTGTCGGTACGGCTTTGATCGAGCCAAATCCGCTGCGCCGCAGCATCTCTTCGATGGTCTGTTGCGATCTCGGTCGGCCCGAACGCATGGCCATGAGATAGAAGCCGAAATAAGCGTCCCCCATGCGCTCCGCGCCGCGGGTATCGGCAAAGGGCTCGGCAATCAGAAGGCGCCCATGCTGCGGTAGCGCGCGGCGAATGTTGGCTAGCAGCAATTCTGCTTTTTCATCATCGTGATCATGCAGAATTCTGACCAGGGTCACGAGATCCGCCCCCGCCGGAAGTGGGTCGGTAAAAAAGTTGCCGCCGAACGCGCGCGCCCGTTCCCCCAGTCCGGCATCCGCCAGCGCCTGCCGCGCTCGGGCGGCAACGGCCGGCAAGTCGAACATCATCAAGTCGAGTTGCGGAAAACGTGCGCCGGCCGCGCATAAAAACCGACCTTCGCCGCCGCCCACATCAAGCAGCCGTTGATGCGCGTTAAAGGGATAGGCGTCGAGAATCTCACTGGCGACGAGGGGCTGCGACGCCGACATGAGCGCACTGTAGTCGCGCACGGCTTCATCCGACAAATGCGTGGGATCATCTGCCTGCGCATAGGCCCAGTACCGAGATAAAGCCGTTGCGCGATGCGGATGACGCAGGAAATCGACCGGATCTTTGAGGTCGTCGTAAAGTAAAGCGTTGTGCGCGACCATGGCCTCGATGCCCGGATTGGCGAGGATCGCAGCACCATTCATGCCGAGCCCGTAACGGCCATCTTTCAGGCGGCATAAAAGATCGAGAGACGCCGCCGCATCGAACAGGCGGCGTGCGGATTCCAGAGGCAGATCGGCACGCGCGGCAAGCGTCTCGAGCGGCAATGGGGTGGCTTTGACCATTCGAAAAAGATCGAGCTGCACACACGAAAGCAGCACTTGCGAATAGATGAACCCCGACAGGAGATCGAAAACGCCGCGAGCTTTCTGCCGCGCTATGGAGCGTAAACCCGGTGTTGACGCGGCAAATTTTTGAAAGCGCGGCTCGGCCAGTAGACGATTGCGAAACGACAGCCATCGCTCGGCGAGAGAGGGCATGGGTGCTGCTCCAGACGCGGGAGACGGTTGCGGCTTGCCCATAACGGGTATGCCGTCGGGCCGGCTCATGCGGGCAGGCGCGCGACCTCTTTGGGCACGAAACGCGTCGACTCGGCGCGGATAACGGCCCTGAGTTCATCCGAGCCGGCGCAATGCGGGATCGAATCCATCGCTTCCTTCATCAGGCTCTTGAGGCGCAGCGAGGCGCCTTCGATGCCGAGGCTGCAAGCGCTCGGTCGATGATGGGCGGCATCCTGTCCGGACGGCTTGCCGATGTCGGCCGCTTTGCCGAGCAGATCGTGGAGGTCATCGGCGACTTGATAGGCTTCCCCGATGCATTCGCCGAGGCGCCGCCACGCAGCAGGTGAATGACCCGCCGCCAGTGCGCCGGCCTCGGTAGCGGCGGCAAACAGCGAGCCGGTCTTTTCACGATGATATTTGGCCAATTCGACTTCGGGTTCGCATTCCCACGCCTGGCCGGCAACGATGCCGTGCGGCATGCCGACGGAGCTAGCAATTTTGGCCAGTAGGGCCGGCAGGCGCAATGGCGCTCCGTCGGCAGCGGCAGCGAGGGATTCGAAGGCCATGACGATCAGGGCGTCGCCGGCCAGAACCGCGAGCGGTTCGCCAAAGGCCATATGGACAGACGGCTTGCCGCGCCGCAGGGCGGCGTCGTCGAAGCACGGCAGATCGTCGTGCACCAGTGAAGAGCAGTGCAGCATTTCGATTGAAGCTGCGGCCGCGTCCGCCAGGGCCGGCTGGTCGTCGCCGCATGCATGCGCCACCGCCAAACAAAGCCGCGGGCGAACGCGTGCGCCGCCGGGAAAGACGGCGTAGCGCAGAGCCGCGGCGAGTTTAGGAGGTGAGCCTGGGGTTTCCGCGCGCGCGAGGACGGCTTCCAAAGTCTGTTCGATGCGTGCTGTAGCGTCCATTGGAAGGCCCCATTTCGCGACAGAGGTGTAATCCTAGTTGGTCTTTTTTAAATGTCTAGTAAAATAGACACTTCAGCGCGCTGCCGAGGGCGGCGCCAGTTAGCGATTTCCGGGCGGGTCATGGTCAAGGGGAAGGTGGTCGTCGTCGGGGCCGGCATAGCGGGGCTCGTCTCCGCTCTTGAACTGGCCCGGGCCGGCTATGACGTGCAGGTCTTCGAGCGACAGGCGTCGCCGGGCGGCAAAATGCGCCAGATTATGGCCGGAGGGCGCCCCGTGGATGCGGGCCCCACCGTTTTTACGATGCGCTGGGTGTTCGAGCGGATCTTCGGCGACGCAGGCAAAGTCTTCGCCGATGAAGTGCGTTTGCAGCCGCTCGAAATCCTGGCCCGCCACGCCTGGTCCGGCAGCGACTGTCTCGATCTTTTCGCCGGCATCGACCGATCGGCCGATGCGATCGCATCCTTTGCAGGCCCCCGTGAAGCCGCCGGGTTTCGCGCCTTCTGTGCCCGGGCGCGCGACGTTTATCAGACACTCGAAGAGCCCTTTATCCGCTCACCCCAGCCCACACCCGTCTCGCTTGCCTTCAGTTCCGGACTGCGCGGCCTTGGTGACATGTGGAGGATCTCACCGTTTTCCACCCTCTGGTCGGCATTGGGGGATCATTTCACGGATCCGCGGTTGCGCCAATTGTTCGGCCGCTACGCGACCTACTGCGGTTCCTCGCCGTTCGACTCGCCAGCCACCCTCATGCTCGTTGCTCACGTCGAACAGGAAGGCGTGTGGGTCGTCCAGGATGGCATGCACGCTCTGGCCACGGCACTCGAACGGATCGGACGCGAGAACGGCGCGCGCTACACGTATGGTGCTGAAGTCGAGGAAGTCATTGGCCGCAATGGGCGCGTCGCCGGAATCCGCTTGCGCAACGGCGAAATCGTCGAATCGGCCAACGTGATCGTCAATGCTGATGCAGCCGCCGTCGCCGCCGGCCTGTTCGGCCGGACAATAGCGGGCACCGTCTCCCAACTGCGCCGCGACCAGCGATCGCTCTCGGCCATGACCTGGGTCATGAACGCGCAAACGAGCGGCTTTCCACTCGTGCGCCATAACGTATTCTTTTCATCCGATTACAAAGCCGAATTCGACGATATCTTTGGCCGTGCACGGTTGCCGCGAGAGCCGACGGTCTATGTCTGCGCGCAGGATCGTGGCGATGATCCGGCCAAATTCGCAGGTGGCCCCGAGCGGCTACTCGTTCTCGTCAACGCGCCCGCCACGGGCGATATGGATCGCTATACGGGTGTGGAGGTCGCAGAATGCGAGGAACGGACATTTGCGCTTCTGCGCAGATTGGGGCTGGATGTGGACCGGGAGAGTGCCGAAACGGTCCGGACAACGCCGGCCGGCTTCAACGACCTTTTTCCAGCAACCGGTGGCGCGCTTTACGGAGCAGCCTCCCATGGTTGGATGGCGTCATTCTCCAGACCGGGAGGGACGACGCGAATCCCGGGCTTGTATCTGGCGGGGGGCAGCGTGCATCCGGGACCGGGCGTACCGATGGCAGCGCTTTCGGGATGGCTGGCGGCCGCACAACTGGCGGTGGACCTGAATTCGACGCGCCTGTAGCGCCGGGAGGCTACGCCTGGTGGTACGTCGACGCGCTCAGCGATGACGCCCAGCACGGGCTATCGATCATATCCTTCATCGGCAGCGTATTCTCGCCGTACTACAAACTCGCCCGCCGCAAGCCGGATGCCGATCCTGAGGATCACGTTGCGATCAACGTCGCACTTTATGGCGCCGGCGGTCACCGCTGGACCATGACCGAGCGCGGCCGGACGGCATTAAAGCGCACGGCAGATACGTTTACGGTTGGTCGGAGTTCCCTGCGCTGGGATGGCGACGGACTGACGTTTGACATCGACGAGATCACCGTACCCATTCCCTCGCGCCTCAAGGGCCGCGTCCGCGTCATCCCGTCTGCGGTGAACCGGCAGTCATTCGCCATCGATGCGAGGGGCGAACATCAGTGGCGTCCCATCGCACCGGTTTCGCGCGTTGAAGTCGCGTTTGACAACGGCCTCAAATGGTCGGGAAACGGCTACTTCGACTGGAACGGCGGCGTCGTACCATTGGAAGCGAGTTTTCGCCGTTGGGATTGGTCGCGTGCCAGTGACCGCGACGGAGCGACGATTTTCTACGATGTCTCTCTCAAAGACGGCCGCGAAGACGGACTGGCTCTCTTTATCGGCCCGGACGGCCAAATTGAACCGATCGATCCGCCGCCGCTATGCGCTCTGCCGTCGGCGCCCATCTGGCGCGTGGCGCGGGGAACGCGATCCGACGCGGGCTTGAGCGGCGCCGTCGTCAAGACACTGGAAGATACCCCATTTTATGCCCGTTCGATCGTATCATCGAAGGTCGCGGGACGGCCTGTGACCGCGATGCACGAGAGCCTGTCGCTTGACCGGTTCGTGTCCCCGATCGTGCAATGCATGTTGCCATTTCGCATGCCACGCCGGGCCGGGCGCTGAAGTCAGGGGGCTTTCCCCGCCTCGCCGCTCCCCGTGGATTGCGCCGGATCATCGGTGCGAGGCTTCGGCTTATCGCGGTCGATGCTGTTCGCCAACTTCTCCAGAATGAACCAGCCGACACCGAACGCGAGCACAATCATGAGCTCGATGAACGCGAGTGGGTTGGTGTCCATCCACCTCAGGCGCGCAACGCGCCTCCGTCTAATTCCGTTCTGCCGAGAGCTGCGAACACCTTCGCCACGATGGCCGCGGCGTCGAGGCCGGCTTGGGCGTACATCACCTCGGGCTTGTCATGATCGATGAACGTGTCGGGCAACGTCATTGTCCGAACCTTCAAGCCCCGATCCATCAGCCCCTCGCGCGACAGGAATTCCAGCACGTGGCTGCCGAACCCGCCGACGCTGCCTTCCTCGATCGTAATCAGCACCTCGTGATCGCGGGCGAGTTGGCGCATAAGGTCCTCGTCCAGCGGCTTCATGAAGCGCGCATCGGCAACGGTGGTCGACAAGCCGTGGGCTGCCAGCTGATCGGCCGCCTTTTGCGCTTCTGCCAGCCGTGTACCCAGCGACAGGATCGCAACCGTGTCGCCTTCACGCACGATGCGGCCCTTGCCGATCGGCAGCGGTACCCCTTCCGCCGGCAAATCGACGCCGACGCCGTCACCGCGCGGATACCGTACGGCCGAAGGACGGTCATCGATGGCAGCGGCGGTCGCGACCATGTGCACAAGCTCTGATTCATCCGCCGCGGCCATGATGACGAAGCCCGGCAGACAGCCGAGGTAGGCAAGATCGAACGAGCCAGCATGCGTCGGGCCGTCAGCGCCGACCAGCCCCGCGCGATCGATCATGAAGCGCACCGGCAGGCTCTGGATTGCAACATCGTGCACAACCTGGTCATAGCCACGCTGAAGGAACGTCGAATAGATCGCTGCAAAGGGCTTTAACCCTTCGGTGGCGAGCCCCGCCGCGAATGTCACCGCATGTTGTTCAGCGATGCCGACATCGAAGATGCGCTCAGGAAACGCCCGGCCAAAAACATCCAGTCCGGTGCCCTCCGGCATGGCCGCCGTGACCGCAACGATGCGCTCGTCCTTTTTAGCCTCGGCCACAAGGGCGTTTGCGAACACTTTCGTGTAGCTGGGTGCTGCCGCCTTAGGCTTCACCTGGGCGCCGGTCACGACATCGAACTTCGCAACACCATGATATTTGTCGGCCGATGCCTCGGCAGGCGCGTAGCCTTTGCCCTTTTGCGTAATGACGTGAACCAGGATTGGTGCCTGCTCGGCATCGCGCGCGTTCTTCAAGACCGGCAGCAGCTGGTCGAGATCGTGGCCATCGACCGGACCGACATAGTAGAAGCCGAGTTCTTCAAACCAGATGCCGCCCGACATGATGGTTCGCGACATCTCCTCGACGCGCGCAGCCCGGCGTTCCCACTTTTTCGGCAGCCGCTTGGCGAGCTGCTTGGCGAAATCACGCAACTGCAGGTAAGACCCGCTTGACGTCGCTCGCGTCAGATACTTCGACAGCGCTCCCGTCGGTGGCGCGATCGACATATCGTTATCGTTGAGGATAACGATGAGACGTTCATCGCGCGCGCCGGCATTGTTCATCGCCTCGTACGCCATGCCAGCGCTCATTGCGCCGTCGCCGATGACGCAGATGACGTGGTTGTCGCCACCCTTGAGGTCACGCGCCACGGCCATGCCGAGGCCCGCCGAAATGGATGTCGAGGAGTGCGCGGCGCCGAATGGATCGTACTCGCTCTCGGATCGTTTCGTGAAACCCGATAATCCGCCGCCGGTCCGCAGTGTCCGAATGCGATCGCGGCGGCCGGTCAGGATCTTGTGCGGATAGCATTGGTGGCCGACGTCGAAGATCAGCCGGTCGCGCGGCGTATCGAAGACGCGGTGGATGGCCAGCGTCAACTCGACGACGCCAAGCCCCGCGCCGAGGTGCCCGCCGGTGACCGAGACCGCTTCAATGGTTTCCTGCCGCAATTCTTCGGCGAGCTGCTTCATGTCGCGCTCCGGCAGGGCGCGCAGGTCGGCGGGCACGCGCACCTTGTCAAGCAGCGGTTTCGGGGAAGGGACGGGCTGACCGATATGTGCGTTCATGGCCGGTTCTCCGGTTCTAGGCTTCAGCAGGCGAAGGTGAGGCGGATTGCATGTGCGAGAGACGCGCGTGCTGGGCGTCGCGATCGCGCAATTCAAGTCGTTCGAAGAGTTCGATAACGCGCACGGTCCGCGCCGGCAGGTTCCACCATGCCGGGTTCGGCGCATGGGCAGCGTGCGGGTGCACAGCATCCAAGAGATAAGCCGCTTCCGGGACGCGATCGGGGATGACCACGCGCGCCTGCGTCAGTGACAGGGATGCGGAAAGAGCAGCCTTGGCCGCAAGCTCGATTTTGCGCTTGGCCGGAACCACCGCGCGCCGCGAAATGGAATCGTGACCGTTGCGGCGCACTTCGTTGCCGATCTCTCCGTAAAGATAGGCGGCGGCAAAAATGCCAGCGCGGCAGTCGACCGGCAGCGCGGAGATCCCGCGCGCGGCGCGACGGTAGAGGCTGTCGGCTCCATCCAGCAGCCTTTCGACGATTCTGGCAATCGCCGGTGAGTGGACCGGGTTGGCAAGCCATGCGTCTGGATCAAGTCCCTCGTCTCGCATCCACGTGAGCGGCAGATAGATGCGTCCGGAACGGGCATCCTCGCCGACATCGCGGGCGATATTCGACAGCTGCATCGCAATGCCCAGATCGCATGCCCGCGCCAGCTGCGAACGTTCGCGCGCGCACATGAGCAGCGCCATCATCGCGCCGACGCTGCCGGCCACGCGTGTGGAATAGGCAAGAACATCGGCGAAGGTTTCATGGCGCCGGCCCTCAGCATCCCACGCGAAGCCCTCGATCAGAGCATCGGGCAGGGTGCGTGGGATTTCGAATTTATGCACGACCGCGCAAAACGCCCGGTCGGTCGCTGACGCGCAGGGAGCGTGACGATAAATACCGTCGAGCCGATCGGTCAGCAGCGCGAGGTTGCCCTCCGTCGCCCCTCCGATGTCGATGATGTCGTCGGCTTCCCGGCAGAAGGCGTAGAGCGCGATCGCTGGATCGCGAACGCGGCGGGGCAGCAGGCGCGAGGCGGCGAGAAACGTTCGCGACCCGTTTGCGAGCTTCTCGCGGCAGTCATCAAGATCGACGGCCTGTCGCCGCATATCCTCAAGCGAAGGCTGACGCATCTGGCACGATCCTGTCGAGAACGCGAGCGGACGATAAAACACCCGGCACGCCGGCACCCGGATGCGTTCCGGCGCCGACGAGATAGAGGTGTTCGATGTCTTCGCTGCGGTTATGCGGACGGAACCAAGCGCTTTGTGTGAGCACAGGTTCCAGGCTGAACGCGGCGCCCTTGTAAGACATGAGGCGGTCGCGGAAGTCGAGCGGGGTCATGATGCGCGAAGTAGCGAGATTGTCTTCCAGTCCCGGCAGCACGGTGTCGGACAGATACTTTGATATGCGGCGGCGGTAGGGTTCGGCTTCGACTGTCCAATCGGTATCGCCTTCCAGGTGCGGCACCGGTGACAGCACGTAGAAGGCATCGTTGCCGGCGGGCGCAAGCGAGGGATCGGTTGCCGTCGGCCGGTGCAGATAGAGACTGAAATCCTGCGCCAGACGCTTTGTTTCAAAGATGTCGTTGAGCAGTTCCCGGTATCGCGGTCCGAGCAGAATTGTGTGATGCGGAACGTCGTCGTATTTTGTTTTCGTCCCAAAATACCAGACGAAAAGGCTCATGGAGTAGCGTGCCTTGTCGAGACGCTTGTCCGTCCACGTGCGGCGCGCACTCTTGGGTAAAAGGTAGCGGTAGGTCCAGGCCGCATCCGCGTTGGAAACGACGACGTCAGCGGCAAGTTTTTCGCCGTTGGCAAGCCGTACGCCCGTGGCACGACGTCCTTGCAGCGTGATCTCGGCGACCTCCGCCCCATAGCGAATTTCGCCGCCCTGCGAACCGATCAGCTTGACGAGGCCTTGCACGAGGCTGCCGGTCCCGCCCATCGCGAAATGCACACCGAAGCGGCGCTCCAGAAATGTGATCAGGCCGTAAATCGACGTGACGTTGAACGGGTTGCCGCCGACAAACAGCGGGTGGAAGCTGAGAAACACCCGCAGTCGCGGATCCTGCACATGCTTGGATGCCAGACCGTAAATCGACCGGTAGCTTTCGAGCTTGAAAAGCTGCGGCAACAGCTTGGCCATGTCCGTCCAGCTGTCGAACGGTACATCGCCCAGCTGCTCGAACCCGACGTGATAAATCTGCTGCGCCTGCGCCATGAAGCGCTCGTAGCCGGCGACATCACCTGGCGAAATGCGCGCCACTTCGGCCCGCATGGCGTCGGGGTCCGCGCAGCATGTGATGGTTTCGCCGTCGTGAAAGCGCAGGGTATAAAAGGGCGAAAGCGGTCGCAGGTCCACGTCGTCGGACATTTTGCGCCCGCATAGGCTCCAAAGCTCTTCCAGCAAAAAAGGCGCCGTGATGATTGTTGGGCCCGCGTCGAACGTGAACCCGTCTTGGCGGAAGACGTAGGCGCGTCCTCCCGCGGCATCGAGCTTTTCGAGCACCGTAACCTTGTACCCCCGCGCGCCCAATCGCACGGCTGCCGCTAAACCACCGAAACCGCTGCCGATTACGACCGCGTGCGGTCGTGCCTCGGGGACGGGATAGGCGGCGCGGGCATGGGCAGAAGGTGTCAACATAAGATGACATCTAAGAGTGTAAAGTGCGGTGGCGCAAGTCTGAAGTTCGCTCTCCGTCAGAATTCCGCTGAGTTCGGGCCGGCCGGGCTTGGAATCACCTCGGCAATCCGTTGCGGATCTTCCTCATGCGCCAGATGCCCGAGCCCTGGCAGGGGCAAAATACGGCTCACGGGCACGAGGCGCGCGATCAGTTTTGCGTCGCCCGGTGCAATCGTCAGGTCGTTCTCGCCGGTCACGAGCAGCAGAGGTGGCTGCAATCGCGGCAGATCACGGATCAGCGATTCCAGATCCCATGAGGCCATCATAGAAAGCGTACTTGCGACATGGGCGGGCGAAGCAAAAAGGCGCTGGTACAAGGCGAGGCTTTGGTCAGGCACCTTCGAACCGGTACTCCGCAGCAGCCGTTCCACAGCCGAGCGGTCGCCGGCGCTCCAAGCGAATATCCGCGGCACGACGGGGTTCAGCGTCAGAAGTTTCGCCAGCGGTGAGAACACCCGGCTGGCAAGACCACCGAACGGGACAAATGCCCCGTTGAGCGCGACGATGGACTGGAGCGCAAGTTGCCGATCGAGGCTCATGCGCGCCAGAATGGCCGCCCCCGCCGAATGACCGACGCCGATTTGCGGCTCGAGCTGAAGATGATCCATCAAAGTACGGATCGCGCCCGCCATGCCGCGCATCGAAAGGTCTTGCCTGCCGCTCGCGATCGTGAAGCCTTGACCGGGCAGATCCGGAGCAATGACCTTGAAGCGACGGCTCAACAGTGGCGCCAGACCGGCCCAGGAATGCGTTGAAGCGCCCGTGCCGTGCAAAAGCAGAAGTGGCGGGCCCGCGCCCATGACCTGAACATGCCAACGCAATCCCGGCGTCTCGATCAGCCGGCTCGCGGCCCGGTTCGGCCAGTCACCCGCATGGCGATCAAAGTCCAGCGCTTCGGGCATGTGGGTCCAAGGCCTTCCTGCCGTCGCTCGCTGCAGATTAGGTCCGCGACCCGCTGCGTTCGTCGGTATCGCGGCGCGCGGCGAACACAGCCTGGGATAGTCGCGTGCTGTCGGCGTGCGGCAGCGGCAGGTAACGCGCGCCCATGACCGTTGCCAGTGCCTCCGCCTCCGCATTGCGCCGGGGCGAAGTGTCGATCAGCAGCGCGTTGATGCCGAGCCCGCGAAAACCCTCAGCCACCGTATGGGCATCCGCCATGGCCGCCCTCCGGCCAGGCTTTCCGGCGCGGTCGATATTCGCTTTGCCGTCGGTCAATACGACCACGGTCGGACTAATGCCCTTCTGCTTCTGGGCTGCGGCCAGCTGCATGGCGCTGTCGATGGCGGTGGCAAGCGGCGTTCCCCCACCGCCCGGCAATCCGGCCAAGCTCCGCTGCGCGCGTGTCAGTGATCGCGTCGGCGGCAGCAACGTCTCAGCTGTTGTGCCGCGGAATGCAATCAGCGCCACGCTATCGCGGCGAACGTAGCATTCCGACAGGATGATCTCGACCGCACCTTTGGCTTCGGCCAGCCGGTGCAAGGCACTCGAACCGGACGCGTCGACGACGAATATTGTTGTCGAACTGGTCTTCTGCTTGAAGCGGGCAATGCGAAAATCGTCAGCGCGGATTTCGATGCGCTGGCGGCCATCAGCGAGCAAATGCGGACCGCCACGGAGCCGTTGCCGGATGAGCTGCATCGGCGCGGCTGCGCGCAGCGTCTCGATGAGACTGAGCACGTTGCCATTGCGCGGTTCGCCCCGGCGCACGCCCGCCGGCCGGCCGCGCAGTTTCGATGCTTGATTGGCACCGGCCTTGCCCTGGGATGGAGGTGCCCGGCCAAGGGCGCGTTGCTGTGCAAGATCGGCAAGAATGAGCGCCGGGATCGCCGCCTGTGCCGCCGCGAGCACGAGTTCCAGATCGTCCGGCGAGAGAGCCTGTTCGGGCGACGTATCCTCGCCGCCGGGGTCGGTGGTCTCGGGGGCCGCTGCTTGCTGCGGCTCCGGCTCGGGTCCGTTCTCCTCGTCCGGTGTCTCTTCGCTGGGAAGGCGCGTGGCGCGCGGACCAAGCACGAGGCGCGCGGCAATCTCGGCGTCACCTGTTGCGGCCATGCTTCGCCCATCGAGGGCTGCAAGCACACGCGCCACCGCCAGCGCCTGGATCGGTGCGCGAATAGATCCGATGCCGAGTGCCGCACCGGCCTCGCAGAATAATGTTGCAAGGTTCGGATCAGCGTCGCTGTTGGCCAGGGTTGCACGCGCGGATGCGACACGACTCGGCCAATCCGGCGCGATTGAGGTATCGCGCAAGCTCAGACCGTCAAGCATCAGCCAAATGGCCAGCCGGTCTTTGAGCGCGGTGGGAGCCGTTTCATCTGGTTCCGCACCTTCGTCGAAGGCCACGACGCCGAAGCGGGCAGGGAGCTTGGCGGAGAGCCCATCGCGCTCCATTTCAACTCGCCCATAATCGATCGTGCGAACGATGCGGGCCGTGCGTCCCCCGTCCAGCCGCTCGGCACTGGGGATGACGAGAACCCCGCCATTGGCGTCTGCGAGGAGCCCGCGCTCCGCCACCGGCCGACCCTGCGCCAGCGTTGCCGACAAGTCGAGCCCGCCCAAAAGCCGGTCATCGCCGACATTCAAAGGCAGCCGCCGCAGCGGCTTCGTAGGCCCCATCAGCGACTTGAGAAGATCGAGCCAGGCATCGCGGACGGGTCCGGCGCGCGCCCGCAGCACGATCCCGCCGACAGCATGCGGCGCGACTGCAACGACCGCTGCGGCAAGACATGCGTCGTCCCAAATCGTACGATTGGCCGCTCCCGTGCTCATATGACGAGCCGCTCTCCCGACCCGCCGAAGAGATCAGCCACCGCACGTTCGACGCGCGCACCAGAATCCGGGCTCGATAGCGGCGTCCGGCGCAATCTGTGCCGCAGGGCCATCGGCGCGACCCGGCGTAGATGAGCATCGTCGATCTCGCTGGCGCCTTCGAGGGCAGCGACGGCACGAGCCGCGCGGACAAGAGTGAGTTCACCCCGCAGGCCGTCGGTGCCGACGTCCGAACACAGCTGTGCGGCGCGTTCCAGCGCATGATCGCTGGTTGGAATTCCCGGTACGCGCTCGCGCGCGGCAACAATATGGTTGCGCAGCCGCTGCTCGTCGTCGGCAAAGCGCGCATTGAATACGTCAGGATTTCGCTCGAAATCATCGCGCCGACGAACCACTTCAATCCGCGTCTTTAGATCTTCAGGCGTGCGCACTTCGACCGACATGCCGAACCGGTCGAGAAGCTGCGGACGCAGTTCGCCTTCCTCGGGATTGCCGGTGCCGACCAGAACGAATTTGGCCGGATGCCGCACGCTCAGCCCTTCCCGTTCGACCACATTCTCCCCCGACGCGGCGACATCGAGCAGAAGATCGACAAGGTGGTCCTCCAACAGGTTCACCTCGTCGATATAGAGAAAGCCCCGGTGCGCGCGCGCCAGCAGCCCCGGTTCGAATGCCTTTTGGCCGTGCACGAGCGCGCGTTCGAGATCCAGCGCGCCGACGACCCGGTCTTCCGTCGCTCCCAGCGGCAGATCGACAACCGGGACAGGCGCTGTGGCGGCCGTTTCGGCACCTTGCGTATGCGTGCAACCCGTGCCGGGTGCGCAATTGAAGCGGCATCCGCCAACGACGGGCATCGGCGGCAACAGCGCCGCCAAGGCCCTCACTGTCGTCGATTTTCCTGTTCCCCGGTCGCCGAACACGAGAACGCCGCCGACGGATTGGTCGATCGCGGCGATGAGTAAGGCCAGTTTCATTTCGTCTTGGCCGACGATGGCGGAGAAAGGAAAAATAGCGGGCATGGCGGCGGTTCCGGGTTGCTTGTCGTTTTTAGCCCCGCGCGATGACGAAGTCGCGCAGCACATTGGTTTCAAGTTGCAGTTCGTCGAGGCGATGCTTCAGGACATCGCCGATACTGACGACGCCGATCAGTTCTCCGTCCTGCTGGACGGGCATATGACGGAAACGGCGCTGGGTCATGATTTTGGCAACGTTGGCGATCGGGTCGTCGGGTGAGCAGGTGACGACGGCCCGCGTCATCAAATCGCCGACCAGCATGCGCGTCAGCGCATCGCCGTGCGTGGCCAGCCCGTTGGCGATATCTCGCTCGGATATGATGCCTTCAAGCTTGCCCGAAGCGCCGATCACCACCATGGCGCCGACCGCGTCGGACTTCAATTTCTGGCTGAGCATAAGGATGGAATCGGAAGCTTTGACGGCTTTCACCGCTGAGCCTTTGTCTTTCAGGATATCGGAGACTTTCATGGCGTAGCTCCTGTGTAGCCCCCCGAAGACGTC
The DNA here is from genome assembly GCA_022844105.1 of Hyphomicrobium sp. Lineage (GTDB taxonomy): Bacteria > Pseudomonadota > Alphaproteobacteria > Rhizobiales > Hyphomicrobiaceae > JAGVSR01. The sequence goes on along the minus strand of JALHMJ010000006.1, from coordinate 36,566 downwards.
GAAGTAGCCGGCGTGTGCACGCCGCAGTGCTGCGAGTATTTCAAACCCGTCGCCGGGTGTCACGATCATGGCCTCACGCTTCTCGTCGCGGCCGATGAGGTCGGGGAGTTCGTTGACGGCGAAGAGAACGTCTTCGCTCGGTTCGTGATGTCCAAGGAGGATCACCGCGGCGACCCCGGCTCGCCGGGCCGTGTTGGCCCCCTCCAGCGTGGCTTCCAGTGCAAGGCAGGAGGCCGGATCAACCTCCAGTTTCTCGACCGCTTGGCTGTAGACGTCGAGCAGACTGGCTTCCCCGTCGACCGTGTCGGGCGCAGTGATGCAGGCGATGAGACGCTTGCTGCCCTCACCGAACAGGTGCGCCATCAAGTATTCAATCTCGGCTTTGGGGAGCGCCGAGACAATGGCAACCTTGACGCCCTCCTGCCGCGCGGCGGACGCCAATTCACGCGCTCCCGGCCGCGCGTCGAGGTAGTCTTTGTCAATGAATGTCCGCGCGACCGTTCCGGCGTGGCGGATCATCACGTCGATCATGCGTTCGAAATCATCCGAGCTGCGATCGATACCGAGGTTTTGCCGGACGAAGTGGCGATACCGATCACGGCGGCGCGCATGCTGACGAAGCGCTGCGAAAGCCTCGCGCGAGCAGGTCCACTTGAAGCCGGCTGACTGCACGACCTGATTGAGCACCGAACGTTCCAGCCCGTCGGTTTCGGCAATGACGCCGTCGGCCCTCAATATGATCGCCTGCAGTGTCATGTCGTCTCGTCGGGTGCACAGGTCCGGCGCAACCAGCGCAGCCGCAAGTCCGTCACATGAACGACGAGCGACGCCGCCAGTGCCAGCGCGATCGCCTGCCAAGCGCCGCCGGTCAGCGCAACGCGAAGGGCGAGCATCAGACACAACCCCGCGGCCAAAGAGACCAGGAGTTCCAATACCGATGGCCCGCGCCCGAGAACCCGGCGCAGAATGATCAGCCCAACGGCCTCTACCGCCATCAACGCAAGTATGATGTCGATGATCCAGCCGCTGGAGAAAGCCTCTTCCATGCTGCGTCGATCTCATCTGTGCCGGATTGGCCCGGCCTTTTTTGGTCGGTTGCTCAGCCGCGCCCATCGCGACCCCCTCCGTCAGGGTGGCACCATACCGAGCAGATGCGCCATATCCTTCACGAATATGCGCATGTGCGCCATAGGTTTCGCCTTGACGAGCTTCTTATGCATGTAGGCTTGCCAGGTGAGCGATTGCACATCCGGATCCTTGCACATGGTTACGAAACGTTCGCGGCGCGCGTCGTTCGCGTACCAGAAGCGCTGCATAATGCCGAGTACCCAGAACACACGTCCATGCGCCTTCATGAAGCGCTTACGAGCCGAGGCGAGATAACGAGCGTCCCCCGTTTGCAGCGCTTCGGCCACGGCATCGGCCACCATGCGCCCACACAGCATGGCGTAATAGATCCCTTCGCCCGACGCGGGAGCAACAACGCCGGCAGCGTCACCGGCCACGATCACGTCCCGGCCGTTGTCCCAGTGGCGGCGTGGCCTGAGCGGTATAGGCGCGCCTTCCTTTCGAATGGTCTCATGGCCGGCCATTCCGATACTCTGTCTCAGATCGGCGACCGACCCGCGCAGCGAAAATCCTTTGTGGGCGGTCCCGGTTCCAATGCTGGTTGTCTCGCCGTGTGGAAATACCCAGGCGTAGAAGTCGGGTGAATAGCGGCCGCTATAGTAGACATCGCAGCGGCGCGGCTCGAAGGCTGCGCCCTCGGCGGGCTTCGGACTGCGCACAATTTCATGATAGGCGAACACGAACGGCGGCGCCTCTTCCTTTGGCAGCGCCTGACGGGCGACCCCTGATGACGCACCGTCGGCACCTATCACGAAGCGTGCCCGCACGGTTTCGCGCGTTTCAAACCCATCATCGAGACGCTTCTTGAAGGACACGAGGGCGGTGCCGGATGCGTCGCGAGTCAAATCCTCGAACGCTCCGGTGCGACGCAGGGCACCCGCCCCAGCGGCACGCTCCCGCAGCCACTCGTCAAAGTGCTCCCGGTCGACCATGCCGACGAAGCCGCCATCGATCGGCATGTCGGCTATGCGTTCTTTCGGCGAGACAATTCGAGCCGACCTGATGCGCGCCACGATCAGCTCGTCGGGAATGTCGAATTCCTTGACCAGAATGGGCGGGATGGCGCCGCCGCACGGCTTGATGCGCCCCGCCCGGTCAAGCAGCAGCACCGAATAACCCTGCTCGGCGAGGTCTGTCGCCGCGGTCGCTCCGGCCGGTCCGCCACCTACAACAACAACATCAAACGTTTCCATGGCTGCAGCACCTGTTTCTGAGTTCAATAAACGGGTTCGGACTTGACGGCACGGGGGATGTCGGGCTCAACGAATGGCCGTTTTGGCAATTGCGCCGGGTCCGCAATGGCACGCGCACCCAGAACGGCCGCCGCGATGAAAAGTATTGCTTCGGCGGCAAAGACCACTGTGAAGGCGTCGGCTGGTTCCAGCACCACGGTGCGAATGAGATCGGCCGCCGCTGCGCCGACGAAGCCGCCCGCGCCAAATGCGATCGCCTGCGCCGCGCCCCACAGGCCCATGCGCATCCCCTCGCTGTTCGCTCGTCCTGCGCCGGCCAGTGCCATCATCGTTCCGATCGCAGCGACAGCGAAGGCGCCGTTGGCGAAGCCGAGGGCAATGACGGTGGCGGTCAGCGGAAAGTTGGGTGCGAAAAGTCCAGCGAGTACGAGCCCAAGTAGAGCTACAGCGGACGCAAGACATCCGCCGATCGTCCAACTCCGCAGGGAGCCAAACCCGATGCGCGGATGCGCGGCGATGGCGACAAGCGCCATGCCCATGAACACTCCCAAATGCTGATGTCCGGCGAGCTTTGTCGACTGAGCCGGGTTGAGGCCGAAGGCAAAACCGGCGAACGGCTCCAGAATCAGGTCCTGCATGCTGTAGGCAAGCATCGAAACGAATACGAATATCGTGAAGCGGCGGGACTGCGGTTCGTTCCACACCTCGCTCAAGGCCGCCCGGAATGCGCCGCCGTCTCGTGCGCTGGTAGCAACTTGGTTTGTCTGAGCGTGCGGCGCGCGCGACGGCTCGATGCCCCAGAGCGCCAGGCATGAAACGGCAAAGGCGAGAACAGCAACGCTGCCGCTGACAGCGACGAGCCGCGTCATCGAAAACGGGTCGAGAAATTTACTGGCAACGATTGTCGTGACGACGAAGCCGGCAATCATCATCATCCATACGATCGTCGCAGCCGGTGCGCGCCGGGCCGGGTCGACGCGCGTGGCAAGCAATGCCAGCAGATTAGTGCCCGACGCCCCGACCCCGATCCCGACGAACGTGAAGGCAACAACGGCCAGCGCCATGCCGGCCCAGAAATTCGCCGCCGTCACCGCGACGGCAAGCGCCGCGCCGGTGCCGCCGATCCCCAGCGTCGCGATGCCAAACAGGATCCACGGCGTGCGCCGCCCCCCGGTATCCGCCCCATAGCCCCATCGCGGCCGTAGAAACTGCAACGCATAGTGCCAAGCAACCAGCGCACCTGGAATTGCGGCAGCCAGGGCCAGTTCAACGACCATCACGCGGTTGATCGTGGAGGTGGTGAGGACGACGATGGAGCCCAGTGCCGTTTGCACGAAACCGAGACGAATGATGCCGATCCAGCCGAGGGGAGGCGCCTGGTTCATGAAAGAACACCGAGTTCTGGGCGAATGGCGACGGCCGCGATCATCATGCCGGTCACGTACAAGGAGATGCCGGTGGCATTGTACCAAGGTGCGCGTCCGCGCGGGTCACGGACCAAAATTGACATCAGTCCAATCTGGGCCAGCAGCACCAGGCCGATGAGCGCGGCGGATATCATATGATCCCAATGCACAAGCAAGAGAACGACGAAGAATTGCGGCAGCGCCATCACGATGCATGCCAGACGCGCTGCACGATCGGGCCCGAGTTGAACCGGTAGAGACCGGATGCCGAGCTGTCGGTCCCCATCGATCGACTTGAAGTCATTGAGGGTCATGATGCCGTGCGCCCCGATGCTGTAGAGCGCAGCCATTGCCAAGACCTGCGTGCTGGGAAGGGCGGACGACATCACTAGCGCGCCGGTGAACCAGGGTAGTCCCTCATAACAGGCGCCGACGGCGGCGTTGCCGAACCAGCCATTCTTTTTCAGTCGAACCGGCGGCATGCTGTAGGCCCATGCGAGCGCAAGGCCGACGCACGTGGCAACGAACCCCCAAAGTCCGAGGAATGTCGAAACGGCAAGCGACAGGATCGTCCAGACGATGGCGATGACGAGCCCCATCTGACCGGGAATGCGACCGGAAGGGATCGGCCGGTTGGGTTCATTGATCGCATCGACATGGCGGTCAAACCAGTCGTTCACGGCTTGCGATGTGCCGCAAACCAGCGGACCGGCGAGCAGAACGCCGACGACCACCAGCGGAAGTCGATCGATCGAGCCATCGAAGCCAGATGAAACCACGCCGCAGGCAAGGGCCCACATCGGCGGAAACCACGTGATGGGTTTCAATAACTCGAGCACCGCAGCGGGGTCGAGACGCGATACTGTGAGCGCAGGCATTGCCATAAAGCAAAGCTAATGCGGCGATTCAAAAGTGTCAATTCAGGATTACACTTTGCGCTGTCAAAAAATTGCTACGCCGATGCCGGCGGCAGTTTACTCGTCGCGCTCGCCATCGAGATCGCCCATGCCGTGGCGCCGCAGCTTTGAATAGAGCCCCTGCCGGCTGAGCCCCAGCATTTCGGCGGCCGACGCGCGATTGTCGTCCGTCAGTTCGAGCGCTGCCTCGATGCATAGCCGCTCGATCATATCGGTGGATTCGCGAACCAGTTCTTTCAGCGGCACGCGGCCGACGAGTTCGGTCAATTGCTCGACAGAGCGCGGCAGCGCGCGTCGGCCGTTGATGGTGGTATCGGGCCGCCGCGTTACCCGTCTTAGGGTCATGCCGAGACAGGGCTGCTCTGACCCCGACACCGACACCGCCGAGACTTCGACATCTTCCGCCGAGCCGTACTCGCCACGAACCACGGTCGAAAAATTCCGGATTTCGCCGCGTTCTTTCAGGTTTTTGCCGAGCACCGACATGTCGATGGGGTGCCGCCCGATCCAACGATCGACCAGCTCGCCGCGAAGCTGTTCCTCGGTGGCCAGCTGCGTCAACTCGATAAACGCTGCATTCGCTGTCAGAATGCGGCGATCCGGATCCGTGACGACAAACCCATCCGGTAGCTTTTGCACGACGTCGAACAGACTCGACCGGGATTTCATCCAGGCGCCGGCGTTTGCCGAGGTCGGCGTCAGGCGAATGAGAATGTTGGCGGCGTTTTCCTGGCGGAACAATGAGGCCGAGACGCTCAGATCGAGCTTCGCCTCGTCGAGACGCACGATGATGTCGTCCGCCTGGCCGCTGGTCCGCAGGGCGGCGAGGAAAGTCTGAACTTTCCGCTGCCCATCGCTGTCGAAAAGCTCGTGCAGCGGACGCCCGGCAAGCCGCCGCGTCGACCGGCCCAGCAGCTTCGAGGCTGCCGGGTTGGACTCAGCGATCCGGTTGTTTGCAGCGTCGACAATCAACACCGCTTCCGAGGAGATCTGGAACAGGAGGCGATACCGCGTCTCGGCGTGACGCAGCCGCGTATACTCGCGCTCCATCGTCTGCTGCGTGTCGACGAGACGCTGTTGCATCGCTGCAAGCGCGCGCAGATCTCGTCCGATCGCGACGATTTTGCCAGACTGGCCAAGAGGAATGGCGGAATAGCGGATCGGAATTTCGCCGCTGCGTCCGACGGGATGGTTGACCTGCCGCCATGTGACGGCGGAAGAAACGACCGTATCGCGGAGCAGATCCTCGATTTTATTCTTGCTGTCTTCGGCGACCGTATCGATCCAGCGCTGCCCGATCCAGTTGGCACAGCCGTCGCGCAATAATTCTTCGCTGCCAAGTGCAACGTCGCGGATGACGCCTTTATTGTCGATCACAAGTGCGATGTCGGCTGCGGCGGTCAGTAATCTTGCAGCCGAATCCGCGTCGATGTCGCCCAGATGCCTTTTGGGGGCTCTGAACGGCTCGACGCGTTTGGACGGCACTCGAATTTCCATACCGATACCGCAACCTTTGCCCGATGCTATCTGATTAGCCACTTGTGACTTTAGCACCGAGCAGACTGCGCAGCTGCATGACAGCATGACGCCCGCTTACAGCCGTGCCGTCGGCGCCGACTCGAGACACCAACTCGGGATTGTCGAGAAATATGCTGCCGCCGACGAGAACGACGATTGATTTGTTCAACGAAGCCTTCCGGATGCCTTGGATTGCAGTGGATATTCCGTCGAGCAACGCCCCCCAGGCGACCGAAATGCCCACGACGTCGAAGTGCTGAGCGCGGACCCGCCGAGCCATGTCCCGCGCGTCTTTCGGCGCCCCGCTGGAACAGTCCCAGCCGGCGCGCCGGAAATATTCCTCGATCAGCATGAGGCCGAGTGTGTGCTGCTCCCCGGGCATTGTCATAAGCAGAATGCGCCGGCCATCGAAGGCCATCGCCGTCTCTTTCTCGAATTCGGGGCTGAGCTGATGAACGATTTGCTGAATCCGCGCCATTCCGATCGTCACATCGGTGAAACAGCACAGATCCGCTTTCCACATTTCACCGAGCAAACGAGCCGTCGGTGCCATCAGTTCCACGAAAATGGCCTCGACGGGCACACCTTGATTGCGCAGCGCATCGACGTAGGAGCAGGCCACCTCGGTCTCATGCTCAATGACGATCCGCGCCAGCTCGGCGACATCTTCGGAAGAGATATGCAGCGACAACTCCATCCCGGGAGTGCCCGCCAGTTCTCCGTGCGCAAGTCCACGATGAACGAGCATCAGACGCGGAATGACTTCCGCCTCGATGGTTCGGCCAAGCATGGCGCGATTGAACTCTTGCGGCGCCGGCGCGACGCCGCCGGATGACGAATACGCTGGCGCGTCCTCGCAGGACTGCCATTCGCTGAATGCTTCAATGAGCTGCCGCGACCCGGGCATTGAGCGTGCTCCTCCCGTCTTGGCCATATGAACACCCAACCCGGTGCTCTAACCCACTACGGCCGTTCGAGAATGGCCCCGCTCTCGTTTAAACTTTTGGACCAGTTGCAAAGATCTATCGGGATCTGAGCGTTCCCCGGCCACGAGCACCATCACGAACTTTGATCATTCAAAGACCCTGGACAGAAAAATGTAAAGCAAAAATTACGTCAACTTAGGTTGACATTTCTTTCAGGGCGGACGTAGTCTCTGGACGCTTGGTCGCAGCTTCACTGCACCAGCATGGGGCGCGCGATTATCGTGAAGGGCACGGCACAGACCACCGACCAGGCCATTCGACCGCTTTACACGGCCGAGCAGCGCCGCCGCCGTGATGCCTCGCCTTGGACGCTTGTTCAGGGCGTTCTGGCGCCGCTTCAATTCCTCGTCTTTCTAGTCAGTCTGTGGCTCGTCGTGCGCTTTCTGCTGACTGGCGAAGGCGAGAGCGCGGCCACCGTCTCCGTCGTGGTTAAGACCTTCGTGCTCTACACCATCATGGTGACGGGCTCGATCTGGGAGAAAGACGTCTTCGGCCGCTATCTCTTTGCACCGGCGTTTTTCTGGGAAGACGTGGTCAGCATGCTCGTGCTGGCTCTGCACACCGCCTACCTTTACGCCGTCTTGACCGGCGCCCTCAGCGTCGAGGGGCAAATGTTCCTGGCGCTCGCCGCCTACGCCACCTACGTCGTCAACGCCGCCCAATTCATTCTCAAGCTCCGCGCCGCGCGGTTGCAAAGCGCAACGTCGTCCGAGCCCGCATCCGGCCTGGAGGCGGCGTAATGACAAGTGTACTCGCCACAGCCAAGGCGTTGCCAAAAGAAGCCTGCGCGTCCAGCGAGCGCCCCGTTCTGCGCCAGCGCGGCCAGCGCGAAGTTTTCTGTGGATTGACCGGCATCATCTGGCTGCACCGTAAGATCCAGGATGCGTTCTTCCTGGTCGTTGGATCGCGCACGTGCGCTCATCTCATACAGTCGGCCGCAGGCGTTATGATCTTTGCCGAACCGCGCTTCGCCACCGCCATTCTCGATGAACGCGATCTTGCAGGGCTGGCCGACGCCAACGAGGAACTCGATCGCGTCGTCGGTCGGCTGCTTGAGCGCCGCCCGGATATCCGGATGCTATTTCTTGTCGGCTCCTGTCCGTCGGAAGTGATCAAGCTCGATTTGTCGCGCGCGGCAGAGCGGCTGTCTGTCCAACATACGCCGCGTGTTCGTATTCTCAATTACTCCGGCAGCGGTATCGAAACGACCTTTACCCAGGGCGAAGATGCCTGTCTTGCTGCTCTTGTGCCCGAGTTGCCGTCCTGCGAAAGCAGCACGCCGCGCCTTCTGGTTGCGGGAGCGCTCGCCGACATCGTGGAAGATCAATTCGGACGGATCTTCGCCGAATTAGGCATCGACGATGTCTCCTTCCTCCCGCCGCGCAAATCCGGCGATCTTCCCGCTGTCGGTCCGGGGACCCGCGTTCTGCTGGCTCAACCCTTCCTGACCGACACCGCCGCGCGCCTGCAAGAACGCGGCTGCGAAATTTTGACGGCTCAATTCCCCTACGGCGTTGAAGGTACTACCGCCTGGCTCGCAACGGCCGCCGAACTTTGGAACATTCCCCGCGACCGCTTCGACGAGGTAATCGCCCCCGCCGCCGCTCGCGCCCGCAAAGCCCTCGACGCGCACAAATTCCGGTTATCGGGCAAGCGCGTGTTTTTCTTCCCCGACAGTCAGCTCGAAATTCCGCTCGCGCGCTTCCTGCACGAAGAGCTTGGCATGTTCCCGGTTGAAGTCGGCACGCCCTATCTCAATCGCCAGCAGATGGCCCTCGATCTCGACAAGCTCCCATCCGAAACGCTGGTTAGCGAAGGCCAGGATGTGGAGCGTCAGCTCGATCGCTGTCGCGAGGCCAAGCCGGATCTGATCGTCTGCGGACTGGGGCTGGCCAATCCGCTCGAAGCGGAAGGCTTCACCACCAAGTGGTCGATCGAGCTTCTGTTCACGCCCGTCCAGGGCTTCGAGCAGGCAGGCGACCTGGCAGAACTCTTCACGCGTCCGCTCTTGCGGCGCACGCGGTTGGAGGTCTGAGGCCATGCAATTGACCGTTTGGACCTATGAAGGCCCCCCGCATATCGGCGCCATGCGCATCGCCAACTCCATGCAAGGACTGCATTACGTTCTGCATGCGCCGCAGGGCGACACCTATGCCGATCTTCTGTTTACGATGATCGAGCGAAACAATGTGCGCCCCCCGGTCACCTACACGACCTTCCAGGCGCGCGATCTCGGCAGCGACACGGCGGAACTCTTCAAGTCGTCTGCTCTGGCGGCTTATGAGCGCTTCCGGCCTGAAGCGATGATCGTCGGCGCCTCGTGCACAGCCGAACTGATTCAGGACGATCCGGGCGGGCTCGCCAAGGCTCTCGGCCTCGACTGCCCCGTCATTCCGCTTGAACTCCCGGCGTATCAGAAAAAAGAAAATTGGGGCGCTGCGGAAACATTCTATCAACTCGTGCGAGCATTTGCAGGCACGCGCGCCCCAGCCCCTGGTGCGGCGCGGCCCGCGCGAGCCGCCGGCGACCGCGCACGCTGCAATATCCTGGGCCCAACTTCGCTCGGCTTTCGCCATCGCGATGATGTCACGGAAATCCAGCGGTTGCTCGCCGACCTCAAGATCGACGTCAATGTCGTCGCCCCGCAGGGCGCCCGCCCCGGCGACCTCACCCGCCTGCCGGACGCGGATTTCAACGTGGTGCTCTATCCGGAAGTGGCTCAGAACGCGGCCAACTGGTTGAAGCGCACCTTCGGTCAGCCGTTCACGACGACGATCCCCATCGGCGTCACGGCCACACGCGACTTCGTCAAGGAAGTCTGCGACCTCGCCGGTATCGACAGCCAGACGTACCTCGCCAGTGAACGTTCGCGCTTACCTTGGTATTCGCGCAGCATCGATTCCACCTACCTTACCGGCAAGCGCGTTTTCATTTTCGGCGATGCCACTCATGCCATGGCTGCCGCGCGCGTTGCCAGCATCGAACTGGGCTTCAAAGTTGTCGGTTTGGGCACCTATTCGCGAGAGTTCGCCCGCGATGTTCGGCAAGCAGCGGTTCAGTACGGCGTCGAGGCCCTCATCACCGACGACTATCTCGAAGTCGAGCAGGCGGTGCGCGAACTGCACCCCGAACTGGTGCTCGGCACGCAGATGGAGCGCCACATCGCCAAGCGTCTCGGCGTGCCCTGCGCCGTGATCTCCGCTCCCATCCACGTCCAGGATTTCCCGGCGCGCTATGCACCGCAGATGGGCTTCGAAGGCGCCAATGTGCTGTTCGACACATGGGTGCACCCACTCATGATGGGCCTTGAGGAACACCTGCTGCAGATGTTCCGCGACGATTTCGAATTCCACGATGGCGCCGGACCCTCGCATCTAGGTGGCCACGGCGGAGCGCGCGAAGCCCAAAGCGGCGCGGATGACATCGCGGCCGAAATTGCCGCCACAACCCCGGCACCTCTCGCCACGCCCGGATCGACAGATACCGTTGTTCTGGAACGGCCCGCCGTTGCCGCGGCCGACGAGGTTGGCGGCTGGGCCACGGAAGCGGAGCAGGAACTTCGCAAAATCCCGTTCTTTGTGCGGGGCAAGGCACGTCGCAATACCGAACGCTACGCCGCGGATCGGGGAATTAAGAACATAACGATCGAGACCCTGTATGATGCAAAGGCCCATTACAGCCGCTGATCCGGACCAGATCCGGGTGGTGATCGTGACCATGGACAGCCATCTGGCTGCCGCGGTCGATCGCGCGCGGCGTGATCTGGTGCGCTCGATACCAGGCATCAAGATCTGCCTGCATGCCGCTGCCGATTGGGAACTCGATCCCGCGTCGCTGCAACGCTGCAAAGACGATATCGCCAAGGGCGACATCATCTTCGCCAATATGCTGTTCATGGAAGACCATATCCGTGCCGTGCTTCCCGATCTGCAGGCCCGCCGCGATCACTGCGATGCGATGATCGGCTGCTTGTCGGCTGGCGAAGTCATCAAGCTGACGCGGCTCGGCAGCTTCTCGATGAACGGTGAGCCGGGTGGCGCTATGGCGCTGCTGAAGCGGCTGCGCGGCGGTTCCAAGGACAAGAAGCAGTCGTCGGGTGAATCGCAAATGGCGATGCTGCGCCGGATCCCGAAGATCCTGCGGTTCATCCCCGGCCCCGCGCAAGACGTGCGCGCCTATTTCCTGACACTGCAATACTGGCTCGCGGGCTCGGAAGAAAACGTCGTCAACATGGTCCGCTATCTCGTGGATCGCTACGCCGACGGTCCACGTAAAATGCTGCGCGGCACGATCAAATCACAGCCGCCGATGGTCTATCCCGACGTCGGGCTCTATCATCCGGCGCTGCCGCAGCGCATGACGGAGAAGCTCTCCGATTTGCCCGTGAAGGGCACGCACGGCCGCGTCGGCGTGTTGGTCATGCGGTCCTATCTGCTGGCCGGAAATACGGCCCACTATGACGGCGTCCTGGCGGCGCTCGAAGCGCGCGGGCTCGACGTCGTGCCCGCCTTCGCCACAGGACTTGATGTGCGCCCGGCGGTGGAAAAGTTCTTCCAGCAAAACGGTCGGTCGACGGTTGATGCCGTGGTATCGCTGACCGGCTTCTCGCTCGTCGGCGGCCCGGCCTACAACGATGCCAAGGCCGCTGAAGAAATGCTGGCTGGTCTCGATGTGCCCTATATCGCCGCGCATGCGGTCGAGTTCCAGTCTCTGGAACAATGGGGCGCCTCGGAGCGCGGCTTGATGCCGATCGAACAGACCATCATGGTGGCCATTCCCGAACTCGACGGATCGACGGGGCCGATGGTGTTCGGCGGTCGTTCGGACGGAACAGGTGAAGCCTGCACGGGCTGCGAGCGCCGCTGCGTCTTCACGAAGGGCGATGCCGAACGCAACATGCACGTCTGCATCGACCGTGCTGAAATGTTGGCAGCCCGCGTTGCACGACTGGTGGCCCTGCGTCGCAGTCAGCGGGCCGAGCGCAAATTGGCGATCGTCCTGTTCAATTTCCCGCCCAATAGCGGAGCCGTCGGAAGCGCGGCGTTCCTGTCGGTGTTCGCCTCGCTCTATAATACGCTAAAGGCACTGCAGGAGGCCGGTTATACGGTGAACCTGCCAGCGAGCATCGACGCGCTGCGCAACGAGATCATCACCGGCAATGCGGCGATCCACGGGACGACCGCGAACGTCGTCGCAAAAATGCCGGCCGATACCCACGTTCGCCGGCAGAAGTGGCTGAAAGAAATCGAAAACCAGTGGGGCGCTGCTCCCGGCCGGGCGCAGAGCGACGGCCAATCGATCTTCGTGCTCGGCGCCCAGTATGGCAACATCCTCGTCGCGATCCAACCGGCCTTCGGTTACGAAGGCGACCCGATGCGGCTGCTGTTCGAAAAAGGCTTCGCGCCGACGCATGCCTTCGCTGCCTTCTACCGCTATCTGCGCGATGAATTCGGCGCCCATGCCGTCCTCCACTACGGCACGCACGGGGCGCTCGAATTCATGCCCGGTAAGCAGGCGGGATTGTCCGGATCGTCATGGTCCGATCGGCTCATCAGCGACTTGCCCAATTTCTACCTCTACGCTGCCAACAATCCGTCGGAAGGCACGATCGCCAAGCGCCGCTCAGCCGCAACCTTGATCAGCTACCTGACGCCGCCCATTTCGGCAGCCGGCCTTTACCGCGGTCTTCTCGATCTCAAGGCATCCGTCGAGCACTGGCGTGGGCTTGACCCCGAAGCTGTGACCGAACGCGAACAATTGCTGCCGGTTATCCAGGCGCAGGCGGCACAGGTCGAACTTGCGTCAGCCGAGCCTGAGTGGCGGCCCGAAGACGCCCAGGCCCATGTCATCAAGTTGTGGACTGCAATCCTCGAACTCGAATACACGCTGATCCCCAACGGCCTGCATGTCATCGGCGAGCCGATGACCGCTGGCGAACGTCTCGACCTCATGAAGGCCGCCGCCGAGGCCCGCCCCGGCTACAAGGCGCAGGATGCCACCCTCGAAGCAATCGTCGCTGGTGCCCGGCCGGAAGACGCGCTGATCCGCACCACCCGGGATAAGAGCCCCGAAGCGCTCGAAGCCGCTCGCGCCATGTCGGAACTCAATCGGCTTTTGTCCGAAGAGCACGAACTCGGCGCTCTGGTGCATGCCCTGGATGGTCGCTTCGTCCGTCCCGCCCCATCCGGTGATTTGATACGCACGCCTGCAATTCTGCCCACCGGCCGCAACCTGCATGGGTTCGATCCGTTCCGCATCCCGAGCGCTTTCGCCATGCTCGACGGCGAGCGCCAGACCAATCGGCTGCTCGAACGCTACCGCCTCGATGGCCACCCGCTGCCGGAATCGGTGGCTCTGGTGCTGTGGGGCACGGACAATCTGAAGACCGAAGGCGGTCCAATTGCCCAAGCGCTGGCCCTCATGGGCACAAAGCCGCGCTTCGACAGTTATGGCCGGCTCTGTGGTGCCGATTTGATTCCGCTTGCCGAACTCGCTCGCCCGCGCATCGACGTGGTTGTCACGCTGTCGGGGATCTTCCGCGATCTCCTGCCGCTGCAAACCAAACTGCTGGCCGAAGCCGCCTGGCTTGCGGCAAACGCGGATGAACCCGCTGAGATGAACTATGTCCGTGCTCATGCGCTCGCCTACATGCAGGCGCAGGGCGTCGGCATGGAAACCGCGGCGCTGCGCGTTTTTTCGAATGCCGACGGCGCCTACGGAGCCAACGTCAACCAGCTGATCGAGGAAGGCACCTGGCAGGACGGGGACGAATTGGCCGAGACCTATTCCCGCCGCAAGAGCTTCGCCTACGGCCGTTCGGGCAAGCCCGAACAACAGTCGGCCCTGCTTGAAAGCGTGCTGTCGAACGTCAAGCTCGCCTACCAGAATTTGGAGTCGGTCGAGGTCGGTATTACGACCATCGATCACTATTTCGACACGCTCGGCGGCATCAGCCGGGCCGTGAAGCGTGCGAGCGGCAACGACGTCCCGGTTTACATCGGCGATCAGACGCGCGGCGAAGGTCTCGTCCGCTCGCTGTCCGAGCAGGTCGCCCTCGAAACCCGCACGCGGACCCTCAATCCGAAATGGTACGAGGGCATGCTGAAGCACGGTTACGAGGGCGTGCGCCAGATCGAAGCCCAGGTCACCAACACCCTCGGCTGGTCGGCCACCACAGGTCAGGTCGCACCGTGGGTCTATCACCAGATCACGGAAACATTCGTTCTCGATCCAGCCATGCGCGAACGCCTCGCGGCTTTGAACCCGACGGCGTCCGCCAAGGTCGCAAATCGCCTTCTGGAAGCACACGAACGCAACTACTGGACACCGGAACCCGGTGTTCTCGAAGCCTTGAGGAATGCAGGCGCTGATCTCGAGGACCGTCTCGAAGGCGTCGGAGTGGAGGTTGCCGCATGACGGCTACAATTTTCAAAAGTGCCGCGCTCAAAGAGCGGGGTCGCACCGGCGACGGGGAAGGTAGCGTGCAGGTCCATATGGATCCGCGCATGGCAATCCCCACGACGGCGAAGGTGTTCGCGGTTTACGGCAAGGGAGGCATCGGCAAGAGCACGACGTCTTCGAATTTGTCGGCTGCTTTCTCCAAGCTCGGCAAGCGCGTCCTGCAGATCGGCTGCGATCCCAAGCACGACTCGACGTTCACGCTGACGAAAGCGCTGGTGCCGACCGTCATCGACGTGCTCGAGCAGGTGAACTTTCACACCGAAGAACTGCGCGTCGAAGACTTCGTCTATGAAGGCTACAACGGCGTCCTGTGCGTCGAAGCCGGTGGCCCGCCGGCCGGAACCGGCTGCGGCGGCTATGTCGTCGGCCAGACCGTGAAGCTCCTGAAGGAGCATCACCTGTTGGACGAAACCGATGTCGTCATCTTCGACGTCCTGGGCGATGTCGTGTGCGGCGGTTTCGCTTCGCCCCTCCAGCATGCAGAGCGCGGGCTGATCGTTTGCGCCAATGACTTTGACAGCATCTTCGCCATGAACCGCATCGCCTCCGCGATCCAGGCGAAGGCCAAAAATTATGGCGTTCGCATCGGCGGCGTCATCGCCAATCGGTCGAAAGAAACCGACCAAATCGACCGCTTCAACGATGCTGTCGGTCTTACACGCCTTGCCCACTTCCCTGATCTCGACGTCATCCGCCGATCGCGACTGAAGAAATCGACGCTGTTCGAAATGGAACCGTCACCGGAGCTCGAAGCCGTGCAGCAGGAATACATGCGGCTCGCGGCAACCTTGTGGGCCGGTACGGTGCCGCTCGACGCGCGTCCGATGAAGGATCGCGATATCTTCGACTTTCTGGGGTACGACTGATGCACACGCTCTCTTATCGCCAGCGCCGCAGCGAACTGCAGACTTATTTCGACCGCACGGCGTCGGAAACATGGGCCCGCCTGACGTCGGACGCGCCGGTCAGCGGCATTCGCCGTACCGTCCGCGCCGGGCGCGATCAGATGCGGGCCACGCTGCTCGATTGGTTGCCCGCCGACTTGACCGGCAAGCGCGTGCTTGATGCCGGTTGCGGCACGGGTGCGCTGTCGTTCGAGGCGGCGCGCCGGGGCGCGAATGTCGTGGCCGTTGATCTGGCCGAGACACTCGTCGCACTCGCTGATGAGCGAACACAAAAAATGCACGCTGAGCTGCCCCCGCAACACGGGTACGGCTCCATCCAGTTCCATGTTGGCGACATGCTCGATCCGGCGCTCGGCCGCTTCGACTACGCCGTTGCGATGGATTCGCTCATTCACTACCGGTCGTCCGACATGGTTGCCATGCTTGGAAGGCTTTCTGCGAACGTCGAGCGGGGTATCATCTTTACCTATGCTCCCCGAACGCCGGCTCTGACGTTGATGCATGCGGTCGGCCGCTTCTTCCCCAGGCAAGACCGAGCCCCGGCCATCGAGCCGGTTGATGCCGGCGAACTCCGCCGGCATATCGCGGCAGAGCCGGCACTTTCGACGTTCCGCGAAGGACACGCTTTCCGCGTTGACAGCGGCTTCTACGTCTCCTCTGCGATCGAGCTCGTAAAAGCATGAGCCAACTGGGCGACAAGCTGGCCAATGTGTGGGTGAATATCAGCCCACGGTTCCTGCCGTTCGCCGATGCGGTGACGGCGGAGTTGCCGCTTGGCCGTTTGCTGCGGCTTTCGCTTTTCCAAGTCTCGGTCGCGATGGCGCTGGTGCTTCTCAACGGCACCCTCAATCGGGTGATGATCGTTGAATTGGGCGTCCCGACAGCCGTCGTCGCAATCGCTGTATCGCTGCCATTGCTCTTTGCTCCCCTGCGCGCCCTGATCGGCTTCAAGTCCGACACGCACAAGTCGGCGCTGGGATGGAAGAGGGCGCCGTTTATCTGGTTCGGTTCGCTGCTGCAGTTCGGTGGCTTGGCCATCATGCCGTTTGCGCTGCTCGTGCTGTCTGGCGATACGACCGGCCCGCTTTGGATCGGCTATCTCGCTGCAAGTCTGGCGTTCCTGCTCGTTGGCGCCGGACTGCACACCACGCAGACCGCCGGCCTCGCGCTTGCGACCGATATCGCGCCTCCGCAGTCGCGGCCTCGGGTCGTGGCCTTCCTCTATGTCATGTTGCTTGCCGGAATGGTGGCAAGCTCCCTTGTCTTCGGCTGGCTGCTGTCGAGCTTCAGCCAGTTGCGCCTGATCCAGGTCGTCCAGGGCGCCGCCGCCGCAACCATGATCTTCAACGTGATTGCTCTTTGGAAACAGGAAGCACGCAACCCGGCGCAAACGCGCGGACAGCAAGCCGGCGACCCGGGATTTCTGGAATCCTGGCGGGCCCTGGCCAGCGATGGTCCGTGGCCTCGCCTGCTGGTCGCGATCGGCCTTGGCACCGCCGCGTTCAGTATGCAGGACATCCTGCTTGAACCTTATGGCGGCGAAATTCTGCATCTGTCGGTCGGCCAGACCACCGCGCTGACCGGGATACTTGCCGGGGGCACCTTGATCGGCTTTATCTTGGCGGCCCGCGCGTTGACGTCGGGAGTTGATCCCTTCCGTTTGGCGGCACTCGGCATCCTGGCTGGATTGGCGGCGTTTCCAGCGGTCATCCTCTCGGCCTCGCTGGAATCCGTCCACGTCTTTCGCTTTGGCACGCTCATGATCGGCGTCGGCAGCGGTCTCTTTTCGGTCGGCACGCTCACCGCGGCGATGAACATGTCGCGCGGTAGCCGCAACGGCTTGGCCTTGGGTGTCTGGGGTGCCGTGCAAGCAAGCGCCGCCGGTTGCGCCATTGCCCTGGGCGGCATCATCCGCGACGTCGTCGGCAATCTGGCCGCCACGGGTCGCCTGGGTGAGGGGCTATCGGGAGGCGCCGTCGGTTACACAACGGTCTATCACATCGAAATCGTCCTGCTTTTTGCCACGTTGATCGCGATTGGCCCGCTCGTCGGGCAGGAGAGGATGAACAAGTCTCGTATCTCCGGGAATTTCGGCCTCGCCGATTTCCCCGGTTAGCTGTTGGTCTTTATGGAGGTGGAATATGAAAGGTGAAATCTTTGGCATCTTCGATGTCGCTCAGGTCACGCTGTATGTGTTCTTTATCTTCTTCATCGGGCTCGTGATCTATCTTCAACGCGAAACCCGTCGTGAGGGCTATCCGCTTTTCTCCGAGCCATCCGACACGCTCAAGCCCGGCGACGACTTCTTTATTCCCGAGGCGAAGGTGTTCAAAATGGCCGACGGTTCCGAAATTTCGGTGCCGAACGATGATCGCATCGATACTCGGATGCCCAACGGCACCAAGATGGCCGTTTGGCCGGGGGCGCCGATCGAACCCAACGGTGATCCGCTTTTGGCAGAGATTGGTCCAGGTGCCTACGCAATGCGAGCCGACGTGCCAGATCTGATGGTCTCCGGTGCGTTGAAAATTGTGCCCTTCCGCGTAGCGCCGGCGTTCGACATTAACGTCAACGACAACGATCCCCGCGGCTTTGCGCTGGTCGGCGCCAATGGCGTTGCAGTTGGCACAATCAAAGACGTCTGGATCGATCGTTCGGAAATCCTGATCCGTTATCTTGAAGCCGAGCTGAACGCCGCCGGCGGCAAGCCCGGACGCTCGATCATCGTTCCGATGACTTTCCTCACGCTCGACAACCGCCGCGGCACGGTCAAAGTCAAGGCGTTGATGGGTTCGCAGTTCGGCAACGTTCCGGCTCTGAAAAATCCCGATCAGATCACCCGGCTCGAAGAAGAAAAGGTGACAGCCTACTACGGCGCCGGCACACTCTATTCTGAGCCTTCGCGTTCGGAGCCGCTGCTGTGAGTGACGATTTCGATTTCGAGCCCATTCCCGGGCTGCCCGCGAACCTGCCGGAGGGCGAACAGCTTCTTTGGCAGGGTTCGCCTTCGGCTCCGTCGGTCGCCCGCCGGGTGCTACACATCGATCTGGTCGCGGTCTACTTCGCCGCGCTCATGTCTTGGCGGTTGCTCGCTGGCCTCTACGACGGGCACACGCTTTCGCAGATCGCCGTCGACAGCATTCCGCTCGCCGGAATGGCCGCGGCCGCCTTGGCGATCCTCGCCCTGCTCGCCCGTTTCATCGCTCGCACGACGATTTACTCGATCACGAGCCGGCGTGTAATGATGCGGTTCGGCGTGGCGTTGCCGATAACAGTCAACATCCCGTTCAAGGCAATCCAAAGCGCCGATGTCGCCCTCCGGTCTGACGGCTCGGGTGATATCGCGCTCGGTGTCGACAGCCTCGGTAAGCTGACATATCTTCACCTGTGGCCGAACACACGCCCCTGGCATCTGCGCAAACCGCAGCCGCAGTTGCGGTCGGTGCCGGACGCTCAGAACGTTGCTGCACTCCTATCGCGGTCGCTGCATGCGGCTGTCGGATCTCCGGAGAAAGCGACACGACCCACGGCGGCCACTCGTCCCGCGGAACCGGTGTCGGCGCCTCGTGGCGCGGCCACCGCTGTGGCCTGAAAAACTGAAGGATGAGAAACTAAAGGAGTAGCCTCGTGCACGAAGAAGCCATCGACGTAAAACCCTTTCCCAGAAGCGTGCTGATTGCAGCAGCTGCTCTGATCGGCATGTCGATCCTCTTCGCCCTGTCGGCCAAGCTTTGGGATTTCGGCGCCACACGCGTGGAGTACGCGCCAATCACTCAATCGCGCGAACTCTTTTTCAAGGACCTGCCTGATGGATCGGTGGGCGTCGTTGATGCCCGCCTCAACACGGAACTTGCCGCACTAAAACCGGGTCACGACGGATTTGTCCGCGTCGTCATGCGTAGCATGGCTCGCGACCGCACCGTACTCGGAACCACTGCCGACGTGCCGTTCCGCTTGGCCCTGCACGCCGACGACACTTTAAGCCTGACCGACTTGGCGACTGGCGAGGTCGTCATGTTGAACGCGTTCGGAGCGATGAACAGAAAATCCTTCGAACAATTTCTCGCCATGGGGAGTACGACACCATGATGCTGTCAGTTTTTCGAGGCCCACCGCCTGAGGTGGTGAACTGCACGATTGAAATTGAAAATACGTTTGAAAGTCTGCATGCGCATGTCGACTTGCACGGCACGACGCCGGTGGAAGCCGGCGACGAGGTCCAGGTTCACGGCGATCCCATTCGCGTTCCCTACGGCGAAAAGGTTGTCTTGCAACGCAAGGCAACGGTGACGCGTGCGTCGCCGATCGAACGCCTGATGACCAAGATTTCAGCCCGCCTCGAGTTCACCGAACTCTACGAAGTGAGTTTTTCTTCGGGGAGAAAACTATGACCATCGAAACATTCGCCCGCGCGCCCAATGAAACGACGGCCGCCGCCGCCAGCGAAACCCTGCTTAGCCCGCGCTTTTACACGACCGACTTTGACGAACTCGATCGCATCGATGTGTCGTCACTGCGCGTCGAGTGGGATGCGCTGCTCGCCGAGATGAAGGCCGACACAAATCGTGGGCATTTCCGCCGCACCGAAGCCTGGGACGATTTCGATCTCAATGCATTGCCGGAAGGCTTGCGCAAGGAGTTCATCGATTTCCTCGTCAGCTCCCTGACGTCGGAGTTTTCCGGTTGCGTTCTCTACGCGGAAATGAAGAAGCGCGGCAAGAACAAGGACCTCGTGGAGCTGTTCAAGTTCATGAGCCGTGATGAAGCCCGCCACGCCGGGTTCATCAACGATACACTGCGCGATTTCGACATCGGCATCGACCTTGGGTTCCTCACAAAGGCGAAGAAGTACACCTTCTTCCGGCCGAAGTTCATCTTCTACGCCACATACCTGTCGGAGAAGATTGGCTACGCCCGCTACATCACCATTTTCCGCCACCTTGAGCGGCATCCCGACAAGCGCTTCCACCCGATCTTCAAGTGGTTCGAAAAGTGGTGCAACGACGAGTTCCGCCACGGAGAGGCGTTCGCCCTGTTGATGCGCGCCAATCCGCATCTGCTCGAAGGCGTGAACAAGCTCTGGGTGCGCTTTTTCGTGCTCGCGGTTTACTCCACTATGTACGTTCGCGACCACGCCCGTCCGGAGTTCCACAAGGCGATCGGCATTGACCCGACCGAGTACGACATGCAGGTTTTCCGCCTCACGTCGGAAATTGCGCGTCAGGTATTCCCGGTCGAACTCGATATCGACAATCCGAAATTCCTGAAGGGTCTCGAGAAACTGCGCGTCATTAATGACAAGCTCGGCGCAATCGAGGGCAAGACGGGGATCGCCGCCCGCCTGCGCCGCTTCGGCCTCGGCGCTTCCGCCGTCACGACATTTGCAAGCCTCTATCTGTTAAAGGCGCGGGACAATCCGCTCCCGCAGCAGATCCGGCTCGAACCCATCTGGTAACCGTCGTGCTCGAGGGCCTTTCATTGTTGCAGTATGGCTTGCCTGTTCTCTTCGTTCTATTCGCCTGGTGGTTCCTCACCGGTGCGGTGCTGTGGCTCGTCGGGCTGCCGCGGACGACAGTGCGCTGGTCAATGACCGTGGCAACGGTGGTTGGCCTGGGTGCGCTGGTCACACTTTGGCAGACGGCCGGCGACACCTCGCCGGCCGCCGCCTACATCGCGTTTCTAGCCGCGCTCCTGGTCTGGGGCTGGCATGAGATGAGCTTCCTGACCGGAGTGGTGACGGGTCCCCGCACCACCGAGGCTCCGCGCCGCGTCCGTGGACGTGCGGGACTTTTGCCGGCCGTTGAAACGCTGATCTACCACGAAGCGGCGATTCTTCTGACGGTCGCCATCCTGGCCGTGATGCTTGCGGGTCAGCCGAACGAAGTCGGTTTGTGGACCTTCGTCATTCTTTGGGTCATGCGCATCAGCGCCAAGTTGAACGTTTATCTCGGCGTGCCGAACCTGACGGAAGAATTTCTTCCCGCGCACCTGACCTACCTCAAAACGTATTTTTGCCGGCGCTCTATGAATTTGCTGTTCCCGGTCTCCGTCACGTTGTCGACCATCGCGACGTGGCTGTTGATCACGCAGGCAGGCAATTCCGTAACGGCGTTCGATACGATCGGTTTCACGTTCCTGGCAACCTTGATGGCACTGGCTCTAATCGAGCATTGGTTCCTTGTCGTCCCGCTTCCATCCGCTTCGCTTTGGTCATGGGGGCTTTGGTCACGTGAGACCGACGCAGACCCGCAGCCGACAGCACATGCCCATGCACGTACCGCCGTGCCAATACAGCCCGACCCGCCGCAACCCGTCAGCGCGACACTCTTCTAGACCGATTACATCGAAACAACCGACCGACAGCATAAGAACGGAGAAGCAAAATGGATTACCTGTCGATCTTCCGCGAGCAGCTCGACGGCCTCAAGGCCGAGGGTCGCTACCGCGTCTTCGCGGACATCAAGCGGCAGTGTGGATCCTTCCCGACAGCGGTGCACCACACCGATGCCGGAGCGCGCCCGATCACGGTCTGGTGCTCGAACGACTATCTCGGCATGGGCCAGCATCCGGTGGTCCTAGCCGCCATGCATCAGGCGATTGACGAAGCAGGCGCTGGTTCGGGTGGCACGCGGAACATTTCGGGCACCACGCGCTATCACGTCGAACTCGAGCAAGAAATTGCCGACCTGCATGGCAAGCAGTCCGCACTTCTCTTCACGTCGGCCTATGTCGCCAACGAAGCGACCCTGTCCACGCTGCAGCGCCTGATACCCGGCATTATCGTCTTCTCCGACGAAAAGAACCACGCTTCGATGATTGAGGGTATCCGTCACGGCAACGGCCCAAAAAAGATCTTCCGCCACAACGACGTGGAAGACCTTGAAAGGAAGCTGCGACAGGCGCCCGTCGGCGCCCCCAAGCTGATCGTGTTCGAGAGCGTCTACTCCATGGACGGCCATATTGCTCCGATGGCCGCAATTTGCGATCTGGCCAAGAAGTACGGCGCTATGACCTATCTCGACGAAGTCCACGCCGTTGGGCTCTACGGTCCGCGCGGCGGCGGCATCGCGGAGCGTGAAGGTCTGATGGACCGCATCGACATCATCAACGGCACGCTCGCCAAGGGATTTGGCGTCATGGGCGGCTACATAGCTGCCAAGCGCGACATCTGCGATGCGATCCGCTCGTTCGCCTCCGGCTTCATTTTCTCCACGTCGCTGGCGCCGGCCATAACCGCCGGCGCACTGGCCAGCATGCGGCACCTCAAAGCCAGCAATGCCGAGCGCGAACGTCACCAGGAACGGGCCAAGACGCTGAAGACAAGATTGAAAGAGGCCAACATTCCCTTCATGGCCAATCCGAGCCACATCGTTCCCGTGATGGTCGGCGATCCCGTGCACTGCAAGGCCGTCACCGACACCCTTCTCAACCATCACGGAATTTACGTGCAACCGATCAACTATCCAACGGTTCCGAAAGGGACCGAACGCATGCGCCTGACACCGGGTCCGCTGCACAGTGACCAGCAGATGTCGGTGCTCGTTGCTGCACTCAGCGATCTTTGGAACGCGTGTCCGATGGCGAACGGCAAGTATGTCCGCCTCGCCGCCGAATAATAACGCCGTCACGTTGATCCTGCCCTCAAAGCCGCCGCGGTACTCCGCGGCGGTTTTTTTGGCCATCGATCCCCCTTCATGAGCGTCAGTGAGACAGCCTGCCCCTGCGTCGCCGGCACACTTTGCCGCTTCGAAGCCGCAACGTTCGGCCGACCGGGACATCCTGCCCCTTGATCCCCACCGGCCTGTTCTCTACCCACGGGTCATGCAAAACCCGTCCCCCATTCCGATCCTGTCGTCGATTGAAACTCCCGGCGCTGGCCGCAAGGCGTGGCTGGTCGATATCTGGGGCGTCATGCACAATGGGGTGACGCCGTATCTTCGGGCTGCCGCTGCTTGCGCGAAATTCCGCGCCAAGGGTGGAACGGTTCTCCTTCTGTCGAATGCACCGCGCCCTGCCGCCTCCGTCGCCGAGCAGTTGGAGCGAATTGGCGTGCCGAAAGCAGCCTACGACACCATCTTGACCTCAGGTGATGCGTCGCGCGACTTGATCATGCGCGCAGCCGCGGCAGGCCGCGCCATCGGGCACATCGGTCCGCAGCGCGATGTCGCTCTCTTCGATGGGGCCGCGCTGCCGGTGCCATTGCAAAAGGCTGAGACCGTGGTCTGCACCGGTCTCTTCAACGACGAGACCGAGACGCCGGAAACGTACGTCGAGATCCTGGCGCTTCTACAAAAGCGCGGCGTGGACATGATCTGTGCCAATCCCGATATCACCGTCGAGCGCGGCGGCCGGATCATCTATTGCGCCGGAGCGTTGGCCAAAGCATTCGAGGATATCGGCGGCCCTGTCGCGTACGCGGGCAAACCCTATGTGCCGGTCTACGATTTAGCCTTCGAACGACTTACAGCCTTGCGCGCGGAGCCGGTCACTCGTGATGAAGTCCTGGCGATCGGCGATGGCATCGGCACCGACATCGAAGGGGCCGCGGCCGCCGGCATTGCGTGCGTCTATGTTGCGAGCGGCGTCCACGCCGGCCCAGGCGGCCGCATCGATGAAGCGAGTATCGAGGCAATTTTTTCGCAGATTGCGCAACGTCCCATCGCCGCGATGAATGGCCTGGCTTGGCCGTAAGGCTACCGCCGCGCCGGCACCAACTCGAACTGATGCACGTCCGTGCGTCCGATCGCGAAGGCGCCCGCGCACATGGCCAGATAGAGCCGCCAGCCGCGCAGAAAACCTTCTTCGTAGCCAAGTGCCCGGATGTCGGGCAGAGCCGCATCGAACCGGTCGAGCCATTCGCGGCATGTGCGCGCGTAGCACTGACCGAATGAGAAGACGTCGCGCACCGCCAAACCCGCCCGCTCCGACTCTTGCTTGAACCGCGTCACCGACGGCAGCATCCCGCCCGGAAAAATATGATGGCGGATGTAATCGCTCGACGTCCGGTAACTTGGAAACAATTGCTCGCTGATGCTGATCGTCTGAATGACCGCGACACCGTTCGACGTCAGCCGCTCCCGCAGTGTCTGGAAGTAGGTTGGCCAGTACGTTTCGCCGACAGCTTCGAACATTTCAATCGAAACGATGGACGAGAACGTCCCGGCCTGCTTGCGATAATCCTGCAATTTGATTTCGGCCGCGTTGCCGACGCGCGTTTTGGCGTAGTCGTGTTGGCGTGGCGAGATCGTCAGCGCCGTCACGTCATGTCCCTGATGGACGGCTGCTTCCGTGAAGCCGCCCCAGCCACAGCCGATTTCCAGAACTTTGCCCGGCGTGTCGCCAAGTCGGTCGAGGATCCGCGTGTACTTTGCCTTCTGCGCGGTTTCCAGGTCCGTGTCGGGAGCGGAAAAGATCGCGCTCGAGTAGGTCATCGTCGGGTCGAGCCAGCGCGAATAGAAATCGTTGCCGACGTCGTAGTGCGCCATGATGTTGCGCTGCGAACCCTTCACCGAGTTCCGCCGGAAGAACCACTCCAGTAGCACCGATCGGATTCGATGCAGGTACGAACCCCACGCAAGGCGGCCGAGCCCATCCATGTTCAGCATCAAAACTTTCAGGAGTTCTTCCAGGTCCGGGCTGTCCCACCAGCCCGCCATGTAGGCATTGCCCAGACCGATATCGCCCTCTGCAAGCGAAGCGTTGATTGTCCGCCAGTCCTTGACGTGAATGATCCCATGCGGCCCTGCCTCGGCGCCGACAAATGTCCGTTCCTCGCCCTCCGGAGTGATGACGGTCAGCGTTCCGATGCGCGTTGCGCTTTCGAGGACGCGCAAGGCTTTCTGGCCGAGATAGGGGATCGTGGTCATGTCTGCTCCGGCGTAATGGCGTGGGTCCGACCACTAAGTGACGGCGTCACGAGGTGATCGGGGGCTTCTGGCTTGGCAAAGAGTTTGTGACCCCTCAGGTAGAGGCGCACTGCGTGATAGTGGATCAGCAGGACCACCTGCAACGTCGGGAAGGGATGACGCATGAAGCTGCGCCAGAGCGCCGCCGAGGTAAGGTCGGATAGCCGACCTGCGATCGTTGCCGACAGAACCCGCGCGCCGTCCCGGTGAAGATCGATTTTTATCGATACGCGGTTGTCCCTCTCGACGAAGCGAAAGCGATATTCCCCGTCGACGGGAAGGAACGGAGAAACGTGGAACACCTTTTCGGCCACGAGATCATCGTCAGATCCAATCGCCGATCCGTTCAGTTTGCGGCACAGGTAGCAGTGCCGCTCGCCGAAGGTGTTGTTCACTTCCGCCAGCACCGCGATCAGAGCGCCCGAACCGTCATGGCAGAGCCAGAAGCTGACCGGATTGAACCCGAAGCCAAGCACGCGAGGTAGCGTTAGAAGCGTCACTTCGCCGTCGGGCACCCTGGCCCCCACCTCGGCGAAGGCGGACTTCAGCCAGTCGTTGACGTCGGCGCCGCCATCCCCGTAGTCACGGTCGTTGAGGGCGAAGAGCCCCCATCCGTTGCGATTGAGAAAGCGCCGCTTCAGACGCGGCAACGCCTCGATCGGCACATGCAGATAGGTCAGGTCATGCGCCAACGTATATGGCTTTGGCGAGAAGCGCGCATGGGTGATCCGCGCCTCAAGAAGCCCGCGAGCGATCGGCTCAGGCGCAGTCGCGGAATTGGCGTTTGTCACAGCCATGGGATCGTCACTCCCTTCGCTTCGGCCACGCGAACAGCGCTCCACAAACCGTCTTCGTGAAATCCGTTGCGCTGCCAGGCGCCGCAGAACCAAAGCCCGCGCTGCCCCTGGATCGATGGGACCTCCGCCTGTGCCGCGACGGCCTCGCGCGAAAAAATGGGATGCCGGAAAACATGGCGATCAATGACTTTGGCCGCATCGGGTTCGCGATCGGGATTGAGGCTGACGAACACGTCCGCACCCGGCAGGCTCTGCAACTTGTTCATCCAGTAGGTGACGGATACTTCATTGTCGGTATCCGAACCGCGGGCTGCATAAACCCAGCTCGCCCAGGCCGCCTTCGACTGTGGCATGAGCCGCGCGTCGGTGTGCAGGACGGCCTCGTTGTCGCGAAATTGGAAAGCGCCCAGCACGCGCCGCTCTTGCGGAGTGGGGTCCGCAATCATCGCGAGGGAAGTGTCGGCGTGCGCGGCCAGGACGACCTCGTCGAAGTGCTGCCGTTCCCCCGTACCCGCCACGACTTCGAACCCACCTTGTGCCGCGCGAACCGTCTCGATTCCCGCCCCTGTCCTGACACGAGCACCAAGCCGGTCGGTTAACCGGCGCACATACTGCTCGCTGCCCCCATCGACAGTCCGCCAGGGATGATGCCCATTGACGGACAAAAGTCCATGGTTCTCGAAGAACCGCACAAACGTCTTGGCCGGAAACGCCAGCATCTGGTGCGGCGGCGTACTCCAGATCGCCGCGCCCATGGGCACCAGAAAACGATCCTTGAACCACGCGCCAGGTGCCAGCCGGTCGATGAATTCGCCAAGCGTTGGGTCGCCGGGATCGTTGAGAACAAGCTTTGCCGAGCGAAAGAACCGCATGATATCGGCCAGCATCCGAAGGTAGGCCGGTGAAACTATGTTTTTCTTTTGCGCAAACAACCCGGCAAGCGAACTCGCGCAAAACTCCAGTTCGCCATCGCCGTACCGCAGTCCAAATGACATGTCGCTGGGCTTCGTGGGCACCGCGAGCGCGGCGAAGAGCTTGGTCAGGAGCGGATAGTTGACTTCGTTGTAGACAATAAACCCTGTGTCAACCGGGAGCGGGCCGTCACTGCGGGCCACGGTCAGCGTCCGCGAATGCCCGCCCGCTCGCGATGCCCGTTCAAACAGCACGACATCATGGTCGCGCGCCAGCATATCGGCACATGCCAGGCCGGATATTCCCGCCCCGACGACTGCAATTCGCGTCACGCTCTTTCGCCCCCACCAGCTGTTATGTTGATCTACGAGATCAGTCTCGCGCCGGTTCACGTCAATCCGTTTTGCAGCCCCGCCCGTTGACTTGTAAAACACTCAACCGAAAGCGTATTACCTTGGAATTGATCATCGCGCTCGCCGGAAGCCTCGCTGTCCTTTCGCTCGTCATGGCGGGAGCGCACGTCATCGCCATGCGGACCGGCAATGGCGGCTGGGCCGACACCATTTGGACGTTCGGCGTCGGATTGGCGGGCCTTACGGCAATCGCCATCCTCGGAGGGGCTGATCCTGGCCCGCGTCACGGACTGGTCGCGGTGCTCGCCGCACTTTGGTCCCTGCGCTTGGGCATTTACCTGTTCACACGGACGCGCGGCAAGTCTGAAGACGCCCGCTACGCCGACCTGCGGAGAACTTGGGGCAAGGACCATCCACGTCGCCTGTTTCTTTTCTTGCAGTCGCAAGCCATTGCTGCCCTCCCCCTCGTCGCCGCTATTGCATTGGCCGCCGACCGGCCCGGGCCGCTTGACGCCTTCGATGCCGTCGGTGCCGCGGTCCTGCTGATCGGCGTTTTTGGCGGCGGCGTGGCGGACTGGCAGCTTGCCCGCTTCAAAAGCGAACCGTCGAACAAGGGCCGCATATGTGATGCGGGCTTGTGGAGCCTGTCACGGCATCCCAACTACTTATTCGAATGGCTGTCCTGGTGTGCCTGGCCGATCATCGCCTTCGATGTCATGGGCTACCCCATCGGACTGGCCGCACTTCTGGCGCCCGCGATGATGTATTATCTGCTCGTCTACGTGTCCGGACTGCCTCCGCTTGAAGCCCACATGGAGCGCTCGCGTCCACGTGAATTTGCAGCATACAAGGCGCGAGTGCCAGCATTCTTTCCGAAACTGCCGTGGGCTCCGGCCGTCACGGATGTTGGAGATCACGACGGACGATGATGCCTGAAGCAATTATTGCCGGTGCGATCCGTACTGTAGAAAGCGTGCCACTTCCCGACACGGTGGTGCGCCTGGGAGTACAATCCCTGATCAGCACCCGTTACAGATTTCATCAACCTTGCCCCGAAGTCGAGCGCGCATTTGCCAACGACATGCGAGGCCATTCCGTTGCGCTGCATACCGATGCCGCCAATGAGCAGCATTATGAACTGCCGGCGGATTTCTTCGGTCTGACGCTCGGGCCGCATCGCAAATATTCCTGCTGCTATTACGCCAATGGCACGGAATCGCTCGCTGAGGCCGAGGCAGCCGCGCTTGCAATAACGGCGGAACGGGCCGCGCTGAGTGATGGCCAGCGCATCCTCGAACTCGGCTGCGGCTGGGGTTCGCTTACTCTGTATATGGCGGCACGCTATCCCAACGCGGAAATCATCGCAGTTTCCAATTCAATCGGTCAGCGCCGCTACATCGAGGAGACTGCGGTTGCCCGCGGCCTGCTCAATATCCGCGTCATCACCTGCGAAATGAATGTATTTCAACCCGAGGGCCGCTTTGATCGCATCGTCTCGGTGGAAATGTTCGAACACATGTCGAACTGGGAAGCTCTGCTGTTCAAGGTGCGCGGGGCTCTTGCAGCGAACGGACGCTTTTTTATGCATGTGTTCGCGCATCGCACAACGCCCTATCGCTTCGACCACAAAGACCCGACGGATTGGATTGGCCGGCATTTCTTCACCGGCGGAATAATGCCGAGCGACGGCCTGATCCGACAATTCTCAGCATTGATGCAGGTTGAGGACGAGTGGCGTTGGAGCGGAACGCACTATGCAAGAACCGCCGCCCAATGGATTGAGAACTTCGACCGCAACGAAGCCCAGATTGAGCGCATCTTGAACGCCATCTACGGTCCCAAAGCCGCGCTCTGGAAACGTCGCTGGCGTCTATTTTTTCTTGCGACCGAGGGCCTGTTCGGCCACGCCAATGGGGCGCAGTGGGGCGTGAAGCATTTTCGTCTGCGGCCGGCGCTCTGACACCTAACCTGTCGAGCCGCCGTACCAGCGCGCGGCAAGGGTCCCGGCCACGGCGGCCGTCGCGGTCAGGAATACGCCCCATGTCATATCCATGACGGTGATGAATACCGGCCAAACCTTCATCGTCGCCTGGTTGGTGAGGTCGTAGGTGCCGTAGCAGACCAGACCGAGCAGGGCGCCGTTCAGCGCCGCTGTCTGCAAACTGCCCCCATTCGCCAGCGCGGGACTGATGGCGAACCAGACGATGCCGAAAATGTAGAGCAAATAGAAAGTGATGGCCGGCCCAACGCGAATGCTGTCCGGCAGCAGGATTTCGCCAATGGCCTGCCGGTAGGTATTGATCATCGACGTAAGCCACACGGCATCAACGACCGCCATATAAAGTCCGGCGGCAAGATAGGCGATCACGTAGTTCATCACTCAGCCCTTGCAAATGAATGCCGCACTGTCGTCTTCACAAGTAAACGATATGGACACGCGATCGGTTCACGCCCGTTTACACCCAATTGACTGATCCGTTCGCAACAACCAGAACTTGGTCTTGCGGGCTCTCCAGATCGGGGATGGTTGCAGGGTCGAGACCAAGAAGATGCGCCCTGAGACACCGCGACACCCCGCCATGTGAGGCCACGACAGTGTCGCGTTCCAGCGTTTCCAACCAATCAATCGTTCGCTTGAGGAGATCGGCGTAACTTTCACCGCCAACCGGCCGCCAGTGGAACGGGTCCGACTGCCGGTTGGCTAGACCCTGCGGATCGGTGACCGGCAGTTCGTCCTGCAAGCGTCCTTCCCACGACCCGTACGAAAGTTCGAGGAGGCGGCTGTCGACCCGATATCCGTTGGGGTCCAATCCAAGTGACGCGCGCAGGATCTGCATGGTCTCCTGCGCCCGACTGAGGGGGCTGGCGACAAAGTCGGCGCTTGCAAGACCCGGCAGGAAAGCCCGCATCGCCTCGCCGTTGCGCCGCGACTGCGTCCGGCCGCGCTCGTTCAAGGGAACGTCGGTCTGACCTTGGTAACGCCTCTCAGCATTCCAGTCGGTCTCACCGTGGCGCACGAAGTACAAAGTCAGACCGGATCGCATGCTGTCCGCGGGCTCGCGCTAAACTCTTCCACGCATGTCGTGCATCGAGGCGAAGATTGCCATTTTCTTCTCAGGTGTCGGTCTTAATCACCGAGATGTCGGGCGCATCCTCGTTTTTCATGCCCTGCACATGATAGCCGCTGTCGACATGATGCACTTCCCCCGTCACGCCGCGCGACAAGTCCGACAGGAGATAGAGCCCCGCGCCGCCGACGTCTTCGATCGTGACGGTTCGGCGCAGCGGTGAATTGTATTCATTCCAACGCAGAATATAGCGGAAATCCGAAATGCCGGATGCGGCCAGCGTTTTGATCGGTCCCGCGGAGATCGCGTTGACGCGCACGCTGGTGCGCCCGAGATCAGCCGCCAGATAGCGCACGCTCGCTTCAAGGGCAGCCTTGGCGACACCCATGACGTTGTAATGCGGCATGACCTTTTCGGCGCCATAGTAGGTCAGCGTGAGGATAGACCCGCCGTCGGTCATCAGTTTCTCAGCGCGCTGGGCAAGCGCGGTCAGCGAGTAGCAGGAGATCAGCATCGTCTGGGTGAAGTTTGCTTCGGTCGTATCGACGTAGCGCCCATCGAGTTCGTTCTTATCCGAGAATGCAATGGCGTGAACCATGAAGTCCAGTCGGCCCCATTCCTTCTCTATCTCCGCAAAGAGCGCATCGATGGAGCCCTTGTCGGACACGTCGCACGGCAGCACCAGCTTGGCGCCGAGTTCCACAGCCAGCGGATCGACGCGCTTTTTAAGGGCGTCCCCCTGGTAGGTGACGGCCAGTTCCGCACCTTGGGCGGCAACCGCACGAGCAATGCCCCAGGCAATCGATCGGTTATTGGCGATGCCCATGATGAGGCCGCGCTTGCCGGCCATCAGATTGCCTGCCGGCACGCCGTCCCCTGCCCGTGGTTCAGCCATGAGCTCCCCAATTCCTTATCTCGATGCGCGTAATCCGGCGGCATCCTACACAAAAGACCTGAGCGGTCCAGTCTACGCTCGGCTATTCTGACCGCCAACCGCGAGCGCTTTGCAATTGGGTTCGACAATAATTGTAAGTCGCTGAAAAGCAGGAGAATTTTATGTCGCGGCCACCGCGCGTTGCCGGCGGGGGCAACGCGGCCGATCGACCCGGCCGGCCGAACCAAGGACGTCTCAGCCTTCCAGGCTCCAGACACCGTTCGCCTGCCGGCAGGCAACGCCTTCCGTCTTCCGGGTTCTGACCCCGGTCGTCATCATGACCACGACGTGGCGGCAGACCGCGCCCTCGACGTTCTTGAACGAGGAGGTCGGCTGCACCAATCCGGACAGGCGACCATTGTTGCGATGCCAGATGTAGGTTGAACCGTCGGCGGTCGCGGAAAGTCCGTGTTGCACGCTCGAAAGGGCGGCCACCTCATCGCCTGCATCGAGCGGACGCCCATCATCCGGCTGCGACCTGAGTTCGGCGAATTTCGGCTTTTGCTGCCGATTGGCGCTTTCCGGGCAAGAGCAGGATGGCGCCGAGGCACCACCATCGGCCGATGCATCGCCGGTGGAAAGAAAGATCGCCGCCACGAGGGCAAAGGCGGTAAGGCCGCCGGCCGTCAACGACACAAAGGACAGGCTTTCACGCATGACTGAACTCGCACTAAAAAACAGGCTACAACTGCGGCTCCGATAAAGCCGAACCTCCTCATCCTGGCTGAACATGAATAAAAAAGTCTCAACAGACGTATCGATCGGAGACGGCGACGCCAGCCGTTAACAATCACTGACAACAGCAGCGCCGGGTGAGCCCCACGCACGACATGAGATCAAGAGAGCAAGAGATATTGACGTCATGAGCCAGCAAACCGACGCCACGCATCACGGTGACTTCGCCAACGCGGTGGAGCCGTTCCTGCTGTTTGAAAGCTGGTTTGGCGAAGCGCGCGAGAAAGAAATCAATGACCCAAATGCCATGGCGATCGCCACCTGCGACGCCGCCGGTTTGCCCAACGTGCGGATGGTTCTCTTGAAGGGCGTCGACGGCGCTGGCGTTCCGGGCCGTGGCTTCGTCTTCTATACCAATCTGGACAGCGCAAAAGGCCGGGAGCTCGCCGCCAATCCGAAGGCAGCGATCGTCTTTCACTGGAAAAGCCTTCTGCGCCAAGTGCGAGCGCGGGGGCTGATCACATCCGTTTCGGCTGAAGAAGCCGACGAATATTATGCCTCTCGTCACCGCACCAGTCGCATCGGGGCTTGGGCATCAAAACAGTCGCAGCCGCTCGAAAGCCGGCTCGCTTTGGAAAAAGCCGTGGCGGTCGAGACGGCCCGCTTCGGCATCGGCACGATCCCGCGTCCATCGCATTGGTCGGGATTCCGCCTGACACCATTGGAAATGGAATTCTGGTCGGATCGTCCGTTCCGGCTGCACGACCGCGTCGCTTTCCAGCGCGCGGCGGTGGACGACCGGTGGACGAAAACGCGCCTCTATCCGTGAAACCGATCAGCCGGCAACAAGCGTGCGGATGGCTTTGACCATATGGCCGTTGCCGGCAATCACATCGCCCTTGTCCATCATCTTATCGCTGCCCTGCAGATCGGTGACCAGCCCGCCCGCTTCGCGCACGATGACAATACCGGCAGCCATATCCCACGGCTTGATGTTGCGTTCCCAGTAGCAATCGAAGCGTCCGGCCGCCGTCCACGCCAGATCAAGTGCCGCCGAACCCGTGCGCCGGATGCCG
Source organism: Hyphomicrobium sp. (assembly GCA_022844105.1). Taxonomy (GTDB): domain Bacteria; phylum Pseudomonadota; class Alphaproteobacteria; order Rhizobiales; family Hyphomicrobiaceae; genus JAGVSR01. The sequence goes on along the minus strand of JALHMJ010000006.1, from coordinate 3,332 downwards.
GCGACTTCGCGCATGGCCGTCGTCATCTCTTTCAAAAAGCCTGGATGTCCTGGCCGGCCGCGATGCGGAATGCCGGTGGCGATGACGGCATCGCCGACGGTTTTACGCGCGGCCACGCGCAAGCGCCGCTTTTCGTTTAAAAACGCGCCCTTGCCTTTTTCGGCGGTGAACAATTCGTCGGCGATGGGATTGTAAATGACCCCCGCCACCAGTTGTCCGTCCCGCTCCAGCCCGATCGAGATCGTGAATAGAGGAATGCCGTGCAGGAAGTTCGTCGTCCCGTCGAGCGGATCGATGATCCAGCGATGCGATTTGTCCGCGCCTTCGACTTCCCCGCCTTCCTCCATCAGGAAACCGTACTGCGGCCGCGCCTTATTCAATTCTCTGAACAGAATCTCTTCAGCCTTATGATCGGCGGCGGAAACAAAATTCGCCGGCCCCTTGATCGAGACTTGCAGCTGTTCGACTTCTCCGAAGTCGCGCACGAGCGAACGCGCCGCCTTGCGGGCGGCCTGGGTCATGACGTTGATCAGCGCGGAAGCGGGCATGGCGGCCGGTTGTTGCTGGGTGGTGCCATTGCGCGAATTGCAGGAACGCGGGCGCGATAGCAGGGCGGGACCATTGCCTAGCGGAGTGAGAGCCGTTTGTCCTGCCATTCCTGCGCGGCCTTTTGAGCCGCTTTCTTCTCACTGTCGGGCAGAGCGTCAACAAGCAGGTCGAGTTTTTCGTCGGCTATGCCGCCGGCTTTTGCGATGAGCCGCCATTTTGCAGCCTCGCCGGCATTTTTCTGGATACCGCCAACCCCGTCGTGAAAAACCCAGGCGAGCCGGTTCTGCGCTCCTGGCACGCCTTTTTCGGCCGCCGTTCGCAGTAGCGGAATGGCCTTGTTCTCGTCGTTCTTCAAGCCAAAGCCGCGCAGCAGCATGACGGAGTAGTCGTACTGCGCCGCCAGTAGTCCTTGAGCTGCAGCTTTCGACATCCATTGCGCCGCTTCGAGAGCATCGAAGTCGACACCGGTACCTTTTTGGTAAAGCGCGGCCAGATCGTACTGGGCTTGTGCAATGCCTTTTTCGGCGGCGTATTGAATGTGTTTGGCGGCTCGATAGGGATTTTCCGGCTTTCCATCGCCTTTGAGGAACAGAAGGCCCAGGTTGTAATTCGCGAGCGGATCTCCTGTCGCAGCGGCCTTTTCGTACATTTCGGCGGCGGCGACGCGGTCCTTGCCGACGCCGCGTCCCTCCGCGAGCATGTTGCCGTAGGCCAGCATCGCGGGAACGTCGCCCAATTGCACTGCGCGCGCATACCAGCGCGCCGCCGTTATCTCGTCTTTGGCCACGCCCAGTCCACCCTCATAGATCCGGGCCACCAGCGTGTGGGCTTGCGGATCACCCAGAGCCGCCTGCGACTCCGCCAGCGAAAGCGCGGTCAGATATTGCCCCTGGTCGAAGGCCTGGTAGGCGGAATCGTCTGCTTGCGCGGCGGGTGCTGGAGCTTTCGCGGCCGGAGCGGTCACCGGTTCGCTCTGGCCAAGTTGCGGCAGCTGCAACTCACCGGTGGTGACCAGAACGCCTGCGGCGCCGGCCCCGGCGCCGAGGACAATCAACACGGCAAGCACGGTTTTGTTCATGCGGGGCATCGGCCTCAAGTCGCGGGCGCGGTCATGGCGAGGGCATGGGCATACGGTGTCAGTAGCGTTGCAATCCCGTCGGGCGAGATCGCGGCAGGAAGGCGCACGGAAACGAAATCGGCCCCTGCGTTCGTCAGCGCTCGCGCCTCCTCGGGCGTTTCCACGTCGAAAGCAACGCAGGGGATTTCGAAAATCTCGGCCCACCATGCAACGAGATCGAGACGGCGATTTGTCGCCGTCGCGCGATCTTCAACGAACGCAGGAATTCCAAATGCGATGTAATCGGCGCCCGCCTCGCCAAGCTGCATCGCGTCGTGGCGGGTCCGGCCCACATCGACCCCGACGATGAAGCGCCCTCCGAGGCTTTCGCGCGCATCCGAATAAGCTGCAGGCGCGGCCTTGGAGGCGGGCAGGTGCACGCCGTCCGCCTTGACGATCCGCGCAAGGGCTGCATCGCCGGCGATCAGCGTCGCCACACGGAGGTTCTGAATACCCGCAACACACGCGGCCAGATCAGGCGTCGCGAGAGGAGCGTTAGCGTCGAGTTCGATGACAACCGTTGCGATGGGCACGACCTTGAGTGCCGCGGCGATGACGCGGACGAGATCGTCGCCTTGGCCAGCTTTGGCCGCAAGCGCCAGCAAAAGCTGTGTCGAAACCCGTCTCTCAGACATCAAGTTCCATTGTCAGTTGCACCGCGACCGTACGAACGGCATCGGTTGGCCCTTGCCGCAAAATTTCGGCAGGCGCGGCTATGCCGGATCGAATAAGGCGGAAAAGTGACGGAGGGCCCCGGTGGAAAGCGGGCAAAACGGACCCTATTCGGTGATAAACAGTCGCGCGACGTCCGTTGAGCGTAGCATTCACTCCACAAATCGCCATGATCCCCCGTACTTTTACGACAGCCGGGAATGAGTAATTCTTCCTGGCACCGATTCGGCCACTGGAGACCGTTCACAATGAGCCTTGCTTTTCCTCTCCGCCGCGCCACCGCTGCGGGATTGCTGGGCCTTTACATCGCGACGGTTTCGGTGGGGCAAGGTTTTGCCGCGGCCCCCGAAACATCTGCGCCCGCGCCGGCTGAAGGGACGCCAGCAGCGGGTGCGAGTGCGCCTACTGTCGACGCTGCTGTACTCACGTCTCCCGTGCCCACATCTCCCATTATTGCAGCCACTTTGAAGCAATTGACGGACCCCGCGTTCACGAAGGCCTACAACCGCGATGACCTGGAAGCAGCGTCGGCGTTCTACGCAACGCGAACCGAACCGCTCTGGACAAATGCTTCCGGGTTCACCGACCGCGCCAAGACCATGTCGGTTGAAATCAGCAAAGCCTCGGCGTGGGGGTTGGAGCCCACGGCATACCCACTGCCAGCCATGGCCGCGGCGTGGACAGCTGCAGAGGCGCAGGGTGCCGCAGAAGCACAGGTGACGATGGCCACCCTGACCTATGCCCGCCATGCCAAGGGAGGCCGTGTACGCCCCGGTTCCATCAGCCAATTGCTCGACCTCACGCCGCCCGTCCGCGATCCCAAGCGCGTGCTCGAAGATATAAGCGCCGCTCCCGACGCGGCCGGTTATTTGACTGGCTTGCATCCCAAGCACGAACAGTTCCAACGGCTGCGCGCGGAATTGAACAAGCGTCTGGGTCCGATCGAGCCTCCGCCGCCGGTGGATGACGCGCTGCTCGTGAAGCTTCCGACCGA
>JALHMJ010000005.1:121850-217553 GCA_022844105.1 Hyphomicrobium sp. | reverse complement strand
GTGTTCCACTCGTTCGGCTTGACGGGCGGACTTGTCATGCCGCTGATCGGCGGCGTGCCGGTCTATCTCTATCCCTCGCCGCTGCATTATCGCATCGTGCCGGAACTCGTTTACGGTTCGAACGCGACGATCCTGTTCGGCACCGATACGTTCCTCACCGGCTACGCGCGCTCAGCGCATCCGTACGACTTCCATCGCATTCGCCTCATCGTTTCGGGTGCCGAAGCGGTGAAGGATCGCACGCGCCAGACGTACATGGAAAAGTTCGGCGTGCGCATTCTGGAAGGCTATGGCGTGACGGAAACGGCGCCGGTGCTGGCGATCAACACGCCGCTGTCGAACAAGTCGGGGACTGTCGGGCGTCTGGCGCCGTTGATGGAAGCGCGTCTCGAACCCGTACCCGGCATCGAGGACGGCGGACGGCTTTACGTGCGCGGTCCGAACGTGATGCTGGGCTACATGCGGACGGAGAATCCGGGCGTGCTGGAGCCGCCGCACGAGGGCTGGCACGACACGGGTGATATCGTCGCCATCGATGCGCAGGGGTTCATCACGATCAAGGGGCGCGCCAAGCGGTTCGCCAAGATTGCCGGCGAGATGGTGTCGCTGTCGGCGGTCGAGGCTCTCGCCGCCGAGCTGTGGCCGAGCCTTGTGACCATCGTGGTGTCCGTGCCCGATGCGCGCAAGGGCGAGAAGCTCGTGCTGCTGACGACGGACAGGACACTGACCCGCGAGCCATTCCAGAAGTTCGTCAAAGCGAAGGGCGTGTCGGACCTGAACGTGCCGGCGGAGATCCTCGTGGTGGACCACATTCCGCTCCTGGGCTCGGGCAAGCCCGACTTTGTTGCGGCCACGAAGCTGGTGAAGGACGCGCCGTCCACGCGGCCAGCGAGGCCGATGGCGCTCGTGGAAGAGCCGATGGCACCGACGGGAGAACCGAAGAGCGCGGCGTAGGGGGTGGGTAGGGCGTGTAGCGGAGATGGAGTGGCTGGGGCGGTGGGTTGGGAGGGGAAACAGAGCTTCCGAGGCTAGTGGTGATAGTGGTCGCGTTTATACACAAGCGGACATTTCAAACGCGTTGGAGCAACAGCTATCTCGGTAGTCCGCCACCAACCGGGAAGCAGACCCATCCACCCCATAACGCTGATTTAATTCACACGCCATTTCGGGCTGCTTTAATATCGAGAAGATTAATCTGGTCGATCTTAACTTCGTGGATTACGATCGTCAGTTTTGCGGGATACTTGAATCGCATCTCGCTTATTCTAAACGTCCACAGCATTATTTTTAGAAGATCTTCGTCAGATATATTTTTGTGACCTTTGATTCTCGTTATTCCTGATCCGAATATGGTCGTGGATACGCTTTTTTGAGCGTACAAATTGTTTACCTTGTCCCAGAACCTTATAAGAAACTCTAGGTACTCCGGCATAGTTAGAACTGCTTTATTGCCCTCATCGAACTTGGAGAACGCAGTCAGAAGGTATTCTTTGTAAAGGCAAATCGTGCCTATTTGATATCTCTTCTTTTTCCCCTGCTTTCTGTTGTTGTTGATCTCCAGGACTTCGCTGTCATCAAAGGCGTAATCCTCAATATGTTGGTTGAGTTCGGATATCGAAGCGCCCAGATGCTTTTGGATGAAAACGCCGTTGACTGAAGTCTCGGCGATTATTTTGTTGTCAACCTGCGTATCAAAATACTCGTTGAAAGCAATTGCCTTCAGTCCAGGCTGCTGAAAAATGTCCCCCGTCTTTATTGATACATCGCTGCCCTCGACATTGATGTCAATACTATTCAGGTTGTTCGACCAAAGCCATATTGCCAGATAAATCAGCACCAGTAGGGCTAAAAAAATGCAAAAGACCGTAAACTTCCACTCGACAGGAATATCAAAAAAGATAACCGCGACTGACAACGCGCCACTTACTACAGAAGTGATCTCAAGAAATATCTTGAAGACTCTTTTGTCGAAGAATTTGATCTTTGCCATAGCCCCGACCATCTACTCCTGTTAGCCGATTAATTATCGCTGTATTTGTAAATCTCTGGGGCCTTTTTGCTCTCCACCATGAAGCCACCATCCTGCAATGCCAATTTAATGAGCTCCTTATTCATTGGAACGTGAAGTGTAGGAACGTTACTCATCGAGCTTGCAAAAATGGGAAGCTTTACCCAAAGGTTCTTGACTGCCTGTTTTAGGTATCCATTGACCAGTAAGCTCTGCTTCGTGTCGTATTCCGGGTAGATGACTATCACCGGCAATCCCTGATCGTTGATCCCGTAGTCAATTTCTTCTCGAAGCGCGCGTGAGTTCGTCGTAATCGAACTCAAAATAAATATAATATTCTTTGATTTCCGGAGGCGCTCCCGGAGTCTCGGTTTTAGGGTGAATTCCCAATCACTGCCATCGCGCACGCTGTAAGTTTTGTCGTGCGAGTCGACAAATGGGAACGACGCATCAGCGCCTTTCCACATCCGCAGAGTGTTATAATACTGAAAATCCTTCGTCGCATTGGCACCCAACGAGCTAGAATGAAAGGGCTCCGTAACGTAAAAAGCGGTATAGTTTCCAGTTTTATTTGCCATATGACTTTCCAATTTTCATCAAAAATTACCGGATTTCTCCGGCGTTTGGACATCGCCGTGGCTCCAACACGTTGAAAGCGCAATTGCGATAAAGTATTTCGGAGTAGCAGGAATTGATCGGCCGTTTAATTAGAGTATGAGTTCTAACCCGACTTGGGAAGGACAGGGCGTCGCAAAACTTGTGGGCGCATTAAACGGCGGTGGGATCACCTCAGCCGTTCGGCTCGGCGATGCGTTCGTAGACGATGAAGCCGGCGTTGATGGCGAGCTTGTCGTAGAGGCCTCTTGCTGCCGCGTTGGAATTGTGCGTGAGCCAATAGACCTGCCGGCCGCCGCGCCGGTCCGCCTCTTCGTAAACAGCCTCGATGAGGGCGCGGGCAACGCCACGACTGCGGGCGGCGGGTTCTACAAACACGTCCTGCAGATAGCACGTTGGCTCGATCATCCACGTCGAGCGATGAAAGAGGTAGTGGACGATGCCGACGATCCGGTCTCCATCGAGGGCGACGCGGGCATACACGGGTTCATGGGTTTCAAAGAAGCGCTGCCAGGTTGTCTCCGTGACGTCAGCCGGTAACGCCACATCGTAGAAGCTCTGGTAGCCCTGCCACAGGGCCAGCCATGCGGCCTTGTCCTGCTCCTGGATTTCGCGGATGGTCACGGTCACTCTGGCCCTCCGGCGTCTCTGAAAATTTAGGCGAACGCGGCGTCGCGGATTTGCCTAGCATGACATAGCAAATAGCGATTTGGACCTGAATGCGGCTTGGGAAAGGCGGATCGGCGGGTGGTGTCCGTGACTTTACGGGGGCAGGATGGGGCAACGGGGCCACAGTCGACTTTGGCTTTCGCTGCGCACACCTAAATGATCTTGTGCCGGCTTGCCTGCCTCGCCTATCTCGGATTTGATTATCAGCGGTGCCGTAGGGTCGGCGCCGGGAGAAAACTCGGAGACTGCGCATGTGGTCGTTGCGCGTCATGGTGCCGGTGTTTGCCGCCGGTCTGATGATGGGTTCAACCGTGATGCTGGCGGACAATTGGTCCGACCGCGGCCCCATGTTCGAAAGCGACCTGCGCCAGCAGGCCGAGCAGGAGGCCGCAGAGCGCGCCGCCAACCGCAAGACCTACGAGCCGACCGTGTATCCGAAGTACATGGAGGGGGGCGAGCGTCCGGACATCAAGCCCGTCGCGCCGCCGATTGTGTATTTCGATCGCGCCGAGGAGGTCGGCTCGATCATCATCGATACGCAGGCCCGCAAGCTGTATTACGTGCTGGCGAACAAACAAGCCTACGAGTATCCGATCTCTGTCGGCCGCGACGGGTTCACATGGACCGGCACCGAGCGGATCAGCCGTATTGCCGCGTGGCCGTCGTGGACCCCGCCGCCGGAAATGCGGGAGCGCGTGCCGGGACTGCCGGTGACGGTTTCGGGCGGGATGAAGAACCCACAAGGAGCGCGCGCGCTTTATCTGGGCGGCACGATCTATCGCATTCACGGCACCAACAACGATAACACGGTCGGACGCGCCAATTCGTCGGGGTGCTTCCGGCTGACCAACGAGAATGTCGTGCATCTCGCCTCGATCGCCAAAGTCGGGGCGAAGGTGAGCGTGATGCAGTCCTATGCCGGCGGCGTCAGCCCGAACGCGCCGCTGTCGTCGCTGTTCGACTTTGGATTCTTGGCACCGGCGGCACCGCCACCCAAAGCGGTGAAGAAGAAGAAGCCGGTTGCCGCGAAGAAGGCACCGGCTCCGGTTGTCGCACCTGTCGCGCCCGCCGCGCCGACACAGAAGGCCGCCGCCGAATAGGGGATCGTTGGTTTACTCAAGCGCCGTCGATCGTTGCTGGTTGCCGCTCCAATCAATGCGCAGGGTGGCGAACATGAGCACGGTCAGCCCGGCAAAGCCCAACAGCGCTCCGGCGAGAAGTGCGTAATCTTCAAGACGCAGGATCAGATACAAGATTCCATAGAGAAGCGCGAACGTGGCAGCCATCGCGAGGCCTGCCGTGGCGCTCCCAAGTGCACGCGACACGTACACGGCCAGCATGCCACCCGTTGCGGCTGACGCGATGAGGTAGGACCAGCCGAAACCGACGTGCTCGGCTAGCGACAGCAGCAACACGTAGAAGAATGTGAGGGCGAAACCCGTGAACAGGTATTGCACCCAGTGCACGCGCCTGGCCGACTGGACTTCGAGCAGGAACACCGCCATGAACGCGGCGGCAATAAACAAGACGCTGTATTTCACGGACCTGTTGACGAGGTCGTAGAATTCAACGGGCTGATAGTACGAGACGCCGAACATGTAGGGCTGCAGGCGTTCTATCCCTTGGTTGTTGCCGTCCCATGCCTGCGGAACGCTGCGCGCGAGGTGCGGGATGCGCCATGCGGCGGTGAACCCGGTGTTGATCACGTTGCGATCGGTCGGGAGAAAGGCGCCGGAGAAGCTGGGGCTCGGCCAGTCCGACGTCATCGTCACTTTCGTCTCGCGGGCGGCGGGAGCAAATGACAGCTGACCGGATCCGGTGAAGGTGAGCGATGTCTGAAACGCGAATTCCTTCAGCGCGGTATTGACGGTTCCAGGTGCAGCGGCGGTCATGCCCGTTAGCCGGGCATGGATGCCATTCGCTTCGACACCGGCGATGCCGATACTCGGCGCGAAGTCTATATCCTGCGTCTGGTCGATTTTGACGCTGGCCGCCGCCTTTAGACCGGACACGTCGCTCAAGCCAAGGACGAGTATGGCATCGTTCCAGCGAACAGTGTGTGGATCGGAGACCACGAGGCTCATGTCGGGCTTGGCGAAGCGCCCGGCCAGCGTGACGTTGGCCGTGTAGACGTTCACGGTGTAAATGCCGCGATGCAGCACCTGTGACGCACTCTTGGCCGTCATCTCCAGCGTCTCGGGCGTAAACACCGCCCGCCGCTCCACAATGGTCTCAACACGTTTGTCGCCGTCTTTTGCTTCAACCTTGACGGTGTAAGGCACCACGAGGAACGGCCCGTTCACATTTTGCGGCTGGCCCCATACGCGCGCAACGTCACTGCGAACGCCGCGCGCTCTGTCTTCGCGTTCCGAGACGAGGGCGCCGGCCAATACCATCGGCAAGAGCAGCAGCACGATCAGGAAACCGATCAAGCAAAGTTTGAACGCCGGGCTGTGGAGCACACGGCGGGCAGCGGCAATTATTTCGGACATCTAGGTCCTGACCTCCAGCAGCCGATCGACGATCAAACCGGCCCATAGCGCGGTTGATTGGCCGAGGTAGCGCGGCTGGAGTAGGGCGGCGCGGCCGCAAATCGGAGCAAATGTCCGCAAGGCGTGCGCGCAACACGCACAGACCGGCAAATTTGGACGGTATTGGCGTCAATTTCCGCACCAGTGTGCGGGTGTCGCGTTGATGGACACGGGTCGAGGCAACGCGGCTGGATCAGCTGTGAACCGCTTCGATCGGCTGCCGTGAGCGCTTTATTTAAAAGCAGCCGGAGCGCGAGGAACGGCCAAGAGTTTGAAGTCGGGCGATCAGGTCAAGTGGACCACGAGCCAGGGGGAAACGTCCGGAAAAGTCGTCAAGAAGCAGACGGCGCGCACGAAAATCAAAAGCCACAAGGTGGCGGCGAGCAAGGACAGCCCGCACGACATCGTGGAGAGCGAGAAGTCGGGAAAGTGCGCTGCGCATAGACCGAGTGAATCGAGATTGCGCAAGGAAAAGTGAGAGCGGCGGGCACGGATCGCTGAGGATCAGGGTCAGAGGGGTCAGACCCCTATTAAGGGGTCTGACCCCGATATAACTTACTTCTCTGGTGCAACCATCGGAGTGAGTTCGACAGCAATCTTGGCTGCCTTGTCCTGGTCTTCCTTAGGCTGCGAGATCAGACCTTTGCCCACGAGGTAGCCGTCTTCACCAACGGCCTTTGGCGAAACGAACTCGGCGAGAAACTCCTTCATGCCGGGGATGACGCCGATGTGAGCCTTCTTCACGTAGATAAAGAGAGCACGCGACGCGGGGTATGTCCCTTTCGCGATGTTCTCATATGTGGGTTCAACGCCACCGATCAGGACCGGCTTGATCTTGTCGACGTTCTCTTCAAGGAACGAATAACCGAAGATGCCGATTGCATTTGGGTTACCTTCGATTTTCTGCACGATCAGGTTGTCGTTCTCGCCGGCTTCCACGAAGGCGCCATCTTGGCGGATCGACTTCCAAACCTTTTCGTAATTCTTGGTGCCATTCTTCTCGTCGGCTTCCTTCATTTCAACGAGCGCTCCGAAACCCTTGGCGCCTTTTTCCATGACAAGTTCAAGAAAGGCGTCGCGTGTGCCGGAGGTCGGCGGGGGACCCAAAATTTCGATCTTGGTGTCGGGAAGCAGCGGATCGACGTCCTTCCAATTCTTGTGGGGGTTGGCGATAAATTTCAGGTTTTCGTCGTGGATTTCCTTGGCGAGCGCCAGGAAAACCTCTTCCTGCTGCAAACTCAGGTCCGGTGCCTTCTTCGACTGAGCGAGGACGATACCGTCAAGCCCGATCTTGATTTCGAGAATATCCTTGACGCCATTGGCTTGGCAAAGCTCGAATTCTGCCTTCTTCATCGGGCGCGAGGCGTTTGCGATGTCGGGATGTGTCTCGCCCACACCAGCACAAAACAGCTTCATGCCGCCGCCGGTGCCGGTCGATTCCACAACTGGCGTTTTACCACCGTTCGACTTGCCGAACTGCTCGGCGACCGCGGTCGTGAAGGGGTAGACCGTCGACGATCCGACGATACGGATTTCTTCGCGCGCGAGAGCCGCGGTGGAAAGGGCGGATGTGGCAGCGAATGCGATCGCAGCCCGCGTCAAACCATTCTTGAACTTGGGTGTCATGAAGCCTCGAAAATTTCAGCTGGTTGTGGCTGGGGAGCGCCTTAGATCCAGCCATTTTGCGCGCTCGTCGGCGCTTTTAACCACCCTGAATAAAGCTATTATGACGGCTGAAAATCTGGGGTGTCACATTCGTGTAATGACAGTTGCGCAGAAGAGGCCCCGAGTTTGCGGGGGGCTAGAGCCTAAGCCAGCAACTCTGTGTAGTAATATTTAAGGGGCACGCCCATGATCAAAACTATCGCAATCTCAGTCTTATTCGGTCTTTCGTTGGCATCCACCGCACTTGCCGACTGCGTCGTCAACGTCAACCGCTCCGCCTGCGCTGGCAAGGAAAGCGAATCCTACAGCAAGTGTGGTGGCTCGAAGTCTTGCGACAAGGATTATCCGGCGGCAACGGAAGCGGCCTGCATCGCAGCTGCGAAAGAGAACTGCCCGAATAAGCGCCTGGACATCACCAAGTCCAAAATCGTCAAGGCACGGTTCAACGGTAAAACGCTGGCCGGCCCCTACGGCGGCAACTTCTGCGCTCCCAACCGCCCCGACTTCAACAAGTGCAAGTAGTCTAAGACAATTTTGCCTGCAAAGATTGAAAAAGGCGGAGGCCGGTTTTGCCGGTCTCCGCTTTTTTGATGTTTATGCCGCAGCCTTGACGGGCCAGCCATTGATGGTGATGGCGCCGTCGCGGACGGAGACCTTAACCGTGTCGCCGTCCTTCACGCCGCCGGCGAGGATCTGTTCGGCGAGCGAGTCCTGCACTTGTTTCTGGATGACGCGCTTCAAGGGACGCGCACCGTAGGCTGGGTCGTAGCCGCGGTTGGCAAGCCATGTGCGCGCCGCATCATCGAGTTCGATGGTGATCTTGCGATCCTCAACGAGCTTCTGCAATCGGCCCATCTGGATGTCGACGATCTTGCCCATGTCCTGCCGCTGAAGACGGTGGAACAGGATGATCTCGTCGAGACGGTTCAGGAACTCCGGCCGGAAGCGGGCGCGGACTTCGGCCATCACTTCGTCGCGGACGGCTTCCGTATCCTCGCCTTCCTTCTGTTCGACGAGGTACTGGGCGCCAATGTTCGACGTCAGGATGATCAGCGTGTTCTTGAAATCCACCGTGCGGCCCTGGCCGTCCGTCAGACGGCCGTCATCGAGCACCTGAAGGAGGATGTTGAACACATCGGGGTGCGCCTTCTCGATCTCGTCGAAGAGGACGACCTGATACGGCCGGCGACGGACGGCTTCAGTCAGTGCGCCACCTTCTTCGTAACCGACATATCCCGGAGGCGCGCCGATGAGACGAGCGACCGAGTGCTTCTCCATGTATTCTGACATATCGATACGCTGCATCGCCGTGTCGTCGTCGAAAAGGTAGGCGGCAAGCGCCTTCGTCAATTCGGTCTTGCCGACGCCGGTCGGGCCCAAGAACATGAACGAGCCAATGGGCCGGTTCGGGTCTTGAAGTCCGGCCCGCGCGCGGCGTACGGCCGTTGAAACCGCAATGACAGCTTCCTTTTGGCCGACGACACGCTGACCCAGCGCCTCTTCCATCTTGAGTAGCTTGTCGCGCTCGCCCTCCAGCATTTTGTCGACAGGCACTCCGGTCCAACGCGAGACAATGGCCGCAATCTGATCCGGGCCGACTGCCTCTTCGACCATGGCGCCCTTGCCGTCGTTGGTTTCGATGGCGGAGAGCTTCTTTTCCAGATCCGGGATCACGCCATATGTCAGTTCACCAGCGCGGGCGAGGTTGCCCTTGCGTTGTGCCTGCTCCAGGTCGTTACGGGCGGCGTCCAGTTCTTCCTTCACCTTCTGCGCCGATCCAAGCTTCTGCTTCTCGGCTTCCCAGCGCGCGGTCATCGCCTGTGACTGCTCTTCCAGGTTGGCGATTTCGCCTTCAAGTTTTGCAAGTCGGTCCTTCGACGCCTGGTCGGTCTCCTTGCGCAAGGCTTCGCGCTCGATCATCAACTGCATGAGATCGCGGTCAATGGCATCGAGTTCTTCGGGCTTGCTATCGACCTGCATCCGCAGTCGTGAGGAGGCCTCATCGACAAGGTCGATGGCCTTGTCGGGGAGGAAACGGTCGGTGATGTAGCGATTGGAAAGGGTTGCCGCAGCCACAAGCGCGCTGTCGGTAATGCGCACGCCATGATGCAGCTCGTACTTCTCCTTCAAGCCGCGCAGGATCGAAATCGTATCCTCCACCGTCGGCTCGTCGACGAAGATCGATTGAAAACGGCGGGCCAGCGCGGCGTCCTTTTCGATATGCTTGCGGTACTCATCGAGCGTGGTCGCGCCGACACAGTGGAGTTCACCGCGGGCGAGCGCCGGCTTCAAAAGATTGCCCGCATCCATTGCGCCTTCCGACTTGCCCGCACCGACGATGGTGTGCAGTTCGTCAATGAACAGGATGATGCGGCCCTCCTCGGCCTGCACCTCGGACAACACGCTCTTCAAACGCTCTTCGAATTCGCCGCGATACTTCGCGCCGGCAATGAGGGACCCCATATCGAGCGCGAGCAGCTTTTTGTCCTTCAAGCTTTCGGGAACGTCGCCTTTGACAATGCGCAAGGCGAGGCCCTCGGCAATCGCCGTCTTGCCGACGCCGGGTTCGCCAATGAGGACGGGGTTGTTTTTCGTGCGACGCGAGAGCACCTGGATCGTGCGGCGAATTTCCTCGTCGCGCCCGATCACAGGATCGAGTTTGCCGGATGCGGCCGCTTCGGTCAGGTCGCGGGAATAACGCTTCAGTGCGTCGTAGGCCTGCTCGGCGGACGCGCTGTCGGCCGTGCGGCCCTTGCGGATGTCATTGATCGCCGTGTTGATTGCCTGCGGCGTGACACCTGCATCAGCCAGGATCTTGGCCGTGTCGATGCCTTTTTCAAGAGCGAGCGCGAGCAGCAGCCGCTCGGCGGTGACAAACTTGTCGCCGGCTTTTTCCGCAATCTTCTCCGCGCTGTCGAACACACGCGCCAACTCGGGCGCCATGTAAAGTTGACCGGCGCCGCCACCCGAAACCTTCGGTCGTTTGGCGAGTGCCCGTTCGACGGCTGACAATGCTTCGCGCGAGCGGCCGCCCGAACGGTCGATCAGGCCGGCGGCGAGGCCTTCCTCATCGTCGAGCAGAACTTTCAACAGATGATCGGGTGAAAACTGCTGGTGACCCTCGCGGAGGGCGAGGCTCTGCGCCGACTGGACAAAACCTTTGGCGCGATCGGTGTAGCGATCGAAATTCATGGGGTCAGACCTTTCTCGCGCGCGGACCCACCACAGAAGTGCAAGGGCCAAACGCCGTATACCCTAGCTTTGGGCTGTGCAGTCACCCGGGGCCCCGAAAGCACCCCATGGCTTGCGCACTCAACCAATATGGGATTGGCTGATGATTGAGAAAAGGGGGCAGCTAGGCGGATCGTAGGATTCATTCTAATTCGTCAAAGATGACGACGTCGAAAGCCACTCGTTTGCATTTCAGGACCAACATGACCACCCGTCTCACGGCCATTTACCGCTACCCTGTCAAAGGTTTGTCCGCCGAGCTCATGGACGTGGTCGACCTGCAGCCCAACGAGCCGCTGCCTTGGGATCGGGCCTTCGCAATCGAGAACGGGCCGGGGCGTTTCGATCCCTTGCGGCCAATGCATGTCCCCAAGATCAGTTTTCTGACGCTCATGCGGCATGCCGATCTCGCCACCGTGACCAGCCGGTTCGATCCTGAGACTTCGACGCTGACCATCAGCCGCGACGGAGGCGAAGTTGCAAAGGGCTCGCTTGCGACGCCAGCCGGGCGCGCGATCATCGCGCAGTTCTTTGCCGAATACATGAAGGACAGCGTCAAGGGGCCGCCGCGCGTTGTCGAGGCCCAAGGGCATCTCTTGTCGGACTCGACGGAAAAGAGCGTTCATATCGTCAATCTCGCAAGCGTTGCGGAGTTGGAGCGGATCGTGGCCCAGCCCCTTGATCCGATCCGCTTCCGGCCGAACCTGATCATCACCGGCGCGCCGGCGTGGTCGGAATTCGACTGGTTGGGAAAGACAATTAAGATCGGTGACGTGGCATTCGAGGTTTTTGAACGCACCGCGCGCTGCGCGGCGACAAACGTCGATCCAACGAGCGGCCGGCGCGATCTCGATATTCCGGCCATATTGCTTCGCAATCGCGGCCACAGCGACATGGGCGTCTATGCGACGGTGAAAAACGCGGGCCGCGTGAAGCCCGGCGATATGGTCAGCTTGATTTGAGAGAGCACATGGCCGCGTCGGCAATCGCGAGCAAGCGCGCATCGTCGCCGCGACGGCCGATGAACTGCACACCGAGTGGCAGGCGCTCGACTTGCAACAGCGGCACGCTGACGGCGGGAACGCCGAGATAGGTCCACAGAAAATTGAACATCGGCGATCCGGTGGCAGAGAGGCCGAGCGGGGCAACGCCTTGAGATGCCGGCGTGAGGATGGCGTCGAAGTCTGCGAAGATTGGAGCCAGCGCGCGATAGAGCGGGTCGCGACGGGCCAGCGCTGCTTCATAATCGGCCGTCGAGACCATCCGCCCTTCGGCCGCGACCTCTTTGAGTTTCGCAGAGATGAGACTGCCGTGCTTTTCAATGATGCCGCCATAGTTCGCAGCAATGTCGTGGAACTGCACCGCGCGCTGCAGTCCGCCGGTGTCGTCGAAGACCGACGGCAGGGCGACCTCGGTTATGAGCGTCGGGTTGCGCAGCGCCAATCGTTCGAATGCGTCCCGCATGGCACTATCGCCTTGCGGCCATATCGGTGTCTTGACGAATGCCAGCCGAAGCGGCCGGTCCGGCAACGGCTGCAGTTCGCAAGACTGGCCTGAGAGCACAGCCGTCAGCAGCGCAAGGTCAGCCGCACTTCGCGCGTAACCGCCGAGTGTATCGAGCGGCGCCGACTGGGCCAGAACGCCTTGTAGCGGCACGGCTCCAAATGTCGGTTTGAAGCCGAAGACACCGCAATACGATGCCGGGCGGATGATCGAGCCCGCCGTTTGCGAGCCCAGCGCAAGCGGCACATGGAAGTCGGCGACGGCGGCGGCCGAGCCCGACGACGAGCCCCCCGGCGTTCGCTCCAGATCGGCGGGGTTGCGCGTTTTGCCGGGCCCATAGAAGGCCAACTCCGTCGTGACTGTCTTGCCAAGGATGACGGCTCCGGCGGCTTTCAGGCGGCGGACGACCTCCGCATCGGCGGTAGGCCGGCGGCCGGCGAAGGCCGGTGTTCCGTATTCGGTCGGCAGGTCGGCCGTGTCGATGATGTCCTTGATGCCTACGGGAATGCCATGCAAGGCGCCGAGTGACTTGCCGGCCGCCCGCGCGGCATCGGCGGCACGGGCTTCCGCCAAGGCGAGTTCAGGCTCAAGCTGGGCCCAAGCGCCAATCGCATCATCTCGCTCGGCGATGCGGCTGAGACAGGCTGTCACCAGATCAACACTGCTGAGGCGGCCGGCGTTAAGCTCGGTTCGCAACGCGGTCGCCGTCAGTGGATAAAAATCTTTCATTCCTCCCCCCGATCCGCCCCGGCGTTGCGCCGTTGAGCGATCCGACGCCAACTCATTCCTGTGCGGACAGAAACTCCGGATTGACTTGTCACGACACGCGACGTTTGGACGAGGCGCTTGGCCACTCAGTCACTTGACGGCCTTCCGTGTCACTTCCTATAGCTGCCCGACTGCTGAGCAAGAGGGATAATCGCTCCGCGGCCACCGTACCCCGCCGATCTGCGATTGGCGGTCACGCGACGGGCGAGACCGTTGAGCCGCTTCCCGACACTTGTTGCCCCGACACCTGTTGCAAGGACTCGCTATGACGAAAGAGCCTCGCCGCCCTGGCCGCCATTTTCTGCAGATTCCCGGCCCCACGCCGGTGCCGGAGCGCGTGCTTCAGGCGATGTCGCGACAGATCCTCGACCATCGCGGGCCGGATTTTCAGCGGCTAGGCAAGTCGGTTCTGGCCGGTGTCAAAGGTCTGTTCAAGACCAAGAACCCAGTCATCATCTATCCGGCGTCCGGGACCGGCGCGTGGGAGGCCGCGCTGTGCAACACGCTGTCACCCGGCGATAAGATTCTCATGGTGGAGACCGGCCAGTTTGCCGTGCTCTGGAAGCAGATGGCGGATCGGCTTGGCCTTGTTGCCGACGTGATCGCCACGGATTGGCGGATTGCGGTTGATGCCAACCAGATCGAGGCCAAGCTGCGCGCCGACAAGGACCGCACGATCAAGGCGGTCTGCATCGTTCACAATGAGACCTCGACCGGCTGCTGCACGCGGCTCGACGAAGTGCGCAAGGCGATCGATGCTGCCGGCCATCCCGCGCTCTACATGGTCGATACGATTTCGGGTCTTGCGGCTGCCGACCTGCGGCATGACGAGTGGGCTATCGACGTGACGGTCGCCGGCTCTCAGAAGGGCCTGATGCTGCCGCCAGGGCTGTCGTTCACGGCGATCAGCGACAAGGCGATCGCTGCCATGAAGACGGCCAAGCTCAACCGCTCATACTTCAATTGGGACGATATGCTGGCCATGAACGAAGTCGGCTTCTTCCCCTACACACCGGCGACAAGCCTGCTCTACGGACTGCAGGAAGCCATCGACCTTATCAACGAAGAAGGCTTGCAGAGCGTGTTTGACCGCCACGAAAGACTGGCGGAGGCATCACGCCGGGCTGTGCGCGCATGGGGGCTGGAGCTGAACTGCCGCGAGGCGAAGTATTATTCGCCGGCGGTGACCACCGTCCTCATGCCCGACGGCTATAACGCCGATCAATTCCGCAAAGTCGTGCTCGACACGTTCAATATGTCGCTTGGGACAGGCCTTAATAAACTCGCCGGCAAAGCGTTCCGCATCGGGCATCTGGGCGATACGAATGATCTGACCGTGATGGGCGCGTTGACCGGCATCGAAATGGGTCTTGAGATCGCCGGTGTCCCGCATAAGAAAGGCGGCGTCGACGCTGCGATGGCATTCCTTGCCGATGCGATGAAGCCCGTTAAAGCTGCTGCGGCTTGACCGTAGTTAAAACTGGAAATGAAAAAGCCGCCGAGCAACTCGGCGGCTTTTTCAATTTGATGCGATACGAAAGATCAGGGTCGCAAGCCCGCTAGCGTGATTTGCATTTGGCAACGGTGGCCAAGGCGGAGGAAGTTTGCGCGCACGCAACTTTTCACTTTCGGCACTGTCGGACTTTCACCAACGCAAAGGCGGCGAACGACAGGTTCGCACGCAGCGCGCAGGGCCGGCGTGACTTCCGGCGGCATTTGGAATTCTTCGGCAGCAGCCTGACCCGCGGCCCCGAGGAGCAAGCCGGCTGTCATGATTGCTTTCAGGCTCATATCATCGATCCATCATTTTTTTATTTTCTGAACCTGCCAAAACATGCAGGCGCGCTTGAAGAAAGGCGAAAGCGAACTGTGGCGACAGTTAACCGCACGGGTCTTTGCAAATTTGTGCGCCAAATCAAGCTTTGGGCGCGACGATGCAACGCAAGCGTGCGCTGCTATTTTAGCGGAAGCGGCCGTACCGTTTCAAAGCGGCGGCTCAGCGCCGAACACGCGCAACAAGGATTCGGCAAGACGGACACTGTCGAGTTCGTCCTTGTGGATTACGTCCGTTGCACCTGCTGACGTCAGTTCAATGCGCCGCTTCTTGGTTACCTGCCCACTGATGACGACGATTGGACCGTCGTATCCAGCACGGCGCAAAAAGGGGATCGTATCCGTCGCGCGATCGGACGGCTTCAGGATGTCATCGAGGAAAATCAACTGCGGCCGCTTGGCCAGCACACAATCGACGGCGGAGCCAAGTGTCGACGCGCGACGCACTTCGACATCATAACCAAACATCACGCGCAACGTCGCCTTAATGCGGTCTGCGTCGGGTGCCTCGTCATCAACGACAAGCACGTCGCTGAACGCCGGCATCGCCTTGCGCAGCTTGGTGATATCGCTTTTCCTGGCGAGGAAATCTCCGCCGGTGCCGCCGCTGGTCACGTCATCGTCCCGAATCCTGCGTTCTTTCGAAATAAGTCTCGTGTGGCGCTTTGAAGAACCAAGCATGATGCCGGCCGCGATGGCAAGTCACAGAACATGCCTGGGCTCGTTCACGTGTGGCGGTTTTGCGCCGGACCGCCCAGTGCCAGCCTCATATCTGA
Source organism: Hyphomicrobium sp. (assembly GCA_022844105.1). Taxonomy (GTDB): domain Bacteria; phylum Pseudomonadota; class Alphaproteobacteria; order Rhizobiales; family Hyphomicrobiaceae; genus JAGVSR01. The sequence goes on along the minus strand of JALHMJ010000005.1, from coordinate 201,954 downwards.
TTAACGCAGCTTCTCATTTGGTTACCGAAAGCGGCCCGCTGGGCGCGTTGGCCAACGCACTGTCAATGACGTTCCCCGGTCCGCCGCGATTGGACTTGTGAGCGCAATCTGACCGCCGGCGCTTTCGACGGTTCTGCGCACCAGCGCAAGCCCCATTCCCTCACCCGGCGATACGTGATCCGGCTGCAATTTCCTGAAGGGAAGAAACGCCACGTCGTGATGCTCGGCGGCAATGCCCGGACCATCGTCGGACACGGTCAGGAGAAGAGCGCCGTCTTCGCGAGTGGCCGCGACCACGACGCGGCCGTTGTCCCGATCATGGTGTTTGACGGCGTTGTCGATCAAATTGCGCAAGACCAGATCCAACGGCGCGGCGACGGTCTCGACGACAGGCCACTCCCCCTCGATTGCTATCGCGATTGGTCGCGGCGTATCGATGGAACTGGCAATGGCCTGCACCAAAGCCGCGGTGTCGACATTCTCGATGATTTCGCTTTTTCGGATGACACTCGCATATTCGAGAAGGCCCGAAAGCATTCCCGTCATGCGCCGCGATAAATCCCTCAGCTTGGCGATTACTGGCCCGCATTCGCTGCCGCTGCCGTCCGGCAGTTCGCGCTCCAGATCGTCCAGTGTGTAGCGTAGAACGCGCATCGGCGATTGCAGGTCATGCGAGATGATGGCGGCGTAGGATTCAAGGTCGGCGTTGGCGCGCTCCAGTTCGCGATTGATGCGTTCCACTTCGCGGGTTTTGGCCGCAAGCTCGGCTTCCGCCATCAACCGGGCGCGCATTTGTGCGGTGAGTTCGCTTTCAAGCTCCGAGCGCGTCTCAGTGCGCGCAACAAGCAGCACATAGGCATTGTCGTCGGCAGACCAGGAGATCGACAGCGTCGCCCGCGGCCGTCGTCCGGTCGGCATAACCAGCGTAATGTCTGGCAGTTCCAGCGCAGCGCCGTCGCTCTCTCGCAGGTCTGAGATTGCTTCTTCCATGCCGGTGAGTGCATAGATGCTGGCGGTCACCGGTTCACCGATGCTCACAAAACCGACCAGGGGACCGTAGGTGCTTTCGACAACGAGATCCGCGCCGATCCAGACGAGCCCGTAGATGTCGCGGGCCGCGAGTTGGCGCACAGCAGTGAGCAGCGGAGCGGCCCGGAGAAGGCCGCTTCGGTCAGAGGCGTCGCCGGTCAATGGCATCTGCGGTATCTGCGAAAACGGTGCCGATATTGCTACCAGTCTTGGCACTGGTGCGGTGAAGATGGATGCCCGGCCGGGCCAACGCCTCGGGTAGGATGATCTCGTCACCCTGAGCAAGGAGATCGAGTTTGTTGACGACGAGCGATGTGGCGCGGCCCGGGAACGCCTCTCGGAAGCCCTGCTCAAGGGCAGCCAGTGTTTCCAGGGTTTGCGGCCGAGAGACATCGGCGACGATGACGGCGGCGGCGGCTTCGCGCATATAGACATGCCGGAAAATCAGTTCGCCGAAATTGCCGTCGGTATCCCACACGATCAGAACCATGCCGGGGCGCGTTGCGGTGGCTGGAACTTCGTAGCGATAGACATCGACGCCGATGGTCGGCTTGTACTGCATATCGAAGCGGTCGAACACGAGACGCTGCACAATCGAAGACTTGCCAACTCCGATCTCTCCCAGCAGCATCACTTTGCGGGCGATCATCGCCGCGCCTCGCCCTCAAATCCAATCTCGAATTCAACCCGCCGATTTGGGCTTCCGACGCCGTCATCGAAGGAAATGTCGCGGAGATTCGGTCGTCCCAGAACGATCAGGCGCGAGACGGGCACGCCGGCAGCCGCAAGGTCGGCGGCGACCCGATTGGCGCGGGCAAGGCTCAACGGCGAATTGCGTTCGGCGCCGCCGAGACCGTCGGTATAGCCGATGATGCGCAGAACCGCGTCGTTGCCGGATAGGAGGGCGGCGAGTTCGGCCACACTCTTGGCAGCTTCTTCGGGTTCACGATACAAATCTTCTTCAGAGAAGAAAACGGCGTGGGCGCGGGTCCAGGCCTCGAGTTTTTCGCGCGGATTTGGACCAGGAAGCGCCGCCTTAAGCGCGACGGTCTGCGCAAGAGCCACCGACACCATGTCGATGTCTTCCGCAGCCGCCAGAACCAATGCGGTGCCCGTCGCTGCCGGATCGGGTTGCTCGGTTGCATCCGGAGGCCGGGCCGCAAGCAGCGTCGACAGATTGCGCGCAACATTGCGGGTTTGTTCGGCAATTGCCTCCATGGTTTTAACGTCAGCGCGGTCGGCCCTGCCAAGGTCGGTCAAAGCACGGTCGACTCGTGCGACGGCATCCGTTGCACGCTGCTTTTGATCGCCCGTCAGATCCGGAACAAGCCCGGCGAGTGTTATTTTAGCGCGTGCAAGACGCCGCAACGCGCGCTCGTGATCGCGTCGTTCGGCTTCGGACACGATGGTGCGGCCAAGCTCCTCAGCCTTACCGCGCAACCGGTCGAGTTCGGGTTCGACGTCGGCCAACGGATTTGGCACGACGGACAAGTCGTTGGTGATGGCAACGCCCGGCAGGGAGATGGTCAGACGTTCGGAAATCACGCGCTTGGCGCCCTCGGTCGGCGCCAGCCCGGTGAGTGTCAGGCTCTCACCGAGCCGGCCGACGCGAATTGTCGATGGGTAGCCTTTGAATTCCGCGCTTTGCTGCAACACATCGCCAGCGATGCGCTCAGTTTCAGCGACGCGCCAGCCGGAATAGACCGACCACGCGATCAGCGCCGCCATCGGAAGTCCGACAATGAGCGCGACCAGTTTGAGCGGGCTGACACTGCGCCCGCGATCGAATCCGGCCTGCTTGGCTTCGATCGACGCGTCGAGTTCTTGGGCGAGTGCTGACAGCACGGGTGGGCGATGATCGCGGGCCGCGGATCCCAGTTTGGCAATCGCATCGAGAAACGCGGCATCGAGAACTTGCTCGATTGCGACCGGCGCCGTGCCTGAGCACTTCGCCGCGAGCAAGTAGGCAACCGACTCGCGCAGATACACGCGATCGCCCCCGAGATCGATTTGACGCAGTGCGTTGCCGTCTGTGTCGAACGCTTCGGTGGCGAATTCGTTGATCGCGGTCAGCACGCCGCTCATGACCTGATCACGATTGCCGCTTTCGGCGTCAGGCCATCTCTCGACGAGTTCACCCGTGCCGCGTCGGATGAGGTAGAGTTCTTCGATGTTGAGGCGCTGGCTGTCGGCTAAAGCCAATTCGGCGACGGAACGACCCGTCGCGAGGCTGCGCAGGCGCAGCATCACGGGATTGCTTTCGAGACGACGGTTGATCTGGTCGACAAGATCCTTCATCGCGCTGGCGACGTAGGCCCTGACGATGCGTCCGGTGACGGGATAAAGCGCCTCGACGAGTTCGTCCCTGCTGTTGCGGATTTCCGTCCGGACCGTATTGACGACGAACGGCGCCACCGCATCGGCAACATCGGCGTGCTTGGCGACATCGGCGCGGCGGAATGCGCCATCAAGGACGGCGGCAACGCTCGCTTCCAGATCGATGTCGCGACCGACACGGGCGGCGATCTCGTCGATGCGCGCGGATAGGTCGGCGCGACTGCGGCTTTCGCTGTCGCCCAGGGCTCTAATGGACGAAGCCAGACCTGAGTGGGCAGTGGAGGTTTCGCCGGTCAGCGTTTCGATGCGGCGCGCAAGATCGTCCAGCGTCTGCGATTCGACGTCGAACAGCAGTTCCTTCAAGCGAACAATGCTGTCTGTGGTTGCTGGAACCTCACCCATGACGGCCACTACTCCGGTCAGCCACGCGATAGGCGGCGGATATTTTCGGAGAGGTCGAGGACCATGTGCGACAGCTCGTCAAAAGCCGCGCGGCGATCCGTTCCGGTTTCTGAAGCAAGCGTTTCAATGCGGGCCGTCAGCGCGTCGACGCGGCGGAACACCAGTCCCTCCAAGTCGCGCAGCCGGCTTTCGACGGCCGCCAAGCGGGCCTCTTGGACGCGCAGGTGTTCGCCGACGAGCAGCTCCCGGATTTGCTCCATGCGGTCGTCGGCGCCGTCTTTCAGCTCCAACGCCGGTTTCAATTCGTTTGTCGGTCCGTTCATGCCGTTGCCCGCGATACCCTCTATGCCTGCCAGCGGTATGGATCATCTATAGCAGATTATTCGCCAAGATAATGTTCAACGGGCCGCAGGGTTTAGATCACCGCTCTCAGTCGGAACGGCATCAGGCGATGGGGGCGATCATGGCACGACGGAAGGCGGAATAGCTGCGGTCGATGCGGGCCGACGCGGCATCCTGCGCGGCGAGATGGGCGACGACGGCGGCGGCAATGCGCGAGACGGCGGCGGCAAGGCTGGGCGACGGCGGCTCGATGACGGCGGCGAAGCGTTGCCTCACCGCATGCTCCACCGCCGGTTGCGTTGCCGTTGCGTCGGCGATCCGGGCTTTGAATTGCGATCCGGCGGCCGCGGCCATCGCGGTTTGTTGCGCCGGCAGCAGGGTGTCCCAAACCGCAAGGTCGATTTCCAGCGCGATGGCGGCACCGGCGGACCCGAGCGCGCCTCGAATACCGTACGGGAGGTGCGCGGGAATGTTCGCCGCACTGGCATGGACGAGATCGCCCCACATTGCAGCGTCGATGCTGCCGTCGGCGATCCGTTCCGCCAGGGCTGCTTCATCTGCGTCAATGGCGGTGGCCCCCAGCGCACGAACGACCTCGGCATCAAGGCCACGGGCGACGATCGTCAAGCCGGCAAAGTCCTGCGGGTTGGTCAGGGGTGTTTTCGACCAAAGAACCGGGCTTGGTCCCGTATGACCGGCTAAAAACGGCTTTACCCCGTGAGCCAGGGCCAAGTCGTCCCACAGCTCCTGTCCGCCTCCGGCCGTCAACCACGCATCGAGATCGCGCGGCGCGAGAGCATCGGGGGAAGGCAGGCCGGAAAAATAAGCCAAGGCGGGGTGCCGCGGTGGTTCGGATTTTACCGGACCAACGGTGACGTCGGCGCGTTCGGCCGGGCTGGGATTGATGGTGAAAGCGATGGACCCGCCACACGCCGTTTCGATCTGGCGCGCGAGGCGGTAGGCGTCGTCAGCAAAGCCCGCCGGGTTTTGCGCCCATGCCGTCGCGAACGTCAACGTGCGCGGCTCGCCCGTTGTCGCATCGGACCTTGCCGAGGCGGCCAGTGCGGAGGATGTCGCGCACCCGGACGCTACCGCCGCCAATCCTCCAGTCGTTTTCAGGAAATCTCGGCGATCCATGTTCGGGCTCCGGGCGGCTGACTGACCACAGCGCGCATCAAACCCGAATGCGCGGTCAAACTCAACGGCCGGTTGCCGCACGCAAGCCTCGCGGTTGCTCAGGGCCCTTGATCGGGCAGCAGGCGCTGCAAGGCATGGAAGAAGATCTCAGGCCCAACATAACCAGCGATACGGCCCACTTCCCTCCCATTTTCGATGACGAGGACGGTCGGCACGCTGTCGATGGGTGATTCAAGGATCAGGCGGTCGACATCAGGGGCATTCATGTTCACAAAGCGCATGGGAACAGCCCTGGCGCGGACAGACGACTTGTAGGCCGGTGCGACGTCGCGTCGGAACAGGCCGCAATAGATGCAGTTGTCGATTTCGACGACGAGGAGTTCTTTTCGACCTTCCGGTATCGCCGCTGTTTCCAAATCGACGACGGCTCGAACCGGCATCGCCGCAGCCAGGACCAGGACGGCCACAATGAAGATAAGACGGGCGCAAGGGGACATGACGCGGAACCAACTGGCTGGAAACGGGACGATTTCGTCTCCCTTCCAAGACACGCGCCAGTGTAGGCCGCGGTTCCAGCCGCGCAATGCTGGTGGTTAATCAGAACGGGGCGGCGGGCTGCAACGAGGTAAAAAAGAACACCGTTCCCATCAAGAGCACAAGACTTGCACCGAGCAATCCGACACCGTTTGAAACGGCGATGGCCCAGCCGCTCCCGGCGCCACCGATACGGGTCGCGAGTTCGCGCGAGCCGACGGCCGTGGCAGCCAGAACCGCCACCGTCACGGCCGTCCCCAAGGCGATCGCAAAGGTTGAATAGATACCCGCCCACACCACTCCCTGCGACAGCGCGAATACGAGCACCAGGATCGCACTTGTGCAGGGGCGAATGCCTACGGAGAACGCGATGGCCAACGCCTTCGTCCAGCTCAAATGACCAGCGAGCTCCTTAGGGTCGGGCATATGAGCGTGGCCGCAGCACTCCTCATGCCCGTGGGCGTGTGAGTGCGCATGACCATGTTCGTCATCAGCGCCATGAGCATGGTCGTGATTGTGCGTGTGGGATTGAGCCGCCTGGTGTGCGGGATGTGCCGTCGTGCGCGCGTGGGTGTGTGTCGTGACGGGGACTGCCACTGCCGCGCTGCGACGTTTCATGATGCTGCGGATCTGCGTGAATAGGAGCCAGGCGCCAACCGCTGCCACAAAAGCCCAGCTGATCGTTTCGATCCAGCCTTCGGCCAGGCGCATCTGCAAACTGGTCGCGTTGAGCACGATGGCCAAAACGCCGACGAGTGCGATCGCCGATAACGCTTGAATGAATGCCGACAGGAATGACAACATGACGCCGCGCCGAAGCGTTTCGTGATTAGCCAGCACATAAGACGAGATGATTGCCTTGCCATGGCCGGGTCCAGCGGCATGCAGAACGCCATAGCCAAAGCTAAGGAAACCAAGCACCAAAAGGGTCGATACGCTCGGGCTTTCCTTGAGTTGCTTGACGGACTGGGCAAGCTCACGGTTGAGCCGCTGCTGTTGCGTGAGCAGCCAGTTATAGGCTTGGGCCAAAACTCCTGGAGGAGCGGCGGCTTCACCAGTGGCGTTTGGCCGTCCCGCCGTCAGGGCTTTATCGGGCGAGAGTTGCGCGACATCGGCGCTGCCGGATGCGGCTCGCGTGGCACCCGCCGGATTTAATGGAAAAAGAGCAAAAACGAAAAGTGTAAGAGCGGCCGCCATGCCCGACCTAACGGAAAGCAGGCTCATGTCTTTGCACACGAAAGGTGGATCATCGATGCGTACCCCAGCCCAGTGCCCTGATTGGCATTCCCAGCCGTCAACTGGCCCCCGAAAGCATCGTTCAGCTTTTGCAGTTCGGCCAAATCCTTTTCCGACCCGCCGACCTTGGCGGTACAGCCGGCCGGCGCATCACTGAGGCGGATCGGATTGTCCTTGGCCAAATCGAAGGCGATGAAGAACGTCTCGTCGTAGACCGCGAACTCGAATCCATCGGTCTGCGCGGAAATCGGTTCGGCAAGCGGCAACGTGAAGTGCAGCGAGAGAACACCGTCTTTGTGCTCCAGCCAATAGTCCTTCGGCGAGCCGAGTTTAACCGGTTGACCCTTGAGGCGTGCGACGGTGAAAAAGCCGAATTCCTTCAATCCATCCATATTGACTTGAGCAAGTTCGGCCAACTCTTCTCGCGTGAAGAGACCGTCGCGATTTTTATCCAACCCTTGAATCGCCATCGCCGTGTACATGTCGTCAAAGGTCCAACGGTGCTGGAAGCCGATGACGTCGCGCTTGTTGTAAAGAACGGTCGTCTCGACGTTGACCCAGACATGCGGATGGGCTGCCGCCGGTCGCCCAGCGATAGACATCGCCGATAAGACCACAGCGACCGCAACGGCGGACAATGCTGCGGCCTGTCTCCAACCTGATCGCTTGAACATCACCGGTGTCCGTTCCCTCGATGGCTCGATCGTCAACATATGGAAAGCCGACGGTGAATTACCACCACCCCTGCGATTTCTAGACCGCAAAAATGAGCGGATGCGGGCGCACGTTTGGCGTGATCCCGCGTGCCGCAGTCGTTCAAGTTACGTTTGACTTGTGGCATTTCTTGGATGTTATAATATCCATACCCAATCACTGTCCAGAAAGGCACATTTCATGATGCAGCAATCTCTGCAATCGACGGATCGCGGGACACCGAACAGCCCTCGTCGCTTCGTTTCGTGCCTTACGGCGGCGTTTGCAGCCGTAAGCTTTGGAGCGACAGCGGTGCAGGCCGAGGATATGGCCGTCGTGGTCACCATCAAGCCGATCCACGCTTTGGTGGCGCGCGTGATGGGCGCAGTCGGAGAACCCAAACTGCTCGTTGGCGGAACGAGTTCGCCACATACATATTCGCTGAAGCCCTCCGACGCTCTAGCCCTGAACAGGGCGCGGCTGGTGTTCCGCATCTCCGAGGACATCGAACCGTTCACGCGCAAAATCGTGGCTGCGCTGCCGTCGTCGGTCAAAGTAGTCACGCTGGCCGAGGCGCCGGGTGTATCGCTCCTTGAGCAACGCCGCGGCAATACATTCGAAACCCACCATCACGCCGGGGAGCATCACGCCGGGGAGGGCGACCACGATCACGACCACGCCGAGGCGAAGCCCGTGCGGGATGGTCATGTCTGGCTCGATCCGAATAACGGGATTGCCATTGTGCGCCATATCGCGCGCGCGCTGAAGGAGGCTATGCCCGATCAAGCAGCGACCTTCGATGCCAACGCTGCGGCCGCAATTGCCGAAATCGAGGCGGCAGCAAAGGAAATCGACGCGGAACTGGCATCGGTGAAGGGTCGGCCGTTCGTGGTGTTCCACGACGCCTATCAATATTTCGAGGAGCGTTTCGGGGTACCTGCTGCGGGTGCCATTACCATTTCGCCCGACGTACAGCCGTCAGCCAAGCGCCTCGCGGAGATCCGACGCAAGATTAAAGAGTTGAACGTTCGTTGCGTTTTTGCAGAGCCGCAGTTCAAGTCGAAGCTGGTGACGACCGTGATTGAGGGAACGGGGGCAAAAGCCGGTACGCTCGACCCGGAAGGCGCGTCGGTGGAGGCGGGCCCGCAAGCCTACATCACGCTACTCAAGAACCTTGCTCGCGGCCTGACGTCATGCCTTGGATCGTAGCCGCGTGGGGTGGCAATACGACAAATAATAAGGGCAGGCGCTTACCGGCGCCTGCCCTTATTGCATTCCAGTCTAATGGGCGCGCTCGGCTTTACTCGACCGCGACGGTGCGGGTGACGACTTCGCCCTTGCGTCCATAAGTGACGACCCGACGTGCGGAAGGCGGCGGTGCTGCGGTGTCATTGTCGACCATCGCGGCGCCGGTCTTGAACCGCTCCCACGTGACTGTCACGACAGTGCCGACGGGAACGCGCGGATAGAGATCGAGCACATCCTCGTTGAACATGCGGATGCAGCCCTTGGAAACCGCCTGTCCAATCGTCCAGGGCGCGTCCGTTCCATGAATACGGTAGGTGCTCGACCCCAGATAGAGGGCACGCACGCCGAGCGGATTCATGGGATGGCCACCTGGTACCCAGGCGGGAAGGCGCGGATTTTCACTCAGCATCTCCCGCGTCGGCGTCCACGAAGGGTTCTCACGCTTTTGAGTGACGTTGAGGCGACCCTGCCAGCGGCTCTGCTCGCGCGGTACGGCGATGGGATAGCTGAGCGCGGTGCCCGGCTTAGTGATGAGATAGAGCCGGCGATCGCCGAAAGAGACGATAACCTGACCGGGTCGATATTTCTGGCTAAACGACACCGATGACCGCTTACCACCCCACTCCTGGTCGCCGCCCCAAAGGAAGTCGACAAGCTGGGCGTGGGCGACAGCCGGCATGGCTGTGGCGAGGACGATGCTGGCAACGATGGCAGTCATCGTCTGGTTGATGACGGAGCGAACCCGCATTCTGCTACTCCAAGTCCTATGCTCAACAATGGATCGTGGGTCAGCCAGAAACCCTCAAGACTGTACCCGGACGTCTATCGTTAATGGAAGTTTGGTGAAGGCTTCGTATATCCCAGACTCGTATTCGACGTGAGAGCTTTTGGGCCACACTTGGCGCTGAAGCGACACCGTTCGGCGGAAATCTCTCAAAGTTGTCCATGGGTTGAGCATTCCGTAGGCGTTTTCTGAATGTTGATTGTGCACTGCAGTTGATCCTGCCTGGTTCTGTGCTGGATTTCAGGCGCATCGCAGATCAGGCGAACGTCATTTGTTTGGAAGATTTGGGGCGGTTTGCTGATTTGTCTCCTGCAGGTCCTTGGATTTTGTTCCCCTCCCGTTCTCTTTTTCCTTGACTATGATAGCGGGGTTTATTAAGAACAAAACATGTACATCGTGTGTGGCGTTCCTAATCTCAACCCGTTGTAGAGCGTTCATCTCATGGACAAGGCGGTTTCTCCTCTCGATCTTCCATCCGCACTTCCAAAACTTACGCCGAACAACGGTTCAAATGCTTGCAACCCCGCATCCAGGGAGACGCGTCGCGTCGCGTTTATGTCTCCCGGGATGCGCCCGCGCCGGAGCAGCCCCCTCTCAGTAGCTGCTCCGGCGCCCCCGCCCTTACTTTCGCGCGCGGATACAATCGAGACGCTGCGCCACCAAGTGCTCGCCATCGAACGGCCGCGGCTCGAAGTTCGGCGCGGCATCGCCGACGAACTTGCTGGGTCATTTAGCGGCTCAATTACTGACCCACGTATTGGGCCGCGAACTGCCGCGTGGTCCCTGGGCGCGCCGGAGATGGACGCGCTTTTGGGCGCCAACGCCCTTGAAACCGCAGCCTGCCATGAGGTGAAGCCGGCGTCGGCAAAGGCTGCTTCGCGGGCGGCGGCGCTCGCCTTTGCACTCGCGCTCGCCCGCCGCAGACTCGAAGGCGCGCCACGGACCGGCAAGGATCTGCCGCGTATTTTGTGGTGCGGCTCGCCCGGCACGACTTTGGATACCGGTCAACTCTATCCGCCGGGCTTTGCCCGCTTCGGGCTTCAAGCCGGGACATTCCTCTTCGTCAACGCGCGACGCGAGGATGAGGTGCTGTGGACCCTTGAAGAGGGCCTGCGCTCCGGCAGCCTCGCCCTGGTCATTGGAATGCTCGACCGGATTGGACTGACACCGGCACGGCGCTTAAGTCTTGCCGCGCGCGATGGCGCGACACCGCTCCTGATGCTCACGTCGGCGCGGGCGCCGGTAAGCGGGGCCACCGCCACACGCTGGCGCATCGATCCGGTTGCCAGTGCCGCTCATCCTTTTGATGCCCGGACACCAGGGACTGCACGTCTTGCCGTGCGGCTCGAACGCTGCCGTGCGGCTCCTCCCGCCACCGAAGCGGCCCTCGTTCTGGAATGGTCCAATGAAGCGTGTCGTTTCCGTGTGGCTTCCGCAGTGGCCGATCGAACGGCTGAAGCGGCACCGGCCCGGCGTCGTGCCGGATGACAAGCCGTTCGCGCTTGTCGCGGGCGGAGGCAATGGCATTCGCATCAGCGCCCTCAACATGCAGGCGGCGCGGGAGGGGTTGCGCGTGGGTTCAAGTCTTGCAGATGCGCGGGCGGCGGTGCCCAGCCTCGTTTCGCATCCCGCCGAGCCGGAGCGGGATCGTCAGGCGCTGCATCGCCTCGCTCTCTGGCTCGGACGCTATGGGCCTGCCCGCAATGTGGAGGGCTGCGACGGTGTCTGGATCGATACCACGGGGGTGGCGCATCTTTTCGGCGGCGAGGCCAAGCTGCTCGAGGACCTCGTGCGGCGGCTGTCCGCCTTCAGCATCACGACGCGGGCTGGTCTTGCCGGAACACCGGGAGCCGCGCACGCGCTGGCCCGCTTTGCAACTGAACGGCGTGCCGCCGTTCTGGCGCCGGACGGAGAAGCTGCAACCGCGGCGGCACTTGCGTCCCTGCCCATCGACGCGCTGAGGCTGGCACCCGAAACGGCAATCCTTCTCAAGCGACTTGGTCTTGCCCGCATTGGACAACTTCTGGATTTGCCGCGCACGTCTCTGGAACGGCGCTTTTCCTCCGAAGCGTCCTCGCGCAGAAAGGTGACACAGACCAAGGCGAAAGCGAAAGCACTGGCGGAGGCGGTTCTCGTGCGTCTCGATCAGGCGTTGGGACGAACGGGGGAGCCGCGCGCGGCACTTGGCGAACCGCCGGTGCTGTCGGAGCGGCGCTCGTGGAGCGAACCACTGATCTCATCGGAGGCGCTGGTCTGCGAGATCGGCGGCCTGGCGCAGGATCTTTCGCGCTCGCTGAAGGCGGCGGGGCTCGGGGCGCGCCGAATTGCACTGCATCTCTACCGTGCGGACGGGTCGGTGGCACATGCCGGTGCCGGGCTTGCGCGGGCAAGTGCGGAGGCTGAACATTTCATGCGGCTGCTAAATGAAAAGCTTGCTGCCCTTGATGCTGGCTTTGGCATCGATGTCGCCGTGCTCGATGCCGTTATGGCCGAGCCGCTCGACCCGGAGCAGGCGACACTGGGCCATGGAGGCCAAGCGCCCGAGCAGGCGATCGCATCGCTCGTCGACCGGCTCGCGAACCGGCTCGGTTCGAAAAACGTGTTCCGTCTCGCGCCGCACGCAAGCCATATTCCCGAGCGCGCTGCCGTGCGCGCACGGCCGCTAACCGCCGGTCCTGGGCTTATATTGGCAGAGGCTCGTCCCGGCGAGCGTCCATTCCTTTTGTTGTCGCCGCCCGAGCCGATCAGCGTCATGGCCGAAGTGCCGGATGGGCCACCCATGCGCTTCACATGGCGGCGTGTTGCCTACGCGGTGACGAAAGCGGCAGGCCCCGAACGCATCGCACCCGAATGGTGGCGGCATCTGGCGCAGCCTGGCGAGGCGCGTTCGATGCCTGGCGATGTGGGGCTTGAGGGAGAGATCATCGATCCGGCGGCACGTGAGAAGACGCGCGACTATTACGTTGCTGAAACAGAAGACGGGGCGCGGTTCTGGATGTTCAGGGAAGGCTTTTACGGCACAGCGGATGCTGGCGGCGCGCCGCGCTGGTTTCTGCATGGCCTTTTTTAGCGACGAGGATGTGATGCGTTACGCAGAACTCGACGTCACGACGAATTTCTCGTTCCTGCGCGGCGCCTCGCACGCGGACGAACTCGTGGCGCAGGCGAAGGTGCTGGGACTTGAGGCCATTGCGGTTACCGACCGCAATTCTCTGGCCGGTGTCGTGCGCGCCCACACGGCGGCAAAGGCGGTGGGGCTGCGTTTCATTCCTGGCGCCCGCCTTGATCTCAGCGATGCGCCGAGCCTTCTGTGCCTGCCGACGAACAGGGCCGCTTATGGGCGGCTGTCGCGGCTGATCTCGCTCGGACAGGGGCGGGCGGGGAAGGGGCAATGTTTCCTCCAACTGGACGACGTCGCTGCCCATGCGGAAGGCAACATCTTTATCGCCGTGCCGCCGGACCTTTTCGGCGAAAGCTTTGCGCCGGATCTGCAGCGCCTCAAGAGCGGGCTTGCTTCCGGTACGGTGTATCTGGCGGCGGCCCACGCTTATCGCGGCGACGACCGCGCGCGGATCGGGCACCTTGCGGCAATGGCGCGCCGATGCGGAACGCCGCTCGTTGCGACCAATTCTGTCCTTTATCATGCGCCGCACCGGCGTCCGCTGCAGGATGTTCTTACCTGCGTGCGCGAACACACAACCATCAATGATGCCGGTTACCGGCTTGCTGCGAATGCGGAGCGGCACCTGAAAAGGCCGCTGGAAATGATGCGCCTCTTTCGCGGTCACGAGGAGGCGGTGGCGCGCACCATCGACATTATGGATGCGTGCTGCTTTTCGCTCGATGAACTCGTGTACGAATATCCAAACGAGCCCGTACCAGCCGGCACAACCGCACACGCCCATCTTGAATGTCTGACCTGGGAGGGGGCCGCATGGCGCTTTCCGGAAGGCATTCCTGACAAGGTGCGGGCAACGATCACGCGCGAGTTGCAGCTTGTCGCGGAACTTGGCTACGCGCCCTACTTCCTCACCGTGCACGATATCGTCTCGTTTGCCCGCTCGCGCGGCATTCTTTGCCAGGGGCGCGGCTCGGCGGCCAACTCCGTCGTCTGCTACTGTCTCGGCATCACGGCGGTGAACCCGACAGAAGTGAATCTTCTGTTCGAGCGATTTGTCAGCCACGCGCGCAAGGAACCACCCGATATCGACGTCGACTTCGAACATGATCGGCGCGAGGAGGTGATCCAATATATCTATGCTCGCTATGGCCGTGACCGCGCAGGTCTCGCCGCCACCGTCATCTCCTATCGCGCGCGCTCGGCGGTGCGCGACGTGGGCAAGGCGATGGGGCTGTCGGAGGATACGGTGGCCGCGCTTGCAGGCATGGTGTGGGGCACGAGTTCGGGCGGCGTTCTGGGCGATACGCGGGTGCGCGAGGCCGGGCTCGATCCCGGCGATCCGCTGCTCGCCGCCGTACTCGAGCTGACGGAGGAACTTATCGGTTTTCCGCGGCATCTGTCGCAGCACGTCGGCGGATTCGTGCTGACGCGCGGACCGCTCGTCGAAATGGTGCCGGTCGGCAACGCGGCGATGGACGACCGCACCTTCATCGAATGGGACAAGGACGACATCGCAGCGCTTGGGTTGTTGAAAGTGGATGTGCTGGCACTCGGAATGCTGTCGTGCATCCGGCGCGCGTTCGAGCTTTTAGAGGGCCACCACGGTTTGCACATGACACTGGCCAAGGTGCCGCGCGAGGATCCGGCGACCTACGATATGCTGTGCCGGGCCGACAGCATTGGCGTGTTTCAAGTGGAAAGCCGCGCGCAGATGAACATGCTGCCGCGCCTGAAGCCGCGCTGCTTTTACGACCTCGTCATCGAAGTTGCAATCGTGCGGCCAGGACCGATCCAGGGTGACATGGTGCATCCCTATCTGCGTCGCCGCTCCGGACTGGAACCCGAGACCTACCCCTCGCCATCGCCGGAGCACGGGCCGGCCGATGAACTCAAGCAGATCCTCGGCAAAACGAAAGGCGTGCCGCTGTTCCAAGAGCAGGCGATGCGCATTGCCATGGAGGCTGCGAAGTTTTCCGATCGCGAAGTGAACGACCTGCGCAAGGCGATGGCGACGTTCCGCCGTCGCGGCACCATTGGGCTTTTGGAAGAAAAGATGGTCGAACGGATGGTGGAGCGCGGTTACGACCGGGAGTTTGCACAGCGCTGCTTCAACCAGATCAAGGGCTTTGGTGAATATGGCTTTCCCGAAAGTCATGCCGCGAGTTTTGCGCATCTGGTCTACGTATCGTCGTGGCTGAAGTGCCATTATCCGGCGGCGTTCGCGTGCGCGCTATTGAACTCGCAGCCGATGGGTTTTTACGCGCCGGCCCAGATCGTGCGCGATGCGCGCGAGCATGGGGTGGAAGCGCGCACGGCCGACATCAATCAAAGCGCCTGGGATTCGACCCTGGAGGATCGGGAGAGCGACGGCCCGGCATTGCGTCTTGGCTTGCGCCAGATCGAAGGATTGCAGGAAGAAGAGATCGGGCGGCTGATCACAGCGCGGGTACGCGGTGCCTTCCGCTCGGTGCACGATTTGTGGCAGCGGGCGGGTTTGCGGCTGCCGACACTGGAAAAACTGGCGGCTGCCGACGCTTTCCGATCCATCGGCCTCGACCGGCGGCAGGCCCTGTGGGACGTGACCGCGCTCGCCAACGCGCCGCCGCTGCCGCTTTTTTCGTGGAACGGCGCCGTAGAGGTCGGCACCGAGCCGATCGTGACGCTGCCTCAGATGCCGCTCTCGGAGCACGTGGTGTGCGATTATCAAACGCTGCGACTTTCCTTGAAGGCGCATCCGATGAGTTTTCTGCGCGAGCGGCTTAGAGCGGAGCGGGTTTTGACCTGCCAGGACCTGCGCCAGATGCGGGATGGACAAACCGTGAAAGTCGCGGGCGTCATTCTGGTGCGGCAACGACCCGGATCAGCCAAGGGTGTCGTGTTCATGACGCTGGAAGATGAAACGGGCGTCGCCAATTCCGTCGTGTGGCCGAAAATGCTGGAGCGCTACCGAAAAACAGTGATGCAGGCGCGGCTGATGCTCGTTACCGGGCGTGTCCAGCGGCACGAGAGCATTATTCATGTGGTGGCCACCGCGATCGAAGACCGCAGTGACTGGCTGCTTTATTTATCGGAATGGGCCAACGACATGCCGCTACCGGTCGCCAATGCCGACGAGGTCAAAAATCCCGGTCCCGATCCGCACGCGGCGGGACAGGGCGCGCATCCCAGGTGGTCACGTCAAACAGCTCCCGCGCGCCCGCGGCCGATGCATCCCCGGGCCGAACGCATCATTCCAAAATCCCGTGACTTTCACTGATAAGACTAGGAGTTTTGCCATTTTGGCTAAGACGCCCTGTCACCTAAGCGCAACGCCCGGCGGAGGATCGCAGGAGGAACGGGTGTCGTCCGATCACAGTCCCACATGTTCCTGCTAGCGTCCCGCCACGATCGACACTTCAGGCTGCGCTTTCCCTCCGGGCGGCGTCCTTATGCGGTGTGATCTCGCGTGTCCCATAAGTTGTTTGGAGATTGTCCATGTCCAAGTTCCGCGCCCTTGCTTGTGCGCTCGCTGCGCTGCCGCTTTCCACATTTGCCCTTGCCACGACGACCACGACAGCAGCGGCCAAGGATCCTGAAGTGATCATCAAGATCACGCGCCTACGCGCGCTCGATCAGGCCGACGCATTCTCGAAAGGCGATTTTTACGCCAAGGCCACCATCGGTGGTGAGTCGGTCGCATCCCCGACGGTCAAGCAGGAAACGTCGATTACTCCTAACTGGGTACTGTCGAAGAAAGTCAAAGCCGGCGTCGTCAAGGTGAACCTCTCCGTGTTCGACAAGGACGTCAGCGTCGACGACCCGATCGATATCAATCGCGTCGACAACAAGCGCGACATCGACTTCACGGTCAACACCAAGACATGCAAGATCGAAGGTTTCTCGTCGTCGTACAAGTGCGGCGCCAAGATCGTCCGCGCCGGCAAGGAAAAGAAAGACGCCGAAGTGACTTTCATCGTGACGGTGAAGAAGTAACACGGCGGTACATTCGAATTGACAGGGCAGGCGTCCACGCGGCGCCTGCCTTTTTTTCGCGGGCTGTGCATTTCCCAGAAAAGTTGCGCTGCGGCGTCTTTCGGGGCAACCAATTGGGCATGAGCCCGCATCCAAGCCTGCCATGCCCGACACGCCATAGTCGCTCGATCGCCGTACTGTTTTCGGCATCGCTATTATTGGCGACCGTCCTGGCGCCGCACGCCAGTCTGGCGCAACGCCAACTTGTCGAACCCGAAGCCACCACGACGCGGGTCGAAGGCGCGCTTGTCCGCAGCCAAAAATTCATGATCGCAACATCGAGCAGGGTTGCCTCGGAAGCTGGGCAAGCGATGCTGCGCGCGGGCGGATCGGCGGTCGATGCGGCGATCGCCGCGCAATTGGTTCTGGGGCTTGTGGAGCCGCAGTCATCCGGCCTGGGCGGCGGCGCGTTTCTGCTCCATTGGAACAACGCACATAGTCGCCTCATCGCCTACGACGGCCGCGAGACCGCGCCGGCGGCTGCCAAGCCGGACAGATTTTTGTCCAACGGCACTCCGATGCCGTTTGAGCGCGCAGTTCATTCTGGACTGAGCATCGGCACGCCAGGATTGGTGCGGCTCTTGAAGGCTGCGCACGAGGCACATGGCAAACTCCCGTGGCCGCAGCTTTTTCAGCCAGCGATCCAGCTGGCACGGGACGGCTTTACCGTCACCCCCCGATTGCATCTTCTGCTTCAAATCACCGGCGCGGGAGCATTCGATGCGACCGCGAAGTGCTATTATTTCGACGAGACCGGATCACCTCGCGCCGCCGGATCGGTGATCCGCAACGCGGAGTACGCCGCGACGCTGCAGATGATCGCGGACAAAGGGCCGGATGGGTTTTATTCGGGACCGGTCGCCGATGCCATCGTGGCGGCGGTTGCCAAGGCCCCCAACGTGCCAGGTGATCTTTCGGCGGGCGACCTTGCCGGCTACAAAATCGAAACGCGCGATCCGGTTTGTATCACCTATCGCGCGTACAAAGTCTGCAGCATGGGGCCGCCGTCATCGGGCGGAATTGCCATCGCGCAGATCCTGGGCCTCCTGGCGCCCTTTGATCTTGGCCGCGTCACCGACGGCCGATTGCCGCCTGAGGGCGTGCATCTCATTCTGGAAGCCGAAAAACTAGCCTATGCCGACCGCGGTCGCTATTTGGCCGATCCCGCATTCGTGCCGATCCCGTCCGGGCTGATCGATCCCGCATATCTGGATGACCGCCGCAAACTCATCGATCCGAACAAGGCCATGACAGCGCCGGAGCCTGGATTGCCGCCGGGACTTGCACAGCGGACCCATGGCGTCGATGCCACGCTGGAGACGACGGGGACGAGCCATATCTCAGTGATTGATGCGGACGGCAACGCCGTTGCCATGACCACGACGATCGAAGGCGTATTTGGTTCAGGTATCATGGCTGCCGGATTTCTGCTCAACAACGAGCTGACGGATTTTTCATTCGTTCCCGCCGACAAGGATGGGCGGCCTATTGCCAATCGCGTTGAGGCCGGCAAGCGGCCGCGCAGCACCATGGCGCCGACGATCGTGTTCGACGACAAGGGTCGCGTCTTCGCCGTCGCCGGTTCGCCGGGCGGCGGGCGCATCATCATGTTCGTGACCAAAGCACTGATTGGCCTTATGGACTGGAAGCTCGATGCCTATCAGGCCGCGGCGCTCACGAACTTCGGCAGCATGGGAGCCGATGCTGACCTAGAGAGCGACTGGCAATCGATCCTGTTGGGGCTGCGGCTCAAATCCTATGGGCAAAGCCTCAACGTCGATCTCATGAATTCAGGCCTCAACATCCTGACCCGGCGCGATGGGATCATCGAGGGCGGCAGCGATCCGCGTCGCGAAGGCGCGGCACTCGGAGACTGAAACATGTCGCGTCAACGCATCACCGTCGCCGGCGCCGGGGTCATCGGACTGTGGCAGGCATTGACACTTGCCCACC
Organism: Hyphomicrobium sp.; assembly: GCA_022844105.1. Taxonomy (GTDB): domain Bacteria; phylum Pseudomonadota; class Alphaproteobacteria; order Rhizobiales; family Hyphomicrobiaceae; genus JAGVSR01. The sequence goes on along the minus strand of JALHMJ010000005.1, from coordinate 183,127 downwards.
GCGGATTTCCGGTCATGCTCGTTGACTGGCATGTCGAGCCGCTCAGTCATTCGGCGAGCCGCCATGCTGGGGCGATGCTGGCGCCGTGGGCCGAAGCGGAATCGGCGCCCAATGTTGTGCGAGACCTTGGCGCCGATGGATTGGTCCTGTGGCGAGCGATTTATCCCGAGACGATCGACAACGGCAGTCTCGTCGTCGCGACGTCACGCGACCAGCCGGATCTGGTGCGCTTCGCCAAGATGACGACACAGCATCGAACGCTCGACCGCGCGGCACTTGCCGCGCTCGAGCCTGATCTGGCCGACCGGTTCACGACGGCCCTGTTTTTTCCCGATGAAGCGCATGTCGCCACACCTGCAGCACTCGCATTCCTGTTGCGGGCCTGCGGCGAGGCGGGCGTTGATCTGCATTTCGGTCGCGCGTTGGAGGAAAGCGACCGGGAACGGCTCATCGTCGATTGCCGCGGACTTGGCGCGCGGCACCTGCTTGCGGATTTACGCGGCGTGCGCGGCGAGCGTCTCCTGCTGCGCACGGCGGATATCAACTTGAAACGTCCAGTGCGACTCATGCATCCGCGGCACCCGCTGTACATCGTGCCGTGGGGCGAGAACCGGTATCTCGTCGGCGCGACGATGATCGAAAGCGAGGACGCGGGTTCCGTGTCGGTGCGGTCCGCGCTCGAACTGCTGGGGGCGGCCTACACCGTGCATCCCGCATTCGGTGAGGCCGAGGTGCTCGAAATGAGCGCCGGCGTGCGGCCGGCGTTTGCCGATAACGTCCCGCGTGCGCGCGTCATCGACGGCGGCGCCAGCATTATGGTGAATGGTGCCTACCGGCACGGATTTTTGCTGGCGCCGGTGCTGGCTAAGGCGGTGGCGGATTATCTGGAGAACGGCACACCACATCCCCTGCTGCAGACCTGATGCAATTGCCCCATAGCGGGGCGTGACCTCAGACGATATGATTGCCGTCATGAGCACACCCGAACCAACAGCGGCGAACCCCAATACATCTTTTGGTTTTAGAACCGTCACCGAAGACGAGCGTCAGAGCCTTGTCAACGACGTGTTTTCCAAGGTTGCCGAGCGCTACGATCTGATGAACGACCTCATGTCCGGCGGACTTCACCGGCTGTGGAAATCGGATTTTGTCGCCGCGCTCAATCCGCCGCGGGCCGACGCCGCATTCCGGCTCCTGGATGTCGCGGGCGGGACGGGCGACATTGCCATGCGCTGCCTTGCGGCAGCGGGGCCGAATACCTCAGCTGTGATCTGCGACATCAGCCCGGAGATGCTGGAGGTCGGCCGGCGGCGGGTGACCGATGCCGGGCTCGCAGACCGCATCACACTGGTCGAAGGCAACGCGGAAGAGCTTCCGTTCCCGGATAAGAGCTTTGATGCCTACACGATTTCGTTCGGCATCCGGAACGTGACGCACATCGACAAGGCGCTATCGGAAGCTCGCCGCGTCCTGAAGACAGGCGGTCATTTCCTGTGTCTCGAATTTTCGGACGTGCAGGTGCCGATCCTCGACCGGATCTACGATTTCCACTCGTTCGAGGTGATCCCGCGACTGGGGCGGCTGGCGGCGGGCGATGCGCAACCCTACCAGTATCTCGTGGAGTCGATCCGCAAGTTTCCCAAGCAAGAGACGTTTGCGGCCATGATCCGGGCAGCGGGCTTCAGTAATGTCAGCTATCGTAATCTGACCGGCGGCGTCGCCGCCATCCATAGCGGCTGGCGAATTTAAGCTTCGCGGTCATGCAAAAGGGATGTCGTCGTGGCCCGCACCATCCGCATCGGTAATTGGAGATACGATCTGCCCGATCGGGCACCGGCGCGGATTGGTATCGGCGTGCTCCTTATTCTATTCGGGCTGCTGGGGTTTCTTCCAGTGTTGGGATTCTGGATGGTGCCGCTCGGACTGGTGGTATTGTCGTACGACATTCCGCGCGTCCGGCTGTGGCGGCAGAATTTCAAAACCTGGTGGCGCGGCGGCAAAAGCGATCCGCCGCCGGAACTCAGCAAATCCGATCCGGATCGGACGTAATGCAACTGGGCTAGGCTGCCGCGAGCAGGGCGAGAGCTTCTTTCGGGTCGATACGGCCGTCGTAGAGGGCGCGGCCGGTAATCGCGCCTTCGAGCAAGCGATACTCAGGTGTCAGCAGTGCCTTCACGTCGTCGATGGAGGCCAGACCGCCGGACGCGATCACCGGAATTGACGTGGCGCGGGCAAGTTCAACCGTGGCCGGCAGATTGAGCCCCTTGAGCACGCCGTCGCGCTCGATGTCGGTATAGATGATGGCGGCGACGCCTGCGTCTTCGAAGCGGCGCGCGAGATCGATGGCGGACAATTGCGACGTTTCAGCCCAACCTTCGACGGCAACCTTGCCGCCTTTGGCGTCGATCCCGACAGCGACGCGGCCGGGAAACATTCGACACGCCTCTTTGACGAGCGCCGGATCGCGGACCGCGACCGTGCCCAAGATCACGCGGCTTATCCCTTTGGCGAGCCAATTCTCGATGGTTGCAAGATCGCGGATGCCGCCGCCGAGTTGAACCGGCATCCGAACGCGCTTGAGGATTGCGTCGACCGCTGCGCCATTGACGGGCATGCCAGCGAAGGCGCCATTCAGGTCGACGACGTGCAAATAGGTGAAGCCCTGAGCCTCGAATGCGGCAGCCTGCGCGGCCGGATCATCATTGAAAACCGTGGCCTGGCTCATCTCGCCGAGCTTCAGTCGGACGCATTGGCCGTCCTTGAGGTCGATGGCCGGAAAGAGAATCACTTTTTTCTCGCTCGCCGCACCGCCGCGGTCATAAGATTGCTGGAGTTCAGCGCGATCAATCGCGTCTGTGGTCGTTTCGTCAAGCGTTCGTCCGAGTTCCCGATGCCGTTGCCGTTTTCACATCGTCCGGAAGTTGCACCGCCCGCATTCAACACGGCGCGCGCGCTGACCGAGAAAGATGCCATCGATATTTGGATCGCACGCTGGTTGCGTGTGCGGCGCAAAGATCTTCTCGAACGCTATCGATGCGATCCACGCCGCATCTATGAAATCTGGGAAGGCACGCGCTTTCCGCGTGCGAGAGAGATCGCGCTCGCCGAGTTCTCCACACGCTATCCACAGCTCGTCGGACATGTGGATGCGAGCCGTCACAGGCGATTGCCGCTGAAGACACGCAGCCCGGACCAGCTGAACCTGTTTGGTTGATACAAGCACACCATACAACTGTGTAACGCCTTGATTTAATTTAAATATTTATTTCGCCGCGGCTGAGAAGAACAAAATCAGAACTTTGCCTGGACGGAGCCCGCGACTCACGCCATGTTCTTCCTATGTTCACGGCCATAGAGTCCCCCCGGCGTACCTCGTACAATAGATCTCGAACTCTCCTCCAGCCCAAGGAGCTCCCCCCGATGCGCACCTACCTCATCTCCTACGATCTCGCCAAGCCTCACGTCTCCAAGCATGTCGTCGCCCACGCCATCATGAGCCTTGGCTCAAGCTGGGCGCGCCCATTGGAGAACACGTGGTACGTGCGCTCGGACGAAAGCGAAGACACTCTCGAAGCCTGGCTCGGGCGGTATCTCGAGACCGACGACGGTCTCCTGATTCAGCCCGTGAAGGAAGAAGCGGTGATGACGAACACGTCACTGCGCTGGTTCCGTCAACGCCGCGCCGGTATCGACGTTTCCGAGCACACGAACATCATCGCGTTCCCGGTGGTAGCGCCGCTTGCCGGCGAGCGTGCCGACGAACCTGAGCTGCCGTTTGCAGAAGCGTGCTGAGTTTGACCAAACACTAATTGAACTTCGACTGCCCAGTCGAAACTGCCGTCTCGCCTCTCTCTCCCGCGGGGATTGTTCATTCCCGTTACCCGAGCGAGACGGCCACTCCGCCTCCTCCCCTCGAGGCGGTCAAACGGGGCCGGACCCTCTGCCCAGAGGTCCGGCCTTTTGTTTTATGAGGCCGGTCGCCGGATCAACCCACTGCTTCGGGTTTGGCCTTGGCGGTCAGGCGCTGGCCTTTGGGCGCGCCGTGGGCGTAGCGGTTCTCGATGTATTCCTCGACCAGAACCTTAAACTCTTCAGAGATGAGGGGGCCGCGCAGTGTCGTGAACTTTTCACCGTCGACAAAGATCGGCGCGGCGGGGGCTTCCCCGGTTCCGGGCAGCGAGATCCCGATATCGGCGTGCTTGGATTCACCGGGACCGTTGACGATGCAGCCCATGACGGCAAGGTTGAGATTTTCAACGCCGGGGTAGCGTGTTTTCCAGACCGGCATCCGATCGCGGATCATATCCTGCACGTCGCGCGCGAGTTCCTGGAATGTCGTTGACGTCGTGCGACCGCAGCCGGGACAGGCGGCGACGACGGGCACGAAGGCACGGAACCCCATCGTCTGCAGCAATTCCTGCGCGGCGCGGACTTCCAGTGTCCGGTCGCCGCCGGGTTCGGGGGTCAGCGAGAAGCGGATCGTGTCGCCGATGCCCTTCTGCAGCAGGATGCCCATCGCCGCGGACGACGCGACGATTCCCTTCGATCCCATGCCCGCCTCGGTCAGTCCGAGGTGGAGAGCATAATTGCAGCGGCTGGCCAATATGGCGTAGCAGGCAATGAGGTCCTGCACGGCGGACACCTTCGCCGAGATGATGATCTTGTCGGCGCCAAGCCCAAGTTCTTCGGCGCGGGCGGCGGACAGCAGGCCCGACTGCACCATCGCCTCGCGCATCACTTCGCGAGCGTCCTTGGGTTGCGGTGCGACGGCGTTTTCGTCCATCAGGTGCGTGAGGAGCTCCTGGTCGAGCGAACCCCAGTTGACGCCGATGCGAACCGGCTTGCCGTAGCGGATCGCCATTTCAACAATGGAAGAGAACTGGCGGTCGCGCTTGTCCTTGAAGCCGACGTTGCCGGGATTGATGCGGTACTTGTCGAGGGCTTCGGCACAGGCCGGGTTTTCGGCCAGCAGCTTGTGACCGATGTAGTGGAAGTCGCCAACCAAAGGGACCGTGACGCCACGTTTCAGGAGCCCATCCCGGATATGCGGGACGGCTTTGGCGGCCTCGTCGCGGTCGACCGTGATGCGGACAATTTCCGAACCGGCGCGAGCGAGGGCTGCGACCTGATCGATGGTCCCCTTGATGTCGGCCGTGTCGGTGTTGGTCATCGACTGGACAACGATGGGCGCACCGCCGCCCACGATGACGCCGCCAACCGATACAGCGACCGATGGGCGGCGCGGCGCAAGGGTCGGATTGACTACGGAACTCATGGTGCGATCTCGCGGTCCGGTTGCGGCATACGTTCTTACCTAGCCCATAGGCGGGCCGACCGCCAGATCGTTGGGTCGCGTCGACGCGTGGCGTTAGCGGCGGGCGGACACGAACAGGGACGCACCGGCAATCAGCGCCATGCACAAGACGATCGAGGGGCCGCCTGGGGCATCGGCGTTCGCGGACAACGTCAAGCCAAGCGCGACACTGGCCGCACCGACAGCCGCCGCGATGACGACGAGGCCTTCGGGCGTGGTCGCGAACGGCCGCGCCGCGACGATGGGGACAATCAGAAAAGCAATGGCGAGCAGCACGCCGACAATCTTGATCGCTATTGCAATGGTCAGCGCCAGCACGATGATGAACGCTGCCCGGACCCAGCGGGAAGACACCCCTTCAGCAGACGCCAATTCTTCATGTACCGCCACGCGCAGCAACTGCTGCCAGAGATAGGCCATGACCGCCAAGACAACAGCACCGCCACCATAAATCAGCCAAAGATCGGCGCCGGTGACGGCAAAAACATCCCCGAACAGGTAGCCCATGAGATCGACGGAGGGGCCGGCCAACAGCGTTGTTGCGATGACGCCGAGCGCCAATGTGCCGTGGTGCGTGAGGCCCAGGATTGCATCAAGAGGGATGAGCTTCTGGCGACCGAGCACAATCAGGAGGGCTGCGACGGCCAGTGTCGTGACGATCACGCTCACGGTCACGTCGATGTTGAGTAGAAGTCCGAGCGCCACACCGACGAGGCTGGCCTGCGCGACCGTCTCGCCGAAATAGGCCATCCGGTTCCAGACCAGGACGGCGCCCAAGGGGGCGGCAATGATCGCCAGACCGATCCCTGCGGCTAGCGCCCGCAACAGAAAGGGCTCGATCACGGCGTCTCCCCAGACGTCTGGGCGGATTTTTCGCCAGCGGCGGACGGCAGTTCGCGGCCGTCGAGACCGTGGGCGTGATCGTGATGGTGGCGATAAACGCCGAATGCCCGCGCGGTCTCGGGGCCAAACAGGCGCATGTATTCGGGATGCTGCGCCACCGTTTCGGGAACGCCGGAGCAGCAGATGTGCCGATTGAGACAAAGAACACGGTCGGCCTGCGCCATGACGACGTGAAGATCGTGGGAAACCAGAAGCACACCCATACCGCGCTCATCGCGCAATCGGCCGATGAGCGCATAGAGATCGGCCTCGCCTGTGTAATCGACGCCGCGGACCGGTTCATCCAGCACCAGGAGATCGGGATTGGCAGCCAGCGCCCGGGCGAGAAGTACGCGCTGCAGTTCTCCACCCGATAATTCGCTCAGCTGCTGGTCGATGCAGCGTTCGGCACCGACCTCCGACAAAATCAAGCGCACGTCTTCGCGTGACGTCCGGCGGCCGAGCGACAAAAAGCGGCCGACCGTCATTGGCAACGCGCGGTCGATATCGAACCGCTGCGGGACGTAGCCGACCTTGAGCCCTTCGACGCGGCTTATCTGTCCGCTGGAGAGTTCTTCTAGGCCAAGCAACGCCCGCACGAGGCTGGTCTTGCCGGACCCGTTCGGACCGATCAGGGTGACGATCTCGCGGGGGTGAATGTCGACATCCACTTGGTCGAGGACGAGGCGGGCGCCGCGCTGCAAAGACATGCCGCGGGCGCTGACCAGAGCGGAGGTGTCGATGGCCTTAGCGGTGGTGTGGTCGTGACCGCAGCCGCCGCACGTGCTGTGATCGTGCCCATGATGCTGGTGGGGCGAAAGTTCGCCGGGTTTTGCGACCGAGGCCTCAGCTTCGGCGCCGGTCGCTTCAGCGCCGATCATGATTTTTCTCCTTCGGACCAAAAGGCCGGCTGGTGGAAACTGTCATCAAATCGGTCGGCTCAGGTTTCGCCGGTGGCACAGCGCGGGCAGAAGCCCGAAACTTCGACGAACTTGACGCGAGGGTTGAACTTGGCACCCTTTGCGGCTTCTCCAATGAGGTCGAAGATGTGCTGACCGTCAACTTCGCCGACGGCACCGCACTTTTCGCAGGACAAGAAGATCGGCCGTTTGCCCTTGACCGTGTGATCGGTGCGGCGGCACGCAAAAAATGCGTTTTTGCTCTCAAGGCGATGGATGACGCCGGCGTCCAGAAGGGCATCGATGGCGCGGTAGATGGAAATCGGGGCAACCCGCGTGCCCTTCTCACCGAGGCGCGCGAGGATTTCGTAAGCGCCGATCGAGGCATGCGTGGCGGCAATTTCGGCAAAGACCTGCTGGCGAAGCTTGGTAAACCGCAGTCCACGGTCCGCAAACACCTGCGTGGCCCGCTCGACCGTCTGAGCCAGCTTTTTTGCTGTCTGCTGGTTGGGATTTGGGAATGGCGAACGAGGATCTGCCTTAGCCTCCGCCTTGACGGGAGCCGCGTTGGGGGGAACTTGCGTATCGCTCATGGGACTGCCCTGCTCCCGACCGGCCCCTTCCATGGCGGCGGGCCACTGCTGCAAGCGTTATAATATAACGATTGCGCGAAGGTTTGCCATAGCCAACGGCGGCCCCGCTGAGCGCTTTCGACCGCTGTGAATAAACTTTAATTCGCAATTGCATTCGCGTGCCGCAATTTGGACGCCGTACGACCTTGAACTGGCGACGCGCGCGACGGATCGCAGGCGCAACCCCGTTTACTGTATCGCGTTGGGGGGTCGCAACGGCCGAGCTTGGCTGGCGGTGCCAAGTCGTACAGCAGGGGTTTGACGGACATGGCCGCAGACGTTTCGATCACACCGCCGGCCGCTGGAGCGACGTGGCCTGATTTGTCGGCACTGCAGGATCCAGCAGTCCTCCAGTCGCTGGCGGGCAAGATTTTTCTGGGCGTCGCCCTGCTCCTCATTCTGTCGGGGCTGTACCGGATCTTGCCGCGCTTGTGGAAAGCGGTCGAAGACGTGTTCTTCACCAACTGGCGGCTGGCCCTGCTCGGCACCACTGGTCTGGTCCTGTCCCTCGCATCCGGCTGGACGACCTGGGACGGGATGAGGAATTTCACCAACGAACCCGTTCTGTCGTTCATGGTGACGTTCGGCATTCAAGGGATCATGCTGATCATTGCCTGGCTGATCGGCGAAAGCTTTGCCACGGGGATGAGCCAAAGGGCGGCCGTCCAATCCGGAGGGCTGTCCCGCTCATTGCAGACGGTTGCCGGCGGGCTCCTTGGCCTCTTTCTCTTTCTGTTGCTTGCGTTTCTTTTCGTGCGCACGGTCCTCGGCGGATTTGGTGGAGAAGCAAACAGCGCCGCACCACTGGAGATGAGCGACAGCGTCCTGATCGTGGTCGTGGGCCTGCTTATTGCGGGGCTGGTGGCGCTCTATTCCGCCAGTGACGTGGTGCGCCCCTATCTGCAAACGTCGCGTGTCATCACCAAGAACGCGATGTTGTGGGTCATGTTTCTCGCCTGCATGGCCTCGTCTGTCTTTTTCTCGTTCGACAGCCGCTTCAACGCCATCTTTCCACAAGGCGAACGGGTGCGCGCTGCGGAGCTACGCGCACAAAACCAGGTTGGCGGGATTGTCGCCGACATTGGCCAGACCATTGAAACGCGCCGCATCGAGGCGGCCGATGGACTGTTCAAGTCGGGCGGCTGGCGCGCGTATGATGCAGAACTCGACAAGCTCGCGACCGCCTCACGCGGTGCGGAAAAGCTGATCGAAGCCTATTATGTCGAGCAGATAGAAGAACGTCGGCGCGGAATTGCCGAACAGCAGGAGCGCATCGCAACGGCGGAAGGCAGCCAGTCCGGCCTCGCCACAAAGAAGATCGCGCTGACGGAAGAAGTATCTCGGCTTGAAGCCGACCGTCCGGCGCTCGTCGCGGACTTGCAGACAAAGAAGAGTGAACTCGATGCGCGGGCCAAGGAAGTCGACGCCAAGCGCGTCGAGGCCATGGCTGAGGAAAAGGGTGTCGAAGGCACGTTGAAGATCGGCCGCGGCCAGATTTATCGCGAGCGGACTGCCGAACTCGCCAAGCTGCAGGACTATTACAAAATCGGCGAACAGCGTGTGAAGGACGCGCAGAAGCGTGTCGATGAAACAAGCGGGCGGATCGATGCCATCAAGCGGGAACTGGCCGGCATCGACGGTGGCCTCGCCAAGCTGAAAGGTGAAGCCGACACCGCACAACAGCGGATCGCTGCGGCCTCGCAGCCTGAGCAATCAGCACTTGCGTCGCCGAAGGTCGATCCGGGGCGAGTTTTGCCGGAGTTTGAGGCGGCGCGTGCGGCGTTCCGGCAGAAGCCGAGCGGAGAAGGGCTCAAGGCCGTGCATGAACAATGCACGCAGCTTCTCAATGCGATGACCTCGACGCCATCGACCAAGGATCGCGTGGCCGGCATCGATTGCGAGCCCAAACGTGCCCAGGAAGCAGCGGCTCTGCTTTTTACGCTGGATGCCGGTGCCCAGATTTTCGCGGCCAGCTGCATCGGTGGAGAAAAGCTCAACGCCAACAAATCAACGGATGAACTGCTGGGCTTTTCGCGACGTTGCCTCGCCGACAGTGGTCTGCCGTCGCACGATACTGATGCGCTACGCACCAAGATCAACTTCATCGAACTGAACCGCGATGACAAAGCGCACAATTTCGTCGTATCGATCAACGCGTTTCAGGACGGCAATCGACTGGCCTACCTGGCGCTCGCCATTGCAATCGCCATCGACGGTTTGATCTTCATGTCCGGACTGTTCGGCGCCAACGCGGTGCGTTCGCCGCTGTCGGACGTGCCGACGTCGAAGGCACGCACGGCGGAACAGCTCGAAGGCATTATCGAGAACGCCCTGCTGCCCGACACGTTCGAAACAGCGCGCGTGACTTTGCAATCCATGCGGCCGATCACCAACGATCGGGGGTTCATGGCCGAAGTCCGCCCGGATCGGCTGGATCCGCAGAGCGCGGAACGCGTCATCGGCGTTCTTAACGCCGGCGCCACGATTCATGCCGTGGAATACGACCCGACGCATGATCGCTATCTGGTTCGGGCGGAATTATTCGAGTTCTTGTCAAACGTTTCGAAGAAAGCGTTTCAGGCCAATACCCAGCACGCGACCATCGCGGAGATGGAGAAGACCGTATCGGTAGCGCTGCTCCCGGACGTCGCGCGCAATATTGATACGGTCCTCTCCTACATGCATCCGATTACCGAGAAGCACGGATTCATGGCCGAGATGAAGCTCGGGGATATCGAGATCGACGCCGACAAGCGTGTCGTCCGGCAAGTCCTCAATGCGGGCGCGGTCCACCAGCGCGTGCAGCGCGCGGACGAAGCGGGCACGCACTATTTCATCCATCGCGATCTGTACCAGACGCTGGCGCGCCTGCGGGCGCGGGCCCTGTTTACTTCGAGCGCGTACCGTCTCGACAATGGGCAGCACCCCGACATGTCTGTTTTCGGCGGATCACTGATCGGCGAGAGGCCGGCACTCGAACATCGACCCGCCGAGGGTGGCCGTCTCTCACAAGGGGCACAGCCGGCCGGCCGCGGTGACGTGGAACAGACGGCCATTCGACAGCGCCTCATGATGGCGATGGGCCTTGCACCGTCGGCTTATCGCGATCTCGTGCTCAGTGGTGCACTGCCACAAGCCAACATACTGGGCGAGCAACTGCGCCGGCTGTGCCAGCAGCAGCGCTCCGTCGGCGTCCACATCGACACCGACCTGCAGGAATTCAGCGAGGAGATCGAACGCGCCGCCGACGCATTGCGCCACGAGGAATTCTCCAGGGATGCCATCGACAATGTCTTGGCCGAACTGCAGAGCATTCTGCCGGCTCTGTTGCTTTTACAGGGCGGACGCTATCAGGAAATCCTGTTCAGGCTGATCGAGAGCCTGGAGGCCGCCGACGGGGAGGGCCAGCTGGAAATGAAAGAGCGTCAACTCCTGCAGCGGCTCAAGTTGCATGAGGCGGCGTTGAGCAAGATCGGCCGCAACGACAGCGCGGACTGGCAAAAGGTCGCCGTTCTCATCGAAGATTTCGCCGAAGGAGCGACGCCTGGTGATTACAGGCCTGACATGGATCGCCGCCGTCCGAATTAGTCGGACACGACCCTAGTGAACCTGCAAGGCCCTGCGCTCCGCGCGGGGTCTTTGGATTTTCCGAAAGACAATGGTTACGATTTTCTTGCGACGGACACGTCATTTTTGACAGTCCGGTTCAGGAAAAAACAACCGGGAAATTTTGACACGTACCAATCCAACCGAATTAGGCTCTTAACGCAGCAATCTGTTTACCCGCGCAATAGTAAATCTGTGCAGTCTCTTGCGGTGATAAACAACATGTCGATTAATCGCCAATTCGGTAAAGAATTCCGCACATCGGAGCGGGGCGCGGTAGCGCCATTGTTTGGCTTGGCCCTGCTTGTCATGATTTTTCTGATGGGCATTAGCATCGATGGCGCGCGCGGCAGCCGGATCTCGACTTTCGCCAGCAATGCGCTGGATGCAGCAGCGCTTGCGGCGGCGAAGAGCCTTCGTCTCACCAATCCTACAGATGCTGAGCTGAAACTGCTCATTCAGCAGTATTGGGAATTGAATTTCCCCAATCTGGCCAATGATGCATCGCTCGAGAATTTCTCGGTGGTCGTCGATCGCACGATCAATAGCGTCAAAATCGTCGCGGATCTGAGGGTGCCGACCACGGTCTCGGCCGTGATGGGTAAGGATTACTTGGAAGTTCGCGTCACGTCGACGGCCGTATTCGATGTCAAGGACGTCGAAGTGTCGATGATGCTCGACGTGAGCGGATCGATGGGCGGGACAAAACTCGCCGATCTGAAGACGGCGGCAAAAGATCTGGTCGATATTCTGCTCCCTGCCGATGCAGAGAACTCCGGCAATCGCATTTCCGTATCGCCGTTCTCGACTGCGGTGAATGCGGGAGCGCTCGTTGACCTGGTGACGGTTGAGCCACTGCCGCCAAAGGGCAAGAAGAAACCCAACACTTTCCCCAACACGACTTGCGTAACCGAGCGCTCGGGCTCGATGGCCTTTACGGACGCGTCCGGCGGCGCTTACCCGCTCGGACAGAAGGCGTCGTTCTGCCCGTCGCAGGCTGTGCTCCCGCTGACCAAGAATGTCGATGTCATCAAGGCCGCCATCGACGCCATGCAGGCGAGCGGCATGACGGCCGGCCATCTCGGCATCGCGTGGGCCTGGTATATGCTTTCGCCGGAATGGAATGACGTTTTGCCCAGTGACAGCGAGCCATCCGACTACGACGACAAGGGCGTCCAGAAGGTCGCCATTCTGATGACCGACGGAATGTTCAATTCCTACTACGAATCCGACAATGGAGACGCGGTCGCTCAGGCTCGCAGCTTATGTGACAGCATGAAGGCCAAAGGTATTTCCATCTACACCATCGGATTTCAGGTTCCTGCCGATGTGGTTCCGACATTGAAGTACTGCGCCACGTCGCCCAAGCACTTCTTCAATGCGACCGACGGCGGCGAATTGCGCGAGACCTTCAAGACCATCGCCAATCGCCTGAACGGGCTTCGCATCTCTTCTTGAGATCGCCGCCAATCGAAGCGCACTGCCGCGCGTGTCAATTCGGGACCGCCGCGCGGCTTTGACATCAATTCGTTGGCTAATCGGACGCTCGTTTACTCCCTATTCATTGCAGTTTAATTTCAGCATACGTCCTGATGCTAAAACTCCTTTAAAATTTGCGACGCAATTGCTTAGTGAGCATTACGACCGCTTATTCAGTTTCAGGGAGAAAAGCCGTGATCCCCCGTTCGCGTTTTTTGCAGGCATTTGCCACCGCCGAACGCGGGTCAATTGCCCCGCTCTTCGGCATGATGCTGCTTTTCATCGTCATTACCGTTGGCGTGTCGGTGGACATGGCGCGGGGAACGCGCGTTTCCATCGACGCAGGCGGAGCGCTGGATGCGGCCGCCCTGGCTGCTGCTAAGAGCTTGCGTCTTGAAAACACCGGCGACGCAGACCTGGTAGCGCTCGCCAACCAATACTTCGATGCCAATTTCGACGGGCTTCCACTGCGCGAACGAAACATCTCGGCGACCATCGATCGCATCAATCACGGCGTGACGCTGACGGCCAATCTCAGCATCGATTCAACGCTGGCAGGAATCATCGGCCAGGATACGATCCCGATCAGCACACAGTCGCAAGCCATTTACGACGTGCGCAATGTCGAACTTTCGATGATGCTTGATGTCAGCGGGTCGATGCTTGGTAGCAAAATCGCCGATCTCAAGTCAGCGTCGAGTGACCTGGTCGACATCCTCTTGGACGCGAACGCGAACGGAAGCGATCACAAGATCGCCATCGCCCCGTTTGCGACTTCCGTGAATGCTGGAAGCTATGCGACGCGTATCGGCAACCGATTTGATCGCCGCGGCCGCGCCTATGCGGGCGCAAATTCGACATGCCTTACGGACCGTTCCGGAACGGCGGCCTTCACCGATGCCGATCCGACCACTGGCACGTTCAACATGCGTTCCGCGAGCTGCCCGGCAAGTTCGGTGCTGCCGCTCACGAATGTTCGGGATGATATTCTCGCGCACATCAATGGACTGAGAGCGAGCGGCAATACGGCTGGACATCTCGGTACGGCCTGGGCGTGGTATTTGCTGTCCCCCAACTGGTCCACGCTTTGGCCGGCAGATAGCACCCCGGTTGCGTATGACGACGAAGAGTACCAGAAGGTCGCCATTCTCATGACCGACGGAATGTTCAATTCCTACTATGAAAGCGGCAACGGGAATGCCGAAGCTCAGGCGCGCTTGCTGTGCACCAACATGAAGGCGGCCGGCGTGACGATCTATACCGTCGGGTTTCAGGTTCCCGCGGAAGTCCTGCCGATCCTTCAGCACTGCGCGTCGTCACCGAAGCACTTCTTCGATGCAGCGAACGGTACCGAACTATCGGCGACCTTCCGGACCATCGCGCAACGGCTCAGCGGCCTTCGGATCGCGTCGTGAGCGGGCGGGGACGTCAGCTGGAAAAAGGTATGACCGTCTGACGCTGCGTGCCGAGGCCTTCGATCGTCAACTCCATCACGTCGCCGGCCTTCAAGTATTGCGGCGGCTTCATGCCTGAGCCCACGCCGGGCGGCGTCCCGGTCGTGACGACATCGCCGGGCTCAAGGACGCAGAACTGCGTGATGTAGGCGACGAGGTAGGGAACGGAAAAGATCATCGTCGAAGTCGAGCCCTTCTGGCGCGTCTCGCCGTTGATCTTCAATTCCATGTCGAGGTTGGACGGATCGATTTCGTCCGCCGTGACCAACCAAGGACCGAGTGGACCGAACGTCTCGGCGCACTTGCCCTTCATCCACTGGCCATTGCGCTTCATCTGAAAGCGTCGTTCGGAAACGTCGTTGCAGATGGCGTAGCCGGCGACGAAATCCAGCGCATCTTTTTCTTCAACGTAGCGGGCGCGCTTGCCGATGACGAAAGCGAACTCCAGTTCCCAATCCATGCGATCGGCGTTCTTGGGGTAGATCACGTCGTCGTTGGGGCCGCAGATGGAGTTGCCGAGCTTGTTGAAGAGGATGGGTTCGGACGGAATATCCTGACCGGTTTCGCGAGCGTGGTCGGCATAGTTGAGTCCGACGGCGATAAAGCTCCACGGGCGGGCGACGGGCGCGCCAAGGCGCACGCCGGCGGGTGCCAGCGGCAGGCTTGACGGATCCAGGGCGCGGAGGCGGTCAAGCGTATCCTTGCCAAGCGTGGCGCCGCCAATGTCGGCAACGTGGCCGGTCAGATCGCGGATCTGCCCGCTGCCATCGACGAGCCCAGGCCGTTCTGCGCCGCTGTTCCCGAACCGCACCAGCTTCATGGCTCTCCGTGCCTCCCGCGTTGCTCAAATCGGGCTTTGCATGCGCGAAAAGTCTGTACGACGCAAGCGCGTGGAGGGGTGGACGTTGGCCGCAGGCTCGGCGCTGCTCGCCATCAGGGCCGGGCAAGATTGCGCAAGATTTCGTCGGCGGCGCTGCGCCGGGGGGCGGCGGGCAAGGCTGCGAAGGGCACAGCGGCGGGAGGGGCCGGCAGGAGCCCGGGTTGCGGGTTGTTGCGGCTTAATGATTTCAAGTCTTCGAGGAGCACTTCAAGCAGCGGCGCTGCGATCTGCGACGCGTGCAGTGCCGTCGCCCAAGGTTCGCGGACCGACCCCGTGCCAACGAGCACGACGTAACTGTAGGCCGCACCATTGGTGAATTGGAGGCCACCCGTCGTCCAGACATCGACGGTTGCGTTGGGGTCTTCGGTCACCTGGGTGCCGGTCTTGGCAAAGTGAAAGCGCAGATCGTTGCGGCGCGCGGCGCACCAGTGCGACAGCGAGCGCAGCGTGCCGGCCGGCTTCTTGCCGGTGGCGTAGCACAGAGGTGATTGAAGCAAAGCACGGACGAGCGGGACGGCGTCTGGCTTGATGACGTCGGAGGGAATAACGCCGTTGGCGACGGGACCGGCAGCGGCCGTGGCGGCAGCTGTGCTTGTGTAGTCGTAGGATCTCACCAGCGTCGGCAACTTGACCGGCACGGAACCGCGCCGCAGGAGCGACGACAACACCACGGACGACATCATGTGAACGCGGCGGGGACTACCAGATATCTGGCCCATTACGACTGCGGTCGATGGCGGAACACCGGAACCAAACGCGTCGGCGGGCGGCATCGTGAAGCCCAGCCGGTCGATAAGTTTCTGTATGCGCGGCTGCCCCACGAGCGCTGTCCGGTTCATAAGCGGATTATTGAGCGAGCAGGCGAAGGCGACGATGGCACGACGGGCGTGGCGTGCGCTGCCGCCTCGGGCGCACGTATCCAATCCGACTTCCGGGGCTTGCGTGTCGAGATAGGGGCTTTCGATGGTATCGCGCATGGTATTGGCAATGGCGATGGCCGCAATGATCTTGCCGGTCGATGCGATCATGCGCGGATCATGTTCGGCCTGATAGCGACCGGTACGCGGGCTGCGGGCGACGGGAGCGCCGAAGTAGGCGGCCGTTTCGCCAGTCTCGTAATAGCGAACGATCTCGCCTTTGTGGTCGGCGGCGACGACAACAACGTTGGGCACCTTCGTTTCGGCGTCAGCACGGGCCGGATCGAGGGCGTAGCCGGATGAGATCCGGGCGCGCTCGTTCTGGTCAATGCGGGCAAGCGCGGCCGTGATTTTCGCGCCGTATTCCAAGTTCTCGACCGTATCGAGTGTGGTGGTCACGCCGCGGACGTAGGTGCGCCAGGAAAAGCCATAGGTTTGTTTCATTTCCTCGCGGACCCCGAAGCGGGCCGAGGGCAGCAATGCATTGGCGCGAATGACGGGATTGGCCTGGGCACGCGCGGCAAGCGTGGGGGCGAACTTATCTAGCGCTTCCTGCAGACGCGGCCGGACCTTGGGATCGGGCGGACCGCCGGCAAGGCCGATCAGCTCGAACACCACCGCGGCCTTTTCTTTTTCATCTGTCAGCAGCTTTTCGGCGCAGGTGCGGGCGCGAACCTCGGTGATGTAGCGCCAGCGGTCGAGGCGAACCTCATTGAGCTTGTCGCTGCCGGTCATCAGGATGATCGGCTTATTGACGGCGGAGGCCAGCACCATCTGCTCGGCGATGCTGAGCTGGCTCGCCTCTTTGCCGAATACGATGCGACTCGTGACCTCGACGCCGTGCAGCGGCGCACCGCCTGTGCGTTGTGCCAGCCAGATGTGGTTGGCCGCCCACTGTCTGAGAGCGGTATCGCCGTCGCGGGTCAAGACACGGTAGACGACCGGAGCCAGCCACCACTCACCGAATTTGCGCTTAAGCTTTGTCAGGCCGCCTTCGCTGACATCGGGCGGCGTCTTGTAGATGACGCGGACAAACTGCATCGGCAAGGTCGAGCCGCCGACCCCGATCGACGGGCGGCGGGCGGCGATCGTGCGCTGGACGGACGAAAGAGGGATTTTCAGGACGCCCAGCAGATCGATGCCGAACGGATTGAGCCACGTGCCAAGGTAGCGGTCCTCGTGGTAGACGAGACACTTCCAATAAAAATCCGGCACTTCGCGCACGGGGATCGACTTGTGATCCGGGTTTGCGGTGTAATCGCCCATCTCGATGGATCGGTCGGTGTAGTTCACGTCCCGGACGCTATCCAGGCGGGGATCGAATGTGCCAACAAAGCTGCCGCGACGGTCGTAGATGGCGGTCGCGATCCAGCGCTCGGCGTCGTATTTCAGCTTGTCGGCGGTTGTGTAGGCGCCGGTGACCGCACGAATGGGCGCGACGACATACACGAGACACAATGCGAAGACGACATAGGCTATGGCGGCGGTGAACACGTGCCGCAAAGGGCCGAGTCGCGGGTTGAAGACCACCCACTCGGTCAAAAATCGCAACACCAGAACCGGCACGCGAGACGCCGTCTCGACAAGTGCCGTAAGGAATTTGATGATACTTCCCATACACCTAGCCGAATGCGGCCCGCACTGCCCGCGGCCCGGGGCTTGGCCTCAGGCGAACCTAGACGTGGTTTGTGGCACCGCCTCGGCCCGTTTGCGGCTCGGCCGTGTCGGCATCGCGCCCGAATGGCGCCTTCCCACAGCTGGGAAAGGCATGGAATATCCGGGCAACCACCTCGTTCTTATTGCGAAGCGCCGCGGAGAGGGCAGTCCGTGACGGAAGATGTAAGGGCCCGAATGATCGAGTTCCTGCCGCGTTTGCGCAGGTTCGCATTCGCGCTCACGAGAAACATGGATCAGGCCGACGATCTCGTCCAGGACACGTGCGAGCGTGCGCTCTCGCGTCTGGATCAGTGGGAGCCTGGAACGAAGCTCGAGAGTTGGATGTACCGGATCGCGCAAAATCTCTGGCTTGATCGCAAGCGGTCCGAAAAGGTCCGCGGTCCCGTGCTCGACATTGACGAGGCGGTGGGTCTTGCTGGCGAAGACGGTCGAACCGTAACCGAAACCAGGCTCACGCTGGCCGCCGTCAGCGAAGGCATGGATAAACTGCCGCCGGAGCAACAGGTGCTCGTCACCATGGTCTGCGTCGACGGACTTTCCTACAAAGACGCCGCATCAATCCTGAACGTGCCGATCGGGACCGTCATGAGCCGCCTGTCACGGGCCCGTCAGGCCCTTTTCCAGCATATCTCTGCCGATGCCGGCATCGCCAATCCTCAGCAACAGGAGCGCCTCCTTGGTACACGTTCCTGACGAAATCATTATGGGCTACGCCGACGGCCGGGTTTCGGCCGAGGAAAAGGCCTGGCTGGAGAGCCTTCTCGCCGTCGATCCGGCGTTACGGGACCGGTTACAGCCGTTTCTTGCGACGGCGCCGGGCCAGCTGACCGCATTCGATGCGGTGCTTGCGGCGCCCATCCCCGACCGGCTGCTCGACACCATTCGTGGCACGACGTCGAATGTAAAAAAGCCCGTCGCGCGTCAGGGATTGATGGACCGGTTTTTTCCGGGAGGTTTTAGTCTCCTGCCGGCCGCTGGCTATGCGGCCACATTGCTGATCGGCGTGGGCGTTGGAGCATCACTGCTCGCAACACCCCCTGCAGATGACACGCTCGTGCGCGCCGATCGCGACGGGTTTGTCGCCGCCGGCCGGCTGCAGGTTGCGCTCGACACCATTCCCTCAAATACCAGGGAGCTCGACAAGGAGGGCGATATCCGTCCGCTCCTGTCGGTGCGCGATAGTGACGGCCGCATTTGCCGGCAGTACGAAATTGTCGGCCGAAATAAGGGTCCGCAGGGACTTGCGTGCCGCGAGAACGACGGTGATTGGAGGATCCGCGTGTTGACGGGGGGCGCCGACCAGAGCGCCACGACGCGCAATGCCAGCCAAGGCGAAAGCGATGCGCTCGATGGCGTGGTCGGGAGCGTCGTGAAGGCGCTTCCCGGACGGAGCGAACTGACGCCGGTGGAAGAAGAGTTCCTGATTGAGAAGGGTTGGGCCGCTGCGCCTGCAGTTGAAGGCGGCGCAGGAAATTGATGAACGCGCTGGAATATCCTGCGCATCACACCGTTCTTATTCAGTTCACTGCTCCCTGAGACAGACCGCCGGTAAAACATCCGGACCGCCCCGAAAGGATCAAAACCGTCGGACTGTTGAACAGGAGACTTGGTGCTCATTCCAGCCAGGGCTTTCCCGCACGGGCTCTGGCTGGGGTGACACCTGGATGGGGGTTGGCCTAACCGCCCTCCTGGCCGCTCCCCGATGCGAGGCCCGCCTGCGCTGAACCGGAAGCCCCCGCTGCCGGCCGGATTGCGGGCGGGCCTCAATTCGTTTTGCGCGCGCGCCAACGATTGCCGTAAGACATGAATTTACGCGAAGTATTTCGCGCAGCGCCTCGAGCGCGCTCCACAACCATTATCGGCGGTCTTAAAAAGCGTTCAGAAGAACGAAGAGACCAACGCCGACAGCCGGGCCGAGCATCGACGCCAGCACCAACATCAAAAACGATTTACCTGCCATTACACACAACCCCGCACACTAATTCCGGTCCTCGGCCGGATACGTGTCCTTCGACGCTATTCCCCTCAGCGCCTCGGGACATCTATCTGCGTTGTGCCCACGCCCTGTCACACTGCAGATCACGAAATCTTTACACGGGAAAATGTCCCGTGCATGAGGCTATTGGATTTCCGTCACAATGTGATCTCGCAATGGCGAACGTGATGCCGCATTGCACAAAATATAGCTGTTTAAGCTCAAACCTTTTGAAATCCCTACAGAAAACGTCGCTCAATTAGGTGTCAAAGCGGCTGAAATCACCGCACGTCAAAAAGCTTCAGCTGCTTTTCGTCCTGTCCTTTGGTCTCGTGGGCCAGTTGCTCGATCCGATCGAAGGGCACCTGTTCGGCTTCGATCAGTGACCGCTGCGCCTTCATCGAGCGCACATGACCTTCCTGCACGAGGTGGAATTCACCGACGGTCTGATGCGGCAGAACGGCTGCAGGGTCGAGACCGCTTTCGCTTTGGAAGGCGGCCTTCAGCTTGCGCAGCGCGGTATCCTCGCGCACACGCCCGATGAACCAGCTCGTGATCTGGTCGCGGCTCTTATAGTCGAGATCGCCCGGCGATTGCGTGGCGAGCATCAGGCCGAGACCGGCCGAGCGGGCGCGTTTCAAAAGGCTCTGCAACGGTTCGGCGGTCGCGGGCTTGGCGTTGGCCGGAATATAGAGGTCGGCCTCGTCGAACATGACGACGGCCTGCAATTCATCGTTCGGATTGCGCTGGCAGAAGCGTAGGGCCTCTGACAGAAACTGCGCAACCCAGAACAGAATGTTTTCATTGTCGCCGAGGAAGCCCGTGTAGATGATCGACAACCGCGTGCGGCCTTCGCGCGCGAACGGGCCGATACCGAGCAGGCTTTCCATGCGCAGGCTCTCGCCGCCGCCTTCGAAAAGGGCGGAGTTGCGGTGGCGCAAGCTGTCGAGCTGGGCCACGAGATCGCGGCGAATCTTGCCCGACGGGTCCATGCGCTGCGTCAGATCGGTCAGTTCGGGGTCTTCGTCTTCGAGCAGCGCGATGAGATCGGCCAGCGTGACTTCGCGGCTGTAGCGCGATCCGAGAATGCGCAGGGCGACCGACAGCGTGCCCGACTGCTTTTGATGCGTCGCAGAATTTTTCAAATGCAACATTTCGCCCAGCGCGGCCGACGAAAGATTGGCCAGCAATTGCTGTTCGTGTTCGGGCAGTTCGTTGATGCCGTTGGGCAGCAGCGTGATCGAGATCGGACGGCCGGAGGCGCGGCCGGGCGTATAGACCGCAACGTCGATGGCGTCGGCAAGCTTCTCGCGGTCGCCACGACGGTCGGTAAATTCATGGTCGTTGGCGCGCCAGACATCCGGGTTGGCGTAGGAGCACAGGTCGCCTTTGCGGTCGAGCAGCACGGCCGGAATGCCTTGCAGCAGTAATTGCTCGATGAGGCAGAGTGCGAGCGTCGTTTTGCCGGAACCGGAACCGCCCAGAACGGCGGCATGACGCTTCAGCACGTCTTTGTTGAGCGTGATGGGCTTTGAGCGTGCGCCACTTTCCCGGCCCGCGAGGATCGAGCCGGTGCTGCCGTTTTCATCGAGGATGACAGAGAGCGGAAGTTCGTCGTCGTTGGCCGGCAGCTGTTCGTTGTCACTGTCGGTCCACGACGTCGTCCATCCGCCGGGCGTGAGCGCGGCGGCCTCACCTGGGGTTTCAGCAGCCGGTGCGGGTGCAGCAACGGCTTTCGTGTCATCGGGCTTGGCCGTGCGCGGCAAGCCGCGACCGAGGAGGTCGAGGCGCAGCAACTGGATTACGACCATGATGTTCGACAGAAGGCGCGCGTCCTCGAACCAGGCCGTGAAGCCAGGGTCCTGGCGATAATGGGCGTGGAACTCGCGCACCGTCATGATGCGCTCCCACTCAGGGATTGGCACGATGATCTGGCGGCCGCCGCTTTCGCGAAACTTGCGCATGGCCTGCGCGGTTTGATTCTTGCCGTTGGGCGGGAAGTCAGACGCGCGGAGCATGAAACAGGCTTTGCCGGCCATCGCCGACAGCACCTTATCCATCTGGCGCTTCAGGCCGCCACCCTGGGTCTTGCGATTACACAAGAACACTCTGGCCTCAGCGGCGTGTCCCGTCTTCTTGTGCCGGATGACGACATCGAACGCGGGCAGATCGTCGGCCAGATCAAGGCGGTTGGTGGCGAGCACGACGTCACCGGCCCATTCGTCCTTAGCGAGCGTCAGGCCCGCGGTCAGTATCTCCAGCAATTCACGGTCATCGGATGGGATCTCGGCTTCCGACGCCGATTGGAAACGCTCCCACATCTCGCGATAGTCCATCGCCGCCGACGAGGTGCGCTGGCCGGTGTTGTCGCCATCACTGAAAATGCCGCCAAGAACAGAGGCGAGCGTGGAGGCCCAGCCGCCGGATTGTTGTTCACGCTCTTCGGGTTCGCCGTTGACTTGTTCGCGAAGACGCGACTGCGCATGTTCGAGAAGCCGCCGTGTCGACAGACCGCCGAATTCCTCAAAGAACTGCGGCCCGAAAAATTGGGTGGGATCGGGGTAGGCCAGACCATCAGCCTTGGCTTCGGCTTCATGCTGCAGGCGCCGTGCAATGATGAGGCGCGCTTCTTCCGGCGTGCGGCTTTCGAGCAGAGCAACCGGACCCGATTTCTCGATGCGGTCGAGATAGGACTGGGGCAGCGCGCCGCGCACCTGACCGTAGAAATCGTCGAGGCAGGAGATGATGACGATGGCGTTGCTGAGCCGATTGGCAATTTGGATGAGATCGCGCACGGCTTTTTGGAAGCGTTCTTCAGCGTCGTCGAAGAACCGCAAATCCTCGACTTGGTCGATGGCAAAGACGAGCGAGGCTTTTTCAACGGTCCAGATCAGCTTGCCGAGCGAGGTGATAATCTCGAAGGCGCGGTCTTCGCCGGTGTTAGGATCGAGGGCGGCAACGGCTTGATGCGCCAGCGAGGTGAGTTGGCGGCCATTGAGATACTGGCGGATGCGCTGGTCGATGCGCGGATCGCGACGCTCCATGTAGAGCAGCGCGCGCACGATATTGATGTCGAGGTCTTCGTTGGCAAGTTTCGGCGCGGCGACGATGTCATCGGCAAGACGCAGAACAAGGCGGGCGAGTTCGTCCTCATCGAGTGCCGCGTCGCGCAGATGTTCGAGATCTTTTGCCGGCAGGACCGCGCTATCCGAGACCAGCTTGGTCGTGAGCCGTGTCAGTCCGCTGATGCCCGGCGTGTCGGGGTCATAGGATTTCTCCAATGAATGGACGAGGCGGCGAAGAAAATAGTCGGCATAGCTGGCGATGTCGGGCGTCATCTGGGCGTAGCCGAAATAGGCCTCGCCGGTGCGGTGAGAGGACGTGCGCAAAGCGCGCAGAAGATGCGTCTTGCCGGCGCCGGACTGGCCGTGGAACAGCAGAATGCGGGCCTGATTGGCGGCACCCTTGCCTGCCGTAACGGAGCGTAGTGTTGTGGCAAACTTCAGCCGGGCCTTGGAATGGACCTCACCGACATCGACAGGGTCGGCACGCCAGATGTCATCTTCCCACGTGATCGAATGCTCAAAGGCATGGGCCAGCTCATCGGCTGCCCAATCCTTTGCGTCTTCGTTCGACGTGCTCTTTGCAATCAAACCCATGCGACCCATGCCTCGATGCGCCAATCAGAAAGGCAGCACTTCAATCTTCAATGCGGACGTAATGCCAGACGGTGTTGCGGTCGGGCGTTGCCGACCGTTCAATGTCCTGGCGGAGATCTCGGTTCTTCAAGTCGGCGGTCACCAGGCTTACGGCGCCGCGACGGTTGGCTTCGACAAGCATCGACTTGAACTCGATCTCGGACAGCGCCCAGATCTCATTCTCGATGCGAATCGTTTCCCAGACGTGAGAGATAAACGCTTTCGCCGGCCACCCTTGAGCACTTTTTTGTGCCGCGTGCCGAACGGCGGACGAGAACTGCTCCAGACCAGGGCGCGGCGGCGGGCCTTTTTCCGGCTTTGTGTCATTGGCGGCCGAATTGATGAGATCTGCCGGCGCGTCGGATTTGGGGCTTCTGGCCGCCGGCGCTTGGCGAACGGGTGAGCTTACATCGAGAAACTGCGTGATCATCCGGCGCAAAATGGCCAGACGGACGACGTCGCAATCGACCTGCGCGGCGCCGACAGCATCGGCTGCCAATTGCGCGATCAGCTTGGCGTCGGTTGGAAAATCACGCGGCGATGCGGCGAGCTGACCGGCCAGGGTCCGGGCAGCCTTCGACGGCAGACCCGACCCCTTGGAGAACCCGGCCTTGATCTTGTTGCCGAAGGCTCGCTCCAACGCCACAAGCGCCAACTGCGCGCGCAGTTTCGCATCGGGAATGTTCTTCTTGCCCTTCAGCCCATAGGTCCGTTGCAGAATGGCGGTGCGCAGTCCCTCCGGTCTGGCGAGCGCTGTCTTACGGGAGTGGGGCTCGGCGCCGAGGCCCAGCGCTTTGGCCACCAAAGCGATGTCGCGGACCTGATCCCAATTGGCAGGGCAAACTGTGGTTTGCAAGAACCGGCCGGCAGCTTGCGTGCCCAACGGCGTTGCCGCAAAGCGGCCGCGCGTTTCGCCTGCAAGTCCGGCTGCAAGGAGTGCTGCAACTGCGTTATCAATTGTCGTGCGCACCTGCGCGGGCGCCATTTTGTGCTGTAGCAACACGCCCGCATCGCGCACCAGATCACTGCGCGTGGCTCCGCCTTCGCACGCAATGCGCGCGAGCAGCAAAGTCTCGACGGGTCCGACAACGGCGTCGCGGGCGGTTTCGATGACCGCCTCGCCGGCACGTGCGGGCATGGGTTGGGCCTCCCTCATGCAGTCCGGATGCGCGAATCACCGGCACTTTGACAGTCGAGACTGCGAGAGAAATGAAACAGTTGAAAGGGGTCGCAGCCAATTGCGCGCGGCAACTGTATGGCCTGAGTCCGTCCGGCCACGGTCAGGCAAACGAGTTGCTGATGAATCTCACCACAGGGAAGTAGCGCTTGTCCGGAGTTTGCCGCCACCGCGCCCAAATCACGACACCATCGCAGGCGTAAATATCCTTGAGGTGTCGAGGGATAAGTCGCGCCGGAGCGTGTGGACAGGAGCAAAGCCCAAGTGCGGTCGTGCCGCGATTGGCGTTTGCAACCGATTTACCATTAACGGGCAGTTAACGGGTCTCTGCGATGGTCGAAAGGAATACCGCGCGTCATCTGGCGGGAGTAAGCATCATGTATCGCGTTGCCGTTGCGGTTTGTGCCGCCATTGGCCTGACCGCCTGCAGTCTCAATAGCGGATCGATCTCGTCCGGATTTGCCGAGGATCAGACGTCCGCCGTTTCCAAGCGGCCGACTCCGAGCGTCGGTCTGGGAGGCGAACCGTCCGTCAATCGGCCGGTGCAGCTCGCCCGCTTGAACGATCAGGCCCCCAAAGGCAGCTATGAAAATGCCACCAAGGGGATGCTGGCCGATCGCGATTACTCCTCGACCGCGCTTGACCCGGAGAAGGCGCGCGACATCATCAATCAGTATCGTCGCGATCACAAATTGAAGCCGGTGAAGCTCAACGCCGAGCTGGCGGAAGCCGCCAAAGGCCATTCACGCGACCTTTCGAAGTGGGACCGCATCTCGCACTATGGGTCGGACGGCTCCAATCCGTGGGACCGGGTTAAGCGCACCGGATATAAAGCGCGGCTTGCTGCCGAAAACGTCGGTACCGGCCAGATTGATTTCCAGGAAGTCATGCGCGGCTGGAAGGCAAGTCCGGGGCACAACAAGAACCTGTTGCTGGCGGATGCGTCCGAAATGGGCTTGGCGCTGATCCAGGATCCTAAAACGGAATTCAAATCATTCTGGACACTGGTACTCGCCTCACCGATGTGAGCTGAGGCATCAGGCCAGCGGCTTCGGCGTGAGCACGCCGTCCGGGAAATTGCGCCATATCGCGATCTCGATGTCCAGCCGGCGGCGCGCGGCGACATAGTTCATCAGCGCGGCCGTTGCGAGCGAGATCGACGTGGCTGTCGCCGCGCCGAGGAGGCCGAACGGCGGGACGAGCGCAAAGTTCAGTGCGACGTTCAACAGTGCTGAGACGATGAGGACCGCGGCGCAGACCTGATGTTCGCCAAGCATCGACAATAGAACTTCCGCCGGGCCGAAGGAGGACCGGAAAAGAAAGCCGACGACCAAAATGAACATGACCGGATAGCCGGCTTCGAACTGTGGCCCAAACAGCCAGAGTAGCGGTTTGCCTAGCGCTAGAATGACTAGAGCGCTTGCCAGTGACGGCCAAAACGTCCAGTTCACGGCGTCGCGAACGAAAGCGCGCAATTGTTCCTTGTCGCCGCGGGCGTTGAGCGATGCGAAGCGATTGGCGACCGCGCTGCCGACCGCGTAGTGCACGAACATGATGAGGCTCATGGTCTTGGCGGAGGCGAAGTAGATCGCGACATCCGTCGGTGTCATGAAGCTCGACACCACGAGGATATCGGTGTTTTGAAGCATCAGTTCGGCGGCGGCGACAACGACGAGGGGGACTGATACTGCCAACCAGCCCCTGAAGTCATAGTCGCGCCCGCCCGTTGCAACTTCGTGCTTCAGTTTGCGATTGAGCATGAGTGTTTGCGCCAGGGCCGCACCCCAAGTCGCGACGATGGCCGCACCCGCCGCGGTGGTGGCGTTCATCGGCAATTCGGCGGCCCAGGCGGCCGTCATCGCGACAAGAACAAGGGCCGGGCGCAAGACATAGGGCGGCAGGAGACCAATCCAGATCCAGGCCTGTCCGCGGCCAATGCCATCCTGCACTTCGGTCAGCGCAAAGAGCGGCACGCAGATGAGCGCAAGATACGCCGGCAAAACGTACGTCGCGGTGAGATGGTCGCCAAACAGGTAAAGGCCGGCCATGCCCAAGCCGGCGAGCAGCGTGCCAGCCGACAGTGCAAAAATTCGCCCGCCGCGAACAAGCGCGCGAAAGCGGTCAAGTTGCCCATGTTCCTTATACTCGGGCAACAGGCGCATCATGGCCGCGTTCAAGCCCAGGTGCGTAATTCCGCCGAGCACCAGCACCCAAGTCCAGACAAAGACGTAGATCCCGTAATCGTGGCTGCCAATCCAGCGGGCCATGACGACCTGGGTGAAATAGAGCAACGCCGCGCTCGCAACGCGCAGGCCAAAGGCGACAACCGCATCATGCTGCGCGCGCGCGCGGTCGTCCCGCGGCTGCGTGACATCGATCATAAGTTGGCGGGCTTGTGCGAGCACAGCGTCGATCCGTGGCAAGAGGCCGTTTGAGATAGCGGAAACTGATTAAAACGCCTCGGCCCGCTCAATGCGCTCGACGGCGCGTTGGCGGACGACTTCGGCGACGCCTGCCCAGGCCCAGGATCGCCCGGTGTCGCCATGCTGGCTGTGATAGGTGGAGAAGAATTCGGCCACGTCGGCGGCCAGCCAGCCGTGCCGGCCTTCCAGGACGGCGGCCATGAATTCCACATCGCGGGGTGCGGGGGTTGGATCCTCATCGGGATGCCATGCGGTCGGCATGCGTCGGCTCTTTCTCGGTCAGTTCTGCCTCGTGTTGCCGGGGATCAGCAAAAACGACGCCAGTCCGCCTCTCGCCAGGATCAGGCGGCCGACTGAACGAAAAACGGTATTAATTTCAGAGATTTAATTTTGAACGGCCGGGGCAGTCGCGGGGGGCGCCGATGGCGGTTTGGTGGACACGGACGCTTCCGGTGTGCCAGCGGCGGACGGCTTTTTCTTCGCCGGTGTCCCAGTTGCAGGTGGTTTTTCGCCAGTGCCCGTTTCGGCCTTTTGGTTGACGGCGGCCTGCTTGGCCTTTTCACGCTTCGCCTTGGCCGCCTTGATGCGCTCACGGCGGGCCTCGACGGCGGGGTTGCGGCGGCCATTGCCACAGTCCCAGGATTGGATCGTCGAGCGAACACTGATCGGGCCGCGGGCGTCGGGAGCGATCGGCTGGTTGTCGATTGTCGTCATGTTGAAGAGCTGCTTCCATCCCAGCTGCTGGAAGCCATGTTCAAGCAGGCTTGCGGCCCGAATGTTGCGATCGCCGCCGGAAGGTTCGCCCAAGACAACCGCCATCAGGCGTCGACCGTCACGCGTGGCACTTGCCACGACGTTGAAACCGCTGTCGCAGATGAAGCCGGTCTTGAGCCCGTCGGCGCCTTCGAATGTTTTCAGCAAGCCATTGTGCGAGGCGAGCCTAATCTTGCCGATGCGCATCTGGGTCATGGCCCAATAGGGCGCGTATTGGGGAAATTCAGCCGAAACGGCGCGGGCGAGCTTGGCCAGATCGCGAGCAGTCGTCACCTGATTGAATGCTGGCAAGCCATTCGGATTGGCGAACGTCGTGCGCGTCATGCCCAGATCGCGCGCGGTGGCGTTCATGTCGGCCACGAACTGGGGCTCGTTGCCGGAAATTTTTTCGGCCAGCATGACGGCGACGTCGTTGGCGGACTTGATGATAAGTGCCTGAAGGGCGAGTTCTACGGTCATCTCGCCGCCGACGGGCAATCCGATTTTTGACGGTGGCTGTTTATTGGCGAGATCGGAGCAAATGACCTTGTCATCGAGATGAAGTTTGCCAGCCTTTATGGCCTTGAAGGCCATGTAGGCGGTCATGATCTTGGTCAGAGACGCGGGGTGCCACTGGTCGTCCATCTCCTCAGCGTAAAGGACCTTGCCGTCGGAGGCGTCAAACAGCAGCGCGGGGCCGGCGGCGGCGGGCCGCACGGCGACGACGATGGCAAACAAGGCAACGACCATAACGGGCATTGAGCGCATCAGGACCCTCCGCGGCCCCTTCCGGTACCACATTCCTGGAAAGCACCGCAACGTGAGGGGAAGTCCGGGTGGGATCTCATCGCGCGGGACACGGCCGGATCGCTCGGCTCGCGGCTGTTCTGGGACAAAAGAGGAGAAGGTGGTGCGGGTTCGAGAACATTCCTCGAACCGAAACCCGCGCGATGGGTTGGCGGGCGGCATCGCGCAATTAAACATGGTGCGGGTGGTCGGAGTTGAACCGACACTCCTCTCGGAACCGGATTTTGAGTCCGGCGCGTCTACCAATTCCACCACACCCGCATAACGTTCAGTCTATATCGCAAGGCCCGATGCAGGCTTGCGAGCGGCGCACTTAACCGCACAGCGTCCACAGCGTCAACGACGGCTGTTGGATTATTTCCAGCTGAACGTGGTGCGGCCGGACCAGTGAACGTGTTCGAAAATGGCCACATGCGACCCGACTTCGGGGTGGGTAGCCTTCAGCACCAGGACGCGGGCATGGCGCCCGTCATCGAGTTTGACGTCGACGTTGAGGCCGTTCTGGATCGCCTGTGTCGAGCCGCCTTGGATGGGCAAAACCTTCTCGACAACGCCGGCGACCTCGCGCTTCTCGACATGGGCATCAAGGTCGGTGAACCAGGCCAGCGCCGCCACAACGACCAGCGCGGCGGCGGCGTAGGCACCGCGCGCGATCCACTGCTTGCGGACTTCGCGCTCAAATTTGAGACGGACTTCTTCGCGCATTCGAAGCACTTTCTGAGATGATCACGCCGCCTTGGCGTTGGTATCCACGAGGCGGACGATATCGGCCATGATGTCGTTCAGCTGGAAGTCCTTGGGAGTATAGACGGCGGCGACGCCGAAGGCTTTCAAGGTCTTGGCGTCTTCCGGCGGAATGATACCGCCGACGATGAGGGGAATGTCGTGCAAGCCGTCCTTGCGCATACGCTCCATGACTTCCTTTACGAGCGGAACGTGACTACCCGACAAAATAGACAGGCCGACGACGTGAACGGCCTCGTCTCCGGCGGCGCGCACAATCTGGGCGGGCGTCAGGCGGATGCCTTCATACACCACTTCCATGCCGACATCGCGGGCGCGAACGGCAATCTGTTCGGCCCCGTTCGAATGTCCGTCGAGGCCCGGCTTGCCGACCAGGAACTTGATGCGGCGGCCCAGCTTTGCCGACACCGCTTCAACGGAGGCACGGACCACATCGAGGCCCGCGCCATCGCGCTGAGCGGCGGCCTGGGCGACGCCGGTCGGGGCACGGTATTCGCCGAAGATTTTGCGCAGCGCGGTGCCCCACTCGCCCGTCGTCACGCCGGCTTTCGCGGCGGCGATGGACGATTCCATGATGTTACGACCTTCCTTGGCCGCGCGTTCCACTTCGGCGAGTGCGGCGGCTGCTGCCTTGTTGTCGCGCTCGGCCTTCCAGGCCTGCAGCTTCTCAATCTGCTGGGCTTCGACCGCGGGATCCACGACCATGATCGAGCCTTCGCCCGTGGTGAGCGGCGACGGTTCGGTCTCGAGCCACTTGTTGACGCCGACGACAATTTGTTGGCCGCTCTCAATGCCAGAGAAGCGGTTGGTACCGCTTTCGACGAGACGGCGCTTCATATAGTCGATGGCCGAGACCGCGCCGCCCATGGCCTCGATCGTCTTCAGTTCGGACTTGGCCTGTTCCTTCAATTCGTCGACCTTGCGCTTGATCTCGGTCGAACCGTCGAAGATGTCGCCGTATTCGAGAAGGTCGGTTTCATAGGCCAGGATCTGCTGCATGCGCAGCGACCACTGCTGGTCCCACGGGCGCGGCAGGCCTAAAGCTTCATTCCAAGCCGGCAACTGCACGGCGCGGGCACGGGCATTCTTGGACAGCGTGACCGCCAGCATTTCGAGAAGGATTCGGTAAACGTTGTTTTCAGGCTGCGGCTCGGTGAGGCCGAGCGAGTTGACCTGCACGCCGTAGCGGAAGTAGCGGTTCTTGGCGTCCGTTACGCCATAGCGTTCGCGCGTGATTTCGTCCCAAAGCTCGGTGAACGCGCGCATCTTGCACAGCTCTGTGATGAAGCGCATGCCGGCGTTGACGAAGAAGGAGACGCGCCCGACCACGTTGCCGAATTCCGCAGCCGGCACCTCGCCTGACGCCTTCACCGTGTCGAGTACGGCGAGCGCGGTGGCGAGTGCGAAGGCAAGCTCCTGAACCGGCGTCGCGCCGGCTTCCTGCAAGTGGTAGGAACACACGTTGGTCGGATTCCACTTGGGAACTTCCTTCGTGGAAAAGACGATGGTGTCCTTGATGAGCCGCAGCGACGGCTCCGGCGGGAATACATACGTTCCGCGCGACAGGTATTCCTTGATGATGTCGTTCTGGATCGTGCCGGTGAGCTGCTGGCGGGAAGCACCGGTTTCATCGGCGACGGCCACATAGAGTGACAGCAGCCACGCGGCGGTGGCGTTGATCGTCATCGACGTGTTCATCTGGTCGAGCGGGATACCGCCGAAGAGCGTGCGCATATCGCCCAGGTGTGAGACCGGAACGCCGACCTTGCCGACTTCGCCGCGGGCCAGTTCATGATCGCTGTCGTAGCCGGTCTGGGTCGGCAGGTCGAAGGCGATCGACAGGCCGGTCTGTCCCTTGGACAGATTCTTCTTATAAAGCTCATTGGATTTGGCTGCCGTCGAATGACCGGCATAGGTGCGGAAGAGCCAGGGCTTATCGCGCCCACCCGCCACTGCCGCCGCCGTCTTGTCCTTCTCAGCCATGGTCGATCCCACGATGGTTCAAGCTTTCGCCAGTGCGCCGTTGTTTAAACTATCCGCACGCCTTGGCAACGCAAAGCACCCTGCTGTCGCAAGGCACCCGTAAAGCGAGGAGGATTGGGCGAGCGGTGGCGGGGATCAGCCGCGGCTATCGACCGTCAAGGGCCGGCGGAGTTCTCTGATCCAGTGGAGAAGGCTAATGAGGAGAACGGTCGCCAGAAACCCGACAACGATGCCAAGGACGCTCAGAATAATCGCATTGATGTCTTTGGCGCTGACAATGAAAAACGGGACTATGCGCGCCAGATAGAACGTGGTCATGCCGCCAAGCAGCATGCCGGGGATGAACACAGCGGTGAAGGTTTTGCTATCGACCGCGAGATGAATGACCAGCGCCGACCAGCCGACCATGACCAACAGAATGGTCATCGACTGGCTATCGATCTGGGCAAAGTCCCGGAGAAAGGCCGTGATCATTTCAGGCATGGCTCTGGCCTTAATTCGACCCGATCCTCCCACCGCACCGGATAAGTCGTCGCAGGTGTCTGGGTCAGTACGTCGGGTCAGGGTACCACCATGCCGTTAACGTCGCGTTGACAGGCGGCCGAAGCCGCGAAACAAGCCCTTTATTGCGGCGCGAAAAAGTGCTTGAAACACAGCCGTCACAAAAAGAGGCAGGGCCGTTTGCGTGGGGCGCCCGGTCTTAGGGGATCCGACGTCGGTTAAGGAGAGACGACAACATGTCGAGCCAGAAAACCGCCAAAGATAATCAAGCAGGTGCAGCGGTTGGCGCGCCGGCCGACGTGGCGGTCAAAAAGGATCTTTATGAAATTGGCGAGATCCCGCCGCTCGGCCATGTGCCGAAAAACATGTACGCTTGGGCAATTCGCGCCGACCGGCATGGCGAACCGGACAAGGCCATGCAGGTGGAGGTCTTGCCGACCTGGGAACTCGACAGCCACGACGTACTCGTTCTCGTGATGGCGGCCGGCGTCAATTACAACGGCGTGTGGGCTTCGCTGGGCGTG
Organism: Hyphomicrobium sp.; assembly: GCA_022844105.1. Lineage (GTDB taxonomy): Bacteria > Pseudomonadota > Alphaproteobacteria > Rhizobiales > Hyphomicrobiaceae > JAGVSR01. The sequence continues at coordinate 150,802 of JALHMJ010000005.1, read as the reverse complement.
CCGATCTCGCCGATTAACGACGTGCACAAATTTCCCTACCACATTTGCGGATCGGACGCCTCGGGCATCGTTTGGGCCGTCGGGTCCAAGGTGAAACGTTGGAAGGTCGGAGATGAAGTCGTCGTCCACTGCAATCAGGATGACGGCGACGACGAGGAGTGCAACGGCGGCGACCCGATGTTCTCTCCGTCGCAGCGCATCTGGGGTTATGAGACGCCGGACGGGTCGTTCGCGCAGTTCTGTCGCGTGCAGGATCGCCAATTGCTGGAGCGGCCAAAACATCTCTCCTGGGAAGAGAGCGCCTGCTACACGCTCACCCTCGCCACCGCCTATCGCATGTTGTTCGGCCACCGTCCGCATGTGCTTCGGCCGGGTCATAACGTGCTGGTTTGGGGAGCGGCTGGCGGTCTGGGCGCATTTGCGGTGCAGCTATGCGCCACGTCAGGCGCCAACGCCATTGGCGTCATCTCCGACGACGACAAGCGCGACTTTGTCATGCAGCTCGGCGCCAAGGGCGTCATCAACCGCAAAAACTTCAAGTGCTGGGGGCAACTGCCGAAGGTCGGCTCACCGGAATACAACACCTGGCTGAAGGAAATGCGTGGATTCGGTAAGGCGATCTGGGACATTACCGGCAAGGGCGTCAACGTCGACTGCGTGTTCGAGCATCCCGGCGAAACGACAATCCCGGTCTCGGTGCAGATCGTCAAGCGCGGCGGCATGGTCGTTATCTGTGCCGGCACGACGGGCTACAATCTGACGATGGATGCGCGCTATCTCTGGATGCACCAGAAGCGCGTGCAGGGCTCGCACTTCGCCAACCTCCAACAGGCTTCGCAGGCCAACAAACTCGTTGTCGAACGACGCATCGACCCGTGCATGTCGGAGGTCTTTTCGTGGGAGCACATCCCGAAGGCGCACATGGTCATGATGCGCAACGAACATAAGCCGGGCAACATGGCCGTTCTCGTGTCGGCGCCGACAACAGGTTTGAAAACGCTGGAAGACACCATTGAAGCCAGCCAGCAACGGCTCGTTTAATGAGCGACCAGACGAAGCCTTGAGACGTGGAAAGGAGCGGTGAATTGACCGCTCCTTTTTTTATGCCGGCATTGTGGAAATCCGATCGCCTCACGCGCCTTCCGGTTCGCCTTCATCCAGATGCACGCCGTTGCCGAGCTTCTTCAGTTCCATGATGCCGCGATTAATCTCGGCGCCGAGGATGATGATCATCGCCGTGAACTGAAAGAAAATAAGCGCAATCATGAGCTGAGAGAGGCCGGCATAAAAGCGCGTGTAGTCGCTGAGATCGAGGTAGTAGGAGTAAAGCGCTGCGACGACGATCCACAGAGACACGGACACCAGGACGCCCGGCAAGACATCAGTGAGGCGGCGCCGGCCTGCGGCCAGCCAAAGATGGAAGGCGAGCAGCAGAGAGGTGATCACGGCGATGGCAAGGGCATAGCGCTGGAACGTGTCGACCCAATTCGATTCCAGGATTTTCTTGGCCCAGGCCGGCTCGAATTCGGCCAGCTTGGCGGCAATTGCGGGTCCAAAAACCACGGCCCAGGTCAGCACGAGCATCGACACGGCGCTGACGAACACGAAGCACATGCTGATGGCCAGGCAGAGCGGGTAGGGACGGGTTTCGCGCACTCGGTAGGCGCCGTTAAGGGCGGCCCGCATGGTCTCGATGGCACTGGTGGCAAAGAACAGGGCGAGAAATCCCGACACCGTCAACAAATCGATGCGGCTCGAACCCATGATCGATTCCACCTGCGGAGCCAGAGCCGATGCGACGGCCTCGGGCAAGATGTCGAACAACTGGGCCACGGCGCGCACGGCCAATTCACGTCCGCCGAAGATGCCCGACAGGGCGCCGACAAAGATGCAGAATGGGAAAAGCGACACCACAAACGAAAAGGCCACAGCTCCCGCAAGGGAGAAGCCGGAATGCTCGTAAAGCCTGTATAGGGCGCCGAGGAAGGTGCGATAACGGTTCATGCTGCGGACGATCTATTTAAGCCGGACACAGAAAACTAGCCCCCCCAACGAGGGAGGTCGAGATCTCCAAGCCTTCGGCTATCCTTAATGCGCGGCATGTTGCATGGAAGTAGCCCCGTGCGGATGCGTCGAACCGCCCGCCGGCGTGGTGACGCGGCAAGAACCTGTAGGGAACCACTGGCAGCAACGATCCGGAGGCGATTTCGAACCGTAATCGTCCCGTTATGCGGAGGGAAAGCGTTAGCGGCTTATTGCGTTACGGGGGTTGGTCCTGGGAGCCGATGAAACTTCAAGCAGTTGAAGTTGTTTCACTCCTCGCTTGTGAGACGCATCACATGGCCGCGCTCGCGTGTCGCGCAAGGTTGCGATTGCCAGCCCCCACAGGACGGCTAATTGTGACCATCCAGGGCGACCACGCCGGTGGTTAACCCGGGTAGCCTTTCGACCGGGCTTTAACCTGAACGACATTTTGGAGGACAACGACCCATGACCATCGCTCAGTTGAAGCCCAAGTCCGGCGGAGTCGCATCTGATCCCCAGAATCTTATCGAGCGGACGGCCGAGGCAGTGGGCGCAGCTGATCGGATGCTGGCTCTTGCCAAGACTGGTGTGCGGCAACGCATCCAGGACGCAGGTGGTATCGATGCCGCGCAGCACGCCGCGCATGGTCTCGCCTGGCTCGCCACCACGGTCGAAGCGCTCCGGCAGATGAACGTCTGGGCGGCGAACCTGCAGACCGAGGCAAAATTCGGTGAATTCGAACAGCTTCTTCTGGCTGCATCGTTCGCCGAATATTGCGCTCAAATTGCCGGCGGCATCCCGATGAGCCAGGTCGAAATCATTCGACCGGATGCTCTGGGTATCCTACGCGCCGATGTCCGCAAGTTTGAAGATGCGGTCGCCGATCTCATCGCCGAAGGCGGCTCGGAGCCGGTCAAGCATCGCCTTGCCGAATTGATCGAAGCCATGCAGGGCGCAACGACCTATGGTGCGAGCGGTCTCGATGAAACGCACGCCGAAATTGCCGAGCAGATGAAGACATTCTCAGATGCGGAAGTCGTGCCCTATGCGCACGAGTGGCATTTGAAAAACGAATACATTCCGCTCGAAACCTACCGCAGTTTGGCAGAACTCGGTGTGTTTGCGATCTCGCTGCCGGAAGAATACGGCGGCATGGGCCTTGGCAAGCTGGCGATGTGCGTCGTCTCGGAAGAACTGTCGCGCGGCTATATCGGCGTCGGTTCGCTTGGGACGCGCGCAGAAATCGCTGGTGAACTCATCCTGCACAACGGAACGCCGGAACAGAAACAAAAGTACCTGCCGGCCATTGCTGCCGGTGACGTGCTGCCGACGGCGGTCTTCACCGAACCCAACACCGGCTCGGATCTCGCTTCGCTTAAGACGCGCGCTGTGAAAGAAGGCGAAGTCTGGAAGATAACCGGCCAGAAGACCTGGATCACGCACCCTGTCCGCGCCGATGTCATGACCGTGCTGGCGCGCACCAATCCGAACGAGAAGGGCTACAAGGGTCTGTCGATGTTCCTTGCCGAGAAGCCGCGTGGCTCGGATGAGATCCCGTTCCCGGCAAAGGGTATGTCGGGTGGCGAGATCGAAGTGCTCGGCTATCGCGGCATGAAAGAATACGACATTTCCTTCGACGCGTTCGAAGTGCCGGCGGAAAGCCTTCTTGGCGGGGTCGAAGGTCAGGGCTTCAAGCAGCTGATGGCAACGTTCGAGGGCGCGCGTATCCAGACCGCGGCACGCGCCGTCGGCGTGGCACAGTGCGCGATGGACCTGGCGCTGAAGTATGCGCTCGATCGTGTGCAATTCGGCAGCCCGATCTACAAATTTCCGCGCGTTGCCAACAAGGTCGTGATGATGGCGGTCGAGACCATGGTCGCGCGCCAGCTGACGTACTTCGCTGCGCGGGAGAAGGATCAAGGCCGCCGCTGCGACCTCGAAGCCGGGATGGCCAAACTGCTCGGCGCACGTGTTGCCTGGGCGAACGCAGACAATGCTTTGCAGATTCACGGCGGGAACGGCTTCGCACTCGAATATCCGGTGTCGCGGGTCTTGTGCGATGCGCGCATTCTCAACATCTTTGAGGGCGCCGCGGAGATCCAGGCGCAAGTTATTGCCCGCCGGCTCCTTGAAGGCGCAAACTAAGAGTGCGCGTGCGGCTGGGTGTCTTGATCTGTGCAGCTGCGGCGCCGTTGTTTTTCCATGACGCCGCTTGCGCACAGTCGTCGCTCGCAGGCACAAGCTGGACGGTCGTAAAGGTGCAAGGCGTCGATGTTCCGCCGGGGCTGACATTGACATTCGCTGCCGATCGCGTCGTTGGCAGCACGGGCTGCAATCAGTTCTGGGCGCCAGTTGAGTATCGCGACGCAGTGGCGATCGATATTGGCGCACCGCAGAGCAAACGACTTTACTGCCTCGGTGCGATGAGTATCGAGCGCGCTTACTTGGCATCGCTTGAAACCGTCGAGAGCTACACGCGCGAGAGCGACGTGCTGAAAATGAAGATGCCCGATGGCGATGTCTTCATTGAACTCAAGCTTATTTCTCACTGAACCCTGATGTGACGCCTGCTGAACGGCTCGGGGCTGAAAGTTCCTGCACAATCAAATTTTTATTGCGATTTGGGCGACGGAACTTGGACTTCCGATCGTTGTTTTTCATGTGTCTGGTTCAAACGAGAGCCGCACGCCCAGGGTCACGCCGGGGAAAAGCTTTCGAGAGCAACGAGAACATGAGCAAGGAGATTTTCGTGAGAAAGACCGTATTGACGATGGCCGTTCTGGCCTTCGCGAGCATCATGAGCACGCAGGCATCAGCCGCTCCGCTCTCGGGTGCAGCCGCTGCGACACAGCCGGTTAATCAGGTCGTCGACGTGCAATATCGCGATCGTGACCGCGACGGCGTCAACGATCGCCGCGAATTGCGTCGCAATGACTGGCGCCGGGATCGGCGCTATTACCGCTATCGTTCGTGGAATCGCTACAACTCGCGGCCTTATAATTATCGTTCGCGTGGATGCGTCTCCCTTGGTGGAATCTGGTTGTGCCGTTAACACGGGTCGTTCCGTGATTTATGAAGGCGGTAGTCGAAAGACTGCCGCCTTTTCGTAACTGCGACGCATCGCGCTGGTCCCGATATATTGCCACAGTCTGGTCGCAAGACGCTCGAGGCTCAATTTCGGGAGTATCTCATGCGCGCCGCCGCATCTATCGCCGCACTACTGGCAGTCACCTGCGCCGCCCCGGCATGGGCCAAATCATGCGGCAACGACGGCAGCGGCTTTTCCGCCTGGCTTTCGAGTTTTGAAGGGCAGGCCCAATCAGCGGGAATTTCACAGGCGACCCTCAATCGCGCGCTGTCCGGCGTCACGTATGATCGCAATGTCATTCGTCGCGATCGCTCACAGAAATCATTCAAACTCAGCTTCGAAGACTTCTACGCGCGGCGCGTGGGTGGGGGGCTTGTTGCCAGTGCGCGCTCAAAAATGAAAACCCACGCAGGTGTGCTGGCGCGGATCGAAAAGCGCTATGGTGTCCCGAAGGAGATCCTGGTCTCGATCTGGGGCCTTGAGACCAATTTCGGCCGCGACGGAGCCGGCAAGTATTCGATCATCCAATCGATCGCGACGCTGGCCTATGATTGCCGCCGTTCCGAGTTTTTCACCGGCCACCTGATGGCGGCGCTGCGCATCGTGCAGAAAGGTGACATGACCCCGGCCGAGATGCGCGGCGGGTGGGCTGGAGAAATCGGGCAGGTTCAGTTCTTGCCTGGCTCCTACGACAAATATGCGGTCGATTTCGACGGTGACGGCCGGCGCGATCTGGTTCATTCCGTGCCCGACATCCTCGCGTCAACCGCCAGTTTCATGAAGGGTCACGGCTGGCAGCCCGGCGGCTCGTGGGAGCCCGGATCGGCGAACTACGGCGTCATCAAAGATTGGAACAAGGCCGACGTTTATGCGCGGACGATCGCAGTCATGGCAGACAAGCTGCAGTAACCCCCCGTTCTGGGGCACGGGCCTTGTGAATCACGTCGGCTGATGCCATGACGCGGGCATGAGCAAGCAACATCCCGACGCCCAGCCGCGTGTCATCTCGCTGATCGCTAGCGCAACGGAAATTCTGCACGGCCTAGGAGCCGGGTCGCTGCAGGTCGCCCGTTCGCACGAATGTGATTATCCCGCCTCCGTTCATGAATTGCCGCAGCTGACGCGCGCTAAATTCAAGGTGCACGGCGCAACAAGCGCAGAGATCGACCGGTCGGTGAAGGGTCTGCTGGAACAGGGCCTTGCCGTCTATGAAGTCGATGCCGACCGGATGCGCGACCTTAGACCCGATATCATTCTCACTCAGGACCAATGCGAGGTCTGCGCGGTTTCCTTGGCCGACGTCGAGCAGGCGTTGTGCAACTGGACCGATAGCCGGGCGCGAATTGTTTCGCTGCGTCCGCATACGATGGATGATGTCTACACCGACATTGAGGCCGTCGCTGCTGCCATCGGCCGGCCGGATACGGGCAAGGACCTTGTTGCCACGATGCAGAGCCGCATCGCGGATATCGCCCGAGACGTCGAAGGCCGCGAGCGACCGAAACTTGGCTTTGTCGAATGGATCGAGCCGCCGATGTCGGGTGGACACTGGATGCCCGAACTCATCACGATCGCGGGTGGCATCAGTCCGTTTGGCGTATCTGGCCACAATTCGCCCTGGATCACTTGGGACGAGATGGCGACGGCCGATCCCGACATCCTTCTGGTTGCCCCGTGCGGATACGACATTGCAACGTCGCTGCCGGAGATGGAGGCCTTGCGTAACAATCCGCTGTTCATGTCGCTTCGGGCCGTGCGGGAGGGCCGCGTGTGCGTTGCCGACGGCAATGCGTTTTTCAACCGGCCGGGGCCGCGCCTTGTCGAGAGCGCCGAAATTCTTGCCGAGATTTTGCACCCCGACGTGCGCACCTACGGCCATCTCGGCGAGGCCTATGTGGTCTGGCCGACCTGATCTTCTGCTATTTCATCCTGGAGACCTGCATGAGCGCGCGCACCATCTTGATCACCGGTTGCTCGTCGGGCATCGGGCTCGCCTCGGCGCGCATGATGAAAGCGCGTGGCTGGTCGGTGATCGCGACGGCGCGCAAGGATGCGGATCTGGCGACGCTGCGCGCGGACATCGGCGTCGACGCGGTGCAGCTTGATTTGGCAAATCCGGCCTCCATTGCAACCTGCTTTGATCGCGCCATGTCTCTGTCGGGTGGACGCATCGACGCGCTCTTCAACAACGCGGCTTATGGGCAAGTCGGCGCGATCGAGGACCTGACCGTCGACGTTCTGCGGCGGCAGTTCGAGGTCAATCTTTTTGCGCAGCACGATCTGACCCGGCGCGTTCTCCCGGTCATGCGTGAGCAGGGGCACGGGCGAATTGTCCAATGTTCGTCGGTTCTGGGTCTTGTGGCCGCGCCCTTCCGGGGAGCCTACTGCGCGACCAAATTTGCCATGGAAGCTCTGAGCGACAGTATGCGCATGGAACTGGCAGGCAGCGGTGTGCACGTTTCGCTCATCGAGCCGGGACCGATCCGCACGCGATTTGTGGAGCACGCACTGGAGAATTTTCTCCATACCGTCGACATCCCGAATTCACCGCATCGGGTTGTGTACGAAGCCCGGCTGGAACGCATGAAACAGGGTGGAAACGATACGTTCAAGCTAGAGCCGGAAGCCGTCGCGGAAAAGCTCGTGCACGCTGTCGAGAGCCAGCGGCCCAAGATGCGCTATTACGTCACCACGCCGACGTACATCACCGCGATACTGAAGCGCGTGGCGCCGCAAAGAACCGTCGACTGGTTCGTGCAGAAGATGTGAAAAGAGCGGAACTTGCGTCCCGCTCGTTGCAGTCCAGTGCAATGCCGTCGACTATTTCGCGCGCACGCTGACGGCCGTGCGGCGATTTTTGGCGCGGCCTTCCTCTGTCGTATTGTCGGCGATCTGAAACTGATCGCCGTAGCCTTCGGCCTCGACACGATCGGCTGCAATTCCGGCAGCGACGATGGCTTCCATGACCTTGACCGCGCGTTTGCCGGACAATTCCAAGTTGGCCTGCGCATCACCGGTATTGTCGGTGTAGCCGCCAATCTTGATCTTCACGGCCGGATAGGCATTGAGGATCGCCACCATGTTGTCGATTTGAGCCTTCGATTCTGACGTGAGGCTCGTTGCGCCGGTTTCGAAGGTCAGCCGATCGAAATTGAACCACGTTTGTTTATCGATCGCCGCGTTGGCGTCGTTGATGAAGTTGACGATCTTGGTCTCGACGCCATCGGAGGCGGCCTCGATCTGAGGGCCACCGGCGAGGGCAATGCGCGCCAAAGTGGGAGCCGGGGCGGCCGCGGCTTGCGGAGCTGCGGTGGCAGCCGGTGCGGGTTGTGCCGCTGCCGCAGGTGCAGGTGGCTCAGCGGGCGGTTCATGGAGTTTCTGCCATGCTAGCCAGCCGATGAACGCGAGCGGCACCAGAAGCCAAAGGAACGACGTGAACAATCCATTGTCGCGGCCGGCATAAGCAGTGGCAACGGGAGCAGCGGCGGCTGCAGCCACTACGGGGGCCGCTGCGCGGGCGGCTGGTGCGGCTGCGGCGGTTGCTGCCGCTTTGACCGGCGACATGACAGCAGCGGCTGCAGACCCCAAACCACCCAAAAGCGCGCCCTTCTCCTGGCCGAGGAGGGCCGCCAGCGCCGCACCGGTGAGGGCACCGCCGCCGAGACGCTTGGCAATGGCGGACAGGACCAGCGGAGCGGCAAGATTGAAGAGCGAGGAGGAAGCTTCCGGCTTCATGCCAGCGGCAGCGGCAACCTTGTGGACGACTGACGCTTGCCACACGCCGAATAGCGAACCCATCAAGCGGTTGCCAGCGAGGACGGCCATCGTGCTTGGAATGCCGCCGGCGAGCAGACCCTTGAGATCGTTGAGGCCCGAGCTGTCGCGCGCGACAGAATTGGCCATGTCGGCGATGTTCGACATCGCATCGCGATCACCGGTCTGATGGACGAGCGCTCCGAGGTATTGACCGATCATGTCGTTGAGGCCGCGGCCTGCGATATCGCCCGACAATCCGATTGCCGGGCCTACGGAGTTGAGCAGGCTGGGCGTGACAAGACCTTTCAGGATCTCGATGACACTGGTCGACATGGACGTTCTCCTCGACTGACGCAACTGACGCAGTTTAAGCGCTTGTTCCCCACCGACGTTCGGGCCGTCGGAACCCCCCGGCTTTCCCGTATCATCGTCAGGCCGTGCTGTGCGGGCTTTGCGCCCGTCTGTGACAGCCAATAGCCGGATGGCGCATCGTCGCCAAGCCACAAACAGCTTCTAGGCGCGGTGATATGGGTGCCCGGTCAGAATTGTAGCGGCACGGTAAAGCTGCTCGGCCAGGATCACGCGGGCCAGCCCATGGGGAAGTGTGAGGACTCCAAGCGACAGCGGGAGCGATTGGGTGGCCCGTACCGCGGGGTCATGCCCATCAGGTCCGCCAATCAGAAAGGCACATGATTTGGTGCCGCCTTCGGTCAAAGTTCGCAGATGTGTGGCGAAGTCTTCGCTCGTCAGGGAGCGACCCGCCACGTCCAATACAACAAGCGCCGCCGAGCCCGCTGCCTTCAAAAGGCGAGCCGATTCATCGGACTTGCGCTCGGCCGCCGAGGCGGCACGGCTTTCAGCGAATTCGGTGATAAGTAGGGGACCCAGACCGCAGGCGCGGCCGGTTTGGCCGAAGCGCTTCTGATAGCGCGCGACAATGGACGATTCGGCTTCGTCCTTGAGACGGCCGACGGCCAGTATTTCGATGCGCATGCCGCCCTTCGCACGGTGGCTCGCGCCGCCTCGATGACCCGATCAGTGCGCCGCGTCGGCCGGACGGTCGAGTGACCACATTTTTTCGAGATTGTAGAATTCGCGAACTTCGGGCCGGAAGACATGGACGATGATGTCGCCGCTATCGATCAGCACCCAATCGCAGGTTGGCTGGCCTTCGACGCGCACCGTCGGGTATCCAGCATCCTTTAATTTTTTGCGCAATTGTTCGGCAATCGCGCCAACATGGCGGTCCGAGCGTCCCGAGGCGATGACCATGTAATCGCCGATGGAAGATTTGCCAGCGAGATTGACCGTTACGATCTCTTCGGCTTTGGCTTCGTCGAGCCACTCGACGACGTCCTTGAGCAGTTCAGCCGTTGCGGTCGCGGCCTGGCCTTCGAGCGGCTTGGCGGCGATAGAAGCGCCCTTCGGGGCGGCTCCGGTGGAGGTTGGCATGTGTGGGTCTTTTGTCCTTTCGGTTGCCGTCGCGAAGGACCGGCGCGATGCCAGTTTCGGGTTGGCCCAACACCAACGCAACGAAAGATAGGGCCGCGCAGCCTTCTCGGCAACCGGCGCCGCGTCCGCGCAACGACAAATGCCACCGCGTGACGTCATTTAAACGTTAATCTTCAAGCGCTTGGCGAATTTGCGTTGAAGACTGCGGAAGCAAGCGATTGGTCAGAAAAACCCACGACGGCGGCGACTGGCCGGCCAAACCGGCCGCTGAGGATTCGGGCTGGCGGCTGTCCGCCAGCGCTTTGGCGGCCGGAGATGCCAGCGCCTTCAGGCGGTAGCCCGGGCGGTCGACCACTGCGATCGGCATTGTTGCGGCGATACCGCGCCAATTTTGCCAGCGATCGAAAGTGGCGAGGTTGTCGGCTCCCATCACCCAGACAAACGCGACACTGGGAAAGCGCCGGACGAGGAACTGGAGGGTGACGGCCGTAAAGGGCGAACCGAGCGCTGCTTCGAACGCCGTCACCCGCATGCGCGGGTGGGCGGCCAGAGCGCGAACGGCGGCCATGCGTTTGGAAAGGGGCTGCAACGCTCCATTTGATTTGAGCGGATTACCGGGCGTCACGATCCACCACACTTCATCGAGGCGGAGACGCTTCATCGCCTCCGCCGCCGCCAAAAAGTGACCGGCATGCGGGGGGTTGAACGAGCCTCCCATAATGCCGATCCGGCGTCCGCGCGGCGAAGGCGGCGTCGGGACGGTAATAGCTCCGAATGATCTCGGGTCGCGGCGCAACAGGGGCCTCGAAATGTGAAGTCAGGCCAAGAAAGCTCGGGGCCTTACGGCGGCGGCGGCCATCCGAAATGCTATAAGCGGCGGCCAACCACAACACCAAAACGACGGGAGAGCAAACGTCATGAGCCGTCTTTATGGACCCGAGCACCGCGCCCTGCAGGACGAGTTCCAGTCGCGGCCGATGGCCGACCGTATCGAAGTGATCGCCGTCAAGACCGAAGTCGGCGACCTTGAGAAGGCATTCATCGAAGCACGCGACATGTGCTTTCTCTCATCCGTCGACGATCGCGGCCGGCCGACGGTTTCCTATAAAGGCGGAACACCCGGCTTCGTGCGTGTTCTGGATGCGCAGACGATCGCTTTTCCAAGCTACGACGGCAACGGCATGTACCTTTCAATGGGCAACATCGCCGGCAATCCAGACGTGGGGCTGCTGTTCATCGATTTTGAAAAGCCGTTCCGGTTGCGTTTGCAGGGCCGGGCGCGACTGTCGCGTGATCCGCAGGTTCTGGCGAATTTCAAGGAAGCCGAATTGGCCGTGATCGTGACGGTCAGCGAAGTGTTCATGAACTGCCCGCGCTATGTGCACCGCTATCAGAAGGTGCAGGCCTCTCGCTATGCGCCGCTGGAAAGTGCTGAGACACCATTTTGCGAGTGGAAACGCATCGACGGCGTGCAGGATGTTCTGCGTCCACATGAGACGGCGGTCGTCGAAAAAATCGGCCAAATCACGATCGACGACTGGATGGGCAAGGTTCTGGCTGGCGACGAGAAGGCCTGACAGCGCCGATACGCTCACTCGCATCCGTGACCATCGAGCAGGTCTTGCCATTGGGCGAGAGGGACCGCTGTGCTGTTGCGGGCGCCGGCGCCGACCATGACGGCGGCGAGGCGCAGTTCGCCGTCTTCGTCGACAAAAACCGGGCCGCCGGAACTTGCCGGGTGGGTGTCGCAGTCGGTCAGCCAAACAGGCACCGGCCGGCTCGGGCGCAGCAATCGACAGCCGACATGGGCGGACAGGCGGAAGCGCTGATCGGCTGGATAGGCCGCATGCAGGAGCGCCTGTCCTGTTGCCCATGAGCGCGGATTGGCCATGCGGGCGGGTGGAACGTCAATTTGTCGGTCGAGCACGATGGCGACGACGTCCTTGAACATCGCGCTGAGTGGAACCCCACTGGCGGTGCGCTGCGCGACATAGGCGTAACCGGGCAAAAAGCGCAGGCATTTCGCATCGGCGTTGCCCCGGCGTTCGCCACCCCGCACACCGGCGAGGAAATGAATGTTGCGCAGCGGAAAGGGCTGCGATTTGGCGTTGTCCATCACGCAATGGGCGGCGGTAATGACGAGATCGGGGCGCACGAGCGTGCCCGTGCACTGGCCGATGGCGCGATAGCCGCCGATGTTCACCTGCCCGATCGCAGTCCAGGGTGAGCTAACGGAATCAATGAGTTGACGGTCGTCTTCGCCGATAATTCCCGGTTGAACGCTGCCGGCCGGCGACGCCGGCACCCAAGCGATCAATAGTCCGAAGGCCGCGGCCGCCCTAAGTCGTGCCAGTCTAAGGGGCACCGATGTCATCCCTTCGAGTGTCGCTTATCCGCTTGTTGGTTCGGTCTGACCGCATTTATGCACCAAGACCTGACGGCGATCCCCACGTTTTACGAATGCAGCCAATAGGCATTGGCAATTTCTAGGACCAGGATTGTGTGCGTTGATTCCTCGAACAACGGGTGGAGACAGACAATGATGAAATCACTGAAGTGCATGGCGGGCGCTCTTGCCGCCGCGGCTTTAATGTTGGGCGCAGCCGTGTCCGCCGAAGCCAAGGAGTGCGTCCGCAAGGGTGCCGTCGGGTCGGCCGGATCGGAAAAGGACGCAAAATTCCAAGTTGATGAAGCGCTGTTGCAGGCGGTCGACTGGGGTGCTTGGGCGTCATGGATGGCCAACGGTTCGACGCCCGGCTACTCGTTTGGGCCGCGCAAGTACAGCTGTTCGCCGGGCGGATCGTTTGGTTGGACGTGCCGCGGCTCGGCGACGATCTGCAAGCTCTGAGTAGCCGTCACGATTTGCAAAAAATTTGGCTGTCGTCTCAACGGGACGGCAGCCAATTCGTTTGTAAACTGCATGCAGTCAGCTTTCGCCACGCAATGCCGCAAGCAGTTCCGGCGTCGGATAGCTGTCGGCCGGAAACCCGAGTTTCACTTGCATGGCCTTCACGGCCGCGCGCGTCGAGGCGCCAATTTTGCCGTCGATTTCGCCGACGTCGAAGCCGCGCCGCTTTAGTTGCCGTTGCAGTTCCTTGGCCTCATCGGGCGCTAGAACCGCGATCGCGCGCTTCGGCTTCTGCATCGGCGGAGCGCCGTCGATGCGCGTCGAGAGCCAAGCCGCGGTGATCGCGTAGTTCAGCGATTGATTCCACTGCAGGTAAACATTGAAGTTCTCGTAGGCGAGAAAGGCCGGGCCGAAGCGGCCCATGGGAAGTATGAGCGAGGCCGGCAGTGCGTCGCTCGACAGCGGCGAGCCGTCCACGTTCACAACACCCCAGCCGGACCACTGCGAACGCGGAAGCTTGATGGACAGATCGGCTTTATCCCAGGCTAGATCCTTCGTCACAATGACTTCTTCGAGCCAGGGTTCATCGCGCCGCCAACCGAGATGGGTCATGTAGTTCGCCGTCGAGCCGATGATGTCGGTCGGGTTGGCGAACAGGTTGATGTCGCCGTCGCCGTCGTAGTCGATGGCATGCGCGAGATACCGTGTCGGCAGGAACTGAGTCTGGCCGATTTCACCGGCCCAGGAACCGATCATTGTGTCGGGCGACATATCTCCTCGATCGATAATGTCGAGTGCCGCCATCAGCTCCTTGCGGAACATGGCGCCGCGTCGGCAGTCATAGGCAAGCGTGGTCAGAGAATTCATGATCGGCAGCTTGCCCATGCCGGCGCCGAAATCGCTTTCGAGCGCCCAGAAGCCGGTGATCACCGAGGCGGGGACGCCGTATTGGCGGGTGACGCGAGCGAACGCGTCGGCGTTCTTCTTGATTTGCGCGCGGCCATTCTGGACGCGGTTATTGGTGGCGAGCTTGGCGGCAAAGTCCGTGTAGCTTTGCGCAAAGAAACCTTGTTTGCGATCCCGCGCGATGACGCCGGTTTCTAGCGTGCGGCCATCGAGGGCGCGGGAAATGGTGCGTGCCGATACGCCGTTGGCCGCGGCTTCCTTGCGGAAGCCGGCGAGCCAGACATCGAAACTTTCAGCGTTTTTGCAGTTGGCCGGATTGGGTTTTGGCGGCAGGCCGGAGGTCGAGTATTTCTCGGCCAAAGGGTTGGGCGTTCCGGGACCTGGAACCTGCCGCTTGGCGGCGCCGGCTGCCGGCACGGGAGCAGTTGCTGCTGACGCGGCGCCGGGCTCCAGCTGCTGGACAGACGGCGCTTTGGTGGGCTTCGTTTGAGGCGGGCCGAATTCGATCCCCTGGGCCTTAGCGGCGGCGGCCGCCATCAGGGTGGTCGTGGTCAATGCCGTCAGCACGGCGACACAAAAGCGGTAGCGGAACATCCCCGGCCGTTTCCTTTAGTTATTGGGCTGGGTCACTCATGCCGAGTGTTATGGCGGCGTCAAGACGAGAGTAGGCCAAAGTGCAGCGTCGGCCGCGTCAGGGCATCACAGCGGGTTCCGCGGCCGATGTTCCATGGCGGCGATGGTATTTTTGGGCCAACTGGTGCCACTCGATGGTCAACGTGCCGCCGGTTGTTTTGTGCTGCTTTTCCCAGTTGGCGAGCAGGTCGAGACACGAATGGTCGATGTAGTCGAGGTCGTTGATGTGGATGACGACCTCCGATCCTGGCGGCAGTGCTTCCAGCGCCTGGGCAAGCTTAGGCAAGCCGATCACCGTCGCGGTGCCTGACAGGTGCATGTCAATACGTTTTGAAGAGGGGGCCGCTTCGGTGCGTATTTCAAGACGGGACAGCGCATAGAGAATGCGAGCGAGTGAGAGCACGACACCGGTCAGCACGCCCTTGAGAAGGTCCGTGGAGACGATCATCACGATGGTTGCGACGTAAATAAAGACTTTCGTCGTGCCGTACTGCAGCAGCGTTGGCACGATCTTGGGGTAGGCGAGCTTGTAGCCGGTATAAACCAGAACCGCGGCCAGCGAAGACAGCGGGATGTAGGTCAGCGTCCAAGGAAGGAGGCTGGCAAAGAGCAGAAGCCAGACGCCGTGCAATATCGCAGACAGCCGCGTCTTGGCGCCTGCTTCCACATTGGCACCCGAGCGGACGATGACGCCGGTCATCGGTAGCGCACCCAGGGCGCCGCAGAGTGTGTTGCCGATGCCTTGCGCGGTGAGTTCGCGATCATATTTCGTTCGCGGACCGGAATGCATCTGATCGACAGCGGTAGCGCAAAGCAGCGTTTCGGCGGAAGCGATAAATGCAATGGCCACGGCACCAATCAGCAGATGGGGATTGGTGAAAAACGTGCCGATCCGCTCCGGCGTCGGGAAGATGAGCGTCGACCAGAAGTTTTCCGGGACGCTGACGAACTTGATCGAATCGATCTGGAAAATCGCTGCGGCCATCATGCCGACGACGACGCCCACGAGCGGGGCGGGTATGACACGCAGTCGCTTGGGCGCTAGCGAGGCCCAGGCAAAAATCGCGGCAATCGTGAGGGCACCGACTTCGCCGGCGGTCATGCGGCTATCGCCAGCCTGGACCGCAGTCACGATCGCGCCTGGGATCGCCAGCAAATTTTGAATGCCGTTACCGACTGGTTTGCCGTCAAGCATCACGTGGAACTGAGCGGCAAAGATCAGGATGCCAATTCCAGCCAACATGCCGTGGATGACGGCGGGGGAGACGGCGCGAAACCACTGCCCCAGTTTGAACGAGCCGGCGGCAAATTGCAGGAGACCAGCGAAAAGCACGATGGTGCCCAGCATCTCCACGCCGTGCGCCTGAACGAGCTCATAAACGAGAACAGCCAGGCCTGCGGCTGGGCCGCTGATCTGCAGCGGTGAACCGGCAATCGCGCCGACGATGATGCCACCGATGATGCCGGTCACGATGCCGGCCGTCGGCGGCAGACCTGAGGCGAGTGAAATGCCCATGCACAGAGGCAGCGCGACGAGGAAAACGACAACAGAGGCGAGGACGTCCGCGCCGACCGTGGACGACGCCGGTGTGGCTGACGCCGGCGTACCGCTCGATTCCATGCTCGTCATGTCGTTCCTCTTTATTAGTGGGCCCGGCGACTCCCCTGGCGGGGAGCCGGCCGCCGGGCTTAATACGTGGGCCCGGCGAGTTTTTGTGGCGCCATCCGACTCCGCCTACGCGGAGCCGGCCGGATGGCGACTCCCCTGACGGGGAGCCGGCCGCCGGGCCTGATTAGTGCGTGCGCCCGGCGAGTTTTTGTGGCGCCATCCGACTCCGCCTACGCGGAGCCGGCCGGATGGCGACTCCCCTGACGGGGAGCCGGCCGCCGGGCCTGATTAGTGCGTGCGCCCGGCGAGTTTTTGTGGCGCCATCCGACTCCGCCCACGCGGAGCCGGCCGGATGGCGACTCCCCTGACGGGGAGCCGGCCGCCGGGCCTGATTAGTGCGTGCGCCCGGCGAGTTTTTGTGGCGCCATCCGACTCCGCCTAAGCGGAGCCGGCCGGATGGCGACTCCCCTGGCGGGGAGCCGGCCGCCGGGCTTGATTAGTGCGTGCGACCCGGCGAGCTTTTGTGGCGCCATCCGACGCCACCTACGCGGAGCCGGCCGGATGGCGACTCCCCTGGCGGGGAGCCGGCCGCCGGGCTTGATCGAGACGTTAGTTGGGTTGACCTTTCGCAGCAATGCGCAACACGTGGCGGAAATCCTGTGCGCTGTACTCGGCGATACTAGAAAACCGGCCGCGGGTGCGGCCGGTTTGTTCAATCCCGTGCGCGCGCCTAAATCTGCGCGTTGGATACGTACTCTCAGCGCTTACCTGGGCGGCCTTTGTCGGACCCGCCACTCATCATGTTCGACTGCGCTTCCATCCACTGCGACATCGCCTGCTGCCAATTCTTCTGCCACATCTCAGCAGCCTGCATCCAGAATTGCAGTGGTGCCGTGGGCAGGGTGCTGAAGTCGGGCATTCCTGGCATTCCTGGCATCCCAGGCATTCCTGGCATGCCGCTCATTCCGGGCATACCGCCGAAGTTTGGAAACTGGAACGGCGAACCGGCGACGCCGGGCATCTGAATTCCCGTGCCTGGATTTTTGACTTGGCCTTCCCAGGAATCCATCACTTGATCAAGAACCTGGATCTGCATCCGGGACGCCTGCTGCATCTGCTGGCGGGTCATGTCGACCAGTTCGGGGGGCCATCCCATCGCCTTGGCGGCGGTGCTCATTTTGTCGAACACCTTGTTGCCGTGCCGCTCGGCCTGATTGGCAGCCTCCTGGCGCCAGTCACACATCGACTCGAAGGCCGACGTGAGCGCTGACTGCACTTCCTCGTTGACACCGGTCGCGCTCAACGCGTCCTTGAACCCTTTGCCGCGCGAATTCGCCATCCCTGCCATGTCATTTCCTCCAGTTAATCTATTGGTTTCCAGCATTGTTGCACACGCCGTCGCACGTTGCCAGCTTTGCCAGTACTCCGACGTCTGCCAGCCGCGACGTGCGACGGTTCGACGGTGACCGGACAAGGCCCTTTTGCCGGAGAAACCCAAGTGCTATCAGCCGCCCATGACAGATACTTCCCTGATCCGCAACTTTTCGATCATCGCCCATATCGACCACGGTAAGTCGACGCTGTCCGACCGGCTGATCCAGCTGTGCGGCAACGTCTCAGATCGCGAGATGAAGGCGCAAATCCTCGACAGCATGGACATCGAGCGGGAGCGCGGCATTACGATCAAGGCGCAGACGGTTCGCCTCGATTACAAGCACAAGGACGGCAAGACCTACCAGCTCAATCTGATGGACACGCCCGGCCACGTCGACTTCGCCTACGAAGTTTCGCGTTCTCTGGCGGCGTGCGAAGGCGCGGTTCTCGTCGTTGACGCAAGTCAGGGCGTTGAAGCCCAGACGCTTGCCAACGTCTATCAGGCGCTCGACAACAACCTCGAAATCCTACCGGTCCTGAACAAGATCGACCTGCCTTCGGCCGATGCCGACCGGGTCAGGCAGCAGATCGAGGATGTCATCGGCATTGATGCTTCGGATGCCATTGGTGTTTCGGCAAAGACGGGTCTCAATGTCGCTGCCGTGCTCGAGGCGATTGTCGAACGGCTGCCGCCACCAAAGGGTGACCGCAACAAACCTCTAAAAGCCATGCTGATCGACAGCTGGTATGACGCCTACCTCGGCGTGGTGGTTCTGGTGCGGGTGATCGAAGGCACGCTGAAGAAGGGCCAGCGGGTCAAGATGATGTCGACGGACGGGGCGTATCCCGTCGAGCGCGTCGGCATCTTCCGGCCAAAGCAGGAGATGCTCGGCGAACTCGGCCCAGGCGAGATCGGATTTTTCACCGGCGCAATCAAGGAAGTTGCCGATACGCGGGTCGGCGACACCATCACCGACGAGAAGCATCCGACGGCCGAGGCGCTGCCGGGCTTCAAGCCCGCGCAACCTGTGGTGTTCTGCGGACTTTTCCCGGTCGACGCCGCCGACTTTGAAGATCTGCGCGAGGCCATGTCGCGGCTGCGTCTCAACGATGCGAGCTTCTCGTTTGAGACGGAAAGCTCCGCCGCGCTCGGATTCGGATTCCGTTGCGGGTTTCTTGGCCTTCTGCACTTGGAAATCATCACCGAGCGCCTCGTGCGCGAGTTCAACCTTGAACTCATCACCACGGCGCCGTCGGTCATCTACCACTTGCACATGAAGGGTGGCAGCGTCGTCGAAATGCACAATCCGGCCGACATGCCGGACGTTGTCAAAATCGACCACATCGAAGAGCCGTGGATCGAGGCAACGATCCTCGTGCCCGACGACTATCTCGGCGCCGTTCTGAAACTCTGCCAGGACCGGCGCGGGCGACAGAAGACGCTAACCTACGTCGGCGCGCGCGCCATGCTCGTTTACGAATTGCCGCTGAACGAAGTGGTGTTCGATTTCTATGACCGGCTGAAGAGCGTTTCGCGCGGCTACGCATCCTTCGACTACCATATCCAGGGCTACGAAGAAGGCGATCTCGTCAAGCTTTCGATCCTCGTCAATAGCGAGCCGGTGGATGCCCTGTCGATCGTGGTGCACCGGGCGCGGGCGGAAAGCCGCGGGCGATCCATGTGCGAGAAGCTCAAGGAATTGATCCCGCCTCACCTGTTCCAAATTCCGCTCCAGGCGGCGATTGGAGCCAAGGTGATTGCGCGCGAGACGATCAAGGCGCTGCGCAAGGACGTGCTCGCCAAATGTTACGGCGGCGATATCTCACGCAAGCGCAAGCTGCTCGACAAACAGAAGGCCGGCAAGAAGAAGATGCGCGAATTCGGCAAAGTCGAAATCCCGCAGGAAGCCTTCATTGCCGCGCTCAAGATGGATGAGAACTAGGGGCAGGATTATCCCAGCCCCAAGCTTGCGCGCTGGACGAAGACTGCCATTGCAAGTGCGAGGAGCGGGATCAACACCACGTGCGTTGCTGTCAACGCCATGAGCGCCTTTGGTCGCGCCTCAAATAGCGGGTTAATACGCAACACAGAGATCGCGATCATCACCGTTACCGACAGGTAGGCGAACAGGAAAATTCGGTCCGACAGTGTCGTTGCATCGCTGTCGATGGCGGGCAGCGATAGATAGAGCGCGACAGCAGAGAGCAACGCGGTCACCTGAATCGTCACGATCGCTTCGAAGTGCGAGAGCGGAATGAAGATCGAAACGTAGGCGACCGCCATGATGAAGAGCAGCGGCACGACCACGCGCAGGAAATAGTCGTTGGTCTCGCGCGACATGACCCACACAAAGGCGCCCTTGTAAAAAGGCACGATACTTGACTGGTGGGTTTTGGCATCGATCGTCGTGACGAAGTCCTCGTCGTAGCCAACGTATTGGCTCTGCGGCTCCCATCCGTCGGCATCGACAGCTGTATCGCGAAGGTCCATCGGGGGAGGTTGCACGATGAAAGGTTTGTCGCCGCGCTTGGGCCGGATATTAATGGCGAAGCGCTGCGTATCGAACGGATACGTCGAAAGTTGTGGCTGGAACAGAAACCTTCCCGACACGTAATAAATCTTCATGCCATCGGGATAGGCGTCGCTCTTTTCGCCCGTGGCCAGCGTGCGGACGGTTATTTGCCGATCGTTGGTCTGCGGGTTGATGGCGGCGTTGGCGAATTCGATCAGATCGATGGAGTTCTCCTGCCCGTCGTCGCGCATGGAGACGTAGAACTCGGCCTGGAAGGTCTTGGCGTTGTCGTCGACGGAGAAAACGCGGATCAGGTCGATATCCATATATTGCGTGCCAATCGAGCGCAAATTCTCGTTCTTGAGGCGTGCAAACTGCAGCGGTGCCAATTGCGTGCGTCCCATGCCGGGCGCTAGCTGGACGAGGAACGGGGTACGAGTGGCGGTGCGCGCACGGGGGTCAAAGGACCAATTCTCGAACTGACCCTGATACACATTGCGGCCTGCGGCGTAGGTTTTCGTCAACTGTTCGAGAATATGCGAGCGCAGGTCCTTGACCTCGATTTCGCGTGGGGCCGTGCGGGCCGCGGCGGCGATAAGACCCAGCATATCGGCGTACTGCGTGCCGATGCCGATGGCACGGAGGTTTTCGTCGGACAGCGGATCGCTGGCAAGGCTCGCCGCGCGTTCCTTGCACTCGCCGTTGGCCCAGCCTGGCGCGATGCCGATTTTGCCGCCGAGAAAGACCCAATCTTCCGGCGGCTGTCCAGCCATGCGGCGCATCAGACGGGCGTTGTAGAGGCCGGGCAGCCGGTCCCAGACCAATTCATAAAGTGTGCCTGTATAATCGCGTGAAATGTCCGTCGAGACGGAATTAATGCGGCCTGTCAGAAGGATGGCAGGCGACAGGCCGGCTGCCTTCAATTGAGCGATGAACTCGCCGTTGCGATCATTGCCGATGGCGAGGAACACGAGGTCGGGATTCTTGATTTTTAGATCTTCGATGACGGCGGGAAAATCGGCCGGATCGGCTTTTTCATCTTTCGAGGCGAGACGATGATCGGCGACGAGATAGGCGCTCATAATGCGGTTCAGCCCGTCGGCAAGAGTGGTCGAAAAGAGCGTATCGCGCAAGCCGATGAAGGCCGGGCGCTGAAACCCCGTACGGCGGACGAACTGCGCCAACACCGGCAGCCGCTCGTTGTCTTGCGAGGCGCGCATTGAAAAGACGTTGGGATAGTCGGCGAAGATGCTGTTGACGGACATCGCAGAAAGGAACGGAATATTCTTCTGCTTGATCTCCTTGCCCACGGCGTCGAACACCGCTTTGGAACGGTCCGAGCTTGACAAGCCGATCATGCCGATGGTGTCGGGATCGGTCAGCGCGTCGCGGACGTTCACAATCGACTTTTTGGGATCGCGATTGTCGTCGAGGATGCGCACGTTCAGCTTGTGGCCGGCAATGCCGCCCTGGGCATTGATGCGATCGGCCTCGACTTGCGCGAAATGCCGGATGGCGGCGACGTCACCACGGTCGTAGCAAACGTCGTTGCGCGTGGAGACGAAAATCGAGACATTGAGCGGCGGCTTCGTGGCTGCTTCGGCGGCTTCGATAGCCGCGGCCTTCGCGCTGCCGCTGATCATCGAAGCGCTGGCTGCCAACACCATCGCAACGAAACTCGCCAGTGCCTGCGCCCGCATGCCGCCCATTCTCCGCCGCCCCAAGTCGAAGACGTCTAACAGAGCCGAGCCCAAGAGTCGTGGCGATGAGATGGCGGTTTCTTGGCGCGTTCGCGAGGCACGATTGTCAAGCACAGGCTTCGCCACAAGAAAAAGCCGCCCCTTGCGGAGCGGCTTTCCAACTGCGGTGCGCAGGAGAGGCGGCTTGTTATGCAGCCTCAATCCGGCCGACCGCGATCTTGCCCGAACGACGATCCTCTTCGGTATCGAAGCGAACCTTCTGTCCTTCGGCGAGGCCCTGCAGGCCAGCGCGCTCGAGAGCGGTCGCGTGCACGAAGACGTCCTTGCCACCGGCATCCGGCGTGATGAAGCCGAAGCCTTTTTGATAGTTGTAGAACTTAACAGTACCCGGGGTCATGGGCTTTCCTTTTTCAGTCAGGCAAAAAGAATCTCACGAGCTAGCAAGCACGCGAACGCACCCACTAGCTCTCATTTTCGATGATTTGGTTGGGTCTGAACGCGCTTCCGGCAACGCCTAGGCGTGAGGGAAGCTGCGGCCTGGTTGTCCGGCCAAAAGTCGATAACGGCTATGTAGCGGTAGTTTGCGCGTTTTACAAGTCCAATTGCAATTTTGTTTTTTGCGGCAGGAACCGGCAGGTCACGATTTCTTCGCAAGCTGGCGAATGGCGGCAATTTCGCGGGCCCATTCCTTGAATGGACGGGCGGGTGTTCCGCCCATTCGCGCTCCGGGTTCGACGTCGTTCTTCACATGCGCGCTGCCGGCGATCTGGGCGCCCGAGCCGACCTTTACATGGCCGATGACACCAGAGTGCGCGCCCATGACCACGAAGTCGCCGATTTCGGCTGATCCCGCGATACCGCTTTGCGCAACGATGACGCAATGCTTGCCGATGACGACGTTGTGGGCAATCTGCACGAGGTTGTCGATCTTTGTGCCCTCGCCAATGACGGTGTCGGCGAGCGAGCCGCGATCGATCGTGGAATTGGCGCCGATTTCCACGTCATCGCCGATGACCACGCGGCCGATCTGGGGAACCTTCAGGTGGCCTTTGGCGCTCATGGCGAAGCCGAATCCGTCCTGCCCGATGCGGACCCCGGCGTGAATGATGACGCCGTCGCCAAGGATCGCGTGCGTTACGGTGGCGCCGGGGCCGATGTAACAATTTCGGCCGACGACGACGCGGTAGCCTACGACGGCGCCGGCGGCGACGATGGAGCCATCGCCGATCTGCGCTTCACGGCCGATCACGGCTCCGGGTTCGACGGTGGCCCCGGCGGAAATTACAGCACTTGCGTGGACCAGCGCGCCGTTGCTGTCGGCGGCTGTGGCCGCGGCCTTGCTGCGCAGGGCATCGGCGTAAAACAGTGTCAAAACGCGCGCAAAGGAATGATACGGCGCATCGCTGGTCAGGATCGAAATTCCGCCGGGTGCCTTGGACGCGTCGCGGGCGGACAGGATGCATGCGCCGGCGCGGGTGGTGCCGAGAAGGGCTGCATATTTGCGGTTTTCAAAGAAGGTAAGATCGCGCTCGCAGGCCATGTGCAGCGGGCGCACATCATCGATGGTGCGCGCGTCTTCGCCAATCAAAACGGAGCCCGAGGCGGCGGCAATTTCCTTGAGCGTGAACGGCCCGGCCCGATGAAAAAAACCCGGGTGCTGCATCGTGCTCTCCTATGCAGGAGGCGTTCTGCCTGCTGCGGCGTAAACAAAGTGCGAGAGGTCTGACCCACCCCTGCCGATGGTGCAAGTCATGATCGTGCGCAGCACATTGTAGCCGATGCGGGAGGTCCATGTATCGACGGAAAAGAGCGTTTGAGGTGCATAGGCGAGGCTAGGATACGGCGCGATCAAGAGGATAACACTCACTCGTATACAACCGCTTGATGTCATTGCCGATGAACCGCTCTTCGCCGATTTCCATCGTGGTGCCGAGTAGCATCTCCGGCGGCAATTTCTCCATCACGAAGCGGATGGCTTCGGCCGCATTGTCGAAGCGGTAGAATGTCATGGGGCGCTTTGTGGCCCCACGACCTCGGCTGGCATAAATCTCAGCCGGGACTTGATAATCGAACATGTCCATCGACCATATTTGGCCATGCGATGCGCTGATTACAAGGTTAATCGGGTAGGGCGGTGTCGCGGACGGCTGTTCGGCTCACGACGGGCAACTGGCTGCAACGCGTGGACACGCTCTGCGCCACAACCGGCAGCTTGCCGTGAAGACGTCACCGCGCCCGTGCGCATGTCGCGCGAGTATTGGCGTTTGAATGCACAGTGGCGCACGCGCCCATTCGGGATCGGGCTTGCATCGCATCATTGGTTGGCGGGCTCTGGCTTTGCGTGGGCTGGCAGCACTAATTTGCGGTGAGTGATAAGCTTCTGATTTTGCGAGCGTTATGCGGAAAAGTCACTTTACGGGAGCGGCTCGTCGACGACAGAATTGAGATCAGGCGGCAACCCACACGAAGGAACAGCCACGCATGATCACAACAGACTTTCAGCGCCAAATCGAGGGTCTCGGATTGACGACGGCCGACATCCTCTATCGTCTTCCCGACCATCCCGCGATCCTGCAGCAATACGTCTGGCAGGAGTACGATAAGGCGCCGGCCTTTCCTGAGTTGAACCGCTTTTTGATATTCTGGCAGGCGAAGCTCGATGGGCTCTTGTTCCGCGTCACGGTGTGCCACAAGGCGTTGATTGGACCGGCCGAACTCAAGGTCATCGACGGCGAGTTCCGGTTAAACTGAAGTATTGTTTGTCGCTTCCGACTGCACGATCGTGCAGCCGGCCGGAAGCGAAGTTATGCGCCGCCGGGGCGGAAGGCTCGGCTGAGGGCGGGGTTGGTTTCAAGTCGGGGGCCGCCGATGAGGTCGATACAGTAGGGGATGGCGGGAAATACTGCCAACATGCACAGCCGGATTGATGCCGGTTTGCCAGGCAGATTGACAATGAGGCTCGATCCGCGAATGCCGGCTGTCTGGCGCGAGAGGATCGCCGTTGGAACCTGCTTTAGGCTTTCCGCCCGCATCAGTTCGCCGAAACCAGGCATCATTTTTTGACACACGGCTTGCGTTGCTTCGGGCGTCACGTCGCGAACGGCGGGACCGGTGCCGCCCGTGGTCAAGATCAGGCAACAGCCTTCGGTGTCGGCGAGATCGCGCAATGTCGCTTCGATCCCGGCAAGGTCGTCGGGAATGACGCGGGCGACCGGCTCCCACGGCGAGGTGAGCAATTCGGCCAGCACATCGCGGATCGCGGGGCCGCCTTTATCCTCATACTCGCCTTTGCTGGCGCGGTCCGAGACGGTAACAATGCCGATGCGCGCAATCATGAGCGGCTCCAGAAACGGGTCTTGCGCCCCTATACACGATCACGGCCCGCGAACCAGCTGCCTGCACCGGCGTTATCTTTGATCCGGTCCTTGAGGCAGCTCAAGTCTAGCGGATGGGGACCGTGGCAAGGGTACGCCATCGGGGCCGCAGAACAGGAGGTTGCGATGACTCGCAGCATTGCACTCGTATTCGCGGCGGGCGTTGCGGGGTTTGGCCTGTTCACCTCGGTTCCTGCCGAGGCGCAGCGTCGCTACGTGAAGCCTTATTATCAGGAGAACTATGACACGCGCGGCCCGGCGCGCGGTTACGAGGGGTTCTTATTTCCCGACTATTACTGCTCTTATAAGCGCTACCCGAAGCGGGTCTGTTCGGGCGATAAGCGTGGACGCGAACGCTGTCGCGTTGTCGGCTGGCGGCTGGAGCAGACCTGCCAATAATGCCAACTCTTACCGAAAGGCTGACGACATGCTCGACAACCGCAACACGCCGAATGAACTTGATGAAATGTTTCCGGGCGCAAAGGCCATTATTCATGGGCTAAAATTATCAGATTCACATTTTGCCAAGCTTGCCGACCGCTACCATGAACTCAATCGCGAAATCCACCGGATGGAGACGAACATTGAGCCGGTTTCGGACGAAACGATGGAAAACGAGCGTAAGAAACGGCTTCAGGTGCTGGACGAGATTTCCGAGATCATCGCGAAGGCGTCCGCGCAGGGGTGATCGGGGGTCGTCGCGGCGTGAGGCGGGCGCGGCGCTGCCCGATGGCGCATTGCGGGCGCCCGACCTCAGCGCGATGATTGGCGCTGGTTAGGCTTGCGCTTGAAAGATCCGCATGTACGGACGAATGCTCGTATCCCCCGATTTTGTTGTTCCCCCGCGGCTCGATGGGCCGGGATATTATTTGAGAATGCTGTCGATTGATGACCTGGAAAAAGACTTCGAAGCGGTTATTGCGAGTGCCCGGCGACTGCGCGGATTGCTTGATCCCGACAGTTCCTGGCCTGCGGGGCTTACGAAGGGTGAGGACCTGATCGATCTGGCTTGGCACCAGCGCGAGTTTACGATCCGGCACTCGTTCGCCTACACGGTGATGGCTGCTGACGAGAGCCGTTGCCTTGGCTGCGTTTATATTTTTCCGAGCGATCGGCGCGGCTTCGAAGCCGCCGTTTATTATTGGGCGCGCAGCGGGCCCGATGATGAGGCGCGCGATGCGGACTTGGGGCGGCTCGTTCGCTCGTGGCTTGCTGAGGATTGGCCGTTCGCTACCGTTGCATATCCGGGACGTGATATGCCGTGGGCCGAATGGCGGGCGCTGCCGGTCCGGCAGTGGTCATAGCCGGACGCTTTCGTGGAATGGCTTGCGTGAGCTTCAACCCGCGATGAAACTGGATCATCGTGGTAATCGTAGCGTCCCTAGGGGACGACCGCGGAGGACAGAATGGATCACGACAGCGTCAAACTTTATTACGGCAAGGTTTTGAAATCATCCGAAGATTTGAAAACGTCGGCGTGCTGCACGGCGGACGCGATGCCAGCGCATTTGAGGGCGCTTGCCGCGAACGTCCATCCGGACGTTGCGGCCAAATACTACGGCTGCGGACTTGTCCATCCGTCCGATTTAAAGGGCCGGCGCATACTCGATCTGGGAGCGGGATCGGGACGGGATGCCTACATGCTGGCGCAGCTTGTTGGCGAGACCGGCGAGGTCGTCGGCGTCGACATGACAGAAGAGCAACTCGACGTGGCGCGGGCGCACGTGGATTGGCACGCGCAGAAGTTCGGATATGCGCAACCAAACACACGCTTCCTGCAAGGTTACATCGAGAGGCTCAGCGATCTCGGGCTTGAGCCGGGCTCATTCGATGTTATCATTTCCAATTGCGTGATCAATCTGTCAATCGACAAGCCGGCCGTGCTCAAGGGCGCTTTCGACTTGCTGAAGCCCGGCGGCGAATTGTTCTTTTCGGATGTCTACGCGGATCGGCGATTGAGCTTCGATCTGGTCAAAGACCCAGAGATTTACGGCGAGTGCCTCGGCGGCGCGCTGTATTGGAACGATTTCCTGTCGCTTGCCAAGCGCGCGGGATTTCACGATCCGCGGTTGGTCACGAGCCGGTCGGTCGCTGTGAACAATGACGCGATCCGCAAGAAACTCGGCACGGCGCAGTTCTTCTCAGCCACCTACCGCCTGTTCAAGCTCGATGGACTTGAGCCGGCCTGTGAGGATTACGGTCAAGCCGTGATTTATAAGGGCACGATAAAAGACGAACCCGACGTGTTCATCCTCGACGGTCATCATCACATCGTGAAGGGACGCATCTTCCCCGTGTGCGGCAACACATGGCGGATGCTGGCTGAAACGCGCTTTGCCCCGCACTTCACATTCGTCGGCAATTTCGACACGCACTTTGGGATTTTCCCCGGCTGCGGAACGTCGATACCTTTCACGGCAACCGACGATCCGAAAGGCACCAGCGGGGCCTGCTGCTGAAATGCGGCTGACGGCGATCGTACTTGCGGCAGGCCGGTCGCGGCGTTTTGGGACGGAAAACAAGTTGCTTGCCGACGTCGGCGGCGAGGCCGTGATCGTGCGAACATTGGCATCGATCACGGCCGTTTTCGACGACACGATCGTCGTGACGGGTCCCGATCACGCGGCCATAGCTCAGGTCCTAAGTGCAAGTGCGGTGCGCGTGGTCAGGTGCGCTGGAGATCAGGATGGTCTGGGGTTTTCCATCGCGGCGGGGGTGCGGGAGCTAGCGGCTGACCGCGACGGCGCACTCATCTTGCCAGGAGACATGCCGCTCGTGACGACCCGCACCTTGTTTGAGGTGGTGGATGCGTTTGCCGCGCACGACGGACGCCGCATCGTTCATGCCGTCGATCGCGCGGGAAACCAGCGCAACCCTGTGCTGTGGCCGCGCGACGCCTTTGCAAAGCTTGCGGCGCTTGAGGGAGAACGCGGCGGAAAGGCGCTGATATCCAACGCTGTGACCGTGTTGGTTCGCGACGATGCCGAGCTGATCGACATCGATGACCATGCCGCACTGGAGCGCGTGCGAGAGATCGTTCGCCAACGTCATCCCGTCGTCTGAAGATTTTTTCCTGGCAACGGGCGAAAGCTTGGCAAGACGGAATATATGAAATTCAGCGTTCAATCACGCAATTGTCACGGGATAACTTGAACCGCCACGGGTCGGATAGTCTGGGGAGGACTATAATGACTTCGTAGTTCAGCAGCAGGCCGCGCGTGTCTCAATGCGTGCTTTGCACCCAATCCGAAGGCCGCGTCGCGTTTCTCACCTTCCACTGGGAGAACGACCATGCAGACACACAAGTCGACTCAGCCCGATATGGATTATCAAGCCCTCGAAGCGCGGGCCAAGGCGACGTTGGAATCTTGGATGGCCATGCAGAGGCCGGTCTTCTCAATGATGACCGAGATCAATGGACGGCTCATTGATCAGGCGTTTCGCATCAATCAAGCGTGGCTCAATCTGATGGTTCGCTGCGTCGAGCAGGAGATTGCGGCGACGCGAAGGATGATGGCGTGCCGCAATGTCAACGAGGTCGTGACGGTCTGCCGCGATGTCGTCGACGTCGCTCAGCGCGAGGCGCGCGTGGAAGCGGCCGAACTGACGCGACTCAACCAGCAGGTCGCCGGTGAGACGCTGGCAGCATTCCGCCACAGTCTGGAAGAGGCCGC
>JALHMJ010000005.1:0-121750 GCA_022844105.1 Hyphomicrobium sp. | reverse complement strand
GATGTCGTCGACGTCGCTCAGCGCGAGGCGCGCGTGGAAGCGGCCGAACTGACGCGACTCAACCAGCAGGTCGCCGGTGAGACGCTGGCAGCATTCCGCCACAGTCTGGAAGAGGCCGCGCAAGAGTTGCGGCACTAATGATTGCGCCATCCGACTCCGCTGTGCGGAGCCGGAAATTTGAAGTGGCGCCCGGCGACTCCCCTATCGGGGAGCCGGCCGCCGGGCGGGGAAGTATAAGATTGCGCCATCCGACTCTGTTTTTGAGGCGCCATCCGACTCCGCTTGCGCGGAGCCGGAAATTTGAAGTGGCGCCCGGCGACTCCCCTATCGGGGAGCCGGCCGCCGGGCGCGGGATGAGGGGCTAGCTGGCCGCGAGTTTGTGCATGGCAAACGGGAGTTGGCGAATGCGCTGGCCGGTCAATCCGGCGATGGCGTTCGCAACTGCTGGGCCGAGCGGCGGCACGCCGGGTTCACCGATGCCGGTCGGCGGTTCGGTCGACGGCACAATGTGCACTTCGACTTTCGGCATTTCGTTGAAGCGCAGCACTTCATAGTCGCCGAAATTGGTCTGGTCGACGACGCCGTCCGTCAGCGTGATGTGCGAGTGAAGGACAGCGCCCAATCCATAACCGATGCCGCCTTCGACCTGCGCGACGATGTTATCGGGGTTGATCGGCAAGCCGCAATCCACTGCGCAGACGACCCGATCGACCTTGGCTTGACCATCAACAATGCGGACCTCGGCCACTTGCGCGACGAAGCTCTTGAAGCTTTCGTGGACAGCAACGCCGCGCGAGACACCGGCAGCAAGGGGCGTGCCCCAACCGGCTTTTTCCGCCGCAAGCTTCAAGACGGCTGCGTGACGCGGGTGTTTCTCCAGCATCGACAACCGGAACGAGACGGGGTCTTTACCCGTCCGAACCGCGATTTCGTCGATGAGAGTTTCCATCACATAGGCCGTGTGCGTGTGGCCGACCGAGCGCCACCAAAGCGGCGGTGCACCGAACTTCTGGCTATGCAGCTCGACCTCGAAATTCGGGATGACGTACGGCGTGTCGTGGACGCCTTCGACCGAGGTGCTATCGACCCCGTCCTTGATTGACGTCGCGGCAAAAGCGGTGCCGTCCATGATCGACTGGCCGACAATGCGATGCTGCCAGCCTGCAATCCCACCGTCCGCGGTCAAACCTACCTTGACCTTGTGGACGTAGAGCGGCCGGTAGTAGCCGCCTTTAATGTCGTCTTCACGGGTCCAAACAAGCTTGACCGGCTGATCGGTGCCAAGCGCCTTCACGATGTGAGCGATTTCGGCAACGTAATCTGAGTTATAGACAGCGCGCCGGCCGAATGAGCCGCCGGCCCACTGTGTTTTGACCGCGACATCTTCCGGCTTGATGCCGAGAATTGCCGATGCGACGGCTTGATCGACGGTTTGCAGCTGCGATCCCGACCAGATGGTCGCCTTACCGTCCTTGAACGCGAGGATTGCATTCAAGGGTTCCATCGGCGCGTGCGCCAGGAAGGGAAAGACGAATTCGGCTTCGATCACGGTCTTAGCGCCGGCTATGGCCTTTGCGGCATCACCGTCCTTGCGAACGGAAAGACCTGGCTTGTCGGCGAGCGCTTGGTACTCGGCGATGAGTTCGGCGGTACCGCGCTTTTCGGCGGCTTCATCGTCCCACGTGACCTGCAGGGCGTCGCGGCCTTTGATGGCCGCCCAAGTCGATGCGGCCACGACGGCGACGCCGCCGGGAATGGTGACGACGTCGCTGACGCCCTTCACAGCTTTGGCCTTGGCGGCATCGACGGCGGTGGGTTTGCCGCCAAACTTGGGTGAGCGCGCGATCACCGCAACGCGCATGCCTGGAAGCTGAATGTCCTGGGTGAAGACAGGGGCGGCGGCTACCTTCGCCTTTTGATCGAGGCGCGGGAACGACTTGCCGATATAGACGAAATCCTTCGCGTCCTTGAGCATCGGATTTTCGGGCACCGGCATTTTGGCCGCGGCGGCGGCCAACTCACCAAAGGTCGCCTTGTTCTTGCCGTCAGTCACGACGCCCTTTGCAACCGTGATCTTTGAAGGTTCAACCTTCCAGGACTGAGCCGCGGCGGCAACGAGCATCGCCTTTGCGGCGGCTCCTGCCTTGCGATATTGCTCAAACGAATTGGCCATTGCGGTAGAGCCGCCTGTGCCCTGCACACCGAATTGAAAGTTCTTGTAGACGGCAGCATTGGCGGGCGCGAATTCGGCGACCATCTGTGACCAGTCGGCGTCAAGTTCCTCGGCGACGAGCGTGGCCAGGCCCGTGGCGGTGCCTTGGCCCTTGTCGAGGTGCTTCGACAGCACGATGACTTTGTTGGCCGGCGTGATGGTAACGAAGGGGTTGAAAACGGCGTCTCCTGCCGATCCCGGTGCGGCTGCCGCCGGCGTGGGTGAGGCGGCCGGGAGATAGGCGCCGATGACGAGGCCGGCGCCAGTGCCGGCAGAAAGGCGCAAAAAGTTGCGGCGGTCGACGGTCGTCGCTCGATGTTTCGCAATGTTGTCATTGGCTGAAAGGGCGCGGACGGCGCCAGCGATGTTGTCTTTGAACATGTGCGCGTTCCCCTTAGCCCTTCAATGTTTCAGAAGCGGTCAAAATCGCGGTGCGAATTCGACCGTAGGTCGCGCAGCGACAGAGATTACCCGTCATGGCTTCGTCAATATCGGCATCGGTTGGCACCGGCTTACCGTTGAGAAGTGCGACGGCGGCCATGATTTGACCGGGCTGGCAGTAGCCGCACTGGGCGACATCGTGTTTTTCCCAGGCTGCGCGGACGGCCTCTGCAATACGACCTTCAAGACCCTCGGGGGTGGTGATCTTCTGACCGGCGACGCTTTCGATCGGCGTCACGCAGGCTCGGATCGGCGTGTCGTCCGCATACATCGTGCAGGCTCCGCAGAGGGCCTGACCACAGCCGAATTTTGCTCCCGTGAGGCCGAGTTCGTCGCGGACGACCCAGAGCAACGGCGTATCTGGATCTGCCGCGACTTCGATGTCGCGACCGTTGATCGACAGCTTCATTATTCCAAACTCCGAATATCACGATCTTTCGACATACTTGCGTCAGACCATTTTTATGTGACGACGTAGACTGCGAAGTGAAGGACTAAAAATGGGTCTCTTCATGGTGCAGCGCACCTATGACAGGTCGTACTTATCTGGGAGATCGCAGCATACGATGCAAGCGCTTCAAATTTTTTTTCGGCGTCACGCCGATGCGCCGCATAGTGAGAATGTTGTGCAAGCCCGCAATGCACCGCCCGGCGCTTTCGCCACCAATAAAAACGTTGAGGCCGCTTGGTCACTTCGGTACCAACCGAACGTTGAAAAATATTGCATGTGGATTTCATCGCCAGCGACTGCTTCAGAGTTGGCGAGCATTCGAGATGCCTGAACTTGCGGCACTGTCATTAGAATTGAATGGCGGGCCTGGAGGGACTAGGTTCGAACTCACGTCAAAGCCCGCAGGGCTCGGGAGCAACGCGAACCGGCAGAGTGCCGCCTAAACGGAGCGCCTCCGGCGCGTGAGTGAAAGATTGGCGGAGAGAGTGGGATTCGAACCCACGGTAGAGTTTCCCCTACACACGCGTTCCAGGCGTGCGCCTTAAACCACTCGGCCACCTCTCCCCGCTTTGGAGCGGCGCACTTAACCCGAACTGCGGGTTGATAGCAACACGTCACTCCGCGGCCACGTTGCTCAAGCAAGCAAACCTGCCGATCCAAATTCCGCAGCCAAACTTGGGGGGTCTGGCGAGATCGAGACCTTGCCGCCGACGTCAAAGCGCGGCATGCCTCGTCGTCACGTCGCCTCGTCCGAACGGAGACCGCTGCCATGTCCGTCTTCAGGTTCCTCGCGGCGCTTTTCGCCCTCATTGCCATTATTGCCTTCGTTGCCGATGCGACGCCGCAGATCACCGGGACGGGGCCTTTCGTGCCAACGACGCTGGAGGCACAGTGGGAGCGGACTTCGCCCAATTCGCTCAAGGGTGCGAAAAGCAATGTCTCAGATGGGATCTCGCCGGTGGTCTGGACCGCGCTGGAGGCCATCGCGCTGCGTCGTCCGACGTGGGGGGTCTTCGGTGTGCTGGCGCTGCTCGCCGGTCTTATCGGACGACGGCGCCGTCGCGTGAACGTCTATGTGAACTAGGTTACGCGAGTGGCTGCGCGAGAAGTGCGGCGGTCTGGCCGATGGGGCTGCCATTGGCGAAATCTTCTACGATGCCGATCAGCATCAGAAGCAACACGACTCCGATGACCGCCAGCATGAACGTGTTGTGCGATGCGTTGAGTTTGGCGATTTGTCCGTCGTCGACGAGCGTGTTCTCGGCGTCACTGGCCTTGACGCCCAGCATTTTGCTGCGCACCGACCGGCGCACGGAACCGCGGTCGATCAGAGGCAGACGGGCCCGCTCGGCTATTTTGCGAGCGATTTCCGGATACGGGAATACCGCATCGTCGTCGGCTTCGCTGACGTAGCCAAGGCGCACGATGGACCCGTCCTTCAGATTGACGCGCGCACCTTTCATGAGCACGGGCACCAGACCGCCTCCGTAAATCTCGCGGCGAGTCTCGACGGATTCAACCTGATCGTAGGGGAATTCATAGCTGTGGTAGCGCAGCATAGGGGTCGGGCCACGACCCGACGGCAGCGTCATGCGCACTTTATCGCGGCCGAGATGAACGCGCGTGCGGATCGAAAACATCATCTCGACGAAAACGAGGAACATGACGGCGGTAAAGATGGCGGCGAGCATGAGCAGGCCCATGTTATCCATGAGGTGGCCGGCGGCAGCGCGCATGCCGATCATCGCGGGAAGGCTGGCAAAGAATGGCAACAGGAGAAGGAAGACGAGGCAGAAGATCGTCGTGCGGAGCGTGCTGGCGGCATAGTCTTCGATCTCATAGGCGTAAGGGTCCGTAGGTGCCGCAATCTCGGCAGCAGCGGGCAGAGTAGCCGGCTCCACAGCCGGCTGCTCCTTCGGGCCGATATCGGGGGCCGTCGTGGCCGGCGTTGCGCTCTCCAGCATCGTCAAGCCTCCCGACCTCATTTGCCCAGACATTGAGAAGAGTTTAGCAAGGCTGAGCGAAACCGCCAGCGCCCGCGACCAGTATTAACTGCCGAGAGTTCCGCAGGCCACGGTCGCGCGGGGCACCCCATGTAGCGAGGATAACGTCCATGTTTTTCAAACAGAAGAAAACCGATATGCCGACTGCCGAGACGGCTTTGCCAGGACGGGCCGAAGTGCTGCCGACGGCGACGCACCACTTTGTGAATGGCAATCCGCTCAAGGGGCCCTACCCGGCCGGTAGCCAGACGGCGATGTTTGGCATCGGCTGCTTTTGGGGTGCTGAGCGCAAGTTCTGGCAATTGGGCGAGGGCATCATCGTCACCGGCGCCGGCTATGCTGGGGGCTTGACGCAAAACCCGACGTACGACGAGGTCTGCACGGGCCGCACCGGGCACAATGAGGTGGTGTTTGTCGTGTTTGACCCGGCAAAGATCAGCTACGGCGATTTGCTGCGGCTGTTCTGGGAGAATCATAACCCGACGCAGGGCTATAGACAGGGCAACGACGTTGGCACGCAGTACCGCTCCGGAATTTATACCTTCGGCGCCCAACAGCAGACTGAGGCCGAGGCCTCGCGGGATATGTTCCAGTCCGGTCTGACCGCGGCGGGCTTCGGGCGCATCACGACCGAGATCGTGCCGGCGCCAACGTTCTACTGGGCCGAGGATTACCATCAGCAGTACCTGGCGAAGGTTCCGCACGGCTACTGCGGGTTGCGCGGGACCGGTGTCGCTTGCGCGCTTCCGACGGGCGTGACCACGGCTGCGTAAGCCTTACTGCGCGTCGGCGGTGGCCTTGTGCTCCGCCGGCTTGCGCGGCTTCGTCGTTGCCTTCGCGGGCTTGACAGCGGCCGGGGGCGGGGAAGCGGTTTCAATGCGCCCGTCGCTGGCCAACACCGTTGAACATTCGGCCGGCAGATCAGCGAGCGAGAGCGGCGGTTTGGGCTTCACGGGCTTGGCCGGCTGGGCAACCTGGGGCTTGGGTTTTGGTTTCGGCGGCGGGGCGGTGAGGAGTTTGAACCAGTCGTCCAGTTCCTTACCGCAGCCGTCGTCGCCGGGGATCGGCGCCTGCTTGGTGCAGGTCGGGCTGTCGGCCGGGCAGCCGATGCGAACATGAAAATGGTAGAAGTGGCCCCAGTAGGGGCGCACCTTCGATAGCCACTTGCGGTCCGTGCCGCCGGCCTCGCACAGCGCTTTCTTGATGGCGGGGTGGACCAGGACGCGCTCCACTTCCGGGTATGACGCCGCGCGGCGGACAATATTGATCTGCCCTTCGCCCCAGACCTTCTTGTTCACCGACAGATTGTCCGAAGCCAGCATCGACGTGGCGGCCAGGTTTTCACGTTCGGAATTGGACAAGCGGCGTGATGGCATTGGCGTGAACCAGATGTCGGCGTCGAGTCCAAGCTGGTGGGAGGCGTGGCCGGTGAGCATGGGACCGCCGCGAGGCTGGGAGATGTCGCCGACAAGCAGCCCCGGCCATCGATCCTTCTGCTTTACCTCACTGGCGTATTTTTCGAGCAGCGCGACGAGCTTTGGATGACCCCAATTGCGATTGCGCGAGAGGCGCATTGCTTGCCATGCGGGGCCATCGATCGGCAAGGCCGTCGCACCGGCAAGGCAGCCGCGCGAGTAGGCACCGATGGCGCGCGCCTTGATCGACGCGGGCGCCTTCACCGCGCCGAACAGCTTCTTGGCCGCAATGGGAGCTGGAGCCTTGGCTTTGTCTTCACTGGTGGGCGTGGCGGGTTTAACGGCTTTGGCTGGCGCGATCTCTGATTTGGGCTTGGAGTTGACATCGACCGTCGGCGGGGCCGCATCACCCGTTGGCGCATCGGCGTCGACTGAATTGGCCGTCGCGTTGGTGGTGGTTGAGGCTGGCCCTGGTGCCGCAGTCGGAGCGGGTGCCGCAGCGGCTGCTGCAGCAGCGGCCTTAGCAGCGGTATCGGAAAAGAAAAACGGCGGGCTTTCGGCAGCCCACGCGGAACCCGTGGCGGCGAATATCGCCGTCACCAGTAATCCGAAGTTCGTTCCGCAAAACCGCATCTTGCCCCATCAAATCATCCGCAGCAGTTTAACCCGGGTGTGGGCGAAAATACGACCCTCATGACCGAGGTGCGCCATGAATGGCGAAAACAAGGCTGCAAAAGCGGAAAAGATGACTGATAGCGCGGTGAAAAACAGCAAACAGCCGGCTACTGCCCAGCTTCCAAAAAACGGACGGCAATGGCTCGTCGACGGTCCGCTGATGCGGCCGGCGCATCTTATCTTCGCGCATGGAGCCGGGGCGCCAATGACGAGCCCGTTTCTGGACCGGATCGCAGCACTGTTCAATTCCGCGCATTTGACCGTGCACCGATTTGAATTTCCGTACATGGCGGAACGCAGCGCGGACGGTCGGCGCCGTCCAGCGCCCCGCGCCGAAACAATGGTCGCCGATTACGTGGATGCCATTTGTGATTGCCGGTCCCGCATTGGGAGCCAGGCGCGCCTCTTCATCGGCGGAAAATCGATGGGCGGGCGGATCGCTTGCCTTGCAGCCTTGCAAAAAGACGTGCCCGAGATCGCCGGCGTCGTGGTGGTTGGCTATCCCCTCGCGCCGCCGGGTAAGCCGCAAGCTACCCGGGGCGCAATTCTAGAAGCCCTGACGCATCGCACGTTGATCATGCAGGGGACCCGCGACAGATTTGGCGGACGCGATGCATTTCAGACATTGCGATTGCCGCCGTTCGTCCACCCGCACTTCATCGAAGACGGCGATCACGATTTGCGGCCGCGCAAAGCCAGCGGTCGAACCCACGACGAGGCGCTGCAAGAGGCCGCGCGCACGATTGCGGCGTTCTGCGCGGCAGAGGGTGACCAGGATTGTCAGATATTCTGATGACGCGCACGTGCGGCTCGCTCAAGCGCCGCGCACGTCAACTTGTCGAGGCCGAGCACGTCGGCAAGAAGTTCGAGACAGCGTATCTCTTCGGAGCGGACTTCCCGGTCACTGGCGGCCACTTCGGCGGCAAGCACATAGGCCGTCTCGTAAAGCCGCTCAGGGAGCGAACTCTTCACCAGTTTTAAAACGGTGAGAAAGCCGTTGGGTTTGGCCAGCATGCGGCCGCAGGCCTGGGCCTCGTCCACCAGCCAATCCCGGTTGTAGCCTTCGAAGGGTGGCAACTCGGCGACAATCGACCCGATGCGGCGCAATTCCTCATCGGAAATTTCGCGATCGACGGCGGAAATCGTGACCATTGCGAAAATAAGGGCTTCCGGGGGCGTCAGTTGCGCGACGGTCATGGGCGTTCCGATTGTTTGCAGGAGAGGCGGGAGGGGGCGTGCGATCCCTGCGTGCACGTGTGGTCGGGGCGGTTCGGCGTCAACCCCTCATCGAGGCCAAACAAAATAAAGTCCCGGCCGACGCATGACGTGGCCGGGACGACGCAGAACCTGGAACGGTGCAACGCGGCACGAACGCGGATGTCGCAGGGCTCAGCTGTAGCCGAGATAGCGTATGGCAGCCGGGCCGAGAATGACCATGAAGAGCACCGGCAGGAAGAAAAGGATCATCGGGACCGTGAGCTTCGGGGGCAGAGCGGCAGCTTTCTTTTCGGCTTCGCCCATGCGGATGTCACGATTTTCCTTTGCCATGACGCGCAGCGCCTGGCTGACCGGCGTGCCGTAACGCTCCGCCTGAATAAGGGCGGTCGCGACCGACTTGACACCTGGAATGCCGGTGCGTTTGCCAAGATTTTCGAAGGCCAGGCGACGTTCGCCAAGATAAGAAAGTTCGGCGGTGGTCAGCGCCAGTTCCTCGCCCAATTCGAGAGACTGCTGGGTGATTTCCTTGGCGACCTTACCGAATGCAGCTTCCACCGACATGCCTGACTGAACGCAAATGAGAAGCATGTCGAGGGCGTCGGGAAATGCCTGACGGATCGATTGCTGCCGCTTTTGAGCGAGGTTATGGATGAATACGTTCGGCAGGTAAAAGCCGATAACACCGGCACAGACCGCCATCAAAAATTTGATCATCGGAGGATAGTCGAGCTTTATCAAAAGAAAGACATAGAAAAGCGCGAACAGAAAAACGAGCGGCGGCATGGCGACGCGAAAGAAGATGTAGGCGACGAGAGGAGCCTGACCGCGCAAGCCGGCGGTCTTCAGTTTGTTGCGGACATCCTCGTTATCGAACTGGGCGCGCAGATCGAAGCGATCGACGATTTCCTGCATGTAGCCCTTGGAACTCTGGCGCAGCTTGGCTTGGCTGATCTGACGATCTTTTGCGGCCAGTTCGTGCAGGCGCTGCGAGCGCATTTTATCACGCTCGACCGCCATCACCTTCATGCGCTGATTGAGGCGGTCGCGCTGCAGGAGCGGCAAGGCCAGCGACAGCACCGTTGCGAACGCCGCGACAGCCGCGAACATGGTCGCGAGCATCTGCGGATTCATGATGGCGTCAATAATGCCCTGCATGTCGTTTGCCTTCTGTCCTACTTGCCGACCGTGGCCTGCTTGCCGACGCTGGGGATCCGCGACGGTCTAATATTTGAAGTTGATCATTTTCTTCATGACCATGATGCCGCAAAACATCCAGAACGCGCCGGCGACCATGACGAGGTTGCCGGCCGTGGTTACGAAAAGCGGCATGATGTAGTCGGGCGAGGATGCGTAGGTCATGAACATCACGCCTGGCGGCAGAGATCCCAGAACGCCGGCGGACGATTTGGCTTCGGCCGACAGCGCCTTGACCTTCATTTCCATGCGGAAGCGGTCACGTAGCACGCCGGACAAGTTCCCCAGCGCCTCTGAAAGATTGCCACCTGCCTGTTGCTGAATGTTGATCACGATGGCGAGGAATTTCACCTCCGAGAGCGGCATGCGGGTGATGAGGCGGTCGAGCGCTTCGGACAACGGCACACCGACGCGCATCTGTTCAACAACGTAGCGGAACTCGCCGGAGATGGGTTCAGGGCTTTCGCGGGCAATGATCTGCAAGCACTCGTTGAGCGGCAAACCTGATTTGACGCCGCGGACGATGACGTCGATGGCATTGGCCATTTCCGTTTGGAACTTGCGCTGGCGGCGCTTGATAAGCTTCGTCAAAAACCAGCGCGGCAGGCCAAAGGTGCCGATGAGGAGCGCAGCACCCGCAGCAATCGGAGCCGCGTTGCCGCTCACCCAGATAAACGTCATGACACAGCTGACGAGGCCGCAGATGATGCTTGCAATCCAGAAATCGCGCGGCTCAGCGTCGAGGCCGGCACGTTCAAGGCGGGTTCTGAGCGATACTTTTTCACGCGATTTCGCCCGCGCTTCCATGTCCTTCAGAGACTCGGTGACCTGCTTCTTGCGTTGTGCTGCAATGTCAGCCACGGTTCGCCCGCTAGATGTCTTCTTGACCCGACTTTCCGTGACGCTGGCCACGCGTTTTTCGGCTTGCTTCTCACCCGAAATATATGGGTAGAGCAAAGTAAAGACGATGCCGGCGAAGGCGAACGCTGCAAGCAAGGCCACCAACAGGACAGTGTTGTCACCCTCACCCATGGGATTCTCCGAGCGGGTTGCCGTTGCTGTCGAGGACTTCGGCGGAAGCTAATGCCGAAGCGAGGCGGCTTTCCTCCTTGTAGTATTCGGCGCGATCCCAGAAGCGGGGACGGGCGATGCCTGTCGAGCGGTGGCGGCCGATCAGCTTGCCATTGGCATCTTCACCCGTCACTTCGTAGACGAGCAGGTTCTGCAGCGTGACGGTCTCTTCTTCCATGCCGAGAACTTCGGTGATGTGGGTGATCTTGCGCGAGCCGTCGCGCAGGCGCGAGGCTTGAACGATGACGTCGATCGAGCCACAGATCATTTCGCGGATGGTTTTCACCGGCAGGGCGTAGCCGCCCATCATGATCATCGATTCCAGTCGGCTGAGGGCTTCGCGCGGGCTGTTTGCGTGAAGTGTCCCCATCGACCCGTCGTGGCCCGTATTCATCGCCTGCAGGAGGTCGAAAGCTTCGGGGCCGCGGACTTCGCCGACGATGATCCGCTCGGGACGCATACGCAGGCAGTTCTTGACCAGGTCGCGCATCGTGATTTCGCCCTCGCCTTCTAGGTTGGGCGGGCGAGTTTCGAGACGCACGACGTGGGGCTGCTGAAGCTGGAGTTCGGCCGAATCTTCGCAGGTGATGATGCGTTCGTCGTGGTCGACGCAGCCGGTCATGCAGTTGAGGAGCGTGGTCTTGCCCGAACCGGTACCGCCGGAGATGAGAACGTTGCAGCGAACGCGGCCGATGATTTCGAGAATGATCTTGCCAGCCGGCGTGATCGACCCGAATTTAACGAGATTGTCGAGCCTGAGGCGGTCCTTCTTGAACTTACGAATGGTGAGTGCCGGGCCATCAATGGCGAGCGGCGGGGCAATGACGTTAACGCGCGAGCCATCGGGAAGACGGGCGTCGCAGATCGGGCTCGATTCATCGACGCGGCGGCCAACCTGGCTGACAATGCGCTGACAGATATTCATCAGCTGCTGATTGTCGGCGAAGCGCACGGAGGTCTTCTGCACCTTGCCGTTGACTTCAATAAATGTCGTGGTCGAACCGTTGACCATGATGTCGGCGATGTCGTCGCGCGCAAGCAGGGGTTCGAGCGGACCGTAGCCGAGAACGTCGTTGCAGATGTCTTCGAGCAGTTCTTCCTGCTCGGCGATCGACATCACCACGTTTTTGACTTGAATGATCTCGCTGACGATGTCGCGGATCTCTTCGCGCGCCGCTGCCGCATCGAGCTTAGCAAGTTGCGTCAGGTCGATGGTGTCGATGAGGGCGTTGAAGACGGTCGTTTTGACGTCGTAGTATTCTTCCGAATGACGCCGTTGCGGTTCCATCGGCTCGGGGGCCGGCCTCGCCGCGGGAGCGGGTGGCTCAGTCGAGCGCACGGCGGCGGAGGCCGCCGGCACCGGGGCCGGCTGGGTCTGGGGAGTGACGCGACGCGGTTGCGCGCCTTCGGTCGAACGCCTGCCGAACATGGCTTTTTATCCTTAACGCTTCAGCTTGAACTTCTCGAGGAGGGGTGCGAGGGCCGATCTCTTCTCGACCTTCACTTCCTTGCGGTGCGCCAGCGTCATCGCGATATCGCGGAACGTCGGCGCCGACTTGGCGCGGCCACCCAACTCTTCGATCATCTGGCCGTTGTTGGAAGCCTGCCCGAAGTTCTCCGGGTCGAAATCGATGACAGCGAGCGACTTGATGCCCAGCGCTTCCTCGAATTCCTTGATCCCGATTTCGGGTCGCTTGGGCATGTTCGCCATGTTGATGACGAGATGGGGCGCGCTGTCGTTCTTGCGCGACTGTTTCAAAAGCTCGACGATATTCTTGGCATTGCGCAGGTTGGCGAGATCGGGGACGGCGGTGATCACCACCTCATCGGCCTGCAACAGCACTCGCTTCGTCCAGGCGGACCAGCCGTGCGGCAAATCGACGACGACGTACGGCACGTTCTGGCGCGCAACGTCGATGACCATATCGCAGCCGCCGGGCGTGATGTCGTAGTCGCGGTCGAGAACGACGGGAGCTGCAAAGATGGAGAGGTGCTCGGAACACTTGGTCAACAAGCGGTCGAGCAGCACCTCGTCGAGACGTTCGGGTGAGGCGAGCGCGTCCGCGATGCCCTGGACGGGGTCCTGGTTGAAATCGAGCCCGGTGGTGCCAAAGGCCAGATCGAGGTCGGCAATGATGACGTTCGACTTCAAAGCTTCGGACAGCGTCCAGGCGGCGTTATGGCAAATGGTGGACGAGCCGACACCGCCCTTGGCGCCGATGAAGGCATAGACGTGGCCGACCGGGTCAGATTCGGGGTCGTTATAGAGGTTCGATAAGCTCTCCATGAGTTGCGGCGGGCCAATCGGCGCGACAAGATATTCGCTGACGCCGCGCTTGAGAAGTTCGCGATAAAGAATGACGTCGTTGACGTGGCCGACGACGACCACCTTGGTGCCCGGATCGCAACATTCGGCGAGCTTGTCGAGTTCACCGAGGAGCTGCTGGCGGTGCAGCGAACTTTCAACCACGATCAGGTTTGGCGTCGGGCTTTCCTGGTAGTGCTGCACGGCTGCCGTGGCACCGCCCATGTGGACGCTGACGTGCGCCTTGCTCAACCGCCGGTCCTCGGAGGCATCCTGGACGACGCCGGCCATGTGACTGCTCTCGCAGAACGCCTGAATGGAGATGCGCGGAATGGGTCGCGCACGCTCCAGGCTCTCTGGGCCAGCATCGTCAATGGCCAACTCGGCGTCCTGAAAGTTTGGGTTTGCGTCCGATGCCGCGAAGTTGGAGTTGGCTTGTCTGTTCATGTTAGTTACCACCACCGGTATCAACTTTTTCGTCTTCAGCCTTGGCGGCGCCGCTCGCTTCGCCCTTGATGTACTTCTGCCAGGTTTCCTGACGGCGCTCGGCAGTGCGGCTGTCCATCTTGCGCGGGCCGAGCAAATCGGCCGGGTTTTGGACCATGGCGGCCAAGTTCTTCTGCGAAGAACAGCCGAAGTTCGGCGCGGGAAGGTTGCGCGGGTTGCGGGCGAGATTGGTTTGGAAGTTGCTGCACTCCGGACCCTCGGCGACGTAGCGCATGAACGTCACCCTGACCGGCGGCGTCGACTGGCCGACCGCATCGAAGGGTTCAATATTTATGGTCGCATCGGTGAAACCGTTCTCGCGCAGCAGCGCCGCCGTCTCGTGAACGGTGGCGATGGCGGCGATCTCGTTCGAAGAGCCCGACGGCGCGGAAACAACGAGGCGTGTATTGCCGGTATCGCTCATGCGGGCAGCGCGGGCAAAACCGATGACGTCAGCGCGCTGCGAAGGCGACAGCCCATTGGCGCCGCGGGGCACCTGCACGTTAAGTGTCTCGGGTTGCTGCGAGACAATGATGGGATGGCGCTGCATTGGATCGGTCAGTTCCCAGCCGGCGACCCGCGTTTGATCTTCGATCGTCTTGCAGCCGGCCAGCGTGAGGGCGAGGGCGGCGGCGACTGCGATCCGGATCGACACGGCCAAAGGCCGGTCAGAGACGGGGCAGGAGGTCGAGGTATTCGTGGTCATGGTGTTATCTCCAGCCTGTGCCGTCACTCGACGATGAAGCCGTAATCGCCCTTTAGATCGCCGACTGGCTGCGCTGCCGGGTCGTGTCCGTAGATGCGGTTGAAATGTCCGAGGAAGATGCCCTTGAGGTCGGTCGCTTCGGCCAGGCCGTCGCTCGGCGCGCCAAGCTGCTGGCGGGCGACCGGCTGGACGAGGTAGGGCGTGACGATGACGACGAGTTCGGTTTCTTCCTTGATGAAGTCACGGCTGCGGAACAGCGTGCCGAGCACCGGCAAGTCCTTGAGACCGGGCAGACCGTCGATGTTCTGGCGCACGTCGTCGGAGATCAGGCCG
The DNA here is from genome assembly GCA_022844105.1 of Hyphomicrobium sp. Lineage (GTDB taxonomy): Bacteria > Pseudomonadota > Alphaproteobacteria > Rhizobiales > Hyphomicrobiaceae > JAGVSR01. Next base: position 107,240 of record JALHMJ010000005.1, on the reverse strand, counting down.
GCAAGGGCAATGGATCCTCCGGAGGGCAATTCGACGGTCGACTTGGCTTCGCGCTTCGAAAGGGCGGGAATGGAGAAGCCGGAAATCGTCACCGAACCCTGTGTCGATAGTTCGCTGACTTCGGTTTCAATCTTCAAGCTGATGCGGCCCTCGGACATGACGGTTGGGGTGAAGGCAACACCGACACCGAACTCCTTGAAGGTCACCGAAATGCCGCCTTGGCCGTCGGCGACCGGAATGGGGAATTCACCACCGGCAAGGAACTTCGCTGATTCACCGGAGATGGCGGTTAGCGTCGGTTCGGCAAGCGTGCGCATCAGACCTGCGCGTTCCAGAGCGCGGATGGCATGGGTGACCTGAGCGGAACTATTGGCCCACTTGCCGGCAAGGCCGGAGTTGCCGAATGGACTGCCGGCGCCAGGTGGACCAGGATTAAAGTTCGCAAGGTTACCGGCATCGTCGCCAGACGTCTGCACGCCGGGAATCGGCAGAGTTCCGAGACCCGCTGCTGCCGTCAGCGGAAGTGAGTTGCTTGTCAGCAGCGCAGTGGCGAAATTGCCGGCATTGACGGTGGCGCCGATGTTTATGCCGAACTGCTTCAGAAGCGTACGCTGGACTTCGGCGACGGTTACCTTGAGCATGACCTGCTCTTCGCCTTCGACGGCGAGGAGGTTGATCACAAGATCGTCCGGGTCCTTCGCGCCGTCCTTGGTCCAAACGCCTTGGCTGTCACCGACGACCTTGGATTCGAATTCAACACTGACAAACTGCTTGGCGAGCGCCGTGGCGCGGTTGGCGTCGACTGGCGTGCGCACCGTGCCGGTCAGGATCGCTGACCGGTTGAGCATTTCGACCTTGATGCTCGAACCCGGAATGAGCCGGCGCAGAAGATCCTCAAGGGCTGCAGTTTCGCGTTCGACGAAGACTTCGAGCGTGGCGAACTGATCGCCATTCTCATCGAAGATGAAGGCGTTTGATTCGCCGAAGCGGCGGGCAACAAGAAATATCCGGTTGGAGCTTTGCACGACCGCATCGACGACCTGCGGATTCGAGACCATGACGTCGCGCGCGGGGCGCGGCAGCTCCACGAGCACCGATTTGCCCAGCCCGATATTGACCATGCGGCGCTTGCCGGCATCGGCCTCCGTCAACTGGATCAGTGACTGGTGCTGACCAACGCGGCCGGCGTCGAGCCGATCGGAAAAGCCCACTGCTTCCTGACTGCCAAAGCGCTTTTCCACGTCGTTGCCCGCATGCGTGGGGCTGACCGCCGCTGTAGCCAGCACTATCGCTGCGATCCCCGCGAGCCGTCTGATCAACTTATAGAACATCGTATTTCTGCCTTCCGACGAGCTGCAATTTCGTGTTGATCAGTTCACGCCAACGGCACGTGATCTGACGCCGTAACGCAGGACTCGGATGGCGTTTCCGTCTTTAGGTTTTTCAAGCGCTTCGCCGACACCGGGGCCCTTACCGGAAGGATCGACATCGGCAATGGAGCGCAGCGACAGACTGATGTCGCCCATGGCGTTGGCGAGCAGGAGCATTTCGGTTTGCTTCGGCGTCAGTTCGAGCGTGGCAGTATTGGCTGAGCCTTCGGTCGACTTCTTGCCTTCCTTGGTCTCGATCTGCTGGCCGAGGGCGAGGACCCGAACATTCGTAAACAGGGTGTCACTGACGAACTCGTCGCCACCGGACTTGCTGCGCATGCGGCGGATGAGAATGACGTCGACGTGATCGTTGGGAAGGATGAGGCGGCCAACCGCGGTCTCTTCCTTGATGCGCGTGGAGACAGCGCGCATGCCGGCGGGGAGAATGGCGGCAAGGACGCCGCCCTGGCCTGCCTTGACGAGTTTGGCCGGGGTGATCGGTTCGCCGGACAGGATCGGAGAGCGCGCGATAGCGCCAGACAGTTGGCGCATCGCCTCGCGATTGCTCTTGTCGGTGATGAAACCCTTGGCGGCGTCGGCTGGCCATTCCTGCCAGCGGAAACTGCCCTCGTTGGTGATCTGGCCAAGGCCTATGTCAGCGCTCGCCACAAGGACGCGGACCGAGTTGATCTTGACTTCAACCCGCTTTTCTTCCGCCGGCTTGTTCAACATCCCCTTGACCATGACGAAGGCCAGGAGTGCGGAAACGCCCGCGATGGAAATGCCGATCAACTGTGCTCGTTTCATTGCGCCACTGCGGTCCCTGTGCGACGGAAAGACCCCTCTTCCCGTCGTCGGACTCAGTTTTGCGCGACATTCGTCAATGCGAGGTTAATTGCCGTCGTAAATCGGCGCGAAGGCCCGACGGAAGCATTTAACCTTTTATCAATATTCCCGATGTTCGTCCGTGTTGCCTGTCAGGAGATCAAGGCCCGGAAGAGTTCGGTTTTTGGATAGACCAAAAGGCCACCGGCACAAATGGCAAGGCCGTAAGGGATGCCGTTGCCGTCCTTGTGCAGGCGGGCGGCCCATTCCGGGAGCGGAAGGCTGCCGACGGGAATGCGCCGGCCGGCAAGAAAAAGCACAGCGAGGGCGCCGCCGGCGACGGTGACCGTCGTGACAAACGGCAAAAGCTGGTCAAAGCCAATCCAGAGCGCCGCAGTGGCCAGCAGCTTGGCATCCCCGCCGCCGAGAAGATTGAGTGCAAAAAGACCGATGCCGAACGCGAGGATGATCGCGAAGGCGGCAAGATGCATCAGAGCCGTATGCATGGGAAAGCCGGCCAGCAGAGCGGCCAACGGAAAGCCGGCGATCAACCCCAGGGAGATCCGATTCGGGATGGTCATCGTGAAGACGTCCATCACGGCGGCATAGGCCAACACTGCGGGAAACAGCAGGAGAACCGGATATTCGAACACGCGACCAACTCCACGACTAACGCCACGGGGTCGAAGGTGCCTGAGTTTGGTTAATTGGCGGTAAACGCGCGGCGCGCCAAACTGCGTTAGCGGAAATGTTTGGAAAGTTTGAGGCCCTGCGCCTGGTAGTTGGAGCCCAAGTCGCGGCCGTAGAGCATTTCTGGAACTTCGACCATGCGCTCGTAGACGAGGCGGCCGATGATCTGACCGTCTTCGAGAATGAACGGCACCTTGTGTGACCGCACCTCCAAAACGACCCGGGAGCCGTGGCCGCCGGCCGCTTCATGGCCGAAGCCGGGGTCCATGAAGCCGGCATAATGGACGCGGAATTCGCCGACGAGTGGATTGAACGGCATCATCTCGGCGGCGTGGGTCGGCGGAATGTGGACCGCTTCCTTGGACGCCAAGATGTAGAACTGATCGGGATCGAGGATCAGACGGCGGGCGCCGCGCACGTCGATTTGTTCCCAAAAGTCGTCCGTCGAACAGCTCTTGGGCGCGTCCACGTCGACAACGCCGGTATGACGTTTGGCGCGGTACCCGACGAGCCCGGACGGACCTCCCGTGAGATCGACGGACAAGGCGATGCCGTCGCTGATATCGCCAGACCCGCCGGAGACCAGGGTGTGTTGCTGGTGCAGGCGAGCCAGCGCGATATCGTTTTCGCGCGGGTTGCCGACGCGGAAGCGCAACTGGCTGAGCTTCGATCCGGTGCGGGCGAGGATGGGAAACGTCTGCGGGCAGATCTCGGCATAGAGCGGGCCTTTATAGCCGGCGGGGATCTGGTCGAAAGCGGCAACGCCGTCGGCGATGACGCGGGTGAAGACGTCGAGACGGCCGGTGGAGCTTTTCGGGTTGGCGGAGGCGGAAATCGTGCCGGGCAGGCCGAGGCTCTCTAACAGGGGCACGATGTAGACACAGCCGGTCTCAAGAACGGCTCCTTTGGTGAGGTCGATGGTGTGCAGCTTGAGATCACCGAGCTTGTCCATGACCTTCGTGTCGGGACCCGGCAGGAAACTGGCGCGGACACGATAGGCTTCGCGGCCAAGGCGCAGATCGATACTGGCCGGCTGGAGTTGTCCCGGCGCCAACGGCTCGGCCAGCTTGACGGCGCCGCCCGAGATCAGGGCCCGGATCGCCTGCGCGGGGAGAATGCCGTCGGTCACGGCAACGCCGATAGGCCGCGCGCGCCCCGATTTCGCCTTTGATGCCGTCTTCTTCGCCATGTGTCCGGACCCTCTTTCTCCTGGCGTCTAAAGCATGGCTGGCTTGACGCCAAGGGGAGGGGGCGGTATTCCCGCCGCCATCGTCGTGGTGATTTGGCCGGCCGGCTTGCAGCCACGTAAAACAATTCGCTAAAGGGCCGCGCGGACCCGGAATTCCCGGCGCACGGCTCCTTAGCATGAAGGAGAGTGCCGCAGGGCACCGGGTTTTTTGTTGCGCGGCGTGGCGACACCGCACCGGGTTTTTTGTTGTGCGGCGTGGCAGGGCGTCCGCAAAGGAGCAGACGGATATGACCGCGGACAGGACGGACGCCGATATCGCGGCGGGTTGGGCACCGGAAACGCAACTGGTACACGGCGGTACACTGAGATCGCAGTTCGGCGAAACGTCCGAAGCGATCTTTCTGACGCAAGGGTTCGTCTATACCTCGGCCGAGCAGGCCGAAGCGCGTTTCAAAGGCGAAGATCCCGGATATCAATATTCGCGCTTTGCCAACCCGACTGTCTCGATGCTCGAAGAACGGCTGCGTATTTTCGAGGGCGCGGAGGCCTGCCGGGCGACGGCGACGGGAATGGCGGCCGTCAACGCGGCGATCATGTCCTACCTGCGCGCGGGCGACCACATCATTGCGGCGCGCGCCATGTTCGGCTCTTGCCGCTATATTATCGAGACGCTGTGCCCGCGTTTCGGCATCACGCCGACACTCGTTGATGGTCGCGACCTCGCTGAGTGGCGCAAGGCCGTGCGGCCCAACACAAAGGCTTTCTTCTTCGAGACGCCGGCAAATCCGACGCTCGATCTCGTCGATATCGCGGCGGTGTCGAAAATCGCGAAGGAGATCGGCGCGCTCGTCATGGTCGACAACGTGTTTGCAACGCCGATGCTGCAGCGGCCATTGCAGCATGGCGCGGACGTCGTCATCTATTCGGCGACCAAGCATATCGACGGTCAGGGGCGGTGCCTGGGCGGAACGGTTCTGTGCTCGGACAAGTTCCTTGTCGATCATTTGCAGGATTACTTTCGCCAGACGGGACCGTCGCTCAGCCCTTTCAATGCCTGGGTCATGCTGAAGAGCCTGGAGACGATGCCAATCCGGATCGCGGCGCAGTGCGCCAATGCGGCGGTGGTCGCCGACCACCTGGCCGGCAAACCGGGCGTGTTGCGCGTCGTTTATTGCGGGCGCAAGGATCACCCGCAGGCGGCAATCGTGGACAAGCAGATGACGGGCGGCGGACAGATGATCGCATTTGAGCTGGACGGGGGCAAGGATGCCGCATTCCGGTTCCAAAACGCCCTGCGGTTGATCAAAATCTCCAACAATCTGGGTGATGCCAAGAGCTTGATCACCCACCCGCCGACAACGACGCACCAGCGTATCGGTCCGGTGGCACGGGCGGAACTGGGGATCGGAGACGGCATGCTGCGGCTGTCGGTCGGGCTTGAGAACGCGGGCGACCTGATCGCCGATGTCGAGCGCGGACTGGCGGCAGCCCGTGCCGGCTGAGCGGCGGGTTGACCGCTGCTTCAGGCTGCCTAAACTTCGCTGCAACCTGCAGAGGGACACACGATTGTGAGCGGCCACTTTCTCTACGAGGCAAAAACCAAAGACGTGACGGTCCGGGTCCGGCCGGAGTATCTGTCGGAGCAATCCTCGCCAGACGAGGGTTATTACTTCTGGAGCTACACGATCGAGATCCAGAATGACGGCAGCGTTCCGGTGCAACTGAAGACGCGCTTCTGGCGCATCACAGATGCCGCCGGGCGGACGGAAGAGGTTCGCGGTCCCGGTGTCGTGGGGCAGACGCCGGTGATCCATCCCGGACAATCTTTTACCTATACGTCCGGTTGCCCGCTGCAAACGCCTTCGGGAATCATGGTCGGCAGCTACCAAATGGCGGGCGACGGCGGGCGGCTGTTCGATGTCGCCGTGCCGGCGTTTTCGCTCGACAGCCCATTCACCTTCAAAAGCGTGAACTGATATGCACAGGCCCGGCGACACCGTGGCTGCCATTCTCGAACGCCTCATCAGCTTCGACACCACGAGCCACAAAACCAATATTGCGCTGATCCTTTACGTGGAAGATTACCTGCGCGGGCTCGGCGTTGCCTCGTTTCTGGTCCCGACGGCCGATGGACAGAAGGCATCGCTATTCGCCACCATCGGACCTCCCGACGTGCCGGGCATTGCACTCTCGGGCCACACCGATGTGGTCCCCGTCGATGGGCAGGCGTGGGACACCGATCCATTCACGCTGATCAAACGCGATGGACGCTATTTCGGACGCGGCACCAGCGACATGAAAGGTTTTCTGGCCTGCGTGCTGGCAGCGGTGCCGCGCTTCAAGGCGGCAAATCTCAAGAAGCCGGTGCATATCGCGTTTTCCTATGACGAGGAAATCGGCTGCATCGGGGTCCGCCCGATGATTGCCGAGATGGGCACGAAACTGCCGCTGCCTCGCGTCGTCATTGTCGGCGAACCGACGGATATGCGGGTCGTCGATGCCCATAAGGGACCGGTGCGGTGGCAAATCGACGTTGCAGGGCTGGCGGCGCATTCGAGTATGGCGCACCTCGGCGTCAATGCGATCACGTATGCCGGGTTCATCATCGGTGAACTGACGCGGATCGAGAGCGAGCTTGCCGCGGGCGTGCCCGACACACGCTTCGAACCGCCCTTTCCCACCTTGCAAGTGACGACGATCGAAGGTGGCACGGCGTCGAACATCGTGCCGGTGTCCTGTCGCTTCGGGTTCGAGATCCGTTCGATGCCCGGGCTTGACATCGGCGCAATCGAAACCCGGCTGCAGCGCTTCATTGCAACGCAGTGCCTGCCGGCCATGAGGGCACGGGCGCCGGGCGCCGGTATTGCTCTCACGCGGAAAAACTATGTGCCGCCGTTCAGCGCGGGTGATGGATCTGAGGCCGTGGAACTCGCGCTGGCACTGGCGGGGCAGAATGAAACATTTGCCGTGTCCTATGCGACGGAGGCGGGGCTGTTCCAGGACGCAGGCGCCGCGTCGGTCGTGTGCGGGCCGGGCAACATCGCGCAGGCCCATACCGCGAACGAGTGGATTGCGGCCGCCGAACTCGACAAATGTATGACATTCATGGACCGGCTGGCGGACTGGTGTGCAGCCTGATCCGATCAAGTCAGGCTTGCCTTCCGAGGCGTTCAAGGCCACTTAGTTGGCGCCCGTGTCGAGTGCTCCAGTAGTTGCATGCGAGTGCCGCGATGGGCGGGGGGAAGCCGTGCTATCAAACACTTTCGACAACGAGATCGTGCGCGACTTTGCGGAGCTCATGTCTCTGGCGGAGGCACCGGTCGCGCGGGCCGACGATATCGTGCGCAACCTCGGACGGATTTACAACAACGTCTTTGAGCGCGATCTGACGCGATATGCACGCGCGGACTGGAAGGATCTTGCTCCCGTCGTCATGGCCGAGATGTTTATCCTGCGCACTCGAATTCGCGACAGGATTGCGGAGTGGCACACGCTTGGGCTGATGACGCGAGAGGCCCAACATGCGGCGCGCGATACGCTGCGCGTTCTGCGGTACGCCTCGGATTTGTCTGGCGAAGCGCATTGGAATCATGTCTTCGGGACACCGACTGACGCGCCGCAGCGGGCGTTCAGCGAAGTTTCATTCAACACATTCGTTCATCCGGCATTCGACACGGGTCACCCAATTGCCTTCCGCTCCGGCGATGTGGTTCTTGTTCGCGGCACGCGGACCAACAGCGCCGCCATTGCGCGCATCGGGGATGTCGACAGCCAATTCAGCCACACGGCCATTGTGTACGTGGATGACGCGGGGCGCAGTGTTCTGGTCGAGGCGCTGATCGAGGATGGTGCCGTGATCACACCACTCAAGGAGGCGCTCGACCACGGCATCGCACGAGCCATGCTGTTTCGACATCGCGATGCGGAACTGGCGGCGCGTGCGGCAAAGCTGATCCACGATCACGTGAAGCGGTCGCTCGATGCGGGCTCGCCGATCCTATATGATTTTTCCATGCAGCTTGGGCCGTCGAACAGGTTGTTCTGCTCCAAGCTGGTGCGCATTGCCTTTGAAGACGCAAGCGAAGGTCGACTGAGACTTCCTGCGTTCCCCACACGGTTCAACGCATCGAACGCGGCGTTTTACAACAGCATCGGCGTGACGGCGGACGTGTCATTTGCGCCCGGCGACTTGGAAATCGAGCCGTCGCTCGACCTCGTGGCGGAGTGGCAGGACTATCGCTACACCGCGCAGATCCGGCACCAGGATCTCATCATGACCAAGCTGTTTGAATGGATGGAAGTGCACGGCTGGCGCTTTCGCGAAGACACTTCGATCCGGCTGATCGCATGGCTCGGGCGGCTTTCGACACGATTGTCGCGGCGGGTGCAGGATCTCGTCGCCAGCCTATTCGCGCGTATTCCGCCGCATATGCCGCGCCGGACTATCGCGACCATCGTGATGCTGGAGAAAACCGCACAGCCGTTGCTGACAGAGTTGCAGCACAAGGACCGCGTGCGGATTGCCACCGACGGGCAGCCGCTGCATCCGCGCGAGGTTTTTGACTATCTGGAAGACGTGCGTTGGCGCGGACGCGGACAAGTCGGCTATCTGATTGCTCCGCGGAAATGGCGGCGAGCCGTCGCGCGGAGTGGCTGACCGTTACGTTCCGCAGAATGTGGCGTGCACGACCTCGTCGGGCTGAGGCGGGCGCTTCAGGTCATCGATGCCGGGACGGTCTTCGAACGGGCGGGCCAATTCATCGACGAGACGTTGGAACGGAGCCAAGTCACCCGATGCGGCAGCTTTGATCGTGGCTTCCACCAAATGGTTGCGCGGAATGATGATCGGGTTCACCGCGCGCATGCCGGCTGCGATTTCGGACGGCGTGCGGTTTTCTTTGACAAGTCGTAAACGCCATCTGACGAGCCAGTCATCGAGCGCCGAGGCGTCGGTGAAGAGGGCGCGAAGGGCTGCTTCATGATCCGGATTTTCTGCGGCATCCGAGAGGGTACGGAACGTCAGCGTGAAGTCAGCGCCGCCACCAGCCTTGACGGTGAGCACGTCCTGGATAAGAGGGATGTCGTCGGCCGATCGCTGTGACAACCCGAGTTTCGCCGCATAACCGTCGGCGATCGCGGTCTGGAAGAGGACCGGATACGCGTCGATGCGCTCCTGCGCGGCGGCGACCGCTTCGTTTTGCGTATCACCAAGCAGAGGCAAGAGCGTTTCAGCAAACCGGACGAGGTTCCAATTTGCAATTGCCGGTTGATTGGCGAAGGCGTACCGGCCTGCGTAATCGACGGAACTGTAGACCGTCGAGGGATGATAGGTGTCCATGAACGCGCAGGGTCCGAAATCAATCGTCTCACCTGCAATCGACGTATTGTCGGTGTTCATGACGCCATGAATGAAGCCGACATGCATCCAGCGCGCAATAAGACTTGCCTGTCGGGCGATGACGGCTGAGAGCAATCCACGATATTTTTCCGGACCCTCGACCAGTTCGGGGAAATGACGGGCAATGGCGTAATCGGCAAGCGTGCGGATTGCGTCGGTGTCTTTGCGGGCCGCGAAGAATTGAAACGTGCCGACACGGAGGTGGCTCGAAGCGACACGGGCAAGAATGGCACCGGGAAGCGGCTCTTCGCGATAGACGTGCTCGCCGGTCGTCACCGCGGCCAGTGCGCGCGTCGTCGGGATGCCGAGTGCAGCGAAGGCTTCGCTGACGATGTATTCGCGTAGCACCGGACCGAGTGCTGCACGGCCATCGCCTCTGCGTGAATAGGGTGTGGGACCAGCGCCTTTGAGGTGGATGTCGCGACGCGTGCCGTCGCGACCGACCACTTCTCCGATCAGTATGGCGCGGCCGTCACCGAGTTGGGGAACGAAACTTCCGAACTGGTGCCCGGCGTAGGCCATGGCGATGGGATCGCTGCCGTCCGCAATCGTGTTGCCCGCCAGAACGGCCACTCCTTCGGGCGAGGCGAGCGCGGCGGGGTCGAGGCGGAGTTCACGGGCGAGCCCAGTGTTCAAGCGCACGAGGGCGGGGGCCGCCACCGGGGTCGGGCGCTGGCGCGTATAGAAGCGTTCCGGCAAGCGGGCATAGGAATTGTCAAACGGGATCAGTAGTGGGTGCGAAGCGTCCATGTCTGCAATATGGGTTGGACCGCCGATAAGTTCCACTTTTTCGATCGGGGCCCGCCCAAGCGGGGCTCGATGGTCAGTTGAGGCACCACGCGGCGATGTGGGCGGCGGGGACGTAGAGTGAGGCGAAGCCAAGGACCGCAACAAAGACTCCGGCAGCGATCTGAATGCTGCGGCTGGCTTCCATGCCGCGCAGTGACGCAAGCCCCAAACCCGCCACGAGCACGCCCGGCAGCGTGCCGAGGCCGAAGCCCGCCATGACCGAGAGGCCACCCCAGGGTGAGGCCGTGAGCGTGGCGGTGAAGAGAGCGGCGTAGACCATGGGACATGGGTTCAGGCCCCAAATCACGCCGAGTCCGAGCGGAGCAGCCGCCGTGCCCTGCAAGGGACGCGTGAGGCGCGCCACTGCGCTCGATAGACGCGTCATAGCGCCATCGAGAAAGGCGAAGCGCGGCATCATGCCGGCCATGGATAGGCCTGTGAACATAAGCACAGCGGCACCGATGTATTGCAGCAGAAGATAGTTGACGGTTGTCTGCGGCCGGATCACTGCCGAGCCGACAAGCGAGGCGGCGATCCCGAGGACCGCATATGCGGCGATACGGCCGACGTTCAATAGGACGGCGTGGCCTACTCGGCGCCAACCTGCTGCGGGTCCGAGAGACAAGAGCGCGCTGCAGGAAATCGCTCCGCACATGGCGCTGCAGTGGAGGGTACTCGCAAGTCCCAGAACCAAGCCGCCCAGGAATGTGATCTCGGTTCCATCCATCGCCGTGCGGTCACTTGGCTGTTGGTTTGGGTTTTGTCTGCGGGCCGGGTGGATCGTCGTCGAGCGCCCGCCAGCCAGCGCCCTCGAGATCGTCGTACTGCCCGTTCTTCAGCGCCCACAGGAACGCTGCCAAGCCAAGGAGGCCGAGGAACAGTGCGGCGGGTATGAGCCAGGCCAGAGCGGTCATGACTGTTTGCTCCTGCTTGCGGTAACGCGGTCGAGCGACAGCTTCATCGTGCGCAGGCGGAGCGCGTTGCCCGTGACCAGGATCGAGGATGTGGACATGGCGATTGCGGCCAACAGGGGCGTAACATAGCCCATCACGGCCATCGGTACGAACGCGATATTGTAAAGCATGGCGATGCCAAAATTTTCCAGCGCCATGCGATGGGCGCGGCGCGCGACTTTCAGCGCTTCGAGCACGGCACCCAACTTTTCGCCCTGAAAGACAGCATCGGCCGCGTTCTGAGAAATGTCGGCGGCGGCGGACGGGGACATTGACGCATGGCCGGCAGCAAGGGCTGGCGCATCATTCAACCCGTCGCCGACCATCAGCGTGGTGCGGCCTTGCGACTTCAGCGCCGTCAGCCGGTTGAGCTTTTCTTCCGGACGAACACCGCCTTGATACGCTGTCACACCAAGCGCGTGCGCCGCATCCGATACCGCGTCGGCACGGTCTCCGGACAGGATCTCGATGCGGTAGCCGGCGGCTTGCAGGGCGGCAATGGTCTCGGGCGCATCGCTGCGCAGGCGGTCTTCGAAGCGGAACCCGACCGGCGCACGGCCGGGGCGGGCATACCAGAGGGAGGCGAGGTGGCGCGGGTCGGTGACGGCTGCGCCTGTGAATAGCGCAGAGCCCAGCCGCTCTTCGCCGTCGGGCGTATCGAACGCGAGGCCGGAACCGGGGAATTCCCGGACGCCGAGCTGCGACTCGAACGGAATGCCGCGCGCGCGGGCGGCGCGGACCAGGGCTTGCGCGTAAGGATGACGGCTGACGATGGCAAGACCGGCGGCACGGGCGAGTACGTCGGCGTCGATCGGCTGGTCGAGGGCGAGCGTGGGTTCGCCCATACTCAGCGTTCCGGTCTTGTCGAAAACGATGGTGTCGACTTCCGAAAGCCGTTCGAGGCCGTCCGCTGCCTTGACGAGAACGCCTTGCCCAAAGAGGCGGCTGATGGCGGCGACCTGTACGGCCGGCACTGCAAGCGCCAGGGCGCACGGGCAGGTTATAATAAGAACCGCGATGGCGTTGGTCAGCGCGATTTCCCAGCCGTGGCCGGTTACCAGCCAGCCGATCAGCGTGCTGAGCCCGAGGAGATGCACTGCGGGTGCGTAGAGCCGCGCGGCGCGGTCGGCAAGACGGACGTAGCGGCCACGGGTCTGCTCGCCGGCCAGCATCAGCCGGGAAAGTTCAGCCAGCAGCGTGTTGTCTTCGGTGGCGGTGGTCGTGACACGCAGCGGGGCCGCCGTGTTGAGCGTACCAGCGTGAACGCGATCGCCGCGCGAAACAGGCTTGGGCAAGGTTTCGCCGCTGATCAGACTTTCGTCGATCTCGCTCACGCCGTCCTGAACGACGCCGTCGGCCGCAATTCGTTCGCCGGCCGCGACGATCATCGTCATGCCGGGAATAAGATTGCGCGATGGGATCTGGCGAACGGCGCCGTCCGGATCGAGAACGGTCGCCGTCAGCGCTTTCAAGCTCATCAGATTTTCCGCCGCGCTGCGCGTTCGGGCGCGCATCTGCTCATCGAGCAGACGGCCGATCAGCAGGAAGAAAACCAGCATCGCGGCGGCGTCGAAATAGACGTGGTCCGTCCCGCGCATCGTCTGGACGAAGCTCATCGCGGTGGCGAGGGTGATGCCGAGCGAGATCGGCACGTCCATGTTGAGGCGGCGTGCGGAAAGGGCGGCATAGGCCGACTTGAAGAACGGCTGCGCCGCGTAGGCGATGGCCGGCAGAGCGATCAGCGCGGAAATCCAGTGAAAGAGCGACTTCATGCTGTCGTCCATGTCGGAGGCATGGCCCGACCACACGGAAACGGAGAGCAGCATGATGTTGGCGGCGGCAAATCCAGCAACGCCGACGCGCGGCATCAATTCACCGACGCGGGCGGCATGGATTTCATCGCCGCCGTCGATGAGCGGGGCCGCCGAGAAGCCGGCGCGTTTGATGGCCACGACGACGAGTTCGGGCGAGGTGACCGCAGGATCGAACGTGACGGTGACCCGCCGCGCCGAGAGATTGGCACGGGCGCTGTCTACGCCTGGCGTGTCGGCGAGTGCGGTTTCGATCGTTTTCAGGCAGCCGCCGCACATGATCTCAGGCGCGGTGAATACGTGCGTTTCGCGCGCCGGCGCAGGCGCGGCGTTGGACTCAGGGGAGCCGGGGTCAGCCGTCTGGGCCCTTACGGCGCCTTCCATAGCCGCACCTTCGATTGATAAACAACGCGGTCGGAGCCGCTCAGCGCCTCGCGTGCTGCAATCGTTGCCACCCAGTTGCCCGGTTCGATGGTGCCGAGGATCGCCATGTATTCGCCGTCACCGATCTGCGTGAGCTTCAGCGTCCGGTCGTGCGTGTTCGTGGCGGGCCGGCCAAACACCGCCGTGATCTGCAGCCCACCGATACCTTTTTGGTTTTTATCGCGGACGGTCAGGCGCAGTTCGCCGCGTTCGGCATCGAGGCGCGCGTCCTTTGTCCAACCAAGTGCAGCCTGGGCGCGCTCTTCGGCGATGCGGTCATTGTAGGCCAGACCTTTTCGGTAGGCGTCATCGGTTTCGATGCCGCCAAACGTGGAGATGGCTTTGTAGACGAGGAATGAGTCCGTCGCGATGATGACGGCGAAGAAGCCGAGCATCAGATAGAGAACATGGCGTCCAGTGACTTCCTTGCGCATCTTCTTGGCGGGCCGGGGTTTTGGTGTGGCGGCTTCGGAGCCTGCGTTCGAGAAAATCGTGCTCATGGGCCAGGGCTCCGGAAGCTTGTATCACGGCTTGAAGTGGCGGCACCGTCGATCTCGGTGACGGTGACCGTGAGGGGTGTTGAATCCGAGGCCAGCGCCTTGGCTTTATCGCGCGGCAGGGCGGCGAAAAGTTTTAGAGCTTTGACGTTGGAAGGCCCGACTTCGATCGGAACGCTCTGGTCGTCGTGGCCAATAATCGTCGTGGCGAGACCATCGATCCCGGCGACGTCGATCTTGAACCGGCGCGGCGTCTGATGCTTATTGGCGATCTTCACCGTGTAGCCGTTGCGAATGCCGCCATTCGAAAGTTTAACAAACAGCGGGTTGCGGTCAGGAATGACCGTGACATCGACGCTTGAACGATTGAGCAGCGCCCAAAGCATGGCGGCACCGACAATGGCGATGGCCACGGAATAAAGGATGGTGCGCGGGCGCACGATGCGAAGTCCGTCGCGCGGGCCGGACGTCCTGCTCTCCTGGTTGCGCTCGGTGGTGTAGGCAATGAGGCCGCGCGGACGGTCGATCTTGTCCATGATGTCGTTGCAGGCATCTATGCATAGCGCGCACTGAATGCATTCAAGCTGTGGCCCGTTGCGGATATCGATGCCCATCGGGCAGACGGCAACGCAGGCTTTGCAATCAATGCAGTCGCCGCGGCCATCCCAGGTGTCGCCCTTCTTATGCGGGGAACGTGGTTCGCCGCGCACATCGCGGTAGGATATGATCAGACTATGATGATCGAGCATGGCGCCCTGGATGCGTGGCCAGGGGCACATGTAAATGCAGACCTGCTCGCGGGCGATGCCGCCCAGCAGGTAGGTCGTCAACGTGAAGATGCCGACGAAGGCGTAAGCCACCATCGGGGCGGTGCCGGTGAGAAGCTCATTGGCCAACGTCGGCGCATCGCGGAAGTAGAAGACCAGCGCGCCACCCGTGAAAAGACCGATGAGCAGCCACGAAACGTGTGTGGCGGCCTTGCGCCAGACACGGTCAAAGGTCCAGCCATTCTGGTCGCGGCGCATGTGGGTGTTTCGATCACCCTGCCAAAACCGTTCAACGACGATCATCAAGTCAGTCCAGACGGTCTGCGGGCACGTGTAGCCACACCAAACGCGGCCGGCGATGGACGTAACAAGGAAGAGACCGAGCGCGGAGATGATGAGCAGTCCGGTGATGTAATAAAATTCCTGGGCCCAGATTTCGAGCGGGCCGAGGAGCAGGCGCTGGTTGGCGAAATCGACAAGAAAAAACTGGTCGGGAAGGCCTGCGCCGCGATCGAAACGTATCCACGGCAGCACGTAGTAAATGCCGAGCGTAACCGCCATCACGATCCACTTGACGTTCCGGAAGATACCGCGTGCAAGTTTAGGATAGATCGCGGGTTTGCCGGCCCAGCTGCCGACAGCCTCGTCGTCCGCCTTGGAGCGGCGGGCGTTTGGCTGGCGCACGGCATCAATATCGTGGCGAGCAACTCCGGGCGCCGCCTCGACGAGAAAATCTTCGGGCTTGAACGGGCCTGGAGTTTCCATGGTGTTCATATCCGAAGCGATCCTCGTCTCGGCAATGCGGCGGGAGAGCCCGGCAGCGGGGCTATTTGCCGCCACCCAGAGAATGAACGTAGACGGCGAGCATTTTCACTGTCACCGGGTCGAGCCGGGTCAACCATGGCGGCATGGCGCCACCGCGGCCGGTGACAATACTTTGCGTTACCGCTTCCTGCGAGCCGCCATACAGCCATATGCCGTCGGACAGGTTGGGGGCGCCTAGTTCCAAGTTACCCTGCCCGTTTTCGCCATGACAGGCGGCGCACTGCTCGGCAAAAGTTGCCTTGCCGCGTTCGGCGGCTGCCTTGTCGACGCCGTCTGGGTCCGACAGCGCACGAACGTAGTTGGCGGCGTCGGCGATCGCTGCGGGTTCGAGCACGCCGTCGAGACCGAAACGCGGCATCGGAGTGTTGCGCGCCTGTTCGTTGCCGTTGCGGATGCCGTAGGCGATGGTGTGTTCGATCTGCTCTAGAGATCCACCCCAGATCCAATCGTCGTCATTCAGGTTCGGGTATCCGACGGCGCCTTGAGCACCGCGACCGTGGCAGCCCGAGCAGTTGTCGCCGAATGCGGCAGCGCCACCGGCAAGAGCGAACTGAAACAGGTCTTCCTTACCTTGGACGTCCGTGATCGGCGTGGCGGCGATGGCCTGGCGAAAGGTTTCCTGCGCGGCTTTCGCGGCCGCAACGTCTTTGGCCAGCTGCCCGCGCTGACTGTAACCCAGGTAACCCTGGGTATAGCCAGAGAGTGTCGGCCAGGCGGGGTAGACCATCCAGTAGCCAATCGCCCAGACGACGCAGGCGTAGAATACATACAGCCACCAACGCGGCAGCGGCTTGTTCAACTCTTGCAGATCGCCGTCCCAGACATGCCCGGTGGTTTCAACGCCCGTCACCTCGTCTATGCGCTTATGCCCAGCCATTTTTATTTCACCGTTTCATCGTTGTCATCGGACTGGAGCGGCAGACGAGCCGCTCGCTCGAATTTGGCCTTGTTTGCGGGCCGGAAGGTGTAGATCGCGATGCCGATGGCGAGGCTGATAAAGATCACCAGCGCGGCCAACTGCGACCAGACCTGCGCATCCTGATAGGTCATGGCGACTCCTCCTCAGCGCAGGTTCGGACCGCTGGCGTCGAACTTCGTGAAGTCGACGAGCGTACCGAGCATCTGAAGATAGGCGACGAGGGCATCAAGTTCGGTCGGCTTGACGCTGTCGCCGGGAGATTGCCCGTCGAATTGCGCACCTGGGCTTTGGGATAGCGGGCCACTAACTCCGTGGCGGCCTTCGTATCGGGATTGATCTGCGCTTCGACGTCAGCGGCGGCCTTGGCGATCATCTCGTCCGTATAAGGGACGCCGATGAACTGCAGTGTCTTCAGCTTTTCCTGAATGTTGGAATAATCGAGCGGGGTTTTTTCCAGGTGCGGATAGGCCGGCATGATTGAAGCTGGAACAACCGACTTGGGTTCGCGCATGTGGTCGGTATGCCAGGCATCGGAATATTTGCCGCCGATGCGGGCGAGGTCGGGACCGGTGCGCTTCGACGACCACTGGAACGGGTGGTCGTACATGCTCTCGGCGGCCAACGAGTAGTGACCGTAGCGCTCCACTTCATCGCGGAGCGAGCGGATCATCTGGCTGTGGCAGTTGTAGCATCCTTCGCGGATGTAGATGTCGCGCCCGGCCTGCTCCAGAGGTGAGTAGGGCCGCATGCCTTCGACCTTTTCGATGGTCGAAGAGAGCATGAACAGCGGCGCGATCTGGACGATGCCGCCAATCGACACGACGATAAGAATGCCGATCAGAAGGATGAGCGAGTTCTTTTCGAAAATACCATGGTTCATGGATCGATATCCTTCTTACTCGGCCGGCACTGCAGCGACGCCGTGACGAAGTTCGGGGGCGGCTGCGACGCGCGGCTGATCCTTGAGATCGACCGGTTGATCACCGCGCACCGTGCGCCAGACGTTGTAGGCCATCACAAATCCACCGATGACGAACAGGAGGCCGCCGACGGCGCGGATGATGTAGGGCCAGTGCATTGCTTCAACGGTCTCGATGAACGAGTACTTGAGGAAACCCAAGTTGTCGTAGGCGCGCCACATCAGGCCCTGCGTGATCCCGGCGACCCACATCGAGGTGATGTAGAGGACAATGCCGATGGTCGAGAGCCAGAAGTGCCATTCCACCAGCTTGATGGAGTAGAGACCTTCGCGCTTCCACAGCCAGGGTACGAGGCAGTAGATGGCGCCGAACGAGACCATGCCGACCCAGCCCAGCGCGCCAGAGTGCACGTGGCCGATCGTCCAGTCCGTATAGTGGGAGAGCGAGTTCACGGCCTTGATCGACATCAGCGGCCCTTCGAAGGTCGACATGCCGTAGAAAGCGATCGACACCACGAGGAGACGCACGACGGGATCGGTGCGCAGGCGGTCCCAGGCGCCCGAGAGCGTCATCAGGCCGTTGATCATGCCACCCCAGGATGGCATCCAGAGCATGATCGAGAAGGTCATACCGAGGGTCTGCGCCCATTCGGGAAGTGCTGTGTAATGCAAGTGGTGGGGGCCCGCCCAAATGTAGAGGAAGATCAGGGACCAAAAGTGAACGATCGAAAGGCGATAGGAATAGACCGGCCGCTCCACGCGCTTGGGCACGAAATAATACATGATGCCGAGGAAGCCGGCGGTGAGGAAGAAGCCCACCGCGTTGTGGCCGTACCACCATTGCGTCATGGCACCTTGCACGCCGGCGAACACCGGATAGCTGTGGACGCCCAGGAACGAGACGGGGACCGCCAAGTTATTGACGATATGGAGCATCGCAACGGTCACGATGAAGGCAAGATAGAACCAGTTGGCCACATAGATGTGCGGCTCTTCGCGCTTCCATAGCGTTCCGAGGAAGACGAGCAGGTAGGCGACCCAAACGATCGTCAGCCACAAATCGACATGCCATTCGGGCTCGGCGTACTCCTTGCCCTGCGTCGCGCCGAGGATATAGCTCGTGGCGGCGAGGACGATAAAGAGCTGGTAGCCCCAGATGACGAACCATGGCCCCCAGCGGCCCGGCATGCGCGCGCGGCAGGTGCGCTGGACGACGTAGAACGACGTGGCCAGAAGCACATTGCCACCGAAGGCAAAGATGACGGCGGAGGTGTGCAGAGGACGCAGGCGGCCGAACGTCGTCCACGGGAGATCGAAGTTGAGCGCGGGAAACGCGAGCTGCCAGGCGATGAAGTCGCCAGCCGTGAAGCCGATGACGCCCCAGAAGACGGCGGCCAGCGTCGCGACGCGGATCGGGCCATCGAGGTAGCCGCCGCTGTCATCGGAAGGGTGCGTAAAAATGTAGATCAGCGCCAGAACACTTGCTAGCGCCAGGAAGACGCCGTGCAGGTTCATTACGGGATCAACGCCCTGAAGCGCCAGGAACAACCCAAGAGCTGCGAACACGACCGCGCTGCCCATGGCGAGCGCATTACCAAGAGCCGGCTTTTCGGCCGTTATGCCTGACACGATTTCCCCTCCTTCATTTCGCGATGCTGCATTTCGCGAGTCATCAATTCGCTCGACCTATCTTGCACGTCCGGCGCCCTCGTCGGAGTGCATTGTGGTCTTTCTCAATCTAGTCGTGCAAGAGCGCCCGTTCAGCCTTGACCTGGATCAACGACGCCCCCGCCAACAACGGTTGAGATCGTCGCACAGGGATCGCCGTTTACCAGCCGGGTCCACACGGGGCACACCATGTCAGAATCAAACGACCCGCCGCACGCGCCGGACCTCAGCCAAGCTGCAGGTTCCGCCTGTCGAACACCCGATCCGATTGGGCTGATCGAAGAGGAACATGCCCTGCAGCGCGAACTATGCGATCTACTCGAAGCGCTCGCGGACGGTTTGCCGCACAATTTTGATAAGGCCCTAGCGCTGATCGCCGTGTCAATTCTCGAAGGCAGCGTTCCTCGGCATATGCGACTAGAGGAGGAGGCGCTATTTCCCCGGCTGCGCCTCAGGGTGGGCGAAGACGATCCGCTCAACGCGGCGCTGGCGTGTCTTGAGGAAGAGCATGATCGCGACGGAGCAGCAAGCGTCGAACTGATCGACGCCTTGCGCACCGCGGCGACCGACGGCTTTGCCAGCAATCCAAATATGCTTGGCTATATGCTGCGTGGCTATTTCGACAGTCAACGCCGTCATATTGCGTGGGAAGACCGCGTGGTGCTGCCCAGGGCGCGGCAGGCGCTGACGGCCGCGGATCTTGCGGCGCTGCAAGCCTGGATCATGACAAGCGACCATCCCCGCTGCTCGCATCAATCAATTCTCGCAATCCGTAGCGCGCGATCGGCAGGCGGCGTGTGCGAAGCATGTCCGAATTCCGGTGCAGTGCATTCCGTCGGGGAACAATCCGCTGCAAGCGGCAACGTCCTGCCATTTAATGCCAAGAGTTGAGTGGTACCGATGGCCCCCGAACAATATCGAAAAAAGCCGACGAACTCGTTGCGGCCGAGGCAGAGGGCCTCGTGCAGAAGACGCCCGACGGTTTCCGCGTGACGCCGCTCGGCCAGCCGTTCGTGCGCGCCATTGCGTCGTGCTATGACGCCTATCTGGGCAAAGGCTCGTCGATGTTTTCGGCCGGCGTTTAGGCCACGGGGGAGGTGCGCGTCCGGCCGGTGGGTTCTCAGAACATCGCGGGGTGAACCTTGTCCGGCGGCGCATGGCCGTCGAGGAAGGCCTTGACGTTGATAATAACCTTCTCGCCCATTTCGATGCGGCCTTCGATTGTCGCCGAGCTCATGTGCGGAAGCGCGACGACGCGGTCAGACGCCAGCAGCTTGGGATTGATTGACGGCTCGTGCTCGAACACGTCGAGACCGGCGCCAGCGATGGAGCCGGCCTCGATCATGCGCGCAAGTTCATTCTCATCGATGACTTCACCGCGCGCGGTGTTGACGATGTAGGACGTCGGCTTCAAGAGCTTCAGGCGCCGGGCGGACAGCAGGTGATAGGTGGCCGGGGTATGCGGGCAGTTGACCGAGACGATGTCCATGCGGATCAGCATCTGATCGAGGCTTTCCCAGTACGTTGCCTCCAATTCCTGCTCGATGGCGGGGGAGACGCGCTTGCGGTTGTGATAATGGATCTGCAAACCGAACGCCTTGGCTCGCTGGGCCACGGCGGTGCCGATGCGGCCCATGCCGATAATGCCGAGGCGCTTGCCGAAGATGCGATGGCCGAGCATCCATGTCGGCGACCAGCCGGGCCAGCTCGACTTTGCGTCCTTCAGGTAGGTGGCACCTTCCGCCACGCGGCGCGGCACCGCGAGGATCAGCGCCATGGTCATGTCGGCGGTATCTTCGGTCAGCACGCCTGGCGTGTTGGTGACGGTGATGGCGCGGTTGCGCGCGGTGTCGAGATCGATGTTATCGACGCCGGTGCCGAAATTGGCGATCAGACGGAGCTGTGGACCGGCCTGGGAGAGAATGCCGCGATCGATGCGGTCGGTCACGGTCGGCACGATGACGTCAGCGATCTTGGCTGCTTCGACGAGGTCGGCATGCGACAGCGGGCGGTCGTCGACATTGAGCCGGGCGTCGAACAGTTCGCGCATGCGCGTTTCCACGATGTCGGGGAGTTTGCGCGTGACAATGACGATTGGCTTTTTGGTGTTTGCGGGCATGAAATGATCCGTGGCCAGGGCAGGTCAGAGGGCCCGCCGCCGCGGCCGACCGGATGCATGTGCGCCCGTTCGACCGGCCGTGGTACGCGCTGGTCCCTCGATGATCCCGTGTCTAACAGAAGGATGACGGGAAAACAAAGTGCTCTGGCGCTGATTTGAGAAGCTCCCGCCTTGCGGTGGTCACAGCGCTGTGGCAACCGCAGCGCAGCATGGAGGACTAGGCGTGAGGCGGGGAACTCGGTTTGCGGGCGCGGCAGTGTTAGTTTGCACCCTTTCGGCAATCTCGGAAGCGGGGCAGGCGCAATCCGCCGATGCGCAAAAGGGGCCAGTCAGCGGATTGCCGCTGCCGCGCTTCGTCAGTCTGAAATCGGATGAAGTGAACTTGCGCTCCGGGCCGGGCAAGGACTATCCCACCCAGTGGGTTTTTCGTCGCGCCGGCCTGCCGGTGGAGATTATCAAAGAATACGAAAGCTGGCGGGAAGTGCGCGACGCAGAGGGAGTGACGGGCTGGGTAAGCCAGACTCTCCTTTCGGGCCGGCGCACCGCGCAGGTGTTGCCGTGGGATGTCAAGCCTGGGACCGCGCCGCCCAAACTCGAGTTGAAGGCGGACGACAGCGAACGGGCGACGGCGACCGCGCTTGTCGAGGCCGGTGTCATTGCCAATCTGCAGAGCTGCGATAGCCGCTGGTGTTTTGTAACGGTCGAAATCTTCAAGGGCTATGTCGCCCAGAGCAAGCTCTGGGGCATTTATCCCGGCGAGATTATCAAGTAGCGGACCGGAGACGGCAGCTTACTTTTTCTTGTCGGCCACGAGGCGCACGACCACATCGATGTGTGAAATGCGCATTCCGGGCGGCGGCTCGGGTAAGCCATCGACGCGAATCTGCTCGCCGGAGATGTCGATGAGTTCGCCGCGTTCCTCGATGAAGAAATGATTGTGGTTTGAAACGTTGGTGTCGAAAAAGGCCTTCGAGCCATCGATGGCGAGTTCGCGCAGCAGACCGGCACCCGTGAACTGGTGCAACGTGTTGTAGACGGTGGCTAGCGACACCTGCTCGCCGACGCCTATGACCTCACCGTGCAGCATTTCCGCGGAAACGTGGCGATCGCCCTGCGAGAACAGCAATTCGGCCAGCAACACCCGTTGCCGCGTCGGCCGCAAACCGGCAATCCGGAGGCGTTCGACAATCGGAGTGGTGCTGATATCGGCTTCTTTTTCCACAACTCTCCCGCACTTGGTTCAAAGGCCAAGTTTACACTCGAAAGCGGCCGAAGGCGGGCGGCAACAAGGATCGTAGCACGCCCGAGCCTACCCGGTGTCCTCTTAGTATAGATGTGTCGCCACCCGGCTGCAACTGTGGGTCGACCCGGGTTGTCAAGGACGCGGCATCGGGTCCGGCAGACCCACCGTGCTTGACCTTGACCCCGTTTCCCGTTTGAACGGCTGGAGATTAATAAAAGGAAAACCGTGGGCGATGCCCGAACGGGGCCCGTTGACGAGAAGGGGGCATTGCAGAAATGGCCGAACGCCAGGCGAGCTACGAATTCGAAGACCTGCTGGCGTGCGGCCGGGGCGAACTCTTCGGACCCGGCAACGCTCAGTTGCCGCTGCCACCCATGTTGATGTTCGACCGCATTTCGCACATCGGCGAGGAGGGCGGATCGCACGGTAAGGGGCATGTTGTCGCCGAGTTGAAAGTGGCGGGCAGCGACCGGCTCAATTGGTTTTTCGATTGCCACTTCCAGGGTGACCCGGTGATGCCGGGATGCCTGGGTCTTGACGCGCTCTGGCAGCTCACGGGGTTTTATCTGGGCTGGTTGGGTTTGACCGGCCGGGGCCGCGCCGCCGGCGTGGGCGAAGTCAATTTCAAGAAGGAAATTACCCCGCAAACCAAGCATGTGCAGTACGTCGTCAACGTCAAGCGGGTCATCAACACGCGCAAACTCAAGCTGGCGGAAGCCGAAGGCGAATTGATTGCCGATGGCGAAGTCATCTACACCGCCCGGAACCTGCGGGTTCTGCTCAAGGCCAGCGAGAGCTAGCCGGTTGCCAGCGGGACCAACCTGCGCGACAAGCGCTGCCAGACTAGTCGACAACAACCAGGGGTATTGAGCGCATGCGGCGCGTGGTCGTCACCGGGATGGGTATCGTCTCCTCGATCGGGAACAACACCCAGGAGGTGGTGGCGAACCTGCGCGAGGCCAAATCCGGTATTTCGCGGGCAGAGACGTACGCCGAGCTTGGCTTCAAGTGTCAGGTTCACGGGGCGCCGGTCCTCGACTGGGAAGGGTTGGTGCCGCGCAAGCCAAAGCGCTTTATGAATGCCGGCGTGGCGTGGAACTACATCGCGATGGATCAAGCTATTCGCGATGCCGGGCTGGACGCGGGTGATGTCGTTCACGAGCGGACCGGCATTATTGTTGGCTCCGGCGGACCGTCGACACGCGCCATTGTTGAAGCAGCGGAAACGACGCTGAAATCCGGCGGCCCGAAAAAAATCGGTCCGTTTGAAGTGCCCAAGGCCATGTGTTCGGGGCCGTCTGCGGCGCTCGCGACCGCGTTTCAGATCAAGGGCGTCAACTATTCGATTTCGTCGGCCTGCGCGACGAGCGCGCACTGCATCGGAAACGCCGCCGAACTCATTCAATGGGGCAAGCAAGACATCATCTTCGCGGGCGGCTGCGAAGAACTCGATTGGACGCTGTCGAACCTGTTCGATGCCATGGGCGCGATGTCCACCCGCTACAATGCTACGCCCGAGAAAGCCTCGCGGGCTTACGACAAAAATCGCGACGGCTTCGTGATCGCCGGCGGCGCCGGTGTAGTGGTCCTTGAAGAACTGGACCATGCGAAAGCCCGCGGTGCGAAAATCTATGGCGAAGTTGCCGGTTACGGCGCCACGTCCGACGGATTTGACATGGTGGCACCGTCCGGCGAAGGCGCCGCGCGGTGCATGAAACTCGCCTTGAAGGGCTTGGACGGCAAGGGCGTTCCCACCGTCGATTACATCAATCCGCACGGCACCGGCACCCCGGTCGGTGACGAGCGCGAAATCGCAGCGATCCGCGACGTTTTTGGCGCCAACATCCCCCACATCGCGGCGACGAAGGCCCTCTCGGGCCATTCGCTTGGCGCTATCGGTGTGCAGGAAGCGATTTTCTGCCTGCTCATGATGAAAAACGGTTTTATCTGCGAAAGCGCGAATATCGAAGAGATTGATCCGGCCTTCGCCGATGTGCCGATCGCGCGCAAACGTATCGACGATATTGCACTTAACTGTGTGATGTCGAACAGCTTCGGATTTGGTGGAACAAATGCAACTCTCGTGTTCCGCCGGCATGATGGTTAAAGACGCGACCCTCTAACGGCAGTTCGGGGGCGGGACGACGATGTCCCGCGCCCGATTGTCCGAAGGTCGTGCCGATGAAACTCTACAAGCAAGGCGCCGGCTGGTTCGAGATCCGCGGCCGCGCGCCAGGCGCCAAAACGAGGCCTCCCATGTCCGACATCGACCTCACCAAGCCGCAGCCGCTGATGGCTGGCAAGCGCGGACTGATCATGGGCGTCGCCAACGACCGGTCGATCGCGTGGGGCATCGCGCGCATCCTGGCCGGGCAGGGCGCGGAACTCGCTTTCACCTACCAGGGTGGCGCTTTCGGGCGCCGGGCGGTGCCGCTGGCGGAAAGTCTGGGGTCGAAGCTGATCGAGGAATGCAACGTCCTCGACCTGGAAAGCGTCGACCGCGTTTTCAATCGCATCAAGACCGAGTGGGGCGGCCTCGATTTCGTCGTCCACGCACTCGCCTTTTCCGATCCTCGCGAACTGTCAGGACGCTATGCGGATACGACGCGCGAGAACTTCACCAATACGATGGTGATTTCGTGCTTCTCATTCACCGAGATCGCCAAGCGAGCGGCGGATGTGATGCCGAATGGCGGTTCACTCATTACGCTTACCTATGGCGGCGCGACGCGGTGGGTCCCCTCGTACAACGTGATGGGCGTCGCCAAAGCCGCATTGGAAGCCTCCGTCCGCTACCTCGCGGCCGACCTCGGTCCCCAGGGTATTCGCGTGAACGCCGTGTCGGCAGGTCCAATGCGGACGCTTTCGGGCGCCGGAGTTAGCGACGCGCGCGTGATTTTCAATTATCAGAAAGAAAATTCGCCGCTGCGGCGCACGCCAACGCTAGATGAAGTCGGGGGTTCGGCACTCTACCTGCTGTCGCCGATGTCTGGAGCCGTGACGGGTGAAGTGCACTTCGTCGACTGCGGCTATAATACCGTGTCGATGCCGACGCTGGAACAGTTGAAGGCGGCCGAGCAGGAGCAGTCGGTCGCCGCCAAGGGCCGCACACCGGGTGAAGCGGCAGAATAGCGCCCAGTCAACGAGCGGCGCTGCCTTGACGGCGCCACGCCGACCAGCGCATTCAGTCGGCCATGATTGGGGTGTTCGATTCCGGGCTGGGTGGACTGACGGTGCTGAAGGCGCTCGTTTCGCGCTTTCCTGCGGCATCCTTCACGTATTACGGCGACCATAAAAACGTGCCGTACGGCAACCGGTCGTCGGCTGAGATCGTGGACCTGACGCGGGCGGCAACGGAAGCGCTGTTTGAACGCGGGGCACGTCTCGTCGTGCTCGGGTGCAATACGGCGACGGCGGTCGCCGCACGGCAGTTGCAGCAGGGCTGGCTGCCAGGGTCGGCTTGGAAGGCTCAGGGCCACAACGTTCTCGGCATCGTCGCGCCGACCGTGGAAGCAGCGACGCAGACGCCGTGGTCGGTCACAACCCCGCAATATCCGCAAAAGAATCTGACCGATACGATTGCCGTATTCGGAACGACGCGCACGGTCATGGCCGGTGTTTATCCCGAAGAGATCCGCAAGCGGACACCGAAGGTGACGGTGGTGCAGCAGATCTGTTCGAACCTTGCCGGCGCCATTGAGGAGGCGGCACCGGAAGCGGACCTGGACCGACTCGTCGCTGACGGCATTGCGGGTGTCATGGCCCAAACGGGTGGAAAAGCGCCCGATCGCGCGATCCTCGGCTGCACCCATTTTCCACTGGTGGAGCATCTGTTCCGGCGGCACCTGCCGGCGGCAACGCGCATACTTTCACAGCCGGAAATTGTTGCGGATAGCTTGGAGGACTACCTTCAACGCCACCCACACTTCGTTGCTGGGGATGGCGGAGCGTTGCAGCTTTTGACCTCTGCGTCGGACGCGGCGCTGATCAGCAAGCGCGCGCGCGTGTTCTGGCCGGACGCCCCGGCATTCGCGTGCGCCTAGCCAGATTTCGGACTATCGGTCGCGATAGATTTTTGCCGCACCTGCGCCCAATGCCGACGGCTGCGCGCGCCAAGGCACGTCCGCGACCTGATCGATCTGCGGCACGGCTTCCATGACCTTCACGACGGTGCCAACATTGACCAGTGCGGCTAGATGGACGACGTGGTCGTTCATCATGCGAAAGCAGCCGGACGAGGCCGCGTAGCCGATCGTTTTGGGGTCGTTGGTGCCGTGAATGCGGTACAGGGTATTGCCAAGAAAGAGTGCTTTGACGCCCAGCGGATTTTTAATGCCGCCATACATCCGCTCCGGCAGGCGCGGGTCGCGCTGGCGCATTTCGGGGGGTGGAATCCAGTCCGGCCAATCCGCGACACGGCTGATCGTTTCAGTGCCGGTCCAGGTGAACCCGTCGCGGCCGACAGAGATCGGATATTCGTAAGCCTCGTCCTGATCAAGTACGAGGTACAGACGACGCTTGGAATTGTCGACGAGGATCGTGCCGGGTTTTTCGCCTGAATAAAATGGGACGATCGGCGGCGCGTGACCAACAATCATAGGCCGGCCGCCACCTTCCATGAGTGCCGGAAAGGGATCGCCCGGTCCGGGGCCAAAGCCGAAAAAGTTACCACCACCGCCATAGTTGTTGGTTTTTGGAGCAGACTGAGGCGCACGGCGTGCGTCGCCTGGCCACGAAGGGTCGTCGTCCCAGCCACCAAACAGATTCAACGATTGAGCACTCGCCGGGTCAGCGGCAAGAACGCAAACGCCGATCAGCGCAAGGCATAGTTGGGACAAGCGACGCATGACACCGATACCAATTCCGGACCTCAGGTTCAGCTGGCGAGCTCGTCCAAAGCTTGGGCATCAAGCAGAATGAGCCCACCACTCTCGGCGCGCACGACCAAGCCACGATCGAAGAGATCGGTCAGGGCGCGGGCGAGAGCCTCCACATCGAGGTCAAGAAATGCGGCGACATCGCCCGCGTTCAAGAACTCTTCAATAAGGTCGGGGTTCCGGCCTTCGCGCTTGTTCATGTGATGCATCGAAGCCAGAAAGGCTGCGACGCGGCGGACCGGCAGTTCATTGCTGTCAGGGACGAGTTCGCGGCGGCGAGCGGCGAATTCCCGCTCGGTGGACAGCGCTTGCCGGTCGCGCGCCTCGGGCGAAGCGTTGCAAAGTTCTGCGACTGCGCTCAACGGAAACACCGTGAGACGGCTGGCGACGACGGCCATGGCGCTATGAATATGGCGCTCCAGGAAGCCCAGCCCTATCAGGGTGCCCGGAAACACCATTTCCAGCACACGAGGCGGACCGCTGGACCGGCGAGCCGTAATACACAGGATGCCGGATTCCAGCCGATAAACGCTGTCCTTCAGGTCACCTTCACGAAAGAGAATTGCCCCGCGCTCCAAGGCTACTTCGTTGCCATCAACAACGGTAGCCGCCTGCAGGCTTCGGGCGATCGGCACGACAAAAGGTTCGCAAACGTGGGCAATGTCGACAGCGTTCGCTGACGTCGTATCCGAAGGGGCTAAATCCATCGCAGGGGTACTCACAACAACTTACGATCACATCAAAACGTCACGACCGTCGATTGTTGCCTATTAGCATCTTTTTTAGTTATTAAAAAGTGAGAACTTCACTTTGTGATTGACAACCCCTGAATTGTCGTTTTTTGCATTGCGTCAAACTATGACTTTTGTGTGGTGATTCATTGTCTTATGCTTAAACTGAACGCGTCGTATTTCAGTGAGCGATGGGCGCAAAGTGCGGGCTGGATTGACGATTATCGCACTCGCCTTCGAGGCGGTCTTAGTTCTGGGAGAGATAGTAGCGATTGACCCATCCGCGTGTATTGCGAAACTGAATCTCGCACCAC
The DNA here is from genome assembly GCA_022844105.1 of Hyphomicrobium sp. Classification (GTDB taxonomy): domain Bacteria; phylum Pseudomonadota; class Alphaproteobacteria; order Rhizobiales; family Hyphomicrobiaceae; genus JAGVSR01. Next base: position 78,913 of record JALHMJ010000005.1, on the reverse strand, counting down.
AGGGCAATGCAGCCGCCGATCATCCGAACACCGCGACCGTTTGGAGGAATGACGCCGACGATCGCATAATCTTCGGATGGTCCGCTGCGCATATTCAAGACATCATCCTCGCCGACACCATAGACGCTGAAAGAAACCGGCAGAGACGCGGTCGGTAATCGCGCCTTATCATTCGGTTCCGGATAGGAATGGGCCGGCGGCGATGGCGGCATAGTGGCGGACGCCGAGACCACTTTCTTAAGCGGGGCAGCCTGCGGTTTCGCAGCGGCCTTCTTGAGACGCTTTGCGGCGGGCGCTATTTCTGCCGCTTGCGCGGTTGCAATTCCAAATTGCGATTGTAGGGCGTGGGATAAGCCAAGGCCGACGAAAAAGAGACTTCGGTCGGTGGGCGCTTCGTCTGGAATGTTAAGTTGTTCAGCGGCCGACTTCTGGCGGACAACAAGTCTGGGAGGAGATTTCAAAACCGGGACGCGTAGTTCGTCTCGCGTGGATGGCGCCAGGCTCGCCAGCTCGGTGCGCAGCGACGGCTTGGCCGTTGGCACCGCAAGAGTGCCTGCTTCAGCAACCACGGCGGCCGGACGCTCGACGATTGTGGCGGTTCCCTTTTTGCCGTCGTCAGTGCGCCAGTGGACGCGCTTGTCGTTCATATGGATCGACAGGCACTGCTCTTCGGCGTCAAACCAGCGAAACCATTTGTAGCAAAGGCGGTCGCCTTTTACCCACCAGCGGCCGCGGTCGTTCTGGGCACCCAGTACGGAAGCGAGGCTCCCGGCGTTGCCGGTCATGAGGCCGTCCCCGGTGAATTGGATCGGTATCGTTGTGCCCAGCGGCGTATCGAGTTCGATGCGCGAACCGGTAAACGTCTCCTTGATGTCGCTGCCGCCGAGCTTCGTCGGTTCAGCCGCAAGTGCGGCTGGTACGAGCAGGACAGAGATGGCCAGGATGCGGCGCAGCAAAGAAACACCTTAATTCATTGTCGGGCGGATCGACCAGAAGATTGATCGCACACAAGTGTGGCGGAAGCTCGAATGTCCGCCACCCAGGTTGCCGGTTCGTTACGAAATCGAGCTTGCCAATATACAAACTTAAGCCTACGGCGAGGTTAACAAAGCATTGAAAGTCAGTGATCCCGTAATCAGGAAACTGATTTTCCCCAGAAGCGAAGAATTTGTTTTTGATCAAATCGTCGCGTGACAACCACGGATAAGCCTTCACGACAAATCTTGATGGAGGGCAAAGTGCTGCTCAAAGCTGCCATTCGGCTGATGCTGTTATTCACGGTTTTCACACATGTCTTCGTGCCGGCAGCCTATGCCCAGGACGAGGCAGCGAAGACATTCAGCACTGAACAACTTGATCAAATGCTGGCTCCGGTTGCGCTCTATCCAGATGAGCTGCTGGCCAACGTGCTGATGGCAGCGACCTATCCGCTCGATGTCGTGCAGGCGGCTCGGTGGCGCAAAGAAGCAGCCAACAAAAAACTGACGGGAGACGCGCTGGCCAAGGCGCTTGAGCCAAAGGCATGGGATCCGAGCGTCAAGGCCCTCACGCAGTTTCCCGAAGTCATCGAGACGATGAGTGACAAGCTCGACTGGACGCAAAGCCTCGGAGACGCGTTCCTGGCACAGGAAGACGATGTTTTCGCGCGCGTACAATTCCTGCGGCAGAAAGCGGAAGCGGCGGGTAACCTGAAGAGCAACAAGCAGCAGACCGTCAAGAGAGAGACCAACACCGAAACGCGAACGGAATACATCGTCATCCAGCCGGCTAGCCCGCAGTATGTCTATGTGCCCGTGTATCAGCCCACGGTTGTCTATGGGCCGTGGTGGTATCCGGCCTATCCGCCGTATTATTGGAACTATTATCCGGGTGCGACTTTCGTCAACGGTCTGTACTGGGGCGCTGGATTTGCTGTCGCCAATCAGATCTGGGGCTGGAACAATTTCAATTGGCGCGGCGGCCATATCGATATCGACGTGAACCGATACAACAACATCAACATCAATCGTCCGCCGATCAACAACAACCGCTGGGAACACAACGCGGCGCATCGCGGGGCCGTGCCCTATCGCGACAAGACCACGCGCGAGAAGTACGCGAAGAACGACAAACTGCGCGACAAGAACAAAGACTTCAGCGGCTTCGACAAGGGTGGGCTCGACAAAGGTGGGCTCGACAAGACTCGCGATGTCGACCGGGTGAAGGACAAGCTTGGCGACGGTGGCGGGGACAAATTCAAGGACAAAGCCGGCGGCATTTCGGGAGATAATTTCAAAGATAAGGCCGGCGATCGAACGGGCGACAAGCTCAAGGATAAAGGCGGGGACCGCGTCGGCGACAAGGCCAGGGACAAGTCCATCGATCGGCCGGCCACCAAAGATCTCAAGGCGAAGGCACCTACGCGCGCCCCTCCGAAGGTTGCATCGAAACCTGCAGCGAAGGCGCTCGACGTCAAGCCAAAGGCGCAGGTTCAAAAGCACGCTGACCGTGGCGGCGCGAGCCGTGCTGCCGCGCGGTCGCATCCGCAAGCCAGAGCGGGCGGCGGCGGAGGTGGCGCCAAACGTGGTGGTGGGGGTGGCGGACGAAGGCGGTGAGCGGTCTTGGCCGCACGCCTTAGCCGTCGTCGTTGTCCCAACAAATATCGGAGCTCAAACAATGCGCCGCACATTTGCCCACCCACTGAGAGCCATCTTGACCGCAGCCGTCATCGGTTCGGCCATTGTCTCGCCCGCCGCTGCGCAAAAGGCGGCAGCTTTCGCTTCGCCCGAGGAGGCAATGACAGCACTGGTCGAGGCAATCAAATCCACGGACGCGAAAGACGCGATCGTGAAAGTTCTAGGAAAAGCCGGCGGTGACATCGCTGCCTCGGGCGATCCGGTTCAGGATGAAGCACGGCGCGCGCGGTTCCTGTCGTCCTTCGATGAGGCCCATGCCCTCAAACCGGATAGTGAGAGCAAGACCACGCTCCTGGTCGGCAAGGACGAGTACCCGTTCCCGATCCCGATCGTGCAAATTGCGGGCAAGTGGCAGTGGGACACTGCGGCCGGTCTCGACCAAATTCTCACGCGTCGTATCGGCGACAATGAGTTGTCGGCGATCGAGGTGATGCGCACATTCGTTGCAGCCCAGCTCGAATATGCCGAACGTCCGCGCGATGGAACTAGCATTCAGTATGCCAGGCGACTGATGAGCAGGGAGGGTCGCAAAGACGGGCTCTTCTGGCCAACCACGGAGGAAGAACCGGAAAGCCCGATCGGGCCGCTTATCGCCAAGGCGCAGTTCGAGGGCTACCAGACCAAGGCCTCGCGCGAGGGTGGCGAAGCGGGGTACCATGGCTACGTCTATCGCATTCTTTACCGCCAGGGGAAAAACGCCACCGGTGGAGCGCGCGACTACATCGTCAACGACCGCATGATCGGCGGGTTCGGTCTCATCGCCACGCCGTCGGATTACGGCAACTCCGGCGTCATGACATTCATCGTCAATCAGGATGGAGTCGTGTTCGAGAAGGACTTGGGGCCCGACAGCAGCCGCGCTGCGCAGCGCATTCGAACATTTGATCCGGATCAGACCTGGAAAAAAACATCGACGGAATGAGGGGTTAGCCCGTTGACGGTTGCGCAATAGCAACGTCAATCGCGCCACAATTAAACGCGTCTATTATATTCTACTCCGGTGGAATATACGCCAATGGAGCACGGGGGGTTTTTTATTGGCTGTCATTCGCGGATTGCGCATCGTCGCTTTCGTTCTGCTCTTGCTGCCGGTCGCAGGTTGCGCGTACCGGCCTGGCAGTGAAGTTCTGACGCCAATTGCCAACGTACCCATGTCGACGGACAAAGTGCGCATTCTTGTGGCCACAACGCGCGAGCGGGGCAGCCAACAGGATCCCAACGCTTTCACCGCCGAGCGTGCGAAAAACTTGAATTTTGCCGCGCTTACGATTTCCATTCCGACGCAGCACGTTGTCGGCAATATCGAATGGCCGGATACGACGCCGCCTGATCCTGCGCGGCACTTTATTACAACCGAACGCGACTTCCTCGATACCGACGGATTCCTCAATCAGATCCGGGCGCGGGCCCGCAAGGGCGGTCCCGAAGCCAACGACGTGCTGGTTTTCGTCCATGGCTACAACACGCTTTACGAGGAAGCCGTGTACTGGCTGGCGCAGATCGTTCACGATTCCGGTTTCAAGGGGACGGCGGTGTTGTTTGCCTGGCCGTCGCGCGGTAAGGCCCCGCTCTACCTTGCCGACCGTGAGGCCAGCACCTATTCGCGAGACTACTTTGAGCAGGCTTTGCTGAAGATGTCGAAGTTGCCTGAGGTCAAAGAGATCAACATCCTCGCCCACAGCATGGGCAATTGGCTCGCGGTTGAGACGATGCGACAGGCCAAGATGAATGGGCATGGCGACTTCAACGGCAAGCTGGCAGATGTGATCCTCGCGTCACCCGATCTCGACGTCAACGTGTTCCGCACCCAGCTTGATGTCATTGGCAAGCTGCCACGGCCCATGACGATCCTTGTATCGGGCGATGACAAGGCGCTGGAGCTTTCGACCATGCTTGCGGGCGACGTCGATCGGGCCGGCCGCGTGACGGCGAACGACGCACGCGCAATTGCCGCTGCGGAGCGATATAATTTGAGGGTCGTGGATTTGACCGGGGTTGATGACGGCAAAGGCAATCATCACAGCAAATATTCGAAATCCGCTGCGGTCATCGAAGCGATCGGCAAGGGTTTGAAGGGTGCTCCGTCGGGCCCGCAGACGGAAGTCGGTGTTGTGACAGCCGTGACGAGTGCGGGCGAGAACCTCATGAAGGTTCCGGCGGCCATCATTCCACCAGCCGCCGCATCGCAATAGCGGTGGAGCAAACAGCTCTGGAACCGGTCCGTTCCAGAGCTCTGCCACAGCGCGGATCAGGTATTCGTGCGCAGGCGCATGGGATCGTAGAACGGCATCAGCACGACAGTGGCCGGATAGGTTTTGCCGTCTTCCTCGATTTCGAGCGCGGTGCCGAGCGCCGTCGAGCCCTTCTCAATCTGCGCCATGGCGAGCGATTTCATCAGGTGCTGACTGTACACGGTGGAGGTGACGACGCCGACGTCGCGGCCACCAGTTTTGACCCTCGCGCCCGGCGTGATGGCGGCGGTGTGCCAGACGTCAAGGCCGGTGATGACAGACCGCTCCTTGCCCTTGCTCGCCGCCAACGCGGCTTTGCCAACGAAATCGGGCTTCGACAAATCAACGGTCCAGTCAGCCTTCACCTCCCACGGCGTCGTATCCGGGTGGGGCATATCGAAGGGAAAGAACAAAAGTCCGCCTTCGACACGGACGGTGTCAAGGCAGGTCCATGAGGTCGGCATGATGCCGTACGGCTTGCCGGCCTCGAGGATCGCATCCCACAGGAACACGGCGTCCTCGCGCTTGCAGAAAACTTCGTAGCCACGCTCGCCCGAATAACCGCCACGGGCGAGACGGATGTCCTTGCCGAAAAGCGTCGTGGGCGCGTGCTTGAAATAGCTGAGCTCTGCAATTTTCAACGGCGTGTGCGGCGCCAGGATTTCGCGCGAAACGGGACCTTGAATCGAGAGCACGTGCGTATCATCGGGCTCGATGGTGACGTCGTACTTGGGCGCGAGTGCCTTCAACGCCGCCGCCGTTGTGCCGCTGCCGTGCGAGATTCGATAGGCATTCGGTTCCAGGACATAGACGAGCACGTCATCGATGATGCCGCCGTTCTCGTTGACAATATTCGAGATGTGGCTGTCGCCAGGGGCCGCTTTCGCAACGTCGGACGTCAGCGCGTAGTTGAGAAGGTCGAGGGCGCCGGGGCCCTTGACCATGAGAAGGTTGAGGGCGGTGACTTCGATCATACCGGCCTTCGTGCGTGTGATCGCCGTCTCGACGTAAGGATCCGAGGCATAGTTCTGCGCGATTGCCATGTCGTTCCAGGCCGTCGACATGTCGGAACCGAGGGCCGTATGCCGGTCATAGAGTGCCGTGACGCGCGGAAAAGCCGCCATTGTTTTACTCCCGTGGGTTGGATCGAGGACTTGTCTAGGATCGGACCCGCGTCTTTTCGGGGTCGTAGAAGGGGAAGCGAACGACGGTGGCATCCAGGCGCTTCAGGTGGCCATCGAGTTTTCCAACAGCCAGCGTTTGACCGATGGCGCAGTGGGCGACATCGACACGCGCGAGGGCGATGGTCTTCTTCAAGACTGGCGAACGCATGCCGCTGGTGATGACGCCAACTTCGGCGCGACCGGCGTAGATCTTGTCGCCGTGGACGGCTGTTTCATTACCCTTGATCTCAAGACCGACTAGCTTTCGCGAAGGCGTTGCGCGGCGGCGTTCGAGTGCCGCCTTGCCGATGTAATCCTCTTCCTTCTTGGTCGGCACGGTAAAGCCGATGCCCGCCTCGAACGGATCGGTGGTGCTGTCGAACTCGTAGCCGCCGAAAGCTAGGCCGGCTTCGATGCGGACCATATCGAGCGCGTCAAAGCCGAAGGGGCGGATACCGTGCTCTTGGCCCGACGCCATGATTGCGTCCCAAACGGCCGGGGCATCTTTGGGGTGACAGAAGATTTCGTAGCCAAGTTCGCCGGTGTAGCCGGTGCGCGAGACGATGACCGGGATACCGTCGAAGCCACCGATGCGCCCGATGGTGAAACGGAAGACGCCCAATTCATCGAGCGTCGCACGTCCGCCGGGCGTCCATATCAAGGGGCGCAGCGTGTCGCGCGATTTTGGACCCTGGACGGCGATGTTATGGATGTCGTTCGACGCCGACTTCAGGTGTACGTTGGCGCCGCTTTTGGCCGCCTGCTCGCGCAGCCAGAGAAGGCTCGCATCGTCGCCGCCGATCCAACGGAAATTGTTCTGGCAGAGGCGGAACAGTGTTCCGTCGTCGATCATGCCGCCGTGTTCGTAACACAGCGCGGTATAGAAAATCTGGCCGACCGCGAGTTTGCGAATGTCACGCGGGAAAACGGATTGCAGGAAGGTTTCCGCGTCCGGACCGACGATCTCGAGTTTGCGCAAGGGCGAGAGGTCCATGACCACGACCTTCTCGCGGCAAGCCCAATACTCTTCGATGGGACCGGCTGCGGTGAAGCGGTGCGGGACCCAGTAGCCGCGATATTCACCAAAGGCGCGCGTGAGCGCGGAGGTACGCGGGTGGAAGCCTGTTTCCTTCGTCATCTGCAGCGGAGCGTCGGGGGTCATGCGGTATCCAATCGCGCGCTTGAAGGTGGCGGTCTTGGGGTAGACGCGCACCTGTATCTCGGAGAGTTCCCAGCCGTTCGCAGGATCGATGTCGTCAGGGCAGGACGTGGCGCCGCAGACGAGATTTGATAGGGCGCGCATCAGCACGTAGTCGCCTGGCTTGGACCAAGGCTCGTCGAACCAGATCTGATTGAGATGATCAACGTTGGTGTTGTAGAAATAGTTGATCGCCGGCCAGCCGCGGCGGGCGTCGATGCCGTAGGGCGCCATGGTCACGTTGAGGTTGTCAGAGCAATTGGCGTGACCGAAGTAACCGGCGTCTTCGTAGGTTCGCGCGGTGCAGGCCAGCCCGAACGTGTCATGGCGGCCGACGGTATCCTGCACGACTTCAACAAGCGGATTGCGATCGCGATCATAGAACCGCGAGGCGAGGCCGGGCTTGGGATAGGCGAGCCCGGACATCGTTCGCGTCGTGGTGCTATCGAGGCCGAGTGGACGGCCATTGTCCAATGCGCGGCGCTCAAAGGCGAGGAAGTCGGAGCATTGCCGGCCTGCGATATCGACGATCTGGATGTACTCGCCTTCGTGGACTTCAAAGCCGATGGACGAGGCCACGTTGATGCGCAGATCGAGGCGCGGTTCGGCCAGCGGATCGGGCGGCTGGCGCAGTTGGGCCGGCAAAACATTGGCGCGCGTGACGAGAACCAGCGTGTCGGTCGCGGGGGTTTGTTCCCAGACGAGGCCACCGGCCGCCGGTGCGCCAATGACGAGCACGACGGGGCGCTCTGCAACGAGGCTGACGCCTTCGCCAGCGGGCGTGCCGTCATTGAAAATCGTGGCAGCCGTGGCACGGCCAATATCGATGCCGCGGCGAAAGAGGCCGAAGCGGACACGGGCCGCGTCTTCGCGGTCGGAGGCGAGGATTGCCTCCAGAGCTTTGCTGCGCGCTTTGCCTTTGAGGCCGAGGGCCGCAAGATCGGGCTTGCCGCCTTTGCCAAAGGCCAGCAACTCAACCGGCTGACCGCCTTCGATGGACACGATATCGACGCGGTCGTCGCGGTCGAGTGCAATCACCGCCGAGCCGCCGCCGGCGACCGTGTAGCGCTCGACACCGGCTGCGAGAGCCGGTTTACCCGGAACGACAATTTCCGGGCTGAGGGGCGTGATGACCGCGGGAGGTGACATGACCTTACGCGACCTTGGTTTCGGCGGTGCCGGGCTGATTGAGGAAGGCCTGCATGCTGTCGTCGAGCGCCTGCATCCATGGTGTGTGATGGACGGGGGCGACATTTCCCGTCAGCGTGGAAGGATAGCTGCGATCCCGATAGGTCAGGATGTTCTCGCTCTTGTGATGTTCCCACTCCTTGAAGAGGCGGGCGACCATGTCGACGTCGAGGCGGGGATAGTCGGTCGGAGCGATCAGTTCGCGCACGTATTCGGTTTGGAAGTCGATCGCTTCAAACGCGTCCGCCAGCGCTTCCTCGCGCTGAATCCAGGCGTTGATATCCTTCGCCTGCTCCTCAAAGCCCGGCAACTTGATGCGGCCGAGGATGACGTCGCGGGCATACCAGGCCTGCGCATCGAACATGTTGAAGGTGTAGTACTGGTCCTGGGCACCGAGATAGATGAACTTGTTGTTCGGCCACCAGAAGATGCCCTTGTACAGAGACGGCGGGTAGAGCCGGTTGCGCGACTTGAGACGGAGGCTGTCTTCAAGGAACGGATAGTGGTGCAGGTAGCCGGTGCAGAGCACGATCGCATCGACTTCTTTTGAGGTGCCGTCCTTGAAGTAGGCGGTCTTGCCTTCGACCTTCAATAGGAGGGGCACTTCCGTCATCGACTCGGGCCACTTGAACCCCATCGGCCGCGTGCGGTGGCTGAAGGTGACCGACTTGGCGCCGTACTTGTGGCACTGAATGCCGATGTCTTCCGAGGAGTAGCTGGAGCCGATGCAGAGCACGTTTTTGCCGGCGAACTCGTCGGCCGAGCGGAAGTCGTGTGCGTGCATCACGCGGCCGGGAAACTGGGCGAGGCCGGGGAAGTCGGGGATGTTGGGTGTCGAGAAGTGGCCGCTTGAGCAAATGACCCAATCAAACTCGGACGACGTGACCGCGTCGTCGTTCAGGTCTTTGACGGTGACGGTGAACTTCTGCGTCTTGTCGTTATACGTCACCATCCGCACAGGCGTGCGGAACTTCATGTATTTGCGCACGCCGCTCTTCTCGACGCGACCCTTGATGTAGTCGTGCAGTACGGCGCGTGGCGGATAAGACGGGATGGGGCGGCCGAAGTGCTCTTCGAAAGAGTAGTCGGCAAACTCAAGGCATTCCTTGGGACCGTTCGACCACAAGTAACGATACATGCTGCCGTGCACGGGTTCGCCGAATTCATCAGTGCCGGTGCGCCACGTGTAGTTCCAGATACCACCCCACTCTTCCTGCTTTTCATAGCAAACAAGTTCGGGAATTTCGGCGCCTTTCTGGCGGGCGCTTTCGAACGCGCGCAATGCGGCCATGCCGCTCGGACCTGCACCGATAATGGCGATACGCTGTTTCATGTGCTCACGTCCTTCTGATCATGACATTCAGAATCGGTATTCGATGGCCTATTCGGGCCAGCATCCCTTCGATGTCGGCGCACCGTCGTCGTACTTGGCGAGCCATTCGATGGTGGTCTGGCGAAAGCGGGTGGTGCCTTTATAGTCGGCAATGACATCCGGGAGAGACTTCAGGACGCGGTGCAGGCGGCGACCCCACTTCGGGACCGTGACGAGCTCATCCATTTTGATCAGGTAAGCGCGGATTGAAAAGACGATGGCGTTGGAGCGCGGCAGCCTCCACAGCCCTTGCAGTTCGACGCGGAGATGGACTTTGTTGCCGACGTTTTCCGTCGTGACGGTGGTGCGATCCGTGCCCCACTTGTGATAGTTCTCCGGGCTGGTATCGAGCCGTGGATTGATGGTCATCGTCCAGTTGAGGCGGCGGACCGGCTTCTCAAGCTGAAGATTGAGAAGGAATTTCAGTGCGCGATCGAAAATCCCGGCTTCGTGCGCCATCGGCACCGGCGCATGCCACTCCTTGAAGCTCATGCCGACATCGAAATCGAGCGACCAGTCGGCTTGTGACGTGACGATGCCTGAATCCATCCACAAATCACCGTCGCGCTGATCCAAGAGGCAGAAGTCGCCCTGGCACTGACGGGTGATGTATTCCATGGGGCGGTAGGGAAGGGTTGCGACATCGCCGAACACGAAGGCCTGATCAATGCCCATCGGGCGATTGATCCAGTGCCAATTGTCGCCGTCGCGGGTCAAAGAAAAGTGCTCGGGATAGTCGCGCGCCATGGACGTCATCAGCAATTCGACGAGATCCCATTCGGCCGTCAACATATGCGGCAGCGACTGGCAGCGCAGCGGATCTTCCCGGAGGACGAGCGCGCGGTCGTGCATGTCGGAGAGATAATGTTCGTCAATATCGATCGGGAATTCGTAGACCGATCCCTTCGGGCCAGGCACATGCGGCTCGATGTTGACGGTGTACATGTAGCGGTCTTCGGCGAACGGAAACGGGAATCGCCGGACCGCTTCCGGGCTGTTTGAGAACGTGAAGTCGTCGCGAAACGTCTCGTTCTTGAAGACAAGGCCCATACCGAAAGTGCTCCCGCTCTAGAGGTCGAGCACCAGACGGCCGCCGGCCGTCTGAAGACGCGACACGCATATCATGATTTTCTGGCCCGACGCTTTCTCGGCGTCAGTCAGGAAATGATCGTTGTGCTCAATGGCACCGCTGCACGAGACAACGGCGGTTTCGCATTGGCCGCAGGCACCGCCGCGGCAGAGATAGGGCGGTTCGAGACCGGCCTGCTCAACAGCTTCCAGAATGCTCTGGGTAGGCTTGACCTGGATGCTGCGGCCGGCTTTCGCGAGTTCGATGGTGAAGGGCTTTCCGGCCGGGGGCGCGGCGAAGCGCTCGTAGTGCACGTTTTCGTCAGGCCAGCCTGCTTCGCGCGCTTGCTTCAAAACCCAGTCGATCATCCCCGATGGTCCGCAGACGTAGAGGTGTGTTCCGAGCGGCTGGTTGTCGAGCAGACGATCGAGCGGGATCTTTTGCTGCGCTTCATCGAAGTACGTATTGATGCGGCGGCCGTAGCGATTGGCGAGCTGGCTCCAGTAGGCGCCGCCTGCTTTGGACCGCATGCCGTAATGCAGTTCGAACGGCAGTTCCTCGCGCTCGAGCTGCTCCATCATGGCAATGAACGGCGTGATGCCGATGCCGCCGGCGATCAGAAGGTGGCGGCGCGCACGGCGGTCGACGGGAAACAGGTTCATCGGCGCGCTGATGGCGAGTTCGCTGCCCTCATGCAGCTTGTCGTGGACGAAAATCGAACCGCCACGGCTATCGACGGTTTTCAAGACGCTGATCTGATAGCTGCTGTCGTCGAACGGCGAGCCCATGAGCGAGTACGGATTGCGCAGGACACGGTCGCCATCGTGCATGGTGAGGACCGTGTGGGCGCCGCCGGAGAAGATCGGCAATGTTTCGCGACCGATGGGCACGAGGCGCAGGCGGCGGATGCCGTCCGCGACCGCTTCGGTTTCCGCAACGCGGACGCGGAATTCCTCAACGCTCATGGGAAGATCTCCTCGGGAGCGGGGGCTTCGCCGGGGACTTCGGCATCGATGCAGACGCCCTGGAAGGCGCCCAGACGGCGCGAGTAGTGATCGCGCACAAGAAGGTTCAAACCGCAGTGGCGGCAGATGACAGGACTGGAGGTCACATCGTCGGTGAAGCCCTTGCAGTGCACGCATTGCACGCGGCGTTTTGCCGAGCCGCGATGTTCCATGTGAATCGATTTGTGATCGATGCCGGCGTCCAGCGCTTCTTGCAGCGCGAGGCCCATGAAGGGTTCAGTGCCCGTGCAATACAGTCGCGTGCCCATGGTCGCGGTTTGCAGAACGCCTTTGAGGCGAAACATGGTGGTGGCCGGCGTCGGGAACGTCCACAACGCTTTCGGCGCCAGCGCGGTCAATTGTTTTTCATAGTCTTTGCCGGCTGACGAAGCGGGGCAAAAGAGAATGGTGGTTTTGGAGAAGAACCCGGACGGCGCTGTGGGAGCCATCTCAAGAATGGCCAAGGCTCCTTCGCCTTCGGCCACGATCAAGTTGTGTTTGGCATGGCCGTCAGGCACCAAGCCCTTGTAAACCGGGCGGCTCGGCATTCCTGGACTTAGCATCGCGCTCCCTCGGCTTCGTACGTCGCAAGTCAAGGACAATGCTTCGCTGGATGCGGCAGAAGAATGGAACGCCGGGCTGACGCTAGCCCGCAGCAGTTCGAAGTTCGCCCGTTGCTCACCAGTGAAGTTTTATTCTCTGCACTATATGCAAAGCGCGTAGTGAGCGCAACTGCTTCACGTCAGTTTGGCTGTGGTTGAATGAACGAAGGGCCGTGCGACGACGCACACGGCCCTACATTTCAAAACTCAAATTAAGCCGGCGGTGGAAGCTGGAAATAATAGTGTGACGTGACGACCACCGCGGCCCCGAGAATGAGCGTCAAATACGGAATGACGCCTGCTTTCCGCTCACCGAGATCCTGTCCCGTCAAATTCAATTCGGCCAGCATTTCAGGCGGGAACTGGCCTTTGTCCTGAATGTAGTGGCGGAAGAAGAATACCGGAATAATCAGCGCGGCGAATCCCAGACCGTACCAAAGCACATTCGGGTTGCCCCACACTTTGGCTCCGGCCCCCATGAAGACCAGGTTCACAAAACCTAGCAACGCATTGAAGCCGACAAGCACCGTCGGCGCGCGGAATGGACGCGGGATGTCGGGGCTGTCGATGCGGTGGATCCACGTCGCCTGCAGGTTGAGAAAAATGAAGATGATGTAGCCGACGTTCGAGATGGCGAGGATCAGGTAGTAGGCGGTCGCATCCGATGCAGCGAACGTGAGCAGACCGAGATTGAAGACGAGGTCGGTCCACATGGCGCGGGTCGGCGCACCGTGCTCATTCACGTGGCTCAAATATTTTGGCAGCCAACCATCGACGGAACCCTGGTAGAGCGTGCGTGAGGAACCCGCCATGGCCATCATGATGGCCAGGACCAGCGCCAGGATCATCATCATCTCGAGAAGATGGGTGACGTAGACGTTGCCGCCGCCGACCATCTCGCCCATCGCCGCGGCGACGCCGGTGCCGTCAACGATGCCGGGCTTGGTCATGCCTTCCAGGCCCAAATAGCCCTGAAAAGCCGCCGCAACCAATGTGTAGAGCGCAACGGAAACGATGCCGGCCCAGAAGATAGCTTTGATCGTATCGGTCGCCGGGTTCTTGAACTCACGGGTGTAGCAGACGGCCGTTTCGAACGCGTAGGTCGACCAAGCGGCGATGAACAGCGCGCCGAAGACGTATGTCCATCCGGGGTTGTTCCATTCGCCGGTGGGCGGAACGATCGGAGAAAAATTGTCGTAGTTGATGCCGCCGTTAAAGAACGGAACGACACCAACAATCGTCATCGGGATCAGGACGAGAAGCCCGATGTATTGCTGCACGCGAGCGGTCCCCAGGACGCCACGATGCTGGATCGCAAACGTCACAAGCATAAGGACGGCGCCGATGAAAAACGTGGCGCCAACTTCGATGTTGGCGAGACCGAAGAACGAGAACTGGAGCAACTTGAACGAGCGGATCCAGGGTGTGGCAGCTTCGCTCAGTGCTGCTGCTGCGAGCGTGGCCGCCTCTTCGCTCGATTTCCCGGCGATCGTCGCAGCGTTGGCCGCGTCCTTGAGCCAAGCCTGCACGTCGGGGCTTTCAAGCCCGAAGGTCGGAATAGGGGCAAGGGCGTTGAGGATATAGCCGGCGGCAATCGCGCAGCCGAGGGAGAGTACAGGTGTCCAGGCAAACCAATTACACCAGACGGATAAGGGCGCGATGACTTTGCTGTAGCGCAACCAAGCGGCCGCTCCATAAACCGCGGCGCCCCCGGATTTGCTGTGAAAAAGGCCGGCAATTTCCGCGTAGCTGAATGCCTGCAGAAATCCCATGATTACAGAAATGAACCAGACGAGAAATGCGACTTTCCCCGCTGTTGCTCCCATTCCCCCAATGGAAATAAGAACAAGAGCGGGCACACCGCTCGCAATCCAGAAGGCGCCCCGCCAATCGATGGTACGCAGAAGCGTCTTCTCGCCGGTGCCCGCTTCGGCACCTACCGTCGTTACTGTCATGTTCGGCGTCTCCCCTAGCCGCTCGCTTTGCGCGAGCATTTTTGCTGTCGCGTCGGCGGTTGGCCTTCGAACACTCCCCCCGCACCAACGTGCGGCGAAAGGATGCATGGGGATTCTACGTTGTCAAAATGTTTTCTTCTCAGGAAAGCCCTGGGCTGACGTCGGTGGCAAAAAAACGAGGCCCCGGGCGTCCGCTCCCGAGGCCTCGCTTGTCGCGCCCGCCGGCTGGGGTGCCTCTCCCCGGCAGGTGCGGAACTTCGTCGACGTGTTACTCAGCCGGGCTCGCGGTGAACGAGCCGATGATGTCCTTGTGGTGCCTTGATTCCATCACGAGCTGACGCACGATGAAGAGGACGAAGAAGGCCGCGATAAAACCGGCGAAGGCATATTCGGCACCGTGGAAGGGATAGACCGCGGTGAGTTCCGGGATCTTCGCGAGGCTGGTGACACCCGTATTCATGGTGTTCTCCTGTTGCTTGATTGTTCGGGATTAGATCTTGCTTTCCTTGCGCTGCAGAGCTTCGAAGGCGGCTTCCGCGCCCGAAATGTTCGGGTAGGTGGTGGAAGAAACTTCGCCATCAAGGCCCGTGAGTTCGACGCGGGGGTCGACGCGCAGGAGACCGGCTGCCTTCAGAATTCCGCCCAGGATGTATCCCGGAATGAAACCGAAACCGATGCAGAAGATGAGCGAAACGATTGTGTTGCCCATCGGAGTGATGATCGGGAGGCCTTCCGCGTTGGTACCGAACCAGCCAGCGCCTTCCGACAGCGCGACTAGCGTGCCGGCGGACGGATAGATTGCGGGATAGCCCCACAATGCGAAGCCGGCCGCGATGCCGCCGAAGAGACCGCAATAGCCGTGCACTGCGACTGCACCGACCGCGTCGTCGAGTTTGAATTTCTCTTCGACCCAGTTGTGCATCTTGTAGGCCATGGCGGTGCCGACCGAGGCAATCGCGAGTGCGACGGCCGGGTGGTAGAGATCGTTACCGGCCGATGCCGAGATAAGGCCGGTGAGACCACCCGAGAACGTCCAGTAGGCATTGCCGCCGGAGACGATGTACGCTGTCATCATGCCGCCGAAGAGCGAGAGCAGGAAGTTCATCGTGACGCCGGAGAGCGTGATCGGAACGCCGTAGATGTTGGTGGCGGTCCAGTAGGCGGGCTGACCTTCGGCTGCGACATTGGCAATCGGAATGTGGCAGGCGGCGTAGAAGCCAAAGAAGCCAATGTAGATCATGAACAGGCCGACGGTGACCATCCACGGATTGTGAGCCGGGATTTCACGCGGCGTGCCGTCAGGACCGAACTTTCCGATACGCGGACCGAGGTGGAGAAGGATGCCCAGGGCTGCAAAGCCGGCGACGCCGTGCAGAACGGCGGAGCAGTATTGATCGTGGAAGCCGAAGTATTGCGTCATCCAGCCGTTGCCTGACCAGCCCCACGCGGCAGGAATGACCCACGCCACGGCACCGACCCAGACGGCAATGATGAAGAAGCCGGTCGTCTTAGAGCGCTCGATGATGGAACCCGAAACGATCGACGCCGCGGTCATACCAAAGAGCGCGAAGGCGCCCCAGAATACGCCGGAGATCCGGTCGGAGAGGTTGGGTGCAAGCTTCTCGGACCAGGGTTCGAAGCCGGTCGCGAAGCTGACTTCCGAAGTGGCTACAGGCCAACCCTGCGGAGCGATGTAGAGCCACATTCCGAACAGGAAGAAGGCCAGTCCAACGACAGGAATGGCCATCGCGTTTTTAAGAAGGGTGTGCTGCACGTTTTTTGTGCGGGCGACGCCCACTTCGTACATGCAGAAACCAACGTGGATGAAGAACATCAGAACGATGGTTATGAAGAAGTAGAATTCCGTAAAAAGCGTCGTTAGTGCAGTGGCTTGATCGGTCATACGCAGTCTCCCCTGCTGGCCGGTATTCAGGATCGTTTCCCCATCCGCGGCTCCCCCAGAGCCTTGGTTGCGAACGCGCCTCGTTTCCTATAGGGCAACCTTTGTGCCAGTCATGAAACCGACGGGCCGGTGTGGCGCGGGCAAAATCAGAAGTCTCGACAGTCGTTGACGAAAATCGTGTTCAGCGCCGGCCGGCGGCAACGCCAGCGTTCAGGCAGCCGAAACGAAACACATCAGTTGTTTGCGAAGAAGACGGGCGATTGCCTGGGAGATGAGCAGCGTAACGCGACTCGGTTGCCGAAGCGGGACGTCACGCGAAGCCGTTCGACTCTAGGCCAATCCAAGATTTGATTGAGCCCTGCGGGCGAGTGCCCGGAGCAGCCGGTCGGCAACTATCCCTATGAAGGCAATCGCGATGCCCGCGGTGATCCCGCGGCCCGCATCGGCCTTGGCCAAGGCGATGAAGACTTCCTGGCCGAGATCGCGGGTGCCGATCATGGCGCAGATGATGATCATGCTTAGCGCCAACAGGACCGTCTGATTGATACCAAGCATGATTTCGGGTAGCGCGAGCGGCAATTGAACCCGCCAGAACGTCTGCCGCGGCGTGCAGCCGGAGACTTTTGCCGCCTCGATCAGGGAGACGGGGATCTGGCGGATGCCATGGTTGGTGTAGCGGATGGCCGGCACGATGGCGAAAAGAACGGTGGCGATCAGAGCCGTGACGTCGCCGACGCGGAACAGCATGACCACGGGAATGATGAAACAGAACGAAGGCAGGGTCTGCAGCGTATCGAGGATCGGCGTGATGAAGGCCTGGAAGCGGTCGCTTCGCGCGGCATAAAGGCCGATCGGCACGCCGATGAGGAGAGAGATGGCTGTCGCAACGCCGCACAGATAAAGCGTCGCCATGCTTTTCTCCCACAAGCCGGTGACGGCGCAGAAGAGCGTCAACGGCAGCACGACGAGTACGAGACGGAGCCCGCCGAGGGTGTACCCCGCAAGGCTGAGAAGCGTGACGGCGGCGAGCCACGGGAAGCCTTCGAGGAAGTTACGCACCGGGTTCAAGACCCACACGATCAGCGAGGTGCGGAAGGCATCGATGGCATCGAAGTAATTGACGTTGATCCAGTCGATCGCCGCCTTCCACATCGGACCGGTTGATACTGTCCAAGCCTTGGGCAGCGACCCCAGCGGCGGGAAAGCCAGACTGAGGAGCGTGGTAACGACCAAGACAAGAAGTGCGAACGACAGGTACGGATGGTTCTGCCAGACGGGCGCGCCCGGGATCGCGGCGGCTGGGCGATACGTTGCCGCGGCCTGGCTTAACCGGTCGAGCACAATGGCGATGACGACAATCGCAAGGCCGGCTTCCATGCCAGGACCGATCTTGAGCGCACGCAACGCCAGGAGCACGTCGTACCCCAGACCGCCGGCACCGATCATCGATGCGATGATCACCATATTGAGCGCCAGCATGATGACCTGATTGACGCCGACCATCAGCAACGGACGTCCCGACGGCAGCAGAACGCGATAGAGTTTCTGGCGCGGCGAACATCCGACCATCGAGCCTAGATCATCAATCTCGGCGGGAACGCGTTGCAAAGCGAGGGTGGTGGCGCGAACCATTGGCGGGATGGAGAAGATCGCAGTCGCGATGACGGCCGCAACGGGATTCGTGCCAAACAACAGCAGCATCGGGAGCAAGTAGGCGAACGTCGGCACCGTTTGCATGAAGTCGAGCGCCGGGCTGATGACAAACGCATCGACGCCGGGACGGCGAAATCCGACGATACCGATCGCCACACCAATCAGAATGCAAAGCGGGACCGCAACGACGATCAACGACAGGGTCAGCATGGTGCTGTCCCACTGGCCGAAGATCGCGACGTAGAGCATGCAGCCGGCGGCAAGGCTGGCAAGCCGGGCGCCGCCGAGCGCGTATCCGGCGATCGTAAATGCGGCGACAATCCCGACCCATGATACGCGAGGGATCATCCAAGCGTCGGGGCCGCTGCCAATCTTCCAGCCTTTGGCCAGAAGGCCTGTGACGAAGCCGAGCGGCACGCTGAGCACATCCGTGATGCCGCGTGTCAACCACGAGAAGTACGTCTTGAGGAAATTCATCACGGCCGACATGGCGTCGGCGAACGGCACCACCGCCCAGGACGGATACTTCACCGCCCATGGCAATGCATCTGGGAACACAAAAAGCAAAACAGTACCGAGCAGCGCGGCGGCCCAGGCGAGAGCATGGAAAGAAACGGGCTCCGATACCATGCCTTCGATACTGAGGGCACGGCTCATGGCAGTCGTCCGTCGGACTCGCGATCGGATACTCCGGCGAGAAGATCGATAACATCCTCAAAAGCAATTTCGCCGACCACAACACCGCTTTCGTCGGCGACGCCAAATGGCTTCTTGGCGCGCACAATTGCGGGCGCAAAGGAGGCGATTTTGTCGGTCGATCGAACGATGCCGCCATAATTCTCCGGCGAGTGGGCGACCGGCTTCATGAGACGGCTCGCGGACATAACCTTGGCGCGTGGAACATCGCGCGTGAAGTCGGCGACGTAGGGCGTGGCCGGTTCGATCACGAGATCTTCGGGCGTGCCGACCTGAATGACCTCACCGTCTTTCATGATCGCGATGCGGTCACCGAGGCGGATCGCTTCGTCGATATCGTGGGTGATGAAAACGACGGTCTTCTTCAAAACGCTCTGCAAACGCGCAATCTCGGCCTGCATTTCGCGGCGGATCAGCGGATCGAGCGCGGAGAACGGTTCGTCGAGGAACCAGACTTCAGGGCGTACGGCGAGACTGCGGGCAATGCCGACCCGCTGCTGCTGGCCGCCCGATAATTCGCGAGGGTAGAAATTCTCGCGGCCTGTCAGCGAGACCAGTTCGATCACCTCGCGCGCCCGGCTTTCGCGTTCTGCTCTCGGGGCGCCCTGGACGGATAACGGAAAAGCGACGTTCTCCAGAACTGTCAGATGTGGCAACAGGGCGAAGTTCTGAAAAACCATTCCCATCTTGTGGCGGCGGATCTCGATCAGTTCCGTGTCCGTCGCCTGCAAAAGGTCCTTGCCATCCAGAAGGACCTGCCCAGCCGTCGGTTCAACGAGACGCGACAGGCAGCGCACGAGCGTCGACTTGCCCGAACCCGACAGGCCCATGACGATGAACGTCTCGCCCTCGCGGACCTTCAGGTTTACGTTTTTGACGGCGACGACGACGTTGGCTGCCGCGATATCTTCGGGGGATGCCGCCGCCCCTTTCGACCTCAGAAAAGAACGTGCATTCTCGCCATAGATTTTCCAGAGGCTTTCGCACGCGATTTTCACGGGGCGCTGGTCGACGGCCGCTGCGGCGCTAAGCGTTTTCAGTGACGGAATGCTCATGCCGATCTCATGCCATCTCCGCCCATTTTCCGGGAATACCGGTTGCCCACCGGGCAACCGGCCAAGGCGAGTGTCCTCACCGTCGGGCTACTTCACCCATTCCTTCCACTTGGCTTCGTTGGCCGCGATCCAGGCGTCGGCAACTTCTTCCATTGTCTTGTTTTCGAGATCGACCTGACCGGCAAGCTTGTTCAGCTCTTGTGTATCGATGCTGTAATTTTTGGCGAGCTTATGGGCGACCGGCCACTTATCTTTCATGCCGGCCCAAGAGTACTTCCAGATTTCGCCGGTGGGCTTGCCGCAGTCGTAAGCCTGATCGGGATTTACGCCCCATTTGGGGTCCGTGTAGCACTCCTTGGTGTGCTTGGGGAATTCGACCCATTCGCCCTTGTATTTCGCATTGGCCCAATGCGGCGAATAGATCCACAGCATCATCGGCGCTTTACGCTGATAGGCGCTGTCGAGTTCGGCAAACATGGCGCCGTCCGTGCCGGCGTGGATGACCGTGAACGGCAACCCCAGGGAGACGACGCGCTCGTCGTCGAAACCTTCCCAGGTGACAGGAGCGCCGAGGTAGCGGCCCTTCGGTGCCGTTTCAGGCGTTGCGAAGGCTGCCGCGCACTTGGGGTCCTTCAACGCCTCCCAGTTGGGAAGACCGGGGCATTTTTCTTTCATGTAGAGCGGGTACCACCACTCTTCCTTGGCCTTCGGGCCGAGCGGTCCGAGACGCTCCGTTTTGCCGGTGGCGTCGGAAGCTTTCATCGCCTCGCCGGCTGTCGTGTCCCAGTATTCAACGCCGAGCGTCAGGTCGCCGGTCGTCAAGCCGGTGGTGATGCTGGAGAGGTAGTCAGCGGTGGTATATTCGACGTTGTAGCCGAGCTTTGAGAGAATCCCGCCGATGATCTTGGCGTTGAGATTGACACTCGTCCAATCGAAGAGCGCGATCTTGATCGGATCAGGCGATTCCGGAACGGCGGCGCGGGCGGGGAGCGAAAGTAAGGCTGCGGATACGGCAAGACCGGCGCCGGCAGCGAGCCGGCGACTGGTGAGAAGACGATGCATCCAACCCTCCAACTGATGGAACTTTGCAGTCATCAGAAGTGGCGGACGTCACCTCTGACCGCACAGTGATACGGGAAACCACGTAGAGTCAATTGGCTCCTCTGCCCGCGCATCCAGCATGATGCTGCCCTGGCGGGCAGTCAACATCGAGGATGGGCGGCGGGAGAAGCGATCAACGTGCTGCTGCTTGGCGATCCCGGCAGGTCTCGAACCTGCGACCTACAGTTTAGGAAACTGTCGCTCTATCCAGCTGAGCTACGGGACCGGACCGTTACGGCCGAGCGTCTTATACCAGAGGCTCGGCTGACACGCATCTCTGCGCCAAGCATTGGGGCGTCAGGGCGTGGCCTGGACAAGCTTGCCGGTGAACAGCACCGGCCCGGTCGGCGAGCCGGTCGGCGAGCCGCCCAGGGGTTCCAGACTGACGGCGAACGACGCGTTCATGAAGAGGTCCATCTCGGGACCTGACTGCATGGGCATCTTTTTCATTTCGCCTGGCCTGTCGACCATGCCGAGGGACTTGGGTCCTGACATTTTGTCGGAGACCATCCAAACCTGATAGGTCTTGTTGCTCTGTTTGGGTGGGTTCACGGCGGTGATGACCGCCATGTTGGTTCCTGTGTCAAGCGTGAGCAGGAACCCCGTCATGTTGCTGCCGGTATCAAGCACGGCAACGTATTGCCTGGCGTCCTTGCGCTCGAAATTTTCCCGATAACCGAGTATGCCGACCAGCGACGCGGCAATTGCAGATACGCCAACGAACGCATTGCGCCAGCGCGCGGCGCGACGGGCCAATTTCTGTTCGCGGGCCTTCAGCGACACGACATGCTGGGACAGCCCGATCTGGGCGCGGATTTTATTGTACAGGTTCGCAGACGGCGCGACCGGTGCAACGGTTTCCACCAGCGGTCCGAGACGGCGTTCCCAAGCCGCGATCGCGCGGTCGAGCGGGCGTTCGGCGATCCGGCGTTCGGTCACGGCCACGCGCTCCTCACGCGTCAGCGTGCCCAGCACGTACTCGGCAGCAAGGCCATCAATGTCGTCGAGCTCAGTCATTGCTCGAGGCAACCTTTCAATTGAGCGAGGCTCCGGTGGAGCCAGGTTTTGATCGTTCCTTCCGGGCGGTCGAAACGCTTTGCAAGAGCTTCCCGGCTCATGCCGTCGAGGTAGGCGAGGCGAACAATTTCTTTCTTCTCGGACTCTAAACCGTCGAGACAACGCAAGAGCCGTTTAACATCCTCGGCCCTTTCCAGGCCCGCGATGGGATGTTCATCGTCACTTTCGATATTTTCCAATTCACTTTCATCGCCAGTCGGACGGTTAACGCGGCGGCGCGCTTCATCCAGCGCGCGATTGCGGACGATGGTTGCCATCCAGGTCACGGGTGAGGCGATATCTGAGTTGTAATCTCCCGCCCGCTCCCAAACTTTGAAAAAAGCCTCCTGCAAAACTTCCTCGGCAATCTCGCGACTTCTGAGGATACGTAAGGCTACGCCGAGAAGTTTCGAAGCCGTTGCTTGATAAAGCTCCGCGAACGCCGCCTCGTCACCGTTGGCGACTCCAGACAGCAGGACTTCGAGATTCTGGGCGCGCGAGGGCATTGGTTCTCATTGTTTGCGGATCGAGCGAGGGTACCGGCCAGTGTTAGACCGGCAGGGCGCGCTGTGTCGAGAGCGGGGGCGTTGCTTTCGAACCGAAGCTGCCGTTAAGTCCCGGATATTGTTACCAGCGGGCTTTTTCGGGAGACGGCATTGCCATCATTCTTGCCGCCGGCGTGGTTGACGCCCATCCTGCTCCTTACGCTGTCAAACGTGTTCATGACACTCGCGTGGTATGGCCACTTGAAGTTCAAATCGGCGCCGCTGGTGACGGTCATCCTCGTTAGCTGGGGGATAGCGTTCGTCGAATACTGCTTTGCGGTGCCGGCCAATAGGATCGGACACGGAACATATTCGGCGGCGGAGCTTAAAACCATCCAGGAAGTGATCACGCTGATCGTGTTCGCAATTTTCTCCATGGTGGTTTTGAAGGAGGCGCTCACGGTGAACCATCTCATCGGGTTCACATTGATCGTCGCGGGCGCGTTCTTCGTATTCAAGGCACCGCTCTAGACGCCACTCCAGAAATCCAATGCCCCGCTCACGAACACCCGCCGCAGGCCCAACCCTCATCGCCGTTCTGGGCGATCAGCTCAGCCTGAACCTGTCCAGCCTGCAGATTGCCGACAGGTCTCGCGATGTCGTCGTGATGGCCGAGGTCGCGGATGAGGCGTCGTACGTTCGCCACCATAAAAAGAAAATTGCGTTTCTGTTTTCCGCGATGCGCCATTTCGCTGCCGAGCTGCAGGCCAGTGGCTGGCAAGTGCGGTATGTGCGCCTCGACGACAAAACCAACGGCGGAAGTCTGACGAGCGAAGTTGCGCGGATGGCCCGCCAGTTAAAGGCCACTGGTGTAGTGGTGACTGAGCCCGGCGAGTGGCGCGTGCGGGAAATGATCGGCACCTGGGAAAGCGCCACCGGGCTCCCGGTGCGGATCGTGCCGGATGACCGGTTTATTGCTTCACGCGACGAATTCGCGTCCTGGGCTGAGGGGCGCAAATCTTTGCGAATGGAATATTTCTATCGCGAGATGCGGCGCAAAACCGGTCTTCTGAGGGATGGCGACGAGCCGGAAGGCGGGCGCTGGAACTTTGATTCCGAGAATCGCAAACCTGCGAAATCCGATCTTTTTATTCCGGAGCCGTTACGGTTTGCGCCCGATGCCATCACGCGAGACGTTTTGGATTTGGTATCTGAACGGTTCAGCAATCATTTCGGGGATCTAGAGCCGTTCTGGTTTGCGGTGACGCGGCACGACGCGGAGAAACAGCTCCGGCATTTCCTGAAAACGGGTCTGGCGCAGTTTGGCGATTACCAGGACGCGATGCTTTTGTCGGAGCCGTTTCTGTATCACTCCATCCTATCGCTCTACATCAATTGCGGATTGATTGATCCGCTCGATCTATGCCGGCGGGTCGAGACGGAATATCGCGAAGGCCGGGCGCCACTGAATGCCGCCGAGGGGTTTATCCGGCAGATCATCGGTTGGCGCGAGTACGTGCGCGGGATCTATTGGCTGAAGATGCCCGCTTACGTCAATGGAAACTACCTCAGCGCGACGCGACCGTTGCCGGATTTCTACTGGACCGGTGAGACGGACATGGCCTGCCTCAAGGCTGCTATCGGGCAGACGAAGACAGAGGCGTACGCGCATCACATCCAGCGCCTGATGGTGACGGGCAATTTTGCACTGTTGTGCGGGTTTGATCCCAAACAAGTTCACGAATGGTATCTGGCGGTCTATGCCGATGCCTACGAATGGGTCGAGTTACCCAACACGGTCGGCATGAGTCTTTTTGCGGACGGAGGACTGTTGGGCTCAAAACCCTATGCGGCCAGCGGGAATTACATCAATAAAATGTCGGACTACTGCGGCACCTGCCGCTACGACGTGAAGAAGCGGACGGGTGCGGGCGCCTGCCCGTTCAATGCGCTTTACTGGGATTTTCTCGACCGCAATGCGGACAAGCTCGCCGGCAATCCGCGCATGACACAGATGTATGCCACGTGGCGGCGGATGGCGAAGTCGGACCAGGATGCGGTGCGGCGGGACGCGCGGACGTTTCTCGATGCCCTCACGCCCTGGACGGCTTGACGCCGCCGTCCGGCCGGCTTGTGTTTTTGCGGCAGCGATCGGAGCAGTAGAGTACTTCCTCCCAGACACGGGCCCACGCCTTGCGCCAAACGAACGGACGGCAGCACGTGACGCAGACTTTCGTCGGCAGATCGGATTTCTTGCGCATCTTTGCCATGGTGCATCATATACGCGCTCCGGATCATGAGGCCCCGTTGCAATGACGCCGTTCGAACTCGCCTTCACACGCATTGATGCCGCCAATGCTGAAGACCCAAACACGATCATCGTCGAGGGCCGGTCCCGCGCAGCGGAGCTCGTCTATTCAGAGCGCATGAGTGCGATGCTGGCGCGCGTGGCGCCCGACGCACCGGACGCCTTGCAACTCGCGGCGCGGGCGCAGCATCTGCGGCGATGGACGATCCCGCGCGATAGCTACGCGATGGATCGCGCGGGCTACCACCGCTGGCGGGGAGAACTCAAGCGGCGCCATGCGGAATGGGCGACGGAGATCCTGTCAGAGTGCGGAATCGATGCTGAAACGACTGCAAAGGTGGCGAGCCTCATCCGCAAAGAGAACCTCAAGACCGACTTTTTATCGCAGACGCTGGAAGACGTTGCGTGTCTCGTCTTTCTGCAGCATTACGCGGCCGATTTTGCAGCAAAGCACGACCATGAAAAGATGATCGGCATCGTTCAAAAGACATGGAAGAAGATGTCGGACGAAGGCCAGCAGGCAGCGCTTGCTCTGCCGCTCGATGCGGGCGTTCACGCCCTGGTCAAGGAGGCGCTGGCGGTCGCTCGGCAACAGGCACGGCAGCGGGTTTCCCGGCACGATCTCGCCGTTATTCTCGCAGCGCACGGAGATCGGGGCGGTGAAGATCCAAATGCCAGCCTGCGCCGTCATTGTTCGGCACTGGCGACCGAGGGCGGTTATCACAGCGTGGCCGCCGGTATCCTGCGGGGCGAGCCATCCCTAGAGGACAGCGTGCTGACGGCCATCGCGTCGGGGGCCAAGAGCATCGCGGTCTACCCGATGTTCATGGCCGAGGGGTACTTTACGAGCAAAGTGCTGGTGCAGCGGTTGGCGGCGCTCGAAATTGCCATCGATGTGCATGTGATGCCGCCGCTCGGTGCCGATCCGCGCATGTCGGCTCTCATGTTGGCGCAAGCCATCGCAACCGCAGATGCCAGCGGAACCGAACCGGCCGCGGCGCGACTTTTAATCGTCGGACATGGTTCGAAACTTGGGCCGGCGTCGGCGGACGCGACGCGTGCGGTCGCGGCTGAGATTGCAAAGGAGCGGCGTTTCGCACGTGTCGAATCCGCGTTTCTGGAGGAAGCGGAGTTTCTATCGGACGCCTTGCAGCGCGCGCTGCATACGCCGACGGTCGTACTTGGTTTCTTTTCCGGCGATGGGCTGCACGCGGCGGACGATGTTCCCGAAGCCATCGCGACCACAGCCGCTTGCGCAATCTATGCCGGTTCGATCGGGCGATCCCCGCGGGTGGTGGACCTGATTAGGTCAAGCATCGACGCAGAGTTCATTGCTGGTCCTTGAGTGGAAAGTGCATTGTCGGCGGTTACCGCTCATTCATCTTTCTACTCTAGGTTGTTATATTGCAATCCTAGGTAAGAGCTGGCAGCCATGTTGCAGTCGCGCATTTCACGCTTCACACCGTCGTCGCTCTTCATGCTCGAAATTCAGGCGGAGGCTGGCGAAGGCCAAAGCCGGCTTTTCGAACATCTCGTTTCTGAAGTGCACGCCGTTGGCGTCGACATCGCCGTGGCAACGACCGCGGTCAATACCTTGAACGACTGGCGCATACCCATCGATCCTGCCGATGTCGCGCGGTTTGCTCCAAACAGTTCCACGTTGCGCGCGCTCCTGCCGGTGCTTGAGAGCCACCATGCCCTGGATGGGCAAACGACGGCCGAACTCCATTCCTTCATTGCCGACGTCGACGCCGCACGCGCAATTCTCGACAACTATCTTGACGACTGCGATGTGATCTCGGCGGGCCGCGCCGGTCTCGTCCATGCGCGACTGCTCCGCATGCAATGGAAGGCGACCTCATTTAACGCAAAGCGGTTCATACTCGAACTGGAGCGCAATGGCGCACCGTTGCCCGAACTGTATCAACAGAACACGCGCATCCTATCGGCGTTGCTAACCGGGGCGGGCAATGGCCTGAAACCATGCCTGAACGAAAGCGGCCGGCTTTATGTCCCGCCATTGCCGCAACGGCGGCGCGCGCCGCGGAGATCGGTGCTGCAAAATTGTATCGTGCATGGCCCGGCGTCTTCGCAGACCGGCTTTATTCGAGACGCATCTGCCGGCGGATTGGGGCTTGGCCGAATTTCCGGATTGAGGCGCCGCGATCGGGTGCGCATTGAACTGGCCAGCGGCCGCCTACTGCATGGCACCGTTGCGTGGAT
Organism: Hyphomicrobium sp.; assembly: GCA_022844105.1. Taxonomy (GTDB): domain Bacteria; phylum Pseudomonadota; class Alphaproteobacteria; order Rhizobiales; family Hyphomicrobiaceae; genus JAGVSR01. The sequence continues at coordinate 51,976 of JALHMJ010000005.1, read as the reverse complement.
CACGGGGAGTTCCGCCGGCGTCAGTTTTGATGTTTCGCTTGCGCCCAGCGACAGCCTCATCGCGCTTTGACCGCCGACGAATGGCGATCTCTCAGGTGGAGGGCCACGAGATGGCGGGAAGGGTGCTCAGGAGTTCGGCATGAGAAGGTGCCTCGGTGCGTCCCGATTGAACGTCAGCAAGAACCACGTGTGCGGCCGCCCACACGTCATCGCGCCACAGGGTGTAGGCTTTTGCCTCGGCTGACCATGCCGCGTTGCTGCTCTCACGATAGCTCAGGATCGATGCTTCGCTCTTATAGCCGCGTTCGGCTGCGACGTTCGCGAGGAGCCTGTCGATGGCGGCCTCGTAATCGGATTGCGTCAAGGCAGGCGGAGCATCCAAATCAAATGTGGACACAACCGATTTTGCGGCGGCAATTTGTTCAGGCGTAGCGTCCCGACGAATGTCGATGCGCCATGTCGAACGGTCTTCTAGTTTTGCCATCGAAACGCCGTCGATGGGGCAGACTGCGGCAATCGCCGCGTGAAGTGCAGCGCTCATAGTAACGCGATCCTTCTGAGTGCAGCGAAGTCGCTGAACTGGTTAAACGTCGTGGCGGCAAGCCCGCCCGTCGCCTCCAGCGCTTGGTAGAAGTGCCATCCGATGGTCGGTCGTGTAGGGTAAAGAACCACGGGGAAGCCCGTCACGGTGTTGCCTGCAACCGTGACGCTAGCCTGGTCGGCCGCCATGGTCGCGGTGCTGTCAAACCCAACGCCAATCGTAAAATACTCGCTGGCATTCGCGCCCGTCGTGCCGCGCTGCTGATACTGGACGATCTCCGCATCTTCGGAAACGCCGACGATAAATGAAATGCGATTGTTGTTACTGGCGTTTGCAGCTCTGACCGTCGTGCTGTTGTAGGTGTAGCCGTTCGTCGTCTCTCTCACATCTGAAACGGCCTGGACGCGGTTATACATATTCCACAAGCCGAGCACGGATGCGCCGCCGCCAGCGGCCAAGCTGCCAAAGGTAAAGTCTATCGACGCGGTTCCGTTGGAGCGAACCGTTCCGACGTATGTCCCTCGTTGAGCGGCCGGGCCGTTGGTGATAGCGACAGCATTGAGCAAGACACCTTGCGTTTGAACAAGCTCTGTCGTTCCGGCTCCCGTTCCGCGTGCCGTGTCGGATGTCCAGGCCGGGCCGCGCGTGCAACGGATCGTTCCCGCGTCATTCCACACGAACAGATCGTAATTCGAATTGTTCGCGACAGCGGCAGGGCTCTTGGTCGCGTCCGTTGTTGCCTGGGAAAGTTCGGCCAAAATGTCGGTCATCACAAAGGCCGTGCCATTGTAAATCGGCACGAAGCGATGAACGTACGGCGTGTAACGAATGGTGGTTTGAGCGGATACGCCAGTCGTCATAACCGGCGTGTTGGCCGTTAGCGTCAAGCGTCCGCCCGGCGTCGTCAGCGTACTTCCACCGCCACCGCCGGCAGGCGCGGCCCATGCACCATCGGCGCGGAGGAAGTTTGCCGTGCCGCCACCGGAGGCAGGCGCCAGGCCCTTGAGCGAGGATGTGAAGGCATCGAGCAGCGCCGTTGCCTGCGTTGCGGTCAGGTCCTCTGGATCACCGGTGCCGGACGTCGTGCGACCCTTGAGGGTTGCGGTGGCGACATTGGCCAGCTTGGCGTTGCTGATCGCGTCATCTGCAACACCCGCCGTTGCGATCGTTCCGAAGCCGAGCGCGGTTCCGGAACGGCGCAGCACTTGGCCGTCGGCAGAGGCGGCGATGTCGGAGGGGTCAGCCACTGCGTTGGTCGCATTTCCCTTCACCGTCAGCGCCGCCATGTTGGCGAGGTCTGCGTTGGTCACGGCATCAGGGTCGATGCTCCAGATCGAGCCAGAACCCGAGACGGTAATGTCGCCCTTGTCGCCGTCGGAGATGCCGCCGCCGATCGACGTGTTGGGAAAGCTCACCGCGCCGTTGGTGCGGTTGATCAGGATGGCATTGAACCACGTCGTGCCATCGGCCGAGACCTTGAACGAGTAATCGTCGCTGCCGGCAAGACCCATTTCAGCGCGGCCGGAGAAAGTGGTCTGAAACAGGATCGAGGCGGTATCGCCCGCCGCGTTCTTGTTGATCTTGAATTGGTGACCCGCACCGGCGTGGTTGAACAGTGAGGCGGGAGAGGCGAGCGAAAGTCGGTTGATGGTGTCGGCGGTTGCGTTGATGCCGACGAGAGGGGCGGGATTGACACTGCCGCCACCGAGTGCGGTCCAGGCCGTTCCGTTGAACACGACCGCTGTGCCTTCGTCTTCGATCCAGGCTAGCCAGCCTTGGCGCGGCTGATAAAAGGCCCATGCGCCGTCCTGCCAGGCCGCGATTTTGCCGGCGTGACCCGACCAAACGCCCGTCGGTGCGACGGCTACGATATAGCGGGCGCCTTCGACCGGCGCCGCAGGGGCCGCGGCGAGGTCGCGATCCGTGACGGAAATCTGGACAAGCGCATCGAGTTTGCGCAGCGCCTCGTTGTGCGTCACGTGCTTTTGCGCCTGGGCGGCGAGAATATAGGGCAGAAGCAAATTCGACGTTTCGTCCACGGCGTGATCCTTCGCTCAGTGCGTTGAGGCGAAGGATAGAAGGGCAGGCGCTTACGGGGATAAGTACGCATCGCAAACGAAAAGGGCGGCCCGATTGGACCGCCCTTTGTCTGTTGTTTGGTTCGCTCGCGGCGCGGGCTCAATCTCGCTCGCGGCGCGGGCCGGACCGACCACGGCCGCCGCCGCCGCCGCCTTCACGTTCGCGACGCGGCGGACGCTCGGCCGAGAAGACTTCTTCCGGCTCGCCGGGAGCGCGCGGAATTTCCTGACCGGTCGCCTGATCGATGATCTTCATCGATAAACGCACCTTGCCGCGGTCGTCGAAGCCCAGAAGTTTTACGAAAACTTCCTGGCCTTCCTTAACAACTTCACCGACCGTTTCCGGACGGCCTTGCGTCAACTGCGAAATGTGAACCAGACCGTCTTTGGCACCAAAGAAGTTCACGAAAGCGCCGAACTCCATGATCTTGACGACCTTGCCCTTGTAGATCTGGCCGATCTCGGGCTCCGACGTGATGCCCTTGATGCGGGCCAACGCCTTCTCGATCGACTCGCGGTTGGCGGAGGCAATCTTTACGGTGCCATCGTCGGAAATGTCGATCTTGGCGCCCGATTCCGCCACGATTTCCCGGATCACCGAGCCGCCCGAACCGATCACTTCGCGGATCTTGTCGGTGGGGATCTTGATCGTCTCGATGCGCGGGGCGAATTCGCCCAACTCCTCGCGCGCGCCGGTGATCGATTTCGACATTTCATTGAGGATGTGCAGGCGGCCTTCATTCGCCTGCTGCAGCGCCACCTTCATGATCTCCTCGGTGATGCCGGTGATCTTGATGTCCATCTGCAGCGCGGTGACGCCATTGGCCGTACCTGCGACCTTGAAGTCCATGTCGCCGAGGTGGTCTTCATCACCCAGGATATCGGACAAAACGACGTAGTCGCTGCCTTCCTTGATGAGACCCATGGCGATGCCGGCGACCGGCGCCTTCAGTGGAACGCCGGCATCCATGAGAGACAGCGAGGCGCCACAGACGGTGGCCATAGAAGACGACCCGTTCGACTCGAGGATTTCAGAGACGACGCGCAGCGTGTAGGGAAATTCCTCGTGCTTGGGCAGCAGCGGACGCACAGCGCGCCATGCCAACTTGCCGTGGCCGATTTCGCGGCGACCGGGCGAACCCATGCGGCCCGTTTCACCGACGGAGAAGGGCGGGAAGTTGTAATGCAGCAGGAAGCGTTCCTTGCGGGTACCTTCCAAGCTGTCGACATACTGCTCGTCTTCGCCGGTACCGAGCGTTGCAACGACGAGGGCCTGCGTTTCACCGCGGGTAAAGAGAGCCGAGCCGTGCGCGCGGGGCAGCACGTGCACTTCCGATACGATCGGGCGGACGGTGACGAGATCGCGGCCGTCGATGCGCTTCTTCGTCTTGAGGACGTCGCCGCGCATGATGTCCATTTCGAGCGCCTTGAAGGCGTCGCCGAGCAGGACCTTCTCGCTCGCATCTTCTGGGATCTTGATTTCAGAGAAAACGCGCTTCTTGGCTTCGGAGACCAGATCGTTCCGCTTGCCCTTTTCCTTGGTCGAAAAGGCCTGCGTCAGGGTTTCGCCGGCGATTGCCTTGACTTGGTCCGCGTACTTCGCCTTGTCGGCAATCTTGATGTCCCACGGCTCCTTGGCAGCGGTTTCGGCGAGTTTGATGATCGCCTGGATGACCGGCTGGAAATGCTTGTGGCCGAACATAACGGCGCCGAGCATGATCTCCTCGGAGAGTTCCTTGGCTTCCGATTCAACCATCATGACGGCATCGTGAGTGCCGGCGACGACGAGATCGAGATTGGTCTCGGCCATTTCGTCGACCAGCGGGTTCAAAACATACTGGCCGCTGATGTAGCCGACGCGAGCAGCGCCGATCGGCCCAAGGAAGGGAAGGCCGGACAACGTCAGAGCGGCGGACGCGGCGACCAATCCGACGACATCGGGATCGTTTTCGAGATCATGCGAGAGAACGGTGACGACGACCTGGACTTCGTTCTTGAAGCCCTCGACGAACAACGGGCGGATCGGGCGGTCGATGAGCCGCGAGACAAGCGTTTCCTTCTCGGTTGGACGGCCTTCGCGCTTAAAATAGCCGCCGGGGATTTTGCCGGCCGCGTAGGTCCGCTCCTGGTAGTTCACGGTCAAAGGAAAGAAATCAATGCCGGGTTTGACGGACTTGGCGCCGACGACGGTGGCGAGAACACTGGTCTCACCGTACTGGGCATAAACAGCGGCGTCGGCTTGGCGGGCCATGTGCCCGGTTTCGAGCTTGAGCTTGCGCCCGCCCCATTCGATCTCGACGCGGTGGATATCAAACATGTTTTTCAGCTTTCGTTTCGGTTCTTCGGTCTTTGTTTGCGCTGCGGTGTTTAGCACGAATGCGCATCGCGCCGGGAAGCGTTTCCAGCCCCCGGCGCGGTGGTTTTAGGCTGGTGGATGCAAGCGTTGTCGCCACGAAAGGCAGGCGTCGCTACCTGCTTTCTCCTTCGAGGCGGCGATCAACGGCGGATGCCGAGTTTCTCGATGATGCCCTGGTAGCGCGCTTCGTCCTTGCGCTTGACGTAATCAAGCAACTGACGGCGCTGGCTCACCATTTTTAGAAGGCCGCGACGCGAGTGGTTGTCCTTCTTATGGGCCTTGAAGTGGTCGGTCAGTTCATTGATCCGGTGGGTCAGAACGGCGATCTGGACCTCCGGCGAGCCGGTATCATTGGCTTTGGTTGCGTTGGCCTTGATCACGTCGGCCTTCGCCGCCTTACGGTGCGGTGCTACTTCCGACATCGGGTGCTCCTTTCAATCTGGAGTTGCAGGGGCGGTTTAAGGCCCCGAATTCGGCCACGGCCGGGATGTCGTCCAGCCGGGTCGCAAAACAAAGGCGCGGACCCTCGGGGAGCCCGCGACTGAGGCGTTATACATGGACCCATGATGGCAGCGAAGTTATTTTTCGCCGCCGGCTCTTGGGGTCAGCCTGAAATTCTTACTTCTTGCAGAACGTCACGGCCGCGCGGCAGGTGACCTGCCCGCCATCCGGCTTGCAGGAGTATTTGTCGGAGACATTGTATCCCTCGACCTTGCCGTTGGCCAGGAAGCCCGGCCAGAGACCCCAGCTGACCGCCTGGACTGTGGTTTCGAGCGCATACCACTTGGCCGACTCTTCAGAGCCCGCGGTGGCGATGGCGCCCTTCTTCACGCATTCGGCGTGGGCGAGAGGTGCGCCCAGAGCCACCGTCATTGCCGCAACGGCAAAAAGACCCTTCAGGACGTTCATCGAAAACACTCCTTTGATGGGCGTTGCGACTCCCCTGTCGGGGAGCCGGCCGCAACGCCGAACTCGTGTGATGGGCGTTGCGACTCCCCTCTCGGGGAGCCGGCCGCAAGGCTTTATTGTGTGGGCCTTGCGACTCCCCTGTCGGGGAGCCGGCCGCAAGGCTTTATTGTGTGGGCCTTGCGACTCCCCTGTCGGGGAGCCGGCCGCAAGGCTTTATTGTGTGGGCCTTGCGACTCCCCTGTCGGGGAGCCGGCCGCAAGGCCGAGTGAGGGTCCATTATGGAAGCAGCTTGGGGCTGGTCAACGCACGGTGAACAGGTTGCAGCGTTTTTTGAACGAGGTGTGGCCGTTAGCCCAGATTGAACACGCGGATGGGGTGCAGCGCGCCTTTTTCAACTTCACCCAGAGCGACGATGCGACCCTGGCACGTCGCGTACATCAGCCCTGCGAGAACTGGTGCATCACGACCGCGGATCAGCACCGCCATCCCACGCACCAGCTTTGAAGCGTCTGACGCCGTGACCATCAATTCCGGCAATCCCCGCAGCGGCATCTCGACCGGCAGCAAAGGCCCGTCTGCATTGAGCAGTCGGCCAGCCTCAGCCTCACCTTCTAATTCGTCCAGGCCCCAGGCGTCGCCTTCCTCGAAGGGGCCGACGCGGGTTCGGCGCAGCTCGATGACATGGCCGAAACAGCCCAGTGCGCGGCCCATGTCGCGGGCTATCGCGCGAACATAAGTGCCCTTGCCGCAGTCGGCTTCGAACACAGCGGTTTCGGCATTCGGCATCTCGATGAGACGCAAGTCATCAATGCGCACCGGACGGGCCTTCAGCGTCACCTCTTCGCCGTCGCGGGCTAGATCATAGGCGCGCTCGCCATCGATCTTGACGGCTGAGAAGGCCGGCGGGGTTTGCATGACCTCGCCGATAAAGCGCGGCAGCAGAGCCCGAATGTCGCCCTCGGACGGGCGGGATGGGCTCAACTCCGTCGCCGCGCCTTCCTTGTCGTCTGTGGTGGTCTCAGCGCCCCAGCGCACGACGAAGGCGTAGGATTTAGCGCCATCAACGGCGAATGAAACGGTCTTGGTCGCCTCACCGAATGCAATCGGGAGAATGCCGGTCGCGAGCGGATCGAGTGTGCCAGCGTGGCCGGCTTTCTGCGCGTCGAACAGTCGCTTTACGCGGGCCAGCGCATGCGTGCTCGTCATGCCCAGCGGTTTGTCGAGTATGAGCCAGCCGTTGATGGGCTGGCCTTTCTTGCGGCGGGCCATGATTATTTCTTCTCGACGTCGCGGCGGACTTTTTCCGAATAGAGCAGGCGATCGATGCGGCTGACTTCGTCGAAGGTCTGATCTTCGCGAAAGCGAATGTCGGGTGCGTAGCGAAGATCGAGCGTCTGCGCGATCTCGGCGCGGATGAACTTCTTGTGCTTTTCAAGCGCGGCGAGAACGGCCGCGGTGTCCTTGCCGCCAAGCGGCAGCACATAGGCCGTCGCCAACTTCAAGTCGTTCGAAATGCGAACTTCCGAAATGGAGATCACGTGCGAGGCCAACACGTCGTCATGAATTTCACCACGGATCAGGAGTTCTGAAAGCTTGTGGCGAACCATTTCGCCAATGCGCAACATTCGCTGCGACGGGCCTTTGCCCGTGGTGGTCTTCTTGCGAGTCATGTCGTTTCCGCGGCGGGATCGAACCGCACGCGTCCTTTAAGCGGATGTGACGGAGGACATCGGACCGGGCCGGCGCAGATCATGCGCGAGCCCGGCGCGTAGGTTCAGACTACAGCGAGCGGGTGACCGTCTCGACATTAAAGCACTCGATAACGTCACCGGCACGCAGGTCCTGATAATTGGCAAAGGACATGCCACATTCCTGTCCGACCGGCACTTCCTTGACATCGTCCTTGAAGCGCTTGAGCACGGACAGCGAACCTTCGTGAATAACGACGTTGTCACGGATGAGGCGCACCTTGCCGCCACGCATGACCTTGCCGTCGGTGACGCGACAACCGGCGACTTTGCCGATCTTGGAGATGTTGAACACCTGCAAGACTTCCGCGTTGCCGAGGAACACTTCGCGGATGGTCGGCGCAAGGAGACCCGACATGGCCGCCTTCACGTCATCGAGCAGGTCGTAGATGATGTTGTAGTAACGGATCTCGATGCCGGCCGCGTCGGCCGCCTGCTTGGCCTGCGTGTTGGCGCGCACGTTGAAGCCGATGGCGACGGCCTTCGAGGCGTTGGCAAGGGCGATGTCGGACTCGGTGATGCCGCCGACACCGGAATGCACGATGCGGGCTTCGACTTCATCGGTTCCGAGTTTCTTCAAAGCACCCATAATGGCTTCGACCGAGCCCTGAACGTCACCCTTGATAAGAAGATTGAAGTCCTTCTTTCCAGCTTCCTTCAGCTGCTGCATCATCTGCTCAAGCGTGCTCTTGGAACCAGCGGCTCCGAGCGTCTCGCGGCGTTTGCGGATGCGGTAGTCGGTGATTTCGCGAGCGCGGGAGTCGTTCTCGACCACGGCAATCTGGTCGCCGGCCTCGGGAGCGCTGTCAAATCCCAGGATCTCGACGGGAACGGACGGACCGGCCTCGGCGATGTTCTGGCCCTTATCGTTGATGAGCGCGCGGACGCGGCCCCACGCGGTGCCGGCAACGACGATATCGCCGACCTTGAGCGAACCGCGCTGCACGAGCACAGTGCCGACAGGACCGCGGCCGCGTTCAAGCTTGGCTTCGATGACGATGCCTTCGGCGGTACGGTCGGGATTGGCCTTGAGATCGAGCACTTCCGACTGGAGGTGGATCGCTTCCAACAGTTTTTCGAGGTTGGTCCGCTTCAATGCGGAGACCGGGACTTCGAGCGTGTCGCCGCCCATGCTCTCGACCACGACTTCATGGCTCAAGAGATCGGTTTTGACGCGGTTCGGATCGGCTTGCGGCTTATCGATCTTGTTGATTGCGACAATGATCGGGACGCCGGCCGCCTTGGCGTGATTGATGGCTTCGACCGTTTGCGGCATGACGCCGTCATCGGCTGCGACCACGAGCACGACAATGTCCGTCACCTTGGCGCCGCGGGCGCGCATAGCCGTGAAGGCGGCGTGGCCGGGTGTATCGATAAAGGTGATCTTGTCGCCGGACGGCAACGTGACCTGGTACGCACCGATGTGCTGCGTGATGCCGCCGGCTTCGCCGGAGACAACATTGGTCTGGCGGATGGCGTCGAGCAGCGACGTCTTGCCGTGGTCGACGTGGCCCATAATCGTCACGACGGGGGCACGGGCGCGCAGGTTTTGATCGTCGTCCTTGGCGCCGATGAAGCCCGTTTCGACGTCTGACTCCGACACCCGCTTGGAGCTATGACCGAATTCCTGCACGATCAGTTCGGCGGTATCGGCGTCGATCACGTCTGTGATTTTGTGCATCGCGCCTTGCTTCATCATGAGCTTGATGAGATCGACGGCGCGCTCGGCCATGCGGTTCGAAAGTTCCTGAATCGTAATCGCTTCAGGGATGATGACTTCGCGGACAATCTTGTCGCGCGGCTGCTGCACGCCCATAGCCTTGAGGCGTTCGCGTTCGCGTTTGCGCTTCAAGGACGCGAGCGAACGCTCGCGCTGCTCCTGGTCAAAGGCGTTGTTGATGGTGAGTTTGACGCGCTCTTTCTGCGGTTCGGGCGTCGTCTTCACAGGCGTGCGGACAATCTTGCCGCCCCGCTTGATAACGCGCGTTTCCTCGTCTTCCACCATCTCAGGGCGCGCACGCGTTTCGGTGCGAATTTCTTTGCCCTTCGGCGGTTCTACGGCGGGGCGCTCGGGAGCGGCAGGCGCGCGCGCGGAGGGAATATTGATTTCCTTCGGGCGGCCACCTTCGCGCGGCATAAACGCGGTGTTGTAGCCCTGACCGGGCGCGCGGGGACCACCGCGGCCATCAAAGCGGCCGGCGGGACGCGGGCCCTGATCGGAGCGCGGCGGGGGGCCGTCGCGACGCGGTGCGGGACCGTCACGACGTGCAGGACCGGGCGCGCCTGCGGGAGCGCGGGACTGGACGGGAGCCGACGCAGGGGTTGCCGGCGATGCGGCGACCGGAGCTTCGGCAGGTGGCGCTGCGGTGTGCGGGACTGCGGCCGACACGGCGGCTACCAGTTCCGGCGCCTCAGTGGCCGGAGGCGACGCTTCAGTTTCCGTGCGCCGGCGGTCTGCCTGCTCCGCTTCTTCAATGACGTTCTGACGCCGCGATTCGGCCAGCGCGCGGGCGCGGGCATCGCGCTCTTCGGGACGCAGCGATCGCGTGGCATCGGTCCGTTCCGGCGCGCGCGCTTGTTGCGGCGCCTCAGACGGCGGCCTCACCGAAACGGGAGCCGGCGCAGCAGGGGCCGGCGCGTCTGTGCCGCCCAACTTGCGCGACTTGCGCTTTTCGACGATTACCGGCTTCGAGCGGCCGTGGCTGAAATTCTGCCGCACGTGGCCAGACTCGACCGTCCGTTGCAGCGACAGCGGTTTGCGCGTCCCCGCACCGGCTGTTCCCGACCCTGCTGTGCCAGCGGCACCGGGGCGGGCGGTTTTGTCGGTCGTGTCCTTCGTATCCATTCGGTCTTTCCGCAGATTTCCTTAGGCGCCTGGTGCGTCCGGAATGCCAATTTGTTCAACTAGAGCAGGCCGATAGCGCTGAACGCGCCCGGCCTCGCTCAAGAACTTCTCAGTCGCTCCGCCCTGTGTGAGGGCAGCATGTACCACATTTGACCGGCCGATGGCCAAGCTCATTTGTTCAATCGTGAAAAGTCGCAGAATCCGTGCATCCCGGAGGGACGCGCGGGACACTGCGATGTATTTTTTGTCCAATTTTTCGGAGCCTCCGGCGGCCGCATCACTGGCGTGCAGGAGAACCTTAACCGTGCCTTTTGCGACGAGCGTATCAAGCTTGTCGAAGCCCGTAGTGCATAAGCCTGCCTTGTTAGCGATGGAAAGCGCGTCGAGTGCGCGTCGTTCCATGAGGACGCTCACGCGCTCGGCAAGGTCAGGCGGCACCTTGACGTCGGCTTTCAGGGACCGGGCGAACACTTTTGCCTTAACGGCCTCGGCGATCTTGGCGGCCGTCGCAGTTACCCAAACGCCACGGCCGGGCAGCTTCATGGCCGGATCGGGGTAGATTGACCCATCGGGACCGCGGACGAAGCGAATCAGCTCGTCTTTGGGCAGCGAGGCCCGCGTCAGCGCGCACAGACGCAGCGGGCCTTCGCCCGCTCCGTCGTCGTCAGCATCGATGGCTCGACGGCTGCGCGCCAATGCTATGGACCTCCCGCTTCATTGCTCAAGCGTCAGACGCGACGTCGTCGGTCACGGCGCCGTCTTCGTCATTCGTTTCCTCAGCCGCGTCGGGAGCCACTTCATCGGCTGTGATCCAGCCGGCCAGGACGCGCGCCGAAAGGATCATCTCTTCGGCTTCCTTGCGGCCGACGTCAAAGCCATCGAGCACGCCCTTGTGGCGGACGGACTCCGATTCTTTTTCTTTCTTGCGCTCGGTCCAGCCAATGAGATCGTCCGTGGCACAATCGGCAAGGTCTTCAAGCGATTTGATGCCCTTCTCTCCGAATGCCACCATCATCGATGACGTGACGCCCTGAACTTCAGCCAGTTCGTCGGCGACACCCAATTCGCGACGCTTGGTATCGCGCTCGGTTTCTTGCTGTTCCAGATATTCACGGGCACGAGTCTGGATCTGCTCGGCGGTGCCTTCGTCGAAACCTTCGATGTTGGCGATTTCTGACAGTTCGACGAACGCGACTTCCTCGACAGTTGCGAAGCCTTCGGTCACGAGCAGCTGGGCGATAACCTCGTCCACGTCGAGCGAATCCATCAGCAACTGCGTCCGCTCTGTGAATTCCTTCTGACGGCGCTCGCTCTCTTCCTGTTCGGTCAGAATGTCGATGTCCCAGCCGGTGAGCTGCGAGGCAAGCCGCACGTTTTGGCCACGGCGGCCAATGGCGAGCGAGAGCTGCGATTCGGGCACGACTACTTCGATGCGGGCGCTGTCTTCATCGAGCACGACTTTCGACACTTCGGCCGGGGCCAATGCGTTGACGATGAAGCTCGCCGCATCGGGGTTCCATTGGATAATATCAACCTTCTCACCCTGTAGTTCGTTGACCACCGCCTGCACGCGCGCGCCGCGCATACCGACGCAAGCCCCGACTGGATCGATGGAGGTATCCTTTGACACGACGGCAATCTTGGCCCGGGATCCTGGATCACGCGCGACCGACTTGATCTCGACAACGCCGTCGTAGATTTCCGGAACTTCCTGCGCAAACAGGCGGGCCATGAACTCGGGCCTCGCGCGGGACAGAAAGATTTGCGGCCCGCGCTGCTCGCGGCGAACGTCATAGATGTAGGCGCGGACCCGGTCGCCATACTTAGGCGTTTCACGGGGAATCATCTCGTCGCGGCGGATAATGCCTTCGGCGCGACCGAGATCGACGATGACGTTGCCGTATTCGGCGCGCTTCACAGTGCCGTTGATGATCTCGCCGATACGGTCTTTATATTCGCCGAACTGGCGGTCGCGCTCAGCTTCGCGAACCTGCTGGACAATGACCTGCTTGGCGTTTTGTGCGGCGACGCGGCCAAACTCGAGCGGCGGCAGGCTTTCCGCGATCAGATCGCCGATCTTGGCTTCCGGATTGCGGCGCTGCGCCTCAGCGAGGCCAATCTCAGTGGCCTCATTCTCGATGCTCTCGACTACGGCGAGAACGCGGGTCAGGCGGGTTTCGCCGGTTTTGGCATCGATCTCGCAACGGATATCGTTCTCGGTGCCATAGCGGGACTTTGCCGCTTTCTGGATCGCGTTCTGCATAGCTTCGATGACGATCTTGCGGTCGATCGACTTTTCGCGTGCGACTGCATCCGCAATCTGCAACAGCTCGAGCCTATTGGCGCTGATTCCTGCAATTCCGGCCATGCTCAGTTCTCCACCTCGAAGTCGTCCGGTTCCGCGCCATCGGCGAGTCCCGACCGTCCCTGTTTCTTTGCGCGAGTGAGTGCCTCGCGGATCAGTTCATCGGTCATCACCAGCCGCGCCTCTGAAACGAGGCCCAGCGGAAATCCAATCGTTGTCGGCCCAGCGACGGGTAGATCCAGTTCGACGCGAACTTCGCCGTTCTCAAATCCTTCAAGCTTGCCTTGAAAGCGGCGGCGCCCATCGACCTGTTCGCGCAGTTCGATCTTGGCCATGTGCCCGGCCCAATCCTCGAAGTCAGAGGCGCGGACGAGCGGACGATCGATCCCGGGCGAAGAAATCTCAAGGCGATAGGCGTCGGAAATCAAGTCGTGGGCATCGAGAAGCGGCGAGAGTTCACGTGAAACCATTTCGCAGTCATCGATCGACATCGAGCCGTCCGGACGCTCGGCCATGATCTGAACCGTGTGCCCGTCGCGGCCAGAAATCTTCACGCGCACAAGGCGAAAGCCGACGTTTTCAAGCACGGGCTCCACGAGCCCGGCGAGCGTCGCGGCAAGGCCGGTTTCGCTGTAAAATCTCTGATCGCTCATGCGCGCTTCGGCCTGCATTCCGCTGCCTTGGAGCCGCCCGTTGTTGTTCATCCATGCGCCTCATGCCAGTCGTCAAAACAAAAAGAGCGGACCCTTGCGGGCCCACTCTCAAGAGTTGAGATGATCATGAGCGACTGGAAAGTACGCAAAGGCATCGTTTCTGGCAAGGCCGATCTGGACCGTTTCAGCGCGTTTACCGAACTTTTTTCCCGAGCGTCCGTTCAGATGCGGGTGAACGTCAGGTACATCGGGCGGCGGCCCTCGCGCAGCGCTTTGGCTTCGTAGCGGGTGCCCGGCCAGTCGGGCCAGGGTGTGCGCCAGTCGGACGCTTGGGTTGCGGTCCAGCGGAATGCCGCGTGGGGAAGTGCAGCCGTCAAGACTAAGCGGGCATATGCTGCGATGTCGGTCGCGATCCTCAATTCAGCGCCGGGGCGCATGACCCGCGCCAGGTGATCCAGAAACAGTTTCGAGACGAGGCGGCGTTTGGCATGGCGCGACTTCGGCCAAGGATCGGGAAATAGAATAAAGACCTTACCGAGGGATGCCTCAGGGAGGACGCGCAACAGTGGGCGAACGTCGTCCGGGTGGAGACGGATATTGTCCAGGTCGCGGTCGGCCACCGCCACCACGGCTTTGACCACGCCATCCTCAAATGGTTCGCAGCCGATGAGGCCAGCGACGGGGTTCAGCCGTGCCTGATGGACCAAATGCTCGGCGCCGCCAAATCCGACCTCTAGCCAGACATCGCTGACGGCGACGCGAAAAAGGCGCGTTAAGTCGGGTGGCAAGGCTGTCAGGTCGATGCGAAGACGCGGCAGCATGTCCGCAATCAACGCCTCTTGTCGCGGACTGGGCTTACGGCCTCGCTTGCGGCCGAAGGAGCGAAGATCATTCGTCGCGTAACCGTTGCAATCGCCGGTGGCCATTGATGGTGCTTACAGGTTCGAAGAGGCCTATCCCAGAGCACATATATTGAGAAGTCAGACCGCGCAGACACGGCCTGACACTCAATCTGAGCGCTTACAACGCCGCCTTGATCGCTTCGGCGAGGTCGGTGCGCTCCCACGAGAAGCCGCCCTGGGCGTCGGGCATACGGCCGAAATGGCCATAAGCGGATGTGCGGGCATAGATCGGCTTGTTCAGATCGAGCTGGGTCCGGATACCGCGCGGCGAGAGGTCCATCACCTTGCCTAGCGCGACTTCGAGGGCCGCCTCGTCCACTTTACCCGTGCCGTGCGTGTCGACGTAGATCGACAACGGCTTGGCGACGCCGATGGCATATGAGACCTGAATGGTGCACCGTTCGGCGAGGCCGGCGGCCACGACGTTCTTGGCCATGTAGCGGGCGGCGTAGGCGGCCGAGCGGTCGACTTTGGTCGGGTCCTTGCCGGAGAACGCGCCGCCTCCGTGCGGAGCCATGCCACCGTAGGTGTCGACAATGATTTTTCTTCCCGTCAGGCCGCAGTCGCCATCCGGGCCACCAATAAAGAATTTGCCCGTCGGATTGATGTGCCAAACCGTGTCTTTGCCAATCCAGCCGGACGGCAGCGCCTTGTAAACATAAGGTTCGATGATGTCCCGCACTTGCTTGGAGGACATGTCTTCCACAATGTGCTGGTGAGACACGACAATCTGGGTCACCCCGACAGGTTTGCCGTCTTCGTAGCGGACGGTGACCTGGCTCTTGCTGTCGGGGCCGAGCTTAGCGGCGTCCCCGGTCTTGGTCTTCCGCGCGGTTGCGAGATCATGCAGGATTTTGTGACTGTAGTAGATCGGCGCGGGCATGAGTTCCGGAGTGTCGGTGCAGGCATATCCGAACATAATTCCTTGGTCGCCCGCGCCTTCTTCCTTGTTGGTCGGCTGCTTGGCATCCACGCCGGCCGCGATGTCGGCGGACTGGCCGTGAAGCAGCACTTCAATGTTGCAATTGGCCCAATGGAACCCGTCCTGCTCGTACCCTATGTCCTTGATCGCCCGGCGGGCGATATCCTGGATCATGGCGACAGTCACGGTGTTGGGCGTATTGGAATATTCGCCGGCAATGATGACACGCTGTGTCGTTGCCATGGTTTCGCAAGCGGCTCGGATAGCCCATGGATCGAGACCTGCGGCAAGGCTTTCGCGGTAGAATGCATCCACGACTTCGTCGGAGATTCGATCGCAGACCTTGTCCGGATGCCCCTCCGATACCGACTCGCTCGTGAAGAGGAAAGACTTGCGCGCCACTGAGGCCCCCGTATCAAATTTATAGACAGCACATGACTGCGCTGATCGGCGGCTGTGTTGCAGCCTTTGCTGACTCGGTCAAGCGCGGTGACGGCGCACCTCGGCGAGCTTTATTGGCCACCGGAACCGGGCGGAACATCGCCGGCGATCGAGCGAACCATGTCGACGATAGAGCGGCGAACACGGGGATCGGTGATGCGGGCAAAGGCCTTATGCAGTTCGACGCTATCGCGGTTAGAGACGAAGTCGGCGACATAGGGTTCGCCAGCGTTGTCAGCGAAGCCAGGAGCTGCTGCAATTCCCGAAACGGCGGCCGACATATTCTCGTAGAAGTATTGGATCGGCACGCTCAAGACCTGCGCCAAATCGAACAACCGGCTGGCGCCAATACGATTGACACCTTTTTCGTATTTCTGGACCTGCTGGAACGTCAGCCCAAGCTGCTCACCCAGTCGCTCCTGACTCATCCCAAGCAGCATCCGGCGCATACGAACGCGCTCCCCGACATGTTTGTCGATCGGATTAGCGCGCCGCGAGTTTCCCCGTTCCTCGCTGTCACTGGACGGAATTGAGTCTTTGATCTTTTCGTTCACGTTTTCCCGTCCCGAACGTATATTTCCTTATAGTGGAACGGCAATTCCTACGTGCGTAAACTCCGGGCGTCAACCTAGGGATGCCTGCCCGGATTATAATCATTCGTTCAATTGTTGCGTCTAAAAACTAGAAAAAAGGCGGCCGCGAGGAATATAGCCGCATTGAGAAGAAACAGATTATCTCCCCAACGTGAATAGAGCGGCGGCGCTGAAACGGGCGGCAATGGTGAATCAATAACGCCGCGCACGTTCATGTCGAGCGACGCTGTGATGCGGCCGTGTGGGTCAATTATGGCGGAGATGCCATTATTGGCTGCCCGAATGAGCGGGAGGCCCTCTTCCACCGCTCGTACCCGGGCCTGGTGCAGGTGCTGGCGGGGGCCGGTGGTGTTTCCAAACCAGCCGTCATTGGTGACGTTGACAATGAGGCCGGGTCGTTCGGAACCTTGGATGACGGCCGAGGGAAAGATCGCCTCATAGCAAATGAGAGCCGCAATAGGTGGAAGGCCGGCCAGCGTGATCAAGGGGCGCGGTTCAGGGCCGGACGCAAAGCCGCCGCGCATTCTAGTCAATTGCTGCAAACCTATGGCTTCGAGCAGCGGCTGGAACGGCAAGTATTCGCCAAACGGCACCAAATGGATTTTATCGTAGATCGCAATCGGCCGGCCGGCGGGATCGATCGCGAGCAAGCTATTAAACGCTTTGAGCGTCGGTTGGTCCGCATTGCCCCCTCGCTCGACCCGGAGGCCACCCGACAGGAGACTTGGACCACCCTCGGGCAAGAGATCAGCAATGGCGGTCAAGGCTTCGGGATGTTCGAGTGGCCGGAAAGGCATTGCGGCTTCCGGCCAGACAATCAACGCGATGTTGGTGAAGTCGTCCTCGTCGCCGGCCGGATTGCGCCGGGTGAGATCGAGGTGGAGGCGGAAAATCTCGCCCTGCTTTTCGGGCATCCATTTTTCGCGCTGCGGCACGCTCGGCTGCACGATGCGAACGTGTTTTGCATCCGCTGGGGTTACCGGAGCTGAAGCGAGGACGATTGCGCCATAGAGCGTGGCTGCAGCGAGCGGCAACGCGGCCAGCGCCATTCCAGGAGCCAGTGTCCGGAATAGCGGCGTATCGACGTCGGCGTCCGCTGCAAGCACCAGAGGTGCTGTGAAGATCAGCATCGTCCACAGTGTCAGACCGTAGATGCCCACAAGGCCGGCCGACTGCATCAAGACCTCAGGCCCGGTCAGTGCATAGCCGAGCACGTTCCACGGAAACCCTGTGAGAATATGGCCGCGGAGCCATTCGGCTGAAGCGAAGACAACGGACGTGGTGAGCAACCCGGCAATACCCGGTCGCCACAGCGTGTGAGATACGGCGGATGCGGCGCCGAAAAAAATTGCGAGCCCGGCCGGGAGCAGCGTGACGGCAAACGGGAGCAGCCATCCGAATACGTCGGCCTCAACAAGAAATGCTTCGCCGACCCAGAACAGCCCAGCGAAGAAGTAACCGAAGCCGAACCACCATCCATCCGCAAAGGCGCGGAGGAGACCGGCGCGACCGTTGTGGTAGGGCGCTACGGGCGCAATGAGCCAGATCAGCACCGGAAGTGTCAGAAACAAGATCGGAAAGGCTTGGAAGGGTGCGAAGGCCAGTACGCTTGCCAGCCCGGCCGTGAAGAGTACGGCAGCGCGTCGCCAGCCCTTGGTCTGGCGCAAGCGATCGCGAACTCGTTTGATACGCGCCACCGGCGTCACGTTGCGCCCATCGCTCCACTGTCTGGCGATCCCGAAGACGCCGGCGTGGGCCGTAAAATCTTCAGCCGCTTGACCCGGCGCGGATCTGCTTCAAGAATTTCAAATTCCAAACCGGACGCATGTCGTATGATTTCGCCGCGCGTCGGGACGCGGCCCACGATCTGAAACACGAGACCGCCGAGCGTATCGATGTCTTCTTCTTCGTCCTCGGTGAGAAGCTTGGTACCGACCAGCGCTTCCAATTCACTCACCGGCGTGCGCCCCGAGGCGATCGTGCCGAGCTTGGCATCTTCCACGATATGCTCGGCTTCAGCTTCGTCGTGCTCGTCTTCGATCTCACCCACGATTTGTTCGACGAGGTCTTCGATTGTGACGAGCCCGTCGGTTCCGCCGTATTCGTCGACGACAAGCGCCATGTGAACGCGTGAGGTTTGCATCCGAATGAGCAAACTCATCGCGGGCATGGAGGGCGGCACATAGAGCACGGGGCGGCGGATCTTGGCGGCCGAGATCGGGCGCTTTAGATCGATGGCTGCAAGGTTATGCTGGCGCTCACCGTTTTCAGCGACATGATCTTCAGCGACCTTGCGAACAGCGCGGGCACGTTCCTCGCCCTTCAGCCTCTGTTCGACCAATGGACGACCGGCGGCTTCGGCGGAAAGCCAGCGGAAGAGATCCTTGATGTGGACCATCCCGCGCGGATCATCGAGCGTCTCATGATAGAGGGGAATGCGTGAAATTCCCGCTTCCTCGAACAGGCGGACGACTTCACCGATCGGCACGCTCTCCTCAACGGCGATGATGTCGGCGCGCGGCACCATAATGTCGTCGACGCGGCTTGCTCCGAAGCGGAGTAAGCGGATCAGCATCTCGCGCTCTTCAGCGCTGAAATTCTGTTCCGCGTCGCCGCCCGATTTCAAGGCATCTTCGAGCGTATCGCGAAGGGTCGGCCCCCCCTGCAAACCGAGACGGGTCAGCAAGGCGGAAACCCAACCATGGGCAGACGGCCCTTTGCGATCTTCACCGGAAGGCTCAGCGGAGATAGGTTTGGTTGCCTTATCGTCGATGGACATGTTGTTCCGGTTCGTTTCAGTGGGCGACTTCGTTTAGCGCGCGAACGCGTCGTCTTCACGGTCGCCGTAGGGATCGGCAATTTCGATCGAGGCTAGAATGTCCGTCTCCAGGCGTTCCATGGCGACGGCTTCCTCGTCTGTTTCGTGGTCATATCCCAGGAGATGCAACAGACCATGAACGGCCAAGTGGCGCAGATGGTCGGCAAAGGAGATACCTCGCTCGGCAGCTTCACGCGCAACGGTTTCGCGGGCGATCACGACGTCGCCGAGAAATCGGTTTGTCTGCGGTCCTGGTTGATCGGCAGCGGGAAACGACAGGACGTTGGTCGGCTTGTCCTGACCGCGGAAGCCGGCATTCAGTGTCTTAACGTGCGCGTCCTTCGACAGGGCAATGCAGGCCTCGCTGGCGGCTGGCCCCGACAAACCGGCGTGACCGGCCAGCGCAGCGGCGGCCTGGCGAATCAGCGTTTCGGCCTGGGCCGGTTCGGGCCAGTCGTCGTTCTCGAATACGACATCGATGGTGAGCCATGCGGGGTCCGCGCCTTGCGGCGCGCGACTTCGCGGGCCTGGGTCGGACGCTGGCATCAAGGTTTCTTGCTTGAAGCGCGGTCGTAGGCTGCAACGATGCGCGCCACGAGATCGCGGCGCACGACATCGGTCTGAGTAAAACGCACTGTTTCGATTCCGGTCACGCCATCCAACAACGCCACGGCCTCGTCGAGACCCGATTTCACGCCGGGAGGAAGATCGATCTGCGAGGGATCGCCGGTGATGACCATCTTCGAATTCTCGCCAAGTCGGGTCAGAAACATTTTCATCTGCATTGGCGTAGTGTTTTGTGCTTCGTCGAGAATGACGAAGGCGTTGGCCAGCGTGCGACCGCGCATGAACGCCAAGGGAGCGATTTCGATGACGCCCGATTCAATATCCTTTTCGACTTTATCGGGCGGCAGCACGTCGTCGAGCGCATCATAAAGTGGGCGCAGATAGGGATCGACCTTCTCGCGCATATCGCCGGGCAAGAACCCGAGGCGCTCGCCGGCTTCGACGGCGGGGCGAGAGAGGATAATGCGCTCGATGATGCCACGTTCAAGACATTGGGCGGCGTAGGCCACGGCCAGATACGTTTTGCCGGTACCGGCGGGGCCGATGCCAAAGACGAGGTCGGTCTTGTCGAGGGCGCGGATGTAGGTGCTTTGCGCCA
This sequence comes from Hyphomicrobium sp., assembly GCA_022844105.1. Taxonomy (GTDB): domain Bacteria; phylum Pseudomonadota; class Alphaproteobacteria; order Rhizobiales; family Hyphomicrobiaceae; genus JAGVSR01. The sequence goes on along the minus strand of JALHMJ010000005.1, from coordinate 31,700 downwards.
GCGTGCGGGCTTTGACGACCCGACGGCGCGTGGAGATCTGCGCCTGTCCATCGCTGGTCGGGGCGATGTTTTCCTGGCGCGCATGACGGATCAGGCCCTCGAAATCGCCTGGCGTAATGGTTTCGCCGGTCAGCGCGCGCTTATAGACGGCTTCGAGCACGTCTCGACCGAGTTTGCAGGCGGCGTCCGACCCCTTCAGGATCACGACATTGCCGTGGGGATGCGCTTCAATCCCGAGGCGATCCTCCAGCATGGCAAGGTGGGCATCGAATTCGCCCAGCGCTCGCGTGAGCGCGCGATTGTCTTCGAAGGGGATGACGAGGCGCGCGTCGGCGGCCTGCGTCTTGGAGGCGCGTTGTGCGCCTGGCACGGGTTGCCCGCGATATCCGCTCAAATACGATCTCCTGAAGGCCTTCCGCCGACGATTCGGACGGTGGCTTCAACAACCATCATAGTGCCCGCTGGTTCAGAATCAACGAAGCGGCACCATTCACCCACGTAAATCGGGCTATCAGGCCGCTACGACACCGGAAAGACTGCCGGGACCGTGGCTGCGGATGGCGACGGGGAGAATTTTGCCCAGAAGGCCGGCATCGGCCTCCGCCTGCACAAGCTGCAGGTGGGGTGAGCGACCGACCAAGATGCGGGAGTTGCGCCCCAGCCGCTCAAACAGCACCGGGACGGTCAAGCCCACGGTCCGAGCGTTGAACCGCTCATGCTGATTTGTGAGCAAATACTGGAGGCGGGTGAGACGCTCCGATTTCAGAGCGTCGGAGACCTGATCTTCCATATTGGCTGCTGGCGTTCCCGGTCGCGAGGAATACTTGAACGAATACGATTGTGCGAAACCGACCGCCTTGACGAGTTCTAGTGTCGCATCGAAGTCGGCGTCTGTTTCGCCGGGGAAGCCGACGATCATGTCGGTCGACAGGGCGATGTCGGGACGCGCGGCGCGCACTTTTTCAATGACGCGGATGTAGTCTTCCGCCGTGTGCTTCCTGTTCATCGCAGCAAGTATGCGGTTCGAGCCTGACTGCACCGGCAGATGCAGATACGGCATCAATTTCTTCTCTTCGCCATGCGCAGCGATCAGATCATCCGTCATGTTGCGCGGATGGCTTGTCATGTAGCGAATCCGCTCAAGTCCATCGATACTCGCGAGTTTACGGACCAGCTCGGCGAGCGAACCCTCACCCCCGGTCGCACCGACGCCGTGGTAGGCGTTGACGTTTTGGCCCAGCAAAGTCAGTTCTCGCACGCCCTTTTCGACCAGAATGCGGGCTTCTTTTTCGATGTCGGCGATGGAACGCGAATACTCCATTCCGCGGGTGTAGGGCACGACGCAAAATGTGCAAAACTTGTCGCAACCTTCCTGGATGGTGAGAAAGGCCGTGGCGGTTCGAAATTGCCGCTGCGGCGAGAGATGCTCGAATTTTTCTTCTTCAGGGAACGACGTCTCGACGATGCATTCCCCGGTGGCTTGCGTCTTGCGCAAAAGCTCGGGCAACCGATGGTAGCTCTGCGGTCCAACGATCAGGTCGACGGCGGGCGCGCGGCGCGCAATCTCCGTACCTTCGGCCTGGGCAACGCAGCCGGTCACTGCGACCAGCGTGTCCTTGCCCGCACGGCGGCGCTGATCGCGCAGGTCGCGGATGCGGCCGAGATCGGAATAAACCTTTTCGACGGCCTTTTCACGGATGTGACAGGTGTTGAGGACGACGAGATCGGCGTCTTCGATGTCAGACGTTTCGCGATAGCCGTCCCCGGCCAGCGCTTCGGCCATGCGTTCACTATCGTAAACGTTCATTTGACAGCCGAAAGTCTTTATGAAGACTTTCTTCGTTGGGTCGTCGGCCGTCATGGACCGGTCTCCGGCGTTCAAACGAAAGCTGCGAATATTATCCCAGCGAGACTATGGAAGCCGTTAACGCTGCCGACGCATTCCTTCATCCCTGCAGGACGGAATTGCGTTGGTTTTGCAGTGCAGCATTTTTGACATGTTCTGTCGAGAGGACACTTCGTCGAAGGTCATCGCCAATTATCCGACGGAAAATTTGTCGGCGGGCTAGGCGACCTCAAACTCACCAGTTTGGCCAAGACGATCGGCTCATTAGGGGATCGGGCGCGCAGGGTTCGGACCACGCTTTCGCGGACCGCCATTTCGGTGCGATCGGCCAGTTCCTTGCGATTGGCAAAGTCGGCTAGGGACATGGGAGGTCCGATGCGCACAATGACGTCAAGCGGACCGGCTTGCAGCAAACCCCAGGCGTGGCTCTGCATTTCCATGTCGCCATACCAGCCAACAAGAGGGCGGTCGGCGCGGCCGAGCGGAATACCGTGCAGGCGAGCATAGACAATCGACACCGTTTGAACGACGACCGGCGATTCTTTGCCGGAGGCGGACGGGCCAGTGGGCTTTGCTGCCGCAAACAGTGAAGATTTAAAGGGCAGGACGCGGTTGCCATCGGTCGATGTGCCTTCGGCGAAGAGGACGAGCGCGTCGCCCTCGGCCAGGCGGCGGGTCATTTCGGCCGCCGTGTCGCCGATGCTGACGCGCTTTGTGCGATCAACGAAGACCGTCCGCTGCAGGCGGGCCAAGGCAGACACGAATGGCCAGCGGCCGACTTCAGATTTGGCGATGAACGAAACCGGGGCGACGGCGGAGAGCACCGGGATGTCGAGCCAGGATGTATGGTTGGAGACGAGCAAAGTCGGCGTGCCGGGCGTGACGGCGCCTTCAATATGAATACGGACGCCGAGGATGCGGCAAACCGTGCGGTGATACCAATGCGGAAAGCGGCGCGCGGCCGACGTCGACACGCGCAGCAGCAGCGCTTGCACCGGCATCAGCGGCAGGGTCAGTGCCATGAAGCCGGCGAGAACTCCGGCGGCACGCAATCGGCTCATAAACCCTTTATAGTTACACTTCTAGCCATCGTCACGGCGTCGACGGCTGGCGCTCCCGGCCGCTGGTAGTAAGCTTTGCGAACGCCTGCGGGAACGAAGCCCATTTTGCTGTAGAGCGTGAGGGCGGGCATGTTGTCGGTTGCAACATCCAAAAACATGCGACGCACCTCGGCTCGCTGGACTGCGCGCATCAGGCCCTGAACGAGGAGCCGACCGACGCCATGCCGCTGACGTTCGGGGTCCACACCTATCGTGAGAATTTCAGATTCGTCGGCGGCGATTTGGCCGATGATGAAGCCGATAACATCGGTCGGCCCACCTAACGTCGCCACGAACGAGGTGGCCGCTGGATGGTCCAGCATTTTGAGTACGCTTGCTTCGTCCCACACCGGCAAGAAGACTTTGGCATGCACGCGGGTGATTTCAGCGGCACGCTCGGGCCCCGCCCAAAGCAAACTGACGCGCTTGCCATCGAGTAGGTCTGCGTTGCCGGTCATGCGCCCGCCCTCTCCAGCGATTTGCCCTCCTGCGGCTTGGCGTCGGGCGGTCTTAGATACAGCGGTTCGATGGGTGCGGTGGCCGGTTCGCGGGTCGCCGCCCAAATGGCGGCAGCCGCCATGTCAGGGAAAATCATGTCGGATTGGGCACGCGCCTCGCCGCCGGAGGCATTGATTGCCTCAGTCACGGCGAGAGCCGCCGTGCCGATCGCCAAAAGCGGGCGGCCGCGCTGGAGACTGGCAAAATCAGACAGAGCGAGGATGCGCGGCGCGCCTAAAGTTTGGCATGCCGCAGCATCGAAGACCTGGACATAGGCTTCGCCGCGATGAGCGTCCACGGCCACGACCACGTCCTCTCCCGGCGCAGCTGCAATCAAAGGTGAAAGCGCGATCGCCTCCAGGCTCGTGATCGGCACCAATGCCATATTGCGCGCAAGCTTGAAGGCTCGGGCGGCAGCGATGCCGATGCGCGTTCCGGTGAAGGAACCGGGGCCGACTGTCACCACAACGCGATCGATGTCTGCAACTGCGAGTCGCGCCTCATCGAGGAGTTCATCAATCAGTGGCAGCAAGCGTTCGGCATGTCCGGTCGCCATGGGCTCGGTGCGCGATAGAACACGCGCACGCGGCGAAGCAAGGTTTGACCCCACGGCAACGCTGAGCGCGGGAAAACAGGTATCCAATGCGAGCACATTCATGACGCCACAGCCTACACGCGGTTGAAGACCGTTCGCCAGCCCAAAACATCAGCAGACCATGGCGCCACGGCCTTACGCGATACGCGCGATATCCTCGAACGTGAAGCGCGGCGATCGCGGGTACAGCCCCTTGGGATCACCGTAGCCCAGATTGACAAGGATGTTGGACTTCACAGTGCCGCCGGCAAAAAACGCGGCGTCAACGCCGGCGTTATCGAAGCCCGACATGGGACCGCAATCGAGGCCGAGGGCCCGCGCCGCCAGTATGAAGTAAGCCGCCTGAAGCGTTCCGTTGCGGAAGGCGGAGACGTTGGCAAATTCCTCATTCCCCACGAACCAGCTCTTGGCATCGGCGGCCGGGAAAAGCTTCGGAAGATGCTCATAAAATTTCAAATCGTAGCCGATGATCGCGGTCGCGGGCGCAGCCATCGTTTTATCGACGTTGCCCTCCATCAGCAGCGGCTTCAATTTGGCTTTTGCCTCTGGCGATTTGACGAACACGAAGCGCGCGGGGCTCATGTTCACACTGGTCGGCGCCCAGCGCATCACCTCGACTACGTCGCGCAACAGGCTGTCGGGTACGTCCGTCTGTATCCAGGCATTATGGGTTCTGGCGTCGGCAAAAAGTGTGGCCAGCGCGGTGGGATCAATGCGCGACGTCATAGGTGAATGCTCCTGTTAGATGACAATGCTATTTCGGCTCGTCGTGGCCGATTGGCCGCAGCAAAAACCCCGCGAATGACTCGCGGGGCTTTTACGTCGGTTTCACGATTTGATCTAACGCAGCATCATGCTGCCTGGACTTCTTGAACTTCGGGGCAGAAATGCTTCAGGAGGTTTTCAATGCCGTGACGCAACGTCGCCGTGGAACTTGGACAGCCTGAACAGGCGCCACGCATATGCAGATAGACGACGCCATCGCGGAAGCCGGCGAAGGTAATATCGCCACCGTCCTGGGCGACGGCCGGGCGGACGCGGGTTTCAAGCAATTCCTTGATTGTGCCGACGACTTCCGCGTCGGCAGGATCGAAGTTTTCGTGCCCCTCGTCATTGGCGGCATCGGCCACTTCGGCGCCCGACATGTAGTGGTCCATGATCGCGCCCAGCACCATCGGCTTCAAGTGCTGCCACTCGGTGTCTGTCTTGGTCACGGAAATGAAGTCAGAGCCCAAGAATACACCGCTGACGCCGTCGATCTCGAAGAGCCGACTTGCGAGCGGAGAGCCCTGCGCATCAGACTTCGAGCGATACTCGGCGGTGCCGCCGGACAGGACCGGCTTGCCAGGGATGAATTTGAGCGTCACCGGGTTTGGCGTTGCTTCGGTCTGGATGAACATGTGACCCCGCAGAGACTTCCAGCGCACAGGGTGGCTGGCGTTCAATTTTAGAATTATTCCAAGATATAGGCAACATCGTTCGAAAAGTCGAGGGGTAGGGTTAGGCGAGGGTCAGGATGTCTTCCAGGGCCAAGTTGCCGGGGACGATCGTGATTGGGATCGGAAACGACCCTGCTGCATGACCTCCGGCTAGCGATGATACGAGCGGACCCGGGCCCTTGGCGTCTGTCGATGCGCCGAGCACGAGGATGGCGATATCCTCATCTTCGTCGATCAGGTGCAACAATTCGTCGACCTTATTGTTCCCCTCACGGACGATCTCTTCGACCGGAATGTTCTCGAAGCCGACATTGTGCAACTTGCGTCTCAGAAGACGAAAGAGAGCCCGAGCGCGGTTCGTTTCTTCTTCGAGCTGCACTTGGCGCACGCCGACCCAGTGCTGGAATTCCTGCGGTTCGATGACGTAGAGCATAACCAAAATGCCCGACGAACGCAGGATGCGGCTCGCAGCATAAAAGAGCGCGCTCTCAACCTCCTGGCTCTCGTCGACGACGAGCAGGAATTTGCGGGCGTGGCCCGCTTCGAACGAGCGGCGTTTTTTGGTCGTCGGCATCGTGTTGATGCTGCCATGCCGGGCGGTGAACGAAAAGTTTTTTAGTTGGAGATTTTTTATTAGGATCGCAACAGGCCGACGAGATCTTTCACCTCGTCCATGATCGGGGTGGCAATGGCACGGGCGCGGCGGGTGCCGTCAGCGAGCACGCTGTCGATATAGCCCGGATCGGCCGCCAGCCGCTTTGTCTCGGCGCCAATGCGGCCCATGGTTTCCGTCGCGACCTCGGCCAGCGCTTTTTTGAAAGCAGAGAATTGCTGCCCGCCGAACGTGCCCAGAACCTGTGCAACGGACTCCCCTGTCAGCGCCGCGTAAATCCCCACCAGATTCTCCGCCTCGGGGCGGCCCGCAAAGCCCTTTTCATCGGAGGGCAGCGGTTCAGCATCGGTCTTGGCTTTTTGAATCTTCTTGGCCACCGTATCGGCATCGTCCGTGATGTTGATGCGCGACAGATCGGAGGGATCGGATTTGGACATTTTCTTACTTCCGTCCCGCAAGCTCATGACCCGTGTGGCTGGTCCGGTGATCACCGGTTCGGGCTGCGGGAAGAAGATACCGTCGGCATAACCGCGCGCGTCGATCTCCTTGCGATAATCATTGTTGAACTTCTGGGCGATGTCGCGGGCGAGTTCGAGGTGCTGTTTTTGATCCTCGCCGACGGGGACTTGCGTCGCGCGGTAGGCGAGAATGTCGGCTGCCATGAGGTTGGGGTAGGCATAAAGTCCGACCGACGCGTTCTCGCGATCCTTGCCAGCTTTTTCCTTGAACTGCGTCATGCGGTTCAGCCAGCCGAGGCGGGCAATGCAGTTGAAGACCCACGCAAGTTCAGCGTGTTCTGGCACCTGACTCTGGTTGAAAAGAATGCTCCTTTTGGGATCAAGGCCGGCTGCGATATAGGCCGCCGTGACGCCGCGAATGGCGGCGCGCAACTCGACCGGGTCCTGCCAGACCGTGATGGCGTGCAGGTCGACCACGCAGTAGATGCACTCGTGCTCATCCTGCATGCGGATCCAGTTCACCATCGCGCCCAGGTAGTTGCCCAGGTGGAGGCTGCCGGTCGGCTGCATGCCGGAGAAGACGCGGGTCTTGAATGCCATTGATCTTGTTCCTTCGAACCGGCGCGGGTTATGGCCGGTGTGGGCCGGGGAGGCAAGGGAGGCCACCTGATGTTTCGGGATCGGCCGCGTCTATTTCCTGCCCACGGCCGAGCGGAGCTGACCGAATGTCGCGGCTCCTGTCAGTTGCGTGGCGGCAAAGTAGGCGACGAAGCCCACACCGACGAGGACGGCCAAAGCCGTAAAGCGGACGACGAATCCTTGGGCCTGATTGAGCCATGGATCGAGACCGTATGCGGCCGCGATCAGCGCGGCTCCCATGACGACAGCGGATAGCAGGATGCGCGGCAGCGCGCGGCGCAAGCGGGCATCGCTTTCAAAGTGCCCGTGTGACTTCAGTCCGCGGTAGAGAAGCAGCGCGTTCATCCAGCCGCCGAGTGTGGTCGCTACCGCAATGCCCAGATGCGGCATCCAGCCAAGATGCCGGAAGAGGAAGAATAGCCCCACCGAGCCCAGCGTGTTGGCGGTGAGGCTCCATACGGCGAAGCGCATCGGCGTCCGGGTATCCTGGCGGGCGAAGAAGGCCGGCGAAAAAACCTTGATCAGAACAAACGCCGGCAAACCGAGGGCGAATATGCGTAGCGCCTCAGCGGTATAAGGGGTGTCGGTGGCCGTGAAGGCGCCGCGCTCGAATAACACGCGCACGATTTCTGTGGGGACGATAACCAGCGCAACCGCGGCCGGAACGGTCAGCAGCATGGCAAATTCGAGCGAGCGGTTCTGACTGTCCATGACGGCTGTGTGGTTGCCCGCGCGCAGGTGGCGCGAAACGTCGGGCAACAGCACGACGCCGATGGCGATGCCGACAATCGCGAGCGGCAATTCATACAAGCGGTCGGCGTAGTAGAGATGCGAAATAGCGCCATCCTGCAGGGAGGCGATGACAGTGCCGATTGCTATGTTGACCTGCGTGATGCCGCCGGCGATCACGCCCGGTACGCCGAGCGCGACGAGCTTCTTCATGTCATCGGTCCACCGGGGGCGGCCAATTTTCAACGTCAGGCCAGCGCGCTGAAGGCCCCACATCAAAAGTGCCAGCTGTAAAAATCCGGCAACGAACACGGCCCATGCCTGGATATATCCGGCGGCCGGCTCTGCTTTGAACCCGAACCAGATCGAAATGAGCATAGAGATCGTCAAGACCGCATTCAGCACGATCGAAACGGAGGAGCTTTCAGCAAAGCGGCCGACGGTATTCAACACGCCCGACATGAGCGCGACCAGCGACATGCACAGGAGATAGGGAAACGTGATCTGCGTAAGGCGGACTGCGAGTTCGAACTTATCGGGAGTGCCGGAGAAGCCCGGCGCCAGCAGGTACATCAGCCACGGCATGGCAATCATAGCCACGGCCGACAGCAGGATGAGAACAAAAGCGAGACCAGACATGGCTTGAGAGGCAAAAGCGCGTGCCTGCTCAGGACCTTCGCCTTCGAACTTCGATGCAAACAACGGCACGAAGGCGGAATTGAAGGCGCCTTCCCCGAACAGGCGACGGAAGAGATTTGGAAAGCGGAAGGCGACATAGAAGGCATCGGCGACAGGCCCGGTTCCCAGCACCGCGGCGGCTAGAATATCGCGCAAGAAACCCATGATGCGGCTGAGCAGCGTCAGCCCGCCGACAGTGAAAAAGGCACGATAGAGTTTCATGTGTCGCCAATCGCATTGGAGGTGGCCGGATCGGCCCCGGCCAGAATTTTTGTCAGCCGGTCGGCAATGGTCTTCTGCCGGGTTTCGCTATCGACCTTCTTGCCAGTCAAATCCGTGACGTAGAACACGTCGACCGCTTTTTCACCGAACGTCGTGATGTGGGCCGATGCGATGTCGAGCGAAAGATTGGAGATGGTGCTTGTCAGGTCATAGAGCAGCCCCGTGCGGTCGCGACCGGCAACCTCGATCACCGTGAAGCGCTCGGACAGCTGGTTGTTGATGATCACCTCCGGCGACACGGTGAAGGCCTCAAGGCGATTGGCGCCGATCGCGCGCTTCTCGAGCAGCGACTTCAGGCGGACTTCACCGCGCAACAGCCGTTCGATCGTGGTTTCTATACGATGCGCGCGGCGTAATTCGTCCTCGTCTTGCGCAAATTCGCGCGCCAAAAGGAAGGCATCCAGCGCGAAGCCGTCCCGCGTCGTGGTGATGTGTGCCCCGACGATGTTGGCGCCATTGGCGGCACACGCTCCTGCGAACAGTGCGAGCAGGCGCGGGTGATTGGGCGCAAAGACGGTGAGTTCGGTGATCGCCGTAAAAGCATCCGTCACGGCATCGGTGATGAGTTTGCGCTCCTCCACTTCGGCACGGCGCACGAGGCGGGCGTGACTTGCCTGCTTGGAGGTTTCGGTGCGCAACCAGTAATCAGGATAGTGGCGACCGATGAACCGTTCGACTTCCGCGCGCGGCCAATCGGCGAGCGCCGCGGAAAGCTGTTCCTTGGCGTCTTCGACGCGATGGCGACGTTCGACTTGCGTATGGCCGCCGGCCACGAGCGGTTCGGTCTCGTGATACAGCGTTCTAATAAGCTGGCCCTTCCAGCCGTTCCAGACGCCGGGTCCAACGGCGCGAATGTCGGCTACGGTCAAAAGCGTCAGAAGCTTCAGGCGCTCGGGACTTTGCACGACCGCTGCAAAATCCTGTGCGGTTTTGGGATCGGAGAGATCACGGCTCTGGGCGATGTTGCTCATCGTCAAATGCTGTTCGACAAGCCATATCACGGTCTCGGTTTCGGCCGGTGTCAGACCTAAGCGCGGACAGACACTGCGCGCAATTTTGCCGCCAAGGATCGAATGATCTTCGGGCCGACCCTTGCCGATGTCATGCAAGAAGGCTGCGACGTAGAGTGCGCGGCGATTCTGGATCGACTTGACGATCTGGGTCGAGAGCGGAAGTTCGTCGACACTTTCGCCATGTTCGATCTGGGCGAGCTCACCGACCGTGCGCAACAGGTGCTCGTCGACCGTATAGTGGTGATACATGTTGAACTGCATCATTGCCACGACATGCCCGAACTCAGGCAAGAAGCGACCGAGCACGCCCGCCTCGTTCATGCGCCGCAAAGTGTGTTCCGGATTCGATTTAGCAGCGATCAATTCAAGAAAAATGCGATTGGCTTCCGGATCTGCGCGCAGCCGATCATCGATGAGCCGCAGGGATTGCCGCAAGCGTCGGATGGCATTCGGGTGAAGGTGGGCATCGGTGAGTTCGGCTTGGGAAAAAAAGCGGATCAGGTTGACGGGATCGCGCTTGAATACGTCCGCGTCGGCGACGTTCAACCGATCGTTCTCGATGCGGAAATCGGTGAGCGCACGGACTTGGCGGCGCATTTTCCAGCCGGAAAAGATCCCCGGCAAGCCTGGTGTCGTTTTTGCCTGCTGCATTTCCAGCGCGGCGCAGAGGATGGCGGTGAGATCACCGACGCTCTTGGTCACCAGGAAGTAATGCTTCATGAAGCGCTCTACCGGGCGCTGACCCGATTTATTGCGGTAGCCGAGACGTTCGGCCATCAGCGGCTGCAATTCAAACGCGAGACGTTCTTCGGCGCGGCCGGTCAGGAAGTGCAGATGACAGCGCACGCTCCACAGAAAATCCTCGGCGCGGCGAAAGGTTGAGTACTCTTCGGGCGTGAAGATTTTTTCTTCAATCGTCTCGGGCCCGACCTCCTTGCCGTAGAGATACTTCGATAGCCAGTGCAGCGTATGTAGATCGCGCAATCCGCCCTTGCCGTCCTTCACATTCGGCTCGACCTTGTAGCGGCTCTCGCCAGCACGGCGGTGGCGTTCGTCGCGCTCGGCCATTTTGGCGTCGATGAACGTGCGTGCTGTGCCCGCGAAAACTTCTCGGCGCAGTCGATCGGTCAATTCGGCGAAGAGCTGGGCGTCGCCATGGATCAGCCAAACGTCCAGCAAGGACGTGCGGATTGTCATGTCCTGCGTCGCCATCTTCAGGCACTGATCGACAGTGCGCGTGGCGTGGCCGACCTTGAAACCCAAATCCCAGAGCAGGTACAGCATGTATTCGGCGACGCTTTCGCCCCAGGGCGTCTGCTTATAGGGGAGCAGAAAAAGGATATCGATGTCTGAGCCGGGCGCGAGCAGACCGCGGCCATAGCCGCCCGTCGCGACAACAGACATGCGCTCGGCGTCGGAGGGGTTGGTTGCGCGGTAGACATGGGCGACTGTGTAGTCGAAGAGCAGGGCAATCAATTCGTCCTGAAACCGCGCGAGGCCATGAGCGCACTTGCGCCCCTTGCCGTCGGCTTCGAGTTGTTCCTGAGCCTGGCGGCGCGCCGACTTGACCAGCTTTTTGCACCGATCGAGCACGGAGGAGCGCGCCTCGGCGGATGTGCCGTGGGCGTTGAAAATTGCCGTCAGTTCGACCCGCAGTTCCTTGGGGTCGAAATACGGCGCGGCGCGGAATGTCGTAGTATCCATATGCGACGTACTAAGTCCTGCTAGCGTCTGGCAAGCGGCCGGAGAGCGCGGCTGTCCCAAGCGCGATGGGCTTGAGCGGGCGCAACTTAACTGCTTTGCATCGTCAGCGGGAGGTCGCGTTCTGCGGCCGAGTTCCCATTTCGGCATTCATCGGTGAAATATTGGCGTTTATGCTCATCGGCGGTCGAGGTCCCTTGGACGACGTCATCTTGAAACCCGTGCTGCGCGGCGACCTGGACCGCATCCGGACCTGGCTTCGTCAGCCCGACATCGAAGCCTGGTGGGGCCCCTCGTCGGCCACGTCGGCGGAAGTTCTCATGGCGCAGCAATCGACATCGGCCATTTGCCGGGTGATCGAGGCCGGCGGCGAGCCGATCGGTTATTGCCACGCCATCGACGCATCGCTGTGGGGCGACGACTTACCTGAAGATCTGGAGGCGGGGACCTGGGATCTCGACGTGTTCATCGCTTCAGCCGCACACCGGGGTCGGGGAGTTGGCCTCAAGGCTCTGGAACTGTTGAAGGAAGAAGTATTTACAACGACGCTGGCGACGGCCGTTTGCGTGTTTGCCTCGATCCGTAATGAAGCTGCCGTCAGGGCCTACGAGAAAGCTGGTTTCAGCTGGCAACGGATCTGGAACGATCGCGCGCTCGGGCCAAGCTGGTTCATGACCGCACGACGGCCGTGATCGTGTTGCAGCGGCAGCCGGGGCTAACGCACCAGAGCAGCCTGCGGCGGGCGCAACGTCGAGCGCGTTGATGCCGCCTGTCGCAACTTTTCAGCCCAGGAGATCGCGCAAGAAGGGGATCAAAGGCAAATCGGCCGGCGGCATCGGGTAATCGGTCAACTTCGAAGCTTTGACCCATTTGACGCGCTGACCTTCGCGGGGCGTTACCTCGCCGTCCCAGTTGCGGCAGAGATAAAGCGGCATCATCAGGTGGAACGTCTCGTAGGTGTGGCTTGCGAATGTGAACGGGGCCAGGCAATCGAGACAGACATCGATCCCCAATTCTTCCTGAAGTTCGCGCACGAGAGCCTGTTCCGGCGTTTCACCTTGCGCGAGCTTGCCACCTGGAAACTCCCACAGACCTGCCAGAGATTTGCCGGCCGGTCGTTCGGCGATCAGAACGCGATTGTCAAAATCGACGAGGGCGGCTGCGACGACAAAAAGGAGCGGTCGAGCGGGTGACGCGACTTGACCGCTCACCGCCGCACCAACTTATACGTGGCCTCATCAAGCCGGGACAGTCCACGCTTTTGCAGGTTTCGACTGATGGGTAGCCCGTCCCGACGCTCCAACAGCGTGATGCGAAAGTTTGCACCAAACAGTTCCTCGATCCGTTGCGGCGTAATCGGAAACGGCGGGCCGTCCATTTCCGACGGATCATAGTCGAGCGCCACGAGGAGAACGGGTACGCTGGCGGGCGTCAGAGCGGTCAGTTGATCGGCGTAGGCTTGCTGCATCACGCGCGGCAGGGCGACGAGCGCCGCACGATCGAAGACACCGCCGATGCGGCGTGTCACGGCTGGGTCGAGTTGCAAATGATCGCCGCACCAGATCTCGAATGGCCCGGCGCGTTTGACCACAAACGAGCCATGGGTGACGCTCGCGGGCGTCCGGCTTCGCTCGGCGAAAAATTGGTCGACCGCTGCCTTAGCCAATTCGGTTCCGATGACCGCGTGGCCTTGGCCAGCGAGCCAGACCATGTCGAGGCTCTTGCCGCACAAGGGCACAAGGACCGGCGCCGATTTCGGCACACCGATCGCCGGCCAGTGACGCACAAGACTGTCGTGTGCGGCCACCTGATGGAAGCCGATGTCGGCACTCAGCCAGCGCTCAAGCCAGAACTTGTGATCCATCGACGCCCTAGCTGCGGTAATCGGCGTTGATCGATACGTAATCATGGGTGAGATCGCAGGTCCACACCGTCGCTGCCGACCCTCCGACACCCGCATCGATACGAATTGTGATCTCCGGATTGCGCATATAGGCGGCGACGGCTGTCTCCTCATACTCATCGGCGCGCTCGCCATTGCGGGCGACGCAGTGATCGCCAAACCAGATCGCCAACCGGTCGCGATCGGCAGCTTCGCCTGACTTGCCGACTGCCATGACGACCCGACCCCAGTTGGGATCTTCGCCGGCAATGGCCGTCTTCAAGATCGGCGAGTTGGCGCAGGAGAGTGCTATTTTTCGTGCGGCGCTCGCGCTCTCGGCGCCTTCAACGATGAAGGTCACGAATTTGGAGATACCCTCGCCATCCTTAGCCACCTGGACGGCGAGATCGCGCATCAAGTCCTGCAATGCGGCGCTGAATTCCTTGAGGCGCTTGGACTTCGCCTTCGACACCGGTTTCTGGCCACGGGACTCGGCTGCTCCAGTCGCGAAGATAAGACACGTATCGGACGTGGACGTATCGCCGTCGACCGTCATGGAATTGAACGTCGTCTTGACATGCTCGTCGAGGAGGTCCTGCAGCGCACCGGCGGAGACGGCGGCATCGGTAAAGATGAAGCACAGCATCGTTGCCATATCGGGTGCAATCATGCCCGCCCCCTTGCAGAAGCCGCTGATCGTCACCTCAACGTCGCCGATCCGCGCTTTGCGCGTGGCGAGTTTGGGGTAAGTGTCGGTCGTCATGATCGCGCGGGCAGCGGCGTCAAAGGCATCGGGAATTGCGGTGGAGGCCAGCTGTTCAAGCAGATGAGTGAACTTGCCTGGATCGAGCGGCTCGCCGATGACCCCCGTCGAGGCAATGTAGATCTCCTTTTCGTCACACGCGGCAGCAGCGGCGGCTGCCTTGGCGGTGGCCTCGACGGCGGCGCGGCCCTTCATGCCGGTGAAGGCATTAGCATTGCCGGAATTCACGACCAGCACGCGCGCCTTGCCGTGTTTCAGGCTTTTGCGGCACCACAGGACAGGCGCCGAGCACGTCTTCGACTGCGTCAGAACGCCAGCCGCGACCGTGCCTTGGTCCATGACGGCAACCATCAGGTCTGTACGATTTTGGTAGCGAATGCCGGCTTCGGCGGTCGCGAAGCGGACACCGGGCAGCGGCTCCACACGAGGCAACACGTCCGGAGCGAAAGGCGAGGACTTTGCGGTTTTGGCCATGGGACACCGGCAGTAGAGTTGCACGAGACCCCTCTCCTGATGGAGTGAGGCCAGACTGAGAAGTCCATGTGGCGCTTAAAACAATCAGGCCGCTTGGATGCAAGCGGCCTGATGAGGAATCTGCGATGTCAGTCGATAGAGCGGTTACTTTTTCTCTTCGGTCGCGGCCTTGCCAGATGCTGCGGCGGCGGCGTCATCGATCTGCTTCTTCATGGCTGCCTGAGCTTCAGCCTGCTTTTTGGCTTCCTCATCGGCCATCTTTTTGATTTCAGGATCGACGTAATCGATCTTGGCCTTGCTGCGCAGCTCTCCGGCAATGTTCTGCGCCTTTGATTGAACCATTGAGCCGATCAAACGATCCTTGACCTCGTCAAAGGTCGGCGGCGGCTTCTGACGGCGATCCTCAACCTTGATGATGTGCCAGCCGAACTGGCTCTGCACGGGCTTCGACACTTCGCCCTTTTTCAATGTAAATGCGGCTTCCTCAAACTGGGGCACCATCTGCCCCTTGCCGAAAAAGCCGAGCATTCCGCCCTGTTCCTTGGAACCGGCGTCGCCGGAATTTTCCTTGGCCAATTGTGCGAAATCCTCGCCGGCGGCGACCCGTTCGGCAAGTTTCTGGGCCGCGGCCTCGCTCGAGACGAGGATGTGACGGGCCTGAACTTCCTCCTCAGGCTTTATCTGCTTGACCTTGTCTTCATAGATCGCCCGCGCCGAGGCCTCGCCGATGCTGGACTTCACGGTCTTGTCGAAATACGCGTCGCGCAGGGCGCGCTGGCGCCAAAACGCCATCCGCTTCTCGAACTCGGGACCGATGCCGAGCTTTTCAGCTTCGGCCGCTTCCGCGAACAGCTGGTTTTCGATCATGAATTCTACCAGCACGCGGCGGCGCGTCGCCTCAGGCAGATTGCCGAGTTCGTTGCCGATTTCAGCCTCGGCAAACGCCAGATCCGATTCTGAAATGACGTGACCGTTGACCGTTGCCACCACCTTTTCTTCAGCGGATGCCGCCAACGGCAATGCGCCGAACATCGCCAAACTCACGGCAACCGCATGAAAAGCTTGAGAAACTTTCACCAAGACGCGTCCTTTTCGACTGTCGTTGCAAAAGGCCGCGAGAGCGGACCCCGGCCGGCCCCTGCCGTGCCGTGCCATTGACGGGGCTTGGATAGCCGCCGCCGCAAGGTGTGCCAAGTTAAGTTTTTGAGATAAGCGCATGGGGTGCGCTGACAGTCAGCTCGCATGGCCCCGTGGCGCGTTGACAATCAGGGGGCGCGATCCTTATGTCTCGCCGGTGAACCGGAAAGCCGCGCTTGCGCTGCTTTTCCCGACCGAGCTGTCATCGTGCGACGTATCTTAGAAAGGTCGTCGGCCCTTGCCCGGTGCGGGGGAGTGTGCCGCAGGTGCTGTACACTTTTCCGGAGCGCTTGACGCTCTTTATTCAAGGACATTGTCTCCCATGCTGTCCATCACGTCGCTCGCCGCGAAGATATTCGGCACGTCCAACGACCGACGGGTCAAGGGATACAGAGCCCGGGTGGAGGAGATCAACGCGCTCGAACCCGAGCTCGTCAGGCTTAGCGACGAAGACCTGCGGGCGCGGACCGTTATGCTGCGTGAGCAGTTCCAGAACGGCAGCAGCCTCGACGACCTTCTCGTGCCGGCTTTCGCGACCGTGCGTGAGGCGGCCAAGCGTGCGCTCGGGCAGCGCCATTTCGACGTGCAGCTGATCGGCGGCATGGTTTTGCACGACGGCAACATCGCTGAAATGAAAACGGGTGAAGGAAAGACGCTCGTCGCGACCGCGCCCGTTTATCTGAACGCCATCGCCAGCACCGGCGTCCACGTCGTGACCGTCAACGACTACCTCGCCCGCCGCGACGCGGAATGGATGGGTCAAGTCTACCGCTTTCTGGGGCTGACCGTCGGTGTCATCGTCCACGGGCTCGACGACGAGCAGCGCAAGGCGGCGTACGATTCGGATGTGACCTACGCCACGAACAACGAACTCGGCTTTGATTATCTGCGCGACAATATGAAGATGCGTAAGGACGATATGGTCCAGCGCGGCCATGCGTTCGCGATCGTGGACGAAGTCGACAGCATCTTGATTGACGAAGCGCGCACACCGCTGATCATCTCCGGCCCGCTCGACGACAAAGCCGATCTCTACAATTCCGTCGACAAGCTGATCCCGCTGCTGGTGGCAGAAGATTTCGAGCTGGACGAAAAGCAGCGTCAGGTTTCTCTGACCGAGACCGGCAACGAGCGCATGGAGCAGTTGCTCAGTGAAGCGGGGCTGCTGCGCGAGGGTTCGCTGTATGACGTGGAAAACGTCACCATCGTCCACCACGTCAATCAGGCCCTCAAGGCACACAAACTGTTCCAGCGCGATAAGGATTACATCGTCAAGTCCGGCGAGGTGATCATCATCGACGAGTTTACGGGCCGCATGATGCCGGGCCGACGCTATTCGGAAGGGTTGCATCAGGCGCTAGAAGCAAAAGAAGCCGTCGAAATACAGCCCGAGAACCAGACGCTCGCCTCGATCACGTTCCAGAACTACTTCCGCCTCTACGACAAGCTTGCCGGCATGACGGGCACCGCATCGACGGAAGCGCAGGAATTCGGCGACATCTACGGTCTGGACGTCCTCGAAATCCCGACGAACGTACAGGTTTCGCGCATCGATGAGGACGATGAAATCTACCGGACGCAGAAGGAAAAATATGACGCGATCGTTGCCACAATTGCGGACGCGCATCGCAAGAACCAGCCGTGCCTCGTGGGCACGACGTCGATTGAAAAGTCCGAGCAGCTCTCAGCGCTCCTGAAGGACAAGACATACATTGCCGAACTTGGCCACCGGTTCAAGGAACAGGCAGAGCGTTTCACGAGCGCCAAGGAAAGCGAAATTAAAGCCTATTTCGAGGATATTGGCGCCTACCTCACCGATATCGCGGCCAAGGTGAAGTCGGGTCACCCCATTCCGCATCAAGTGCTCAACGCGCGCTTTCATGAGCAAGAAGCCTCGATCGTTGCGCAAGCCGGCGTGCCTGGAGCCATCACCATCGCAACGAACATGGCGGGCCGCGGCACCGACATTCAGCTTGGCGGCAACGTCGATTATCGAATCCGCGACTGGGTGAAAGAAGAGCAGGCAGCTGGCCGTGAACCCGACGCGGCAATGACTGCCGCGGAGCGTGAGCGCATCATGACGGACGTGGGCGAGAAGAAGCGGCTGGCCCTCGATGCAGGCGGGCTCTTCGTTATCGGTACGGAGCGACACGAAAGCCGCCGCATCGACAATCAGCTGCGCGGCCGCTCCGGTCGCCAGGGCGATCCGGGCCGGTCGAAATTCTACCTCGCGCTCGATGACGACCTGATGCGCATCTTCGGTTCCGACAAGATGGAAAGCATTCTCAAGACCCTCGGTCTTCAGGACGGCGAAGCGATCACCCATCCGTGGATGAACAAGTCGCTGGAGATGGCGCAGAAGAAGGTCGAAGCCCGCAACTTCGACATCCGCAAGCAGATTCTAAAATACGACGACGTCATGAACGATCAGCGCAAGGTCATCTTCGACCAGCGCATCGACATCATGGCGGAAGAGGTCGTGTCGGACACGGTAAAGGAACTGCGTCATCAGGTGGTGCAGGATCTCGTCTCCAAGAACATCCCCGAGAAGGCCTACGCCGAGCAGTGGGATACCAAGACACTGCAGGCGGCTGTAGCCAGCATTTTCGATCTCGAATTGCCGATCACCGAGTGGGCAGCCGAAGAAGGGATTGCGGAGCAGGAAATTTCCGAGCGGCTGCTCGAAGCGGTCGACAAGCGGGCAGCGGAGAAAGAAGCGGAACTCGGTCCCGAGCTCTATCGCCAGATCGAGAAGGAAGTTCTTTTGCGCACGCTCGATGGGCTGTGGCGCGAGCACATCGTCTCGCTCGAACACCTCAGACAGGTCATCGGCTTCCGCGCCTATGGTCAGCGTGATCCGCTGAACGAATACAAGAGCGAGGCCTTCACGCTGTTTGAATCGCTCCTCGCCCGCCTGCGCGAAGCCGTGACCGGCCAGTTGATGAACGTTGCGCTCGTTCCCGCCGACGAGCAGCCGATGCTTAAGCCTGTCGAGCTGCCGCCGATGGAAGCTCATCATATCGACGCAACGACCGGCCGCGATGAACTGGCCGAGATCCCCGAGGAACTGCGTGACGAGATTCGGATGATCGACAAGGCCATCGCTGCACGGGGACGTGGAGGCGCTGACGTCGCTGAGGCTCCACGGCGGATGCCCCTGCAAACCCGCAAGTCAGATGGCGTCGATCCGGAAACGCCCGCCACGTGGGGCAAAGTTGCCCGCAATGCGCCGTGCCCCTGCGGATCAGGCAAGAAATACAAGCAGTGTCACGGTAGGTTTGATTGAGGGTGGACGGTCACTTCGTTGACTCGGAGGCGTGCTCGGTCACCACCAATCCAGATGCAGATTGGGGTAGGGCCGGCAGCGCTTGAGCAGCTGCATAGTTGCCCCGCGCAGTTCGGGGATCTGCTTTTCGTGCGTTTCGACAAAAATCTCACCGATTCTGTCGTGAAGTCCGCGATCCAAAAGACTGTTCATGACATCGACTTCGGCGCCTTCGATATCGATTTTGATGAGTGATATCCGCTGGGGAAAGTCGGCGATCATTGCGCCCAAATCGATGACCTCGACGAGCACGGTCTCGGCTGACGTTACGTTTTTCTTCAAACCAATGAGTGTCGACCCGACTGAAACGCTATCGCTCGATTTCGGATCGGCTGCGCCGCGATAAAGTGCGAGTTGCCCGGCGCATACCCCGACTGCTGCCTTGTGTAGCACGACGTTGGCCAATCGCCCGACGTTGGCTTCTAGGGCCCTATACGCGTCCGGATCGGGCTCGAATGCGTGAACCGTCGCGCCGGTCGCTGCGAGCCTTGACGTAATCAGACCGACATTTGCACCGCAATCGAAGCAAACATCACGTGGCTGCAGTTTTGCCACCGCGGCTTCGAAGTGCCGCAGCACACGCTTATTGCGGTGCTTGCGCGTTTTGCGACGGAACTTGTACCAGGCGTAGATCCGCGCATTTTCGAAGGCACTCATTCGGTCGCCTTGATCTCAGACAGGCGGCGCTTCAGTTCAGGGACGAACTGAAGGATCGCTTCGTCGCGATCCGTCTGCAACGAATAAACGTTCAGCCGACGATCGAGATAATTTTTGACCACCTCTCCATTACGGCTGACCCGACCTTTAGCAATGCGGTTGGCAATTTCTTCCTCGGATCTCGTGAAATAGTGGTTGAGCCGCAGCACCTTCGTTGAGACGAAAGTCGGATCGGTCACATTGTAGACCGGCACGACCTCGCCGCGTTCGTTGATGGCCACTGCGCCCTTTTCATGCAGGGGAAAAATATGTGAGCCCATGGCGCAGACTTCGACGGGATCGACGACCGACTTATAGCGCAGCAGGGAGCGCTGGCCTGGATGCAACGGATGAGCCGCGCACTCGGTATAGCTTTCGATCACAAGCCCCGGCGGCTTGGCCTTGTGCCCGCCGGTTCCGAAATTTGTCCACGGCACCGCAATTGCGGGCAACCGGAGTTCATTGAGAATATCGGGTAAGGACCGACCGGACGGAGCGAAAAGAAACTCGTCGACATCGATGAAGGCCATCCAGCGCAGGGCCGGACCAAAGTTTACGATCGCGTGCGCATACGCGAGTGATTGAATGCTAAACGGCAAATTATCCGCGTCGATAAATGTGCGCCAGGGGACGACGGTAATGTTGGTGCTGGCCGCATGACGCTTGGCTTCAGATAGGGTGTCGTCCGTGCAGCCATTATCGTAGATCACGACGTCGGTCACACCCTGCAAAATGTGGAATTGCAGCCACTCGCCGATGTAATCGCGCTCGTTTTTGACGATGCAGACCAATCCCATCCGGTGGCCACGATCGGGCGACGCTGCAATGCGGGGCCATTGACGGCCTTTGAATGTATCGCCTCGGAGCGCAATCCGTTTTAGCCGCGCCGCAAGCGCCTTTCGAAGGCGCAAGGCTCGCGTTTGAAGCGCATGCAGCGCCACACGTGACCGGTTTGCCGCGGGACTACCCGACAATCACTTGCCTCCATTCTTGGCGCTGATGCGATCGGACAGGGCGAGCAACAAACTCGACACAACAAAGACAAGATGAATGACAACCAGCCAGAAGATCGATTTTTCCAATTCGGGCGTGACAACCTTCAACGCCATAAACGACTTGAGAAGATGAATGGCAGAAATCGCAACGATGGATGAGAGAAGCTTTTGTTTCAGAGCGCTAAAGTCAATCGTTCCCATCCATTCCGGCCAGTCCTTGTGGCCAGTGTGATCAATTTTCGAGACGAAATTTTCATAACCGGAAAAAATCACAATGATCAAAAGTGAACCCATCAGCGCCAAGTCGACGAGCGTAAGAATACCGAGAATGACGTCGGACTCCGTCGCGATGAAGGAAATCGTTGCGAGGTGGATGAACTCGCCGATAAACTTGATCAACACGACGATGATGGACAGCGCCAGGCCCAGATAGAACGGGGCCAAAAGCCAGCGGCTGGCGAAGATGGCACTTTCCATCAAGCGTTCAATCTTTGCCCCAGAAGTGGCTGGCGGCGGCATTGCGTTGTCGGCCATATGATGTCCCCGGATTAGAGTCTCTCCGGTTCCTATCACACGCGGACGATTTACCCCGCAAGTTCGTGAACGTCGCGTCAGCGGGTGCGCGTGATCAAAGCAGGGTGCTTGCGCGCGCGGACGTCAGCGACGCGTGAGGCCCTAGGGTTCCTCAACGCGACGAATTTCCGGCAACTTGGTCGCGCCAAGCTGCACGGCGGGCGTTCGGCTGTCCGAGACGCCACCGTGGTCCGCGGCAGCGGCGGCGGGTTGAGGTTGGGCAACAGTTCGAACATCAGATGCGTTCGAACCGGATCGTTCAATACCTGGTTCTGCGCCGGGGCCGAGGCTGCCGGTGGTGGTGGGAGCGGGTCCAATGCCGGCGGTGAAACTGTCGTCGGAAGGCTTTCGATTGGGACAAGCGACACTGACGGGTGTGATGAGCGAAGTGCGGCGGCTGTCCCGCCGCACACGGCTAAAGGGTTTTGGGCGCCCGCCTCCCGCGGGCTTGCATCTTGAATGTGATATCGGCTCTCGCACACGCTGACACGCGGCGGCTGCCGCGTTCTCTCGAAACTGTCGTAGCCTTCCTTCAAATTGGACCAGAAACCTGACCATTCGCTTTGTGCATTCTTGGCCAAATTCTCGTGTGTCATTCGAAACGGGAAAACGTGGGCCGGGATGTGCCGCTGTCCGCCGCGCAAAGAGGCGGCGGCTAGGGCATAAACCTCGCTTATGACCGGGTTGGTCATTGCAAAACATCCCACCGACGAACAGCCGCCATGGACGAGAATGTAGGAGCCCGACCGGCCCATTGCCTGATCAAAGGCGTTGGGGAAGCCTAAGTTGAGAGCGCGCGGCCAGCGACCGACATGATGCAACTGTCGCGAGGTGATCGTATAGAAGCCTTCCGGCGTTTGCTTGTCGCCTTCGCGCTGCTTTGGTCCAAGTGTTCCTGACCAATGGCATATGGGATACGTCGCGAAGAGTTCGTAGCGGCCATCCTTCTCCATCCAAAGCTCAAGTTCAGACTCAGCTTTGAAAATGCGAATGAGGAGCGGCGCGCCGGCTGCGAAGCCCTTGGCCGAGAGACGTTCCGCAGTCCTGGAAACATCCGGTGTGCCGGGGAGCGGCAACCGGCCCGCGGCCGCGGCACGCTGCCGTTCGATACGATCGGGCGCAGCATCCTTCAATTCGATCGAAAGCGCGTAGGCACTGCCGGTCGCGACTGCGCCGGCCAGAGCAAGGCTGGCCGCCGCCTCAACGACTCGACACAGTGCACTTCGGTTTTTGAACGCTGAAGGCAACGGACCACTCATATCGCTGAGCCTCGATGACGACCGGCACCCTAAACGGTCGAGGGCGGCCCTGGCAACCGGCGGACAGTGCTTCCTGACTGCAGCGCTACCGTTAGGGCACAGCGTTCCTCAGCGACCCTGGTGGAGCTTGACTTAGTGCAGCCGTGTTTTTGACGGCTGGGCATTCGGCGGACACCGGGCCGGTGATATCGCTGGTCTTCAGCCCTGACACGAATGTGTAGCGTTTGTTACAAACCCCGACGGCCGGCGGCAGCCGATCTTTTTCAAAGAGATCGTGGCCGATCTTCAAGTCGGTCCAGAATTCCGACCACTGGGCACCGTTGTAGCGGGCGAGGTTCGCTTCGGTCATGCGAAAAGGAAAGACCTGCGCTTGAAACCGCTTCTGACCGCCGTCGAAGGCACGGTTGAGAAGGGTCCAGATTTCGTCGATCACCGGATTGGTCATGGCGTAACATCCAATCGAACCGCAGCCCCCGTGGACCATCAGGTAGGACCCACTTCGATTATGCGAGCGGTCATACGGGTTGGGGAAACCGAGATTGAACGATCGGTGCCAGCGGCTGTTCGGATTGAGTGCGCCGCGATCAACGCTATAGAACCCTTCTGGGGCCTGGCGGTCGCCGGTTGCAAGCTTTGGTCCCAGACGACCGGACCATTTGCAGATCGGATACGTTGCGAAGAGTTCGTAGCGGCCGTTCTTCAGCATCCAAATTTCGAGTTCGAAGTCGCGCTTGAAAATGCGCATTAGGATGGGCGAACCCAGCGCCAGGCCTTTCTCCCGGAGGCGGCCTTCGAGACGCGCAAGATCAGGCGTTCCGGGCATTGGTTGGCCCGTAGATGCGAGCCAGACATTGTAGTGGCGCTGCAGCGCGATGACATATCCGTCGCGCATAGGAGCCGGCAAGAACGCGAAGGCGGCTGCACCCACGACGACAAGTGCCAGAAGTATTACGCTCACAAGCCGCATTGGACGTCGGTTCCTCGATGAGCGGGGCCAGCGACGTGTTGCTTGCGCGACCCTCGACGCGAAAGTTAGCGTCGATCAGGGCGCGTTCAACCCGAGTGATGCTGGAACTTCGTGGGATCTTGCGACGGGCTTGCGGGCTAGAGCCGCTGGCACAGGGTCAGAGGTCAAATGCGATGCCTTCGGCAACTGCTTTTGGGTGTCGCCAATCGAACCGGTTGCGGCGGCCGGTGGCGTGGCGTTCGCTGGTGCGGCGGGCTTGGCAGGGGCCGCCGACGCCGCGGGGGCTTCACCGTCCGACCATGCCAAGGCCGTTGCTTCGCGTGTTTTCGGGCCCGGCACGATGGAGCCTTGCTGGCTTGCGATCTGCTGATCCAAAAGATTGGGCGCGAAGGGCGTCAATTCCTGCTTTTTGAAGCGAGGGCAGGCTGCTTCTGCATCGATGCGGGCCGTTGCGGGGATCGCAACACCGACCGCGTACTTGCGATTGCAAACTGCAATGGTCGGCGGCACGCGATACGTTTCGAAAAAATCATAGCCCGGCTTGATCATTGCCCAGAACGCGTAGTTTTTGTGGCCCTTGAAGCGCGCCATCTTCTCATCCGTCATGCGGAATGGAAATGCGTGCACCTCGAAGGCCGTCTGGCCGTTCCTGAAGGCTTCGCGCGCGAGCGCGTAAATCTCTTCGGCGAGCGCATCCGTCATGGCGTAGCAGCCGGCGGATTTGCATTTGCCGTGGATCATGAGGTACTCGCCCGTGCGGTCGTTGGCGCGGTCGTAACTGTTGGGAAATCCGAGATTGAACGCGACGTGATAGTTGCTGTCCGGCTTCATCTGCTTTGGACCCACAGCATAGAAGCCTTCCGGCGCCTGCTTGTCGCCCATCTTCAGCTTCGGGCCGATTTCGCCCGACCAATTGCAGATCGGGTACGTCTTGAAATGATAGAAACGGCCGTCGTCTCGTGCCTTCCAAACTTCGAGTTCAGACTCTTCCTTGAAGATGCGCACGAAAATCGGCATGCCGGTCTGCATGCCTTTTTTGCCTATAAGGTCGAGGGTTTCCTTGGGTAGTGGCTGCTCGGCCGGGATGAGTTCGGGCGCACTGCCGCAGCCGGCGAGTGCCAGCGCCGCGCCTGCGATCATGGCTCCGAACCAAGGCTTCAAACGTTTCCCCATTTTCCGCCGCTGCGAGCGCTTGACGTGCTGGCGCGTCGGCGAATCACCATCCATTCGAGAAGGTTAACAATTCCCTAACAGACGAAAACCAATTCTATAGTGGCGACGCATTGGCGCTCCACATCAACCGCCGATAGGGCACAGGGAATACGGCACCGGTGAGGCGCGAGACCCCAGCGTTCCCAACGACTTGGGCATATCGGCCCATTGTGCGCTAGAGCGAGCGGCCAATCTCGAGGAAGCGATCCTGTCGCTGGCGGCGAATTTCCGCCGGGCTCTTTCCGTCAAATTCGGCAATCGCCTTGGCGACGGCATCACCGACGCGCTTCATCATCAGCGCCGGATCGCGGTGGGCGCCGCCGACCGGTTCCTTGACGACTGTGTCGATCACGCCGAGGGCTTCGAGATCCTGCGCGGTGATCTTCATACTGGTTGCGGCATCGATTGCTTTGGAACTGTCACGCCACAAGATGGACGCTGCGGCTTCGGGCGAGGCGACCGTATAGATCGAATGCTCGAGCATCAAAATGCGATTGGCGGTCGCGATCGCGACAGCGCCGCCCGAGCCGCCTTCGCCGATGATGACGGCGATGAGTGGAACGCCGATTGCCAGACACGTATCGGTCGAACGGGCGATGGCTTCGGCTTGGCCGCGTTGTTCGGCATCGACGCCGGGATAGGCACCTGCTGTGTCGCACAGCGTGATGACAGGAAGCTGGAAACGCTCAGCCATTTCCATGAGACGGACGGCCTTGCGATAGCCCTCTGGTTTGGCCATTCCGAAGTTATGGCGTAGTCGGCTTTCCGTGTCGGAACCTTTTTCATGGCCGATGAGTATGACGGAACGTCCGCGAAATGTTCCGAGCCCACCAACAATCGCTTCGTCCTCCCCAAAGTAGCGGTCACCAGCAAGTGGCGTGAACTCTTCAATCAAGCCGCTGACGTAGTCGAGGCAATGGGGGCGCTCGGGATGGCGGGCGACTTCCGTCTTCTGCCATGGCGTCAGCTTGGCGTACGTTTCAGCCAGCGCCGCATGCGCCTTCTGCTCGAGCTTTTTGATCTCGTCGGCAATGTTGACGGCGGTCTCTGAACCTTCGAGAGCGCGCAACTCTTGCACTTTGCGCTCGAGTTCCGCGATCGGTGTTTCGAACTTCAGGTAGGTGCGCACGATATTCGGGGCCGGTCGCTCGGTCATTGATTCCACTGCTTGTCGCCTCATTACAGCGGGGGCTGGGCGATAGACGACGCCGCACGCGACCCGGGACGCAAATTTGCGCGGACGATGCGCGCGGCGTCACACGGCTGTCAAGGCTCGCAGAGGGCGCACCGGGGATCGGGCTTGCTCTCCGCTGGGCAGAAATTTTCCTTTTACGGTCAGGGGGCTCGCGGTTCCCGCACGGGGAGCATCAAAATCATGCCGGCAATGAGAAAGAGCGTGATTGACGCCATGCCGAGCCGCTGGCTGCCACTGGCGAGGGTGACGGTTGCCACCAGAAACGGAGCGAGAAAGGCGGTAACTTTACCAGAGAAGGCAAAGAGGCCGAAGTATTGAGCAATCTGATCGGGCGGCGCGAGGCGGGCCAACAACGATCGGCTAGCGGCCTGTACGGGGGCTGCGACGAGGCCAACAAGGAGTGCAAAGGCGAGGAAGACCTGCTCGCCGGCGGATGAAAACGGCGCCGAACCGGCTTGCTTTTCCGCCACTTCGACGGTGAACAGGACGTGTGTTTTGTCGACCGACAGGATACCGACCGCGCCGACTAGAAGAAGCGCGAGTGCGAAAAGGATCACGGTTTTGGCTCCGGCCCGGTCGTCGAGAAATCCGCCGATGACGGCGCCGATCATGCCAGTCGCCGTCAGAATGATGCCGAACAGGCCGAGCTCCAAGGCGGTCCAGCCGAACACGGCCGTGCCGTAAATCCCGCCAAAGGCGAAGATGGCGGATAGACCGTCTGAATAGATCATTCGTGCGATGAGGAAGAACAGCATGTCGCGGTTGCGCGGCAACTGCTTCAGCGTGCTCCAGAGTTGGGCAGCGGGCGAGGGTCGCGTTTGGCCGGCGGCCAGGGGTTGCGGCTTTGCATCCGGAACAAATAGGAAAAAGGGAATCATGAAAAGCGCAAACCAAAGCGCGGCAATCGGCCCGACGAGGCGATCGGCTTCGTGCGCTGAAAGGTCAAGCGTCAAGATGGGGTCTAAACCGAACAGGGTTTTGCCCGTCGCCGCGCTGGAAACGATCAAGCCGGCGACGAGGGCGAGGCTCAAAAGTCCACCGAGATAGCCGACGCCCCAGCCTATTCCCGACAGGCGGCCGAGCGCGGACGGCGGCACCAAACTTGGCATCATGCTGTTGGTGAAGACCGATGAAAACTCCGCAGCCGCCGTGGCGGCGATAAAGGCTACAACGATGAGCGCAATCACCTCATTCGGTGCGCCGGGAACGGCCAGCCACAGTGTTGCAAGTCCTGCGATGAGGACGACGGAGAACAGCGCAATCCAGGGCTTGCGGCGTCCGCGTCCGTCGGCAAGCGCCCCTAGGAAGGGACTGCCTATGGCGATCAGTAGACTGGCGGCGGCGGCCCCGTAGCCCCAGATTGTCTGGCCCCGCGCGACGTCACCGACGACATAGGCCGCGAAGTAGGGCGCGAAGAGGAACGTCAACACGAGCGTATAGTAGGGCTGGGAGGCGAAGTCATAGAGCGTCCAGGAGACCAGGGCGCGCATCGGTGCGGAACGGGAGACAGTGCCGCCAGTCGCGTCGACGGTCGCTTGATTTGCCATCGTCATTCCTGGTTCACACTCCGGTTTCACATTGCAGCGCTAGTCGATGACAATCAGATGATTGGGCAGTTCGTTGGGATCTCTCGAACCGGGCGGGAAATGCTTGGCCAGCAGATCACCGATCCGATCAATTGCGTGGACGAAACCATCACCCACTTTGCCGGCCCCGATGTTGGAGGTCAGATCGTCGATTATTGCCTGCCAGGTACCTTTATCGACCTTCGCGTCGATGCCCGTGTCGGCAATGATTTCCGCAGTGCGCTCCGCGACGGATACATAGATCAGTACCCCGGTTCGCCCGGAAGTCGTGTGCAGGTTCTGCACGAGGAATTGTTCCACAGCGCGGCGGTGGACACGCTCGCGCTTGACGGATTTCGGCACCAGCGCGTAGCGCACGCGACGTGGCATAGCCAGCATCACGATCAGAGCAAACACCGCCAATTGAAGGACGTAGATCCATTGGACAGCGAGCCAGGTGAAGTAGACGAGCGGCCACGGTACGATGAGCGCGATCAGGGCCGCCCATAAAAACGGCACGTGCAGATAGCTGGCACTCTCGCCGCTGAGAATGGCAACGATCTCGCCGGACGTCTTGCTTTCCGCCGCAGCGATAGCCTGTCCGATCCGCGCGCGATCTTTGTCCGAGATGAAGGCCATGACCGTCCGTTCCGTTGTTCGATTACCAGCCGCCGGAGGCGCCGCCGCCACTGAATGTTCCACCGCCGCCCGACCACCCGCCGCCTCCGCCACCGCTGCTGCCACTCCAGCTGCCCGACCCGCCTGGGAGGATTACGATGCCGCCGTCGCGACCGGCCCGACCGCGACGGCGTCCGGCGGATTGGGGATACTGGGCGGTCTGCTGGTGCTGCTGGTAGATCGAAAAGAGGACGATGGCGATCCAGATCGCGATGATCAGGACGGCGATCCAGTCGACCTCGGGAGCTTGATGCATGCCAAGGGCGCGCTTTTTCACGGCCTCGGAATCTCCCAGCAGGACGTCCTTGATATCGCGCACTCCGGCGCGGATGCCGCCCGCGAAGTCGCCTCGGCGGAAGCCTGGCAGGATCGCATTTTCTATAATCAGCCGGCTCATGGCGTCGGTGAGCAGCGGCTCGAGCCGTTTGCCGACTTCGATGCGTACCTTGCGTTCATTGGGTGCGACGATGAGGAGGACGCCGTTGTCTTTGTCCTGTTGGCCGATGCCCCAGTGGCGGCCGAGTTTGTAGCCGAAGTCTTCAATGGGAAAGCCCTGCAGCGAGGATAGCGTGACGATCGCGAGCTGATCTGAGGATGTGCCCTCCAGGGCCGCCAACGTGGCGCTGAGTTCGGCTTCATCTTCGGGCGTGAGTAATTTGGCATCGTCAACGATGCGGCCCGTCAGCGCGGGAAACACAGGATCGGCGGCATGGCCCGGTGCAATGCCGGTGATCAGCACCGTCAAGACGAGCGCCAGCGCTGTCAGGATCGCGCGCACCGGATGGGCTCCATAGGGAGAGGGTAAGACGCCCGCTCGTCCGTCATCCTGGATCAAGGAAAGGCAACGTGCCTGTTCACTTCTTGGTGCCGAAATCCACCTTCGGAACCTTTTGTTCTTCCGCTGGAATATCGAACGACGCCATCTCGACCTTGTCCGGATACACGAATGCGCGCCACCAACGACCAGGGATCGTGCTGATTTCGGTGTTGTATTGGCGGACGGCCTGGATGTAGTCGCTGCGGGCGATCCGGATCTTGTTCTCGACACCTTCGATCTGGCTTTGCAGCGCGAGGAAGTTCTGTCCGGACTTGATGTCCGGATAACGCTCCACAACGGCAAGGAGCCGGCCCAGCGCGCCGCCGAGTTGCTGCTGCGCGTCCTGGAAATTCTTCATAGCTTCCGGATTGGTCAGAATGTCGGGCGGAACCTGCACGCTGGTGGCCTTGGCGCGAGCCTCGACAACTTCGGTCAAGACGCTCTTCTCCTGCTCCGCGAAACCCTTCACGGTCTCCACAAGGTTCGGAATAAGATCGTTGCGCGTCTTGTACGTGTTCAAGACTTCCGACCAAGCGGCTTTGGCATTCTGCTCATAGGTTGGGATGTTGTTCACCCCGCACCCGGCGAGCGGCAGCGTGAGGGCGAGCGTGCACGCCAAGACCAGCGACCGAGCAGAGCCGATGAACGATAAGACAGCCATGACGCGACGGCCTCCCAGGAGTTGATCCACTGGTCATAGCGCCGGTGCATGGGAAGGCAAGGGGTTATGGGAGTTCGGCGCGACCCCGAGACCGCCACAATCGGCAAGCAGATGTGGTAAAGGGGCGTGAGTGTCCTGGCTTGTCTGGCCGGGCCGAATACGGGTGGGGTTCACGCGCAATGCCGCGCAATACCATTGCGGTGATGAATACGAAGGGCGGGGTCGGCAAGTCGACGCTCGTGCTGGCGCTTGCCGAGACGCTGTCGTGCTATCACGGCAAGAACGTCCTCGTCATCGACAGTGACGCTCAGGCGAGCGTTTCCAGCATGTTGACGTCGGTGGCCAATCTACACCGGCTTCAGTCGGAGGGACTGACGCTCGTCGATCATCTGGTTGGGCGCGTGCTCCAGGGTGGCACTCCGGACTGGTCGCGCGTCGTCATTCGCGATGTCGGCGACGTCGATGATGCGCGGACGGTGTTTCTTATCCCGAGCGACATGCAGCTAACGCTGTTTGAACGCGAAGTTTCCAAGGAGCAGCTGCACGCCCGACTAAGGTCGGCGATTGCGCAGCTGCTGGCGGAAGTGCGCAGCGTCTTTGACGTCGTTCTGATTGACTGCCCGCCGGGACTTTCGGTCCTGACCGAGAGCTGGTTGCGTGAATCAGACTTCCATGTGTCTCCGACGAAGGCGGATTACGTCTCCGTCTGCGGCCTCGACGTGTTCCGTCGGTTCAAGACGCTCAATCCGGAGATGGGGTTTGCCGAAAACATGGGCGTCATCGTCAACATGTTCGATGCCACTTCGCCGACAGAAATCGAATATCAAAGGTGGCTTGCCGAGAACCCCGACAACAATCTCTTCAACGGCTTGGTGCCCAGGGCACAGTCGCTGCAAGACGCGGCGCGCTTTAGAACCCAGGACCGGTCGTATTTCGCGAAGTATCCCGGTCACGTCGGCCAAGCCGTGCGCTCACTGACGGAGGAGCTGTTGCAGCGGATGGCGACCGAAACATCGGCGGCGAGCGCGGCGTAAGCCGACGCCCAGTCATCGCACCAATCAGAAAATCGCATGGAGCGGGCGAAGGGGATCGAACCCTCGACCCTCACGTTGGCAACGTGATGCTCTACCGCTGAGCTACACCCGCTTACCATGTCGAAGTCGCTCGTGTGTAAGCGACATCGGTGCTCCGATCAAGTTGCCCTTAACCGGAGGCAGGCGGATAACAGGACACCCCGGAGCCGTCAACTCAAAAGGCGACAGACGCACGGCGGCAGGTTGCCGGGCTTGCAGCCGGAGGCTGCGTAGCTTACCTGCGGGTTTCAAAGCGATGCGCGTTATAGGACCTGAGATTCGCCGTTGATCCACTCCCTCCGCCAGCGCCTGATGGAACGGCTCAGCGCGCTTGAAATTGAAACGCGGGACGTCGAGCATCGACCTGTGTTCACCGTCCAGGACAGCGGTGAGTTGTATGAGAGGATTCCCGGCGGGCATACCAAAAACCTGTTTTTAAAGGATGCCAAGGGACAGCTTTTCCTTATCGTGGCCCATCATGGAACCCGGATCGACTTGAAACGGCTACCGGCGGTCATCGGGTCGGGCCGGCTCAGTTTCGGCGCGCCGGGGCTTTTGCGAGAGGTGTTGGGTGTCGAACCCGGCTCGGTCACGGCTTTTGGGCTAATGTGCGATACGGCTACCCGCGTTCGGGTTGTGATCGACCGGAACCTGATGGATTTCGAGACAATCAACCTGCACCCGATGGAGAATACAGCCACTACGAGCATTGCGCGGGACGACCTTTTGCGGTTCATTCGCGCGACCGGCCACACCCCCCGGATCGCGGCGCTGACATTGGAAGACGCCCCTGGGGAAAGCTGATCCGACCTTGCGCTGCAGGGCGGCTTTAACTGC
>JALHMJ010000004.1 GCA_022844105.1 Hyphomicrobium sp. | reverse complement strand
GGCTACAGATTGAGGATGTGATGAAGTCCGGATCGTCGCTCATCATTTCCGATCACGGGCTCAGCAACGAGACCGGGAAGTTCACGGACTTCATCGTTCCTCTGCGCTGAGGCGTGTGATGGTTGGCTCAAATAAAAAGGCCGCCCTACGGGGCGGCCTTAATGTTTTTCGCGAAGGATGTTTGATCGGGCGTCAGGCCGGGAGAAGGGGCTTGCCGATCAGCCACGCGTGACCGCCTTGGAGCATGAAGGCGTAGAGGCCGATGCCGACACCGAGCACGATCAGATCGCCGACGAGGCCGCCCTGCTTGGCGCCGAGAGGGCCCAACGCGCCGCGCCTTTTGACCGAGATGCGGTCGTAGACGGCGAAGGCGAGGAACGATCCGAACAGCAGAAATGAGCCAACGTCCCAATTGACGAGCAGATGCGCCAGCGCCCAGAGCTTGATAGCGACCAGCATCGGGTGCTTGAGGGCAGTGTGAATGCGGGATGGCACATAGGCAGCGACGAGCGCGATCATGGCCGGCAGCATCAGCAGCCACGCGACATGGTTCATCCAGACCGGCGGCGCGAGCGGCGGATCACCAAAGAAGACATTCTTGCCGGGGTTGATTTGCAATTTGTGATAGCCGTAGACGATCAGCAGGAGGCCGGCGAGGGACGCCACCGCGAAGCCGATCTTGTAGGCCGGTTCGCCGAAGCGGGCGACGAGCCCGTGGCGCAGGCCGGGGGACGTCGGCACCAAATGGATGCCGAGAAATAGAATTAGGCCAACGGCGAGTAGAAGCATGGGTCGAGTTCCTCATATCGCATTCAATGCTGGCGCGGCGCGCGCGCCTTGGAGGCAGAGACGCGCCTGAGATGTGGACCGGATCGCCGATGAAATCCAGGTGAGTGGGATGTCAGACAGCTATCGATGTTCTGTTGAGCGCGCGAAAGCAAAAGTCCGGCTTGTCGCGTGGCTCATCTGCCACTAACGTGAGAGCCGTACACGGTATGAGGGTGCCGCGTGCGAAGGACGTCCATGGCCGCCAGCCGCGGCCAGCCGGAGGTTCGAGTTCCGTGCGTACGAGAGCCAAGCGAACGACAGATTCGCAAAGGCTCCGATCGGGAGGGACGCGCGACGGATTTCGCCGCGCGGATGGTTGCCGCTCGATTCCGCTTTGGAGATCTCGGCCCCGGCGCTTTCGAGGGGAACGCCGCATGCCCGCACTCTCATCCCGCCAACCGCCTTCCTTGCGCCCGATCCATACGGGTCCGCCACCGCTCCCGGTCGGTGCCGGGCGCCCGCCATCCGCAACCTTCATCGACCAGACGGCCGATGACATCGAGCGACTGGCCAGCGATATCGAGCGGGTTCTAGCAGGCCGATCGCATATCCGGCCGGTGCATGAGCCGTCGCTTTCGGCCGCGATCGCAGCGGGCGTTGGACGTGCAGACGGGGGCGGTTCTTTGGGTCATGAGACCTCAGCCTTCGACTGGCAAGCGGCAAGCGGGCGGCGGCGCCCCGCCGAGCAGCCAACCGAGCCGACGGGCAGCTGGCTGACACATGCCAGACGAGAACGGCGTTTTGCCGCGCTGCGCTCAGCGTTGTCGTGGGCGGTCGCGGCGGGGGTTGTGGCGGTGATCGTTGCCGTGTCGGTGATGCTCGTCGGCGGGACGTGGCCGCACCTCAGCGATGTGGAAAACGCGGTGCGCACACTCGGGTGGTGAGCGGCCGGGGCGGCGGCCGGCGTGGTGTGGGCGAATCGCGCTAAGCGGAAGGCTTGGTTCGATTTCATCCCTCACCAGCGGCAGCCATGTCCCGAACCGCGCAAAGCAATGTTTTGATGACCGCCTTCGTCGAGCAGCTCGATGAGCGGTTCGCGTCGCGCCGCGACGCTTGGGCGGCGGAGCAAGAGGCCGGGCGTGAAGCGGAAAAGCTGGCCGCGACGATGCGGCTCGTGAAGGCCGCCCGTTTCAATGCAGCGGAACGTCTGGAACGAAAGGCCACCGTGTCGCTGTTCACGCAGTCAACGGTGGCTTTGTATTTTGTTGGATTGGCGATGTGGCAGGCGGTCTATGCCGACCAGATCGTGGACGTGACGAACCGGTTGATCACGTTCATCCAGCTTGTGTCCTCAGTGTTCACGCTGATGCTTGGTCTTCTCGAAGCGCTGAACGATTACAAGATGAAGGCGCATCATCTGCACAACTGTGGCCTGGGTGTTTCGGAGCTGGCGCAAGAACTGCGGATTGCCAAGCCGACAGCGGCAGCCGTGGTTCAGGATTTCCGGCGGCGGTACAATGACCTGATGAAGGCGTGCCCGGTCAATCACAGCCGCATCGACTACCTGTTTGCGAAATTGGATGGGACCGACGACCGCGCCGGATTTGCCGGCGTTTACGCGCGCTATGTCATCGACGTCTACGGCCTTTATTTTCTCTTCCTCGCCGTTCCGCCCCTGCTGTGGTGGTGGCACGCATAATATCGATTTCATCCCGTTCGCAATTGTCTGGAACCAAACTGTTTCTCTACGGTTCGGACTCATGCATCGTCTGGGATCGGGGCAAAGTCCAAAATCGACAGCATCTTCAGCGGCGTTAACCGTGATGCATGTGGTGTGTGTATTTGCCGACCGCGCCGGAGCGAATGAAGCGTATAAGGCGGGATTGTGAGGCGGCGCACTGGGTGCGCGGCGTTTCCCGGTCAACAGTGTCTGCGTATCAATATGACGAGTTCTCAGCATCGTCCGTGGAGTGTCGCACGCTATCTCAGCGTGAATCTGGCGCTTGTCTTGACGGCTGGTGTTCTTATTCAGGGTTTGACGCGGCAGCTTATTGCACTGGCGCCTGATGCCGGGTCCGTGGCCGCGGATCAGCCGACTCGCGTCGAGAAATTCAAACGCGCGGAAGCCGCCGCGGCGATGGCTCCGCAAGAACCCGTGCCACGCATCATCGTCGCGCGGGATATTCCGGAGATGCCGGTGCAGGCGCTTGCGGTGCGACTGGATGATGCCGAGGGCGTGAAAGTCAAACCGGTGCGGGTGAAACTAAAGACGCTGCGCCTGGCTCGGACTGCTGCGGGATCGAAGAAGACGTTGGCGGCGTTGAAACTGCCGCTGTATGCGGTTGCGATCGAAGAGCGTAGTGCCGGTGAAAGCTCACGCGACATCACCAATCGCAGCCTTGGCGTGCTGGTCGCACAATCGCAGTATTGACGTTGCGCGTTTAAGCGACCGGCTTTTCCAACCTCGTAATTCGTTGCAGGAGGCTCTGCCGTCGCGGCGCCGATGACGCATCGCCTGCAGATCCCTCTGCGTTCGACTGAGGTGCCGCATGATCGACCGCGCCATTCTCAGGTTGTTCGGGTGGGGCGGTGGTGGCCGAAATTTGGACTGTGGCAATGCGCGGCGCATTCATGCGTTCAGCGAGCGATAAGCGTTGGACCGCCGGCGCCGCTGAGTCCGGGCGGGCGGGAGGTGCGACCGGCCGCGTCCCAGCGGACAGCTTGTTCATCTCGTCCATGTAGAATTCGGCCTGACGGGCCAGCTTTTCGTTGCTGGCGGCGACCTCGGCACGCAATCCGAGGATGGTCGATGAATGTTCGGTCGCTTCGGCTTCGAGTGCTTTCAGCCTGGCGCGTAGGGGCGTGAGCGCGTTGCTGTCGTCGCCGGTGTCTGCAGCGGGTGTGGCGAGAACGGAGAGTTCGGCTTTGAGTCGCGCGATCTCGGCCGCCTGATCTTCGATGCGCGATTTCAGGTTTCGCAATTCAACATCGTGCTCGACGTTGACTTGTCCGGCATAAGATGGCGCGGCAACAGATGGCGGGCCTTGGCGGCGGGCCTCCTGGAGCCCGCGTTCGGCGTCGGCGAGGCTCGCCTTCAGACGCGCCATCTCGTCGCCTGGGTTGTCGGTTGGCTGCTCAAGGAACGGGGACTGTGATTGCTGCAGCTTGGCAATCACGTCGGTCTGGTCGCGGACGCGCGCGCGCAACGCTTCGATTTCGGTTCGCAGCGCAATTTCCGTCTCGTGCTTTTGTTCTTCGGCTTTGTCGCGATGGCGGGCGGCGCGGGTCGTCAAGGTGGCGTTGAGGCGATGGATGTCGCTGCGCTGCTGCGTATTGATTTGCGTTGCCTCATCGAGAGCGACGGCCTGGCGCTGCGCAGTCTGGGTCAGCGCCGCGATTTCGCGATCGCGCTCGAAGAGCAGTTTCTTCGCCTCAGACAGGCGGTGCTCGACCTTAGGCAGTCGATCGGTGATCGTCAGTTCAAGAACACGGCGGGCATTCTCATGCTCGTCGTTAATCGTCGTCAGCCGCGCAAGGTCGCTTTCAAGCGCGCTGATGCGGGCGTCGCGCCGGTTGATCTCGATCAGCTGACGGGCGGTTTCGAGAGTGCGGTCTTCGAGATTGCTTTCGAGCTTGTGGACACGGATCGCGTAGCCGGCGCGGATGCGATCTTTGTCGGCAGCGATTTCCGCTTCCGTCAGCGGCATCGTGCGCTTCAGTTCCAGTGTCGCCAGCCGGGCGGCACGGCGGCGGTATGCCGGCGCGATCACGCAGGCCATCAGCCCCGCGATACTGAAGCCGAGCACCACCAGCATTGCCGATTGGATGGTGATCACCCCGTGCGTCCTCGTTCGTGCCGCTCGTCCGCGGAACCCCGGGCGCTAACCCGTTGGCGCTTCGACGGCCGGGTGGCCGCCACGTCTATCGGCTGCGAGGCCCAGGGGATGGATGGCCACCCATGCCGGCGTGCGGCAGAGGTCCGTCCGAGCCCGGTGCCGGTTCGCGGCCGCCGATCGGGACCGCTTATAGCGGATTCCAAGTCGGTGAACGGGTATACTTCATGTAACCCACGTTGGCACCCAGCCTGAGGCCGACGCCGGAGCGGATTACGGCGAGTGTGACATTGCCGTGCTTTTGCACTTGTACGCTGACGCCGCCGACGAGGTATGCCGCGCCTTGCACGCCGCCATAGCGCTCGTAGATCTCGCTGGGATTGCTCATATTGTAGACAAGAACCATGGCCTTGGAGCCTTCGGCTCCCGCGTCGTAGCCAACGGTAGGGCCTTGCCAGAAGACCCGCTGGCTACCGAAAGATTTGGAATGCAGCGTGCCTTCACCGTAGCGCAGGCCGAAGACGAACGCGCCGCCTGCGTCTTCGCCGGCGATATAGGCGTTGGGTCGGCCTTGGCTCTGGAACGCCCACTCGACAGCGTCGGCCAAACCTTGACTGACGCCACCGAATAATTTGTGGCCGGCCCCAATGATCTCATTTTTTTCATAACCGCTCGATGCCGAACGCTGCGCGTCATCAGGTCCCTGTGGCTCGGGCAGGCCATCGCTGGCGGATGGAGGCGCATAGGGTTCGCCGTAGCCTGCCGCGGGCGGTACGTCGGCGTTGCCGCCGAAGCTATCAGGGCTGGGACGGTAGGTTTCGTCAGGTTGATAGGGTGGCGGCGCGGAACGATAGACGTCCTCAGCGGGGGCGCTGTCGCCGTAACTTTCCCCTGGCGGTTGATAAGCGTCGTTATTGCTCTGGGCTGAATACGAGATCGAGACCAGCGCGGCGGCGAGGCTCACGATACCAGCCAGTATGCGATAGGGCTTCAGAATGGACATGGTGCGAACACCTTGCGTAGCCGGTGGTCGACGTTGATTGCGCCCGGAAGGCGCACTGCGCCGGCTGGTTAAATGTCCATCAACCATCGCGAGAAAGTGTTACCAAAGTGTGGCTTTCGCAGCGCGGAACGGCGGCGAATAGGCGGTATCAGCAGATCTTTTCAATGCGGCCGCGGGCGATGAATGGCCCGTTGAGAAAGCCGAGGGATGTTTTTCCGTAGATCAGCGCCGTCCCATCAAATGCGGTGACGGTGCCACCGGCCGCTTCGACAATGGCCTGGCCGGCGGCGGTATCCCATTCGCAGGTCGGGCCAAAGCGCGGGTAGATGTCCGCTTCGCCGCGCGCGAGACGTCCGAATTTCAGCGCCGAACTGACCGGCGTGCGGGACACGATGCCGAGTGCTTCCAGCCGTGAATCGAATTCGGGTCCCTGCTCGCGCTGGCTGACGAGTGCGGTGAGCGCTCCGCTGCGGCCATCGCGGACGCGGAGTGGTGCGGTCTGGGTCTCAGCAAGACGGCGCGGCAATTGATTTGGGGCAAACTTGGCGCCGACCGCTTCGCCGGCCCCAGTCGTGACGAAAAGATCGCCATGCGCCGGTGCGTAGATCAATCCGAAAACCGGGCGGCCATCGGTGATGAGGCCGATATTGATCGTAAAATCGTCGCGACCCATCGCGTAGTCGCGCGTTCCGTCGAGCGGATCGAGCAGAAAATATGCGCGGCCCAGTTCCGGCGTCATTCCACTGGCGCAGGATTCCTCGGCCGCAACTGGAAACTCGGGATGAATGGCGCGCAGGGCAGCCGAGAGTATTGCTTCGGCGCGGCGGTCGGCCTCGGTGACGGGCGAATCATCGGATTTGTGTTCGACGACGAGGCCCTTATCGCGGATCTGCAAAATGGTGCTGGCCGCTTCGCCGAGGGCGGGCAGGAGAGCGTCGGCCAGACGGGCATGGGATGTAAATGGCATGGCGTTTGAACTCTAAGGAACAGTTCGGGTGTTGTGCGCCGCATTGGCGGGTGATTCGCGGCATTCGTTGGCCCGCTTAACCGGATCTTTCGCGGTTGTGGGTCGAAACAACCGCAAACACTGTGCTTTTTGGCTGTGGCCGCGGAGACCTTTCAACGGCACTCCGGGCCGTGTATCAGAGCAAGGATGCGACGGGCAAGCGCGTGGGCGTTGCGACCGAGCCGACCCGCATATCCAACCGATCAGCGCCGCGGGCCACGGGCTCGCGAGGGACAATGACCATGACCGATGCAGCCATTCCGTCCGACCTCGAGATTGCCGCGCTCATATCGAGTAAAATCTGCCACGATGTCATCGGACCGGTGGGAGCCATCAGCATCGGCCTGCAGTTGCACGACGAAGAAAAGGACGAGGACGCGCGCCGCTACGCCTTCGACATGATCCGCAACGTGACGGGACAGGCGTCGGTGTGCCTGGAATTCGCGCGCTTCGCATTCGGTGCCAGTGGATCGGCCGGTGCCTTGA
Organism: Hyphomicrobium sp.; assembly: GCA_022844105.1. Lineage (GTDB taxonomy): Bacteria > Pseudomonadota > Alphaproteobacteria > Rhizobiales > Hyphomicrobiaceae > JAGVSR01. Next base: position 219,311 of record JALHMJ010000004.1, on the reverse strand, counting down.
TCGACCTCGGCATGGCGGAAAAAATTTCGCGCGGTTATGTCGTCAACGGCAAGGGAAAGGCCAAACACAGGCTCAATTGGTCCGGCCCTCCCGGTTACATGAGCAAAGATAGGGTCAAGCTGTTGCTCAACATCCTAGCGGCGGCGATCACGGCTTTGCCCAAAGGCGGCGATATCGATATGGCGATCGAGGGGACGCTGGAGCGGCCGACCTTTCGCGTCGTCTGTCGCGGAACGGGGGCGCGCTTTCCCCAGCATCTCAATGAATACGTCACCGGGCGTGACGCGCCGCCGCTCGATGCGATGACAATCCAAGCCTACTACACCGTTCGCTTGGCGGCGTTGGCTGAGATGCCGTTGACGATTACAAAGGACGGTGCCGATATCCGCATCTTCGCTGCGGGCGGCTGAGGCATCTCAACCTTTCATTAACCAAACCTCAGCCACAGTCGCGGGAGGCGGGGCCGCGCGTTTTGCGTCGGCATTCGCTGGCTCATTCACAGCTCATGCCGGGGACACGCAGCATGAAACGCTGCCTCATCGTTGACGACAGCGATGTCGTGCGCAAAGTCGCTTCAGCCATTCTGTCGGCCATGGGCTACGAGGTCATCGAAGCGTGTGACGGGCGCGAGGGCTACGCTTTGGCCGTGTCCACGTCACCGCATGCCATCCTGCTCGATTGGCAAATTCCCGAGCTTGGCGCGCACGAATTCATCGCCAAGCTGCGCGCGCAGACGACCGGGACACGTCCGTATCTCGTCTATCTGGCAACCGAGTACACGCCTTCGGATATCGGCCGGGCGCTGTCTGCGGGCGCTGATGCCTTCCTGATGAAGCCGTTCGACCGTGTCATGCTCGAAGATAAATTTCACCGCGCACTGATTGCGGCATAAGCCACCCTGGCCGTGCCGCGCCGGGCTTGTTAAGCAGCCGGGGAGTAGATCGTGCGAGACGATCTTATCCGGAGGCTCGTTGACAGGTGCTGCGCGTCGAGACATTGCGGATCGCGCCGCTGCCGTCGCTGACGTTCGAAGTCGCGGGCGGCGAGTGTCTGGCGGTCGAGGGTGTGTCGGGATCTGGCAAGACGCGCCTGCTGCGCGCCATTGCCGATCTCGATCCGGTGGCGGGACTTATTTTTCTTGATGGCGCGGAGCGTGGCGAGGTTCCAGCGCCGCATTGGCGGGGACTCGTGCGCTATGTGGCCGCCGAGCCCGGCTGGTGGAGCGACACGCCGCGAGCGACGTTCGCGCCCGACCGCGTCGATACGGGAAAGCTCGAACGGCAGCTTGCCAATGTCGGATTGACCCCGCTGCACCTGGATCGCGATATCGCTTTGCTCTCGACCGGAGAGCGATCTCGACTGGCGTTCGTGCGAGCGCTGCAGGGGGAACCGAACGTGCTGTTACTCGATGAGCCGACCGCATCGCTCGACCCGGCGAGCACGGCGCTGGTTGAGGAACAAATCCGCTTTCAGCTCTTTGCCGGACGCACCGTGTTGCTGGCGACCCATGATGCAGGCTTGGCGCAACGGCTGGCGCATACGCGCCTGATGCTGCCAAAACCGCGCGAAACGGCCATAGCGGCAGAGGCCGGCACGCGATGACCTATGTGCCGTTGACGCCGCTTGATCTGGGACTTGCAGCGCTTCTGCTGCTGCTCACCGGTGGGCTTTCGCTGGCGTTCCGGCTCGGCCTGGAGCGCACGATCCTGATTTCGGCCGTGCGCATGTGCGTGCAGCTCGGCGTGGTCGCCTTGGTCTTGAAGCTCGTGTTCGAGAGCGGATCGATGCTGGCAACGGCGGCGTTTGCCCTGATGATGCTGCTGGCGACCGCATATGAAGTGGTGTCGCGGCAGGAGCGGCGATTTCAGGGACCGGTTTCGCATCTGATGGGCGGGGCGGCGCCGTTCATGGCGGGGCTCGTGGCGTCAATCTTCGCCGTCAGCGCGATCATCGGGGCGGAGCCTTGGTGGTCGCCACGTTATTTGCTGCCGATACTGGGCATGATCGTCGGTAATGCGCTGGCGGGCGTGACGCTCGTGCTCGACACGATCACAAGCGCGGCGAGCCGGGAACGGGCGGCTATCGAAGGGCGGCTGGCGCTTGGCGCGACACGGATGGATGCGTTGCAGGATGTATTGCGGCGCGGCTTGAAGACGGGGCTCACGCCCATCCTCAGCGCGATGGCGGTCGCGGGTCTGGTGTCGCTGCCGGGCATGATGACCGGCCAGATCCTGGCTGGCGCCGATCCGGTGGACGCCATGACGTATCAAGTGATGATCATGTTCCTCATCGCGGGGGCCACGGGCATAGCTGTCGTTCTGGCCGGGCTCGTCGCGGTGGCGCTGTTGACGGATGACCGGCATCGGCTGCGGCTCGACCGATTGGCGCCAGTCAAGCCGAACAAGCAACAGTCATAGAAAAAGCGCGCCCGCCCGGGCGCGCTTCACGTGCTGGTCCGGGTCGAATTACGACTTCGGTTCGACTGGCGTCACCGGGGCTACGTCTGCCGGCTTGCCAGCACCGAAGGCCGGCATTTCCAATTGCGACGGTGTCGGCTCGCTCCTGCCGGCTGCAGAGGCAGCCTTTTCGGCGGCGGCTGCGGCGCGCTCGGCGGCGTCGGCTGCGCGCTCGGCTGCGGCGGCGGCACGGGTGGCGGCATCATCGGCGGCAGTCGGCGGGGCTGCGGTGGGTTGGGCGGCGGTCTCAGCCGGCAGGGTGCCGGTTTCGATGGCGGCGGGTGTCACAGCCGGCGTTTCGGCGGCTTTTTGCTTCTCGACGGCCGGCTTGCTTTCACTTGATTTCTTCTCGCTTGCGGCGGACTTGGTGGTGTCGGGTGTTTCCTTTTCCTTGGCTGTCTTGTCGGGCTTGGACTTGCCGGGTTCATCCCAGCAAACATTGGCCGAGGCCGTGCACGTGTGCTCGTCGAAGATGATGAGGTTCAGGTACAATTCGCAGGTCACGTCTTTCTTGCCGATGGTGTATTTCGTGATGCCGTTTTGTGCCGCCCATTCGGCGACGTGCTTGTCGAGAAGATCCTTGGCATCTTTCGTAGGGCCGTCCTTGCCGTAGTCGTTGACGAGGAAACCCATCTTTTTGCAGGCGGCATCCGCCGTTCCGGTCGCGAAAACCAAAGCGGCGGCCGCAGCGAAGGCGGTGAGGGGGGCGGTGAGCGCGCGCATCGACAATCTTCTCCACATGGCGGGCCTCGCAATTCGGGCCGTAGAATTTCCTGGGCCATCTATAATAGCTGGACCGGCCCCCGGCCAGTGCCGACGGCTTGGAAGTGCTCATGATTTTCAACAATCTGTTGATCTTGTGGCCGTGGTACCGCGATGCCACGCTATCGCCAGACGACACGCGAACGATGGCCGGGGTCACTCCGGCCGCGCGGTCGCCTTATTGAGCTACGGACTGTTCTCAGCCGTCAGCGATGACGTCATGATAAAAAAGGTTATTCGGGCCTGAGTTGAACAGCTTTTGGACCCTTGCCGCGTTTGTCGGGTTCCGTTTCGAAGGATATCCGCATGCCTTCCGCGAGGTTTTGCAGCCCGGATTGCTGCAACGCGGTGATGTGGACGAAGATGTCGTTCCCGCCGCCGTCTGGTTTGATGAACCCGAACCCCTTCTGTTCGTTGAAGAATTTTACAGTTCCGATCTGACGCATCATGTTGTCACCGATTTTTGCTGCTGGCCTGCTCGGACGCCGTTTTGGTGCGCGACGAAACTGCACATGCGGCGCCTTGTCCTATGCGATCAAAGTTTTTTAACTTGCGCAAGGCGGAATTGACACAGGGACCGACATTTCTCCCGACAAGCTTGTGGCGACGGGGAATTGAACGGTCGTCGGGTGTCAGGGCCGCCGGGGTGGGCAGCGGGTGTCGAGGGCGTAAAACGCACCGGGCTCAGACGCGAGGCGCGCGGTCAGTTCCGGCAGAACGGCGGCAAGGCGACCGGCCAGCGTGTAGGGTGGATTGAAGACGACGAGGCCCATGCCATTCAGGCGATCCGGATCGACGGGAGGGCGGATGTGGAGTTCCACCGTCAGGATTTTGTCCGGCGCAAACGGGGCGATCGCGGACAGGGCGGCGTAGAAGCGATCGATCGGGGCCAGGGCCTTGATGGGAAACCAGAGCAGAACGGTTCCCGTGGCGAAGCGCCGTTGCGCCTCTTTCAAGGCCGTCACCAGGCGCTGGAGTTCGCCCGCCTCCTCGAATGGCGGATCGATCAACACGACGCCGCGCCGTTCCTTGGGCGGCAGCAGCGCCTTCAAGGCTGTCCATCCGTCAAGGTGGAGCACTTTGCTCTGTGGGTCGCGTGCGAAGAGGTGTTCGAGTGCCGCGTGGTCGTCGGGATGCAATTCGTTGGCAACGAGGACGTCGCCGGGGCGGAGCAGGCGGCGCGCCAGCAGCGGGCTGCCGGGGTAGGTCGTCACTCCGCCATCGGGATTGCTCTCAGCGACAGCGGCTAGATACGGGGCGAGGATTGTTGCGACGTCGGCGGGCAGCGGTTCTGCCAATATCCGGCCAATGCCGCCGTGCCACTCGCCGGTTTTTGTCGCTTCGAGGCTGTGCAGATCGTAGGAGCCGGAGCCGGCATGGGTATCAATGACGCGGAACGGAGCCGGTTTGAGCTTGAGATGCTCGATGACCAGCGTCAGCACCAGATGTTTCAGCACATCCGCGAAGTTTCCAGCGTGGTAGGCGTGACGATAATTCATACTGTCGAGGGTTAATTCCGCCGCGACGTGCAACGTCGCATGTCTGCCGCCGCTACATGCCTTGATCCCGCGCGCCTGTCACGCACTTGCGCCCGGCCCAGAATGAGGCATAAGCGGCAGATCAAACCCCCACATGGCCGTCATATGAGCCCAGCCAAGGCGTCCGCCGAACCGGCGTCTCCAGTGTCGAACTCGCCGTCACCCGCGGCGGCCCTGCCGATCGTTGCGATCGTCGGGCGGCCGAATGTCGGCAAATCGACGCTGTTTAACCGGCTGACGCACACGCGGGCCGCACTCGTTTCCGACTTGCCGGGCTTGACACGCGACCGCCGCGACGGTGAGGCGAACTTCGAAGGGCATTCGCTGCGGATCACGGATACGGCGGGACTTGAGGAAGCCTCGCGCGGGTCGATCGCCGATCGGATGCGCCAACAGACGTTGGCTGCGATCGAAGTGGCCGATCTGGTGCTATTCGTCATCGATGCGAAAGACGGCGTGACGCCGGCGGATGAAGCGTTTGGACGGATCGTGCGCCAATCAGGCAAGACCGTGGTGCTGGTTGCCAACAAGAGCGAGGCACGGTCGTCGGAAGCTGGCTTTTACGAGGCTTTCAAACTCGGGCTTGGCGACCCTGTCGCGATCTCCGCCGAACACGGCGAGGGTCTGGGTGATTTGATGATCGACGTGCTGAACGCGCTCGGCTTGAAGCCGATCGTGCGGCAGAAGGATCCGCACGCGGAACTCGCCGACGAAGAGCCGGCGGACGATGAGGACGTGCTGCGGGTCAACCGTCCATTGCGGGTGGCGATCGTTGGCCGGCCGAATGCCGGCAAGTCGACGCTCGTCAATGCGCTGCTCGGCGAAGACCGCATGATCACGGGGCCGGAGCCGGGGCTTACGCGCGATAGCGTGTCGACAGATTTCACGTGGAAGGGCCGCACGGTGCGGCTGTTCGATACTGCCGGGTTGCGGCGCAAGGCGAAGATCACCGAATTGGCCGAGAAGTTGTCGGCGTCCGATGCGGTCCGCGCCATCCGCTTTGCGGAAGTTGTCGTGCTGCTCGTCGATGCGGAGCGGGCGCTCGAACATCAGGATCTGACGATCGGAGATCTGGCGACATCGGAAGGGCGCGCGTTCGTCATTGCAGTCAACAAGTGGGATCTTGTCGAGAACAAGCAGAAGCGACTGAAGGAAATTCGCGACATCGTCGATAACTCGTTGACGCAGGTGGCCGGCGTCACCGTCGTGCCGGTGTCGGCGCTGGGCGAGAGCGGTCTCGACAAACTGATGACGGCGATCTTCAAGGCGGCCGAAATCTGGAACAAGCGGGTGTCGACGTCCGATCTGAACCGGTGGCTTGCCGAGGCGCTGGCGCGACACGCGCCGCCGGCATCGGCTGGACGGCGGATCAAGATCCGTTACGTGACGCAGCCCTCAACGCGGCCGCCGACGTTCGTCGCCTTCTGCCAAAAAGCGGACGAGATGCCCAAATCTTACCTTAAATATTTGACCAACAGCTTGCGCGACACGTTCGGCCTGCCCGGGGTCCCGATCCGCCTCAATCTCAGAAAGAGCGAGAATCCCTTCGAAAAAGGGTGGCGCAAGAAATAGGCGGGCAGGGGAACCGGCAAGCTTGCCGCAGCTTGCAACAGATGCTGGCGCGGCCTTCGGGGCAACGCTATTTTGCGTCATTGCCGGGTTTGACAAATGATTGGGCGCGTTTGCCGTCCAGCAATCGAAAGGTCAGCAGATGTTTAAATTGACGAACTTCGTTCTCGTTGCCAGCGCGGCCGGTTTTGCGCTTCTCGCCGCAGTGCCGGCTGGTGCGGTGAGTTCGCGGGTACGGGAAGCGTGCGGCGCCGACTATCAGCGTTTTTGCCCGAGTTATCCGCCGGAGTCGGCCAAAGCGCGTCAGTGCATGCGTCAAGCCGGCAAGCGTCTCTCGGTCGGGTGCATCGATGCGCTGGCTGACGCTGGCGAAATCCGCCGGTCGCGCCGCTGACGCTGGTCCGTTTGTCCCGCAATGCGCGTTAACGCCTCCCGTTTGCGGAGGCGTTTTCTTTTCGCGATTGTTGAGCGTTGGAAATGCAGTGGGCGGGAGACGATCAGCGAACCCTAGAGAGGCTGCCATCTCACCGCCCACACAGGCGTCACCACTGAAGGCGCCGCACCGGACGACAACAGTTAGTGGGCGCGCGCTTGTACTTCAAGGCCTCAAAATCAAATTCGTATGCGGCGAGATCTTTGGTTTTGCCTTGCACGCGGCGACTGTTTTTTCGATGCACGCGGCGACATCCCTTACGGGAAGCCGGCCGCCGCGTGGTTTAACGTTGCACGCGGCGACAACCCTGCGGGAAGCCGGCCGTGTTTTTCGATGCACGCGGCGACATCCCTTACGGGAAGCCGGCCGCCGCGTGTGGTAGAGGTCGCGCATGGGCGATAAATCGGACGTCATCTTTTATCATCTCGAGCAGCAGCCACTGGAGCGCGTGCTGCCTGGGTTGTTGGAAAAGACGTTGCAGCGTGGCTGGCGCGCCGTCGTGCAGTCGGGCAACGCGGAGCGGCTCCAGGCCTTGGATGCGGCGCTGTGGACTTATGGCGACGACAGTTTTCTTGCTCACGGAACGGCGAAGGATGGGTATGCGACGGAGCAGCCGATCTTCCTGACGCTGCAGCCGGAAACGCCAAATGGCGCGGGTGTGCGGTTTCTCGTCGATGGGGCGGACGCGCCGGATTTTGAGTCCCATATCCGGCTGGTCTATCTCTTTGACGGCAACGATGAGGCTGCGCGCGCGCACGCACGGTCGCAATGGAGTGCGGCGAAGGCCGCCGGCTGCAAGGTCAGCTACTGGAAGCAGAGCGTGGACGGGCGGTGGGAAAACAAAGCCTGATCCTCAGGCGGCGTTGCGATCAAGTCGCGCGTAAAAATAGGCGAGCGCGCACGCCACCAGGAACACCGCGGGCATGGCGACGGGCGGGGCAACGTCGAGTGTGATGCCGCCGACGATGGGTCCGGCGAGATCGCCCAGCGTGTAGACGATCGCAATGGCTGCCAGGATCGGCAGCATGCCCACTTCGCCCGACGCGGTGACCGAAGCCTCCATCACCGAGAGCGTATAAAGCGCACCGGCGGCCGCGCCGAAGGCAAGCATGACCGCATAGGCGGCTGCCGTGTAGGGCATGGCGATATGCAGAAGGGCCAGTGCGGCGATCACGAGCAAGAGCGCGCCACGTATGGCCGGGCGGGGGCCAGCGCTGTCGGCGTAGGTGCCGAAGGGCATTTGTCCGAGAAGATTGCCGAAGCCGGACAGCGCGGCAAGGAAGGCGCCCGCCGCTGCTCCGACGCCGAGGGCCACGGCATAGAGAGGCACGGCCGCTGCGGCAACGCCTTCAAGGACACCGCCAAGGAAGGCGATGAGGAAAGCGAACGGGGCCAGGCGTACGCCGGTCATCAGATCGGAGAGGTGGGCGCGGCCCGTCGTGACTTGCGGCAATCGCATGCCGATGGTGAGCACGCCACCAATGAGTGTCAGAGCAATACCAATGATAAAGCCGCGGGCGGGATCGTCGGTTGACAGCGATGCGATGAGCGGTCCTATGCCGAGCGCGCAGGATCGTATCGTTTCATGGAAGGCTAGCAGGCGTCCGCGCTGGCCGCTGACGGCGATGTGGTTGACGAAGCCGTCGCTCAAAACCCACCGCATCGAGGCCCCGAGACCGACCCCGAAAGAGCCGAGGCACCACAGCCAAAGTGCTCCACTGTTGGCGGCCGCAACGAGGACGAGCAGCGAGGCTACGAGGAGGCCCGCGGCGGAATAGAACACCGGCACAACGCCGAACCGGCGCGCAACCGCGGGCAAGATGGTGGACATGGCGATGACGCCGGCGGCGGGAAGGCTTGCCACCGTGCCGGCAAGAGCGGCCGAATAGCCGGCATCGACGAGGGCGAGGCCGACGAGGGTCGTCGCGAGCCAACCCGGCGTTTCGGACAGCGCGGCAGAGACGGAAAGGGGGAATATGGTGCGGTAGAGTGCGAAGGGAGCGCCGCCGCCGGTATCTTCATGCGGCATGCGCGTGCTCCTTGATGCGCCCGGCGACTCCCCTATCCGGGGAGCCGGCCGCCGGGCGGGGTAGTGTACGTGATGCGCCCGGCGACCCCCTATCCGGGGAGCCGGCCGCCGGGCGGGGGTCGCTTTGATGGCGCCCGGCGATTCGTGTCCCCTCTCCCCGCGCGCGGGGAGAGGGTTAGGGTGAGGGGCAGGGCCTCGTTCGAACAAGCGGCTGCCCCTCACCCCAACCCTCTCCCCATCGAAGGCGATGGGGCGAGGGGGACGCTTGCGCCCGGCGAGCTCTGGTGGCGCCATCCGACTCCGCATTCGCGGAGCCGGCCGGATGGTGTTGTTTTGTGGCGCCATCCGACTCCGCATTCGCGGAGCCGGCCGGATGGCGGATAGAGGTCAACGGCCGTTGATGACGCCGCCAATCTGGCGGACGAAGCTATCGAAAAAACCGCCGAGGTGCGTGGCGGAATTGGCAGAATGATTTGAGTTCTGGGCGGTCATGGTCCGTGTCCTTGGATTTGGGCTCTGATTTATCAGGCCTTTACTTGAGCCTTGCGCCGTTCCGAGGATCAGCGCTAAACTCTACACCGATGAATATATATTCTGCATTGCAGAAGTCAAGGCTGCAGTGCAGAAAAAATTGGCTACAGTGAAGGAATTGCTGTTGCAGGACGAACACGAAAAGGGTCGCCGCGGCCGCCGGGGTATTCGTCGCCAGGATTTGGTGGACGCAGCGCTGGAGATGCTTGCCACTGAGGGTGAGCAGAATTTTTCGGTCCGCAAACTGGCCACCGTCGTCGGCGTCGACGGCATGACGATCCTTCACCACTTCAAATCGCGCGAAGGACTGATGCGAGCGGTGGCCGACGCGATGGTCGCGACGCTCGACATCGAGAGACCCAAGGGGTCGTGGCGGGACATTCTGCTGGAGGTCGCCAAGCGCTATCGCGGTCTTGCGGTCAAGTACCCGAAGGCGTTCAGCATCGTGACGCGCTACCAGACGAGCGGGCCGGCGGACTTCGAACTGGGCGAGATCGTCTATGCGGCGCTGCTCGATGCCGGTTTCAACGAGGAAGATGCCGCCGATTACGGGATGGCGCTGTTTACGCTGGCGATCGGTTTTGGCGTTGTCGAAGTCGGTGGGATGTTGAACCCATGCACGCCGGAGGAAATGGCTGAGATCGAGGCGCTCGATCCGCGGCTGTTTCCGGTCACGCGCCGGATGGCGCCGGTGTTTGCCCTCGACGAGACCGATCACGTGTTCGACATCCTGCTCGATTCATTCCTCGATGGCATCGGGCGGGCGTTGGCCAAGCAAAAGCGCTGACGGTTACGAGATCCAGCCCTTGTCCAAATCCATGGCTTGGCGCGCCAGCGTTTTGCCGGCGGCGTCGCGGTGAACAGTGGTCCAGGCAAGGTGTGTGCCGGTGGCCTCGGACGAGCGGGAACGGAGTGAGAGTAGTACGCTCTCGCCGGCTCTGGCAGCGATCGGCGTGTCGAGCGGGAAGTAGAGTTGTTCCCAATGAGTGCGGGGTGCACCGGGGGCCGTGGAGATTTCCAAGTTACCGCCCAGAGCGGCCGTCCACCAGTAGGCGAAGCCGAAGATCGTCGTGTCGCGTTCAAGGGTCCATGTCATTTCGCCCTTGCGCGTTGCCTTTTGCGGCTTGGTCAGATCGATGTCGTCCCATTGGCGTGCGGCGCGGCCGTCGTTGAGAAGTTCGGCGACCTCGATGAGACGGACGTAGACGTTGTTGATGCTCATTGTGCGGGCGGGTTCGAGGTCGAGGCCGTGGCCGACGTCGCGCCAGACGTTCATTTCATCTGCGAGCCGGGATGAAATGACGGGGCAGGCGAACTGCTCGATGCGGCACGGGATGACGGTGCCGCCCGGTTTCAGCATGCGTTCGACCGCGTCGGCGAGCGTTTCGAGGATGTTTTCCTCCAACGCATAGTTGCCGAGCGTTTCGGAGATGATGATGTCGGCCTGAGGGGCGTCGATCATGTCGGTCGAGCGACAGGGATAAAGATGGCAGTTGCGGGCGCGGTTCTGCTTGATGATCCGGGCCGCGACGGCTGCGACTTCCTCGGACGCTTCGTAGAGATGGACCTCCTTGGCACCGAGCTTGGAGGCCATCACTCCCAACAGACCGGAGCCGGCGCCGATATCAGCGACGATGGATCGGCCCTTCACGATGACACGTGCGAGAGCCGCGAAAAGAGCTTCGTTGCGCGGTTTGTCGGCAATCAGTGTGCGGTGGTACTCGATACGCATGTCGAAGATCAGGATGTCGTGCCGGTGCGGGCGCGCCAGATGAAGTAGAGCCCGAGCAGCAACATGGGGACGGAATAGATCTGGCCGGCGGTGAGTGGTCCGATGTTGAGCGCGTGACCGGCGTGCGGCTCGCGAAAGATTTCGGCTGTGATGCGGGCCAGTGCGTAGCCGGCGAGGAAGACGCCGATGATGAGCCCCGGCGATTTCAGAGCGTCGCGGTGATGCGTCAAGAAGCGCAAGACGATGAAGAGGACGACGCCTTCGAGCAGCGCTTCATAAAGCTGGCTCGGATGGCGCGATGCGGGTTCGATTGCGGGGAACATCACTTTGGCGTGCGGGAAGACCATGGCCCATGGCGCATCGCTGACGCGGCCGAAGAGTTCGCCGTTGATGAAGTTTGCCATCCGGCCGAAGAACAAGCCGATTGGGTTGGCGGCGGCGCAGATGTCCATGGCGCTCCATGGACTGACGCCGTAGGCGCGGGCAAAGAGCCAGATGCTGATCGCCGACCCTAAGATCGCGCCGTGGAACGACATGCCGCCCTTCCAGACTTTCAGGATGTCCACGGGGTTGGCGAAATACGTTTCAGGCTCGTAAAGGATGACATAGCCGAGGCGACCGCCGACGATCACGCCGACGGCTATATAGACGAGCAGATCGTCAACGCGGTCGACGCCGAAGGGGGGCTTGCCGTCACGCCAGAGGTTGGACTGGCGGAGCAAATTGCGAACGTAGAGCCAGCCGAGGATGAGGCCTGCCATGTAGGCAAGGCCGTACCACTTTATGCTGACGGGGCCGATGGAGAACGCGACCGGATCGATATCGGGAAATGGGATGGCAAAGGCGATCATGCGGACGTGCCTCGTTCAAGAACGGCGGGCGGCGGCGGACGTTATGAGCAGGGCCCCGGAATGTCCAGCTTCGGTCCCCTCAGTGCGAGCGCCAAGGGTCTAATGTGTCTAATGGGGTCAGACCCCTCAGTAGGGGTCTGACCCCATCATTCCGGCGGCCGCCGCCGGTTGCGCTTGTCTGCCGCAACGCCCATAGTCAACCGACATCTCAATTGCGCGACAGCCGAGCGCTCAAGCGCCGCCGCGAGACAGCACGGAGCCGACATCATGACCCAGACCTCCAATCGCTTCTTTGACGAACTCGGCAAGCTCATGACGGATGCGGCCGGTGCGGCGCAGGGTGCGCAGAAGGAAATGGAAACCTTCATGCGGGCGCAGGGCGAGAAGATGCTGGCCGGCATGGATCTCGTGCGGCGCGACGAATTCGAGGCGGTCAAGGCGATGGCGGCAAAGGCGCGCGAAGACAGCGAAGCGCTCGCAGCCAAGCTCGCGGTACTCGAAAACGAGTTGCAGCGCCTAAAGGGCGTCTGACCGGGTCAAGCGTCGCTGGCACAACTCGGCGCGCTGCAGCCATCCACAGTTGATCGACGGCTTATCAACACTGCGCGCATGGGGCGTGCCGTGAAAGCCGCATTTCACGCCCAATCGCGCCTTTTGATTGCATCGTGAGCGGCATTGTCCGTGGACAAGCCCGGCGTCGTGTTGCGACTCGTGACCGGCTGATGCTTTGTCGGGCCGTTGCGTTGTCGGCGAGCCGCAGTCGTGGCGTATGTGCCCCACGGTTCGCCCGCTTAAAAAAAGCCGGGCTTCAGCTCGGAAGAAAAAGGAACACGCATGGCATCGGCTGAGCAGGCTTACGAGCGCGCGATCAATCCCATCGACATCGTCGAGCAGTTGGCTGCGGCGCACGACTGGGCCGTGGAGCGCACCGGCGACGATGAATTGACCCTGATCGTTGGCGGCAACTGGACCGACTATCACGTCTCGCTCAACTGGAGGGACGATCTGGAAGCGCTGCATCTGGCATGCGCCTTCGATTTCCGGGTCCCCGACAACCGGCTCAACGAAATGTATCGCCTGTTGGCGCAAATCAACGAGCAGATGTGGCTCGGGCATTTCGATCTTTGGACGCAGGAGGGGCTGGTGATGTTCCGCCACGCCCTGCTGCTGAACGGGTCGGTGTGCTCGCCGCAGCAGTGCGAAGCGATGCTGAAGGCCGCCTTGGAAGCCTGCGAACGCTATTATCAGGCCTTCCAGTTCGTGGTCTGGGCGGGTAAGGAAAGCCGCGAAGCGTTGGTTTCGACCATGTTCCAAACCGAGGGACGGGCCTGATCTACCGGCGCGTTTTTCTCTAAGGTGGAACGCGCCGATGTCCCTTCCCCTCGACGGCCCCGTTTCCCTAAACGGCCCGGTACTTGTTGCCGGGGCCGGCAAAATGGGTGGCGCCCTACTTGAGGGTCTCATTTCGCGCGGGTTGCCGGCCGCGCAGATCATCGTGCAAGATCCGGCGCCGCCTGCAGATGTGTCGGAATTTCTTGTCCGTCACGGCATCCGTGTCGAACGCGAGGTGACGGCGCTCGTGGCCGCGCCCTCGATACTTCTCGTGGCGGTCAAGCCGCAACTCATGGACGCGGTGTTCCCGAGGCTGGCGAAATTCGCCGGGCCGGAGACCGTGGTCGTGTCGATCGCTGCGGGCAGGACGCTGGCAAGTTTCGAACGCTCTCTCGGTGCTGGAATCGCGGTGATCCGCGCGATGCCCAATACACCGGCGCAGGTCGGCCGCGGCGTGACGGCTTGCGTTGCCAATCACGCGACCACGGAAGTGCAACGGGCGCTTGCCAGCGATCTGATGGCTGCCGTCGGAGAGGTCGTGTGGCTCGACCGCGAGGACGATATGGATGCGGTGACGGCGGTTTCGGGATCGGGACCGGCGTATGTGTTCCTCGTGGCGGAATGTCTGGCGGAAGCGGGACGCGCCGCGGGATTATCCGCGGACCTCGCCGCTCAGTTGGCGAGGGCAACGGTGGCCGGGGCGGGAGAACTCTTGCACTGTTCCCCGCTAGATGCGGCGACCCTGCGCCAGAACGTGACCTCTCCCGGCGGGACGACGGCCGCCGCACTCGCCGTTCTGATGGCTGAGCCGGGGATGCAGGATCTTTTCTCGCAAGCCGTGGCGGCAGCCGTCCGCCGGAGCCGCGAACTTTCGAAGTGAATTTGGGGGGTTGGGCCTTTACTCGGACCGGTCTGGCGGCCGGGCCCCTGGAGGAGGGCCTGGCCGCCGTAACCTTTGGTCGGCTCAACGGGGATCGCGAAACTGGAGGACGTCGTTTCGGCATCCCCGGTGGGCGGCAGGCTAGTTGTGGCCTTCAGTCCGATCGGCCTGGAAGCGATTGGATGAAAGGCTGGAGCGGCGGCTGCAACGGGAGATCGCACCGTACTCACCAGCCGTTTATGTTACATTATATCATTTCATGCAAGCCCTCATTTGCGGCTGTTCACACACTTGTGAAAGTGGTGACATCAATCATTCGCATACTTCAATTATTGTCGAAATATGAGAGATGTCGATGCCGTTCGCGCGTTGTCCGCGCTGGCTCATCCGCACCGACTTGCCGTGTTCCGATTGCTCGTCCGGGCGGGGCCGACTGGGGTGTCAGCGGGATCGCTGGCCACTGCAGCGGGAATAGCCGCGTCAACGCTGACTTTCCATCTCAAGGAATTGGAGCGGGCCGGCCTCATCGAAACGCGGCGGGACGGCCGCTTCATTCGATCGGCTTTGAATGTGCCGGTCATGCGCGAGCTGATTGCCTTCTTGACCGATGATTGCTGCGCGGGTCGGCCGGACTTGTGCGGCGTGTCTAGCGAAACCGAATCTGGGGTTGAGGAGGATGGGGCATGTTGCTCCCCGCCTCGTGTTCTCAAAGGGTGAGTGTCGATGACTGACAAAACGTACAACGTCTTGTTCCTGTGCACGCATAACTCGGCGCGGTCCGTAATTGCCGAATGCGTGATGAACGAACTCGGCAAGGGCCGTTTCCGGGCCTATTCGGCCGGTAGCCAGCCGAGTGGACGGGTGAACCCCGTCGCGATCGAAATGCTGGCGAAGCTCGGCTACGACGTCGGTAGCCTGAGATCGAAGTCGTGGGATGAGTTTGCGGGGCCGGACGCACCGAATTTGGACTTCGTTTTCACCGTCTGCGACGACGCGGCGAACGAGACATGTCCGTATTGGCCGGGCCAGCCGATGTCTGCCCACTGGGGTCTGCCTGACCCCTCGCGCACGCAAGGCTCCGACGCCGAGGTCTATGCCGCGTTCGCTGACACGCACCGGATGCTTTACCAACGGATCGGGATTTTTGCGAACCTTCCCCTTGCGGCGCTCGATAGAATGTCGCTTAAAGCGAAGCTTGATGAAATCGGACAGATGGCGCGCGTCCCAGGATCTGCCGAGGCGGCATCCTGAAACCTTTGCGTCGGCGCGCTCGTAGCGTCCTCGTTGCCACAACATAGAAAGTGCATTCATGTCCGAGCAATCGATGCCGTCGCGCGCGTTTTCAGAGGCGCTCGGCACGGCATTTCTGCTGGCCGCTGTCGTCGGTTCGGGAATTATGGCGGAGAAGCTCGCGGGTGGAAACGTTGCGATCGCGCTCCTAGCCAACGCCGTGGCGACCGGCGCGGCTCTGGTCGTTTTGATCACGATGTTCGGTGCGATCTCAGGGGCGCATTTCAATCCGGCTGTGTCGCTGGTGGCGACCATGGACGGCGAACTTTCGCCGCCAAAGTTCGCGATTTACGTGGTGGCCCAGATCGTGGGCGCCATCGCCGGCGTCTTGCTGGCGCACGCGATGTTCGATCTGCCGATCGTGCAGGTGTCAAACACCGTGCGGACGGGTGCCGGCCAGTGGATCAGCGAAGTCGTGGCGACGTTCGGGCTCGTCTTGTCGATTTTGCTCACGGTCCGGCACCGGCCGGACTTCGTGGCCGTCGTGGTCGGCCTCTACATCACGTCGGCTTATTGGTTTACGGCGTCAACGTCGTTTGCCAATCCGGCGGTCACGGTCGCGCGGACATTGACGAATACGTTTGCCGGGATCGCACCAGGCGACGCTGCGCCGTTCATCGCAGCGCAGATCGCGGGGGCGGTGCTCGGGCTGGCGGCGGCGCGCGTTCTTCGACGTTAGCCAGTTGTGCGGTCTACCAATCTGGTGGTCGGGTGCCTACGTTTGACTGTCACAGGCACGTACAGGCACGACAACCACATGGAGACCGGCATGCTGGATCAATCGACACTCAAGGGCCGGATTATCGCCGCCACGCTGCGGCTTGCCGCCGAGCGCCCATGGGATGACGTCTTGATGAAGGACATCGCGGATGCGGCCGCTATCGATCTGGCGGCGCTGCGCAAGGAGTTTCCATCCAAGGGCGCCATTCTGGGCGCGTTTATGAGAGCGGTGGATGATGCGGTGCTCTCCAGTGCACCCAAGTTCACTGGCGCTGAGAGCCCGCGCGACCGGCTGTTCGATGTCGTGATGGCCCGCCTTGACGTGCTCACTCCATATAAAGCAGCCTTGCGCCATATCGCGGCTGCGCGGCCGTTCGAGTTGGAGCTAGCCCGGCGGGCGATGGCCTCTCAGGCCTGGATGCTGCACGCGGCGGGTATCCGCACGGATGGGCTGCTCGGCACGTCACGAGTGACGGGGCTGGCTTCAGTCTACGCCAGTGTCCTTCAGACGTGGCTCCATGACGACGATCCGGGGTCAGCGCGTACGATGGCCGCACTCGACCGACGGTTGAAGCGCGGAGAGCAGTCGATGCGCACGTTGAGCGATGTGGCAGATGGGTTCGATCGTGTGGCAGCAGGCGTCATGCGGATGGCGGGTTGCGGCCGTCGCGACGCGCACGGCCCCGTCGCACCGTCGTCGCCTGCCGAGACTGCTCCGACACCGGCGATTTAGTCGCTGCCGAGACGGCGGGGCGGATCAATATCCGCCGCCACCGAACACGTTGTTGAAGAAGTCGTTCAACGAGGTGTTGTTGGGCTTATAGCGGCGGCTTTGATTGGGATTGCCGCCGAAGAAGAAGCCCCAGTCGTCCGGGCCTTGATACTGTGCGCGCGAGAACTTCACCGGCGCCAGATGATCGCGGCCCTTGGCGATCTGGTCGAATTTTCCGGCGAGCGCCAGTTTCACCCGCTGCTCGTGACCGTAGACATCCTTCAGAATGCGCTCACTCCCGTCCTCGCCGATCAACTCGGTGAAATACGTGACGTGAACAGGGATTTGTTTGTCGAGCTTGACCGCGACTTCATCGGCGTCAGACTGCTGAGTTTGATGGACTTGATCGGGTTGCCAGCTCTTGTCCTGTTCCAAGAGGACCTCGGCGAGGCGCATTGGGTTGCGCACACGCATGCAGCCGTGGCTGAAGGTGCGAACTTCTTCGTTGAACAGGTTCTTTGTCGGCGTGTCGTGCAAATAGACGGCATGCTTGTTTGGAAATGTGAACTTGACGATGCCGAGCGCGTTGCCCGGACCCGACGGCTGATAGACGTCGAAATTGCGGATGTCGGCGCGAGACCAGTCGACGGAGTAGGGATCGACATAGCGGCCGTTCTGCACCAGCCGCAAACCCTGCCGCTGAAACGTATTGCCGCCGCGGGCGAGGCTTGGGTAGAGTTCGAGCACTTTGATGCTCTGGGGCACATTCCAGCGCGGGTTGAAGTAGATCGTCTCCAAGACGTCTGAGAACATCGGCGTCTGGTTGTTCAAATCACCGGAGATGATGCGCTCCTCGTGGATGATCTCGCCATTTCTGACGACGCGCACGAGGTATTCCGGAAGGTTGACCCAGACATGGAAGTCGCCCAGATCTTCCGGCATCCAGCGCCACATTTCCATGTTGGCGAGCAGGCGTTCCGGGCTTGGCACGTCGATGTCGTTCAAGGCGCGGCGCGTGCGCGGGCCAACGATGCCGTCAGCCTTCTGTCCGTTATCGCTCTGGAATTTGGCGACCGCTGAGGCAAGCGCGTCATCGTAGTAATTCGGGTCGGGCGCGGCGCCATCTTTGCCGGCGGGAACGGCGACGTCCAGGCGCTGACGCAGCAGGGCGACGTCGGAGTTCGACTGGCCAGGAACGAGTTTTGGTCCCTTTTCCGGTACGCGCACGATCTCGCGCGCGTTGGCCGAGTTGCGCTTCATCTCAAGATACTTCTGGCGCAGCTTCTCGAACTGCGCGTGCTTGGGCTGTGTGCCACGCAGGACAGCGGCGGGGTCACTGGTGGCGTTGAGGTCGTCGAGCAGTTTCTTGGGGTCGACGTACTGCGGCGCGCGATCGACATATGAGGCCAACTGCTTGGTTGGGTCGGGAATGCGGCCGCCGCGTGCATCGCGGGCATACTTTAGGACGGTGAGGGCAAACTTCAGTTCACCTTCGACTTTCTGATCGTGTGTGAGTTCGGCGCGATCGGCACTGTCGGTGCCCATATCGAGCACAACGTAATC
Source organism: Hyphomicrobium sp. (assembly GCA_022844105.1). Classification (GTDB taxonomy): domain Bacteria; phylum Pseudomonadota; class Alphaproteobacteria; order Rhizobiales; family Hyphomicrobiaceae; genus JAGVSR01. The sequence goes on along the minus strand of JALHMJ010000004.1, from coordinate 200,913 downwards.
GGATGGGTCGAGACCGTAGTCGGCGCTTTTCTTTAATTCCTCGATCAAAGCTTCAGCTTTGGGGGTGTAGCCCGCGCGGCCGATGAAGGCGGGTTCATCGGAGCGGGACTCGTAGAACGCGATGAGGGCCTGCCAGTCGGCTGCCTCTTCTTCCTTGGCCGTCTTTGCGTCGGCAAGGAGCCGTTCGCGGATCACCGCTCCGACGGCCTGCGGTGGCGAGGTCGCGGGCAAAAGTGAATTGGCCTCTGCGTTGGCGACATTGGTTGTGGGATCGGCAATTGCTGGACCCGCAAGTCCCATGAGCGCCACGACACCGGTTGAAAACAGACTGACCCAACGCACCCGCATTGCCCTACTCCGTCCTATGCGCTGGGCGGACGCTACCCGACGCCGCACTGGCTGCCTAGCTCCGCTCGCTTGCCTCATATGGTGCACGAAGGATGCGGCAGAAGTGTTGCCGAATTGCAAAATTTAGTGGCGCTCGTTTGTTTGGCGCCCGGCGACTCCGCTGACGCGGAGCCGGCCGCCGGGCGCGGGGAGTGGGCAGGTGCGGGGGGAGTGGGGTCAGACCCCTAAGCAGGGGTCTGACCCCAAACGCTCAAACGCTGACCCCAAACGCTGACCCCAAACGCTGACCCCAAACGCTGACCCCAGACGAGCGCGAGCCAGAAGTACCGGAGTCCGCCGTCCGGTGTGGGGAGAGTTAAACCAGTTCGCCGACGAGGTCGGTTTCGTCGGCGTCGGTGATGCGCACGTTCACAATGTCGCCGGGGGCGAGATCGGTTTCACCGTCGAGATAGACCGCGCCGTCGATTTCGGGTGCATCCCATTGCGAGCGGCCGATGGCGCCCTCGTCGTCGATTTCGTCGATGAGGACGGGGATGATTCGGCCCACCTTTTCGGCCAGGAGGCTGGCGGACACCGTCTGCTGGGCGGCCATGAAGCGGTGCCAGCGTTCCTCTTTGACCGCGTCCGGCACCGCACCGGGCAAGGCATTGGCCACGGCGCCTTCCACTGCCTCGTACTTGAAGCAGCCGGCGCGGTTGATGCGGGCTTCCTTCAGCCATTGCAGCAGGAATTCAAAGTCTGCGTCCGTCTCGCCGGGGAAGCCGACGATGAAGGTCGAGCGGATCGCCAGATCGGGACAGATTTTGCGCCAGGCCGCGATGCGCGCGGCGGTTTTTTCTTGATGCGCTGGGCGGCGCATGGCTTTCAGAACGGATGGCGAGGCGTGCTGGAACGGAATGTCGAGGTAGGGCAGGATTTTGCCTTCGGCCATCAGCGGGATGACATCGTCGACGTGCGGATACGGGTAGACGTAATGCAGGCGGACCCAGGCGCCGAGCTCGCCGAGCGCCTGGCATAAATCGAGGAAGCGGGCTTTCAGCGGCTGGCCCTTCCACGGGGTTTCGGCATATTTGATATCGAGGCCATAAGCGCTCGTATCCTGGCTGATAACGAGCAGTTCCTTCACGCCGGCTTTGACGAGGCGTTCGGCCTCGGTCATCACGTGATTGGCCGGCCGCGAGGCGAGATCGCCGCGCAGCGACGGGATGATGCAAAAGGAACAGCGGTTGTTGCAGCCCTCGGAAATTTTCAGATAGGCATAGTGGCGCGGCGTCAGGTGCAGGCCTTCCGGCGGCACGAGATCGACGAAGGGGTCGTGTAACGGCGGGACCGCGTCGTGGACGGCGTTGACGACCTGTTCGTATTGGTGCGGACCCGTCACGGCGAGCACGCCTGGATGGGCGGCGCGAATGCGGCCTTCCTCAACACCCATGCAGCCGGTTACGATCACCCGGCCGTTTTTGGCCATCGCTTCGCCGATCGCTTCGAGGCTTTCGGCCTTGGCACTGTCGAGGAACCCGCAGGTGTTGACGACCACGACATCGGCGCCGTCGTAGTCGGGGGCGATCTGATAGCCTTCCGAGCGCAGGCGCGTGATGATGCGCTCGCTGTCCACCAATGCTTTTGGACAACCCAGCGACACGAAGCCGACCTTCGGCGCACGGGTGGTGGCAAGCTTCATGGGCATCGCGCGAGACTCGCTTTCGAAGCGGATTGAACCGGGCGAATTACTCTTCGTCGACCGTGGTCGTGTCGGCGCTCTTCATCTGTTGCAGCTTGGCAAAGACGCGCGCGGCTTCCTCGCGTTCATTCTCCTCGCGCGGGGCTTCTTCCTTGGCGGTGACGATCTCGGCGGTCGGATGACGCGGTGTCTCGGTCGTTTCCTCGGCCGGCAGGAGCGTGCCGCCCTTTGGCAGGTCGCGGCCACTTTCCTTGCGCTCGCGTTCGACGCGGCGGGCGGCCTTCGTCACTTCCGCGTCGAGGTCGGTCTGGGAACACAGACCAAGAGTGACCGGGTCCTGCGGCACGAGGCTTGACGAGTTCCAATGCGAGCGGTCACGGATCTGGGCAATGGTCGGCTTGGTCGTGCCGACGAGGCGCATCAACTGGCTGTCCTTCAGTTCGGGATGGTTGCGCAGCAGCCAGAGGACGGCGTTCGGACGATCGTGGCGGCGTGACACCGGGGTATAGCGCGGACGCTTCTTGGCGATCGCCGTGTGGGTGATATCGACCTTCATCTCCGACAGGCGAAGCGCATGGTCGGCGTTTTTTTCCGCCCGCTCGATTTCCTCGCGCGTGAGCTGGTTTGACGTGAGCGGATCAAGGCCCTTGATACCCTGGGCGACGTCGCCGTCGGCAATGCCTTTGACTTCCAGCACGTGGAGGCCGCAGAAGGCCGCAATCTGCTCGAACGTGAGCGCGGTGTTGGAGACCAGCCACACGGCGGTGGCCTTGGGCATCAACGGCTTGCGATCGGTCATGACGGTTCCGCTCCTGGCTGCGCCGGAGATGCCCGCGCGCAAGCCGAATTCGAGTTGAAGGGATTAAGGGAATTGGCCCTTATAGCCTGAAAATCTGGCAAAGGGCAACCCCGCCGGTAGGGTGATCGCCAAATGACCATTTTCGCCGCATCGCTGGCCGTTGCCGGGTCGCAGCCGGGCAGATAGTGTCCTGGCGCCTTACCATTCGGTGACTTGCCGAATGACCGATGGGCCGAAATAGCAAAGATCTGAAACGCTGTACGACCTGGGGCCCACTCGCATGATGCCGACCGCTGGCAAGCCGTATTTCTTCGAGGATCTGGCGGTGGGGCTCGAAGCCGCCATGGCCCGGACCGTTTCGGAGGCCGACATCGTCGCTTATGCGGCTCTTTCGGGCGACTACAACCCGATCCATCTCGATCCCGAGTATGCGTCCAAGACGCCGTTCAAGGCGCGGATTGCTCACGGCATTCTGTCGGCCGGTTATATCTCGGCCGTGTTCGGCATGCAGTTGCCGGGTCCAGGCTCGGTCTATATTTCACAGTCGCTGAATTTCCGGGCGCCGGTGAAAATCGATGATGTGGTGGTGACGACCGTCAAACTCATCGAACTTGTGCCGGAAAAGAAGCGGGCGAAGTTCGAAACGGTGTGCAGTGTCGGCGGCAAGCCTGTTCTGACCGGCGAGGCCGTGCTTATGATTCCGGCGCGTCCCGTTACCTAGTTATGGCCGCGATATCAGAGCCGCCCGATCCAGCGGGTTCAAAGGGCGGGGAGGCTCGTTCGCCAACATGATCGTTCACGAAGGCTATATCGGCGTGCCGCCCGCGATCCGCGGTGGCGTGGTTGCGATCGGCAACTTCGACGGCGTCCACAAGGGCCATCAGGCGCTGATCGGTGAGGCCATCAAGGCCGCGCGTGCTGGCAGCCTGCTTGCCGGGGTCGTGATTTTCGAACCGCATCCGCGCGAGTTTTTCCACCCCGAGGAAAGCCATTTCCGGCTGACGCCGCTGCGGCAAAAGCTGGCGGTGTTCCAGGCGATGGGGCTCGATTTCGTGATGGTGGTGCCGTTCGATGCGGCGCTCGCGAAACTGGAGCATTTCGAATTCGTCGAATTCGTCCTGGCGCAGGGGCTCGATGTGCGCCACGTCGTGGTCGGGTATGATTTCTATTACGGGCGGCAACGGCGCGGCAGCCCGGAATCAATGATCCTGGCCGGGATCGAGTATGATTTTGAAGTGACGGTCGTGCCGCCGGTTGCCGAGGGCGGCGAGGTGTTTTCCTCCACTGCGATCCGGTTGAAACTGGCGCAGGGGGACGTGGCTGGGGCAGCGCTTGAACTCGGCCGGCGCTGGCGCGTGGCGGGGACGGTCATCGGCGGGGCCAAACGCGGCACGGGGATGGGATATCCGACTGCCAACGTGCCGCTGCCGAAAGGGACGGCACTCGGACACGGGATCTATGCGGTGCGGGCCACGGTTGACGGGACGGCGCACGATGCGGCGGCGTATCTGGGCACGCGGCCGACGTTTGATGACGGGATGCCGGTGCTGGAAGTGTTTCTTCTGGATTACGACGGCGATCTTTATGGCCGCGAGATGGATGTCGAATTCATCGGCTTCATTCGCGGCGATCGCAAATTCGACAGTGCGGACGCGCTTGTGCGGCAGATGGACGAGGACGTTGCCAAGGTGCGCGAGGTGTTGACGGGGGTGTGATGCTTCCGCCCCCTCTCCGCATCGCCTTCGATGGGGCGAGGGCCGGGGTGAGGGGCGGCTGCTTGATCGGAGCGAGGCTCTGCCCCTCACCCTAACCCTCTCCCCGCGAGCGCGGAGAGGGGACGTGACAGCATCACTCTCACGCAACGCGCTTTGGACATCCACCGTCACCGCGACCCCCACCCCCACCGCCACCCACCGCGACCCCCACCCCTGCCCCTTCCCGCAAGGGGGAGGGGTTCTAAGTGACGGGGCGGCATCGGGTTGCTAGAACGCAGGCCAAATCACCAGACCGGAATGAAAGACCTCAAGACGATGGCCAAGGATAAAAATGAGACGGTGGCAGGGGGGCAGGTGGCAGGGGGTCAGACCCCTGAGAAGGGGTCTGACCCCTCGCCGGGCGACTCACTTCGCGGTGCGCCCGGCGACTCTCCTGTGGGGAGCCGGCCGCCGGGCGCAGAAGGCGAGAGTCGCGATTGGGGCGCGACGCTGTTTTTGCCGAAGACAGATTTTCCCATGCGGGCGGGGTTGCCGGATCTGGAGCCGAAGCTGCTCAAGCGCTGGGACGACATCGGGCTTTATGAGGCGATCCGCAAGCAGTCTAGGGGCAGGCCGAAGTTCGTGCTGCACGACGGCCCGCCGTATGCGAACGGCAACATCCACATCGGGCATGCGCTGAACAAGATCCTGAAGGATCTCGTGGTGAAGTCGCAGCAGATGCTTGGGTTCGACAGCAATTATGTGCCCGGCTGGGACTGCCACGGCTTGCCGATCGAATGGAAGATCGAGGAGCAATATCGCGCGAAGGGCCGCAACAAGGACGAAGTGCCGGTCAACGAATTCCGGCAGGAGTGCCGCGAGTTCGCGGCCAAGTGGCTGGCCGTGCAGCGCGAGGAATTCAAGCGGCTCGGCGTCGTGGGCGATTGGGACCATCCCTATTCGACGATGGCCTTTCACGCCGAAGCGACCATCGCGCGCGAGATCATGAAGTTTGCGCAGAACGGGCTGCTTTATCGCGGGTCGAAGCCGGTGATGTGGAGCGTGGTCGAGAAGACGGCGCTGGCGGAAGCGGAGGTCGAGTACCAGGATTATCAGTCGGATATGATCTGGGTGAAGTTTCCGATCGTGCGAGCGAGTTCAAGCTCGCAATTGCCAAGTGCCGATGCGTTAGCCTTGCTAGATGCGTCGGTGGTGATTTGGACGACAACGCCCTGGACGATTCCCGGCAATAGAGCGATCTCTTATTCGTCTAATATTGAGTACGGTTTGTATGAAGTTACTGCTGCTGCAGCAGGAAATTGGGCCAGAGTTGGTGAGAAATACGTACTCGCGGATACGCTTGCTGCTGATGTGATGAAGTCTGCAAAGGTCGATCAATATCGCCGTTTGGCAGCAGTGAACTCCGATAACTTCTTTATGATGTTCTGTGAACATCCATTAGAGAACATGGGTTATGATTTCCATGTGCCGTTGCTGGATGGAAGCCACGTCACCGACGACACGGGAACAGGTTTTGTTCATACCGCTCCCGGCCATGGTACCGATGATTATAAAGTCTGGATGAGTGCAGAGCTGACCAAAGCTCAGAAGAAAGTTCCGCAATCCAACGCAGCTATTCACATTGTTGGCTCGTCTTACACGGATGATGAGTTTCAGAAAGGCGTTACTGTCGGTTTAGAAAATCGAAAGTTGTCGTCTCGGACGCGTCGTATTCGCGAAATTGAGAAGCAGATCCCCACTATGGTCGATGCCGACGGCGTGTTGACGAAGGCCGCGCCGGGGTTTGAGGGCAAGCGCGTTCTCAAAGAGAATGGCGACAAGGGTGACGCCAACGATGCCGTGATCAAGGCGCTGAGCGAGGCCGGCAACATCATCGCGCGCGGACGCTTGAAGCATCAGTATCCGCATTCGTGGCGGTCGAAAAAGCCGGTCATTTTTCGCAATACCCCGCAGTGGTTTATTGGTCTTGATGTGGCGCCCGGCGACTCCCCTGCGGGGAGCCGGCCGGAAGGCGCGAGTGGGGGGCAGCAGCAAGCGCTTTCGCAAGTCGCCGCCCCTCACCCTAGCCCTCTCCCCGCGCGCGGGGAGAGGGGATCGACCTTGCGCTCGCTTGCGGAGGCCGAAATCGAGCGGGTGCAGTGGGTGCCGGAGGCGGGGCGCAACCGCATCAACGGCATGGTCGCGACGCGGCCGGATTGGGTTGTGTCGCGGCAGCGGGCTTGGGGCGTGCCGATCACGGTGTTCCGCCATACGCAGACCGACGAGATCATCCCGAACGCAACGTGGGCGCATTCGGCGGAACTGGTGTCGCGCATCGAGGCGGCCTTCGATGAGAAGGGCGCGGACGTCTGGTTCGAGCCCGGTGCAAAGGAGCGCTTTCTTGGCGGTCTCGTTCCGGCTGGCGAACTGGCCGCGTGGGAGCAGGTTCGCGACGTGCTCGACGTGTGGTTCGATTCCGGCTCCACGCATGCGTTCACGCTTGAAGATCCCGTCGCGTTTCCAGGTTTGAAGGGAATCTCACGCAAGAGCCTCGTCAAAGGTGGGCAGGATCGCGTGATGTATCTGGAAGGGTCCGACCAGCATCGCGGCTGGTTCCAGTCGTCGCTGCTCGAAAGCTGCGGTACACGTGGGTCTGCGCCCTATGACATCGTGCTCACGCACGGGTTCATCCTCGATGAAAAGGGGGATGAGAAGATGTCGAAGTCGAAGGGCAACGTGCTCTCGCCGCAGGACGTGATGAAAACAACAGGCGCCGACATCCTGCGCTTATGGGTGGCGTCTGCCGACACGACGAACGACATCCGCTTTGGCCCAAGCATCCTTCAGGCATCGGCGGACAGCTATCGCAAGCTACGCAATACGCTGCGCTGGATGCTGGGTGCGCTGGCGCACTTTAATGTGGCCGCGTCCGACACACTTGTAATTGCCGCGTCCGACTCCGCTGGCGCGGAGCCGGCCGGACGCGGGACTTTTAATGCCGCGTCCGACTCCCCTGCCGGGGAGCCGGCCGGACGCGGCGTAAGTCATAGAGATATGCCGGAGTTGGAGCGGCTCATGCTGCACCGGCTGGCGGAACTGGATCGCGAGATTAGGCAAGCTTACGAAACCTATGACTTCCGCAAAGTGGTGGCGCTGCTGTCGCACTTCATGAACACGGAGTTGTCCGCTTTCTATTTCGATATTCGCAAGGACACGCTGTACTGCGAGGCACCGTCGAGTTTGAAGCGGCAGGCGGCGCTGACGGTTGTCGATCATCTGTGCGAGGCAATCCTGAAGTGGCTGGCGCCGATCCTGTCGTTCACGGCCGACGAGGCGTTCGCGCTGTATCGTCCGGGGGAGGCGGCATCGATCCACCTGACGAGCTTCCCCAAAATCCCACGCGAATGGCGCGACGATAATCTTGCCGCCAAGTGGGACCGGGTTCGCGAAGTGCGCAGCGCAGTGACAGCCGCGCTGGAGTTGGAGCGCGCGGGCAAGCGCATCGGGTCATCGCTGGAAGCCGCGCCGATTGTCTATGTCGATGACGCGGATCTGATGAGCGGGCTCGACGGCGTCGATTTGGCCGAGGTTTGCATCACGTCGGGGATCGAGGTGATTGCGGGCGCATTGCCGGAGAGTGCGGTGGTTGCATCCGATGTGAAGTCAGTTGGCGTGATCCCGAAGCGCGCCGAGGGGAAGAAGTGCGCGCGGTCGTGGCGGATTACCACGGATGTCGGGTCCGATCCGGCCTATCCCGATCTGTCGGCGCGCGATGCGGCGGCGATGCGGGAGATTGACTCTCTTTGATGGCGCCCGGCGACTCCGCTGACGCGGAGCCGGCCGCCGGGCGCGGAAAGTGCAGGGAGAACCGGCCGCAGGAACTGGCGCAGGAACTGGGGTCAGACCCCAAATGCCTTGCCGCCGCCCGCAGTAACGTCATCCCGGCGCGAGCGCAGGAACTGGGAACTGGGGTCTGACCCCACACGCCTAGTGGCACGCGGCGACTCCGCTGATGCGGAGCCGGCCGCCGCGTGCGGTTAGGCGAAGCCGGACCAGTAGGACAGGAACATATCGGCGGCGAGGCCCAGAAAAATAGCAAAGCCGACGTCGCGATTGGAGCGGAAACGGCGCAGGCAGTTCTTGGAGTCGTGGACGTTCAATGTTGAAACCTGCCACGCCAGTTGCAGGCCGACGAGAGCCAGCGCCAAAAAGAAAATGAGATGCGCGCCGGCAAGGAAGCCGGCAATCGTCCACAGCACGATGGCAATCGAGTAGAAGGCGCCGACCCAGGTGGGGCTTTCCTCACCGAATTTGAGCGCGGTCGATTTGAGGCCCAGCATCAGGTCGTCTTCGGTGTCCTGATGCGCGTAGATGGTGTCGTACCCGATGGTCCAGGCGACGGCTCCGAAATAGAGCGCGACGGCTGCCAGTTCGAGGCTGCCTTCGTCGGCGGCCCAACCGACGAGGGCGCCCCAGTTGAAGGCAAGGCCGAGGACGACTTGTGGCCAATACGTGAAGCGCTTCATGAACGGGTAGATGAGCACCAGCAGCAGGGAAGAGGCGCCGAGGAAAACCGTGAACCAGTTGAACTGTAGCAGCACGGCGAGGCCGATGAAGCCCAGAACGCCGACGAGTACGAGGGCGTCTTCGGGCGTCACCTGCCCGGAGGGAATCGGGCGGCTGGCTGTACGGGCGACCTGGGCGTCATAATCTCGATCGACGTAATCATTGTAGGCACAGCCGGCGCCGCGCATGACCGTCGCACCGATGGCGAACAGCATCATGTACCAGAGCGAGGGGTGGGGCAGGCCCTCGTCGATCTCGGCGAGCGCCAGCGACCACCAGCAGGGAAAAAGCAGGAGCCATGTCCCGATCGGGCGGTCAAGGCGCATCAGGCGCAAGTACGGGCGCCAACTATCGGGCGCGTAGCGGTCGACCCAATTGTCACGCGACGCATCGGCCACGGGCGGAATGACCGTAGGCGCGGCAGTTTCAGGAGGGGTCGTGTCGCTCATGGATTGTTTGGCTGCCGATTGTTTCGCTATCTGGGCTTAAGGGTACCGGTCGGCGTTGCTCGGCGCAACGATGCGCCGCAGCATGGTTTAGGCCGGGCGGCGGCGGGAGTGCGCTGCTCGGTGAGGCTTGCGGCCATGACGCATTGCGGTCATGACGCAATCATGAGGCCCACACCGTGTCGCGTGTGGGGGGATAAGATGGCCATTCACGATTTCACATCGCAGCGCCTGTTCGTCGATGCGTCGCTCGCCGCAGAGGCGCAGGTTCCGTGCAGCCCGGAGCAACACCACTATCTCATCAAGGTGCTGCGTCTCAATACCGGTGCGGCCGTGCTGGTGTTTAACGGCCGTGATGGGGAGTGGAGGGCGAGGATCGGGACCGTGACCAAGCGCGGTGCGGTGCTCATCGTCGAGGAGCAGACGCGGCAACAGACGGCGGGGCCAGACATCGATTATCTCTTCGCACCGTTGAAGCATGCTCGCCTCGACTACATGGTGCAGAAGGTAACGGAGATGGGCGTCAGGCGGTTGCGGCCGGTGTTGACGCGGCGGACCATCGCGGAGCGGGTTAATCTCGACCGGATGCGAGCCAATGTGATCGAGGCCGCCGAACAGTGCGGCATCCTGCGGGTGCCGGAGGTTTTGGAGCCGCAGAAGCTTGCGCACGTTCTCGACAGGTGGGACGCGGCGCGGACGCTGATCTTTTGCGATGAGGCGGCGGCCGTTGTTAATCCCATTGCGGCACTCGCCCAGGTTGCCAAGGGTCCGTTGGCCGTGCTGATCGGACCGGAGGGTGGATTTGCCGACGACGAACGCACGGCGATCCTGGCTCAGACTGCGACGCGAACCGTATCTCTTGGGCCGCGCATCTTGCGAGCGGATACGGCCGCTGTCGCAGCCCTCGCCGTGATCAACGCGGTCGTCGGCGAGGAGTATTAGAGAATTGAAGGGCTCGACGATGAAGATGCTTTGGCGGGTCATCGCAGCGGCGACCGGATTTTTTGCGCTTGGGCTGCAATACTACATTATCGCCGCCGACCCCGATCCGCCCGATCTCGTGATCTGGACGATCAACTTCTTCAGTTTTTTCACGATCCTGTCGAATAGTCTGGCGGCGCTGGCCATGACCTTGCCGGCGGTCGCGCCGCAATCGGGGCTGGGCCGGTTCTTTGACCGGCCGTGGGTGCGCACGGCGATTGCGGCGTACATCGTTATCGTCGCGGTCATTTATTTTCTCGTTCTACGCAATGCTTGGGATCCGCAGGGCCTAGCTCTCGTGGCCGATGTGCTCTTGCATTATGCGATACCGACGATGTTCGTCACCGACTGGCTGCTATTCGTGCCGAAGGGGTCGGTGCCGTGGAGCACGGTGTGGAAGGCGCTTGTCTTTCCCTTGATCTATATCGGCTGGACGCTGGGGCACGGTGCACAGACCGGTTGGTATCCCTATCCGTTCGTCAATGTCACCGAACTCGGGCTTAAGCAGGTTTTACTGAATTCGGCCGGCTTGTTTGGCGTCTTGATGGCGTTGACGGTGGCGTTGACAGGGTGCAACCGGCTGTTGGGGCTCGTATTCGGCTGGCGGGGAGCGGTTGCGTCTTCCTAATGCCTGCCGGCTTCGCCGACGGGCGGGACGTTACGCCGCTTGGTTGCCTCGGCACTTGTTTGCCGTTGGTCTCGTCGGCATAAGCTTGTGCCAGTCGTGCGATCCTCGCGTCGCGCATCGGCCCGCCAATACCAAGGTTTTGAATGTCCACCCGTCAAGCAGGTGCTGCGAGCCCGATCGTCACAACTCGGGCCGATCTCGTGGATTGGATAGCGGCGGGCGAAAAGCCCAAGGCTCAGTGGCGGATTGGGACGGAGCACGAAAAGTTCGTTTTCCATACCTGCTGCCTGACGCCGGTGCCGTACGCGGGACCGGACGGTATTCGCGCGCTCATGGAGGCCCTCATCCAGCGGTACGGGTGGGAGCCGATCATGGAGGGGCAGAACATCATCGCACTGAAGCGTCCGGATGCCGAAACACAGGGGCTGCTCGGCGGCACGATCAGCCTGGAGCCCGGCGGCCAGTTTGAATTGTCGGGTGCGCCGCTGGAGAACCTGCATCAGACGGCTGCGGAGACGCAGGAGCATCTGCGTGAGGTACTCAGCGTCGGTGAAAAGCTCGGCATCGGTTTCATCGGCGTCGGGTTCTCACCCAAATGGACGCTGGAGGAAACACCGCGCATGCCCAAGCGGCGATACGAGGTCATGACGCGCTACATGCCGCAAGTCGGCAAGGCCGGCCTCGACATGATGTACCGCACGGCGACGATCCAGGTGAATCTCGATTTCGCCAACGAAGCCGACATGGTCAAGAAATTGCGCGTGTCGCTGGCCTTGCAGCCGATCGCCACGGCGTTGTTTGCGTCCTCGCCATTCACGGAAGGCAAGCCGAACGGCTTCAAGTCGCTGCGCAGTGAAGTGTGGCGCGACACGGACCCCAACAGAACCGGTATGCTGCCGTTCGTGTTCGAAGACGGCATGGGCTACGAGCGCTACGTCGATTATGCGCTCGATGTGCCGATGTACTTCGTCTATCGCGACGGCGAATACATCGACGTGGCGGGGGCGTCGTTTCGCTCGTTCATGGCGGGTAAGCTGGACGCGCTGCCGGGTGAGTTGCCGACGCTCGATGACTGGTCGGACCATCTGACGACGCTGTTTCCGGAAGTTCGGCTGAAACGCTTTTTGGAAATGCGCGGCGCCGACGGTGGGCGCTGGCGGCGGATCTGTGCCTTGCCGGCGTTCTGGGTCGGCCTGCTTTACGACGATCAGGCGCTCGACGCGGCGTGGAGTTACGTGAAATCGTGGACGGCGGAGGAGCGGCAGGCGCTGCGTAACGGCGTGCCGCGGCAGGCGTTCGATACCCCATTTCGGGATACAACCGTGTGGCAAATGTCGCTGGATGTGCTTCGCATCGCGCGCTCGGGTCTGCGCAGGCGGGCAAACATTAACCCGTTCGGTCAGGACGAGACGATCTACCTGGAGCCACTGTTTGAGCTCGTGCACGACCGGAAAACCGTGGCCGACGAATTGCTTGAGCGCTTCCATGGGCGGTGGAAAGGCTCGGTCGACCCGATTTTCGTCGAGTTGGCTTTCTGAAGGTTAAGAAGAAGAGTTGACCGCGCGGGGGCTTGCCGCCGGTTCAGGTCGCATTCATCCTGTCCGCGCTAGAACCAGGGCAACGTAACTAAAGCCAGCGTGCGTGAGCCCGGCGGGCGCGGAGGACAGCGGTGACAATCAGAACTTTGACTTTTGCCGTCGTGGCGATTGCTGCGGCTTATGCCGTGATTGCGGCCGGCGGACATGTGGCGGGCGGCGATGAAGCGTCCGCTAATCAATGCGCCGCGCAGTGCTACGCGCAGGAAAACGCCTGTCGCCGCGCGACGAGCGATGATCCCAAGTGTGGCGCCGAATTAACGCGATGCCTGCAGACCTGCCGCGGAAAATAGCGGCCGAACAATTCGAACATTGATCAGGGCGCCGGTTGCGGCGCCCTGATTTCGTTTGCGACGATGATGACGATCAGCCGGTGGGGGCCATGGGCACCATGCACGATGCGGCCGCCGATGTCGCCGGTGCGGGAGGCGCCCGATATCAGATTGACGGCGCGCGGGAGGCTTTCGCCGTAGTGAGTGCGCAGAATTGTCAGCGCGTCTTCGAAGGTGCCGACGATATTCATGGCGTCGATCACGATGGCATGAGTCTCGGGAAGCAACGCCAACGTCGCCGGATTTTCCGCGCCAGAGGCCAGCAATAGCGTGCCGGTCTCGGCGACCGCAGCGCGTGCTGTGGAGAGGGCCATCACATCTTGCGGCTCAGCTGCACCAAGCTCGATCGACAGGCTTGATGCTCGCCAATCGAACTTCGTCATGGCTGGATCATTGAGACGGATCTGCCGAGTCTCGATTTCGGTGGAGGACAGAATGCTCGCAATCGCCTGCGGAACAGCGTCCCGCGCGGGAGCGTCGATGATGGTGATGCCTTTGGCGGCGGCCATGGTGCGGAAGCGAGCGATCGCAGCATCGCCCGATGTCGTCAGGCTCGGCGGGGCAGCCAGCGGCGGGGTGGCACGTTTGGGCGTCATCGCACCGGCAGCGCGCACGCGGGTCAAAATGGCGTCGCGGCTCATCGTGGCACTCCGCGTTCGGTTTCTCTCCACAGTTGCTGGAAGGTACGACCTTGTGGGGCGGGCAGTTCGCGGTGTGCGAGCCAGCCGCGGGCGAATGGAAGAGAGGAAAATCGCCCTTTGCGCCGGCCAAGGGCACCGCCGATCGCCACGGCGACGCGAGCGAGCAGATGATAGAGCGCTGGCCTCGTTGCGGTGGAGATCCATAGCTTGGACAGTGCGCGGGCGGGCCACGTTTCCAGACGCTGTTGCTTGGCGCGTTCGCGCCAGGTGCGCATCAGCGATACCAGCGGGATTTTGACGGGGCATACTGTTTCGCAGCTGCCGCAGAACGTCGAAGCATTGGGGAGATGGCTCGTTTCCACGATTCCCAAAAGGCTCGGTGTCAGGACGGCGCCGATGGGGCCTGGATAGACCCAGCCGTAGGCGTGGCCGCCGATGGCGTTGTAGACCGGGCAATGGTTCATGCAGGCGCCGCAGCGAATGCAGCGCAATGCGTCGCGCATGTCGGATGCCAGCATCTCGCTGCGACCATTGTCGATGAGCACGATGTGGCTCTGCTCGGGGCCATCCAAGTCGCCTGGACGGCGCGGGCCCGTCGCCAGCGTCGTGTAAGCGGTCATGTCTTGGCCCGTCGCGGAACGGGCAAGGACGCGCAGCAGCGTCATTGCTTCGGTAAGTGTCGGCACGACCTTGTCGATCGTGGCGACAACGATGTGGACGCGCGGCAACGTTTGGGCGAGATCGCCGTTGCCCTCGTTGGTGACGATGATCGATGAGCCGGTCTCGGCGACGAGGAAGTTGGCGCCGGTGATGCCGACGTCGGCGGCGAGGAACTTCTGGCGCAAAACATTGCGCGCCTCGGCGACGAGGCTTTGAGGTGTATCGAGCCGTCGATCGGCCGGCAGGTGCGTGTGGTAGGCGCGAAAGTCGGCCGCGACATCGGCTTCGGTCAGGTGGATCGCGGGCGCAATGATGTGGCTTGGCGTTTCACCGCGCTTCTGGATGATGTATTCGCCAAGGTCGCTTTCGACAACTTCGAGACCTTCGGCTTCAAGGTGAGCGTTGAGGCCAATTTCTTCGGAGACCATCGACTTGCCCTTGACGACGAGGCGGGCGCGCGCCGCGCGGCAAATGTCCAAGACGATGCGGCAGGCCTCACTTGCGTCGCTGGCCCAGTGGACTTTCGAACCCATGGAGATCGCCTTCGTTTCGAAGGCTTCGAGATGGGATGCCAAATCGTCGAGCGTGGCATCGCGGATGGCGCGTGCGGCCTCGCGCAGGGCTTCGAACTCTGGAACGGCGGCGACGGCGGCACGGCGCTGGGCGACAAGCCCGCCGGGCAGCGTGTCGAGGGCCGCGCGCAGGCGGGGATTGGCGAGAGCGGCGGCAGCATTGTCGGGAAATCGCGAGCTCGATGGCTTCACGGGTGTTCCGCCGGGCCACGCCCGATGGGCGGATCGGAAAGTTCGCCGGCCAGCACTTCAGCGATATGACGGCAAGCGACAGAACAGCCGGTGCGGCTCATTTTGCCGGCAATGTTCATGAGGCAACCGAGATCGCCGGCGAGGAGAAGACCGGCATCGGCCGCAGTGGCGTCGTCCAGTTTGCGGGTGACGATCGCATTGGAGATGCCCGGATACTTTTCGGCAAAGAGACCGCCGAAGCCGCAGCAGGCTTCCGGTTCGCTCATTTCGTTAAGATCGACGCCGGGGACGAGTGCCAGCAATTTGCGTGGCGCCGATTTGATGCCGAGTTCGCGCAGGCCCGAGCAGGCGTCGTGATACGTCACGCGGCCCTGATAGCGGCCGGGCACAGCGTCGATGTGGCGGACGTCGGCGAGAAAGGCGCACAGTTCGTGGACTTTGGCCGCAAAGGCCGACACGTCTTTCTGCGTCGCGGCGTCAGCGTTTGCAAACAGTCGCGGGTAATGGATTTTGAGCATGGCGGCGCATGAACCGGATGGGACGACGACGTAGTCGCAATCGGCGAAGGCGCGCACGGTTTGCAAGGCGAGAGCGAGCGCGCCCGACCGGTCGCCGGAATTGTAGGCCGGCTGGCCACAGCAGGTTTGGCGATCTGGCACGACGACCGTGCAGCCAGCACCTTCGATCAGGCGCGCGGCGGCAAACCCGGCGGAAGGTCGGATCAGATCGATCAGGCATGTGACGAAGAGGCCGGCACGTGCAGCCTGCATGGGGTCACTCTCGCGGAGGATTGGCTCGTGGTGGATTGGCTCGCGGTGGTTAAGGACCCACGGATACGGGAGTGCGGGGTTCAGGGCAACGGGTGGCTTGGTGTTGCCTCAGGCGGTGTCACCGGCTCGCTTGCCGGCGGCGCGGGCCGGACGTGGAGCGGATTTGGCCGCAGCTGGACGGTTGCCGAGACCGATATCTTTTTCCCAGTACGGATCGGGGCCGAAATGCTTTCCGAGGAAATCCAGGAATACGTCGACTTTGGCCGGCATGAAATCGCGCGAGGGATAGACGGCAAAAATTGCCATCTTCGTTGACCCGCGATACTGCGGCAGGACAACCTTGAGCTTGCCGGCGCGCAGTTCGGGACCGATTTCCCAGGTGCCGCGGAGGCCAAGTCCGAGGCCGCCGATGAGCGCTTCGCGGATCAGGTCGGCCGAATTGGAACGGATGTTGCCTTTGACGCGCACCTCCTGTGGGCCGCTGGGACCTTCAAGGGACCAAGATTCCTGCGCTCCCGCGCTCAGACAGTTGTGGTCATCAAGGTCTTTCAGTGACTTTGGCGTGCCGTGCTTTTCGAGATAAGACGGGGCCGCGACGATGACGCGGGTGTCGGGCGAGAGTTTGCGCGCAACGAGTGAGCTGTCCTGCAATTCACCAATGCGGATGGCGAGATCGAAGCCGTCGCGAATAATGTCGACGAAATTGTCGGTCAGATGCAGGTCGAGCTGGATTTCGGGGTAGGTCTGAAGAAACTCCGGCAGGTAGGGAGCCAAATGAAAGCGGCTGAACGACGTGGGAGCGGTAACCTTCAGCTGCCCGCGCGGGTTGGTGTTGCGGCGGCTGACGAAGTCGTCGGCCTCGGAGATGAGGCTCAGAATATCGATCACGCGGCGGAAGTAGCCTTCGCCGGTTTCAGTCAGTGTCAATTGACGAGTGGTGCGCTGGAACAGGCGAGCCCCGAGCCGCTCCTCGAGCAGGCTGATCCGCTTCGACACGACGGCGGGCGACAAGCCCATCTCGCGGCCGGCCGCCGACATGTTGCCGGTCCTTGCGACGCGTGCGAAGATGTCGAAGTCACTGATAGCTGTCACGGTGCCGCCTCAAAACGTTTAACGTTGCGCGTCTCAGGACTTTCAACTGAATGTTGAATGTCGCTCCGCCTTGTTCGGATTGTGACATCGCGCTGCTTAGGACGACTAACACCTATTCCGCAGCGTTGAAAATCATCAGGTCCGCCGAGGGAGCGCAAAGATGTCGGCAAATGAACCTGTTAACCAAGTCGGCCGGGATGGTACGTTGTGCTTCATCGCCTGCGGGAAAGGGCTGCAATGACGTCGATTGAACTGCCGCACCCCGATGCCGACATCGTCGATCGACGCGATGCGATCGTGAAGGATTTGACCGCCATCGTTGGTGCGCGGGCCATTATCTCGGATGTCGATGGACGGCGCGCATACGAAACCGACGCGTTCACCGCTTACAAACGACTGCCGCTTGCCGTGATCCTACCCGAGACGACGGAGGTGGTTGCCGCGGTCCTTGGGTATTGTCATCAGAACGGCATCAAGGTCGTGCCCCGCGGCGCGGGGACCTCGTTGTGCGGTGGGGCGCTGCCGGCCGAGGACGCCATCGTTGTCGGCGTGTCGCGCATGAACAAGGTGATTGAAATCGACACGTCGGCGCGGACGGCGCGGGTGCAGACCGGTATCACCAATCTGGCGATCTCGGCAGCGGTAGGGCCGAATGGCTTTTTCTATGCGCCCGATCCGTCGAGCCAACTCGCGTGTACGCTTGCCGGCAACATCGCGATGAACTCCGGTGGCGCGCACTGCCTGAAATACGGCGTGACCACCAACAACATCCTGGGCGTCAAGCTGGTCATGATGGACGGCTCAATCGTCGATATCGGCGGCGATCATCTCGACGCGGAGGGCTACGATCTCCTTGCGCTGGTCGTCGGATCGGAGGGACAGCTCGGCGTCGTGACGGAAGCAACGGTGCGCATCCTGCCTCAGGCAGAAGGGGCGCGGCCGATGCTGATCGGGTTCGAGTCGACGGCCAAAGCCAGTATTTGTGTATCGCGGATCATCGCGTCGGGAATCGTGCCGGTGGCGATCGAATTCATGGACCGGCCGGCGATCGAGGTCTGCGAGGCGTTTGCCAAAGCCGGTTATCCGCTCGACGTCGAGGCGCTTCTCATCGTCGAGGTCGAAGGCTCGGAAGAGGAAATCGGCGACAGACTTGCGTATATCGCGGGACTTGCGGAGGAACTGGGGCCGACATCGCTCATCATCAGCGCGGATGATGCGCAGAGCGCCAGAATCTGGAAGGGCCGGAAAAGTGCGTTCGGCGCCATCGGACGCAAGGCCGACTATCTGTGCATGGACGGCACAATTCCGTTGTCGCAGCTCACACATGTGCTGGAGGAGATCGGCAACATCTGCAGCCGCTATGGCCTTGGCGTGGCGAACGTGTTCCATGCCGGAGATGGCAATCTGCATCCGCTCGTCATGTACGACGCCAACGACCTGCGACAGGCCGAGCGGGCGGAACAGGCGGGCGCGGACATTCTGCGGTTGTGCGTGTCTGTCGGTGGCTGCCTGACGGGCGAGCACGGGGTCGGCATCGAAAAGCGCGATTTGATGCGGGTGCAATTTTCGGATGTGGATCTGGCGCAGCAAATGCGGATCAAGACACTCTTCGATCCGGCGTGGCTGTTGAACCCGGCGAAGGTCTTCCCGCTCGACGGGCGACCGCAGCCTATCCGCGCCGGGCCGCCCGTGGCCGTGACCCCGGTGGCTGCCGAGTGAGTGGGGTTAGATATCCGTGAGTGAACTTCTCAGACCTGCTGCCGATTGGGAGCTGAAAAGCCTGATTACGCAGTGCGGCGAACAGAATAGGCCCGTCGAGGTGGTCGGCTCTGGCACCAAGCGTGCGATCGGGCATCCGGTTGACGCCTCCGCCATGATCACGACCGCAAGCTTGCGCGGCATCACGCTCTATGAGCCGACGGAACTGGTGATGTCGGCGCGGGCCGGAACACCGCTTTCGCAGATCGAAGTCGAGCTTGCCTCGCGCGGGCAAATGCTGCCATTCGAGCCGCTCGATTTCAGCGCGGCTTTGGCTTCGCCCGGTGGTCAGGCGACGATCGGGGGCGTTTTTGCGACCAACAATTCGGGTGCGCGGCGCATCAGCGTCGGGTCAGCGCGCGATCATCTGATCGGGATGCGCGGGGTCAACGGGCGGGCGGAGCAGTTCAAGTCCGGCGGCCGCGTCATGAAGAACGTGACGGGATACGATGTGGCTCGCGCGTTGACGGGCAGCTGGGGAACGCTGGCCATCATGACGGAAGTGACGTTCAAGGTGGCGCCGCTTCCCGATGACATTGCGACCATCGTGTATTCGGGCTTGCCGGAAGATCTGGCGGTCGAACTGTTGTCGTTGGCCATGGGCACGCCTTATGAAGTTTCGGGCACGGTGCATTTGACGTCCGGACATGCCGCGCGCATCGGAACGGCGCCGCTGGCGGGCCAGAAAACATCGCTGACGGCGTTGCGGATCGAGAATTTCATGAAGTCGGTGCGGTACCGCAAGAGCCGGCTTATCGATGCTCTGAAGGCGTACGGCCGGCCTGTCGAACTCGACCTGGAAGCGTCGCTTTCATTCTGGGGCGAGTTGCGGCGGATGGCCTTTACGCCTCACTCAGACGCAATTCTGTGGCGGATCTCGACGTCGCCGCGCAAGGCCGCCGATCTCGTTGCCACCTTGCGGCGGCATATGCCGGTCGAGGCGACGTATGACTGGTCGGGCGGACTGGTGTGGCTAGAAATTCCAGATTGTGCCGATGCCGGCGCGGCTGACATCCGTCGGGCGGTGGCTATTGCGGGCGGGCATGCGACGCTCATTCGAGCGAATGAGTCCGTGCGCCGCGAAGTGGATGTGTTCCAACCACAGGCGCCGGGGCTGGAGAAACTTTCACGCGGACTCAAACTTGCCTTCGATCCACAGGGTCTTCTCAATCCCGGCCGGATGTATCAGACGATGTGAGGACGACGCCGTTCGCGACGATCCGGCACAGGAGACGCAATGCAGACGAATTTCACGGCCGAGCAGCTTCGTGATCCGCGCCTGGCCGAGGCAGACCAAATCCTGCGCCGGTGCGTGCACTGCGGCCTATGCACGGCGGTCTGCTCGACCTACGTCGTGCTCGGCGACGAGCGAGACAGCCCGCGCGGCCGCATCTACCTGATGAAGGACATGTTCGAGAGCGGGCGCGACCCAAGTGTCGAAGTTCGCCGTCATATCGATCGCTGCTTGTCGTGTTTGTCGTGCATGACGACCTGTCCCTCCGGTGTCGACTACATGCATTTGGTTGACCATGCCCGCGCCTACATTGAAGAGCGCGCGCCGGGCGCTTCGAAAGCGCGCTTCATGCGCGAATTTCTGGCGCGGATCGTGCCATATCCGAGGCGGTTCCGTTGGGCGCTGCGAGCGGCCCCGCTGGGCCGTCCATTCCGTGGGATGATGCGGCGGCTTGGTTTGACGGAACTGGCGACAATGATCGATATGGCTCCGGCGGTGCTGCCGCGGGCGGCACGCTTTTCTGGACCTGGAACGGCTCTGACCAAGGCCGAAAGGCGGGCGCGCGTCATCATGCTGGCCGGATGCGCGCAACAGGTTTTGCGGCCCTCGATCAATGACGCGACCATCCGATTGCTAGCCCGGCGAGGAATCGACGTCGCGGTGGCGCCGGGTGCGGGGTGTTGTGGAGCGCTCGTGCATCATCTGGGACGTGAGGGCGAGGCGAAGGCGCAGGCGCGACGCAATATCGATGCGTGGATGAAGGAGATCGGCAAGGGGCCGGTTGACGCCGTTCTGATCAATGCTTCGGGCTGTGGCACGATGGTGAAGGATTACGGTCATCTGCTTGCCGACGATCCCAAATACGCAGGTCCGGCGAAGAAGATCGCCGAGCTGGCGCGTGACGTGAGCGAATTCGTGGCCGGCATTGGCATTGGCGCGCCGGTGCGCTGGTCATCGATCAAGGTCGCGTATCATTCCGCATGTTCACTCCAGCACGGGCAGGGAATTACCGACGAGCCGAAGGAATTGCTGGCGCGGGCGGGCTTCAAGGTGGTTGATGTTCCCGAGGGGCACATTTGCTGCGGATCGGCCGGGACGTACAACATCCTGCAGCCGGAAATCGCGACACAGCTGCGGGACCGGAAGGTGCAGAACATCAAAACAATGCGGCCGGATGTGGTGGCGGCCGGCAACATCGGCTGCATCACGCAGCTCGCCGGCGGGATGAGCATTCCCGTCGTGCACACGGTGGAATTGCTCGACTGGGCGTATGGCGGACCGGTGCCGCGCGGCTTGGAGGCGCTCGAGACGTTCGTCACCGACGTGCCCAAGCCCAATCGCGTCGTCGACGATTACATCAACGCTTAAAGAGCTTTCTTAGCGAAATGCCTTCTCCAGGTTGCGCACTGTATCGAAGCCCTTAACGGCGTCGAGGCCGCGAGCGCCGGCCAAGTTGGCCCCGTCGAGATCGGCGTTTTCAAAATTGGCGCCGGTCAGGTCGGCGCCTGTGAAATCGACTTTGGAAAGGTCGGCGCCGGCCAGATTGGCATCACGCAGGTCGGCGCCCGTCATGCGGGAAAACGTCAGCACCGCTTCGGAAAAATTGGCGCGGACGAGCGTGGCGCCGGAAAAATCGCACGACTTGATGACGTTCTTGCGCAATGTCGTGAGCGTGCCTTCACCGGGACGATCTTCAAGCGGGTGGAAATCGGCGTCGGTCAGATCGGCGCCGCGGAAATCGGCGCCAGAGAGATCCGCTTGAACCTTGATGGCGCGCAGGTTGGCGCCGGAAAAGCGCGGAGCGTCGGTCAGCAGGTTGTGCATGTCGGAATAGACCGTCGGGCGCAGAATGGTGGCACCGGCGAGGTTGGCACCCGAAAGGTCGGCGCGGATAAGGACCGCCCGATCGAGCCGTGTTGCGGACAGGTCCGTGCCCTTGAGATTGGCGCCCGTGAAGTCAGTGCCGTAAAGGTCCGTGCGGGCGAGGCTCGCCCCCTTGAAGTCGATCGTCGATAGATCGAGGTAGGTGAGATCGCGGCCGGATAGATCGGGACGTTCGCCAGCTTTGGCTTTGTAGAGGTTCTCGGTGATTTCGCGGGCCGTCATATCGGCTTCAGGCGAAACAAGCGTGAATGTGAACGGTTCGGCAATTGCTGCGGGCCCGGCGAACGTCGCCAGGATCGCGGCCATCACAGAGATGCGTGCAGCCTTTTGCATTCCGTTGGCCTTCCTCGACGGCTGTCGATTGGGATAACTTCCCGAGGATGGCAGATTCTAGTTCCCGAGCAAGGGCCGGGGACGACGGGGCATAACAGTTCGGCCGTGTTTGTGACGGAGTAACATTGCGTGTTGTGCGCTCAGTCAGGCGTGCCAAAGCCGCCGCCGGTTGGTGTTTCGACAATCAGAACGTCACCGGCGGCGGCGTCGAATTCGCCACAACCGCCAAGGTCGAAAACTGTGCCATCCGCCCGACGTATGGTGTTGCGGCCACATTGGCCCGGCGAGCCGCCGTCCAGGCCGGGTGGCTGCATGGTGCGATAACCGGAGAGCATTGCAATGTGCATCGGCTGGCGAAAGCGGATGGCGCGGCGGGTGCCGTCGCCGCTGCTGTGGCGTCCGCGTCCGCCTGAACCACGGCGGATCGCGAATTCCTCGACGACGACGGGATAGCGCAGCTCGAGAATTTCTGCGTCCGTCATACGGGTGTTGGTCATGTGTGCGTGGACGGCGGCCGTGCCGTCGAAGTCCGGTCCAGCAGGTGAGCCGGACGCGATGGTTTCATAATACTGGACGCGGCTATTGCCGAAGGTGAGGTTGTTCATCGTGCCTTGCGACGGGGCCATTTGGCGGAGCGCGGCGAACAGTGCGTTGGTGACGATCTGGCTCGTCTCGGTGTTGCCGGCAACGACGGGTGCGGGATAGGCGGGCTTGAGCATCGAACCGCCGGGGATGCGGATTTCGATAGGACGCAGGCACCCGGCGTTGAGCGGAATGGGGCCACCGGCCAGCACGCGGAAGACGTAGAGCACAGCCGCGCGCGTCACGGGCGCGGGGGCGTTGAAACTCGTTAGCTGCTGTGGCGAAGTTCCGGCGAAATCGACCACGGCGGTGCGGGCGCTGTTGTCGATGGTGATGGCGACTTCGATCGCCATGCCCTGGTCCGTTTCGATGCGGGCCCGGCCCCCCTGCAGAGTGGCAAGCAGTGTGCGAATGGCGGCTTCGCCGTTGTCGAGGACGTGACCCATATAGCGGGCAACGGTATCGATCCCGAACTCACTGGCGATGCGGGCCAGTTCGGATGCGCCGCGCGTGTTGGCGGCGAGCTGCGCCTTGAGGTCGGCGATGTTTTCGTCCGGGTTGCGCGCGGGATAGCGGGCGGACCCGAGCACGGCGCGCGTTTGCGCTTCAAGGAAGTGTCCGCCGGCAACAAGGCGGACCGGCTCGATATAGACGCCTTCCTCTTCGACGGAGATGGCCCGCGGGCTCATCGAGCCGGGTGCCAGGCCGCCAATATCGGCGTGGTGGCCGCGGCTCGCGACATAGAACGACGGCGTCCCGCTGCCGGCGAAAACGGGTGTTACTACCGTGATATCGGGAAGGTGCGTGCCGCCTTTGTACGGAGCGTTCAACATGAAGCTGTCGCCGTCGTACATGGCGGAATCGAATGCTTCGCGGACGGCGGCGACGGCGCTGTCCATGCTGCCGAGGTGGACGGGCACGTGCGGTGCGTTGGCGACGAGTGCGCCACTGCTGTCAAAGACGGCGCAGGAGAAATCAAGGCGCTCCTTGATATTCACGGAGCGGGCCGTGGCGCGCAGCGCTTCGCCCATATCCTCGGCGATGGACTTGAAGCGGTTGGCAAACACTTCGAGGAGGATCGGGTTGGGCGTTTTCTTCGTCTCGGAACTGGCCGGTGCTTGCGGCGGCGCAGCGCGCGTCAGGATGAGATCGGCGCGTGGCGTCAGCGCGGCTGTCCACCCTGCTTCGACGACAACGCTCTGGTGCGGTTCGAGGATGATGGCGGGGCCGGTAATGGAATTTTCGGGCGTCATGGCGGAACGATCGTAGACGGCCGCATCGTGCCAGGTGCCATTGGAGTAGAACGGCCGCGTCGAACCGGGGGGGAGAGACGACGGACCGGCAGCGGGAAAGACGACGTCGGGCGAGGCGGATTGTCCGCTAGCCTCGACTTCGACAAGTGCAATTCGGATCGGCTTGCCGGGCGAGATGAACCCGAAGCGACGCCTGTGCAAGGTTTCGAAGTCGGTAAGCATGATGTCGGGCTCGGAGAGAGCGACTGGGAGCGCCGTATCGGTGCCGGTGTAGGCCAGATGCAGGCGCGTCTCGAGGGCGATGTCGTCATGCTCGACGCCTTGATCGAGGAGCGCTTCCGTTGCGGCGTTGCCGAGGTCCCAGGCCAAATCCTCGATCGATCGGAGCGCGTGGTCGCCGAACGGCAGTTCGACGGAGCGTTCGCGGCTCGCACGCTGGGGCGCGAGCGCCATGCCCCAGGCCGACAGCACGCCGGAGAGCGGGTGGATGAGAATTGTGGTCATCCCGAGCGCGTCCGCAATCAGGCAGGCGTGCTGGCCCCCGGCGGAACCGAAACATTGCAATGCATACGCCGATACGTCGTAGCCGCGTTCGATCGAGATGCGGCGAATGGCGGCGGCCATGTTCTCGACACCGACACGGACGGCGCCGTCGGCGACTTCGTGCGGGTCGGCGATGCCCATGTCGTGGGCCAAATGTTGGAAAGCAGCGTGGACGGCGTCCTGATCCGGGGCAAGATTGCCGTCCGCGCCGAAGAGATGGGGAAAGCTTGCCGGGTCGAGTTTGCCGAGCATCATGTTGGCGTCGGTGAGGGTGAGTGGCCCGCCCTTGCGGTAGCACTTTGGTCCTGGATCGGAGCCGGCACTTTGCGGACCGACGCGGAGGCAGTTGGCATCATAGCGAATGATGGAGCCGCCACCGGCTGCAACCGTGTGGATATCGAGCATGGGGACGCGCAGGCGAACGCCGGCGATTTCCGTTTCGAAGGAGCGCTCGTAGACGCCGGCGAAATGGGACACGTCTGTCGATGTGCCGCCCATGTCGAAGCCGATTACGCGGTCGAAACCGGCAAGGCGCGCCGTTTCGGCCATGGCGACGATGCCGCCGGCCGGGCCGGACAGGATCGCATCGCGGGCGTGAAACCGATCCGCCGCCGTCATGCCGCCGGACGAGGCCATGAACATCAGGCGGGTGCGATCGTCGCCGTCGGCGGCAAGGCTGGCGATGAGAGAGGCGACGTAGCCATCAAGCACGGGGGAGAGGTAGGCGTCGGCAACGGTCGTGTCGCCGCGCCCGATCAGTTTGACAAGTGGCGAGACTTCATGGCTGACCGAGACTTGCGCGAAGCCCAATCGGCGCGCGATTGCGGCGGCGCGGATTTCATGTTCGGGGAAGGCCCAGGCATGCATGAAAACAATCGCGACGGCTGCGATGCCGTCGGCTCGCGCTCGGGTCAGATCTTGCTCGAGTGCGGCTTCATCGAGCGCTAGATCTGTGACGCCGTCGGACAGAATGCGCTCGCGGACTTCGATGACCCGGTCGTAGAGCATATCGGGTTTGATGACGGCTTTGGCGAAGATATCGGGGCGGGCTTGAGTTCCGATTTCCAGCGCATCGGCAAAGCCACGCGTGATGACAAGTGCGGTCGGAGCGCCTTTGCGCTCCAAGAGAGCATTGGTCGCGACGGTCGTACCCATTTTGATTACTTCGACGCGGGCGGCAGGAATTGGTGCAGCGGAGGGCAGTAGCAGGAATTGGCGGATGGCGTGAAGTGCCGCGTCAGCGTAGGCGGCCGGGTTGACGGACAAGACCTTGCGAACGTGGAGCCGGCCATTGGGATCACTGGCCACGACGTCTGTAAAAGTGCCGCCGCGGTCGATGAAGAAGCGCCACTTCTGGCCCGCAAGTGAGGCATCTTTTCCCGCAAGTGCGGTCTGCATGGCCGGCCCCGGCGTTGCGGTTTGAAAGTCGATGTGACGGTTTCGATTGCAAGACGTGTTTGGTGGACTGGGCTCAGCTAAACGACAGGGTGCGATCGTGCAAGCTGATCTGCGGCGCCAAGGCGGGGGGCATGCCCTTCTGTTGCCGCGGAAAAGCGGCTAGTGCTGGCGCATGAGCGACCAGACGATCCTCGATACCCTTGTGCGGCCCCGGATCGGGGTGTTTGCCCGCATCGCGCGACGGCTGAAGGCCTACGGAATTTTGCGGCGGCGGCGCTGGACGCAGTCGACGGGTTTTACCTCGGCTTTCGTCGTGCTGGCGGCGAAGATGGCGGCGGCCGACGGCGTTGCCGTATCGTCGGAGGCAGCCGTGTTCGAGCAATTCCTTGATGTACCGCCGGGTGATGTCGAGCGGATAAAGAATGTTTATGCGCAAGCGGCCGCGGACGTGACCGGATACGAGATCTATGCCGATCGTGTCGGTGAGATGTTGAGCCGCGACCCCGACACCAAGCGGCGCGTCTTCGAATGCCTGATGTATATTGCGTGCGCGGACGGAGTGCTGCACCCGAGCGAGGATCATTATCTGAAGACGGTTGCTTGCCGATTTGGCTACTCGGATACCGAATTTTGCACCATCCGCGCGCAATTCGTGCGGGACCCGGACAGCCCCTACACTATTCTCGATCTCATGCCGGATGCCAGCGAGCGGGACATTCGTGCCCGTTATCGAAAGCTGGTGCAGGAGACCCATCCGGACCGACTGATCGCCGAAGGAGCCCCGCCTGGTGTCATCAAGGTAGCAACGGCGAAGCTTGCCCACATCAACGCCGCTTACGAAGCAATCGCGGCGGAGCGGGGCTTGAAGGGCAAGCGAGCATGAGCGATTTGCCTGTCATAGCTGCACCGGACAGTCCGCTTGTCGCTGATCTTTTTCCCTCGCCCAATATCGAAGCGCGTTTGCGCGGACTGACGCCGAGTGTTCTCGTTCTGCACTATACCGGCCTTGAAACCGTCGAGCGGGCGCTGGACGTGCTTTCGCGGCCGGACTGCAAAGTCTCGTGTCATTACGTTATCGACGTTGACGGGCGCATCATTCAGATGGTGGCCGAAGAGATGCGCGCTTGGCACGCGGGCGTGTCGTCGTGGCAGGGGGAGACGGATATCAATTCGGCCTCAATCGGGATTGAAATTCAAAACCCGGGTCATGCGCTGGGCTATCCGGATTTTCCAGAGGCGCAGATGCGCGCGGTTATCGGGCTGGCGTTGGATATCTGCCATCGGCGCGGCATTGTCCCGGAGCGGGTGCTGGCGCATTCCGACATTGCGCCATCGCGCAAGATCGATCCTGGGGAGAAATTCGATTGGCCGCGGCTGTTTTGCGAAGGTGTTGGATTTTGGCTGCCGCCGGAGCCCGTCGATCCCGCCGATGCGGGTGAGGGGCGCGGCGCCGAAACGGCCGCCGTTCGCGACGCGCGCGATCTGCTTGCTCGCTATGGCTACGGCGTGGCGCCATCGGGGCCGCTCGATTTGGAAATGGAATTCGTGCTCAGGGCTTTCCAAATGCATTTCCGGCCGCAGCGGGTCGACAGCCGCCTTGACCGGTCAACACTTATGACGCTGCGCCGTCTCGTGGAAAGCCTACCGGCAGCCGAGGTCGGTTGATGGGACGTTAAAAGCTTGTCTCACACGGCTGAAATATCGCTATCGTGGCGAGGCGGTAGTTGCCGCTTTCTCATCGGCAGGATCATAAAAACAGCCGGAGCAGGGACACATGGGGGAACTCGATCTTTTTGAGCCGGGAACCCAAATTTTTACCGGGACCGTGCGCTCGTGGAGCGGGTCATTCGGTGAACTCGTCACCGATAGCGGCTTGGCGGTCATTTTTGTTTTGCAGGGCCAGCCGCAGCCGCAGATCGGCGAGCGCATTACGATCAGCGCGCGGCGGTTCCGGCCGGTTTATCAGGCCGGCACGGTGACAAAGGCTTGAGGATCAGGGAAGCGTCCGCTTGACGGCTCGCGCCGCGGCGGCCACTTATGGCGGGTCAGTTGGCTGGACGGTCGCTGCCGCGCGGGGCGTTATGGCCCGCTCAAAACGCGCGGTGGAGGAAAGTCCGGGCTCCATGGAAACAGGATGGCGGTTAACGGCCGCCGGGGGCGACCCCAGGGAAAGTGCCACAGAAAACAGACCGCCCGAGGGCTTCGGCCCGACGGTAAGGGTGAAACGGTGCGGTAAGAGCGCACCGCGGTTCCGGTAACGGCGCCGGCACGGTAAACCCCATCCGGTGCAAGACCAAATAGGGATGGCCGGCAGGTGGAGCAATCCAGCCTGCAAGCCCGTTTCCAGGCCCGCCATCCGGGTTGGTTGCTTGAGGCGTCCAGCAATGGGCGTCCCAGATGAATGGCCGTCGCGGAGGTAACTCCAGACAGAACCCGGCTTACAGGCCAACTGATGTTTTATTGGGTGCGCCCGGCGACTCGCCTGACGGGGAGCCGGCCGCCGGGCGCGGTTGTTTGCCAATTCAGAACTTCTACGCCAAAGCGTCAACTCAGGTGTTCACCTGCGGCGGCTAATCTCCTAGACTTGTTCTCAATAAAAGTGCGCCGGCCACTCAAGGCGGACGCGGGAGGGGCACGCCGAGATGCCCGGGAGGAGAAGTGTATGTTTGAAGGGATCAGCAAAACAGCATTTGCGGCCGTATCGCTCGCGTGCCTAGGCATCGCCGGGTGGATGATGGCCAGTCGCAACGATGCGGTGCGACAGTTGCAAACCGTGCAGTTGGCGCGTGATGGGGCCATTCAGCAGGTCAAGGATTTGACCGAAAAAGTCAGCGATTTAGAAGGAAAAGTCGCGGGCTCTGAAACCGCGCGCAGTGTCGCCGAGGATGCCTTTAAGAAAATCGAGGACGTGATCGCGGCCGAACGCTCGAAGCTATCCGGCGAGAAGCCTGCTGATGCGCCCGAGGCGGCCGCGCCGTCCACCGAAACGCCGGCTGCGACCTCAGAAACGCCCGCCGAAATCATAACTGAGCCGACGCCGCCGGCAGCCGAGGCAAAGCCCGAAGAGCCTAAAGCTGAGGATAAGCCTGCCGAGGCGGTGACCGATAAGCCGGTCGAGACCCCGGCCGTGGCACCAACGGGCGAAGCGTCCGCTCCGTCGTCGACGCCGGATAGCGCTGCAACGCCGCCGGCCTCCGAGCCGTCCGCACCTTCGCCGACGCCGCCGTCTGACACCACGACGGTCACGCAGCCCGGCGATGCCACCTCAACGCCGCCTTCGGACGGCAGCACGGCAACGCCGCCGGCGGACCCAACGACGACGCCGTCCGCGGAAAAGCCTGCCGATAGTTCGGCTACTCCGCCGGCAGCGCCGTCACAGGACAGCGCGACGCCATCTTCGGCTGAGCCGTCCGCGTCGCCCTCCGGCAGCGGTTCGACCGACGCGCCATCGACGCCAGCGCCTTCTTCGCCGTCGTCGACGACGCCAGAAAGCACTCCGGCTTCGCCGTCCTCAACGACCCCAGAAAGCACTCCGGCTTCGCCGTCGGGCGACAGTTCATCGACGCCGCCGGCCTTGCAGCCGTCGGCACCGACGCCTTGATCGGCCGCTGCAAATCGAACGACAAAAGGCCCGGTTTTTACCGGGCCTTTTTTTTGCGCCGGGCGACTCCCCTGTCGGGGAGCCGGCCGCCCGGCGAGGAGGACTGTTTGCGCTGGGCGACTCTCCTTTGTGGCGCCGGGCGACTCCATTGCCGGGGAGCCGGCCGCCCGGCGAGGAAGATTGTTTGCGCCGGGCGACTCTCCTTTGTGGCGCCGGGCGACTCCCCTGCCGGGGAGCCGGCCGCCGGGCGCGGGAAGTGGGCGAGCCGGCCGCACGGCGTAGGAGCTGAGTTATCCCAGGAGAAAACGTTAACGATCCATTGACGCCCATGATTATCCATGGCATCCCATTAATGCCCGACCGCACCGGGTAGGGATCCGTGGCGTGGCGCCGATCTGGAGAGAGGGCCCAGATCAGGTCGACTGCCACGGCCCCGCCGGTGGGGCGGGTGTGAGTTTCGAGACGGCTCGAGGGGAGCTGGACCATCGAAGATCGAGTTGGCGTCGAAGGCGAGGTTCGAAACCGGGGGATGGACCGCTTTGTCTCGACATTCACAAATAAGATCGACGCCAAAGGGCGGGTTTCAATCCCAGCACCCTTCCGTGCGGTGCTCGAACGCGACGGATACGGTGGCGGGATCTACTGCTACCCTTCGCTTGATGCTCCGGCACTCGATGCAGGCGGCGAGAGACTTGCGCAGAAGATCGATGGGCTTCTCGCAGGCCTGCCGGATTATTCGGACGAGCGTGACGAACTCTCTGTCGCGCTCTACGGTGACGTTCAGGTCCTCGCGATCGACGGCGACGGGCGCATCGTCCTTCCTCAGCCGCTTCGCACCCATGCCGGCCTTCAGTCCGAAGTCACTTTCGTTGGGCTTGGTGAGAAATTCCAGATGTGGGCACCCGAGCGGTTTGACGAACGCCGCCGAGCGGCCCGCGAAAAGGTGCAAGAGCATCGCAAGCTTCTTGGACGCGCCGCGCGAAGCGACGGCAGCGAAGGAGACGGGGCATGAGTGCGGGCTCCGGTTCGATGCCGGATGGACCGCGACATATCCCCGTGATGCTGCCGGATGTGCTGGACGCGCTGCTGCCAAAGCCCAACGAAACCTACATTGACGGAACATTCGGTGCGGGCGGCTACACGCGCGCCATCCTGACGGCTGCCGACTGCCGCGTGATCGCGTTTGATCGCGATCCGACGGCCATTGACGCTGGGGCCGCGCTTGTCGATGAATTCGCGCCGCGGCTGACGCTGATGCATCGTGCGTTCGGCGAAATGCAGGCGGTGATTGCCGACATCGGACTTGCTGGGGTCGATGGCGTCGTTCTCGATGTCGGCGTCTCGTCGATGCAGATCGATGAAGCGGAGCGGGGCTTTTCATTTCAGAACGACGGGCCGCTCGATATGCGCATGTCACGAGAAGGTCCGAGCGCGGCGGATGTCGTCAACGGGTTTGACGAAGAGCAGATCGCCGACATTATCTATCAATTCGGCGAAGAACGGCGCTCGCGGGCGATCGCACGGGCGATCGTCAAACAGCGCAACGCAGCGCCGTTGATGCGCACAAAAAATCTGGCTGATCTGGTGCTGCGTGTGTTCCACGGCCGCAAAGAAGACGGTCGGCATCCCGCGACACGAACCTTTCAGGCACTCAGGATTTTCATCA
The DNA here is from genome assembly GCA_022844105.1 of Hyphomicrobium sp. Lineage (GTDB taxonomy): Bacteria > Pseudomonadota > Alphaproteobacteria > Rhizobiales > Hyphomicrobiaceae > JAGVSR01. The sequence continues at coordinate 169,664 of JALHMJ010000004.1, read as the reverse complement.
ACGACGAGTTGGGCGAACTGGAGCGCGCGCTGGGCGCAGCGGAAAAAATTCTCGTTCCCGGCGGACGACTGGTGGTCGTGTCATTCCACAGTCTGGAAGACAGAATCGTCAAGCGTTTCATGGCCGAGCGGGCCGGCAAGGCCGATCAAGGTTCCCGCTATCTACCGCAGAAAAACATACAAGTTTCGCCCCCGAGTTTTCGGATTGTTAACTCGCGCCCGTTAACACCTCAGAAAGGTGAATTGGATGTGAACCCGCGTGCCCGCTCGGCACGGCTCAGGGCCGCCATCCGGACGGAGGCCCCGGCGTGGTCCACTGTTTCCGGTAGCGGCTGAAAGATCAGGCCCGAGCACAACGTGGATTTGCCGAACCGCCGGATCGAACCGGAGTGTCGCCATGCGCATTGTGAACATCGCGGCCTTGTTGTTGGCGCTGGCGAGCGCCTTTCTGCTCTATGGGCTTAACTACGACACGCGGATGATCGAGAGCCGGCTGCAATCGCGAGAGCGAGAAGCGGAACGCGCGCGTGCCGATATCGCCGTGTTGCGGGCCGAGCGCGCGCATCTTGCCCGACCGGAGCGGATCGAGCCGCTGGCGCGCGGGCTTGGTCTGGAACCGCTGGCGGCCCGTCATCTCATTCCCGGCGCGGGCGTTGCCGCCCACGGCATCACCACCAGTTCGACGGGGCAGTGAGCGGAACATGTCTGCTGCCGCCAGAGTGACTGAGCCGGTGATCACCGCTGCGGCTTCGCCGCGGTCTCGTTCGCGCGTGCTGGCTTTTGGCGTCACGCTCATGTTCGTTGCCGTGGCAGGTCAGCTCATCAATCTGGCGCTGCGCCACGAGGGCGCGTCGACGATCCGAGTATCGATGATGTCGACGCCATCCGGCACGCTGGCCAGACCGGACATCGTTGATCGCAATGGCCGGCTGCTGGCGACCGATGTGCAGATGCCGTCGCTTTACGCCGATCCGCTTATGATCCAAGACGCCGATGAGGCGGCTGAGCAGCTGGCGACGCTGTTTCCAGGTTTGAACGTGCGCGAACTGAGGCGCAACCTCGCCGACCGCACGCGGCGGTTCGTGTGGGTTCGGCGCGGGCTCAGCCCCGGCATGGCGCAACGGGTGCACAATCTCGGCATTCCAGGGTTGCTATTCGTCGATGAAATCCGGCGGACCTATCCGGCCGGACGGCTTGGAGGACATATCCTCGGTCGGGTGGACATCGACAACCGCGGCGTGGCTGGGGTCGAGCGATATATCGATGAAATCGGTGCGTCGGAGGCGGCGTTCGGCGCACGGCTGTCGGCGCGGGCGCCGGTTCGGCTGTCACTCGACGTCGCCGTCATGCACGCGCTCGATGAAGAACTGGCTGGCGCAATGACCCGCTACGAAGCGGCGGGCGCTGCCGGTCTCGTGCTCGATGTGCGAACCGGCGAAGTGGTGGCCTCCGTTTCACGGCCGGGCGTCGATCCCGCGATCGCCGAGGAGGCTCTGGACCCGGCGCGCATCGACAAGGTGGTGGCGGGCACCTACGAACTCGGCTCGATCGTGAAACTGGTCACCGTCGCTCTCGCGCTGGAGGGCGGCAAATCTCTGGAGAGCATGGTCGATACGACGCAGCCGCTGAAGGCGGGGCGGTTCACGATCGAGGATTTGCATCCGCTCGGTCGGCCGATGACGGTGGGTGAGGTGTTTGTTCATTCCTCGAACGTGGGCGCGGGACAATTGGCGCTATCTGCGGGGCTTGAGGCGCAGAAGGCCTTTTTTCAGAAGCTCGGATTGTGGGGGCCGATGCGGACTGAAGTCTCGCCCGGGACAGAACCGCAGAAGCCGGCGCAGATCGGCCGCATCGAGCAGATCACGCTGGCCTTTGGACACGGCATGGCCGTGACGCCGATCCAGTTCGCGGCGGCGGCGGCGGCGCTTGTCAATGGCGGCACGGCGGTCGCGCCAACTTTTCTTGCCCGCGACGCGGCAGTCCCACCCGCCAAGGGTCGGAGATTGGTATCGCCGCGCACCAGTGCGCTTTTGCGCGACATCATGCGTCGCAACGTAACCGATCCTGTTGGCACCGGCCGCCGTGCGGACGTCGCCGGTTTCGAAGTCGGCGGCAAGACCGGGACGGCCGAAATGGCGGTCTCGGGCGGCTATCGCAAGAAAGCGGTTCTGGCGTCGTTTCTCGCGACCTTCCCGGCGTCAAATCCATCCTTTCTCACGCTCGTGATGCTGTTTGAACCGAAGGGTCAAGATGTGACGGCGGGCGAGATTACGGCAGGGCGAAATGCGGCCCCGACCACCGCTCGGCTCATCGAACGGGTGGCGCCGTTGCTTGGTGTGCCGGCGAAATTGCTGTAAAAGCAAACGCTTGATGTAACCGCCGGGTTGCAAGCAATCCCCCGTTGATCGGCAGCCGTAGACACGGCACAAAGTCTTACATTCTTTGCGGAGAACCTCATGCGTTTGTCGTCTGCCATTGTTGTCGCCGCGGCTTGTCTGGCGGTCGCCACGGGACCAGCGCGGGCCACGGCGCCTGGCTCGGAAAACTGGAATGCACCGGCCGTCACATGGCACGGCCTCAAGACCGGCATTCCCGAGGCGACCAAAACCGGCAAAACCGTCATGATGGTTTTCCACGCGCCCTGGTGCACCGCGTGCGCGAAATTCCGGTCGGTGTTCAAGGACGAGCGCGTGGTGGCAGCGTCAAAGGATGTCGTGATGATCCTTGTCGATGCGGATGCGGACAAGACGGCGAATGGCGCTTTTGCACCGGATGGGACCTATGTTCCCCGCACGATCTTCATGACACCGGACGGTGAAGTTCGCAGCGACCTCGTCGGTACCTCCGATCCTCAACATCCGCACACCCTCGACATCGAAAATCCGGATGAAGTTCTGGCACTGATGCGCAAAGCCGGGACGTCGGCGCAAAAGGCGGATGCTCCGCCGGATCAGAGAGCCGCCAACTGAAGCGCTGATCAATCCGTTCCGCGTTCGCGTTGATCTTGCCAAAAATCGACCGTCTCAATCCGCAGCGTGTCCTGGCATGTCACGCTGCAATCAATCAGCGTGCCGCCATTCAAACGCATTTTCCATCCGACGGGAGAGCGCACAAGCTTGGCCGTGTAGCACTTGTGACCGTACGAGCTGCAGGCTGTCACTTTTCCTTCGCGGACTTGGCGAGGCGTAACGGCGCTGTCCTGAGCGGCAAGCGGAACGGGGACAGCGAACAGAACCGCTACGGCGAAAATGTTCGACTTCATAAGACACCTCTCTGGGTCGCAGCTGTCGCGATGCTGAGATAATATCGACGGCGGGCTCAATTTTCTATTCGCAGGTATGCAACGTCGCGATACCGATGAATTTGCAACGGGGCCGAGCCCAGGATCGACATGGACTGGACCGAGAAAATATTCGCGTATTGCGAGCGGGCCGGTGAGCCTCAATTCTGGGCCGAACCTTTCAACGCGATGTCCAATGTTGCGTTCCTGATCGCTGCCGCCGCTGCCGCCGTTTATCTGTCTCGAACCGCGGACGCGGCAACACGGCGGGTCGAGTGGGCCCTTATTGTCATCGTGTTCATTATCGGCGTCGGCAGCTTCCTGTTTCACACCACAGCAACGCGATGGGCGTCGGTGGCCGACACCGCGCCGATCGGCATTTTCATGATCGCGTATCTTGCCTATGCGTTGCGGCGTTTTCTTGGCGTGTCGTTCGTTGGTGTTGCTGTCGCGCTCGGGTTGTTTGTCGCCGCGATGCGCGTCGGGGGCGCGATCCCCTGCGATCCAGCGCTTCTGCCGATCACAGCGGCAGCAGGGCGGCCGTGCTTCAACGGCTCGCTCGGCTACGTACCGGCACTGGCCGCGTTGCTTCTGGTCGGGTTTGCGCTCGTGATCCGTCGCCACGAAGCCGGCTCGCTGATTGTGACGGCGGGCGCGATCTTTGCGGTTTCGCTGACCTTGAGGACGGTCGACTTTGAGTTTTGCAGCGTGACATCGGCGCTCGGACGGGCGCGGGGCACGCACGCTCTGTGGCATATGCTGAACGCATTGCTGCTCTTCATCTTGCTTGTCGCCGCCATTCGGCACGGGCGGACCGGGCCGCCGCGGTCGATTGCACCATGATGATGGTGTGGTATGCGCCGGATGCGTGGCAGATGCGGCACGCTTTCGGGTTTGATGCGGGTAAATTCAGCGAACCGGCCGTCGAGCCTGTTGTTGAGGGACATGGGCTCAACTAGTTTCCAGCCGGGATAGACGACTTCTCGGAGGGGCAAATGCGTTCTTTGAAACTGGGTTTGGCCGCCACCGCGCTGATCTGCGCACTGTCGGCGCCGGTCCGCGCCGACTGCGTCACCGTGGGAGCGGTTGGCGAAGCCGTCACACACGATATTGCCGAACTATTCGCAAAGAACGGTCTTGCCAACATCATCTATGGGCAGGGCCGCGTGGGCAAGGGTCCTGTTAGCATGAAGTGCGAAGACGGCTCAAGCACAACGACGTGTCGCTCGTCGCAGATGGCGTGCCAAGTGACGACACCCAAAACCTGCTTGGGCGCCTGGCTGTGCTTGCCTGGATGATTTCGGTGCTGAGGGGCTAGGAAGTTTGGCGTGATTGCGGAAGTCCGACTTGCACCAAGCACGGACGTCAAAACTCCGTCTCCCCGCGCCACGCTTGGCCGTGGTGTTCGCTGTAGCCTCTCGGCCGGAGGTTTAGGGTGGTGCACCTAAACACAGCTACATCGAACCAATTGCTCGAAATCCTAACGCATTGGAACACGGTGCTTGAAGCTGCGGTTGTTGATAATAGTCCAGAGATATAGTCATTACTCCGTACACTGTCAATTATAAGTGATACTACTAACATTCGCCCAGTAGGGTCGAGGGAGTGTGGCACTGTTCGGGCATCATGCCCGAACACCAGCCAAAACAATCTCGGCGTCGGATTCTATCCGTGCCCCTGTCGTCTGAACAGCGGGCCGAACTTGAGTTGCGCGCAGGTCGCCAGCCAATTAGCGCTTACGCGCGAGCGCGGCTTTTCCCAGCGAACGACAATAACAAGCCAACCAAGATAGGCCGCAGTCAGTCAGCAAAGGCTATTCCGCAGGTGTTGGCCAATCTCGGCCCTACTGCAACGGCCCTAAATCAGATCGCCTACGGCATCGCTTCGGGCGTAATGCCTCTCAGCCCCGATACAGAAGCTGCCATCATAAAAGCCTGCCACGATATCGCGGACATGAAGTCCATGCTGATGAAGGCGCTTGGCATCCCGGAAAGGTAGGCCCGGATGATCCTCAAAGCATCACAGCGCGGGGGCGGCAAGCAGCTCGGTCTGCATCTGATGAAGATGGAGGACAATGAACACGTGGAAGTGCATGAAATCCGGGGCTTTGTTTCGGATGACATCGTTGCCGCGCTGAAAGAAGCCTATGCCGTCAGCAAAGGCACGCGCTGCAAGCAGTTCCTGTTTTCCGTATCGCTCAATCCGCCGCCACTAGAGCGCGTGGGCGTTGATGTGTTTGAAAACGCTATCGCGCGTATTGAAGAAAAGAATGGGTTGAAAGACCAGCCAAGAATTGTGGTCTTTCACGAGAAGGAAGGCCGCCGCCATGCCCATGCCGTCTGGAGCCGAATTGATGCGGAAACCATGACGGCTAAAAACCTTCCCTTCTTCAAGAACAAGATGCGTGATCTTTCGCGCGAGCTGTATCTGGAAAATGGCTGGAAGATGCCGCGCGGGCTTATGAATAGCCGCGAAGCCGATCCTCGCAACTTCACTCTGAAAGAATGGCAGCAAGCCAAGCGCATGGGCGTTGATGCCCGCGACCTTAAAGTCGTGATGCGGGAATGCTGGGCGGTGTCGGATTCCAAAGCCGCATTTGTGCTGGCGCTGAAAGCGCGCGGGATAACATTGGCCAAGGGCGACAGGCGCGGCCATGTCGCCATCACTTCGGAAGGCGAAGTGCTCTCCGTGGCCCGCTATACCGGAAAGAAAACTAAGGACATCGAAAAGCGCCTTGGCTCACCCGACGCTTTCCCCAGTGTGGAGGCAGGCAAGGCTCAGCTTGCCAAAGATCTCCGCTCCAATCTTCTGCGCCTGCGCCAAGAGGCTCAAGAACAGAAACGGCGTGATCTGCGTCCGCTCGACCAATCGCGCCTTGTTATGGTGCAGCAGCATCGGGACGAGCGCTCGCAGCTACGATCCAAGCAGGAACAAAGGTGGGCAAAAGAGTCTAGTGCGCGGGCCTCACGGTTTGATCGCGGCGTGAAAGGCGTGTGGAGCCGTCTTTCCGGCAAACACACCGAAACCCAAAAGCAGAACGAGCGCGAAGCCTACGAAGCACTCGCCCGCGACCGCGCACAGCGCCAGACCTTGATCGAGGCACAGATGAAAGACCGTCAAGCCCTGCAAGCGCAGATCAAGGCCGTGCGGGATCGTCATGCCGCGCTGTTCAAGGAACTGCGCGCCGATCAGCAGGCGGCAAAGCAAATTGCGAAGCCCGAAGCTATACCAAAAGTGTCGAGGGCATTCGCGCAAGAAGCTCGCCCTGCGCCATCAACAGAAGATCGCATCGAGCGCTTGCGCAAGGGAGAGCGCTCGCCGCGCGCCGGACGAAAACGGGATTTGGATCAAGAACGATAGTCTCGGAATATTTTTAATTGACTTAGCAAATTCAATAATAAAAGATTGAAAAATAAAATTTGCAAGAAGTTATGGATCGTAAAAATTTATCAGACGCAATTAAGAAAGCGTCAGACAGTTATATCAAAAGCGCTTCGGACGCTACTGGCCTTAGAATCACCTGCGCTGGAGCAGTGATTACATGCATCTTCAATACCGAAGTGGCGTTGGTAGTAGCGGCGTCTCCCGTTTTCGTCGTTGGCCTATCCATGGCGATGCGCGGAGCGTCACGTATTATGGCTATCGGCTTGCCAACCGATGGCTCAGGGCCGAGTTCGCCGTAATAGCTATGCCCAAACGCAATCCAACAGCGCTTTTACGATATCAGACGCGGTAGCATTTCCGTTGGTCTGCAGACATGCCGTCATAACTCTGAGCCAATCAGGCCAATCCATGTTTTTATCGTAGACCTTTGCTTTTTTCAGGCACTCGTCAATTTGGCCAATCGAATAGTTCCAGAGTTTTTGCGCCAAACATTTTCCGTATGGAGCCACCAGTACGATAGTTATGACTTCGACGGAGTCGAGGTCTATTCTACTAATCGGCACTGTGATGCGAACTATCTCACGCTCGCTATCTTGCACCGCATATTCGATGGTACCGCCATTATCATCAAGCCAAGCGCGTCCCAGGAGCGTGAATTTCCTCTCGCCATCAGGTGTTTCGAAGTCCTTTTTGAGAAACGTTTTCAACCTCCCCCCCCCCCTCATGCCTCTGCATGCTTTGCGTTAAATAAGCGCGATGTCGTGCAAGACGCCTTGTCGAACCTTCAGACCTACTGCTCCGCAAAGCAAGTCAAACTCTCGCCTGAATATAGCCTCTGGCAATGCCTGCAAGCCGCCGTCCTTGCACCACTGCTGATATCCCATGAACAGCGTTTTAAGACTGAAGTTCGCGCCTTTCATTGGAATAAGCCCTTTTAGGCAAAAATCTTCGATGGAGCCGATAGGTTTGTTTGCAGCGGGCGTAGCGCAGCGGGATTGCAGGCCAGCACGATGCCCGCTGGCCAAAAAAAGGCCCAGCGAAGCTCCGATCTCGACGAGAAGCGCCACGGCAATCGTCAGAGTCAGTTGCACCGACTCAACATCTCGCCCCGTGATGCGGCTAAGGAGCGATACTTGCGGATCGATGTCTTGCTCTGCACGATTTTCGCGGAGCTTGCCGCTTTGAGCCTGCAACGAGATGATGTGAGCGGATAGTATCTCTGACTCTTGCGCCGCCGCCAATTCGGAGCGCAGGCGAAAATATTCGGCGCAGAATGCCCGGCTCTCGGTTTCGGTCGCGTTTCGACAGTCTTGTGTCGCGCTCCAGCGACGGTTCTGACGTTGAACTTCAATTTCCTCAGCGACGACCGTCACGGGGCGGTGTGACGGCAGTGCCACGCGACGTGCTTCTGAGTCACTCAAGGCAAGCTGCACACGATTGTATTCTTCGGAGAGACTTTTTCGGCCATCGACTAAACTGCCGCGATTATCCGCAGCAAAACCGATGGCGCTGAACAGGGAAAAACCGGCAAAGAATAGAAAGACAATAGTGCCGCTCACGGCAGGCACCATGCGCCGCGCTTCCCAACTCCACGCAATGAAGAATGGCAGCAGCGCCTTCAGCACATCGGCCGCCGCCGAGGCCGCGCCCAGCACCTGCCCCTCAAGCGGCGTTTTGCCGAGAGAGGCCATGAACAGATAGTTCATCGCGCCGGATACCGCGCACATGACCAGCGCGGCACAGATGCCGAGGATGGACAGTGTCGTTCGCAATTCAGGGCCTCCTGCTGACCATCGGCGCAAGAGAGCATGGCTAAGCTTGATGCCTGGGAGTTCTTCCGAATGCTAAAGCGCTATATATTTCGCGCGCAAGCCGATCATTAGTACGTTTATAAGAGCAAGATAACTATGACGCCTCAGGGATTTATGGACGAAATCGTTCTACCGACCGTCGCCGAGTTCAAGCGCGCGCCCCAGTCACGGCGTCTTGCTTACCTTTCCTGCATTGCCACCTTTCACATAAAGGATCATCTGAAGAGCGCGGGGCTGACGAGCATAGAAACTACAATGCGCGCAGCATGCGGAGATTCGTTTGACGTCGTTCGCGCCATTTGTAATGGCACCAAGCATGTGCAGACCGACGCCAGCCATCCCATACCGTTTATTGCCGGAACGGATTGGTATCGACCGCCCGCAATACTTGGACAAATGATTCTTGGGCTCTCCCGTCTTGGCGATCCGCACGGCGGTAGAGAGATCGGTCAGGGGCAAAAACGGCGAGACATCTATCCTGCCGTGAAGGCGACGCTCGCAGCCTATTGCACATCCTTTAGTACACAACTCGGCGCTACTGATCTCAGCCAACTTTAGAACTATCATACGCATCCAGCGCCGCTGAGAGCAGTTTAGCCTGAGATATTCCATCGCGCTTGGCAAACATCGACAAGCGCTCGGCATCGCTTTCGAGGATGGACAGATTCTTCTGTACGCGCTTGCCACCTTCCAGCGTTGCGACGCTGACCGGAGCTTGCGGTTCGGGTCGCAGATGCGCGCGGATTTGATCAAGTTTGGTGAAGGTTGTCATGGCGATGGCCTTTGGAAACAAGTTACCGGGGCGATTACCGTCCCCGGTCGAATTCCTGTTTGGCACGTCCGCGCACCAGCGCCTTCGCGCGATCATCACGCAACGTATCGTGCGCCGTGTTGAGTCGCTCACGCAGATGATGGATGCGATCACGGTAGGCTTTGAACTGCTCGGTGTTCACCGCCTGCACTTCCCAGCCATTCGGCGTGAGATGCAGCTCAGCCCTTGGCTTGGGCTGAGCTGCGATGCGTTGGTCGAGTTCCGCTTTGGTCACAACACCGGAAGCGGCCCGCCCAAACTCTTTACTCACCGCTCATAACGGGGAGCGGTATCCCGGGGCGGGCGCTCCTCCCGACTGCGCTTGTCATCACGGCGATCCCCGTTGCGGTTGTCGCCATCACGCGGTTTGTCTTTCAGTTCCTGAATGCGTTCTTCAGGCTCTCGAATGACGAGGCGTGAACCCGGCGCGGGAAAGGCCCACGGATCGAGGCTGTGCCCTTTTCCATCGCCGTGCGGAAAGGCTGTGCCGATGCGATTGAAATATGCCTTTCCGTCTTCGCTATCGCGCACAGCGAAGATGTGGAAAGACGGCTTCTTTTTTTCTTCGTTACTCATGGTCTGATCTCCTTATGTGTCAGGTTGGCTCATAGCCTTCTACATATGCCCAACTTCCATCCCGATATTGGGCGAAAGACCAAAATATATCGGGCACGGATTCAGTGATCACGCGTGCATCCCGCGATGCCCAAAGCATCGCGCAATGCGCTCTCTATTTTTTTAGCGGGTGATACGGATTGGGCAGATACAGGCCTGCCAGCTCTGGGCATTCGAAATACGGCTTGCGATCCGCGAGCACCGCAAGCGGTTCCCGGCCAGACAGAAAGATGATTTGCTTATCCAAGACCAACGAAAGCACCTCTTCGTCGGTTAGCAGCTTGCGCGATTGCTTCGTGCGCATCCGCGCGGCCTTTGAGAAATGCGCGGCCTCCAGCATAGCCGAAAGCATATCCTCTCCTTGCAGCGCGCGCTGCACGGCGAGCCGCTTTTGGCGCGAAGCTTCTTCCTGCTGGCGCGTGTCATCGTATTCCAGCGTCTCGGTGCCGAGCATGTTGGAAATTAGCCGCGCTGTATTCAAATCGCGCGTGCCAAGAAACTGACGCATCTGCGAGGATGCCATAAACGTGTCCGTGCCGCTTGCTCCAAAATTATGACTGATCTGGCCGATATCCTGCCAGAATGTCCAAGGCTGAATGCCAATTCCGCGCCCATAGGTGTAAAGCTGCTGTAGCGCTTGGAACGAACCGAGCTGTGCGGCTTCATCGATCAGCATCAGCAATCGCCGCGAACCCGGCGCGCGGGATTTATAGAGCATGCACGCCGTGAAGAACTGGCGCAGACAGGCGGCACTCTGATGCAGATATTCCGCCGGGATCATCAGGAAAACAATCTTGGGGCTGGAAGAATTGCAAACATCGGCCAGCGAGAAATCCGGATTTTCCAGCGAAGCACGCAACGTTGGATCGTCAAGGAATGACAGGCTTGCGTAAATCTCCCCCATCACCGAGCCAAACTCGCGCGGGGAATCCTGCTGCTTGGTGATCATCTCCCCCGCCGTGCGGCGCACGTCGTCGAAAGTTGAGGTGCGCATGGCCTCTAAAAACGTTGCCCAGTTCGTTAGATCGCCCTCAATGACATTGATCACGCGCATAAGATTGCCAAGGTTCGTGTGCCCGAACACCTCCGCATCGAACTTTAGAATCGCCTCAACCCAGCCACTGCCGCGCTGCTCAAAATATTTGCCATCCGATTTGCTGGTCACGCTCACCAGCGCGCGCGCCACCAGCTTGCAGTCGGCGTGGAAGGTGGGTTTGCGCGGATCGATGGGATCAAGCGGATTGCAGCGATGCGACGGAAGCCCGTGCAAGCGATAAGGATTCCAAAGGAATGCTTCAATCCTGTGCCGCGCCAGCGCGGGCATAAACGTGGCCGCGATCTCACCGCGCGGATCGAGAACAATCATCGAGCGGTCTTTGACGGTGCACATCACGTGCCCGATCACTGTGGTGAGTTTGCCAGTGCCAGCACCGCCGAAGGTAATGAGCGGCGCATCGCCTTCTAGATGAATAGATTTGCGTCCCATGAAGCCGATGGGAAGGCCGTGCCCGCCGAACAGACCGGCCCCGCGCATCTGGCGCTCATCGGCCCAGCCAGCGCTGCCGAAACGATACTGCTCGTTAAAATCGGTAGAGTGCATGGGAGTGCTCCAGCTAACGTTCCATAGAAAAGGGGCCGCATCGCTGCGGCCCCAGTCGGCATTTATTCAAACACAGCGGCTCCGCCGCGCAGCGTCCATTTGAACTTGATCTTCGAGGCAACGTTGCCGAGCACAGCAGTCACGATGCCGAACGGGATTGCGATGCCGATGTTGCCTGCGATCAGGTTGATGGCCGCTACGATGAAGGCGAGCACCGCGAGGACGCTGAATGCGTCATGCGCGAACTTGCGGGGCTTGCTGATGATCACGTCAGGGATGTTAGCCATTGCAGATTTCCTTTCAGATGTGTTTGGGGGCATCAGATGAACTTGGTCGCGGCAGCGAGGCCCGCTGCGACGATGGCTGTTGCGAGAGTGGCGCGTGAGAGTGAGAACGTCAGCAGCGCCATGGTGACGAACCAGACGAGGCTGACGAGGCCGAGAAGATCGCCCGATGCGCCGTAGCGCTCTTCGGCGATGCGGGTGACCCAACCAACCGTGCGGATGTAAATTTCCGGGGTCAGCAGGAAGGCCGCGATGAAGGCCAGAATGTTCGCCGTCCACTCAACGGACTGCATGAACACATCCTGACGCTTCTGGCGGTGGTCGTTGACGTTGCGCATGAGAGCTTGCTCCTTTCACCGCTTGGCCCGCCGCCAACGTGGCGGCGGACTTGAAGCGACTGAGAAGCAAACTATCGACGTGCCCGAAAATACTGGGGGAGCTTTGGGAAAAAGCTGCGCGCTCTAATTCGCCCTACTTCGCAATGAACCCGGCACGCACGGGGTTCGAGATGCGGAAGGCAAGATCGATCAATCGCAAGCGCGCGATGATGCGCTTCTGCGGTGCCTGACGCGGATCGTATTCCGCGAAATACATGAAGGTTGAGAGCCAGCGAAACGAACCATCATCGTTGAACGCCGCGTCGATATCTTCATCGTCAATCTCGAACGGCTTGCCGTTCTGCCACGTAATGCGTCCGCGAAAGCCATAGATCGTGTCGGCAATCCAGTTGGGAAGTTCACGCCGTGAGATTCCAAGTGCGCGGGTGGCCGTGGCCAATCTTTGAAAGTGAGAGCGTCGGGAAAGCTCCTCATCGCTCGCCACTACAACAACGCGCTTGTTGTCATTGACGGGTTTGAAGGTACAGGGTTGGCAGACATCGCGTCCGCATCGTTGGCAGTGGGTCATTACTCAAGTCTCCTTGTTTTTGTTGTTATTGGCGGCCTGTTGACCGCTGCACTGACGCAAGATGCATACACACGTATTAGTTGCTCTTTTCTCGCTCAGCACATGATGCGACAATAACGGAACGCGTCTTCGTTCTGCAAAATCGAAGGGAAGAACAGGCGCACAAAAGCAATCATGGATTGAACGTGAGCGCAGAGATCGGGGAATATAAAAAACCAAAAAGAGCGACACGAATCGCTCTCAAAAATCGCTATTCCGCAGGGGCTAAATTATCCGAGCATAAATTCCTGCGGCTTCTGCACGGCTTCGCCGAAGGCACGCCGATAAACGTGCTGGAACCCTCAACGCATGTCAGCGGAAAAACCATTCGCGCCACCTACGGGGCGCTGCGCGCACATCTGCCAATCGCAATCAGCACGCATCCTAAGAGTTTTAGCGGTGCTGGATTGGTCCTTGCCCATCACGAAGCGCCCGCACTATTTCACGCCGCACGGCGCAGCCCGTTATTCCGCCGCCACCGCCGTCATCACGCGCCGCGATTAAAATGTCCGGATGAAGAATTGGAACACGTCCACGAAACCGCTGTCCGGCTTATGTGCGCGCTCGATCTGCGCGGGGTTGGGTTATATGAGGATGAGAATGCCGCGCGTGAGATTGTTCTGCGCCTTGCCTATGCTATCCCGCACCTTAACCCGCGTGAACCGATGCAAAAGCTCGCTGAGTTCATCCCCGGCGCGAAGCCGTTCGCGCATCCTGAACTTCGGCTTTACGAAGACTTTCGTCGTTATCTGCTCAAGAACCCGCTTGGGGCACAATCAGTATTGTGCCCCAAGACACTCTAGTCGCTCAATCGGCTAAGATTATTGCATACGACTAATCTTTTTGCGGCCTCGCAATTAGCAACGTGCAAGAGATATTGCTGTTGACGAACTCTATTCCGTCAATCACCATAGAAATTTGTTGCTTTACAGGTGACCGGATCGCTGCTGCCAGCTTGTCATGACCCTGTGTACTGGCGCGTTTCCCGCTAAACATGCTGACAACGACTTTGCTGACATCCCTCAGAATATCAGCATGGGTATTGTTGCAGTCGTGCGAGATTAGCGCTGTTTCAAGAATTGGCTTGTCGTCGTCAACTGCCGATATGTGCCCGGCCACTCCGTCCCCAAAACTCACATTGCACTGGCTTGGCGCACCGCAATCTATTTGGGCTACGCTCACATCCAATTTCATCTTTGCAGCCGCTGCGTTAAAAAGAGGCGTAAACTGATCAAAGCGACCACCGAGTGGGATTTCATCGGCGATAACGTGGTGGTGCGTGCATAGTGAGGTTGCGAAGACCGCGCTTATAGCGCAAGCGCGCGCAAAGAGAGTCGAGCGTTGGGGCATGCGTTGTAATTCGCCTTTGCGTTTCTTGAATTAAGTTGGATGCAACAACTATTGACCGCTAGCACGCGATTATCTCTGAAAAAATGTCACTGGGTACACGATAAGTATTGTGTCCCCAGACGCTCCAGACGCTCGTCTGGGCGAACATCGTCATTCTCTGGCGCACGATGGTTCGGTGATGCGCTTACAAGCCATGACACAGAGACACCATCAGCATCGTGTCCCCGGATGCTTAAACGCTATTTCATACAGTATGTATAGCAAGAGGTTTGAACCCCGTCAGTAGTGCCGTTTGTACAAAGACACGCGTTGGATCCACTCGGAGATGCTCCAGAACCCCCTCCTGCTCCGCCGACGGCGCTACAGCCACTTCTAAAATAACCAGCTGGACACGCAGGGGTCGAACAAGTGGAGTATCCCCAAAAAGCGGTGGTACAGGTCGTTGTGGTTTGGTCAGTTATGCCGCCCCCGCCACCCGCCGCAAGTTGGGCCGGAGTTCTGCAATTTGCGCCATTTACATCGCAAACTTGCGTGGTGCGAACGCCGTTTCCGTCAGCACGCATTCCTGTGTCAGTATAAACCCACTTGCCGCCGTACGATCGAATCCATGTCGCGTCCGACATGTGCCATCCGCCGCCGAAAGTTCCGTTATACCAACCAGTAGCGCCATACGTGCGGTGCCAACCACCGCTTCCGTCGATCACTGTACCTGCGCTACTGGTGACTCCTTGTGTGCCGAGGCTAAGCGCCCCTTCAACCAAATTGACTTGTCCGCCGAGGGTGATGTTATCGGACGTTAGATCAACTTGAATGGGCCAAGCACCGCCATTGAGCGCCCAGGTGCCGGAGTTTATACCGCTCCCTGTCAGCAAGTAGAACTGATTGCCGTTGTTGTGCAGCATCGCCGAGCGTTGATCAGTGTCTTGAAGAAAGATCGTCGGCGAGCCGTTGTTGATTGTGATTTGTCCAGTTGTCGTGCCGCCTGCACCCAAGTTGTCACCGGCTATCGCAGCCCAAGCCCCATCACCGCGCAGAAAAACGGAACTGTTGGCTGTGCCGGTTCCCAATCGCGCTGGTGCAACTGTGCCCGATGAAAGATTGGATGCGTTAAGTGCTGTCAGCGATGCGCCTGATCCTGAGAACGTCGTGGCCGATACCGTGCCGGTGTTGGTGAGCGACATGGCTGTCGTCAGCGGACCAAGGCTTGCGCCAAACCCGAACCGCGCATTCGTACCAGTCCCATCCAGCCACAGGCCGAAATCACCAGTTCCGTCTTGCAGACCAATACCGGCACCAAAGCTGCCTGACGCCATAAGACCGAATGTATCAATCCCGCTCACCGGATTGGGTGAAGAACCGCCAGACAGTATTCGTGCCGCCCCGGTCACATTAAAACCGCCCATGTTTAGAGCTTGTGTCGCCGTATGATTCCCGAGATTGTCCGCGCCGGATGGAACTGTTGTCCATGTGTTATCCCCGCGCAGATAGGTGGTGGCACTTGCCGTTCCGGTGGCCGAGAGATCGGCCAAGGCAATACTGGCATCAACGATCTTGGATGCGTTGACCGAGTTCCCAGCCAAATCGGCCAGCGCAACACTGGCATCTGTAATCTCCGCTGAGCCAACGGCGTTCGATCCAATCGTTAGTACGCCCGCGTTCGAAAGCGTGGCATCGCCCGACATGGCGACAGCCGTTGCGGCGTTTGATGCGTTACCAACCCAGATATTGGCTGACGTAAGTGTTGGCAGGCCGCTGATCCCGCTGGCATCCGCCGCGCAGACCCATGTGGTGCCGTTGAATTTAAGAATCTCATTGGTCGCGCAAGTCTGGCTGCCAAGCTTGGTCAGACCAGCGGTGCTGTTGAAGCTCAGTATGGATTTCCAAGTCCCACCCTCGCAGAGCATAGCATGACCACCACCGCCGGATACCTCCGGCCCACTTGTAAATTGAAGGTTGTTTGCAGCACTGCAGGCATCACCCGGCAACGGTTCAGCCGCGTAGGCCGATGAAATTATCGCCATGGCTGCGAGAAGGGAGAGGAGGAATTTATTCATCGGCGGCACCCCCTCTTTTCTGTTCTATGTCGCGGCGGGCGCTTTCTCTTCCCTTGTCGGTAAGCATGCCGCCGTAGTTAAGATGCTCGACTATCTCCATTCCGTGTTTATCCAGCAGCGCGACCGGCTCATCGTCGATGATGAAGACGAAGACTTTGGCCTCCTGATCCATCTCAATCCGCACGGCTTCTTGCTTGGACGTTTCCTGTGCGAACGCCGGATTGAATATGAACGCCGCGCATAGAACGGCTGTTGCAATAAATAGACGCATGAACTCCCCCACTTCAAAACGAAACGGCCACCCGAAGCATTTGCTTCATGGTGACCGGGAGTTCGAAACCGCTCTGTTACGTCAACGGTGCGGCAGTCTTTAGCCGCGAAGCCTGAACATACACTGCCGCCCCCCGGTCTAAGCCGAGAAGCGACATCTTTGGCGCGCCGCCATCATGTTGAGGAAAACGCACCAATCACGGTTGATGCCAACCGCGCAACAGAAAGGGGTTTCGATACCCCGGCTGGAAAAACTCCAACTATTTCTATTCTATACAATATTCGTCATTAAATAAACTTTTATTCGCCATCAGGCGGATACACGCGCATTCCTCTGCGAAACCATTCGTCAACTTTTAGCAATCATGATTTCTGTATTTAGTGTGTGGAGATTTTTATGTCAGGTTCGAATTGGGGCGAGAAAGATGCCAGCCCCGCCTTCATTGCAGGCGCTTTTGCTTCCATAGTTTTGCTGGCCTTTGTTGTTGCTGGATCAATCCAACCTCAAAACGCTGCTCCGACGATCACTGCAAAATCGGATCGCTTTAATATCGGCCATCTATGCCGCGCTGCTATTTCTATCGTCATGGGTCGGCCTGTCGGAATCATTCGTGTCGATTCCATGAATCAATCTCTCGCAACCGTTTCCTATAATCGGCCAGATGATGGAACGCTATGGCAGCAAAAATGCACGATTGAAGGTGATCACGTTGTCTGGGCCGCTCTTGATGGGCGCTGGCGCAACAATTATCAATGGGAAGAACGTCTGATATTCAGCCATGGGAATAACGGCGAGTTGCTCACAATCAAGCAGAAATACCCTGATGGCAGCGGATCAACACAAGAATTCAGGCTGACGGATTTCTAGATCGCTGAGAATAAAACTAAAGCGCCCGGCATGCGATGCCGGGCGCCTCGATTTATTTGATTTAGCGTTATTCCGCGATCAGCCTCGCCCGCTCAGGGTACTTGATGCGGAAATACAGATCGATCAGGCGCAAGCGTGCAATCACGCGCCGCTGCGGACGCTGGCGTGGCTCCATCACCGCGAACGACAGAAAGTCGGAGATCCACCGAAACTCCGGATCGTTAAACGTGTCGTCGATTTCGGTGTCGGTTGGCTCGAACTTGCGGCCGTCAGCATAGTAGATCGTACCCTCGAAGCCGTAGATGGCATCGACAATCGCATTTGGCCATTCACGCCGAGGCAAGTCTTCGGCCTTGGCTGCGATGGCAAGGCGCTGCACTTGCGACTTGCGTCCGAGTTGGAAGTCACTGGCCATTACAACTGAACGCTTGTTGAATTCGAAATCTGGCGCAGATGCAGCCGCGATGGGCAACGGAAGAAGCTTGATCATCTAAATAGCTCCAAACTATTGGACGCACGGGCGCGTCCGTCTGGAGTTAACTTAGCAAAGTCGGGTACCCAATTCAATATGTCGGGTACCCAAATTTTTATCTTTGTGGCTGACCTCGCTCAAGGTTATTGATTTTGTTTAGTATTTCTGGCTTTTCTCGTTTGATCTTCTCGGCCGCTGCGTCGGCCATCCATTCGCTGCGCGTTTGGCCCGAACCGGCGACGGCGACGTCAATGGCTTCTGCTATCGCAGGATCAACTCTAAGTTTGAGTTGTACGGTGGGCCGGTTCACTTCGGCATCGGCGCGCTGCGTCGGATCGGGGAATTCCGCGCGGCGTCTGTATTTCCGTTTTAATTGCTCGTCACTGTGAATATAATTCCTCAATTCAGATATATACGAATTCATCATATCATCTGACTGTATTCCTTTTCCAATACTAAATGGAATTACGGATTTCAAATTGCGAGGATTGGGAGCTACTCCCGTCTTCAACAGCCCTTCAATAACGTTCTTTACAACACCGAAGAAGGCAGCCGACCTGCTCCGAACTTGCTCAGTATCTCCTCGCTTAATCGAGGGAAAAAGCTGACTTGGCGAAAAGCCACTGCCCGCCGCCAAGGCTTTCATCCTCTCTTTCGGGTCGTCACTTCGAACGCCGGTATTATTTTCTTTTGTTAGGATTTCGAGGACCGCCCGCCAATACCGTTCAGGCGTAAATCCATGAACCGGATCGCGCACCGAAAGGTCAATAAGGCGCTGGCTAATCGCAGTAATGATAGCGTCATTGAGTAATGGTGCCGAGTGCGCATCAGAACTTTCTACCTTCTGCCGACTGCGCAGAGGCGAGTCTGTCTTCTTCTGACGAGTTGTCGTGCTTCCTGCACTCTGCGATTTGTAGCGGTCGCCCACTGGCATCGCATCCTCCAATTCTATCCAAACAAACGGATCAAAATCATTTGTAGGGTACCCGTCATCGGGCCGGGATGCAAGACGTTGCTAAGGCCGCCAAAACTAACCTAAGTCCATGATCATCAGTCATTTTTTGACTTTTGGGGGCTGATTGCGGTACAATAGTCATAAAACGGGTGTGCGGAATAAATTGAAGACGGACTTTAAGAACTTACCGAATTTGGATGAAGCGTTTGAGGCGGTGAAGGGCCAGTTATTCGGCCCGCTGGACCCCGCGCTGGTCAAGCTCAAACACAAAGAAATCATTATCGAGGCCAAGGAAAAGCGTGAACAGGAGTTTTTCACGCTCGGAGGGCGTAGCGCTACGAGCGACGACCACGCGGAGCGTGGTCGTAAGGAGCGGATGGAGACGCTATTATTGGTTATCACGAGCCAGCGCTTGGCCGAGAAGCTCCGCGAAACATACAAGGCCTTCGACGACATCCGGGATAAAGCGCGCGAACTGCTCGAACGGATCGAAGGCATGCTAAAAGACGCCCGCCACGACTATCAGGCTCTCATAAGCAATGCCGCCCGCCACCCAGTCACCGGCGAGCCCATTTTTCCGTATGCCGACGGTCGCGTCGAAACCGAAGATGGCCGCACGGTGCCGCCGGACGAAGTGCAGGGTGTAGATTTCAAAGGCAAGACGATGGGCGAACACAAAGACGCCGGGCAATCCCGCATATCAGAACTGGTGCAGTACAAGGAAGAAGCCACGGGCATCGACAGCCGCGCTGAAACGTATCAAGAGTGCATGACCGATCCTGATTTGGATGAAGACGAGCGGGAGCAGGCGGTCGATGAATCGGCGAAGGACGCGGGCGGAATGCGAAATAGATTGGAGGAAATCGAAACGAACTTGGGGGCCACAGTGAATTTTGATCCAGTAGCACGCCACGTAGAAGCACTTCCCACGACAAACCCAACAATAACTAAGCCATCCCTATAGTCCCGCTATTTAGCAACGAATTTGAATGAGCCGCATTCCTTCTCAAGCACGGCAACGATGACGCCTGTCGGATGGTGTTCAGGGAAGCGATCCATTGCAGCTTTGACAGTTGGAAATCCGATACCATCGTTCTCTGTCAGCCACCGCTTTAAGCATCTGTTTTGTTCCGGGTTATTATCGCCTGCGATAGCAACAGCCATCAGCACAGATGTGGCGATGTAGCTCTTCTGTGAATCTGCCGGATAGGTCAGGAATTTCGAACTCTTGAACGCCTCCTCAGCGAGCCCCGCCTGTGTGCATACGATGGTACTCAGGCTTGCTATTGCTAGGGTTTTTCTGCTCAACATAAACGATCGTTATTGTAGAGGAGGAAAAACTAGCACGAGAATGAAAGCACGACACTGGCAACGCGGCGGAAATCCGCCAATCTGGGGCACTAGCACTAGCGCCCGCAACACCTCGACAAAAAGGATCGATTTTGGCGAGGTGACGTCATGAACGCCTTCTTTTTCCCAAGCATCGAAGTTACAGGGCGCAGGATAGGCTACGCGCGGGTTTCCACCCAAGATCAAAAACTGCGCATGCAGCTCGATGCTCTTAAAGCTGCGCAGTGCGACCACATCTTCAAAGATCACGGCATCAGCGGCGGCAAAGCCAGCCGCCCCGGACTCGATAAGGCGCTCAAGACATTAAAGCGCGGCGATGCTCTAGTCGTCCTCAAGCTCGACCGTCTTGGTCGTTCCGTCCAGCACCTCTCCGACCTGCTGGTGCGCTTCGAAAACGAAGGCATCCATTTCTGCTCGCTGGCCGAAGGCATCAACACCACTACGCCCGGCGGCAAACTCGTCTATCACCTCTTCGCCGCCTTCGCCGAATTCCAACGCGACATCATTAGTGAAAATACGGCGCTAGGGCTTGCAGCCGCAAAGCAACGCGGCAAAGCGCTAGGACGCCCGCCATCCCTGTCGATAGACACAATCCTCGCTGGCCATCGCGCGGTCATGCAGCAAGGCCTGCCAATCATCGAGGTCGCAAAGCGCTACAAGGTTTCTCCCGCCACCGTAACGCGCGGGTTCAAACGCGCAGGCGTGGAGTGGGTCCACTAGGCGTGGCTGGGCCGAGGAACAATTCGATCGCGGTTTCTGGAATGCTGTAGGAAATTGAAACCAAGCAACCTCGCCAAGTATCTCTTGCCAGCAATGTTAGCCACTCATCTAGGTCGCTGCTTTCGCGAGGCGAGAAGCCCGCGACGATGCCCCATCGGCTTCCATTAGAACCCTTACCGACCCCAAGATCCTCCGCGATGTCCATGCCAAAGGCGCTACCGCCGAAGAACCACAGTCGCCGAATCACAATCTGCATCTCAACCGGGCAAAACCATTGAATGGTTTCGTCATCGAAACCGTCGTTTTTGTCATCGCAGTCGTATGCAACGAAGCGATTAAAGAAGCCCAGCTCTAGATTATGGTGCGAAGTGTCAACCATCTCTCAAGTTCCATACCATTGTCACCATTCACGATGGGGCCTAGCTGGCCCTACCTTGGGAAAATGTTGACGATGCTCCGCTGGCTCGTTCGTATCTCATTCGATGTCTGAGAGCGGGAAACCTATCAAACGCGTTGTCCAATCAGATCCTGAGCAGCGACAACCGCAACTGAAAAGTTGGCTTAAGATGTTGCGCAAGATGTGTGCTGTCATACAGCACCATCTTGTCTCGGCGTCGCGACACCTCGGCAAGGGAGGCCCGCTGCGCGCCTCCCGTTGCATCCCTCCCGGCTCAACACGGGGTGGTCGAATCTGGAACTTTCTCCCAAACTCGTGCTCCGTGCGACGTATGAATTTCGCCAACCAGCAGGAGAGATCCACGATGCAAAACGACCGTCACGAGGCACAGGCATTGTGCGTCGAGCAAAATGAGATCGACTACGCCAAAATTATCAAGGCCTACATCTCTCATGTCCTTAGCCACGAAGGCAGACACTTCCTCAGCTTCGACAGAGATCTTGAGTCAATCTCATTATCTCAGGCGGAAATCGGCGAACTGACGCGGTTACGCGATGAGGTGGATGCCGAATGGGGACCGTAGACGCAAGGGTGACCGACAGACTGGCAATTTGAAATCTTGCGAACATACCCACAGCGGTTTGATGCATTGGATTGGGAAAAATCTTGCCTGCACCAAAGTGGTGCAACTATCATCACTTCATGAGTCGTCAATCTCCCAATCCGAAAACCGCGCGCCTGTCCGTCAGCCTTGACGAGCAGACGTATCGGACGATCTGCGCGATCGCCCGTGACGATGACGTATCGGTCGCGTGGGTCATCCGTCGTGCCGTAAGCGATCTCGTTCAAAACCGTAGCGCTGCCGATAAAAGCAATGCCGCCGGTGCTATCTCTCGAAACAGAATTGCGAGAGGTCGATAATGGCGGCAAGAACATCGACAGCGCGGCAACTCGCATTTCCCGAACTCTCGCCGGTTCCTGCGGCTGTCAGGGCGCTCGCGACCGCCGGGATCGAGGCACGTGGCGCAATCTTCACTCGCAAAGAAGTCGTGGACTTCATCCTTGACCTGTCGGGCTACACCGCTGATCGACCGCTCCATGAGTTGCGCTTGCTGGAGCCTTCGTTTGGTGACGGCGACTTCCTGCTCCCTGCGATCGCCCGGCTCATAGAATCCGCCAAGCGTCACAAAATTCCTGCGCGTGATATGGGCCGGGTGTTGTCGGGTGCAATCCGGGGCGTTGAATTACACGAAGCGACGTTCTTCAAAGCGCAGGCCGCCACGCTGAGGTTGCTCCGCTCGTCCGACGTTGACGCTGCCCAGTGTGCCCAGCTTATAAACGCATGGCTGAAGCAGGGCGACTTTCTGCTGCAAGACTTCCCACATCAGTTTGATGTGGTGATCGGCAACCCGCCTTATGTCCGGCAGGAACTCATTCCCGATGTGCTTATGGCCGAGTACCGCTCGCGCTATCACACAATCTATGACCGCGCCGATCTCTATGTCCCGTTCATCGAACATTCGCTGGCGCAGCTATCCAAGGCCGGCGTTCTCGGATTCATCTGCGCCGATCGCTGGATGAAAAATCGTTATGGCGGGCCACTCCGCAAGTTGGTGGCGGGATCGTTTCATCTACGCACCTATGTGGACATGGTGGACACCCCCGCCTTCCATAGCGATGTGATCGCCTATCCTGCCATCACCATCATCGCCCGCGAAAGGGGCAAGAGCACCCGCGTTGCCCGTCGCCCGGAAATCAGCGCAGCTGGCTTCAAGAAGTTGGCCAAAGCCTTCACAGGCAAAGCCGTGCCGCCGCCTGAAAGCGGGGTCCGCGAACTACACGGGGTGGCTTCGGGATCTGAACCGTGGATTCTTGAATCATTCGACCAGCTGGCCGTTGTCAGGCGATTGGAAAGCGCGTTTCCCACTCTCGAAGAAGCTGGTTGCAAGGTTGGCATCGGCGTTGCCACCGGTGCCGACAAGGCTTTCATCGGGCTTTTCGACGAGCTTGACGTCGAAGCGGATCGCAAACTCCCTCTGGTCATGACGCGCGACATCAATGGCGGCCACGTCGCATGGCGCGGCTTCGGCGTCATCAACCCGTTCAAGGATGACGGCGGCCTTGTGGATCTCAAGATGTATCCCAAGCTCCGCGCCTATCTCGAAGCGCGAAAGGAGCTAATTGCCAAGCGCCACGTTGCCGAGAAGTCGCCGGCCAGCTGGTACAGAACGATTGATCGCATTTATCCGGCAATCGCCGCGAAGCCCAAGCTGCTCATCCCCGACATCAAGGGACAGGCCCATATCGTGTACGAGGAAGGCAAGCTCTATCCTCATCACAATCTCTATTTCATCACCTCCGATGATTGGGATCTCAAGGCTATGCAGGCCGTGCTGCTCTCAGGCATCGCCCGCTTGTTTGTTGCGACCTATTCCACCCGGATGCTCGGCGGCTACATGCGCTTTCAGGCGCAGTATTTGCGCCGTATCCGGGTTCCCCATTGGTCCGCTGTCTCGCCTGCGGTTCGCAAAGCACTGATCGCCGCCGCCGAGCGCGGCGATACAGTCGCCTGCAACAAGGCCGTCTTCAAGCTCTACGGCCTGACAGCCGCCGAACGAGCCGCCATCGAAGGGAACACAGACTAGATGGCGATCGATCTTGCAGATTATGAGAAACAATCGCGCGAGGCGGTTCAAGCCTTCTGGGGCAACCGCGAGATGGCGCGTCAGAAGCAAATTGAATCCGGCAACATCGATGCTGGCGAACGCGCTGGCGTGACCGCCGGAAAGAACATGGATGGCTTCGTTGCACTGGTTATCGATCTTGTGCGCAACAACGGCCTCGGCCATGCCGACATTCATCAGGGCCGCGCGGTCGTAACCCTGCCCGGATATTTCCGTCCCACCAAGCTATGGGATCTGGTGGTCATCAACGAAGGACGGCTCATCGCCGCCGTCGAATTCAAAAGCCAGGTCGGCCCATCCTTCGGCAATAATTTCAACAACCGTACCGAAGAAGCTATCGGAACGGCACATGATCTCTGGACAGCCTATCGCGAGGGTGCATTCGGGAAACAACCCCGCCCATTCGTTGGCTGGATGATGATGGTCGAGGATGCGCCTGAGTCACGAAGGCCCGTAACCGACCGCTCCCCGCATTTCCCCGTATTCAAGGAGTTCGCCGGGGCGTCGTACCAACAGCGATACAACATCCTCTGCCAGCGCCTTATGCAGGAGCAGCTCTATTCCGCTGCCGCCATCATCACCTCGCCGCGCACCGCTTCGACGAATGGTGCTTATGCGGAACTGGACGATATGACAAGCCTCAAGACGTTCGTCACCAGCTTCGCCGGTCACATCGCGGCAGAGGCCGCGCGATGAGCTTTGCAGTAATTTCCGGAATGTCTGGTTGAAAATATGAAATATATCGAAAAAGTCATTCTCCATAACTTCAAGCGATTTAATGATTTAGAGCTCTTGCTCAATAAATCTCTAAACATTCTAATCGGCGCGAACGAGGCTGGGAAGAGTAGCATCCTTACAGCTATCAACCTCGTACTGAGTGGTAGCCGAAGTCAATTTGAAGCCATCGGTGCTGAGCGTCTCATTCGCGCTGAAGCTGTCAGCGCTTTTTTGGCCTCTAAGAAGAATTACAACGATCTACCGATCATGTTCATTGAACTTTGGTTCAATGAACAAAACAATTTTCAACTGAATGGAAAAAACAACTGTAAGTCGCAAGAGCATGACGGACTGCGGCTGGAATGCTCTCCTGATCAATCGCTAGGCGAGGAAATCAAGGAGATTCTAAAAAGCGACGACCCCATATTTCCCTTTGACTACTACACCGTGAAATTCACGACCTTCCAAGGGGACGGCTACAGCGGCTATAAGAAATTTCTAAGGCACATCGTTATCGACACCGCCCAAATTGGCAGCGACTATGCGGTTCGAGATTACGTGAACAGCATGTATGACGCCCACATTGTCGGCACTGAGTACAATAAACATCAATACGAATACAGGAAATCGAAGCAGACTTTCAGGCAGACTGCCCTTGCAAGCCTTAATCAACGTTTGCCTTCGTACGCATTCTCAATAAAGAGCGATACAAAAACTAATTTGCGTACCGACCTGACGCTGCTAGAGGATGACATCCCAGTCGACAATCGCGGCAAAGGCCGCCAATGCTTTGTAAAAACCGACTTTGCGCTGAGCAGGACGAAAAATAATAACAAGCTAGACGTCGTTCTACTGGAAGAGCCGGAAAACCATTTAAGCCACATCAACATGAGCAGGCTGATTGGAAAAATACGCGCCTCTGACGATCAGCAGCTTATAATAGCGACCCACAGCAACCTGATCGCATCAAGACTGGACTTACGCAACGCCATCCTTCTTCACACTTCGGGCGTTAAGGCGATGACGCTTGCGAATTTATCTTCGGATACAGCGAAGTTCTTCTTAAAAGCACCGGATCACGGGATATTGGACTTCGCACTATCTCAAAAAGTCATCTTGGTGGAAGGGGATGCAGAATACATCCTCATGGATCGACTATTCAAACAGGTCACCGATAACAAACCGCATGATGTAGGCGTCTACATCATGGCAGTTGATGGACTAACATTTAAGCGGTACCTCGACATCGCTAAGATTTTGGGCGGAAAAGTCGCAGTTCTGCGCGACAATGATATGGACCATCAGGTGAATTGCGTGGATCGCTACGCAGACTATGTTGGATCAAACATCAATGTTTTCGCTGATCCCGATAACGATCGCCACACTTTTGAAATTTGCATTTATCAGGACAACAAAGAACTCTGTGAGAAAAAATTTGCTGCGGGAAGACGCACTCTGACTACTCAAGATTACATGCTGAAGAACAAGACAGAGGCGGCTCTTGCGCTGTTGGAGGCAGATGAGGAGCTTACCTGTCCAGACTATGTTGTGAGAGCAGTGAAATGGATAACCGCATAGTTTTGGCAGTTGCAGGGTCTGGCAAGACCCGCCTTCTCATCGAGCGCCTAAACATCGACGAGCGATTTGCTATCATCACGTTTACAAACAACAACGAGCGTAACATCAAGCGCCGGATCATCGAAAAATTTGGATGCGTGCCATCCAACATTCATGTCTTCACCTACTTTTCATTTCTGTACGGATTTTGTTTCAAGCCTTTCATGCTGTTCACGACAGATGCCAAAGGCCTAACTTTCGATCCATGTCAAAATAGGTTTGCCGCAGGGCTCGATCGTTTCATCGACAAGTTTGGGCGAGTATACTCCAACCGGCTCGCCAAGTTCATCGACTCCGAGGGCTTTGGAGGCCTCGTCGAGAACAGGATCAGCAAATATTTTGACGTAGCGATGATCGATGAAGTGCAAGACTTTGCTGCACATGATTTTAATTTCTTAACGCACTTCGTAAATGCACGATCCGCATCGATCTTTGTCGGAGATTTTTACCAGCATACCTTCGATACGAGCAGAGACGGCAACGTCAATAAAAACTTGCATGAGAGCTTTGCCGGCTACATCAGCCGCGTCAAACAGTTGGGGCTTCTGGCCGATCAAGAAACCCTGGGCAAGAGCCATCGGTGCAGCCCTACAATATGCGAGTTCATTAAAGAAAAACTCGGTATCAGTATTGAGTCCGAGCGGACAGATGCGACCGAAGTTGAATTTGTTGATAATGATAAGTTGATCGCAGATATCTACCGGGACCATGCGACCGTAAAGCTGTTTTTCCGAGATGCGGGCAAGTACGATTGCGCTTCTAGAAACTGGGGCGCATCGAAGGGCGAAAATGATTTCGTCGATGTTTGTGTTGTTCTCAACGATGAAACTTACAAGCACTTTGCTGGCAATAAGTTAGATCAGTTAAAGCCTCAAACTCGAAATAAGCTCTACGTTGCCATGACGCGTGCGCGGCGATCGGTTTATTTTATGAGAGAAAAGCAGCTCAAGACGCTTATTGGCAGCTTCTCGTTGCCAACCACATGATAAGCAACGTCTGAAATCAAAAGCCTTTGGCGTTCCCCCCGGCTCAATTGCCGGGGCCGGGCTCTCGTGAACCGAGCCGTCGCGTCGCTTGTCTCGGCCCTTCGGGCTTCCATCCCTGACGCAAGAAGCTAAGGGGCAGCCGCCCCTTGCGCGCGCAAGGCATCCAAACGCATCCCCACCTATCGGCGTGGCCCCTCGTTCGGAGCCTCCTTGCACTTGCACCCCCGCTCTCGGCGAGGGCCAAGGGTTCATGCGAACCCCTTTTTTTTATTGGGTTTGCCGAACACGAAAGGAACTAAGCCATGCAAGTCGCATCACAAGAATATTCAACCTATTTCAAGCCGCGCTTTCCGGATCGCCGCGCGCCGTTTGAGTTTTACCCGACACCACCCGCAGCAATTCAAGCGTTGTTATCGGTCGAGCAGTTTGACGGCGACATCTGGGAACCCGCTTGCGGTGATGGCGCGATTGGCCGCGACTTGGTGCGGGCCGGGTATGACGTTATTGCCACCGACATTACGGATTGGGGCTACGGCTATCCCGGCTATGATTTTCTGACGCTGCAAAAGCCTTTTGCCCGCAACATCGTGACCAACCCACCTTATGGCTGGGGCATGGCTGATAAATTCGTTGAGAAGGCTTTGACGTTTACCGCTGACACGGGCGGGCGCGTGGCCATGCTGCTGAATATCGCCTCGCTCTGTCATCCACGGCGGCACGCTGATTTTGTCCGCCGCCCGCCGAGCGTGATTTACGCGCTAGATGATTGCGTTTGCTTTCCTTTGGGCGATCCGGGCCGCGCCACGGCGCACACCGCCAAGCACCGCTATGCGTGGGTGATCTGGGATCATGCGCATGAAGGCGATACCGCGTTTCGCTGGCTCTCGACCGCCCCTTTCAACACCGCGCTGGCATAGGGGGAAAAACCATGAGCACATCCACCAACCGCACGCTTTCAGTCCTGATTAGCGCCATCGATCAACGCTTGCTCTCCGCTGTGCATCACACCAGCGAAGCCGCAGCCGCGATGAAACTTGAAAAGCGCAATCTTGCCATCGGCACGTTGCTGGTAATCGAGCAGGATTTAGAACTCGCGCTGCAACTCTATCGCGCGACGCTCGCACTTCACCGGACGATGAAAGACAGCGCTGCATAAATATCAAACTTCCGCCCACGCCGCATCTTCCCGACTTGCGGCGCGGGCGCGTGCATGATCGGCGCTTATAAAAAATTTTGCGAAGCCTCTGGCGCATAGCGCTCTCGGCTTCGCAGGGAAAGGATAAGTGCCAAGCCATGCCACTCGATGTAGAAAAATATTTGCCGTTCTTTGATGAGTTCGACCTTACGCCTGACCAAAAGCGCGAGATGATCGCAGCGCTCTGGAGCGTCGCCGAAGCCGTGGCCGATATGGCTTATGGCGTGCATCCGGTGCAACTGGCGACCAATGCCGCGAATGATAATGATTCCTTGTTTAATTCCAATATGATAGACTATTTCCAGCAAGCCGCCGCAACACCGCTTTTATGTGAAAGCGCCGACCTCCCGCCGGAGGCGACAGCTGCCAATGACAACAACCACCAACAAGAAAAGGAGAGAAAACTCCCATGAGCACTGCCGCGCCTACCACACGGGCCGTTATTTACTGCCGCGTATCCAGCAAAGCCCAATTGAAAGAAGGTGACGGCCTCGCCTCGCAGGAAAACCGCTGCCGCGAATATGCGCGGCACAAAGGATATTCCGTTGTTGAAGTCTTCCGCGACGAAGCCGTATCGGGTGGCGTGATCGACCGGCCCGCTATGCTCATCATGCTGGCCTATCTCCGCAAGCACCGTGCGAAAGCCGACCATGTTGTCATTATTGACGACATCAGCCGCCTTGCGCGAGGCCTGCAAGCTCATATTGAGTTACGTGCAGCCATTGGCGGCGCAGGTGGCAAGCTGGAAAGCCCATCCATCGAATTCGGCGAAGATTCCGACAGCATCCTTGTCGAGAATCTTCTTGCCTCCGTATCCCAGCACCAGCGCCAGAAGAACGCCGAGCAAGTCATCAACCGGATGCGCTCGCGCTTTCTGAATGGCTATTGGGTTTTCGCCAAGCCTCTGGGCTATCGCTATGAGCGCAGCCCCGGTCAGGGCAAGATTCTGGTGCCGGATGAACCCAAAGCGTCAGTGATCCGCGAGGTTCTGGAAGGTTTCGCGTCAGGCCGTTTCGCAAGTCAGGTGGAAGTGCAGCGCCATCTGGAGCGTTATCCCAATTTTCTGGGCAAGCGCAGCCGTGAAGTGCATTTACAGAAAATCCGCGAGTTGCTGGAACGGCCCATTTATGCCGGGTACATGGACGCGCCCAAATGGGGCATCAGCCTGGTGCAGGGCAAGCACACGCCGCTCATTAGTTTCGAAACGCACCAGCGCGTATTGGAACGATTGAACAAGCCGGGCAAGGTTTCGTCGCGGAAAGACACCCGCGAGGAATTCCCCTTGCGCGGCATCGTTACGTGCGCGTGTTGCGAGCGGCCCATGACAGCGGCATGGTCGAAGGGCCGCAATGGGCGCTATGCCTACTACTTCTGTCAAACCAAAACCTGCGCCGATGGCCGTAAGTCCATCCGCAAGGAAACGATTGAGGGTGATTTCGAGAAACTCCTCGATCACCTGCGGCCCAGCGAGAAGGTACTGGACGCGCTCAAGGATATGCTGCGTGAAACCTGCAAGAGTTTGGACAAGAGCCAGAGCGAGCAGCGCCGCACGCTCAAAGACGAGTTGCAGCAGATCGAGCGCAAGAGCGCGCATATCATGGAGCGCTTACTCAATGCGGACAACGCCGGAGTGATCGCAGCCTATGAAGAACAGGTGCGCAGCCTTCATGCCCGCAAGATCGAACTGCAAGAAAAAATGCAAAAGCCCGCGCGTGCCGCCGTTGACTTCGATTCGACTTATCGAACCGCCATCAACTTCATCGCAAACCCGCGAAAACTATGGGATTGCGGCCACCTCGCCGCCCGCCGAACAGTGCCAAAACTGCTGTTTGGGAACTGTGTGCCCTACCAGCGAAATGTGGGTTATCGAACCGGCGGAATCGCCCATCCATTCAGGCTTCTCCGACTGGTTCAGGCCGGTAAGTATGATTTGGTGCGGACGGTGGGACTCGAACCCACACGGCGTTGCCGCCTCAGGATTTTAAGTCCTGTGTGTCTACCGTTCCACCACGTCCGCGGGGAAGCGAGCCTTTATGCTCCGGCTGGGGCGCGCGTGCAATCGCACACGGCGCGCTTTCACCAGCGACTGTCGCGGTGAGACGACGTGTTGCGGGGCCGGGAGCGCGGCCCGGGCTAAGCTTAACCTCAAGTCGCGGGCTATAGGGCTGGGCTAAGACCCGGAATGACTATGATCGATCTACAAGCATTGGCGGGGGAGGTTCACGCCGACCTGGACAGGGCGAGCGACCGGGGCACTGTTGCAACTTATATTCCTGAGTTGGCCAAAGTGAACCCGAGCAAGTTCGGCATCGCCATCGCGACGCTCGACGGGGCGTGCTTCATGGCGGGCGACGCCGAGGAGGCGTTCTCGATTCAGAGCATCTCGAAGGTGTTCGCGCTGGCGCTGGCGCTCGGCAAGATCGGCGACGGGCTCTGGAAGCGGGTCGGGCGGGAACCGAGCGGCACGGCTTTCAATTCGATCGTGCAGCTGGAACACGAAAAAGGCATTCCGCGAAATCCGTTCATCAATGCCGGTGCGATCGTCGTCGCGGACGTGATCCTCGCCGGCCATCGGCCGCGCGAGGCCATTGGTGAGATCCTGCGTTTCGTTCGCGTGACGGCCGACGACGATACGGTGTCGATCGATCCGGCGGTGGCACGGTCCGAACAGGAGCACGGGTATCGCAATGCGGCGCTGACCAACTACATGCGCGCCTTCGGCAATATCGAAAATCCGGTGGAACTGACGCTTGGAGTTTATTTCCATCAATGCGCCATCGAGATGAGTTGTGTGCAACTGGCACAGGCGGGTTTGTTTTTAGCCAATGGCGGGCGCGATCCGCGGACGTGCATTCCGGTCGTGTCGAAGGAGCGGGCGCGCCGCATCAACGCGCTGATGCTGACGTGCGGCCACTATGACGGTTCGGGGGAATTTGCCTTCAAGGTCGGCATTCCCGGCAAGAGCGGGGTTGGCGGGGGTATCCTGGCAGTCGTTCCGGGCAAAGCGTCGATTGCGGTGTGGTCGCCGGGGCTGAACGCGCAAGGCAACTCACTCCTGGGTACGCGGGCGCTCGAAGCGATTGCGCAACGGATGGGCTGGTCCATCTTCGGGACATGAAACCCGTTAGAGATCGATGACGCCGGCCCTGTGAAGTTCTCCCGCCGCGGTCCAGCCGTAGAGCCAGTCATATCGCTGCATGAGAATGTGCGGCGGTGTGGCCGCGAGGACCGCGTCGCGGGCGCGGCGTTTCCATCCGTCTTGATGATAAATCTGGCCGTTGCGGGCTGACGCCTGCATGACGCGGGTGGTGCGCGGGCGCCGGATCGCTTCGAACCGTTGCAAGCGCTCGGGAAGTTGCGCCGGCGATGCGTTTTGCAAAAGTGCGGCGAGGATCACTGCATCTTCCAGAGCCATGACGCCGCCCTGAGCCAGGAAGGGCAACGGCGGATGGGCGGCGTCGCCGATTAGCACGATGCGGCCGGACGTCCATGTCACGGCCGACGCTGGCGTGTAGAGCGACCACTGACGCCAGCGGTCCGGCTGCTGGAGCAGATCGCGGAGAGGTGATGCGACGTGTCGCGTCCGCGCTGTGATGGCGGTTTTGTCGGCATCGCCGGCCCAAGTTTCGCCGAGTGCCTGATCGTCAAAGATGGCGACGATCGCGAGTTCGTCGCCACCGCGGACCGGGTAATGCACGACGTGAGCCTGCGGACGCAGCCAAATGGTCGTGTCGGATAACGAGATCGACGGAGGTGCGGCAGCGGCAGGGAGGAGTGCGCGGAAGGCGGACTTGCCGGTGAAGACGAGCGGCGCGGCCCCCATCACGCGCGTGCGCACCGTGGACCATAGACCATCCGCACCGACCAGTAGCGCGGCCTCAATCGTTTCGCCGGACGAGAGGCCGACAGTCACGCCGGCATCATCTGAACGAGCAGCGACGACGTCGGCGTCGTAGCAGATGGTGACGTTGGGGTGGGTTTCAACACAGGTCAAAAGCGCCTCGTGCAGATCGGCGCGGTGAAGCACCCAATAGGGGGCCCCGTGACGGCGCTCGATTGTTTCGCCGAGCGGCAGCCGGGTGAGGTTGCGTCCAGAGACGCCATCCATGACGCGGATCGCCGAGGGCTGCGCGATTTTTCCCTGTAGTTTCGCCGTCACGCCGAGGGACTGTAGTATCCGGCTGCCGTTGGGGCCGATTTGAATGCCGGCGCCGTCTTGCGATACGCCGGAACGCTTCTCAAGCAGTGTGACGCCGTGGCCCGAGCGGGCCAGCGCCAGCGCGGTTGCGAGCCCCGCGATGCCCGCGCCGGCGATGAGAATTTCGCTGTCGCCCCTCGCGCTTGACAATGTCAGGCGGCGGAGCCGAAGGCCGCATCGGAGAGGCAGCCCTTCGGGTCCGTCTCGTGCTCGCCAAGACGCGGGTCAAACACATAGAGTGTCGAACAGTAGGGGCACAGGATCTGCCCGTCGGAACCCATGTCGAGATAGACGTGGGGATGATCGAACGGCGGGCTGGCGCCCATGCAGTTCAACTCCTTGACGCCGACGAAGATTTTCTCCGCGCCCTGGTCATTTACGAGGTGGGGAACGAAATGTGCGGCCATGGCCCTCTCTCGGCGTTGGCGGTCGTTGTCGATCAGGGCGATATCATAGCTGCTAGCCTGTTGAAATGATAGGGGATGGGGAACGGCGGGCCGCCGCACCGGATCGGCTCGTCGCCACGATCTGGCGGTAGACTGGCGGGAGAAGAGTGTGCCGACGTTTTTATCCGATGCTGTCCGGCTCGCCTATCTGGATGAGGCAAACGCGGCAACCCGCGCGCCGCCGGTGCTGCTGATTCATGGATTTGCGTCGAACATCGAGATGAACTGGGTGGCGACGTCGTGGGTGCGCGATCTGGCAGGGGCCGGATACCGTGTGGTGGCGATCGACAACCGCGGCCATGGCGGAAGCGAAAAACTCTATGTGCCGGAGGCCTACAGCCGCG
Organism: Hyphomicrobium sp.; assembly: GCA_022844105.1. Classification (GTDB taxonomy): domain Bacteria; phylum Pseudomonadota; class Alphaproteobacteria; order Rhizobiales; family Hyphomicrobiaceae; genus JAGVSR01. The sequence goes on along the minus strand of JALHMJ010000004.1, from coordinate 136,312 downwards.
AAATCATGGCCGAAGACGCGCGCCGGCTGCTCGATCACCTCGGGATCAGGCAAGCGCACGTCATCGGTTATTCGATGGGCGCACGAATCGCGGCGACGCTGGCTCTTGCGCATCCCGACCGCGTGGCACGGCTGGTGCTCGGTGGGCTCGGCCATAACATGGTGCGCGCGATGGCAGGTACCGGACCGATCGCCCAGGCGCTGCTGGCGCCGTCCATCGATGATGTCGTGAACCCGACGGCGCGCACATTTCGTGCGTTCGCCGAGCAGACACACAGCGACTTGAAGGCATTGGCGGTGTGTGTTCGGCAGATCCGCGATCCCGTGGCGCGCGAGGAGATCGCGCGTCTCTCGTGTCCGACCCTAGTCGCCGTCGGCACGAATGACGTCATCGCGGGACCGGCGCACATTCTTGCCGATCTCATTCCAGGTGCCGAAACATTCGAGATTGTTGGCCGGGACCATATGAAAGCCGTCGGCGATCGGAGCTTTAAGGGGGCGGTGTTTGAATTTTTTGAGCGCTGAAACCGCGCGATCGAACAGGTCGGAAAAGAGCTGGCGGGATTTGCGAAAGTTGGTCCGGAATTCGGTTTTAGGCCCCAGCTCCGGCGAGAGAGGGCCTCGCCGTCATCGTTTGGGGTAATCTCGCAAGGGGGTCGAGACGGCGGAAGAGCCAGGGCCTATACGCACCAAAACGCTAATCTGGACACATACGCATTACAAACTTTGGTCGACATGAACCCCGGCTCGGGGGATGGGTAGAACCGATACTCACGTCACTTTACGCGGCGAACACAACTTCAAGGGGCAAAAACATGTCCCGCATTGTTTCAGCTCAGCCACTGATACGCGACACGATGGCGGCTAATTAGGACTTGCTCTTGTTGCCGAAGGCTGCCTTGCCTTCGACAATTTCAAATTACGCCTCGTTCTGTCTAATGTCCGCGACAATCGTACGTTGTCATCCTAAATGGTGTGGATAACTGGCGTCCGGCACTTGAGCTCAGTCGGAGTTTTTGAACGCCACGAATCAACCGTGAAAGGACCGCTTTCAAAACGCGGCGGGAACGAGCAGGCGCCTCACCGGCTAGACAAAATGGTTTCGCACCGAGGCCGTTCTTCACCTCCCATTAGCCACTCGGGGCTTAGTGTCCCGATCCATGTCGTTGCGTGGTGTTCTGTTCACATTGTCGGCTGCTGGTCTGCTCATCCTGACAGGATGCAGCACGGGCGGTCCTGAGTTCGTTGCCAAGCACGAACCTTGGCGTGAGACGGAAGAGAACGCCTGCCTCGCCGCCGGTGTCGTGCGGCAATCACCGTTCGTGCAAACGCGTTCCGCGCTCGGTGGCCCGAGCGTGTGCGGCGCGGCGCGTCCTTTTGAAATGTCAGCGGCGGACCAGGGCCGGGTCGCCCTTCGCCCGCCGGCACTTTTGCGCTGTCCGATGATCCCGCAGGTCGAGCACTGGGTCGCGCAGGTGGTCAAGCCGATGGCGCAATACTATTTCGGCGTGCCGGTCGTGGAGATGAAAGTGGCGGCGTCGTATGGTTGCCGGCCGCGAAACAACCAGTCTGGCGGACGGCTTTCTGAACACGGCTATGCCAACGCGCTTGATATCTCCGCATTCACGCTTGCCGATGGGCGTGTCGTTACCGTCAAGGGCGGCTGGTGGGGCGGGGAGCGTGAACGCCTCTTCCTGCGCGCGGTGCATGACGGGGCGTGCGGCACGTTCACGACCGTACTTGGACCAGGGTCCGACAGCTTCCACCAGGATCATTTTCACGTCGATCTGGCCCGCCACAGAGGCAACGGAACCAAGCCCTACTGCAAGTAGGCGCGCATCAGTTCGTGACCGGCTTCTGCAACGGATTGTCCCAGACGCGCACGATGTTGTCGTCGCCGCCGGAGGCGATGTGCTGACCATCGGGTGAAAAGGCAAGCGCGGTGACGTTACCGCCGTGGCTTGGCAGGGTTTTCGGCGTTCGGCTGCGCTTGAAGTCCCAGACGCGGACCTTGCCGTCGGCGCCGCCGGAGGCGAGGACATCTCCGGATGGTGAGAACGCGAGTGCCGCCGCATGACCCTCGTGACCTGAAAGTGAGCGGGTGAGACGACTGGAGCGGCCCGACCAGATCCGCACGTTGCCGTCGAGGCTGGCGGAGGCCATGTCGCGGCCGTTGGGCGAGAGCACGACGGCGGTGACGTAATCGCGATGGCCGCGATAGGTGCGGACGCGATCGAGCGTCTCGAGGTTCCACAGCTTCAACGTCTTGTCGGCACTGCCGGAGGCGAGAATGGGTTTTGATCCCGACATGGCGAAGGCAATCGACTGCACGGCACTGTCGTGGGCGTCGAGGACGCTGAAGGGACCGCTTGTGGTTGCCGCATCCCAGACCGCGATCTTCCAGTCGTGGCCGGCAGTGGCGAAACGCTGTCCGTTGCCGAGAAATGCAACCGACCAGACCTCTGCGTTGTTGCGCTTATAGGTCGAGATTTTCTCAGCCCGTTGCCAATCCCAGAGAACCACAGCGCCGTTGGCATGGCCCGTCAGCAGCCTATCGCCGGAAACAGCCATCGCGGCGGCAGGGCCGTCGTCCAATTCAATGGTGCGCTTTAAGGTGGCCGAGCTGGCCGTCCAGACTCTGACCGTAGCGTCTTTGGATGCTGTCAGAATGGCCGTGCCATCGTCGGAGTAGGACAGGGCCGTCACCGGGGCCGTATGACCTTGCAGCCGCGCGGTGGGTGCTGCGATGCGCGGTTGCGGTTGATTGATCGACCCGGTGGTGGTGCGTGCCGATGTTGCATTAGAGGTGACCGCCGCGCCGCGCGTTTCCAATTGAGGAAGGCGGTCCTGCAACGCCACCGCGCCGCTGGCGACGCCCACGCCGATCAACAGCTTGAAGACAACCGGGCTCCAGGCCCACGTCGCCGAAATGCGCTTCGGTTTTGGTGTGCGGTAGATGCGCGGCGCCTCGGCGTTCGCCGCTTTGACAACTTTTGCCGGCGGATTGGCTTGGGCCTTTTGTTTCGGCTCAGCGTTGCGCTGCAGAATGCGCGGCAGCTTGGCGGGTGGGGCCTGGCTCTCTAACTTGCGCGTTGCAGCCGGAGCGGGCTCGGATTTTTTTGCCGCCGGCGGTTCGGGTGCGGGCGGCTGCACCGTCTTTATCTTGACGGGCGTTGCTGGCGGTTCAGCGGGGTCGCCGTTTTTTTCCTTTAGATTGTCGACGTAGTCCAACAACGCACCCTGCGGCCCCGGCGCATCTGGGATGGGGCTTGCGATCGGTTTTGCTTTCGCAGCCGCGGCGGGCTTCTCGTCGGCGCCCAGCGTGCGCTGGAGCCAGGATGCGGGTTTGGGGTCGGGCGCCAGAAGGTCGCCGCGCCAGGCCGCGATCGTTTGCGGGCGCTGCTCGATGCTGAGTGAAAGAGCCTTGTCGATGGCGCGCAGGAAACCGGCCCGATAGGCGCCGACGGCTGCTTCGCGGGCGGGCACGAAATCGTCTTTGACCATGCGCGAGGGGGCATCCGGCGGGCGCTTGCCGGTGACCGCGTGGTAGAGCGTGGCGCCGAGCGCATAGATATCGGTCCATGGCCCCTGGCTTTTGCCGGTCTCAGCGTACTGCTCGTAGGGACTGTAGCCGGGCTTCACGAGAGCGGAGACGGTCTTTGAATGCGCTGCGATCTCGCCGCGCGCGGAGCCAAAGTCGATCAGGACCGGCGTGCCGTCCTTGCGGATGATGATATTGTCGGGCGCAATGTCGCGGTGAAGGAAGTCGGCTTTGTGAATTTCCTCCAGCGCCAGCAACAGAGGTCCGATGATCTTGTCGAGTTCCTTCTGGCGGGGCGCGCGGCCGAGGTTCTTCAGCCAGCCTTTCAGGTTCTGGCCTTCCTCGAAATGCAACACCATGTACGCGGTCTGATTGGCGCGGAAATAGCGATAGACGCGAACGATATTGGGGTGATTGAAGCGGGCGAGCGTTTGAGCTTCGTCAATAAAGCGGTCAAGTCCCCAGTTATAGTCCGCGGCGCTGTTCTCCGAGCGCGGCACGGCTTCGAGTGCAAGGCCGCGCACCGCAAAGTCGGCGGGAAAATATTCCTTGATGGTCACGGCGCGGCCGAGCGCCAGTTCATCGGCCAGATACGTAATGCCAAACCCGCCGGCGCCGAGGACGCGGGAAATGCGGAAATCTCCGACGAGTTCCGTTCCGCTCTGAAGGGCGATAAGGTTTGTCATGGATTGCCCGAGCGGTCCCAGGGAAGCGTCCAACGAGAAATTACGCCATGCGCGCGCCACAAAAAAACGACTCGCCGAACAACGAGAGGCGGCAGCTATGGAGCAGGAATGTGGCAACCCTTCGGGCAGTGCGCGGATAAAGCATAATTCATGCGAGCGACGAGATCGTGCCACGAAGCTGCCGCACGACGCACAGAGAAAGGTCACTGGTTGGTAGAAGTCCTTGCGCCCGGCAGGGCAATACCGACCGGCGCTGGATAACCCTTCCATCCGGCGCAGGCATTTCTCGTGACAACGCCATCGCGCTTTTTCCAGGAGCCGCCCATGTCGAGCGCCGCAGTCGGACCACAAGCCCGCAATTCGTTATTCGGTTCTCTGAAGGACGCTCTCGCCGCCGCGAGCCGCGATGACACGGTTCCCGCTGCCGCCGGCAGCGCAGTGTCCGTTTCCGCGACGCCTCCGCCGATGCCGGTCATGCCGGATATGGCAGCGAAGGTCGCCGAGGCGCTTGCTGCGACGGGTGAGCCGCAAAACGGCGCACCGGGAGCAAGCCCGTCGGCCGCAGATGCCGCGCGCGAGGTCAAAGGCGCGCCGCGACCGCTCGATCAATCCATGGCGGAAGCGGATCGGCCGCCAACAACGCGCGTGTTTCGTTCCCCGCAAAAGCCCGCCACCGAGGAGCCGGCGCGGACGTCGCTCGTGCGTGGCAAGCAACAAGTCAAACGCGGCGTCTTCGAGACGGATCCGGTCGTTGGCTGGCTCGTTATCGTCGGCGGCCCGGGTATCGGGCAATATCGGCCGATCTTCGAGGGCAACAACACGGTCGGCCGCGCGGCGGGTAACCGCATCGCCATCGATTTCGGAGATGACGCTATTTCGGGTGAGGAACAGGCCTACATCCGCTATGACAGCTCGGATCGCTCTTTCTTGTTCGTGCCCAATCTTGCCAAGACAAACGTCGTTTCACTAAATGACCGGCGGCCGACGGCTGCTGTCGCATTGCAAGCCATGGACGTCATCACCATGGGGCGCACACAACTCGTGTTCGTGCCTTTCTGTGGTGCAGAGTTCGACTGGTCGGCCCTGGCGGATGGCTGATTTGCGGCTGCGGCCCATTAAGGTTCTGGTTTCGTTGAGGTCCCGGTTTTCTGGCGGATGATCGTGTTCGATCGTGCAAGTTGCTCCACCAAAGGAGCGCGAAACTATCAGGAAGACAGCGCCATGCTGTGGCCGGGGGACGATTACGTCTCACCGACAGGCCGCAAAGGCGCGGTACGCGAACTCGTGGCCATTCTCGCTGACGGCATGGGTGGTCATGCGGGTGGCGCGCTGGCGAGCCAGACGGTGTGCGAGACCTTTGTCGATGCCTATGCGCAGGAGCAGGGCGCTGATACACATGCACGATTGATCTCGGCGCTGGCGGCGGCCAACGAGGCGATTGCCGGCAAAGTGCACGAGAATCCGGCCTTGTCGGGGATGGGATCGACACTCGTCGGCGTTGTTTTCTCAAATGATGGCGCGCAGTGGGTGTCGGTCGGTGACAGTCCGCTGATGCTCTACCGGCGCGGGGAGATCGCACTGCTGAATGAAGATCATTCCCTGGCTCCCGAACTCGATCGCATGGCCGAGGCGGGCCATATCAGCATGGAAGAGGCGCGTCGCGATCCACGCCGGCATATGCTGCGATCGGCGGTGACCGGGGATGACATCGACCTGGTCGACATTTCAAAGAAGCCTCTGGCCGTGGAGCCGGGGGATTATGTCATCCTGGCCAGCGACGGCTTGCAGACGCTCGAACAGAGCGAGGTGGAACGGATCGTGTCGGCCTATGCGGCGGACGGCGCGAAGGCCGTGGCGCATGCGCTTATCCGGGCGGTCGAGGCGGTGCGGGATCCGCATCAGGACAACGCGACCGTTGTCGCCGTGCGTGTCATTCCGGCCGCATCCAGCCCTTCTTCTTGACCGGCTTTGATCTTGATCAGCGCATGACCAGTGGCTCCCAGCGGAAGACGGGGCATTGCGAAGCAATTCGGGAGCGCCGTGATGGACGATCATTTCTGGCCCAGTATTTATCCGGGGCTGATTGTCGGGGGCCTGATCGGACTCGCCGACGGTTCAATCCTGTCGACGCTGGCCGGAGGCCTTGCGGGGCTCGGCGGCGCATTCGCCGCGTTCTATATGGTCAACCTGCTGGAGATTGCGCCGGGCATCATTCCGCTGGCGGCGGTCATCCTCGGCGCCGCGGCGGTGGCGAAACTTGCTGCGATGGCGGTTTCCACGTTCACGGGCCGGGCCAACATTGATTGATCGTGGAGGCCGGTCGATGTGGCCTGATCAACGCGGCGATATTGAGCAGGTTCAGAGTGAGAACAAATGTATCGAAGGCGCGGCTGAGTCGGTTGTCGCCGCGGCCGACTTCGATGATTTCATAGATTGTGTGGCGTAGTGGCCAGACCGAGTGAGAGGATGTGACTGTGGGCATCGCGGCGTCGTCGCCCCTGCCGGTCGCTGCCGTCGTCATCCTAGGTGGCATGGGGCCATGGTTGATGCAATCGACGGGCGGCCATCGTAGGGCGACCGGAAGCCCATTTGGCGCAATGGCCGTTGACCGTATGCGGGGCAAAAGCTATAGACCGCGCCAAGCAACGCCCGGTTCTTCGGTTCCGGGCGCAACTCCATTTAATAATCGGTGTTGGCTGGCCGGCTTGCGGCCCCTCCCCGCCTGGTTCAGGGCGGCGCCAGGGACGCCCCGTCTCCACACGCGAAAAAGACAAGGAAATCAACGTTATGGCCAATACGTCCTCGGCAAAGAAAGCCGCTCGCCAGATGATCACCCGCACGGCGCGTAACAAGACGCGCCGCTCGCGGCTGAAGTCGACGGTGCGCAGCGTCGAGGAAGCCATCGCAACCGGCGATAAGGTCAAGGCCGCCGCCGCTTTGAAATCGGTCGAGCCGATCCTGGCGCGTACGGCCCAAAAGGGTATCCTGCATAAGAAAGCTGCGAGCCGTAAGGTGTCGCGCCTGACGGCGCGCGTGAAGAGCATGGCGTAATTGCGCCGGCGCTTGCGGTCTCAATGCGGAAATTGGAACCGGGCCTTCGTGCCCGGTTTTTTATTGCGATTTCTTGTCTGTTGTCCGCAGAAGCCCATGATAACGCGTCAACGGTGATGCTGAAGGTTCGAACTCTATTGTCCCTATTGTGACGTGTTCGCAACAGAGGAAGGGCTCGTGCTGAGTGGCGCTAGGTTTTTGAACATCGCTAACCCGTGGATTTCCGGGCGGTTGGGGGACAAGGTTGTTGATGGGTCGCGGCGAGGCCTATCGGGCTGATGGTAAAAAATGCAAGGCCGGAGTGATTTGCGCGCGGTGTCAAGAGGGGTGCGGGGTTGGGGAGTAAAAGCGCTTCGCGATCAATGCGAAAGACGCTGGAGCTGGCCTTGAATCTGAGAGTCAGCGAGTTAAAAACATCAATGATTTCAATGGCTTTTTCTGACCGTTGGGGGTGTTGCGGCTGCTTGCGCGGAGTTGGGTTAAGGGATACTTAATGGGGTGTGCCCCGCTTGTGGGCATGTCGTGTGAATTTTATCGTGTTTCGGTGTGCGTCGAGCCCCAACCTGAAGTGCGTTTCGCGTTTTGGTTTGCTCGTCATCAGTGTGAAGCGTTCTCGTCCAGCTGGCCGCTCAGGCTGATTAGGGATGAGGAATGCTGTTTCGCATCCCTGTGTAAATGAGTTTCAATCCGAACTCTCTTGGCTGTGCGGCAGGAAGGTTCGAGGGATAGGCGCAAGCCAGTCCATTGCGGAGCGTTCGGTCCCGTTGAAAAAGGAGTTCAGCTTTGAGTGTCGATGATGTGCCCGTGCAGGAGACCTGGGCTCGTCTTCAAAGCAGCAAAGCGGCCGTTCTTATCGACGTGCGGACGAAGGCCGAATGGACGTTTGTCGGACTCCCCGATCTTTCGGGGTTGGACCGGCAGGTCCTGACGCTCGAGTGGCAATCTCTGGACGGCCGGGTGGACCCCGAGTTCGCCGTCCGCCTCTCGCGAATACTGGAGCAGGCCGGCAAGGCGAAGGACACCGATCTGTTCTTCATTTGCCGGAGTGGAGCCCGAAGCCGCTCTGCGGCTGAGGTTATGACGTCGGTTGGATACAGCCGGTGTCACAATGTGGCGGATGGTTTCGAGGGTCCTCCCGATGCCAGACGCCATAGGGGGACAGTCGCTGGTTGGAAGGCGGCTGGTCTTCCTTGGGCGCAAGGGTAGCGCGCTCGACTTTTGAGAGATCTGGACGTGAAGCCGCCGTTGCTCGAGGGCAAACGGCAAATGGCGGAGCCATGCCCGGATCGCGTGAAGGAATAAGTTCAAGTGCGGGGTAGCACAATGCAAACGTCGGAAGCACTGCAGCCAACCGAAGAGCCGCGCGGCAGGAAAGTTCATGCCGCCCTCAAGGCGCGTCTTGGTGACGACATCTATACGTCCTGGTTCAAGACGCTCGATTTCGACGGCTTCGACGGCAAGACCGTGACGGCATCGGTGCCGGTCAAGTTCCTGCGCAACTGGATTCAATCACACTACATCGACGATCTGCTGGCGTGCAGCCGCCTCGAATTCAAAGGTGCGGAACGGGTTGATGTGCAATTGCGCCAGCCGGGCGGCCAGAATCTTCGCGTCGTCAGTTCGCTGGCCGAAGCGCAGCGCGGTGAAGCTTCCGCGCACGATCACCGCGGGGCGCAATCGCCTCCGGAGCAGGGTTCGCGGCCCTTGGCGATGCGGGCTGGTAGTGTCGGCGTTGGCCATTCGGTGCCAGCACGCATTCCAGCCGGCGGGGTCGACGGTTCGCCTCTCTATCCGCACCACACATTTGAGAACTTCATCGTTGGCGCGCCAAATCGCCTGGCGCATGCCGCTGCCGTCCAGGCCGCCGAAACGGTGCTGAGCGGGTCGCCCGGCATCAATCCGTTGTTCTTTCACTCCTCGGTCGGGCTCGGCAAAACGCATCTTTTGCAGGCGATCGCGTGGGACGTGCGCCGGCGCGCTCCGACGGCCAACGTGCTTTATCTGACGGCCGAGCGTTTCCGGTACGAGTTCGTCGAAGCCGTGCGCAGCTCTGATCCGCTGGCGTTCAAGGAACGATTCCGGCACGTCAACATGCTGCTCATCGACGATCTGGAGTTTCTCCAGGGAGAGAAAACCGAGCAGGAGTTCGAGCACATCATTAATGCCCTTCTCGATGGTGGCCGGCAGGTGGTGGTGGCGTCGTCGCGTCCGCCCGGACATATCGAGCGCCTCAACGAACGCATGCGGTCGCGACTGCAGCGGGGTCTCGTCACCGAGATCGGCGCATTTGACGAAGACTTGCGCATGAAGGTGCTCGAACGGCGGGTGGCGGAAAAGAAGCTCACCGACCCTGCCTTCGAATTGTCGCGCGAAATCTTGGAAATGCTGGCGCAGCGGTTGACTGAAAACGGCCGCGAACTGGAAGGCGCGGTCAATCGCCTGCACCAGACGTGGCAGCACGTTCGCGGCACTCTGACGCCGGATATCGCCGAGACGGTCATTCGCGATCTCATACATTCGGGCGGGGATCAGCGGCGGATCAAGATCGAGGACATCCTGCGGGTCGTGTCGCGCCATTTCGGCGTGTCGAAGGGTGACCTGCTTTCGCAGCGCCGGCATCGCTCGGTCGTGTGGCCGCGCCAGATCGGGATGTATCTCGCCAAGCAGCTGACGGCACGGTCGCTGCCGGAGATCGGGCGCCGTTTTGGCAACCGTGATCATACAACCGTGCTGCATGCGATTCGCAAGATCGAGGGTGAACTCAACGGCAATCAGCGTCTCCGGGACGAACTGGATGACCTGAAGAAGATGCTGGCGCACTAGGACGCAAGGTCTGGGCGCCGGTTTTTGGGGACCTGACGGGAGAGAGGGCAAAAGCTCGTCGGGTCTGACGCGTTCGCCGCTTTAGGCGGCGAAACGTTGCGGGGTGGGAGTACGGGGATCGCGGAAACGCGGCCCCGTCTCTTGTTTTGGGGAGTCGGGGACGGCGAAAACGCGACCTCGTCTCGTGTTTTTTGGGGACCCCGGCGGGATTTGCCTCCTATGGGCTGCCGGAACACTTGAACGGCGCGGGGGATCGGGTCATTTTGCAGCCCTTCCGCGAATCCCCGGTTCGTGGTCCCTGGAGCTGTGCCGGCACTCGCCGGTGGCGCACCGGGCCGCCTGGGGTGGCGTCTTGGCGCTCATCTCATTTACGTTCGAACGCAATTCCCCGCAGCAAGCTCAAGGGCAAGCAAGACATGCGTCTGGTGATCGAAAAAGGCGAACTGTCGCGAGCTCTCGGGCATGTCACGAGTGTCGTCGAACGGCGCACCACTATCCCGATCCTGTCGAACGTGCTGCTCAAGGCGTCGCCCGCAGGTCTGGAATTCAAGGCCACCGATCTGGAGCGTGAGGTTGTCGAAGAAGCCAAGGCGGACGTGACGCAACCGGGCGCCCTGACCGTGCCGGCGCACATGCTGCATGACATCGTGCGCAAATTGCCCGACGGGGCGCAGATCGAATTGAAGCGCGATGCGGAAAAGGAACGGCTGACGCTCACGGCGGGGCAGGCGCGGTTCGCGCTGCAGACGCTCGGGCCGGAGGACTTCCCCGATATCGCGGCCGGCGATCTGGGGCATTCCTTCGAGGTGCCGGCAGCGGAACTGAAACGCATCATCGACCGGACACGGTTTGCGATTTCGACCGAGGAGACGCGCTACTATTTGAACGGGATTTTCCTGCACACGGCGGAGACGAACAAGAAGCCGATGCTGCGTGCGGTGGCAACCGACGGGCATCGGCTGGCACAGGCGGAACTCGATTTGCCGAAGGGTGCCGCCGGGATGCCGGGCGTCATCATCCCGCGCAAGACGGTGCACGAATTACAGCGGCTGGTTGAAGGTGTGACCGATCCGGTGCGCATCTCGGTGTCGGCGGCCAAGGTGCGGTTCGAGATCGGCACGGTGACGCTGACGTCGAAGCTGATCGATGGCACGTTCCCCGATTATGGGCGCGTCATTCCGCAGTCGAACGACAAGGAGATGCTGGTTCCCAACAGCATCTTCACGGCGGCGGTCGATCGCGTGTCGACGGTTGCGAGTGAGCGTGGGCGGGCCGTCAAGCTCGCAATCTCGAAGAATAAGCTCGTGCTTTCCGTTAACAATCCGGAAGGTGGCAGCGCCACGGAAGAAATCGCCGTCACGTACGATGCCGCGCCGATCGAAATCGGCTTCAACGCGCGCTATCTGCTCGACATCGCGAGCCAGGTCGAAGGCGAGGAAGCGCGTTTTCTATTGGCGGACGCGGGCTCGCCGACCATGATCAAAGACAGCGAAGACAACGGCGCGCTGTACGTTTTGATGCCGATGCGGGTGTGAGACGGATCTGTTTGGCCCGATCCAGTCTGGAATGATGACCATGGCTGACGCGGCCCCGCGCCTTTGGGTCGAGCGGCTGACGCTCACCAATTTTCGCAACTACCAAGCCGCGACTCTCGAATTGGGACCTCGGCCGGTGGTGCTGGCGGGGGCCAACGGATCGGGCAAAACCAACCTTCTTGAGGCCGTGTCGCTGTTGGCGCCGGGGCAAGGATTGCGTCGTGCGGCCTACGCCGATCTGGCGCGCGTGCCCGGTGACGCAAGCTGGTCGGTCGCGGCGCGCGTGCACACGGACTTGGGTGCTGTCGATATCGGTACAGGTCTTGCTGCGGGAGGAGTGGCTGCGACAGGGCGCATCGTGCGCATCGACGGCGTGACAAAGCCGGGGTCGGGTGTTCTTGCCGACTATGTCGAAGTGACCTGGCTAACGCCGGCAATGGACGGGCTTTTCACCGGTGCCGGGTCTGAGAGGCGGCGGTTCCTCGACCGCTTGATCTTGTGTTTTGATGCCGAACACGGGCGGCGCGCGTCGCGCTTCGAGCGGGCCATGCAGCAGCGCAATCGGCTGCTTGCGGACGACGTGCGCGACAACGCACGCTTCCTGGGCCTGGAAGAGGTGATGTCCGAGACAGGTGTTGCGATCGCGGCGGCGCGGGCGGATGCGGCGGCCGCGCTTGGCGCCATTTCGGAGCGGCGGCGCGAGCGGGATCACAATTCCGCATTTCCATGGGCCGTCGTCGCGGTCGAGGGAACGCTTGAAGCGGACCTTGCCGCGATGGCCGCGCTCGATGTGGAGGAGCGCTATCGCGCCGGGCTGCGCGCGGGCCGTGAGCGGGATCGCGCGGCGGGGCGCACGCTGGAGGGGCCGCACCGGTCGGATCTGCAGGTGGTGCACGGTCCGAAGTCCATGCCGGCGCGGGTGTGTTCAACGGGCGAGCAGAAGGCCCTGCTTCTGGGTCTCGTACTTTCGCACGCGGAACTGACGGCGGAACGGCAGGGCGGGCGGGCGCCGATCCTGCTTCTCGATGAGGTGACGGCGCATCTGGACGCCGCGCGACGAGCGGCGCTGTTTCAAGAAATCCTGACAATTGGCACGCAAGCCTTCATGACCGGGACGGATCGGGAAGCCTTTTGCGCGCTGGAAGGGGACGCGCTTTTCGTCGCCGTCGATGAGGGTCAGGCGCGATTTACACCGGGGCTATAATGCCGCGATACCGCCGCGCACGCAAAGCGTTGAATTAGAACCACTATTTCTTTTGGATTGGGGCGCTGATCCGTATGCTTTTTTGGCTTTCGCGGCGGTTCGCGTGGTATAATCCACGGAGCAAATCAGGATCAGAAAAAACAGGTTACGAATGAGCGCCGAACCCGCCCGCAAAACGCCCGTCGACGACTATGGAGCCGACAGCATCAAGATGCTGAAAGGTCTCGATGCGGTGCGCAAGCGTCCGGGCATGTACATCGGCGATACCGACGATGGGTCGGGTCTGCATCACATGATCTATGAGGTGGTGGACAACGCCATCGACGAAGTTCTGGCCGGGCACGCGAAGTCGTGTCAGGTGACGCTCAACGCCGACGGATCGTGCACCGTGCGCGACGATGGACGCGGCATCCCGACCGGCATCAAGAACGACGACGACCAGGACCCGAAGCGGTCGGCGGCCGAGATCGTTTTCACCGAACTGCATGCGGGAGGTAAGTTCGACCAGAACTCGTACAAGGTGTCGGGCGGTCTGCACGGTGTCGGCGTGTCGGTGGTCAATGCGCTTTCGACCTGGCTCAAGGCGCGCATCTGGCGGGAAGGTAAAGAACACGACATCGAGTTTCGCGATGGCGTCGCGGCCGCGCCCTTGAAAGTCATCGGGGAAGCCAACGGCGAGCGCGGCACGGAGGTCACGTTCCTACCCTCGCCGAAGACATTCACGATGTTGGAATTTGATTATCCGACGATCGAGCACCGGCTGCGCGAGCTGGCGTTTCTCAATTCCGGCGCCAAGGTCATCCTGACGGACAATCGGCACGCGGACGTCAAGCGCGAGGAATTCTATTACGAAGGCGGAACGGCCGCATTCGTGCGCTATCTCGACCGTTCCAAACAGGCGCTCATCACCGAGCCGCTGATGATCCGTGGCGAAAAGGAAGGCATCGGCGTCGAACTGGCGTTGTGGTGGAACGACAGCTACCACGAGAATGTTTTATGCTTCACCAACAACATTCCGCAGCGCGACGGTGGCACGCATCTGGCCGGCTTTCGCGCGGCGCTGACGCGCGTGATCAACAAGTACGCCAACGAGAGCGGGATCGCGAAGAAGGAAAAGGTCGATCTGACGGGCGAGGATGCGCGTGAAGGATTGACCTGCGTGCTGTCTGTTAAAGTGCCGGACCCGAAGTTTTCCTCGCAGACGAAGGACAAGCTGGTCTCGTCGGAAGTGAAGCCGGTCGTTGAAAACACCGTCGGCGATCAGTTGTCGGCGTGGTTCGAAGAGCATCCGAAGGAAGCCAAGACGATCGTCGGTAAGATCGTGGAGGCAGCGCTGGCGCGCGAGGCCGCGCGAAAGGCGCGTGAACTCACACGGCGCAAAGGCGCTCTCGACGGTCTGCGGCTGCCGGGCGGGCTCGCCGAATGCCAGGATCGCGATCCGGTCAACACGGAAATGTTTATCGTCGAGGGTGACTCGGCCGGTGGTTCGGCCAAGCAGGGCCGCAAGCGCGAGTATCAGGCGGTGCTGCCGATCCGCGGCAAAATCCTGAACGTGGAACGGGCGCGCATCGACAAAATGCTGTCGTCCGAGCAGGTGACCAATATCATCGGCGCGCTCGGCACGGGCATCCGCGACGATTTCGATTTGTCGAAACTGCGCTACCACAAGATCATCATCATGACGGACGCCGATGTTGACGGCGCGCACATCCGCACGCTGCTTTTGACATTCTTCTACCGGCAGATGCCGGAGCTGGTGGAGAAGGGGCACGTCTATATTGCACAGCCGCCGCTGTACAAAGTTGCGCGCGGCAAGTCGAGCACGTACCTGAAAGATCAGAGGGCGCTGGAAGACTACCTCATCGACAGCGGCCTGGAAGATACGACACTCGTTACCGTTGACGGCGAGCGGGGCGGGCAGGATCTGCGTGAGGTCGTCAAAGAGGCGCGGATTGTCACCAACCTCATCGATCAGCTGCATTCGCGCTACAATCGCGGCATCGTTGAGCAGGCGGCGATCATGGGTTTGCTCAATGTCGAATTGCTGCAGACGCAGGAGCGGGCCGAGGAGGCGGCACAATCGCTGGCGACCCGACTCGATCAACTGGCCGAGGAGACCGAGACGGGTTGGCACGGCCGTGTCGGCAACGAGGGCTATGTCGTCCGGCGCGAGGTGCGTGGCGTCGCCGAAGCCCATACGCTTGATCGCGGCCTTATCGCGTCGCTCGATGCGCGGCGCATTAATGAGCGTCGGGGCGCACTGGCGGAGGTTTACGGGCAGCCGGCAAAGCTGAAGCGGAAAACTGAAACCATTCCGGTGTATGGTCCGCGCAGCCTGCTCGATGCCATCTACGAAGCGGGACGCAAGGGGTTATCGTTGCAGCGCTACAAGGGTCTGGGCGAGATGAACCCCGATCAGCTTTGGGAGACGACCCTCGACCGTGATGCACGCACGTTGCTGCAGGTCCGAATTGCGGATCTGGCCGAGGCCGACGAGATATTCTCCAAGCTGATGGGCGATGTCGTCGAACCGCGGCGCGAGTTCATTCAGGAAAACGCACTCAACGTGCAAAACCTCGACGTCTGATGG
The DNA here is from genome assembly GCA_022844105.1 of Hyphomicrobium sp. Taxonomy (GTDB): domain Bacteria; phylum Pseudomonadota; class Alphaproteobacteria; order Rhizobiales; family Hyphomicrobiaceae; genus JAGVSR01. The sequence continues at coordinate 120,883 of JALHMJ010000004.1, read as the reverse complement.
GCTGCCATGCCCTATACCGTATCGGCGTTTTACACGTTTACGCTCATCGAGGACTGTGACGCGCTGCGGGCCACGGTGATGGCACTCGGCGAACGTGAGAATTTGCGCGGCACTGTCCTCATCGCGCGGGAAGGGATCAACGCAACCATTGCCGGGCCCAATAGCGGCGTTGCAGTACTCCTCGACTTTCTGCGCGCTGATCCGCGATTTGCCGGGATTGAAGCCAAGTCGAGCGTCACCGAAGTTGCGCCCTTTCAACGCTGGAAGGTCAAGGTCAAGCCGGAGATCCTCACTTTCGGCGCCCTGGAGGCCGATCCGAATGTGCGGGCCGGCACCTACGTCAAGCCACAAGCCTGGAATGCGCTGATCGCGCGCGACGACGTTTTCCTGATCGATACGCGCAACGATTATGAAGTGGCGATTGGTTCGTTTCGCGGTGCTGTCGATCCTCGGACGCGCTCATTTTCCGACTTCAAGACGTATGTCGCCGAGAATCTCGATCCCGAAAAGCACTGGACGATTGCGATGTACTGCACCGGCGGCATCCGGTGCGAGAAGGCCTCCGCCTATCTTCGCGCGCACGGATTCGACGACGTCTATCATCTGCAGGGTGGCATCCTGAAATACCTCGAAGAGGTGCCGGCCAGCGAAAGTTTGTGGGATGGGGCGTGCTTCGTCTTCGACGAGCGGATCGCCGTCGGGCACGGCGTGGTGCCGGCGGGGCATGGCAAATGCGGCTGCGGGTGGCCGACGGTACCTGGAGAGGCCGCGTGCCGATCGTGCGGCGCGGCCGCGACTAGTTAGGCGTGGGTGCTGCGTCGCCTTTCAGGCTCATGATGTAGGCGATCAGGTCGTCGGCATCCTCAGGGGCGATAATCAGGTTCGGCATCGTCGGGTGTGGCGAACGGAAAAAGACGCTCAGTGCCGTCCGGGTCATACCCGGCGTGTCGGCAACTGCCTTGAAAGCGGGCGAATCCGGGTTGGGCGAGTTCGTGTCATCGCGGAGAATGGCGTGGCATCCAGCGCAGTTTGCTTGGGCGTAGGCAAGTCCGCGCTGGGCATTACCCAATTCTTCGGCGGCCAGCCGGCTGGCTGCAGATGTGACAGCGATTGCCGCGACGAAGAAAATCAGGCGCATGGACAGCTCTCCTTGGTGACGGCCGTGTGTCCATATCAGATGAAAGCCGGGCGCGTTCCTTGCGCAGGATCAAGGTTCGCTGCCGTGTTGGTTAACTGGGTCTTAAGGCTGACCACCTACGTTCGGTTTTAAACGTTGAGAGCCTGCCGGTGTCGATGCCGGCGGCGCGGCAAGCTGAGTGTCGGGTGTGGGGCATGGGTGGGTCTAAGCGGGGTCGCGGCAAACTTCGCGTATCTCGTGGCGCGGGACAACTGCAGCGCGCGGCGACCCGGTTGTTCATGCTCGTTTCCGGCGGCCGCAATGGCGCGGTGAAGCGGCGCGCTGCGCGCGCGCTGCGCGTTCTCAGCCCGCGGACGCGTATTATCGTGCTCGTGCCCTTTGCCGCTGTCTCACTGGCCGCAGCGGCCCTTGCCGTGATGATGGTCGCCTACACGATCACCATTCCCGATCCGCTATCGCTGCGGACGGCGGTGTCGGGACAACCCATCCGCATCCTGGCGCGGGACGGAAGCGTGCTGGCCGAGCGCGGGACGGCGCACGATTACATCCCGCTCGATCTCGTTCCCAAGCGCGTGATCGATGCCGTGATCGCCACGGAAGACCGGCGGTTCTGGTCGCACTGGGGCATTGATCCTTGGGGATTGGTGCGGGCCACGTTCGTCAATCTGCGGACCGGCCGCTTTGCGCAGGGCGGGTCGACGCTGACGCAGCAATTGGCGAAAAATCTGTTCCTTTCGCCCGAGCGGACGCTCGGCCGCAAGATCGAGGAAGTTGCCCTCGCGCTGTGGCTCGAACTTCGTTTGAGCAAGGAAGAGATCCTCGAACTCTACCTCAATCGCGTCTATTTCGGTGGCGGTGCCTATGGCATCGAGGCCGCCGCGCAACGCTACTTCGATAAGTCCGCTCGCGCGCTGACGCTGGCGGAAGCGGCCGTCATCGCGGGGCTCTTGAAGGCGCCGTCCCGGTTCGCGCCGACATCGAGCCCGAAGCTGGCGCTGCTGCGCAGTCATAGCGTTCTGTCGAAGATGCATGATGCGGGGCTGATCAGCGCGGCGGAAGAACAGACGGCGCGATCGAAACGGATCGTTTTTGCCGGCGCCCGCCGGGACCAGGAGCGGCAGACGGCCGATTACGCCATCGACTATGTGCTCGACCGAATGCCGGACGCGCTGGGTGGTGGCAACGGCGAGATCATCGTCGACACCACGATCGACCGGGAATTGCAGCGCCATGCGTCGAATGTCGTTGAGGCCGCGATCGCGCAAGAAGGCGCCAAGCTCGATGCCAGCCAAGCGGCTGTCGTGGTGATGGACACATCGGGCGGTGTTCGGGCGATGGTCGGGGGACGCTCGTATCGCGAAAGCCAATTCAATCGGGCGGTGAAAGCCATGCGGCAGCCGGGATCGGCGTTCAAGCCGTTCGTCTATCTGGCTGCGCTGGAGAAAGGCTACACGCCAGACAGTGTCGCCTACGATCTGCCGTTCAATCTCGAAGGCTGGTCGCCGAAAAACGATAACGGCCGGTTCGGTGGAGCCATCATGTTGCGCCAGGCGTTGGCGCAGTCGGTCAATACGGTGGCGGTGCGGCTGATCATGGATGTGGGGCCGGACAAAGTGGTCGCGCTGGCAAGGCATCTGGGCATCGAGGCGTCGCTGCGGAACGAGCCGTCACTGGCGCTGGGGACATCGGAGGTCTCGCTGATCGATCTCACAGGGGCCTATGGCGCGTTCGCGTCCGGAGGTTCCGTAGTCGAGCCGCATATCATCCGCCGAATCCGGTCCGGCACCGGGCGCGTGCTTTATGCGCGGCCGGCGCCGTCGTCCGAATTGGTCGCGGCACCGGCGTCCATCGCTGCTCTGAACGGCATGCTGCAAACGGTCGTCGAGGAAGGGACGGGCAAACGCGCGGAACTGACCGGTCATGCGACCGCCGGCAAGACGGGGACCAGTCAGGATTTTCGCGACGCATGGTTCATTGGATATACGGCGCATTTCACCGGCGGGGTGTGGACCGGCAACGATGATGGTACGCCGATGCGCAAGGCGACGGGCGGCTACTTGCCGGCGTTGATCTGGAACCGGATCATGGCGGCGGCGCATATCGGCAAGGAAAGCCTGCCGCTGACCGGTACAGATGCCTTGCCGCCGGTTGGGGCTGCGGGAGTGTTGGCCAGTGAGAGCGCGCCGCCGCCCGAACTTCTGCCCTGGCGGATGCCGACGAGAGTGCCGCCGAACGCCAAGCCAAAGGCGAAAATCGAGAAGCGTGCCGATGCAGAGGCCTATCCCGAGACGCGGATCGATGAAGATTTTGTGGCCCGGGCGCTCGCCGGATTGCCGGCGGACGGCGCCGATACATCGGCGCCGACGGTGGCTGGGAGTCAGCCGGAGCGCAAGCTGGTGGAATCGTTGCCTGGGATGATGACGCTGGGCGCACCGAGCAGAGCCCAATCGCCCTAGCGGAAATCAGGTTCCGCCTTCGCCCCCGTAGCGGTGAAGATCCATGCCGTAGATGCGCAGCCATCGTTTGGCCTCGTCCATGGCCGGGCAGGTTTTGCGGACGAGTGTCCAGAAGCGCGCGCCATGATTCATCTCACGTAAGTGCGCGACTTCGTGCGCGGCGACATAATCGAGGATTGCCGGCGGGGCGAGCACGAGACGCCAGGAGAACGACAGTGCGCCTGTCGTTGAGCACGAGCCCCAGCGACTGGTCTGGTCGCGAATGGTCAGTCGGCCGGGTTTGACGTCGAGACGAGCGGCATGCCAGGCAACGCGCTGTTCAAGGTCGGTGCGGGCCTCGCGGGCGAACCATTGTTCGAGGCGCTTGATAGCGGAAACCAGTTCGCCTGGTGCGTGCAGTTCGGGAAAGGGAAACGCATCGACGCGACGTACCGCGCGGCGGCGCGGGATCTCGCCCGGCATGACGACGCGATGCGCGATTCCGCGAAGAGGGATGAGCATGCCGCCGCGAAACGGCATGGGTTCGGGCAAACTGTCGAGGCGCTCGCGGACCCATTCGATATTGCGATTGAGGAACAAGCCCGCCTCCTCGATCCCGCATTGGACGGGAAGCGTTACGATGACGGCGCGCCGCGTGCGACTGACGCGCAGCGTTAGACGGCGTGCCGCCGGATGGCGGCGGACTTCGACGGGAGCACCGACGCGTTCGGTCTCCCGCTTTGAAAGCGTCGTCACTTGAGGCGCTTTAGACTTCCGCATTTACGTCCTCGAATGAACGGAACTTTCCGCATGTTGTCATTGGTTTTGCCAGCTCACTGTCCCAGCTCACTGCCATGGTCCTGACCATGCCGCGATACGAAGACGTTCTCGAACCTTCGTCAATCGCGTTCAATCGCATTTGACAGATCACAAGCGCACATCACTGCAGCGCTGCGAACGATGGTGACACACCTACCAAGTTCGGTGGCCGATGGGCGAGCAGATTTTTTTCTCGCACGCGCTGGGTGCACTGCGAGTGTGGCAACGCGGTGTCATAAGCGAATGGCCGCAGTGCGTGCAATGGCCCGCACGCGCGGCGACATCATCATAAGGCTGCTGCCAGTGCCTTGGCGAGAACGTCGGCATCTGTAGAATGCGGAAAATGCTTCGTATACTCGCCGTTGGCGTTCATGAGATAGAAGAACGAGCTATGATCCACACTGTAGCGCGTGGGATCTTTTTCATCGGGGACTTTGACCGCATAGACACGATAAGCCTTGATGGCGGCCTGTACGTCTTGGGGTGTGCCGGTTAGTCCCTGAATACGCGGGTGGAAGCTTTTGATATAGGCTGCCATTGATTGGGGAGTGTCGCGTTCGGGATCAACCGTGATGAAGAGCGGCGTCAAGCCATTGGCCTTGTCGCCCAGTTTATCCAAGGCGACAGTGAGCGTCTGCAAGCCCGAGGGGCACACGTCGGGGCAATTCGTGAAACCGAAGAAGACCAGCATCGGTTTGCCGGCATAATCTTTCTCTGTGCGGCGCTGGCCGGTCGTGTCGAGAAGGCTGAACGGACCTCCAATGGCAACGCGGCCCGTCGCCTGCGGGCCAGAGTTGCCAGGTAGATTGAGCGCAATGTAAGCGGTTCCGACACCGGCCAATAGGCCGAGAGCGAGGGCGATCGTCCTGTTCGACAGCGTCATGCGTGTTTCTCCAGGTCCGTAGCGGGCCGGCGGACCGCAGCTTAGGGCAGCTGATGAGTGCCGTTGCACAGTAAGCGGTTCGGTAAAGGTGAAGACAGATGGTGTCTTGACCCCTTGCGCCACCGATGCGGAGATAGCGAGCGGCGGGCAGACTTGCAACGCCGGCGAGCCTATGGTTGTGAACGCACAACCGGCCGATGACTTAGAGGCCTAGTGGGAAGGACTATTCCAGGCGTGTCGTCCGAGCGATCAATCCTGAGCCTGCTGTGGCAGGCGAGCGAAGAGGATAGTCAGCTTCGTCTGCAGACGATCGTCCGGCTGCGCTGGCTTGGCGTACTGGGTCAGTTGACGGCCATCGCGGTTGTCGCGCTGCTGCTTCATTTTCGGCTGCCGGTCGGCTGGTGCCTGTTTCTTATCGCGTGTTCGGCATGGCTCAACGTTTTTCTCGCGGTGCGCTTTCCAGCGCGTCACCGGCTCTCTTCGCGTCTGGCGACGGTGCTCCTTGCCTACGACATTATTCAACTTGCTGCGCTCTTGTATTTCACGGGCGGGGTGCAAAACCCTTTCACGATGCTGCTGGTTGTGCCGGTGACCGTTTCGGCAGCGACGTTGCCGCCGCGGCATACGATTGCGCTGGCGCTGCTGGCGGCGCTGGCCACTGCCGTGCTGTTGACCACCAACTTTCCGCTGCCTTGGTTTAGTGACCGGCCTCTGGAGCATCCTCTGCTGTACGATTTCGGTATGGTCACGGCGGTGGTCTCGACGATGCTGTTCATGGCGCTTTATGCGCGTCGGCTGACACGAGAGAGCAAGTTGATGTCGGCCGCTTTGACGGCGACCGAACTCGTATTGGCGCGGGAACAGAAGCTGCACGCACTCGATGGGTTGGCGGCGGCGGCGGCGCATGAGCTGGGTACGCCGCTGTCGACGATCGTACTGGTCACCAAGGAGATCCAGGCCAGCATACCCCATGATAGCGTGCTGGCCGAAGACATCGAGCTGCTGCGACAGCAGGCGCTGCGCTGCCGCGAGATATTGCAGAAGCTCACAAAGCACCCGACCGAGCAGGACCCGCTGCACGGCAACATTTCCTTGCAGGAGATGCTGGAGGAAGCGGCGGCACCGTATATGAGAGACGGCAAGCCGATTCACATCTTTGTCCATCCCGCGAGCGGGATGGCCACCGCGATGCAGGATCAACCCTTGGCGGCGCGACGGCCGGGTGTGCTCTACGGACTTGGCAATCTGATCGAGAACGCGGTCGATTTCGCGCAAGTTCGTGTCGACCTGACGGGCGAGTGGGATTTGACGTCGATCTCCGTCACGCTGAGCGACGATGGCCCTGGTTTTTCACCCGAAATCATCGACACACTGGGCGAACCGTATGTCACCACGCGATCCGCCGGGGGGCGAAAATCGGAAAGCAAAGCCGGTGGCCTGGGTCTTGGGTTCTTCATTGCCAAGACGCTGCTGGAGCGCTCAGGGGCCCGCGTTTCGCTGGAAAATCGCCAGCCCCCGCAAAGCGGCGCCATTGTCAGGCTGATCTGGCCGCGCGAGGCCTATGAAGCCGGCGCCGAGCGATCGGGTCCTGGGACGGCGCTGCCGCGTCCGCAATTCCGGCCGCCAGTCGCCGAGGTCTACGACCGTTAATCTGTTTACCAGTTCACCGGTATGCTTTATCGCGCGTTTGCGCTTGGCTACACAGAGGCAAGACTATAGTTTGCCGCACGTGGAGGACCCCCGTGACTGAAGATCTGTCATTCAAGCCCGACGAATTGCCGGAAGACCGCTCGCTCATCATCGTGGACGATGACCGGGCGTTTTTGCAGCGCATGGTGCGTGCCATGGAGCAGCGCGGTTTCCATGTCCGCAGCGCCTTCACGGTGATGGAAGGCATCGATCTGGTGCGGCAGAGCCCGCCCGCCTTTGCGGTCATCGACCTGAAGCTCGAGGATGGCAACGGGCTCGATGTGATCGCCGAATTGACCCGCGTGCGGCCCAACGCCCGCATTATCGTCCTGACCGGCTACGGGAATATCGCTACAGCGGTCACCGCGGTGAAGCTTGGTGCGGTTGACTATCTGGCCAAGCCGGCCGATGCGGACGATGTGACGGACGCGCTTCTCGCACCCCCGAATTCGAAGGCACCGCCGCCGGAAAACCCGATGTCGGCGGACCGTGTCCGTTGGGAACACATTCAGCGGGTTTATGAATTGTGCAACCGCAACGTTTCCGAGACGGCGCGTCGGCTTAATATGCACCGGCGGACGCTGCAGCGTATCCTGGCCAAGCGCGCGCCGAAATAATTCCGTTCAGAGGTCCTTGGCTTCGGACCGGTCCTTCACGGCGGGGTCGGACACCGCCGCGAGGCGTAGGGCTGCGATGCGGGCAAATCGTAGCGTCAGCATCTTACGCCGCGCGGGGGGTAACGCTGGGGCGATCCAAGCCGGGCGAATTATTTCTGCGCCATAGCGGTCGGCAAGGATCAGCCCGCAATCGCCGGGTAGGATCTCGCGCGGAAAATCCGGCCTGACGGCGAAGAAGAAGTGGTCGCAGTAATCAGCGTATTCGGGCCATTTCTGATCGGCGCGAAAATCGGCCAGGCTCGACTTGATCTCGATAATGGTGATGGACCCGTTGCGATCCAGGGCTGCAATGTCGGCACGGCGGCCGTTGGGCAGCGTGAATTCGGCAATCGGCACCAAGCCGGCATCGATGAGCATCCGGGAGGTGCCGCGCAAGATTTCAAGCGCGATGGGATCGGTCGCCAGCGGCGCATCATCTGCGGGCGGCGGCGGGTGATCCTGAGCCTTGTCGGACACTGCCATGCCGACGTTGTCGCGGGCCGGCGCGGCATTGTCCAGCCCGTCTGTTGGTTTGCTGGCATGCGTTGACGGTGCGCCGTTGCGGACGGCACAAAGCAAACTAGAGCCAATTTCGAGTGACCCGATGCCGGAACTGCCCGAAGTCGAAACGGTTCGCCGCGCCCTTGAGCGGGCGCTCGCCGGCCAGATGCTGACGCATGTCGATGTGCGCCGTGCAGACCTGCGCTTTCCGTTTCCGGACAAGTTCGCCAGCAGATTGACCGGCCGAACCGTGGTCAGTGTCGGGCGGCGGGCCAAATACCTGCGGCTCGATCTCGACAACGGTGAAGTTCTGATTGTGCATTTGGGCATGACCGGCCGCTTCATCGTGGCCAATGGTGGCGCTGAGCGGGGCGCCGTCGTCGGCGACTATGTCTATGACACGGGGCGCTTGCCGCAGCATGATCATGTTGTGTTCGAAACGTCAGGCGGCTTGCGCGTCACCTACAATGACCCGCGCCGGTTCGGATACATGCTTCTGGAGAAAGCCGCCGACCTGGACGCGCATGCGCTTTTCCGGGCGTTGGGCGTCGAGCCGCTCGGCAACGGTCTCGACGCGGTAACATTGGCGCAGCGCGCGGTAGGGCGGCGGGCCGATCTCAAGGCGTTCCTGATGGATCAGCGCAATGTCGCCGGCTTGGGTAATATCTATGTCTGCGAGGCCTTGTTCCGGGCCGGCTTGTCGCCGCGGCGGCGGGCCGGAACACTGGCGGGCCATGCGGGCAAGGCGAACGCGCGCAGCGAACGCCTTGCGCGGGCTATTCGTGAGGTCCTGACGGAAGCGGTGGAAGCGGGTGGATCAACGTTGCGCGATTATCGCCAGCCCGATGGCACGTCAGGGGCCTTCCAGGACCGCCACGACGTCTATGATCGCGCCGGTGAGCCGTGCCGGCGCGCAGCCTGCACGGGAACGGTGCGGCGCGTCGTTCAGGCGGGGCGTCCGAGTTTTTTTTGTGCGGTCTGCCAGAAGTAGTCGTTCAGGCTTTCAGCACGCGCACCTGGGTGCGGAAAGCGATGTAGCACAGCCCGACGAGGGCCAAGCCGCCGAACAAAAAGATGTAGTTCGCCGGCCAGTCGCCTTTGGTGGAGCCGAGTTTGCCGGCGCCGACGAGGAAGACCAGCCCGGTCGTGATCGCAAGGCCGTGAGCCGCCGTCAGCCATGCAGCAGGCGGGGTTTCGGCACCATCGGCACCCATCTTGTGCACGTAATAGAGGAAGGCTGCGGCTAACAGAGCCGCGCCCGTGCCGTACTGGAAGCCATGTTGCCAGCGCACGTTGGTCAAGCCGTAGATCGCGAAAAAGGCGGCTGCGCCCCAGGCGTAGACCAACGCGGCTAGCCGCGTATTGCGCCGCATGGTGTGGAACAGCGCGCCGTCCGCTGCGGTGTTGGCGATCCAGGCTGCGCGGTTCACCCGCCAGGCGACAATGAGAATGACCAGCGTGTAGGCGAGCGCGGCCAGAACGGTGATGAGCCGCGAGTTTGTCGCTGCACCCCATGCCATGCCACCAGCGCTGACAAGGAGGGCCGCGACGACACTGGCGATCATTGACTGGAGGGACATCGATCGATTGCTCGCTTCAGGCTGGAGAAACCCGGTTGCGCGTGTAGAACAGGGCCGTGGCGCTGATCGCCGCCAGCGCCAGGGCCCCAAACAGGAAGATGGTTTGCGCCGCCCAGTCGCGCCGGAGCGGATTGAGAAACTGCTTGTCGGGGTCGATCATGAGGCCGATGACGGCCACGATCGTGCCGGCAAATTGCGCGATCGTGAGGATGCGGCCAATCTTGAGGAGCGTCGGATCGTCTTTGCCGCGCGCTACGTCCTTGGACATCGTTGCCGCAAAGAGCAGGCTGATGGCGGCGACGATGGCGAAAGCAGCGCAGAAGACCGGCCATTCGTGCCACTGCGGCAGGATGAAAAAGTACGTGGCGAACAGGGCCAAAGCGCCCCAGGCGTATACGAGGCCCATGTAGCGGGCGGTTGACGCCGACACGGCACTCACCGCGGCTCCCTGTTTATCAAGTGCGATGATTTCGCGAAGCCCGATCGCAGCGATTGTAAAGCTGATGAGAGCGGTGACCGCCATGAATTGGATGGGTGTGCCGGCACCGGCGGCGAGGATCAGGAGACAGATGCCGATGGTCAGGATTGCCATCCAGATGATCATCGAAGCTTTATCGATCATTGCGTTCCCCAGATTTGCGGCTGACAGCACCGCTTCCCGATCAGGCCTTACCCGAGTTTGGCGACGGCGCAAAGCGGCTGCGCCAGACACAGCGTGGCATCGGGAGAATTTGCGCCCGAAATTTGGCGGGCCGCGCTGGGGTGGCGGCCGAATTAGGCCGGCGCCACAGCGGGCCGGAGGAAATCGATACCCTGGCCGATGATCTGGGGATCAGGTGGAGTTGCGACCGCCGTGTCGCGACCTTCGTAGGGCAGCAGCGTGAGGATATTGCGGATCACTTCGAGCCGCATGCGGCGTTGATCATTGGCGCGCACAATGGTCCAGGGAGCGTCGGCAGTATCGGTGTGCCGGAGCATTTCCGTTTCGGCATTCGTATAGGCGTCCCATTTTGCGATCGCGGCCATATCGATATCGGTGAGCTTCCAGCGCTTGAGCGGATTGTGTTTGCGTTCATGGAAGCGGGTCAGCTGCATTTCGCGGCCGACGGTCAGGTAGAGTTTCAGGAACTTGACGCCGTCGCGGACGAGCAGTCCCTCAAATTCCGGAGCATCGCGCAGGAAACTGGCGTGCTGATCGGGCGTGCAGAAGCCCATGACGCGCTCCACGCCGGCTCGGTTATACCAGGAGCGGTCAAACATCACCATGTCGCCGGCCGTGGGCAAGTGTTCGACATAGCGCTGGAAATACCACTGGCCGCGTTCAACGTCGGTCGGCTTCGACAAAGCGACGGCGCGAGCATGACGCGGGTTCATGCGTTCGAGTATCGCGGTGATGGCGCCACCCTTGCCCGAGGCGTCGCGGCCTTCGAACACAACGACGACACGTTGGCCGGTCTTTTCAATGTGGGCTTGGAATTTCAACAGCTCGATCTGGAGCGGGATCAGCTGCTCCTCGTAGACCTTGCGCTTGAATTTGCTGTCATAGGGATACCCGCCCGACGACAGTGCCGCGTCGGCGATGGATGTGGGAATTTCTGGGTCGTTGATGTCGAAGATGGCGAGTGGATTGTTCGGGGCACTCAATGTCTTGGCCTTTTTAGTCGATTTTGCAGGCTTTTCGTCTTTGGCCATACGCCGTGCTCCCGTCGCCATCTTGGACCCAACCGGTAAAGCACGGGCGAGAGCGTTCTGCCAGAGCCGGTACCGGATAGGGCAAACGCCACCGTTAAGTCCGTGACAAGCCGCCGACCCGCCATAGTTTAATCCCCCTCGCGACAAGAAGGACGACTAGGGATCGATCCTATCGGTGTGGTGTGCGGGTGCGGGTCGAAACATGGCTGGCAATATGGGTGCGGTTGGGCCTGACATGCAATCGACGCGGTTGCGAATGGCGGCGGCTTTCGACCCTTCGGACCGTAATGGCCGATCCGGCGAGGAGCCCCCGACGCGCGACGTAAAAAAGCTCGTTCTCATCGCGGGCCTTGGAATTCTATCGTGGGTGGCGACCTACGTCGGAATGCTTGAGCTGATCCAGGCCAACATGGGTGACTTGCCGCTGATCCACAAAGCCATCATCGGCTTTTCGGTCGCGATGTTGATGACGATGATCATCTGGCTGCTCGACCAGATGTTTGCGCCGGTCCCGTTCTTCACCAAAATCGTTTACGCGGCCGGTTACGTTTTCCTGACCTTGATTTCGGTCGGATTTGGCTTTGGGTTTTACTGGAAGGTCCTGGAAAGCCGATCGGAAGCGTCTCGGTCAGCGGAATCGGCGGTTGGACAGGTGCAGGGATCGCTCAATGCGGCTGCAACCCGGCTCGACCAGCTGCAAAGTACGCTCGTTAAGCTGTCGACGGTCTCGGGCGAGAAGGCCGAGCTTGAGCGCACGAAAGGCACGTCGTGCCCGAACAGCAGGCCCGGCGATGGGCCGCGGCGCAAGCTGCGCGAGGATGATGCCGCGCGATTTTCATTCGCTTCGGATTTCGTCAAGGAGCGCGCGACGGCGGTGCGCGGCGAGTTGTCCGCGCTGGACGGCGATTTATTGAAAATTGTCAACAGCGATCCTTCGACCATCGATGCGAATTCGGGGACGCGCAATGAGTTCATGAAGGCCCTCTCGCGCAAGCTCGATATGACCGTGACAGGTTTCAATGCCTTTCGCACCGACCCGCAATTGCGTCAGCTTCGATCCGAGCTATCAGACCGGGCGGAGCAATCGACGTTCGGCGATCCGAAAAAGGGTGGGTTCATCTGTCCCGATGCGCAATTGCAGGGCGCACTGCGCGGCGCGGTCAAGGCGATCGATCAGCTGCCGTCTTTGGAGAAGCCGTCGATTGCTGCGGTCGAAGGTTCGGAAGCCACGATCGAAGCGTTTCGCCGACTAACGGCGACGCTTTTCGGCGTGTTGTCATTCAAGATGCCGCCATCGGCGGATGAACTGCGCGAACTGCAGCAGAAAGCCGTTCAGTCGGTTGAAGGTGGCGGCGCGGCGCGGATTTCGGATGGGGACGCCGTCGGTCTATCGAAGCGGGATTATGTGCCGCTCGCCGTCGCGCTGTTCGTCGATCTGTGTCTGCTTCTTGTGTCGATGGGGCGACCGGTCAACCGTCTCGGAGGGCTGTTGCCGCGGATGCAGGCGGCCGAGCGCAGTCCCGTCAGCACAATTCTTTCGCGCTTCAGCGACATTCATCGCGACCCGGACGTCCGGCAGACGTTCGAGGTGTTCCGGCACGTCGTATTCGATCAGGGCGGGGTTTATTACGTGGCGGTGCCGCTCGATGCGCCGTTCACGCTCGGGCGCCGCCCGCCGCCGGGATCGCCGATGCCGCAGATCGCCTATGGGACGCAGGAAGCGCAAGACTTGCAGCACGAAGCGCACCTCCTCGCCAATTTGTTCACGAGCTTTGAAAAAGAGCGAATATTTGCTCGTGTTCACAGTCCCATGCTGACGACGGCCAGTGTGCAGAAAAAACTGGCGCGGCAGGGCAGCAAATTCGCCGGCTGCCGTGCATTCCGCGTTTACAGGTTCCGCGACGGGGCGTGGCAGGACATCATTCTCGGCGCGGTCATGGGGGCGGCGAAGCGGGCCGAAGAGAGCCGCGCCCGCCAAGCACGCGACGTGACGGAACGGCGAAGCCCTTTCGACCAGCACTTCAGCACGCCGGACCTGACGCGTCACGAGCCGCGCTTCACAGTGGCCCCTTCGTCTCGACCGGCCGCCCGCGCCGAGAGTGCCGGACGCAGTGAACGAGACGGCGAATCGGAGATCGAGGTGCGGGCCGCCAACAGCAACACAGTGCCGATCCAGCGGCCGGTGCCGTCCGTGGCCGAGCCGATTATGGCACCGGCCGAGCCGCAGCCGACGGTGGTGCCGCTGCCGGTGCGTCCGCGGCCGTCCGCTGGGGTCAGCGCCGGTCCGGTGACTGAGGCCGCGGGACCCGACACCATGGTCGATGTCGTCATGCGGCGCGAGACGGCGACCTTCCGTGTTCCTGTCAGTCAGGCCAATCTGCCGGTCACACTTTTTTCCACGAACGGAAATTTGGCCGAGGCTCTGCCGGCACCTGACGACGATGCTTCAGTGAGCCCAATTTCCGCTATCGCCAAGGCTATCGAGCCGTCGTCGTGCGACGACGAAGATATGTTGCAATTCAAGGATCTGGGGGAATTGGATGATGAAGATGCAGATGGCGCGGCAAACTTGGCGGGGCGCTTGCGACCGGTCGTTCCGAGAGCCTAGCGGGGTTCGCCTCGACCGTGTGCGAATGGTTGAAAAGGACACGGTTCGCAACGGTTGCTTAACGTCTTCAGCCGCAAATTAGCGGCAAGGCAACACACACCTCCACGCCGTTGGCTCGAACGGCGACAAGGAGGATAAATCAGGAAGCAGCTCCCATGCGCACCACCACCTCGCCCCGGATGCACGTCGTACGCAAGGAGGAGAAGGAAGCGCGCCTCGCAACGTTTGTTGCCGAGCAGCTCGCGGCCGCCATTGCGTCCGATGTCGCCGGCCGAGGCTTGACGGTGCTCGCCCGTTCTGTGGAAAGTCCCGTGCTCAAGGCGCTCGCCGTCCATCGTGATGCACTTCGCGCGGCCGGTCTGAACGTGCGCGCGATCATCGTGCTGACCGAGGGGGCGAGCGATGACGTATCAGGCCTTCTCGCCGGTTTTGCGGTGCGCCGCGGCTGCGATGCACGGCTTCTCGATGCCCACGAGCAACTGGCCATCGGCGATCGTGTCGCCTGGATCGGCGACTGCATGCGTCGTGAGCCGACGAAGCGGGATGCCTACGAAATCTACAGCGCCGAGTGTTGCGAAACCGCTGCCCTCGCCCACCGGTCGTTTGACCGCGTCTGGTCGTTCGCCGCCGCGGGTGTCAAGGATGCACCGGCTGTTGCGCCGGAGGCCGCGCCCACCGCCGTTGCCGTCGAAGTGCCGATGGCGGCACTTGCCGAGGGCGAATCGACACCCACCGTTTCGACGCGGCATTAGAGATTTTTTTGATTGCGCCATCCGACTGCCGTTCCGGCAGCCGGCCGGATGGCGCCGTTTTGGTTTGCGCCATCCGACTGAGTTTTAGGTTCCGCCATCCGACTGCCGTTCCGGCAGCCGGCCGGATGGCGCCGTTTTGGTTTGCGCCATCCGACTGCCCTGACGGGCAGCCGGCCGGATGGCGTAGGCGGTAATGAGCGGTAAGTTCCGGCAAGTTGGACGTTGCCGCCGTGGTCTTGCCGCTGGTGGCTGATGGCCTTCACCTGGCCCTTTAGAAAAACAATGATGGTGTCTCTTCTGCTCGCATCTGCGCCATCGCGCGGGGTGCCCATTGCAAAGGTGACGTCATGCGCCGCTTCAGCGCTTTCCTGCTCATTATTTTCGCTTTCCTCGCGGCGCCCCTAGCGGCGACGGCCGGCTCCCGTTTCATACATCAAGGCATTTCGGAGGATGCAGCGCGATACGAGCGCTATGTCCGCGAGACCTGGAAGCCGGGAAGCAAAACAGCGGCCGACCTGCGGCTTGCTGGAGCAAAACAGTTGGCAACCGACGCGCGGGCGGCCTCGCGCAGCTATGCGGCGGCGGTTGCGGCCGATCCGAAAAATACCGAGAGCTGGCTCGGCTTGGCGAGGACCCTGCTTGCCGTCAAGGTGACGGATGAGAGCTCGAGCGAGCGCTACGATTTGCCGGTCAATGCATCCGGTGCCGCATACCGGGCCTATGAACTGGCATCGGACAAAGCCCAGCAGGCTGAGGCGCTGGCCGTGTTAGCCGACGCGATGCAGAAGCGCGCCTACTGGCGGCCGGCGATCGACGCCCTGCGCATCAGTCTGGAACTGGCGGAGGCGCCTACGGTGCGCGCGGATTACGAGAAGCTGCGCGCCGAGCACGGATTTCGCATGACGGACTACAAGACCGACACGGAGTCGTTGCGACCGCGTGTATGCGCGGTGTTCTCTGAGAACTTGAGCCGAGGCGATATCGATTTTTCGAAATTCGTTTCTGTCGACGGCAAGGACCCGGAAAGCGTGACTGCGGAAGGCTCGCAGTTGTGCATCGAGGGTCTGACATACGGCCAGCGCTACGAGATCCAGATTCGCGATGGCCTGCCCGCGGAAACCAAAGAGGTGATCGAGAAGAAGATCGCGCTCGCTGTTTATGTCGCGGACCGCAAGCCTTCGGTGCGCTTCACAGGCCGTAACTACGTTCTGCCCAGCCGCGGGCAGCAGGGCATTCCCGTGGTCAGCATCAATACCGAGCGCGTGGCCGTCGAGGTCTATCGCGTCGGCGACCGCAGCCTGGCAAACGTCGTCGGGAATGGCGAACTCGACCGTCAGCTCTATGGCTACGACGTCGATACCCTGCGCGATCGGACGGGTGAGAAAGTTTACGCCGGCGAGATGGACGTGGTCCAGAAACTCAACGAGGAAGTCGTGACCGCCGTTCCGGTCAGCGAAACCGTCGGGCAATTGAAGCCGGGCGCCTACGCGATGATCGCAAAGCCCGCCGACGGCAACAGTGAGAACTGGAATAGCCTGTCCACACAGTGGTTCATTGTTTCGGATCTGGGTCTGACCGCATTTTCGGGCGATAGCGGGGTCCATGCTTTCGTGCGCTCGCTGGCTGACACGACGGCCGTTGCCGGAGCGAATGTGAAACTGGTTGCGCGCAACAACGAAGTTCTCGGGACGGCAAAGGCGGATGGCAATGGCTACGTTCGCTTCGAAGCGGGGCTCGCGCGCGGTGAAGGCGGATTGCAGCCAGCACTGCTGATCGCGGAAACGGGTGCCGGCGAATACGCTTTCCTCGATCTGACGAGCAATGCCTTCGACCTGTCGGACCGCGGCGTGAAGGGCCGGGATGCGCCGGGTCCGATCGACGCTTACGCCTACACCGAACGCGGCGTCTATCGCCCGGGTGAAGACGTCAACGTCACGGCGCTGATCCGCGATGCAGGCGGCAATGCCTCGACACTTCCGGTCACTGTGATCCTGACGCGGCCCGATGGCGTCGAGCACGCGCGCTATCCGCTGGCTGATGAAGGTTTGGGTGGACGTAGCGTTCGCATCGCGCTCGGCGCGGGGGTCATGACCGGAACGTGGCGCGCCAAGGTGCACGCCGATCCGAAGTCCGATCCGCTGACGCAGGTATCGTTCCTGGTCGAGGATTACGTTCCAGAACGTCTCGATCTGACGCTCGATGCCGGTCAGGGGCCGATCGCGGTCGATGCGCCGAAGTCGATTGCGATCGACGGGCGCTATCTTTACGGCCCGCCGGCCGCCGATCTCAGTGTCGAAGGCGAAATCGTGGTGCGGGCCGCTTCGAACGATGTGGCGGGCTACCCGGGCTACAAGTTCGGTGATGCGGATCAGCTCATCAATCCGGTGCGCCAGCCGCTTGAGCAGCTGCCAGACACCGGCGCCGACGGAAAGGCGACGCTCGCCGTTTCCCTTCCGGCCGTCGATAAAACATCGCGCCCGCTGGAAGCCAACATCATCGTGCGCCTGCGCGAAGTTTCTGGACGGTCGATCGAGCGCAACGTCGTTGTGCCGGTCGATCTGAAGCAGCGCCGCATCGGCGTGAAGCCTTTGTTTAAAGACAGTGGACCGGGTGAGAGCGCACCGGCGTCGTTCGAAGTGGTCTCGCTCGACAGCGCTGGCGTGCGCACGGCGGAAGCGGGTCTCGTTTGGGAACTTATGCGGCTTGAAACGTCGTGGCAGTGGTACAGCCGCGATGGGGCCTGGACTTACGAAACGCAGACGATCCGTCGCAAGGTTGCGAGCGGGACGGTCGACACACTCGCCGAAGCTCCCGCAATGGTGACGGCTGGCGTCGATTATGGGCGATTCGAATTGGAGGTGCGCTCGGTCGATGCGGGTGGTCCGTCGACAAACCTCACGTTCAATGCGGGCTGGTATGCGGCAGCGGGTGCCGCTGACTCGCCAGAAATGCTTGATGTGGCCCTCGACAAGCAGAGCTATCAGCCGGGTGAGACGGCCAAGCTACGCATTGCTTCCAAGCAGGGCGGCAAGGCGCTTGTCGCAATCCTCGGCAACGGTCTGGTGATGTCGAAGGAGGTCGATATCGCCAAGGGTGGTGGTGAAGTCGAGCTGACAGTGGGCGAGGATTGGGGTCCGGGTGCCTATGCGACGGCGCTGCTCTATCGTCCGTTGGACGAGCAGGCCAAGCGGATGCCGAGCCGGGCGATCGGCATCCGGTGGATCGGTGTCGATCAGGGCAAGAGGACGCTCAAAGTTTCGCTGCCGGGTGCGGAAAAGATCAAGTCCGGCGACGGGCTGATCATTCCGGTGAAGATCACGGGACTCGAAGCGGGCGAAGACGCGCGCGTGACGGTGGCGGCGGTGGACGTCGGCATTCTCAACCTGACCAAGTTCGAAACGCCGGCTCCGGAGGCTCACTTCCATGCACAGCGCAAGCTGGCTTTGGAGATCCGCGATTTCTATGGCCGGCTGATCGACGGGATGCGCGCCGAGCGGGGTCGGATGCGCTCCGGTGGCGATGGCATGGAGGAGGAGGGTATCAAAGGCTCGCCGCCGGTGGAAGAAACAGTGGCGCTGTTCTCCGGCATTGTGAAGGTCGGGGCCGATGGAACGGCGAACGTCGAATTTGCGCTGCCCGACTTCAACGGAACGGTGCGCGTCATGGCGGTGGCCTGGTCAAAGGACAAGATCGGTCATGGGTCGTCGGACGTGATCGTGCGGGATGCCGTGGCGCTGACTGTTTCCGCGCCGCGCTTCCTGACGCTCGGAGATGACGTCACTGTCGATCTATCGGTGCATAACGTCGATGGACCGGCCGGCACCTATGCGGTGGCTGTGGCGCAGTTGCCGCTCGATGCATCGGCGGGCGGGCCGCAGAGCCTTCTGTCGCGATCGCTCGCCCTTAAAGTTGGCGAGCGCAACAGCGAGCGCCTGTCGCTGAGGCCCAAAGACGTCGGTCTGCAGGCCTATGACGTCAATGTCACGGGACCGGAGGGCATCGATGTCCGCCGCCGGCTGACGTTCGATGTCAAACCGCCGGCTGGCGATATCAAGCGGACGACGGTGAGCGAGTTGACCGGAAACGGCGGCAAGATCACGCTGGGAAAGGATCTGCTGGCGGGGCTCATCAAGAGCCGCACGCGGGTCAATGTCAGCGTCGGACCGGCGGCAACGCTCGATGTGCCAGGACTGCTGACCTCACTTGACCGCTATCCGTACGGTTGCGCGGAACAGACCGTCTCGCGGGCGCTGCCGCTGGTCTATGCCAACGCGGTTGCCGAGCAGATCGGCATCGCGCCGGATAAGGAACTGAAAGAGCGCGTTCAAAAGGCGGTGGAGCGCGTGTTCGAGATGCAGGACAGCACGGGCGCGTTCGGCGTCTGGGGTCCGACGGACGTCGATCTGTGGCTCACGGCCTATGTGACCGACTTCCTGACACGCGCGAAGGAGGCGGGGTACGTCGTTCGTCCGGTGCCCATGTCGCTGGCGCTCGACCGGCTGCAGAACTTTGTTGCCAATGCGCAGGACAACGCGTCGTCAGCGGAATCGCGGGCGTACGCTCTTTACGTGCTGGCTCGCAACGGGCGGGCACCGGTCGGTGAGTTGCGTTACTTCGCCGATGAAAAACTCGACCAGTTCAAGACCGTGCTGGCGAAGGCGCAACTCGGCGCGGCGCTGTCGATGCTCGGCGATAAGCCGCGCGCGGAGCGCGTGTTCAAGGCCGCTCTCGACGGTGTCGAGGACACGTCACCGGTGGTTCTTGCGCGCAGTGACTTCGGTTCGGGTCTGAGAGACGGCGCTGCACTCGTGACTCTGGCGATGGAGACAGGACTGTACAAGCAGGAGGCGCCCAAGCTCGTCAATGTCATCGCGAAAGCCTATCAGGCCCGCCAGTACACCTCGACGCAGGAACAGGCCTGGATGCTGCTGGCCGCGCATGCGCTGGGTGAAGATCTGAAGGGCACGAAACTGGCGATCAACGGCGGTCCGGTGGACGGCTCGATCGTGCGCGGACTGTCGGCCGAGGAGGTCGAAAAGGGCGTCGTCATTACGAATAACGGCGAGGCCAGTGTCGATGCCGTCATCAGTGTCATCGGAGTGTCGCTCGAACCGGAACCGGCCGCAGCAAAGGGCTTCACTGTCACGCGCAGCTACTACACGCTCGCTGGAGAACCGGTCGATCTTGCCAGCGCGTCGGGTGGGGCTTCGGAACTCGAACAGAACGAACGGCTCGTAGCGGTCGTCAAGGTCGAGAGCGACGAAGCTTTCGGCCGCGTCTTGCTGGTCGATCGCCTGCCATCGGGGCTGGAAATCGACAACCCGCGGCTTGTCGAGGGCGGAGACATCACCAGTCTCGACTGGTTGAAGGATACGCTGAAGCCGCAGCACACCGAGTTTCGCGATGATCGCTTCGTGGCGGCATTCGATCTGTCAGCGAAGCCGCCGGCTTCGTCCGAGCCCCCTTCGTCGTCCGAGGGCGGTTCCAGCGAGGGTGACGCCACGCCGGCTCCAGTTGCGACTGCCACGGCATCGGCGGCGGTGGCTTATATCGTGCGTGCGGTGACGCCGGGGACATTTATTCATCCCGCAGCGACGGTCGAGGACATGTATCGTCCGGAACGATATGCGCGAACGGCGGCGGGCCAACTGACCGTAATCGCGAACGCGAAAGCGAAATGACACCATGCGGCGCGTGACACGATACCTGATTGCAGCCGTGGTGGCGTCTTTGGCGGGGTTTGCCGCAATCGACGCCGCCAAGGTGTATCTGGGTCCACCGCCACTGCAAAACGCGGAAGGACTTTCGACAACCGTTCTTGACCGCAACGGGCGGCTTCTGCGGGCCTTTACGACACCGGACGGACGCTGGCGGATGCCGGTCGAACCGGAGGACGTCGATGCGCGCTATTTCGAAATCCTGAAAGCGTTCGAAGACCGGCGCTTTGAAGCGCATGGAGGCGTCGATCCCATTGGGATGATGCGAGCGGTTTACCAGGCCGTGCGTCATGGACGGCTCGTGTCGGGCGGTTCAACGCTGACGATGCAGGTGGCGCGACTGCTCGATGGACGGCATGGCAAGGACGCCAGGGGCAAGCTTCGGCAAATGGTGCGGGCGCTGCAATTGGAGGATGAACTTTCAAAAAAGGACATCCTGCGGATCTACCTGCGTATCGCTCCGTTCGGTGGCAACATCGAAGGTGTGCGCGCGGCGTCGCTTGCCTATTTCGGAAAGGAGCCCAAGCGGCTATCGATCGGAGAAGCCGCGCTGCTGGTGGCGCTGCCGCAATCGCCGGAAGCGCGACGCCCGGATCGAGATTGGCAGGCGGCGCTGCGGGCGCGCAATCGCGTGCTCGATCGGGCGCAAGAGGTGGGCGTCATTACGACGGCGGAGAGAGATCGAGCCAAAGGCGAAGCCGTGCCAAAGAGCCGGCGCGCGTTCCCGAAATTCGCGCCGCATCTGTCGGAAACCGAAGTGGCGGGACGGAAAGAATTTGCCGTTCACAAGCTGACGCTGGATCGCGAACTCCAGGCCGGTCTCGAATCGCTGGCGGCCGAGCAGACCAAGCTGCTGGGCGAGAAGCTGTCGTCGGCGATCCTTGCGGTGGACAATGCCACTGGCCAAGTCTTGGCGTATGTTGGTTCTGCCGGGTATCTGGATCAGGACCGGGCCGGCGCCATCGATATGGTGCAGGCGGTGCGGTCGCCCGGTTCGACGCTGAAGCCTCTGATCTACGGTCTGGCATTCGAAGCGGGACTGGCGCATCCAGAAACGCTGATCGAAGATAAGCCGACACGGTTCGGTGCGTACCGACCTGAGAATTTCGACGAGGCGTTTCACGGCACCGTCACAGTGCGCGAGGCGCTGGGGCTGTCGCTCAACATTCCGGCGGTGAAAATGCTGGCGGCGGTCGGGCCGGGCAAGCTGACGTCGCGTCTCGATCGGGCCCGGATCAAGACCGAGTTGCCGCCGCAGACGGTGCCGTCGCTGGCCGTCGCGCTCGGCGGCATCGGCATGCGGCTGCAGGACTTGGCGCAGCTCTACGTCGGGATCGCGCGTGGTGGGGAACCGGTTCCGCTGACATGGAGGCAGGATGGCGAGAGCCTCAAGCTCCGCATGGAGTCAGCTCGACAATCCGCCAAGAACGCGTTGCTGTCGCCTGTCGCGGCTTGGTATGTGGCTGACATTCTGAAAGATGCGCCGGCGCCGCTCAACGCGCGTGGAGGCAAACTCGCCTATAAGACGGGCACATCCTACGGTTATCGCGATGCGTGGGCGGTGGGCTTTGACGGGCGGCACACGATCGCGGTCTGGGTCGGGCGGCCGGACGGAGCTTCGGTGCCCGGTATGATGGGCCGGTTGGCCGCCGCGCCGATCCTCTTCGATGCTTTTCAACGGGTGGCCGAGAAGCGGACATCGCTGCGGCCGCCGCCGGCGGGTATCATCAAGCGGGCCGGAGCGGACCTGCCGCCGCCACTCAAGCGCTTCCGCGACGGATCGGACAATGCGGCCCCGGCCGGGCCCTTTCTGGACAAGCCGCCGCTGATTGCATTCCCGCCCGACCGATCGGAATTGGATCTGGCGGAACGAGATGCGGACGATCCCGTTGTGCTCAAAGCCGAGGGTGGCGCGTTGCCTCTGACCTGGCTTGTCGATGGAGCGCCGATGGCCATCAACGGTCATGATCGCGAGGTCGCCTGGACGCCGCCGGGTAAAGGCTTTGTCAAGCTGCAGGTGATCGACGCCAACGGCCGGGCCGATCGCGTGACCGTGCGCCTCAGATGACGTGGCCGGGTGTCCGGCGTAAGGAAGCGGTCTCCTCCAGCCGGGTCATTCATGCGTTTCAATCTTGTCGCCTCTCTGATGGTCGCTGCGGCCGCCTTTCTTGCGGCTTGTTCTAGCGAGGAAAATGGCGCACTCCCGCCGCTTGGCACCGTCATCGATCAGACCACTGTGTCGGGCATTTCGTCGGGAGCCTACATGGCGGGCCAGTTCCAAATGGCCCATGCCAGGATTGTCACGGGAGCGGCTATCATCGCCGGCGGACCATACGGCTGCGCGGAAAGCGCCTTTTCGGGCATGGTCGTCGGTCCGTTCG
Source organism: Hyphomicrobium sp. (assembly GCA_022844105.1). GTDB lineage: Bacteria > Pseudomonadota > Alphaproteobacteria > Rhizobiales > Hyphomicrobiaceae > JAGVSR01. The sequence continues at coordinate 98,032 of JALHMJ010000004.1, read as the reverse complement.
AAACGATGCTGAACGCTTCGAAGGCGATCTCGGGATGCATGCAGAATGCGATGGCCGTGTGGGGCGTGCCGAATGCGCCACTGCTCGCCGACAAGGCGGTGCAGCGGGCGGCCGATGGGGCTATCGATCCGATCGCCGACGTTTTGAGTGACCGAGTTTATCTTTTTTCCGGCACGAACGACCGTACTGTCTATCCGGCAATTGTTGCCAGTGCCGTCGAGTTCTACAAGCGGCTTGGGGTGCCCGACGCCAATATTCGCTTCGTCTCGGATATTCCGGCCGGCCATGCCTTCGTGACCGACGCACAAGGCCAGAGTTGTTCGGTGTCGAGTGAGCCCTACATCGTCGATTGCGATTACGATCAAGCGAAAGATCTGCTCACGTTTCTCCTGGGCTCGGTCGCCGCGCCGTCTAAAACTTCGGCTGGTCGATTTGTCGGCTTCGATCAGCGGCTCTACGGCGGCGATCGAAGCCGCTCGGGCTTGGCCGACACAGGCATGGTCTACATTCCAGATCAATGTCGCGCGGGCGGTTGCCGGGTGCACGTTGCATTTCACGGCTGCGCGCAAAATCGCGAAACAGTGGGTGAAGCATTCGTTGAGCAAACAGGGTTTGCACGCTTTGCCGATACCAACCGGCTGGTGGTTCTTTTTCCGCAAACGGTGGCGACAGGGTCCAATCCTCAAGGGTGCTGGGATTGGTGGGGCTATACGGGGTCCTCATTTCTGACGCGCGAGGCGCCGCAGATTAGTGCCGTTGCCGCCATGATCGAGCGGTTGTCGCAAAAAGCCAACTAATGCTGCTGAAAACTGTGGGTCCGCGGCAGGCGGCCGGCATGGCTTTTGACCGTCGTCAACCCGTGGTCTAACCAGACATGGAACATCAGGGTCCGTGCCGGGGGATGGCGCGGCGGTGACCTTGCTTGCGGGGAGCCCATATCGATCAGGGGGAATCAATGAGCGTACTGCACGTCAATGAAACCGGGGACGCCTCGTCGTGGTCGATCTGGCCGTCTCGCGCGGGTTTGCTTCGAGCGGTCGATGCGATTGCGTGCTTGACGGCGGCGGTGGCCATCGTGGTTCTCGTGGCGAACGCGACCGCCGAAGAGTTACCGTCAAAGGACGAAGCGGCGGCGGCGCGTGCCGCGCTTGGCGGCAATCCGGCAGATCCTAAACGTGTGGCGCCGCGTGCTGAGTGGATGATCGCGGCCTATGGCGGCACGCCGTACACGTATTCCAGCGATGTCAAATTTTCCAAGCCGGGTTTGCATGATTTCACCGTCAAGGACGTCGAGTGGCAAGGGATGCCATTCATCAACCCGATCTATTACGGCGTGCGGGTGATGCGCTGGATAGGCGGCGATGGCCGCCTGGGTTCGATGCTTGACTTCACGCATTCAAAAGCGATTTCGGATCGGGCACAGGAAGCGAAGTTCGAAGGTACGCTCAACGGCAAGCCGGCGCCGGAGACGGCGTTGATCGGGGGTATTTTCCGCAAGCTCGAAGCCAGCCACGGGCATAACATGCTGACGCTGAATGGGCTGTTGCGACTGCCATCGTTCACGTTCCGGCTGTCGCCCTATGTCGGGCTGGGGGCCGGCGTTTCACTGCCGCATTCGGAAGTGCACATCGCGACCGATGCAACGCGGACGTACGAATACCAGATGGCGGGGCCGGTCGGGCAGGCGCTCATCGGTATTGAATTCCGGCTGCCGCGCATGAGTTATTTTCTGGAGTACAAATTCACGCTGGCGGACTATCGGATGCCGTTGAGCGGTCGCGACGGCGACATTCTCTTTACCGACGTCTGGCGGCAGTTCACGGAGTGGTGGAACGGCGTCGAGCCTCGCGATGGATGGGCGTCGACGCGTTTTACAAGTCATCAGGCCATTGGCGGCATTGGTGTGCGGCTACCCGTTGGCCCGTGAGCACACGACGAGCGGGTATCAATACCAGCGCAGCAGCCGGTCGATGTATTCCAGTTCCAGCTGCGGGCGCTGGGCGTCACCGGAGCGTTTGCGCAGTTCTTCCAGTACCTCGCGGGCCCGCTGAATATCGATCTGATCGGGCACCTTGACGGACCGGCCCTGGTCGGGCCCCTGCGATCGCTGCGGGCGGCCCATCGGGTCGCGCGAGTTTTCGCCGTTCTCGCCGGCCTGTTGATTGCCATTCTGCTGCATCTGCTGCGCCATCTGCTCGGCGCCTTCACGCAGTTCCTGCATCGCTTGTGATTGTTGTTCGCTGGCTTCGTCGAGATCGCCCTCACGCAGCGCCTCTTCGGCTCTTTCCATTGCTTGCGATGCGGCGCCGAGTTTCTCGTTCTCGCCAAGACCTTTCTGCTGCATGTCGCGGCGCATCTGTTCGATTTTTTCGCGCAATTGCGCCTGACGCTGAGCCAGCTGTTCGCGGCTCTGCTGACCGCGGGCCTGCCCCTGGCCCTCGTCGGTGCCGCGTTCCTGCAGACCCATCTCGCCCTGATCATCGCCTTGACCGCTTTGGCCACTGCGGTCGGCCTGCATGCCTTGCTGCCCGCGCTGGCCCTTCTGGCCAGGCTTGGTCTGGCGCATTTGCTGGCCGCTCTGACCCGGCTGCTGCTCCTTACCTTCCTCGAACGTGTCATCCATGATCGATTGCTGCTCGCCGACGGCCTCGCCGAGCTTTTTCAACTGGTCCTGCATTTCCTTATTCTGGCGCTGCTGCTCGGCATTCTGCTTGCCCTGCTGCATGCGTTCCATCATGTCGCGCATCTGGGCCAGCATGTCCTTGGCCTGATCGCGCAAGCCATTCTCCGCCATCTGCTCCATCTCGCGCATCATGCGGTCGAGGTCTTCGGCGGAGAGCTGCTGCTGATCCTTATTGTCACCGGACTGCTGCTGGGGCTGCTCGCCATTCTGCTTTTGCAATTCCTCGGCGTACTGCTGGAATGCTTCGCGCATTTCCTGCATGAGCTTGCGGATTTCTTCATCAGACGCTCCGTCTTCCAGCGCCTTGGCGAGCTTGTCTTGAATGTCGCGCAGGTTTTTCTCTGCTTCCGACAGGTTGCCGTCCTCAATCCGCAGCGCGGTGTACCAAAGTTGCTCGATCGATTCGTCGAGGACTTCGCGGGTTATCTTGCGGCCGCCGAGGCGGTGCACCGTGGCGCGCAGCGGCAGGTACACGCGGCTGTCGTCAATGAAGCCTTCGGGAGCGAGCGTCAGCGCCATGAGAGCTTTAAGCACCTGATCGGAATAGCGCGGGTCTTCGATCAGGAGTTTGCGTTGCTCAATCAGCGCGCGGGCCAGCGGCTTTTTGAAGGGTCGTTCGGGAAGCACGATCTCGACCGCCGGCGAGCGGCCGATCTTGCCGCCGACGTCCTTTGCTTCCAGCGTCATCATCACCGTCTGACCGGCCCAAGGGTGAGAGCCGATCTCGTGATAGGTGAAGGCTTCGCCCGACTTCGCGTTCGACGACGGCAGGCGAAGGCTCAGGCGCGGCGGACGCGAATAGGGAGGACGCGGGCCGGTCAAATCGGTCCGGCGGGCCCAGGCAGTGGAGCCATCACCCTTATCGTTCTTCTGCGCGCGCGTGACTTTGACCTCAGCCGAGGCAACGCCGTAGTCGTCCTGCACGAAGTAGGTGAGTTTCAGGGCTCCCTTGTTGGTGCGTTCGGGATTTTTAGTCAGAGCGATGCCCGGCGGATTGTCGGGGATCATGGTCACGGGCCACGTCGCCAAAATCGTGGACCCGGACTTGGCCTTGATCACGCCAGAGGACACGATTTCGGTGCGGACTTCGGTAACGCCAGCGGCCGGGTTTGGATCAGGCTTGGGTTCGATCAACGCTAGAGGCTCGGTGGCGCCGGTTGGCCAGACTTCGAGCGCAAGTGGACGCTTTACCGAGCCACTGGAGCGGACAATCAAAACGCTCTTTTCGGGTACTTGGAGCGGCTTTGGCTGTCCATCGGTGGCGGCGGAGGACAGGCGCGCGACGGTGTTGGTACCAGATCCGTCGACAAGCACGAGCGGCGGGCGGCCGGTGTAGGCCGGCGGGGTTAGCCAAGCATCGAGGCGTTGATCGGTCAAAGCAGCGCGGTCATCGAACCGGAATGCATCGGCGAGACTGTCTCCGGCACTACGTCCGGTGAATGCAAGACCGAGAACGACGCCCAACACGGTCAGCGCTCGCAGAGCAAACGGATCAAACCGATACGTGCGTGGCTCGGGACGACCCGGACGCAATTTCTGAATGAGACCGGTCATGCGTTGGCGATGGGCGGACCAGATGGCCTGCGTGGCGGGATCGGCAGACGCTGTCAGCGAATCTTCGTAAGACGTGGCCGGGCGATGGGGAATGCCGGAAACGGCTTCGATCCGCCGGATGGCCGCTTCGCGCGTGGGGAGGCGGACTTGAAAAAGATAGACCAGCCAGCCGATCAGCGCGCCACCGAAAAGTGCGAGCACGATTTTGTGCATCGTTGGACTGAGCAATGGCCAAATGCCCGCGACCGATAGAACGAGGAACAGCGCCGCGATGACGAACAGGGCCCAAGCGCGCAGCCAGAGCTGTTCGGCGGCAACGGCCCATCGGGCTTTGCGGATCTTGGCCTCAAAGGCCGGATTTTGAACCGCAGGCTGCGGCGGGCTCGGAGGAGTGGCGTTTGGCATGGGTAAAAGTTAGCACGGTCCCGCCGATGCGGATCATTAAAAACCCGACAGCCGTTCACGCTTGGTTGCCTCTTTTTCCAGGCAACATTCATGAGCTTTTAGCTTAAGTGAGCCACGGTGGCAGGCGATCTTGACCGATGAGATCGTCATAGGATGGACGCGGCCGGACCACGGCGTACGATTCGCCGTGAACCAGGACCTCGGGCACGAGCGGGCGCGTGTTGTAGGACGACGACATCACCGCGCCATAGGCGCCTGCGGTCATGATTGCGATCAGGTCGTCCGACTTAAACGCCGGAAGCGGCCGGTCGAGGGCAATGTAGTCGCCGGTTTCGCACACCGGGCCGACGAGGTCCTGAAGAATGAGATCGTGGACGCCGTGCGGCTCGGCGACAGGCCAGATGTCGTGATGGGCTTCATACAGCGTCGGACGGATCAAGTCGTTCATGGCTGCGTCGACGATGGTGAATTGCCGACCCTGCCCCTCTTTCACGTAGATGACGCGCGTGACGAGAATGCCGGCGTTGCCGATGATCATGCGGCCGGGTTCCATGACGATCTTGAGGCCCAGATTGCCGAGCGTGCTCTTGACGACCTGGGCGTACTCGTCGGGATGCGGCGGCCAATCATTGTCGGACTTGTAGGGCACGCCGAGACCGCCGCCGATGTCGAGGTGCGTCAAGACTATGCCGCGGGATTTCAGATCGAGCACCATTTCGCGCATCAACGCGAACGCATCGCGGAATGGGCCGAGTTCGGTTATCTGGCTGCCGATGTGCATGTGGATGCCGGAAATCGCGATGCCCGGCAAAGTGCGCGCGCGTTCGTAGAGTGCAGGTGCTTCCAGAAATGGTACGCCAAACTTGTTTTCGGACTTTCCGGTCGAGATCTTGGCGTGCGTCTTGGCGTCGACGTCGGGGTTGACGCGAATGGCAATCGACGCAGTCAGCCCGAGGGAGGCCGCGACTTCGCTCAGCTGGTCCAGCTCCTGCGCGCTTTCGATGTTGAAGCCAAGGATGCCTTCCCCCAGTGCGTAGGCCATTTCGGTGCGGGTCTTGCCGACGCCGGCAAAGATGATGCGGTCGGCCGGAACGCCGGCGGCGCGGGCGCGGCGCAGTTCGCCTTCGGAGACGACATCCATGCCGGCGCCAAGGCGGGCGAGCGTGGCCAGGACCGCCTGATTGGAGTTGGCCTTGACCGCATAGCAGACCAAGTGGTCGAGGCCGGCGAAGGCATGTGTCAGGACCTGATAATGACGCTCGATGGTGGCCGTCGAATAGCAGTAAAACGGGGTGCCGACAGCGGCCGCGATCGCGCGCAGGTCGACGCCTTCGGCGTGAAGAGCCCCGTTCTTGTAGGCGAAATGATGCATGGAAGCGGCGATCCCGTCAGGCTTGAAAGATTTGTGAAAGCCGGCGAGCTATAGGGTGTCTATGGCCCATCGCGCAATGCCTGCAAATGCCTCTTTCAACGATGCCCTGGCGGCTGCCGACGGCAGGCTTGATCTGTTGGGGCTCGAAACCGTCACCGTCCGTGCGGCGGGCCGTGATTTCGAGATCACCGCCGTCGGCGATCAGGACCGGCTTCTCGCGGCAGCGAGCGCGCTTGAGGTTTTTCCCTTTGGACTGCTTGTGTGGGAGTCGGGGGTGGTCATGGCCGATGTCGTTGGAGAGGCGTCGCCGCTTGGTGATGTTCTGGAACTGGGTGCAGGCGCGGGGCTTGGCGGCTTGGTCGCTGCGGCGCTGGGGGCAAACGTCTTGCAAACCGACCATAGCGCCGAGGCTCTCGCGCTGTGCCGGCGCAATGCCGAGGCGAACGGCATTGCTGCCATCAAACAGGCTTTCGGCGACTGGACGGACTGGCGCGACGCAGGCCGCTACGACTGTGTGATCGGGGCCGATATCCTCTACGAACCGGCGCTGTACGGGGACATCGTGCGCGTGCTGGAGCGAGCAGTTGCACCCGGCGGCCGGGTCATCCTGACCGATCCGGCGCGTTCCCATGCGGCTCAGTTCATCGAGGACTTACGGTCGCAGGGCTGGGTGGTGGAGATCGACGCGCGACGGGTTCCGGCTTTGCCACCCTGTCAGCCGTTCGAGACGGTGCACGTCGACGTGATCCGGGCGACGCGAATTTAGCGGATCAGGCCGTCGAGGATGAAGCCCTCGTGCGGTTTGGCGGTAGCGCCGGCGGCCTTGCCCTGGCCGCTATCCGCCGACGCGGTGTCCTTTGCTTGTGGCGATTCAAGGCCGCCGCGGATGCCGCAGCCGGCCACACACGCAGCAAGCGCGCAGGCAATCGACAGTCGGGCGACGGACTTCAGCATTGCGCAGCCTAACGTTGGATCAGAACCTTGTTTTAGCCGGACTTGGTCGGACTTTCCAAGCACATGCGCCAGTCTTGCGCCATTTTGAGGACGTTCTGTGGCGCGGTTCCACCATAGCTTGTGCGGCTTTTGACCGAATTCTCAACAGAGAGAACGCTGTAGACCTCTTTTGTCAGGCTTGGTTCGACCGCCTGCATGGCTTCCAGAGGCAGGGCTTCGAGGTCAACGCCCTGGCTTTCGGCCAGTTTGACGATGGCGCCGGTCACGTGGTGTGCATCACGGAACGGCATTTTGAGCTCGCGGACGAGCCAGTCGGCGAGGTCGGTGGCGGTGGAATACCCTCTCCCGGCCGCCGCGCGCATGGTCGCTGCGACAGGTTCGAGATCGCCCATCATCCCGGTCATGGCGGCAATAGCGAGTTTCAGGGAGGCGATGGAGTCGAACGTGACCTCCTTGTCCTCCTGCATATCCTTGGAATAGGCGAGCGGAAGCCCTTTCATCACCACGACGAGGCTCTGGAAAGCTCCCGCGATGCGGCCGACCTTGGCGCGCGCCAGTTCGGCGGCGTCGGGGTTGCGTTTCTGGGGCATGATCGACGAGCCGGTCGTGAACTTGTCAGAGAGCGTGATGAAGCCGAACTGCGGCGTCATCCAGATCACGATTTCTTCCGACAAACGCGACAGGTGCACAGCGGTAATTGTAGCTGCGGCCAGTGTTTCGAGGGCGAAATCGCGATCCGAAACGCCGTCGAGCGAATTGGCCATCGGCCGGTCGAAGCCGAGTGCGGCGGCGGTCTTGTGGCGATCGATCGGGAACGATGTGCCGGCGAGAGCGGCCGAGCCGAGTGGGCTCTGGTTCAAGCGCTTGCGGGCATCGGTGAAGCGGCCGCGGTCGCGGGCGAACATTTCGACATAGGCCAGCAAGTGGTGCCCGAACGTGACGGGCTGGGCCGGCTGGAGGTGGGTGAAGCCCGGCATGACGGTGGCAGCATGCGTCTCGGCCTTCATGGCGAGGGCCAGTTGCAAGGCATTCAGCGCTTCGTCGAGGCCATCGATCTGGTCGCGCACCCAAAGGCGGAAATCGGTCGCCACCTGGTCGTTGCGCGAACGGGCGGTATGCAGGCGTCCGGCCGGAGTGCCGGCGATCTCTTTCAACCGGCTCTCGACGTTCATGTGCACGTCTTCCAGGGCGCGTTTGAACTCGAACGTTCCGGCCGCGATCTCGGCGGCGACGGTATCGAGGCCGGCAATAATGGCGTCGGCATCGGCCTTCGTTATTATGCCGGCGTCGGCCAGCATCGCGGCGTGCGCCTTCGACCCGCGGATGTCCTGCGGGGCCAGCACCTTGTCGAACCCGATGGAGGCATTTATCTCCTCCATGATCTCGGCGGGGGACATGGCGAAGCGGCCGCCCCACATTTTGTTGGATTCGCTCGACACTTGGGGCTCCCCTGAGCGGGCTTGCAGAAAAGGTTAAACGATGACGGACAACGACGGCCGCGAACCGGCCGCATCACGTTGGGGCTTGATCGGCATGGCTCTGGTGGCCGCAGCCATCGGGTTTGCGGCGGTATACGTCACGCAGGGCCAGCCTGACAACGACAAGGTCGCAGCCGGCGGGTCTGCGGGACCGGCCGGGACCGTCAAGGACACGGCCGGCGAGAAACCGGCCGGCAGCGATCTTGTGGCTTTCGTGCGCCGGAACCCGCCCATCGAGATGGCCGAGATCTCATTCGAGGATGAAACGGGGGCCAAGAAGACCCTCGGCGATTTCCGTGGCAAAGCGATCCTTCTCAACCTTTGGGCTACGTGGTGCATTCCCTGTCGGCACGAGATGCCGGCACTCGACCGACTGCAAAAGGATCTGGGGTCGGACCAATTCGAAGTCGTGGCTTTGAGCCTCGACCGCGCGGGGCGGGATGCGGCCCGAAAATTCTTCGACGAGATCAAGGTTCAAAACCTCAAGCTCTACATCGATCAGACGATGAAGGCGGGCAGTGGACTGCGCGCGGTTGGCATGCCGACGACGATCCTGATCGGCAAGGATGGCAAGGAACTGGGACGGTTGGCGGGCCCCGCGGAGTGGGATAGCGCGGAGGCGAAGAAGTTGATTGCGGAGGCATTGAAGTAAAGAAAAACGTCTTCGATCGAGGATCGAAGACGTTTGAAAATGGCCGATTGGGATGGAGCTGGTCGTTACTTCCTTTTTTGAGTGAGGGCGGAGGCGGCGGCGGACTTGGCTTGCTTGCTTGCCGTCTTGCTGTTCATGATTTTCGCGGCGGACGAGGCGACCTTGGCGCTTGTTCTTTCCGTCGCTCCTTTTTGCGTCAGCGCTGAGGCCGCGACGGATTTCTCGGCTTTCGTGGCTGTTTTGCTGGCCATCACTTTCGACGCGGCAGAAGCCACGCTCTTACTCGTGCTCGCACTCTTGGCCATGGGAAGCTCTCCGAGTTCGTTTGACGGTCGCGGTACGCGGGCCGTCAGGATCGCACCCGATCCGGACGCAGTGTGAGGGGATTCGCGGTCGCGGTGAATGCCGTCGTGGGGGAAATCCGCATTCCGCTGTTGATCTCGCTCAGCGGGCGTTTGAGTGGCGCGTTTTACCCTGGATCGCATCACATTGAGGGCATGGATGTTTACGACGACTGGAACCAGCGCTTACCCCACCCCTAACCCCTCCCCGTCGAGGGGAGGGGGATTAGAACAGAGCGCGACGCGGGAACCAGCGGGCCGTCAAGGAAGCGGTGGTGCGAACGCCCCCTCCCCCTTGCGGGGAGGGGTATGCACAAACGGGGTCAGACCCCACAGTTCCGCCAACGCCCGCAGTAGGGGTCTGACCCCGTTCATGACCGACCCCGTTCATGACCGACCCCGTTCATGACCGTTCATGCCGACCCTGTTCACGCCCCCCGTTGACGCTGCATCGTTCAGGCTCGGTCGTGTCGAGTGGCGTTGACAGGTGGGGGGTGGGGCGGCACAAGGCGGCCAGTCATCAGAACGGCTCGATCGATCAGCCCGCCATCCCAAGGACGTCCCCCCATGTCGCACGCCCCATTGCAACAGACCGTCGAAGCCGCCTGGGAAGCCCGCGATGGGATCAACAGCGGCACCAAGGGCGACGTGCGCGAGGCGGTGGAGACGGCGCTCGATCTTCTCGACAAGGGCGAAGCGCGGGTGGCGGAAAAGGGTGTCGGAGGCTGGGTTGTCAACCAGTGGCTGAAGAAGGCGGTGCTCCTGTCATTTCGGCTGAACGACATGGGGCTGATCGCAGGTGGCCCGGCCGGCTCGTTCTACTGGGACAAGGTTGCGCCGAAGTTCGAAGGCTGGACGGCCGAGGATTTTCGGAAGGGCGGCTTTCGCGTGTTGCCGGGCGCGTATGTGCGCAAATCGGCGTACATCGCGCCGGGTGCCGTTCTGCTGCCGTCATTCGTCAACCTGGGGGCGTATGTCGGTGCGGGGACGATGGTCGACACATGGGCGACGGTCGGATCGTGCGCGCAAATCGGCAAGAATTGCCATATCTCGGGCGGCGCGGGCATCGGCGGCGTCTTGGAACCGCTGCAGGCGGGACCGGTGATCATCGAGGACAATTGTTTCATCGGCGCGCGGGCGGAAGTAGCGGAAGGCGTGCAGGTCGGCGAGGGCTCGGTGCTGTCGATGGGCGTTTATCTCGGCGCGTCGACGACGATCATCGATCGGGCGACGGGAGAGAAGTTTTTCGGCAAGGTGCCGCCGTACTCCGTCGTCGTTTCGGGAACGATGCCGGGCAAGCCGCTGCCGAACGGGGAGCCGGGCCCGAACCTCTACTGCGCGGTGATCGTCAAGCGGGTCGATGAAAAGACGCGCTCCAAGACCAGTATTAACGAACTGTTGAGAGATTAGAGACACAAGTAGGAGGGTTGGCGTGTATCTGCTTGCAGGTCACGGTGCGAAACAAGGCGCTGTTGGGGGCGTTTTCGTGGGCCTGTTGAAGTCTTTCATCGAAAAATTGGAATCGTCGGGTGCGGTGGCGCCGTCGTCGGACGACGATCTTGAGCCGATGCCGCCGGCCCTTGCCGCCGCTGAGGCTGCCATCGAGGAGGCCATTCGCCAGCGACAGCTGGCGGATCGGCGCTCGCCGGTGCCAACGGCGGCTTACGCCGGCCCAGAGCGCCGCTCGCCGGTCTCCGACCGCCGCGGACGGGGCACGGAGTTCGGGCGCCGCACGCGCGGCTAACGCGCATTTTCGTCGGCCGCTGCAACACGACGCGCGCGAGCCTGCTAGCCTTGCCGCGCCGCACCGCTTAGGTTCGGCTCGCAATTTAAAGCCGTGGCCCATTCCCTCATGATCACCGTAACCGATCCCGTCGACTTGGCGCGGGCGCTCATCCAGTGCCGCAGCGTGACGCCTGCCGAAGGCGGCGCGCTCACCCTTCTCCAGTCGGTTCTCGAACCACTCGGATTCGTGTGCGAGCGGGTGGTATTTTCCGAGCCGGGAACGCCCGATATCGACAACCTTTATGCGCGGCGCGGCACGTCGAAGCCCAACCTGTGTTTTGCCGGACATACCGATGTGGTGCCCCCGGGTGATCTTGACGCCTGGAGTTGCGATCCATTCGCCGCAGTCGTTCGCGACGGTGTTCTTTTCGGTCGCGGAGCGGTCGATATGAAGGGCGCGATTGCCTGCTTCGTGGCGGCGGCGGCGCGGCGCATCGCGGCCGGTGACGACGCAGGATCGTTGTCGCTGCTGATTACGGGCGATGAAGAAGGTCCGTCCATCAACGGCACGGTGAAAGTGCTGCAGTGGCTCAAGGAACGTGGCGAAACAATCGACGCGGCGATTGTCGGCGAGCCGTCCAATCCGGAGGCGCTTGGCGATGAAATCAAGATCGGCCGGCGCGGGTCGGTGACGGGGGAGCTTGTGGTGCATGGCGTGCAGGGCCATGCGGCCTATCCGCAGCGCGCCGACAACCCGGTGCCAAAGCTCGCGCACTTCATCTCTCGCCTCATGGGCACACTCATCGACGAGGGGACACGGCATTTCGAGCCCTCCAACTGCCAGGTGACGGTTGTGTCGGTGCCGAATACGGCTGCGAATGTCATTCCGGCTTTTGCGAAAGCGACGTTCAACATTCGCTACAATGACATCTGGCGGCGGCCGACGATCGAGGAGTGGGTCAGGCTGCAATGTGAGGCGGCGGCGTTGGCGACGGGTGCGCGCTACGACATTTCGTTCTCTGGAACGGGCGATGTGTTCCTGACCGGGGCGGGGCCGCTCGTTGATACATTGACAAGAGCAGTGGCGGCGGTGACCGGACGGACGCCGAAGCTGTCAACATCGGGCGGCACGTCGGATGCGCGCTTCATTAAAGACATTGCGCCAGTCGTGGAGTTCGGGCTGGTGAATTCGACCATTCATCAGGTCGATGAGCGGGTGCCGCTTGCGGATCTGGAGCAGCTGACGCGGATTTATGAGAGATTCATCGCCGATTTCAAAGGGGGGTCGGCTCGCGCTTAAGGCGTGGGTGCGTCGAGAACGGCGGTAGCAATATTGTTATAGAGCTTGAGGACATTTTGTCCGTAAGATGACACGCCGCCAGCCACGCCAATGCCCATGATCGCGGCAATGATGCCGTATTCGATCGCCGTTGCACCGGTTTCGTCGTCCAGGAAGTTGATCAGCATTTTCATCGCGATTTCATTCCGGCTCTGGCATGGCATTAGTGGGTGGACCGCCCTGCCTACGTCTGATTTCGTGTCGGTCAGAATGGCATTTGCGTCTTAAAGTGACGTGAACCTCAACCTCAGATCAAGCCCATCAAATTTTACGAAATTCATACTCTATTTGAATGCGCAATCCTCTGCTCTAGGAGAGGCAAAACAAAACCCACCAGCCTTGCGGCGGTGGGTTCTGCTTTTAGGCGATCTTCCAAATCTTGGAAGAGTTCAGTTTACGTGGTCGGGGCAGCGTCGGAGAGTGTGTCGCCGATGCCATTGAAGAGCGTCGACAGGCCGCCTTCGAGGTTGCCGAGAGCGCCGATGAGGGCGACGCCGACGAGAGCGGCGATGAGGCCGTATTCGATCGCCGTGGCGCCCGACTCGTCCTTCAGGAAGCGAGAAAAGATGGTCATTTTGGTAGTCTCCCAATCCACTGTGAAAAGTTCCATACAGTTCATTGCTGGGGTTCGGCCCGTTGCGTCTGAACTGAAGACCAATCTACCGGTCACATATTAATCTCAGGTAAAAGTGGCGGGAGATGACGTCAATACTTATTTCTCTAATGTAAATCTTCAATAAACAATGCTGTTAAAACGGAAATTCGCCCAGGTTGTCCAAGTATTCGTGTCAATAATATTTTATTAATTCTACGTTATACTTTGAATTTTTGCTTCAACCTTGATTAATAAATTGTTTTACATGATATTTTGATTTTTATGACACGTCGTGTCGGAAGTTTACTCCGCTTGAGACTAAGCAATGTAAGGCGTTCGAGGGTCGTAATGTTCAAAATGACCCGCGATGACTTGTTCAAGTCCTTACTGCCGTTGTGCTGCGAGCGAGACATTTGGCGCGAAAACTGTCGACTGACGGCGCTGCGTCAGTTCTGGAGCCTGGGCACAACCGCCGTGTCCGGACCGTGTTGGTTGGCAGTGGCACAGGCGTTTGCACTTCCTTCATCAATTCCTGACCTAATCGGGGCGAAATCTTCTGGTGAGGGATCGCCCTATGTTGCGGAACGTGAATTTGGTCGGTCGATTGGGCGGAATCGCGCTTGCGACGCTGTCGCTTGGCCTGGCAGGCAGCCCCGCTCAGGCTTCCGACGACCTTGTTGTGCGGTATGACCAGTCGCAATTGCTGCGTATGCCGCGGGCCGTTTCTGAAATTATCATCGGCAATCCTACGATCGCCGATGTGACGGTGCAGTCGGGGAATATGCTGGTTATCACCGGTAAGACGTTCGGCATCACGAACATCATCGCGCTCGATGCCGATAAGAACGTGATCCAGGATCAACGGGTCGTCGTGGAGCGGGACGAGCGCGGCATTGTCAATGTCAGCCGCGCCGGCCAGCGGCAATCGTTCAGCTGCACCCCCAACTGCGCGCCAACCATCACGATCGGCGATGAAGCTGGGTACTTCAATCAGGTTGTCCAGAATTCCACGACCAAGTTGAAATTCTCCGAGTCGGGGTCCGACGGCGGCGGCCAGCAGGCGAACCAGTAAGACCGACGAGCGGCCCGGCGTAAGTCTAAGAGACGGTCCTGTTCAAGCAGCGGTCATATCATTTTCATCGTCTGCGAACCGTTCGTGTCTGAAGGTCGTCGCGGCCACGTCCGCGTATTCGGTCATATATTAATGCACCGTTACCGCGGATTGCGGCATTTGATTTAAATTCCCGTAAAAATTTATCGCCTGAATTGGCCCGTTCTTTATTCGAACTTGCTTTACTCGTCGCGTCATTGCAGCCCCCGTTTCAACCGGTTGCGGCATTCTGATGCGTCAGTGGGGCAGTTACATGAAGTCGTCCGGTACCCAGCTCGATGTTCTTGCTCGGCCCTCTTCCGGGTTGTGTGGACGCTTTGCCCGCAATCGCGACGGTGTCACGGCGATCGAGTTCGGTTTCGTCGCGTTTCCGTTTTTGTTGTTTGTGCTGGGCATCATGGCAGTGGGGCTGCAGTTTTTTACAATCAATGCGCTCGACAGTTCCGTTGAAACGGCATCACGCAAGATCCGTACAGGTCAAGCGCAGCGCGCCGATTTGACTTTGCAACAGTTCAAAGAACTCGTTTGTGAATCCGGCGGCTACTACATCAATAGTAATTGCAGCCGCGTCTTCGTACACGTGCAGAGCGGTCCTAGCTGGGCCGATATCGTTCCGCGGGTTTGTGCCGCAAACGGACAGATGACGCCGCAATCGAACACGACGGCGGCTCTTACAGACTCATCAGGTGGCTCCGAGCAAGTGGTTCTAGTGACGGTTTGCTATGATTGGCAGCTGCCAGTTACGTTTCCCTATTTGCAGTACATGATGATGCGACCCACGGATAACGTGCCACTTGAGAGTGGAGGATCGCTCATCCAATCGGTCGCGACGTTCCGCACCGAGCCTTACGAGTGATCGTTCTGCCCGATTGAAGATTGAACCCCGTCATTCCCGAGGACGTCATGGCCGACCGCACCGCGCAAACCGAATTATGCTTCAAGGCGCAGCGCCGTTCATTTGTTCGCGATCGCAGTGGTGTCGCGGCGGTTGAATTTGGGCTCATCGCTCCTGTTCTGCTCGTCATGCTTGTCGGAGTTATCGAAATCACGCGGGCGGTGTCGATCGATCGCCGTTTCGGGCAAGTGACCGCGATGGTCGCCGACCTGCTGGCGCGTGAACCGGTCGTCGATGAAGATATGGTCGAAGGGATTTACGGGATCGTCGAACATGTTATGGGCGTGTGGGGCACCAGTTCGCTCAAGCTGCACATCGTTCCTGTGCGGGCATCATCGACGAATGCCAACGACATTTACGTCTATGCCGGGACGGACAACCGGCCATCGTTCGGGTCCAATCCGGTCTCGCCGCGGGCTGTCTGTTCGCGCGTGACCGGATTGACGCCAAATCTTCTGGAGACGGAAGGCACGGCGATCATCGTCGAGGGCGAATTTGGGTATGCGCCGTTGTTGGCTCAGGGATACTTGACGGCGCAGACATGGAACGATCGCGCGGTGTTGGCGCCGCGCTCGGGCTGCACCAGTTTTGAAAGTAGTGCCGCATTGCCAGTGGGCGAACAGCCTGATTGTGTGCCCAGCCCGGGCTGCGAATAATTTTGAACCACGTATAATAATTGCTCGTCATCGACCGGACACATTGTCGGCTCGATAATGGATTCAAGATTGAATTGCATTTGCTCAAAGCGGTATGACTTATACTTCATTACCGCATAGTCTTTCACGGCCTCACTCGATAATGCTGAGTTCTTATTTTTTTCAGAGCGAAGAATTTCTGCATGGGACGGCGTTCGTCGCATACGGCTGGAGAACTGCGGGAATTAATTCTCGAGGCCTCGACAGCTTTAATCAGTGAAGGGGGTCTCGCGAGCCTATCGGCTCGCGAAGTGGCCCGGCGCATCGGCTACTCGCCCGGTACTCTGTATAATGTATTTGAAAATCTGGATGATCTCGTGCTCACGATCGAGGGGCGGTTGATCGATGGACTTGCCGAGGAACTGGACAAAGTTCCGATGACCACGTCCCCCACAGAGCAGGCGCGGGCGCTCGGACGCGCCTACCTGAAATACACGAGCGAGAAACCAAAGCTTTGGAATTTGTTGTTCGAGCATCATCTGCCGGCGGGTCGCAGTCCACCGGCTTGGTACCAGCAGAAGATCGACGGACTGATGCAACGGGTGGAGGCTGTCGTCGCGCCGCTGATGCCGGAGAGCGATCCGGCGGACGTCGCGCGATCGGCGCAAGTGTTGTGGGCCGGAGTGCACGGCATTACATCGCTGGCCACGGCGGACAAGCTGTCGGTTGTCAAATGCGACGGAGCCGGGCCGCTCGTGGATCTGCTCGTTGAGGCTTATCTCGCCGGACTGAAATCGGCGAAACAGGGCTGACGGTATCACGCCGGATCAGGCAGCGGCACGTCCACCGTCAGTCTCAAGCCATGCGGCACAGCATGCCATAGCGAGATTGCGCACGCGCAGGATGTAGCTCTGGCGTTCGGTGACCGAGATGACGCCGCGTGCGTCGAGCAAATTGAAAACGTGACTGGCCTTGATGCATTGATCGTAGGCCGGCAGCGCCATCAAGTGCCCGTTGTCGTCGCAGCCCTTGGCGAGCAGCGACTGGCATTCGGCTTCCGCATCCTTGAAGTGCTGCAGGAGGATCGTGGTGTCGGCATGCTCGAAATTGTACCGCGAGTACTCGCGCTCGGCCTGCAGGAACACGTCGCCGTAAGACAGCTTGCGATGATCGGTGCGGCCGTTAAAATTCAGATCAAAGACGCGGTCGACGCCCTGCACGTACATGGCAAGACGCTCGAGGCCATAGGTGATCTCGCCGGCTACGGGAGAGCAGTCGAGCCCGCCGACCTGCTGGAAGTAGGTGAATTGAGTGACCTCCATCCCGTTGCACCAAACTTCCCAACCGAGCCCCCAGGCGCCTAAGGTCGGGCTTTCCCAATCATCTTCGACAAAGCGGATGTCATTGACCTTGGTGTCGATACCGATGGCATCAAGGCTTTGGAGATAGAGATCGAGGATGTTGTCGGGTGACGGCTTCATGATCACCTGGAACTGATAGTAGTGCTGCATCCGGTTCGGGTTCTCGCCGTAGCGCCCATCTTTCGGGCGGCGCGAGGGCTGGACGTAGCACGCATTCCAAGGGCGGGGGCCGAGGGCACGCAGCGTGGTGGCGGGATGGAATGTGCCGGCCCCGACCTCCATATCGTACGGCTGGAGAACGACGCAGCCCTGCTGGCCCCAGAACTGCTGCAGGGTCAAGATGAGGTCCTGGAAGGCCTCGCGGGGCTTTAGGTGCGGCGTGAATTTGTTCGTCATCGCAAGGCTCGCGCTGCAGGTGGGGCGGATCGGCGGCACTATACGTATTCTGGCCATGGCGTCACGTTATTGCTGATTGATGAGCGGAACGGCCGGGCCGTGATCGGCTGAGGCGGGAGACGACGATTGGATATTCTGGCTTGGCTGTGGTGGGGAGTGGCGAGCGTTCTGGCGATCGCATGGTCGCTCGTCTGGTTCCTGCTCGGTGGGTGGGTTTCGACCATCGCGCAGATCGCGGTATTGGTCGGCATCATCTTTTTCTACAAGTACGGCTGGCAGCGCGCGCCGGCGGAGATCGCGGCGCGTGTTTCCACGTTTGGACGCTTTGTCTGGAATTGGATGCGTCAGCGCGAGACGGGCGTGATGGGGGCGCCGCGGGTCGACGTGCGCGAGGTCGTCCGCACGGTGCGCGTCAAGGAAGCCGGCGACATCAATGTGTCGTCGCTGCTCAACGTTCTCGTGTTTCTTGGGGTCGCGCTTTTGGTAGTGTTTTAATTGCGCCGGGTGACTCCGCTTGCGCGGAGCCGGCCACCCGGGAGGGTTTATGATTGCGCCGGGCGACTCCGCTTTCGCGGAGCCGGCCGCCCGGCGGGAGGGAATTAAACTTTCGGGCGATAGACGCCGGCTTGCGCATCCCATTCCAGGCGGCCGAGGTCGCGGGCCTGCTCGCTCGCGGTGGCTTGCTTGGCGGGCGCTTGGGTCTGCTGATCGCGGGCCTGCATCTGTTCGGGTGGCGCGCTATCGATCATGGAGGCGATCAGACGCGCGGCGGCAAAAAAGCCGGCGGCGGCGGCGAAAGCCAAGAAGACGGGCGGCATTGGACCCCTCCTGCGGAACCCCTCAGCGTCTACAGACCATAGCGCGCCCACAGGGCTCTTGTCTCCAGTGTCGCGAGGAGATCGTCCGTGAGGGAGCCGTTTTCAGCCACTGCCGAGGAAAATGTTTCGAGGTTGGACGTGCGCCGCAGACGGGACAGCAGGCCGCCGCGTTCAATCGGCACGACTTTCAGCCGGACTTTATCACCGTAAATTTCACGCATGCGTGTGCGGATGTCGGAGAGGCCGTCGATCAGGCCGTATTCGAGCGCTTGTTTGCCGCTCCAGAACGCGCCCGAAAACAGCTCGCCATCCGGGCCGGTGAGCCGGCCGGCCCGACGTTCTTTGACGGCGCCGATGAAGACATCATGGGCATCGCGCTGCAGGGCAGCCAAGCGTTCGATGTCGTCCGCTTTTTCGGGAAGGAAGGGATCCAGGATCGCTTTCGATCGGCCCGCGGTATAGACGCGGCGCTGGATGCCAAGTTTGTCGATTGCCTCGACAAACCCGAAGCCCGACGAAATGACACCGATGGAGCCGACGATGGAGGAGGGTTCGGCGTAAATCTCGTCGCCCGCAATGGCGATGTAGTAGCCGCCCGAAGCCACGACGTCTTCGCAGAAGACATGGACCTTTTTCTTGTTCTCAATGGCCAGCGCGCGAATACGCTTCAAGATCAAGCTCGACTGGACTGCCGAGCCGCCCGGTGAATTCACGATCAGCGCGACGGAAGGCGTTTTCGACATTTCGAACGCCTTCTGCAGCGGCTCGGCGAGAGAAGCGATGGACAAGCCGGCTCGCAGAGGGGACACCATGCCGATGGCGCCGGATAGCCGCAGTACGGGGACAGTTGGCGTGCGTGTGAACGGCCACATGCTGGTGATCAATCCTTCAGTTGCTCGGCGTTGTCGGTATTGGCCACGGGGACGCCGAGTGGCGCACCCTGGCGCAAAACTCGGCCGACATAAGGCGTAAACGCGCCGCCGTCATCGTGCAGCACGACAGGTGACGCTAGGATCAGCGGAGCGCGACTCCCTTTGATACCGGAAGCGAGGATGCGAATCGCCGGTTTTGTGGCGTGGGGCTGTATTGGCGTTATTGTGAGGCCGCCAAAACGGTCTTTCAGAGCCTCAAGGAGAGGTAGGAGCGCATCGGCCTTGTGAATGAGCGTGACGCGCCCCCCCGGCCGGCATGCGCGCGCTGCAAATCTGATCCAGGCGTCCAGTTCGCTGGCGTCCATGGCGTGAGAAACGCGTTTGAGAGCGTTGCTGGCCCGGGTGCCGCCGGCCGTGTCGTGAAACGGCGGATTGGCAAGGACGACATCGAAGCTTTCCGGCGCCACGCGCGGCGCATCCGGGTGGTTGGCCGGCGCCGCGACATCCCCCACGACAACGTTAACCGTGTCGGCAAAACCGTTGCGAGCGACATTGCTGTAGGCAAGAGCTACCAACGCAGGTTCGCGTTCGACGAGGGTGACGCGCGCATTTGGACAGCGGGCGGCAACGCACAGGCCAACGGTGCCAACGCCAGCGCCACAATCCAACACGGACATTGGTTTGGAAACGAAATCGGCAACGGTCGCGGCTAACAGAACGGCGTCGATGCCAGCGCGGTAGCCGCGTGCCGGCTGAAGGAGACTGAGACGGTCGCCAAGGAAGGTGTCTTCGGTGACGTCCGCATTGTCCGGCATGATGTCTGACGGCAACGTCTGGTGGTTGTCGGACGCAGTCATGATCCTGCCTCTTCGATGATCCAGTGACCGAGGTCCGCACCAATGACGACGCGGCGGGCGGCATGCCAGTCCGCTTCGTCGACGAGGACCCGGCACGGCAATATGCCGAGGGAACCCTCTAGAACGCTCATATTTCGGTCGAGAAACACGGGTTGGAAGCCGGCGCCGCGCAGAAGCGCATCGACATAGCTGATGAGGACAGGATCGGTGACCCGCATCAGTTCGCGCATTGGAATACCTCTCTCAAAGTTGCCGACTTGTGCGGCAAAGTGCCAAAGAATATGCAGAGTGGATGCCGCTATAGCAAACGCCGGAAACTTTGAGAGGAAGAGCCTGTGGGTGTCGTAGTCCCCTTTGATGACGCGCGGCCGGGATCGGAAAGCCTGGAACCGCTGCTGGACCTCGTCAACGAGGACATGGAGGCGATCAACCGCATTATCCTCGACAAGGCCGTTTCCGACGTCGATCTCATTCCCGAGTTGGCTCACCATCTGATCGCGTCGGGCGGTAAGCGGTTGCGGCCGATGTTGGCGCTTGCCTCAGCCAAAATGTGCGGATACCCCGGCAACGGCCACATTCGGACCGCGTCGGCCATTGAATTCATGCATACGGCCACGTTGCTGCATGACGACGTCGTTGACGAAAGCGATGCGCGCCGTGGACGCAAGACAGCACGGCTGATCTGGGGCAACCAGGCGAGCGTTCTGGTCGGCGATTTTCTGCTTGGACAGGCGTTCCGGATGCTCGTCGAAGTCGGCAACATGCAGGTTTTGAAAATCCTGTCGAATGCTGCCGCCGTCATCGCGGAAGGCGAGGTGATGCAGCTTGCGGCGGCCAAGAACACCTCTACGACGGAGGATGACTACCTCGCCATCATCAACGCCAAGACAGCTGCACTGTTCCTAGCCGCGGCCGAAGTCGGTGCAGCGCTCGCCGCGCGCCCGTCGGAAGAGCAGGCGGCGATGCGCTCGTATGGCAAAAATCTCGGACTCGCATTCCAGCTGGTCGACGACGCGCTCGATTATTCCGGCGATAGCCGCAAGCTCGGCAAATCCGTCGGCGACGATTTCCGCGAAGGCAAGATCACCTTGCCTCTCATTCTCTCATTTCGCCGTGGCAATGAGACGGAGCGCGCCTTCTGGAACCGGACGATCGTCGAGGGCGACATCGGCAATGATGACCTGGACCATGCCATAGGTCTGATGAAGAAGCATAAGGCGCTGGAAGCGACCATGGAGCGGGCGAGGGCCTATGGCGCAGTTGCGCGCGATGCGCTCGCCATTTTCCCCGACAGTGCGCACAAGTCGGCCATGGAAGAGGTCATCGCTTTTTCTGTCAATCGCGGGCACTGACGCAAAAGCGCCTATTCAGCCGATGACAGCTTGTTTGATCCACCAATCCGGATGAGCTGTGGTCAGCGCCGTCGCGGCCGCTGCTGCTGCTGCCACATCAGCAAAGATTGCAAAACACGTTGGCCCGGCCCCCGACAGACGGGCGATCTCCACACCCGAACAGGCTTCGAGTGCGTCGAGAACCTCTGCTATTTGCGGAACAACGGCAGTCGCGGGGGCCTCAAGGTCGTTGCCCGCGCGGCGCATCAACGCCAAAAGTTCGGCGCGATCGGGGATCGCGGGAAGGGCGGTTGCGGTGCCGCCGCTGGAGACTGCCAGGGCCGGCGCGGCAAAGGCGCGAAAAACGCGCGCGGTCTTGTCGTGCGGAACATCCGCGCGAGGGTTGACCAACACCGCATTGAGGCGTGGCAACGGTTGGCCGAGGCCGTGCAAGTTTTCGCCGGCGCCACTCATCCAGGTTGCTCGATTTTCGAAGCAAACCGGCACGTCGGAGCCGAGGCGGCGGGCGAGTGCCATCCAATCCAGGCCGGAGGCGGCGGGATAGGCTGCGCGGACGGCACGCAACAGGGCCGCCGCATCGGACGAGCCGCCACCGAGTCCCGCGGCCACGGGGAGTGATTTTACGAGCGTCACCTCACCGATCGAGAGGCTCGGCGCCACGGTCACGATCAGTTCGAGCGCGGCGGTTACGAGATTTGGGCCGTCGATGGCGGCGCCAAAGGGACCTTTGACGACAAGGCCCGGAGGCCCGGCCGGATCGACACTCAATCTATCGGCCGTATCGGCGAAGGCTACGAGACTGAGAAGCTCGTGATAGCCGTCGCCGCGCCGTCCAAGCACGGAAAGGGTCAGATTGATTTTTGCCCGTGCGTGTTCGGTGACGGTGTCGGGTCCGGCCGTCATCAGGGCGTCGATGGCTTCTCGGGCGTGTCGCCATCGATGCTGTTTGCGACCTTCGGGATCTTATGTTCGACCGTGACAAGGCCCTCTTCCAGCTTGCGCCGGGTTTTCAAAGCGTCTTCGGGCTCAGGCCTCAGGGATAGCGACTGATCCCACTGGAAGCGCGCTTCACGGACGCGGCCAACTTTCCAAAGCGCGTCGCCCAAATGGTCGTTGAGGACGGCATCATCGGGGCGCAGTTCAACGGCCCGCTCAAGGTAACGAACGGCTTCGGCGTAATTGCCGCGCTTGTAATGAGCCCAGCCCAGGCTGTCGACGATATACCCGTCGTCGGGTTTGACGGATACCGCGCGTTCGATCAGTCGCATGCCTTCATCGAGATTTAGGCCCTGGTCGATCCACGAGTAGCCGAGGTAATTCAGTACGAGCGGCTGGTCGGGGTACAGTTCGAGCGCCTTCTTCAAGTCGGTTTCGGCGGGTGGCCAGTTCTTGAGCCGCTCATAGGATGTGCCGCGGGCGTAGTAATAGACCCAATGACGGCGGTCCGGCTTACCGATCATAGCGATGGCACGATTGTAGACGTCAACGGCATCGGCATATTGTTTTCGCGAGCGCAGAATATTGCCGAGGGCATCGAGGGCCTGCAGCCGTTCACTTGAATCGAGTGAATTGTCGCTTGCCGTGGGTGGCAAGGTGGCGCCGCCGGATGCATTCGCCTGCATCAGCATCTTATCAACGGTCTGCTGACCGGCTATCCCGTCGACGCTGAGGCCGTTGGCCCGCTGGAATGACTGCACGGCGGTACGGGTGGCAATGCCGAAACGTCCGTCCGGCGTGCCGCCGGTATTGATGCCCAAACGATCGAGTGCTGTCTGCAGCTGTGTCACGGCAGCGCCTGTGGAGCCCAGTCGCAGAGCGTCGCCGCGAAGATCGATGGGTGGCAGGTCCGGCGTCTTGCTTGCCTCCGGCGGGGCGGGAGACACAGCCGCCGTCGGCGGCTTCAGATCGAGCAGCCGCTCGAGCACCGCGCGAGCCTCGTCCGGCTTTTCAAGCGAATTCAAATTGAACGCCTTGCGAATCTCGATTGCCGGTTCGAGCGGCGAGCCTTTCGGGATGCGATCGTAGGTGGCGATTGCCTCGGCGTACTGGCGGTTGGCTTCATGCGCGTTGGCTAGCGCGGCCAGCGCAAACGGATGTTGTGGCTCCAAGTAGAGCGCCATTTGCAGATAGACGATGCCGACGCCAACGGCCCCTTCGCCGATGAGCGATTCACCCAGGCCGTAGAAGACTTCGGCCAGACCTTGTGAGGGGTCCGAAACGAGCAGCGAAATCTGAGGATTTGGAGCGTCGAGTTCTTTGGCCAGAGAACGCGCCAGCGTATGGCCTTCGCCTTGCGATTTTTCGATATGCTCTTTCAGGATCGCCTTGGCGCCTTTGATGTTGCCGGCTTTGGCGAGGCTGCGGGTGTACGCCAGGGCAGTGCGCAGCGTGCGCCCATCCTGCTTGAAGATTTTATCGTAGGCTTGCTGGGCTTCGCTGTGGCGACCGGCGACGTCGGCGATGAGCGCGCGGTGGTAGCGCAGATAGAACTGCGCCCATTCAGCCTGTCGCGGCACGACGAGAAGATCGAGAGCCTCGGTCTGCTTCTTCTCGGCCAAAAGTATCCACGACATCGCCAGCGAGCTTGTCAATTCGCCGATCGGTCCGGACGCTGCGGCGCGGAAGTTTTTCTCGGCCTTGTTCCAATCGCCGTTGCGGAATGCTCCAAGGCCCAGGAACATCTGCGCCATGCGATGGTCGGGCTCCATCTTGACCAGATTTTCCGCGAGCCGCATGGCGCGGTCCCAGGAGCCTCGTGACGCCTCCATGAGGAGTGCCTGCTCGTACAGCATGTCGCTGGTTGGATCGAATACGAGCGCCGTCGAATAAAACTGGGCCGCATTGCCCATATCGTTTTCAGCCCGCGCGAACCGGCCGGCGAGATAGCTGCCTGACAAAGATTGCGACATGTCGGCAAATTCGTCAGTCTCCGCCCTAACGGGTGAGGCACCGGCGGCGAATACCGCCGCAACCATCACAAAGCGGATCGAGGATGGGGCGAGTGGCGGCGACAAACGTGCTCGCATAGAGGCTTTTTCCTTTTGTCGTCAGGTGTTGCGCGCAATTGTGCGCCAAACTCCAAGTCCAATTCTAGCAAAGTCTGCGGCAGCTTGGCGACAGACGTGAAGCTTGAATCAAAGTTTTTACCCTGTCTGATTATCGGACATCAAAATGGCTCAACTGCGGATGCGGTCTCGGCTAAACTCAATTGGCGGGTCAGGACCTGCGCTTTGCGGGAGCAAAATGATGCTTCGACCCCTTACGGCCAACTTTCGCGCACCGGCAACCCTTGCGGTTGGGCTGTTGGCCGCCGCACTTATGTTTGCACCTCACGCTCGCGCCCTGGAAGCGCGGGACGAGCCACTGTCGATTGCGAACGAGACGAATGCTGCCGAGGACGAACCGGCGGGCGAAAACGTCGGCGAACCGGCGCCCGAGGATGGCCCCGTGGAAGGTGAGCCGGGGCCGGGCGACACCGTCGCGGTACCACAGGATGATCCGCTCGATGACGGCGCGGCCGATGTTCCAGCCGGCAACGAAAATCCCAAGCGGTAATCCCTTCGCAGCAGTGGACCGGCTTTGGCCTGGGTCACATTTCGGCGCAGTTGGGGCCGCCGCCTTCACGTTTGATTTGAAGGCGGCGCGCTGTGGTTGGCAGGATCTGGCCTTGATCACATTTCAGCGTAGTTGGGGCCGCC
Source organism: Hyphomicrobium sp. (assembly GCA_022844105.1). Classification (GTDB taxonomy): domain Bacteria; phylum Pseudomonadota; class Alphaproteobacteria; order Rhizobiales; family Hyphomicrobiaceae; genus JAGVSR01. The sequence continues at coordinate 72,939 of JALHMJ010000004.1, read as the reverse complement.
GCCGCCTTCACGTTTGATTTGAAGGCGGCGCACTGCGGTTGGCAGGATCTGGCCTGGGTCACATCTCGGCGTAGTTGGGGCCGCCGCCGCCTTCAGCTGACGTTTTGAAGGCGGCGCGCTGTGGTGGACGGACGAGAGCCTTGATCACATTTCAGCGTAGTTGGGGCCGCCGCCTTCACGTTTGATTTGAAGGCGGCGCGCTGTGGTTGGCAGGATCTGGCCTGGGTCACATCTCGGCGTAGTTGGGGCCGCCGCCGCCTTCGGGGCAAACCCACGTTATGTTGAGGCTCGGGTCCTTGATATCGCACGTCTTGCAGTGGACGCAGTTCTGCGCGTTGATCTGGAAGCGCGGCGTGCCACGATCGTCGCGTACGACTTCATAGACACCCGCCGGGCAATAGCGCTGTGCCGGCTCGGCCCATGTCGGCAAATTGATCGCAATTGGGATGGTGGGATCGGTCAACTTGAGATGAACCGGTTGGTCTTCCTCGTGGTTGGTCGCTGAGAACGACACGCTCGTCAGTTTGTCGAAGGTCAAGACGCCATCCGGCTTGGGATAGGCAATCGGCTCAAAATCGGCGGCGGGTTTGAGACTTGCCGCGTCCGACTTGCCGTGCCCCCAGGTTCCAAACGGCGACCAGCCGGCGAAGATCGTGCGCAGCCACATGTCGATGCCGCCGAGCGGGATGCCGATGGCCGTGCCGAAGCGCGACCACATCGGCTTGGAATTGCGCACGCGTTTCAAATCGGCACCGATCTCGCCATCGCGAACCGCCGTGTCATAGGTCGTCAGTTCATCGTGGGCGCGATTGGCGCCGATGGCCTCGAACGCGGCTTCGGCGGCTTCGATGCCCGACAGCATCGCGTTGTGGCTGCCTTTGATGCGCGGAACATTGACGAGACCAGCGGAGCAACCCAGAAGCACCCCACCTTTGAAATCGAGTTTGGGCAATGACTGCCAGCCGCCCTCGGTGATGGCTCTGGCGCCATACGATATGCGCTTGCCGCCTTCAAATGTGCTGCTGATCGCGGGATGGGTTTTGAAGCGCTGAAACTCATCGTAGGGGGAGAGGTACGGGTTTTCGTAGTTGAGGTGGACGACGAACCCTACGGCAACGAGGTTGTCGCCATAGTGGTAGACGAACGAGCCGCCACCGGTACGATTGGTCAAGGGCCAGCCGAAGGAATGCTGCACGAGACCGGGCTGATGCTTGTCGGGGCGAACCTCCCACAGCTCCTTGAGACCGATGCCGTACTTCTGCGGCTCAGCATTCGCGTCGAGTGCGAATTTACTGATCAGCTGTTTGGCCAGCGACCCGCGCACACCTTCGGCAATGAATGTGTATTTGCCGCGCAGTTCCATGCCGCGAACGAACGTGTCTTTCGGTGTCCCGTCACGGGAAACGCCCATGTCGCCGGTTGCCACGCCGACAACCGCTCCTTTGTCGTCGTAGAGAACTTCAGCGGCGGCAAAGCCGGGGTAGATTTCGACGCCCAATTCTGCGGCCTGTTCACCGAGCCAACGGGTCAGCGCGCCCAGCGAAATGATGTAATTGCCGTGGTTGCTCATCAGAGGCGGCATCAGGGCGGCGGGCAGGCTGATGTCGCCTTGCGGCCCCAGGATCAGAAATCGGTCAGCGGTCACTTGCGTTGTGATCGGCGCACCTTTTGCCTTCCAATCGGGGATCAGGCGATTGATGCCGACGGGGTCGATGACGGCGCCGGACAGAATGTGGGCTCCGACTTCAGAACCCTTTTCCAGGACTACCACGGAGATCTCGCGTCCGGTTTCGGCCGCGAGCTGCTTCAGACGGATTGCGGCTGACAACCCGGCCGGGCCAGCGCCGACGATGACGACGTCGAACTCCATGGCCTCGCGCGGCGGCAGCTCAAATGCTTCTACGTCCATCTCGAAGTGGTCCTTCGGTTCTGGTGGAGGGCTGGCACAGTCTTTGGGAAAGAAGAGTGGTTTCGATTAGGTTGTGTCCCCGGCAGCGTCAAGCAAAGCGGGCGTTCGGTCACAGGAACGGGAAACTTGCGGTGGTGGACTTGCAGACGTTGCCGGATAAAGGTGCCGACATGGCTGACCCGAACCGATTGATCCTAACCGCCGCGCTAGAGTGGACCCTTGCCATGGGGGCGGATGCAGTCGTCGCCGATGTGGCCGTGGATTGGCTGGCCGCGGATGCCACTGCCCCTGGCCGGGATTTCGATCTTGCCGGGGCAAGCGAAGCTGTTGTCGTGGCGCACGATCGCGACGGCTCCGCTATGCCGGACACGTATTCGACGGCCGCGCGTTCCGCGCGTCCTGGTGGGGCATCCAATGCGCCGCAGATCAAGCCGGCTCGGCCCGCCGGCCCGCCGGCTCCTCTCCGCAAGTTCACGGCGTCGGTACCGGATGGGGCAATAGCCGCGGCCAAGGCGGCGGCGCGCCAGGCGACTAGTCTTGAAGACTTGCAACGCAGTTTGACGACGTTTGAGGGTTGCTCGCTGAAGGCGACGGCAAAGAGCGTGTGTTTCTACCGGGGCGCGGCTCAGGCCCCGCTCATGGTCATCGGCGACACGCCGGGGCGGGATGAAGATATGGAGGGGCGCCCCTTCGTCGGCCCTGCGGGAAACCTGCTTGATAGGATACTGGCAGCTGCGGGATGGACGGAGAACGATGTCCACATCGCAAATCTCATTTATTGGCGACCGCCCGGGAACCGTCCACCCACTCAGCTAGAACTCGACAGCTGCCGTCCATTTCTAGAGCGTCAAATCGAACTTGTGTCACCACGGGCTCTGCTCATCCTCGGTCAGGCTGCCGCCAAACATATTTTACGCACCGATGAACCCATTTTAAAAATCCGCGGGCGCTGGCAGACGCTTGCGATCGGGGACTTGAACGTACCGGTGATTGCCAGTCTGCATCCGACCTATTTGGTGCGCACACCCATCGCAAAACGCCAGGTTTGGCTGGATATTTTGAGTGTGCGGGAGGTCTTGAAAGGGCGTTCGACGTGACGCGGCGGCGTGGTGAAGAAATCCTTCCGCAGTGAGTATTGCGCGTTAATTTACGTCGAATTGCGCGCAAGTTTTAGCGACCGATTTAAACGGGCTTGAATGCGCGACTGATATGGTCCTCCCAGAACGCCGATAGCAATCGGCACATACCAAGCCAGCCAGCAGCCAGCGGGCAGGGGGAGACGTCAAGTGACCAACAACTTCGTCTATCTACGACCGCTGAATGTGGCGACGGTTCGCGCCACGGGACCCTACGCGACCTCGGCAGCCAAGGCTTGGAATGACATTTTTGCCTGGCTCAACGATACGGGGCTGATCCGGTCGGTCGGAACGGGGTATGGGTTGCTGCTTGACGATCCGCGCCAAACGGCGCCAGCGCAGTGCCGCTATCAGGCCTCGGTCGAGTTGGTTGCAGAAGCGCGGCGGCTTATTCCCGATCACTTCCTCATCCGGCGACTGCCGGGCGGGGCCTACGCGCGCCGCCGCCACACGGGCGGCGTTGTCGGGCTTGCCCACACCATCTCGCAGCTGCGCAACGAGTGGGTGCCCAGCCAGGGCGTCATCGTTGATAGCCGCCGGCCGGTGATCGAGATTTATCTCGACAACCCCAGCACTGTACCGCTCGACAAGCAGCGGATCGACGTCTGTATGCCGGTCATGGTGGAGGTGCACGCCTCGGCCGCTTGAGTGCGGATGACAATCAGCCGGGCGCGCTCAGCTACCGGGCGCAATGATGCGGCGGCCGCGCCGGCGATCACGCTGCAGGTCATCAGCCTCATCGATGTCATGCATAGTGGGGGCAATCGCAACACGGCGGCCGGCGAGATTGCATAATGTTCCCGCCAGCGCCTGATCGGTCGACCAGCGGACATGAGCGAAGGGGCGCAGACGACGCGGCCGGCGGCTTAAGCCAATGGTCCAGTATCCGCCGTCGGGTGAGGGGCCGATCACGGCATCGGCGCCTTCCAGCATTTGAAATGCCCCGGCAATCGCTGATTGAGATATGCCTGGAACATCCGAACCGATGATCAGAACCGGTCCGTTCGGCAAGGTGTCGAAGAGGGCCTGCATCCGCTGGCCGAGGTCACCTGCTCGCTGGCCGACCCGCATCTCGACAGGGGGCAGAGCAGGGGAGCGGCGTTCGGCTGACGGCGCGACGGCAAGGACAAGGGTCCACCGACGCTGATTGACGAGGCGGCCAGCGAGACCGGCCACTGCGTGGCGGTAGAAGCTTGTCGCCGGAATGGTTCCGATGCCGCGTGCCAGCCGTGTCTTGACGCGACCGGCCGTAGGAACCTTGACCATCATCACAAGCCAGCGTCGCGGGGTCATGGACGGACGCGCGCGGGGGACCCGATCCATTTTCAAGATCCCGTGGGCCGTTCCCTGGCGGCTGGGGCTAGGCGCTCCGCGCCCCGCTCGTTGGCGTAGAAATGCTGGATGCGTTTGGGAGAAACGCCGACGGCATAGAGAGCGAGGCAGGCTTGGTTGCGCAGGATGCGCCTTACATAGCCGTCGCGGTGATAGCGAGTGGCACTTGTCAGTGCATCGGCGTTGAGCATGCGTAGCCGGTTGCGTCCGACGCGCTGCATGAGATCGACATCTTCCATCACGGGCATTTCGCTGAAACCGCCGATTTCGTCATAGAGGACACGCGAAATGAGCAGTCCTTGATCGCCATATGGAAGTCGAAAGAGGGCGCAGCGTAAGGCGACGGCCTGTTCCAGCAGACGCGGTCGCCAGCCGTCGTCGAGCAAACGGTAGCGGAATGCGGCGGCGGCTTGTGGCAGGCGGCCGGTGTTGACTTTCTCAATGAAATTGCCGGCCACGGTTTCCCAGCCGAGCCCCAATTCGGTATCCGCGTGGAGAACCAAGAGCCACGGAAAGCGGGCACGCCGGGCGCCTGCTCGCAACTGAAGCCCACGCCCGCGCGCCGTTTCGATGATGTCGACGCCGGCGTTCTCGGCGATCGTCAGCGTTGCATCGCTTGAGCCTCCGTCGACGACGATGACTTCCCGGATAAAGCCGTCCACGGCTGCGGGGATGAGTGCGGCCAGTGTCGGCGCGAGGTCTTTTTCGGCGTTGAGCGTCGGGATGATGACTGAGATCATGACGCACACCGATGGCATGCCGTCCGAACGGCAACAAGACCCCGTTTCGCAGCAGCCACCGTAAGCGCCCGACATTTTGTTCTTGTTATGTTCTTTATTGGGTGGTAGGCATACAAAACCAGCAAGCAGCGAGGCAAACGTCATGGCGAAAGAAGCGGCCGACGTGCTTTTGGAGCGGGCGGACGTGCAGGCCCTGCCAGACCGGCGGCGCGGCCGTGGCGCTCTTTCGAATGCCAGCGGGCGGTTCGAAGCCGACGCGCGTGTGGCCTTCGAAGATGGATGGCAGCCGGAAGAGGATCTGGCGCCGCTTAAAACGCGCGTGCACATCGACACGGCCCGAACCATCATAACGCGCAACGATAGCCCCGACATCTCGTTCGACAGGTCAATCAATCCGTATCGAGGATGTGAACACGGCTGCATCTATTGCTATGCGCGACCCTCACACTGCACTCTTGGCCATTCGGCCGGGCTCGATTTCGAGACCGAGCTTTATGCCAAACCGAATGCAGCGGCGCTTCTGGAAAAAGAACTGTCCGCACGGGGCTATTTGCCGGCAACGATGGCGCTGGGTACGAATACCGATCCCTACCAGCCTGTGGAGCGGGAACAGCGCATCACGCGCTCGGTGCTCGAAGTCCTCGAAAAGACAGGGCATCCGGTCGGCATCGTGACCAAGTCGGCGTTGGTCGTGCGCGATATCGATATTTTGCAGCGCATGGCGGCGCGCGGGTTGGCCAAGGTGGCGCTTTCGGTCACGACGCTCGATCGGCATCTGGCGCGGCGCATGGAGCCGCGCGCATCGACGCCGTCACGTCGACTCGATGCTCTCCGGCAGTTGAGCGCGGCCGGCATTCCGACGGCTGTCATGGTGGCGCCGGTCATTCCTTCGCTCAACGATCATGAGATTGAGACCATACTGGCTGCGGCCAAGGCGGTGGGCGTGCAGCAGGCCGGATATGTCATGCTGCGGCTGCCGCTGGAGTTAAAGGACCTCTTTCGCGAGTGGCTTGCCACTGAAGTTCCCGATCGTGCCAAGCGGGTGCTGCATCTGCTGCAGTCCATGCACGGTGGCAAGGACTACGTGGCTGCGTTTGGTTTGCGCGGCCGCGGGCAAGGGCCTTATGCCGATCAGGTCGCGCAGCGCTTCCGCCTGGCATTGAAGCGTCTCGGACTTAACCAGCGGCGACAGGCTTTGCGGACGGATCTCTTTACGCCGCCGGTGGCGGCGGGTGGTCAGCTGCGGTTGTTGTGATCGATTAGCCGGCGATCACCAGCCGAAGGGTTTCGAACAACAGCCGTTCGCGGGCCGCGTCGTCCTTCACCGCCAGATGCGCTGTGAACCAGTCTTTGACCATTCGACACACGCGGTCGCGCGGGGCTTCCGACAGAGCCTTCGGGTCGGCAAACAGCTGGATGTCCGCCTGGCTCCAGCCGATTGTGCCTAACTCGGCAGCCAGAAGGTTGTAATCGGTTGTCAGCGGCGAGGAGCGCGTGACCGGATTTTGCTGGCCTTCGACGACGGCAACAAACACGGCCTTCAACTGATTGTGCAGGGGAGCACCTTCGAGCGGCTTTTGAACGACGGCCGCGGCGGCCGGTGTCAATTCCCCTTTGCCGATAAACTCATAGCAAGCGTCAACGCTCTGGCTCTGCATGGCGCTAAGATTGGCAATGAAGGTTTCGGCAATCTCCTTGAGACGGACAGGGCTGGCGGCCAGCGCTTTCGATGCATTCTGGCGGCGCAGCACGACGATCTGCTCGGCGAGTTTGCGGTCGATGTCGGCTTCGGGCTGGCTGGCGGCTTTCATTTCGCCGGTCTCTCGGACACGCTCCGCATACCACTGCGGGAATTCGCTCTTGGCGAGGCTCCAGAAAGGCGATGCCTCCCAGCCGGCATCGACGGCCGTGATCGGGGCTGCGGGTTTTGGCGTGGGCTGCGGTTCAACGGCCGCGACGACGGGAGTGACAGCTTCGGGCGCTGCGGACGGCGCCGCGCCGCTGCCTCCGGAAGGCGCGGCGACGACCGGCAAGTTGACGGATGCTGTCCCGATGCCTTGAAGCGAGGCTTTGATGGCGTCGCGGTAGATGTAGCCGCCTGCGGTCAGACCGCCGATGGCTAAGAGGAGACTGAGTGCCACGCCGGTGCCACGGCCCTTTCTGACCGGCGCAGGTTCTTCGTAGGAAGGGTCCATGCGGAACGGTTCGGGCTCGAAACCGGGGTCGGTTGCGGCGGGAGCGGTACCGAATTGCGAGGCCGTGCCGGTGGGCCGGAGGCCCCGCGTGTCGAATGCGATGGGCTGCGGTTGGCGTGCTTCGCCCAGGCGGGGTTCAGGCTTGCTTTGAAACGGGTCGCGGACCGGTTCTGGTCGGGCAGATTCTTGTGGGGCTGGTTCTGGACGAGCAGATTCTGGACGCGCGCGGTCAGCGCGGGGGAATTCGAAGCGGAATGGCTCCGGCGATGCGGGTTCAGACTTCGCCGTTTCACCTTTCGCCGACAATGCCGCGAACGAAGGCTGTGGCGAGGTCGTGGCCGGGGCGGTCGTCGATGGTTCGGGCTTAGGCGCCGGCTCGAATGTCGAGGGGGCTGCGCTGCGCGTCGAAGGTGCGGCGGCCACCGGTGATGGAGAGGCTGCTGCCACTGCGGCTTGCGGTGGCGCGAAGATCGTTGGTGCGGGGCGCCAATCGGTAAAACCTGGACGCCAGACGAGATCGGTCGGCCGCAGATGGCCGAGCTCGACCAGCTTGGTCATTTCGAGGTGTGTCAACGGCCCGTGCTGCTTGCCATCGCGCGCAAGGTACCAGACGTTGTCTTCAGTCGTCGTTTCGGTCACGAGCACGCCTCGTTTTGTCCGGCGGGAGCCATGGGCGCATACCAAGCCGGATGCCACGGCCTACCAGCCGAGCATCGGCGCCCAGGTCGATCCGGCGATTCAATGTTGCCGGGATTCGTGGACTTTCGCATGGCGGGCGTCAATCGGGACACGGAATTAGACTTTCTTGGATGACGGTACGGCCTTTCAATTTAGGCGCTAAGACGGTCTTCAGCGTCGTCGCAGGTGTCAATCTAACTGGTCAATGGCCCCGGTGGCGGTTGTTTTCGCACCCAAACTCTTCGTTTCTCTGTCACACAATCCGGGCATGAACTGGGCGCGGTTCGGGCCAGATCAGGGGCAAAGCCTGCGTATCTGCCGCAGGCGAATAGTCTCGCCCAGGGCGACTTGCTGCGCCCGGGTGGCGCAGCTATAAGCCCGCAACCCACCAAACATTTTGAAAAATTCACTGGAGAGACCAGACGATGGCTATCGAGCGCACCTTTTCCATGATCAAGCCCGATGCAACCAAGCGTAGTCTGACGGGTGCGATCAATGCCGTGATCGAGAAAGCCGGGCTGCGCATCATCGCCCAAAAGAGGGTGCGCTGGACGCGGGCGCAGGCGGAGAAGTTCTATGAGGAACACAAGGCGCGGCCGTTTTACGGCGAATTGTGCGATTTCATGACCTCCGGGCCGATCGTTCTTCAGGTCCTCGAAGGCGAAAATGCGATCGCGACGTATCGGGAAGTCATGGGCGCCACGGACCCCAAGGAAGCTGCCGAGGGCACGATCCGTAAGCTTTTTGCCATTTCCAAGGGCGAGAATTCCTCGCACGGGTCGGACAGCGCGGCCGCGGCCGAGCGTGAAATCGCACTCAATTTCCGTCTCGACGAGATCGTCGGTTGATTGACGGTCATGCGTCCCCTACCGCAAATGCATCGGGCCCTTCGCGGGCCCGATCCTGTTTCTACCCGCCGGAGACGTGAATGATTGATCCGGACATCGTTGCAGCCCATCTCGACCGGCTGGCCAAGCCCAAGGGCAGTCTTGGCCGTCTGGAAGACCTTGCCGTGCGGCTTGGTTCGATCCAGGGCACGCTTGCTCCGCAGACAAAGCCGCGACGGCTCCTCGTGTTCGCTGGTGATCATGGCGTCGTGGCTGATGGGGTTGGCATCTGGCCGCAAGCTGTCACCGCAGCGATGATCGGTGTCATCGCGTCGGGGCGGGCCTCGTGTTCGGCGCTGGCTGCTGCATTCGATGCGTCGGTGGTACTCGTCGATGTCGGTTCGGTGATGAGCGCCGCGCCGGCCGGCGACGTTTACCGCGACCGGCGCGTCGGGCGAGGCACTGCGAGCCTGGCCAGCGCACCGGCCATGACTTCGGATGCATTCTGGCTGGCCTGGATGGCGGGGCAGGCGGCGGTTGCCGAGGCACGCGCGGACGGCATGCGGATCCTCGCGGTCGGGGAAATCGGCATCGGTAATACGACGGCCGCCGCGGCGCTCATTGCACTTGGCTGCGAAGTCGACAGCGATGCGCTGGTCGGCTCGGGCGCTGGGGCAACAGATGAGACGCTGCAGCGTAAGCGGGATGTGGTGCGGGGCGCGGTGGCGCGGGCACGCGACATGATCGAGGACGATCCCGTGGCGGCGATGGCGAGCGTTGCCGGGTTCGAAATTGTTGCGATGGCGGGTGCAATCGCTGCGGCAGCGGATGCCGACTTGCCGGTCATTCTGGACGGCGTGGTATCCGGCGCAGCGGCCATTGTCGCGCAGGCCGTCGATCCTGCGGCGCTCGAAACGGCCATTGCCGCCCATGTCAGCGCGGAGCCGGCGCATGCTGTGGCCTTGCAGCGGCTTGGCCTCGTGCCTTTTCTCGATTGGCGCCTGCGCCTGGGTGAAGGGACGGGTGCGCTGCTGATCCTGCCGATGCTGGATGCAGCGGCTGCACTTCTCGTCGATGTCGCCAAACTCGATGAGGTCATTGCTGGAGCCGGGGGCGCATGAACTTACAGGCCGGTCGTGCGGCTTGGCATGAAGCGCCCTGGCCGCGGGCGTTTTTCACCGCTGTGCAATTCCTCACCCGTATTCCGGTGCCCGGCGGGGAGACGCGCGATCTGGCGACATTTCCCGAAGACATCAAGCGGGGGCTGCAATTCTTTCCGGTCATCGGCGCGGGTGTCGGCGCGCTGACGGCACTGGCGCTGCTCATTTTCGACAGCGTGCTGCCGCTGCCGCTGGCCGTGATCGCAGCGCTGGCGGTGGAAGCGCGGCTGACGGGGGCGTTTCACGAAGATGCGGTCGCCGACTTCTGTGATGCGTTCGGCGGTGGTTGGACGCGTGAGGACGTTTTGCGGATCATGAAAGACAGCCGCATCGGCAGCTACGGTGCTCTCGGTCTTGTGCTTGCTGTCGCATTGCGGGCGGGCGGGCTCATCGCGCTTGACAGTGTCTGGTCGGCTGTAGCGGCGTTGGTCATCGCAGGCATGATGGCGCGGCTCGTTATCTTGGCGGTGATGGCCGTCGTCCCGCCCGTCGCCGCGCGGGAGGGGTTGGCCAAGGACGTCGGGCAGGTGGCGGACTGGGGCACGTTCGCGCGCGGTGCGGCTTGGAGCGCGCCGGTTGTGCTGTTTGCAGCCGTGCATGATTTTGCCGGCATCGTTTTTGCTGTCGTCGCATGCGGCGTTTTCATTGCTTGGCTGCGCACGTATCTGATGCGGCGGCTCGGCGGCGTCACCGGCGATTGCCTCGGGTTTTCGGCATACGCCGGCACGATCCTTACGACGCTGGCGCTGGCGCGCGAGAGTTGAGCAATGAGGGTCGTCCACCTTGTCCGACATACAGCTGTGGCGGCGCATTGGGCAGGCCGGTGTTATGGGGCCAGCGATGTCGGGCTCAGTCGTGACGGCCGGAGCGCTGCCCGAACACTCGCACCGGAGTTGGCGCGGCTCGCGGCACCGACACTGTACGTTTCACCCTTGCGGCGCGCCCGTTTCCTTGGTGCGCTTGTGGCCCAAGCTACAAAGCTCGGCAGCTTTGTCGTTGAACCGCGGCTGGCCGAGTGCAACTTCGGCGGCTGGGAGGGTCTGACCTGGGACCAGATCTACACGACAAGCGGGGACGCGATGATGGGGCTTGTCAAAGCGCCGGCCAGCTTTAGGCCCGGCGGAACGGGTGAGACGACATTTGAGATGCGCGACCGGGCCATGGCTTGGCTTGCGGATGTTCGTGCTGGGCCGTCGCCCGCGCTCGCCATCTGCCACGGCGGCCCCATTGCGGCGATACGCGGGACCTTGTCGGCTGCGCCGGTTGCGGACTGGCCAGGGCTGGTGCCGCGTTATGGTGAGGTCATCACCGTCGAACTTTAGCTCAGTTCGCAGACGCGGAATTTGAGGCCGCCCTTCGGCGTCAGCGTGACCGTTCCGGAAAAACCGGGCGGTTCCTTGCCCAGGTATTCGGGGCGGAAGCGGCGCAGCAGCATGGAGAGTGCGAGGGTGTTCTCCACCTGACTCATCGCACCGCCGATGCATGAGCGCTTGCCGCCGCCAAACGGCAGGTAGGAATATTTCACCTGCCCCTTGGTGCTGCCCATCCAGCGTTCGGGGCGGAATTCCTCGGGTTCGGGCCAGAAGCGTGGGTTGTGGTGTGCGCCATAGGCGAATATCACGACGCGGTCGCCGGGCTTGATTTCCTTGCCGCCAATGATATCGGGCTTGGTCGCGACGCGAATAAGCCCCCAAATCGGGGGGTAGATGCGCATCGTTTCCTGGATCACTGCGCGTGTGTAGGCGAGGGCGGAATAGTCGGCCGCGGTCGGTTCACGATCGCCGTAAACCGTCTCGCCTTCCTTGCGGATGCGGTTGGCGGCATCGGGATTTTTTGAGGTCAAATACAGCGCCCAGGCGAGCGTCAGCGCCGTGGTCTCGGTGCCGGCCCAGAGATATTGCTTCAGTTCGTCGATGGCCTGCTGTTGATCGAACTCGGGCACGCTCGGGTCTGCGACAACGGCTTCGATCATCTTGAGAAGCGTGCGCTCGCGTTCCTCGTTCGGGTTCTGGGCGAAGACGGCGGGAGGAACGTTGGCCCAAAGCTCCATCGCCTTGGCCGCGTTCTCATCCGTCATCTTGATGTCATCGCCGTGCAGCACCCGCATGCGGATGGCTTTGTGTTCCATCACGTCGGTGTACGTTTTTACGCACTTGAAGACGACGTGCGGGTTGAACGGCATGTCGCGGTCGAACAGCGCCTTGCAGATCATGTCGGCGGCGAGCGTCCAAGTCTGCTCGACCATTTCGAACTCTTCGCCCGTTTCGGCGAGCTTCGACCACAGACCCATCTTCGTGTGGATGGCCTGCAGGAAGTAGGGGATGTACTCGGCAAACATATCGGGATGGAATGCCGGTTGCTGCGGCATGCGGATCTTCTGCCAGAGCGCCCCGTCGTGCGTGATCATCGACTTGCCGAAGACGGGCTTCAGGCCGTCAAAGTACTTGATGTAGTCGTCCGCCTTGCTGACAAGCACGTGCTTGAAGTGCTCAGGCTCGGTGAGGAAGACGACGCGCTGGTCAGCCATGTTGACGGTGATGACCGGACCGTATCGGTCGGCCATCATCTGCAGCGTCTGCATCGGGTTGTCCGGGTTGCCCTTGGACAGAAGCGTCAGCTTGAACCAGATGCTGTTTGTTTCGCCGAGACCTTGGGTATGACCAAGGTTCTGTTGGATTGTCATGCCTTCGTCTCCGAGCCGCACCTTTTGCGGCTGCTTGATCCGGTGCGCGCCGAGTGCCCTGATGCGCACCGCGCTCACATTTTGAACTGTGGCATCAAAGGACCGACGGCGGGACGCACCGGGCCTTAGCGTGGAACAGTCTCAGGTCAAGAACGCTGCCCACGATGATGTCGAACCGGTTCGTCTGACTAACACCGGGGTTGATGGAGTGTCCATGATATGGACCCAAGGCGCGTCAATTTATCGGGATACGGTAACCAAACAGGCACGCTGAACCCCGGGTCGATCAAACTTGCGGTGAAAATCGGGTCCACTCTCCGTTAACGTCCGAAATGGTGGAGCTTTTATTGCCGTCGACGGTGACTAGACCGGCAGCGAACAGTTCCAGGATTTTCGGATAAAGGCGATGCTCCGCGGCCAATACGCGCTGGGCTAAAGTCGATGCCGTATCGGTATTCAAAATAGGCACAACGGCTTGGCCGAGAATCGGTCCGTCATCCATATCGGGCCGGACGAGGTGGACGGTGCAGCCGGTGAACTTGACACCGGACGCGATGGCGCGGGCATGCGTGTCGAGCCCCGTGAAGGCCGGCAAAAGCGAGGGATGAATATTCAACATGCGATCGCGCCAGGCGTCGACGAACGCGGGCGTCATGATGCGCATGAAGCCCGCCAGGCAGACCAGATCGACGCGGGAGGCGGTCAATACGCTTTGGATCTGGCCCTCGAAATGGGCGCGACTCTCGTAGAGCTTGTGGTCCATGGCCAACGCCGGAATGCCTTGCGCCTTGGCCCAATCAAGGCCCGCCGCGTCGGGCCGGTTGGAAATCACAACGACGATCTCGGCCGGAAAGTCTGGCCGGCGAGCTGCCTCGACCAGGCTCATCATGTTCGAGCCGCGGCCGGAAATGAGGATTGCGGCGCGTTTTTTCGGTGCGGTCATCAGCGGTCCGTGGGTCGCGTGCCTTGGGCTGCAGCGCTTAGCACCTCTGGGGCGGGCAGGGAACGCCTGCGGGACGACGCGCGGCCTGGCCGCGGCGACCTTCCCCGTTAAAGAGCCGGCTGCGGCGCGCGGGAAATGTTCGTTGCAGGCGGACAGGCGGACAACGCGTCGTTGCCGCATCGTGCTTAAAGACGTTAACAATGCCGCGCAGGGTGGCAGCGCAGACGGCGGTTCAACACGGCATGTCCAACATCTCCTTGTTTTTGATCCTACTGGCCCCATTTGCCGGCATTTTTGCGGTTTCAGTCGCGGCTGGGTTTTCGCGCAGTCTGGGTGCCTGGGCGGCTGGCGCATCCATGGCCGCTGGGTTGGTGGCGGCGCTGCAATTGGCACCACAGGTGTTTTCGGGCTCGGTTGTTCTGTGGCGCGTTGCATGGCTGCCCGAATGGGGGCTCGACTTCGCGCTGCGTCTTGATGGCCTCGGCCTCCTCTTTGTCGTGCTGATCCTCGGAATTGGACTGCTGATCGTTCTGTACGCCGCATACTACATGCCCCAGACCGATAACCTCGGCCGGTTCTACATCGCGCTGCTCGGATTTGCGGGCGGGATGCTTGGCATCGTGCTTGCCGAAAACATCTTGCTCATGGTCGTCTTCTGGGAAGTGACAAGCCTCACGTCGTTCCTACTCATTGCGTATAAGTATGCGGACGTCGAGGCGCGTATTGCTGCGCGTCTGTCGCTGGCGATGACGGGCGGCGGCGGACTGGCGCTGTTGGCGGGCGCACTGCTGCTTGGCCATGTGGCCGGCAGCTATGATTTCAGCGTTATCGAGGATCGCGCGGGGCTGGTGCGGGACAATGCGCTCTATCCCGTCATTCTCATTCTCTTCCTACTCGGCGCCTTCACCAAGTCGGCGCAGTTCCCTTTCCATGTCTGGCTGCCGCACGCGATGGCTGCACCGACGCCGGTTTCCGCCTACCTTCATTCGGCGACAATGGTGAAAGCCGGTGTGTTTCTGCTGGCGCGGATGTATCCGATCTTGGCGGGAACAGAATTGTGGTTTGTGATCGTCTCCACGACCGGCGCGATCACGTTTCTGTATGGCGCTTACATCGCACTGCTCAAACATGATCTGAAAGGTCTGCTTGCTTACTCGACAATCAGTCACCTCGGTCTGATCACGCTGTTGTTCGGCCTCGATACGCCGCTTGCGGCCATTGCGGGGGTGTTCCACATCATCAATCACGCGATTTTCAAAGCGTCGTTGTTCATGGCGGCTGGCATCATCGACCATGAGACCGGCACGCGCGACATGCGGCGCATGGCTGGGTTATTCAAGGCGATGCCGCGCACGGCGATTCTCGGAATCCTGGCCGCCGCGTCGATGGCGGGCGTGCCGCTACTCAATGGGTTCTTGTCGAAAGAAATGTTCTTCACCGCGACGGTGGCCCATCCCGGTTTTGAGAATGCCATCTACTTGCTGCCGGCATTCGCGACGATCGCCGGCATGCTGTCGGTTGCGTACTCGGTGCGGTTTGTCCATGACGTGTTTTTCGACGGTCCAGTGAAAAAGACCCCGAAGGTGCCCCACGAGCCTCCGGTCTGGATGCGGCTTCCGATTGAGGTGCTCGTCGGACTGGTGCTGATCGTCGGCTTCTTGCCACAACTATCGGTCGGGCCGATTTTGCACACGGCCGCCGAGGCGGTGCTGCCCGGCCCGGTTCCTGATATTAAGCTCGCGGTTTGGCACGGTTTCAACCTGCCTCTGGTGATGACGATCATGGCGTTTGGACTTGGTATTTTGCAGTTCAGCCGCCGGCACAAGCTTTATGCCTTGCGCGATCGCTTTGCCTTTGCGCTGACCAGCCCGGTGGCCTTCGAGCGCTTCTATCGAGCGGCTGCCCGGCTCTCGACGGCGTTGCTGGCGTTCGCCGATACGCAATCGCTGCAGCGTTACCTTGCGCTGTTTTTTTCCTTCGCCGTTATTGCTGGTGTTTGGGCCTGGGTTCGTATCGACCTTACAGGCGGCGGGGCAACGGTGTTGACGGGACCGCTTCCGATTTTGGCCGTCGATGCGACGGCGGTGGTCGCTGCCGCGACGCTGGTGTTTGCCGCGCTGGGCACGGTCGTATTCCGACATGATCGTCTGAAGGCTCTGATCTACATGAGCGTCGCAGGGACGGTGGTGTCACTCGCATTCCTGCGGTTTCACGCGCCTGACCTGGCGATGACGCAGCTCTCGGTCGAGGTCGTGACCATTCTCCTGTTGTTGATGTGCTTGCGATATTTGCCGGAACGGTCAGCGCGGCAAAGCACGACCGGGCGACGAATGCGCGACGGGCTCCTCGCGACGGCGGCGGGAACAGGTGTCGCGGCGCTGACGTATGCCATGCTGACACGGCCATACGAGACAATTGCCGCCTATCACATGGCGAATGCGAAGCCCCTCGGCGGCGGCACGAACGTCGTCAACGTCATCCTCGTCGATTTTCGCGGCTATGACACACTTGGTGAGATCGCGGTTCTGGCCATGGCGGCGCTGGGCTTGCATGCGCTTTTGTCGGGCACGCGCATGCAGGGGCCGGGCGGTCCGACGCTCGCCAGCGCCGACCGGTATCCGATCATGCTGGCCGAGTTGATGCGGCCGCTGCTGCCGCTGTCGCTGGCGGTTGCCGCCTATATTTTTCTGCGCGGGCATAACTTGCCCGGTGGCGGGTTCATTGCCGGTCTCGTCGCTGCCGTCGCGCTGGTGCTGCAATACGTGGCGCAGGGAACGGACTTTGCCGGGGAGCGGCTGCGGATCAACACTGTGCGGTTGCTCGGCATCGGGCTTGGTATCGCCACGTTGACGGGTGTTGCGAGCTTCGTCTTCGGTTATCCGTTCCTGACCTCGACGCATGGCTATGTGACGCCGCCGGTGATCGACAAGTTCGAGTTGGCGTCCGCCATTGCCTTCGATCTCGGTGTGTTTCTGGTTGTCATCGGAACGGTATTGCTGGCGCTGACGGAACTGGCCGGATTGCGGCGCGCCGAGGATGTCGCGGTACCGGCGAAAGGGGACGCGTAGGACGATGGAAGTTCTTGTTTCTCTCTCACTCGGTTTGCTCTCGGCCTGCGGGATTTACCTCATGTTGCGGCCGACGACGTTTTCGGTCGTGCTGGGGCTGACGCTGCTCTCGTATGCGGTCAATGCGCTCATCTTCTTCGGCGCGCGACTGAAGTCGACGGCGCCGCCGCTGACCATTGACGGCCTTTCCGGACAGACCGATCCGCTGCCGCAGGCGTTGGTGCTGACCGCGATCGTGATCGGTTTCGGGATGACCGCCTACCTGATGGCGCTAGCGCTCAAGGGTAAAGCGGAAAGCGGCACCGACCACGTCGATGCGGGTCGCGACCCATGATGGCGCATCTGCCGATCCTGCCGGTGTTGATCCCGCTGTGCGCGGCGGTGGCGCTGCTCCTGGCAACGGGCGCATCGATCGCGTTCAAGCGGGCACTGTCGTTGCTCGCGATTGCAGCGCTTGTGGCCGCGGCTGTGGCGCAACTCGTTATGGCCGACGACGGCGGCATCCGGGTGTATCGTCTCGGTGATTGGCCAGCGCCCTATGGCATCGTTCTCATGCTCGACCGGCTGGCCGCGCTGATGGTCGCCTTGACGAGCCTGCTCGCTGTGCCGGTTCTTCTTGCGGCGATGTCGGGCACGGACACGCGCGGCCGGCATTTTCATGCCTTTCTGCAATTCCAGCTGATGGGGCTTAACGGTGCGTTCCTGACCGGGGACCTGTTCAACCTGTTCGTGTTCTTTGAAATCCTGCTGCTGGCTTCGTACGGTCTGCTCGTGCATGGCGGCGGGCTGCGGCGCGCCCGCGCGGGCATTGCTTACGTCGTGTTGAATTTGAGCGGTTCGGCGCTGTTTCTGATTGCTCTCGGTCTGCTGTACGGATTTCTCGGTACGCTCAATATGGTCGACTTCGGCGTGGCGCTGCAAAAGGTGGCGCCGGCCGATCAGGGCGTGGTGGCGGTCATGTGTGTGCTGCTGGTCAGCGTTTTTCTGCTCAAGGCCGCGGTTCTGCCGATCGGGTTCTGGCTGCCGAGCGTGTATTCGGCGGCGACACTGCCGGTGGCGGCGCTGTTCGTCATCATGACCAAGGTCGGAGTCTATGCACTGCTGCGCGTCGTTACCATCGGCTTGCTTGCGGCACCGTTTACGGCCGGTCTCCTGCAGCCCTGGTTGACATGGCTCGCGCTCGGCACGATCGCTGTGGGAAGTGCGGGAATGCTGGCAGCGGGGAGCCTCAGCGTCGTCATTGCCAACATCGTTATCGTTTCGGGCGGTACGCTGCTGCTGGCTGTGGCGGAACCATCGGCGGCTTCTATTTCGGCGGCGCTCTATTATCTCGTGCAAACAACTGTGGTGACAGGTGCGCTGTTTGTCTTCGCCGATCACCTGTCGCGGCAGCGGGGAGAGGCGGCGGACGGGTTCGGTGATGGGCCGCGACTTGCCAGTTACACGAACTTGGGGTTGGCCTATCTGGTGTTGGCGGTGGCTGCGTGCGGGGCGCCGCCGCTTTCTGGCTTTCTCGGCAAGATCATGATGATGCAGGCGATGCAGCCGTCGCTGCACCCGGTGTTGGTGTGGACGGCTCTGGTCCTTTCGGGCTTCGTGGCCGCGCTGGTGCTGGCGCGGGCGGCCAGCGTCTTCTTCTGGGAACCGGGTGCGCCGGGCATCGAGGAGCGGCCGGATGTGCCGTATCGTCCAGCCTGGGGCGCCACCGCAGCAATTGTCATCATGTTGATTGCGGTGTTGACGGTGAGTTTCGCGGCCGCGCCGGTGTCGGCGTATGCGCGGGCGGCGGCAGAACAAATGCTGGCTCGCGACGCGTACGTCTCGGCGGTGATCGGAGATCCGGCACGCATTGATCGGGAGCTCCGCCCATGAGTCCCCGTCCAGATTCATTTGGCCGACGGCTGTTGCCGCAGCCTGTGCTCACGCTGGCGATCGTTGCGCTTTGGATGATGCTGCAGTCGGATGCGGGCGGTGGCACACTCCTGCTTGGACTGGCACTTGGACTTCTCATTCCCATCTTCACGTCGGTCTTCTGGCCGTCGCGGTTGCGGGTCTTTCGCGCTGGAGCCGCTGTGCGGCTCGTGGGGATTGTGCTGTACGATATTTTGGTCGCCAACATCGCGGTCGCCAGGGTCGTGCTCGGCAATACCCGTAACATCAGACCGGCATTTGTGGACGTTCCTTTGGATATGGACGACGCCTATGTCGCGACCATCCTCGGCTCGATCATAACGCTCACTCCCGGCACTTTGACGATCGACATCGATATGGATCGGCGGATCGTGCATATCCACGGTCTCGACGTGCCGGACCCGGCTGCGGTGATCGCCGATATCAAGAGCCGTTACGAGACGCCCCTGAAGGAGATATTCGGATGCTGACCACAGCGATCACCATCAGTCTTGTGCTCGTCGGCGCCGCCGTTGGCCTCACACTCATCAGGCTGGCGCTTGGGCCAACGATGCCGGACCGAATTCTGGCGCTGGATACGTTGGCCATCGACGCCATCGCACTCGTCGTCATCCTGGGGCTTTTGAATGCGACCGCCCTGTCGTTCGAGGCGGCGTTGCTGCTTGCCATCATGGGATTCGTGGGGACGGTGGCGCTGTGCAAATTTCTTATCGGCCGCAGTATCATCGATTAGGAGACAGACCGTGATTGCTGAAGCCATTGCCTCGCTCCTGATTGTCACCGGTGCTGCTTTCGTGCTGCTGGGATCGATCGGGCTGGTTCGATTGCCGGACATCTTCACGCGGCTGCATGGGCCGACCAAGGCGACAACACTCGGTGTCGGCGCCATCGTCGCGGCATCGAGTGTCGCTGCTTATGCCGTCAACGGGGATATCAGTCTGCGCGAACTTACAATCCCGTTGTTCTTGTTTATCACGGCTCCGGTTTCGGCCCATTTGATCGGCAAGGTGGCGCTGAAGGACGCAGCGGCGCGGCGTCAAAACTAGCCCCCGCTATTTTCGCAGCGCACCATGAAGCGTTGTGGTTTCGCACCAGATCGGCGAATTCGCGTCCGATCTGTCGCAAAACCACGCCGACATTCTTTTGCAAGACGCCACCCCGGCGCATACTACGAAGTTCAATGCATCAGGGAGGACGATCCATGGGGATATCTAAGGTCATCGCGGTCATTGGAATGGCGGGGTCACTCTTGGCGACGGCCGCGCCGGCATTTGCTCACAACCATTGCGTTCGCTCAGGGGCCAGTGCGACTGCGGTCACGTCGGATTTGGCGACCGTGCTGGCCAAGGAGGCGCTCTACCAGTCGAACATGTTTGCTGGCCGCAAGGGCAAAGGGCCGGTCTCCGTGTCGTGCAAATATCTCGGTGTTGTAACGAAGTGCACGGCGCGGCGGGTTGCCTGCAAATAGCGGTGCGATGCGGCGGCGCATCAAGCGTCGCCGCAGTTCTTACACCGGCAGCACATCGACCCCGACACATACGGTGTGTTTGCCGCCGCCGAGCAAGACGCCGCCGATCGGGCTGACATCGTCGTAGTCGCGGCCGTGTGCGATCGTGATGTGTTCATCGGCTATGATGAGACCGTTGGTTGGATCGAGATCGGTCCACCCGGCTTCCGGCGACCACACGGACATCCATGCGTGCGACGCATCGGCACCCTGCAGCCGCGGCTGGCCCTTCGGCGGATGGGTGAGAATGTAGCCGCTGACATAACGCCCTGGAACGCGCATGGCGCGCAGGCAGGCGAGCGCCAAGTGGGCGAAGTCCTGGCAAACACCGCGGCGCTGCTTCAAGACCTGCGAGATCGGCGTGGAGATATCCGTCGCGGTCGGGTCGAACGTGAATTCGTCGTAGATGCGCTGATTGAGGTCGATGGCTGCTTCGAGTACCGGCCGGCCGGGACGAAACGACTTGGCGGCATAGTCTTCGATGTCGAGGTTGGGCGTCGTGAGCCGTGACGTGCAACGGTATTGCAGAACGTCGAGATCGAGACGGCGACCCGTTTGGAGGATATGCGTGTCGAGCAAGTTCCACGGTGTCGACCGGGCCGGGTCGAGTTCCGGGGGCGCCGTGACCGTGATCGTGCTGCGGGCGTGCAGGATCAATTCGCGGTGCGGAACTTCAATTTCGAGCGTCACGACGGGGTTGCCGAAGGCGTCGGTGCTCTCCTGGCGAAGCGCCGGCGCGGGTTCGACGATCAGGCTGTGATGACGCACAACCTGCCGCAAGCAGGGGCGCGGCGACATGTGGATGAGATGCTGCGATTGAATCACGGGTTGTGAGTAGACGTAGTGCGTCCGGTGACTGACATCGAACATCATTGTTTGGGCTCGATGCGGGTATGGACGCGGTGCGGGGCTTCATCGGTCAGGTTGAAATAATGGCGTGAAACGGCATTCGACAACGCCGGCAGAAGCTGGATCTGTTCGAGCATCACGCGTTCGAGCGTGGCGCCGTTCGGCTCACGGGCCATGTCTTCGACATCGGCAAGTCGAATGGCGGTCAATAGCGCGAGGATGACGCGGCGATCCTCCGTCAGGGTCGTCGATTTGTTGCCGCCAGGAAGGCGCTCGAGATGACGCGCGAGTGCTGCAAGCTGATAGGCGAGGCTGCGCGGATTGGTTTCGTCCAGCAGCAACAGGTCGAGCACCAGCGCCAGCATCGGATCGAGGCGATAGCGGGAGCGATAGGTGATGAAACTGTCGGCCAATTCGAGCAGAAGGAGAAGACTGCGCGATTCTTCTTCCGCGTCCGGAACGGGGATGAAGAGCGTCAAAATCGCTTCGCTCAGATTATAGGCCCGTTCCAGGCGGCGCCCCATGTCGAGGAATGACCAGCCGTGGTTGCGGGTCATGTTCTCGTGCATCAGGCCGTTGAATGCGGCCAGCGAGGCAAGGCCCTCGTCGAGCAGATCAAGGACGGCGACGGGCGGAGCCGAAGCCAGCGTCGTGACCCAGGTATCGCCGGGACGAAAGCGGGACAGCGTCTGCCACGCTTCGAGCGACAGGCGATCGCGGGCGAGATGGGCGACGCGGTAGAGGCCTTCGAAGGTGTTTTCGAGGGTTCGATGGCCGTTGTCCCCGGCGATCAGGTCGGTGCAGAGCCGTTCGATTTCGATGTCGGCCGTTGCGGCGCGCTCGGAGATGTCAGCGGCGGTGTCAGACTTGGAGAGCAGCACATCCAGACACTTTCGCGCGGCTCGGCGGCCGGTGACGGGACCCCCGTCTTCTTCGACGCGACGGAGAGCGCCGCGCAGCACCCGCATTGTCCAATCCGCCCGCTCGCTGTAGCGGCCAAGCCAAAACAGGTCGTCGGCCACGCGGCTTTGAATGACACGCTGGGAACGCTCGACTCGGGCCGACTCCAGTGCGGGCCGCCATAGGCTGACGTGGGGTGCCTGCTCGGCGTCCGAGATGACCCAGACGTCGCGGGTGTGACCGTCGGGAGCCGATAGGGCGACGGCGCGGTCGGGATCGACGGTCATCGCAAGGCCGCCGGGCATGACCTGATAACCAGCCGGCGAGCGCGCGACGAAAAAGCGGACGGCAAATGGGCGTGAGAGAAGTCCGTTGCGGGTGACGACGGGGGCGTGGCTGAAGCCAATTTTCTCTTCGGCGACAAGGCGTGCGCCATGCAACCTGATTTCGCGTTTCAGTAGATCGCGGTCTGTACCCGATAGCGCGCGCGTGTCCTGACCCAGAGCGGCCTGGCCGGGACGACCCGTGCCTTCCTGAGCTTTGCGGACGACGAGGCCGTCGAGTTGCGACCGGACATGGGCGCGGGCGGCGGGATCTCCAAGCCAGAAGCGGCGTGCATCGGGCAGTTGCAGCTCTTCGCCCAGCAAGCGCTCGGCGATGGGGGGTAAGTAGCAGCCGATGCCGCGGTTCTGAACAAAGGCCGAGCCGGGAGCGTTGACGATGAGGCGTGGTTGCCGGCGCCAAACCCGCATCAGGCCGGCCGGGCCGTCAAAGCCGCCGGGATCGAGTTCCAGTGGATCGATGGAGCGTCCATCGACACAGCGAACAATGAGGTCGATCTGCTTGAGACCTTCAAGCGTCTTCAGATAAACCTGATTGCCTTTGGTGCGCAGATCGGAGCCTTCGACGAGAAGGTACCCGAGATAGCGCGCAAGATAGGCGTGGGAGAAATAGTCCTCGTGCAGCGGGCCGGGAGTGAGGAGCGCGATGCGCGCGTTCTCGCGGCCGGAGTGCGCGGTCAGCGTTGATTGCACGTTGTGGAAGAACGACGCCAGGCGGACGCCGTTGCACTGCTTGAACAAGTCACCTGCAACGTGAGTGTGTACGACGCGGTTGGCGAGCGCGAAGCCGATACCGGCAAGTGTTTCGGTGTGGCTGTCGATGATGCGCCACTGGCCATCGGCACCGCGGGCAAGATCGGCGGCATAGAACTGAAGACCGCCGGCCTCTGGCAGTGTGCCCTGGACCGGCCGGAGGAATGAGGTATCGGAGAAAACGAGTTCCGGCGGCAGCAGGCCTTCGCGCATCAAATTCTGCGGGCCGTAAATATCGGTGAGGACGGCGTCACACAGCCGGGCGCGCTGGACGAGGGCCTCTTGCAGCCACCGCCATTCGGCCGCCGAAATCATCAGCGGCGCCAGATCGAGCTGCCAGCGCTGATTCGGCCGGCGCGGATCGGAGAAAATATCGTAGGCGATGCCGGTCTCGCGCACGCGGCGGTCGAGGCGCACAGCACGCATCGCCCGGTCAGTCTCGGACATATCGCCGAGGCCATCCAGGAATGCGCGCCAATGCGGACGCGGGTATCCGCTGCCGTCCAGGAGTTCGTCGTAGCCGTCGCGATTTGCAGCGCGGTAGGTCGCGACGAGATCCTCCTGGAGGCCCGCCAAAGACGGGGCCGTCTTGTTCATGGTTATTCGGCCTTGCCCCTCGTGCCTTGTCCCCCGCGCTCAAGTCCCCCTGAGACGAGCGCGGTCAGCGACTATCCAACCGAATCGGCACGCCCGCAACATCGGAAGATCGGGTGAGGTAAACGGCCGGGGTCCGACCTTTTATTGGACGCGCCGGCGCAAATCGAGTGTGCAGGGATAATCGGGATTGCGGTCGGCGGTGGAGGGCTGCATCAGCCCGGCCGTGTGGCCGGTTTCCTCAAAGCGGGCAAGGCGGCGCCCTTCGGCCTCGTAAGCGTTGACCGGGAATGTCTCGAAGTTGCGGCCGCCCGGATGAGATACGTGATAACGGCACCCAGCGATCGAGCGTCCCGACCACGTATCGATAAGGTCGAATACGAGGGGGACGTGCGGCGTAATGGTTGGGTGGAGGGCGGAGGGGGGCCACCAGGCTCGGTAGCGGACGCCGGCGACGGCCTCGCCGTAGGTTCCGGTCGGACTGAGTGGAAGCGTGCGGCCATTGCAGGTGACGACGAAGCGGTCGCCGGTGAGGCCGCGGACTTTCATTTCGACCCTCTCCAGAGAGCTATCGACATAGCGCGCGGTGCCGCCGGGGGAGCCTTCCTCGCCAAGGACGTGCCACGGCTCGAGGGCTTGCCGCAATTCCAGTTCGACGTCAAAGCCGCAGATCGAGCCGAGCTTGGGAAAGCGGAAGTCGTGGTGCGGGCGGAACCAATCCAGTTCGATGTGCAGACCGTGGCCCTGCAAGTCGTCGATGATCGAGGCGAAGTCAGACCAGATGTAATGCGGCAGCATGAAGCGATCGTGCAGGGCTGGGCCCCAGCGGACGAGCTTTTGCCGATATGGATGTTCCCAGAAACGCACGATCAGCGCGCGCAAGAGCAACTGCTGGGCAAGGCTCATGCGGGCGTGCGGAGGCATTTCGAACGAGCGGAATTCAATCAGCCCGAGGCGGCCGGTTGCGCTGTCGGGCGAATAAAGTTTGTCGATGCAGATTTCGGCGCGATGCGTGTTGCCGGTCACGTCGATCAACAGGTTGCGGAAAATGCGGTCGACGAGCCAGGGCGGGACCGAGCCCATACCAGGATCGGGGATTTCGCCAAGCGCGATTTCGAGTTCGTAGAGGCTTTCATGGCGGGCTTCGTCGACGCGGGGAGCCTGGGACGTCGGGCCAATGAAGAGGCCGGAGAAGAGGAACGACAGCGAGGGGTGATTTTGCCAGTAGGCAATGATCGAGGCGAGAAGATCCGGCCGGCGCAAGAATGGGCTGTCTTCGGGGGTGAGGCCGCCGAGCACGATGTGATTGCCGCCGCCGGTGCCGGTGTGGCGGCCATCGATCATGAATTTCTCGGTGGAGAGGCGCGAGAGATGGGCTTCTTCATAAAGGGTTGTCGTGACTTCAATAGCGTCATCCCAGCGAGTGACAGGTTGAACGTTGACTTCGATGACGCCGGGATCGGGCGTCACCTTGATGACGTTGAAACGCGGATCGTTCGGGGGCGGATAGCCTTCGACATGGACCGGCGTTTTTGTTGCACGCGCCGACTCCTCGACCGCGGCAATGAGCGCGGCGTAGTCTTCGGCATCCTCAAGCGGGGGTATGAACACGCAGACGCGCCCGTCGCGCGGTTCGACCGTCATGGCGGTACGGACGGAACCCCAGATCTCGCTGACACCAGAGGGCGGGAGAGGTGGATTTTCGAGTGTGACCGTTCGGCGTCGCTGCAGCAGCACATCTCGCTGGGGCAGCGGCGGTGCAGTGGCGAAGGGATCGCGCGGCACGGCGTGGGGATATTGCATCGTGGGCGTAACCACGGGAAGCGTCGCCAAGGGCAGCCGAAAACCGGCCGGTGAATCGCCGGGCATGAGAAACAGTTTCTCGCGCCGCAGCGCCCATCTCTCGGTGACCCAGCGGCGGCCGCGATCAAGCGTGTTCCAAACCTGGATTGGCAGCACGTAGCTCGACGGCGCCGTGACGCCGCGATCAAAGACGCGCACCAGTCGTTCGCGTTCGGCGGGGTCGTCGAGCTTGTTCTTTTCGGGTGTGATGCCGATCGGCAATTTCTGCTCGACGAGAACAAAGTGCGCCGCATCTTCATATGCCGGGATGCCGCTATCACCGGGCAGGCCGAGCGTCGTGCACAGCGTCTCCATGAACCGTGAAGCGTCGACGACGGTGGCGTTGTCGTTGGCGCTTTCGCGCGCAATGAGGGCTGGGTCGACCCACAAAGGTTGACCGTCGATGCGCCAGTAAAGTGCGAAGGCCCAACGGGGCAGCTGTTCGCCGGGGTACCACTTGCCTTGGCCGTAATGCAGGAGGCCGCCGGGCGCGAAGCGCTTTTCCAGGCGGCGGATCAGGTTTTCGGCGTAGCGGCGTTTGCTGGGGCCGACGGCGGCGGTGTTCCATTCGGCGCCGTCCATGTCGTCGACGGCCACGAAAGTCGGTTCGCCGCCCATGCTGAGGCGGACATCGCCTTTCGCGAGACGCTCGTCGACCTTATGGCCGCTGTCGACGATCTGCGCCCAAGTCTGGTCGCTGTACGGCTTCGTGACGCGTGGGGTTTCACGGATGCGGGTGACACCCATGTTGAACGAGAATGTGACTTCGGCTTTCTCGTGTGCGCCAGCGATTGGGGCGGCGCTGGTCGGATGCGGCGTGGCGGCGAGCGGGATATGGCCTTCGCCGGCGAGCAGTCCTGACGTCGCGTCGAGCCCGATCCAGCCGGCGCCCGGCAGATAGACTTCGGCCCAGGCATGCAGATCGGTGAAATCGACGTCCGTGCCGGTGGGACCGTCGAGAGATTTCACGTCCGGCGTCAATTGGATCAGATAGCCGGAGACGAAGCGAGCCGCGAGACCCAGATTGCGCAGAATCTGGACGAGCAGCCAGGCGCTATCTCGGCACGATCCGCCGGCTTGACCGAGCGTTTCTTCCGGCGTCTGCACGCCGGGTTCCATGCGGATGAAGTACTCGATGTCTTTGTTGAGTTGGCGGTTCAGGTCGCAGAGAAAATCGATGGTCGTCTTTTTTTTGCGGCTGATGCCGGCGAGATACTTCTTCAGGTGTGGACCGATGGCATCGGGGACGAGGTAGGGCAGCAATTCCTTGCGCAGCAGCTCGTCATAGGGGAAAGGCCATTCGGAGGCCTCCTCGGCGACAAAGAAGTCGAACGGATTTATGACCGCCATGTCGGCCACGAGATCGACCTTGACGGAAAAAATCCCAGTCGGCTCGGGCATCACCACGCGGCCCAGAAAGTTGCCGAAGGGATCCTGTTGCCAGTTCAGAAAGTGGACTTTGGGCTCCAGCGTGAGCGAATAGCTCAGGATCGGCGTGCGGCAGTGCGGGGCTGGTCGGAGCCGCACGATTTGCGGGCCCATCATGATCGGTCGGTCGTAGCGATAGGTCGTTTCGTGCGTCAAAGCGACGTGCAGCGTCATGGGCGGACTGGATCCTTTCGCCGGAGCTTTGGCGGTTCGAGGGGCGTCATACTTCGGTTATCGGCTCTCACAAACGTGAACAAGAGCGGTGCTGCCGCATTGCACTCTGGAGATACAATAATGCCTAAAGGAAGGGCGAACGACGCGACTTTTGGCTGCCGGTTGATATATTAATCGGCAACGGTTGGTTGTCTGACCAAAGGTCACGCGACAGACCCGCGTGATCGTGCTTGAACATTCACCAGATGCCAGGAGGCCGGACGATCGCATGCGCTCTCGGCCAGCACGTAGAGAAAACCCAGACCGACGATGCGCAACTTCTCCTGCACGAAATGTGGCAATCGGGTCTACTTCAAGAATGTGCAGTGCGTTCGCTGCGGCCATGCGCTGGGTTTCGACCCCGATGCTCTGGCGGTGGTTGCTCTTGTGCCGGACGATGCGACCGGATTTTTTCGCCGCATTGCTGGCGATACCGAGCAAACCCTGCGTTACTGCAACAATGCCGTGCATGGGGCGTGCAACTGGCTGACGCGCGCTGATGATCCCAACGTGATGTGCGTCGCCTGCGACCTCAACCGGACGATCCCTAATTTGTCGGAACCGGGCAATCTTACCGCTTGGCAGGAATTGGAACGGGCGAAAAAACGGCTTGTCTATTCACTGCTCAGGTTGGGATTGCCGCTCGATACCAGTCCGGCGCCGCCGGGGCGGCTAATCTTCGATTTTATCCGCAGTACGATGACGGGCCACCTCGATGGCGTCATTACCATCAACATTATGGAAGCGGACGCAGTGGAGCGCGAACGGCAGCGTCAGCAGTTTGACGAGCCTTATCGTTCGCTGCTCGGACACCTGAGGCACGAGAGCGGCCACTACTATTGGCAAGTGCTTGTCGAATCGGCGGGGCTGGTCGCTGAATTCCGCTCGTTGTTTGGAGACGAGCGCGCCGATTATCAGGCTGCACTGACGCAGCACCATGCCTTTGGGGCTTCGCATGACTGGCAAGAGAGCCACGTGTCGGGCTATGCCAGCGCGCATCCTTGGGAAGATTGGGCGGAAACCTGGGCGCACTATCTGCATATGGTCGACAGTGTCGACACGGCGGAAGCGGAAGGAATGGAGCCGCGCGCGGCTGGCCTGATTTTCGGATCGATCTGGCCGTTCAAGAAGTACGACGTCTACACGGAAGAAACGCTCGACAGTCTGCTGGAACGTTGGGTGCCGCTGACGCTGGCGCTGAACAGCATGAACCGCAGCATGGGCCACGCGGACTACTACCCGTTCGTCATTCCCAAGGCGGCACGGGACAAACTGCGCTTCGTGCACCGAGTGGTACGCTCGCGGCGCTGATCGGAAGTCGCATTTCCGCCGCCACCGCCACACTTTCAAACATTGAAAACCCGTTCGAAGCTTAGTGGCCTGTGCATAGACGGAACCGGGTAGCGGACGCTGCATCAACTTTGATTATAATCGTCCGCTTTTGAACGTGGCTCGCGGGGGCAGGAATGAGGCTAAGCAAGACCAATTTCATGATCTGGCGCGACTGTTCCCATGACGCGTGGTTCAAGATTCACCGGCCGGCAATTTACAACCGCGTGCCGCTGTCGGATTTCGATCAGTCGATCATCGCTGCCGGCAACGACGTGGACATGCTGGCGCGATCGGTCTTTCCCGGCGGGGTGACAGTGGCGCGCGGGGCAGTGGACGAAACGGCGCTGCTCGTCGAGGCGCGCGCGCCAATTCTTTATCAGCCCGTGTTCGAGACGGAGCGGTTCACGACGGCTTGTGATGTTCTGGTGTGGAACGAGGATTGTCGCTGCTACGATCTTTACGAAGTGAAGGGCTCGACGAGTGGCGGCGGCAAGGGCGCCAAAGATGAACGTTACACGTGGGACATCGGCTTTCAGGCCGAGGTTTTGCGGCAGACAAAGCTCCCCCTCGGACGGCTCTTTCTGGTGCGGCTCAATTCGCAATATGTGCGATCGGGCGAACTGGAGATCGATGTTCTGTTCACGCGTGAAGATTTCACGGACGCGGTTGCGGCCATCCGTGACGTGGTTGCGGCTGAGATGGATCGCGCGCACGATGTGTTGTCGCTTGACGTCCAGCCCGGCGGGCCGTGCGGATGTTTCTATAAGGCGCGCGGGCAGCATTGCCGGACCTTTGCACAATCCAATCCCGACGTTCCGGCCTACAGCGTGCACGACATCACGCGGATTGGATCATCGAAGAAAAAGCTCGCCGATCTGATCGATCGGGGCATATTGGACATCACGGACGTGCCCGACGATTTCAAAGTGTCGGAAGTGCAATCCAATCAGATCAGAGCGGCGCGGTCCGGGCAGCCGAAAATCATTTTCGATCAAGTGGCGGCATTT
Organism: Hyphomicrobium sp.; assembly: GCA_022844105.1. Lineage (GTDB taxonomy): Bacteria > Pseudomonadota > Alphaproteobacteria > Rhizobiales > Hyphomicrobiaceae > JAGVSR01. The sequence goes on along the minus strand of JALHMJ010000004.1, from coordinate 43,591 downwards.
CTCGATGCGCTTCGCTTCCCGATCGCGTTTCTGGATTACGAAACGTTTGCTGCTGCCGTGCCGAGGTTTGATGGCTACGGCCCGTTCGCTCATATTCCGTTCCAGTTCTCCCTCGATGTGATCGGGTCTCGAGGCGGCGATATCGTGCATCATGAGTTTTTGCATATGCGGCCGGAGAAGCCGGATAAGGCATTCCTCGATGCACTGAAAGCGGCGTTGCCGGAGCGAGGTTCGATCGTCGTTTGGAACCAGAGTTTCGAACGAGGTATCAACGACAAATTGGCTGAGCGAAACACTGAGTACGCCGACTGGCTGGCCGATATCGACGTTCGCATCGTGGATTTGATGGACGTGTTTGCGCAGCAGTCCTACGTCCACCCCGGCTTTCTCGGGCGGACGTCGATCAAATACATCTTGCCCGTTCTGGTGCCGGGCTTTTCCTACAAGGATCTTGCCATTCAGGACGGCGGCACGGCCTCAATACGGTGGAACGAGGCCGTGACCGGGCTGGCCGGCTCGGTCGAGGCGGCCGCGGTTGGGCGCGATCTCTTGACCTACTGCGGGCTCGATTCACGAGCGATGCTGGAGATATGGAAGACGCTGACGCGGGAGACTGCTCCGGCTCTCAGGACCGGCTAATTGGGACGCTGAGCCAACGGGCTCAGGCGCGCCAATGATTAGGAGGCAAGTGGTCAACGTCTTCTTCAATTGCTTCATCGTGATACCAGCCCGTTGTATCGACAGCGGAACGGTATTTTGCGGCGTCGGCTTCGAGTGCCTGCATGTCGGTGCGGTACGCGGGCACGCGATGGCGACCGGGGAAGGGAATGATTTCTGCTGAGTGGCGACTGTGACCCTGGGTCATCGTTCGCTCCTTTCGGTGGAGGTCGTGTGGGAACGCAGCGTGCGGCGCTTTGTTCCGGATGTCCATTCTAGCAGTTTTTGCCCGCGAATTCACCCGTTTGCACAACAAAAAACGGCGATTGCCCAAACTATGAGCATGCATAGGCGTGCTCAGCTGAGTAGCATTCTTGGAGCAGAGATCTCTCTGCTGGAGCCGGTTTATCGGAGGCAATACGAGTGCGGCGACGCACGACGCAGATCGACCGTAGCCCCAACGTACATCACCGGTGCGTGACGCACAGCGTCTGCGCGACAGTGTGATGAAGAAACAGGCGTTTGCAGCGCGTGGATTGGAACTGCCCAAAACGATCGGGTTCACGACGGGGAACATCACCCCGTCAAACCGGGTCTTCGACTAAAGGACAAGGCCGATTTGCATGCCGCGACTTTTGCTCGTCACGAATTTCCGCCCCGACGGCCACCAGCGGCGACGCGGAGCCGATGTCACCAACTTAGGAGAGAGCCTCTATGACGAAGTATAAGCTCGAGTATATCTGGCTCGACGGTTATACGCCGACGCCGAATTTGCGCGGCAAGACCATGGTCAAAGAGTTCAGCGCATTTCCCGATTTTGAGCAGCTTCCCCTCTGGGGCTTCGACGGCAGCTCGACGAAACAGGCTGAAGGCCACAACTCGGATTGCGTGCTGAAGCCGGTTCGTCATTTCCCCGATCCAGTTCGCACCAACGGCGTGCTCGTCATGTGCGAAGTCATGTTGCCGGACGGCAAGACCGCGCATCCAACGAATAAGCGCGCCACTATTCTCGACGATGCCGACGCCTGGTTCGGTTTCGAGCAGGAGTATTTCTTGTACAAGGACGGCCGCCCGCTTGGCTTCCCGGCGCAGGGCTACCCCGCTCCGCAGGGTCCTTACTACACCGGCGTCGGCTACAAGAACGTCGGGGACATCGCTCGCTCGATTGTTGAGGAACACCTCGATATCTGTCTGGCAGCCGGTATCAACCACGAAGGCATCAACGCGGAAGTGGCGAAGGGCCAGTGGGAGTTCCAGATTTTCGGCAAGGGCTCAAAGCGCGCCGCCGACGAGATCTGGATGGCCCGCTACCTGCTCGAGCGCCTGGGTGAAAAGTACGGCGTCGATGTCGAATATCACTGCAAGCCGCTTGGTGACACCGACTGGAACGGGTCGGGCATGCACGCCAACTTCTCGACGAAGTATCTGCGGGAAGCCGGCGGCAAGGACTACTTCGAGAAGCTGATGGCTGCTTTTGCCAAGAACTGGCAGGAACACATCAACGTTTATGGTCCCGACAACCATTTGCGTCTCACCGGCAAGCACGAGACCGCGCCGTGGAACAAGTTCAGTTACGGTGTGGCCGACCGCGGTGCCTCGATCCGCGTGCCGCACTCGTTCGTCAACAACGGCTACAAGGGTTACCTGGAAGATCGCCGGCCCAACTCGCAAGGGGACCCCTACCAGATCGCTTCGCAGATCCTGATGACCATTTCTGAAGTGCCGCTCGCCGTTTCGGCTGCCGCATAATTCCGTTGGAACAAATACACAGTGAGGGCGTCGGGTTCATCCGGCGCCCTTTTTCAATCCTCGATCAGAATTCGACTTCGAGTTCGTCGATCTCATCGGCCTCGACGATGGCGCCACTCGTCCATTCTTCCAGCAAGGGCCATGAGAGAATGCGATCGCAGTAGGCTTGCAAAGGCGGCTCAAGAGGAACTGCGTACGTTCGGAAGCGGGTGCAAACAGGTGCATACATGGCATCAGCGAGGGTCAGACTGCCGAAAAGATACGGACCGCCGTAAGTCGTCAGACATTCGCTCCAGATCTCTTTGATTCGCTCCACATCGGGCCGGGCACCGGAAAAGATCTTGAAGGACTTATGGCGCGTCTTGAGATTCATCGGCAGGGCGGAGCGCAGATTATAGAAACCCGAATGCATTTCTCCGGAAATGGCACGGCAATGGGCGCGCATCGCCTGTTCCTTTGGGAGAAGACCGGCTTCGGGATGAATTTCAGCCAGGTATTCGGCAATTGCCAACGTATCCCAGACCGTGACGTCGCCGTGGGTCAGTCGAGGGACGAGAACAGACGGGGAGAGCAACAAAAGCTCACGTCGTGCGTTCGTATCATCGAGTGCGACGGGGCTTTCCTCGAAATCGAGGTTGGCCATTTTGCACAATAACCATCCACGCAACGACCAGGATGAATAATTCTTGGATGAAATCGTCAGAGTGGCTTTTGGCATTTGTTGATCCGTCGTTGTTCTGCGCTCAGAAGTTTCTCGCAGATCAAGGGATAATACACTAGCTTTTCGCACATCGGGGAATGCGGCGTGGCGACTACGAGGGTGATTGATGCTTTACGATGCCTATCAATTCCAGGACGATATGATCGCGCATTTCCGCTCAGCGGCGCGGATGGCTGGTAACCAATCGCCGTGGCCGGTGTTTGCCAGCACCAAGCGCGCGTTCGATGCCGGTATGGAAATGGTTACGCGCCTGACGCTGACCCACACGAGGCCGGAATTCGGGATCACGAGCGTGCGGGTGGGCAATCGCGATGTGCCGGTCGGGGAACGTGTCGTTCTCGATTTGCCGTTCGGCAAGCTTTTGCACTTCGTCAAGGACAGCGACATCCCGCAGCCGAAGGTGCTCGTCATCGCACCTCTATCGGGGCATTTCGCAACGCTACTGGCCAAAACCTGCGCAACGCTGCTACGCGACCATGATGTCTACATCACCGATTGGGTGAATGCCCGCGATGTGCCGACGACGGCGGGGAGTTTCGGGGTCGACGAATATTGCGAGTACGTTATCAGGTTTTTAGAAGCGATCGGGCCTGGGGCTCATATCCTGGCGGTATGCCAGCCGTGCGTGCAGGCGCTCGCTGCTGTCGCGGTCATGTCGGATGACAAACATCCGGCAACGCCGCGGACCATGACATTGATGGCAGGTCCGATTGATCCACGCGAGAGCCCAACGGAAGTCAACAAGCTCGCGAAAGACAAGCCGCTGTCCTGGTTCAAGCAGATGGTCATCTCGCGTGTGCCGGCGCGCTACAAAGGAGCTGGGCGACGGGTTTATCCGGGCTTCGTTCAGCTCAGCGCATTCCTGGCCATGAACATCGAGCGGCATCGCTCGCAGCATCGGAAGCTCTACGAACATCTCGCCCAAGGCGAGGTGGCGGAAGCAAAGAAGATCAAGGACTTTTATGATGAGTACTTTGCGGTTCTCGATCTTACGGAAGAATTTTATATCGAGACGATCGACCGGATTTTCCAGAAGGCGGATCTGGCTACCGGAAACTTCACCTACAAAGGACGCAAGGTTGATCCGGCGAAAATCACACGCACGGCGCTGCTGACAGTTGAAGGCGGGCGTGACGACATTTGTGCGCTCGGTCAGACGGCGGCGGCGCACGATCTTTGTTCCTCGCTGCGACCCCATTTAAAACGGCATCATCTGCAGGCGAACGTTGGTCACTACGGCACGTTCAACGGCAAGAGATGGGAAAACGAGATCTACCCGGTGATGCGTAACTTCATCCTGGCAATGGAGTAGTCGCTGCGGCGGACAGAGCGGTGCCATGGGTAATGAGTACGCGTGCGCTCTTCTTGTGCGGCACGGATGCATTCTGCTGGGGCTGCGATCTGCGCACCGCAATCTTTATCCCAGCCGCTGGGACGTGCTGGGCGGGCGGGTCGAAACAGGAGAGTCGGTGGATCAGGCGCTGCGGCGCGAACTCAGCGAAGAGCTTGGCATCGAGCCAGAGCCAGCGGCGGTATGGCTCGCCGGGATTGTCGAGGATGAGGCGGCGCACCTCACCGGGCGGCTCATCTATCATATGTTCGTCGTCGAGCGGTGGCGGGGCGGGGAGCCGAGGATCGCCAATGACGAGCATGTCCGGCTGCAATGGTTCACGCCCGAGGACGCCTGCGCGCTGCGTGATCTGGCGGTTGAAGACTATCGCAAACTGTTTCGCATCGTGGCCGCCCGTATTGGCCGGGCATAGCCGTAGCCATAGACGCTGGCGGCATTGACTCGTGGTCGTCTTTTGGATGACCTTGCGGCCGGGGTGGCGACATGAGCGACGCAGTACCGGTTGTCGATAGTTTTGCCGTGGCCGTCGCCCGATTACCGATTTGGTCCGGGCGCGTCGATCCCGTTCCGCTGACCGGCGGCATCACCAATCACAACTTCGTCGTTGAGGATCGCGGCCAGCGCTACGTCGTGCGCGTAGGAGCGGATATTCCGGTCCATGGCGTGGTGCGCGCCAACGAATTGGCGGCGAGCCGGGCGGCCCATGCCGCTGGGATCAGTCCACGCGTGGTGCACGCTGAGCCCGGCATGATGGTGATTGATTATATCGAGGGGCGCACGTTCACTCCTGACGACGTGCGCGAGCCGGCCAATTTGCCGAGACTTGTCGAACTGGTGCGGCGGTGCCATCGGGACGTGCCGCACCATTTGCGCGGGCCGGCCGCCATGTTCTGGGTCTTCCATGTCGTGCGCGATTACGCGCATACGTTGCGGGAGGGTGGCAGCGTCCACGTGCCCCGTCTTGATGGATTGCTGACTGACGCGGCGTTGCTCGAAAGGGCTGTTGGGCCGATCGATGTCGTGTTTGGCCATAACGATCTTCTGGCAGCGAACATCTTGGATGACGGAAAGCGGCTCTGGCTGCTTGATTTCGACTATGCCGGCTACAACTCGCCGCTGTTCGATCTGGGCGGGCTCGCCTCCAACAGCGACCTGCCTCCGGATCAAGCGAACGCCATTCTTGAACTTTATTTCGGTCGGGCGCCGAATGATGAGCTCAAATTCAGAGCAGCGGCCATGATGGCCGCATCGCTGTTACGCGAGGCGATGTGGAGCATGGTGTCAGAAATTCATTCGAAGGTGAATTTCGATTATGCGACCTATACGGCGGACAACCTTCGCCGCTACGACGAGGCCTATCAAGCGTTCACGCAACGGGAGAACTCATGAGTGCCCTGCCGTCGTCCGCCAAGATCGTGATCATCGGCGGTGGCATCGTTGGATGCTCGACCGCTTATCATCTCGCGAAGATGGGAATGACGGATGTCATTTTGCTCGAACAGGGCAAGCTGACATCGGGCTCGACGTGGCATGCGGCGGGCCTCGTGGGCCAATTGCGGTCCAGCGCGAGCATCACGCAGTTGCTGGGTTATTCGGTATCGCTCTACGACCGCCTCGAGGCGGATACAGGTCTTGCCACCGGCTGGAAGCGAAACGGCGGATTGCGACTGGCATGCAATGCCGAACGCTGGATTGAGGTGAAGCGGCAGGCGACAACGGCGACATCGTTCGGGCTCGACATGCATCTTCTGACACCGAAAGAGGCGCAAGACCTGTGGCCGCTGATGCAAGTGGAGGATGTGGTCGGGGCGGCTTTTCTGCCTACGGACGGGCAGGCGTCGCCATCGGATATCGCCATGTCGCTGGCCAAGGGTGCGCGACAAGGCGGGGTCACGATTGCCGAGGGCGTGACGATCACCGGCATCACGGTCGAGAACGGGCGGGTGCGCGGAGTGAGGACCGACAAGGGAACGATCGGCTGCGACAAGCTCGTGATCACGGCCGGGCAATGGTCGCGGTCCGTGGGCGCAATGGCTGGCGTCAATATTCCGCTCGTATCGGTGCAGCACCAGTATCTCATCACCGAGCGGATCGAAGGCGTTGCGTCCAATCTCCCGACGTTGCGCGATCCAGACCGGCTGACCTACTGGAAGGAAGAGGTCGGCGGGCTCGTGATGGGTGGGTATGAACCCAATCCGAAGCCGTGGGCGGAGAACGGTCTTCCGCAACAGTTCGAGTTCCAGCTGCTCGAAAATGACCTGGAACATTTCGAGCCGCTGTTGGAACTGGCGGCGGGCCGTGTCCCGGCTATGGAAACGGCGGGCATCAAACAATTCATCAACGGGCCAGAGAGTTTTACACCGGATGGCAATTTCATCCTGGGGGAGGCGCCGGAGGTGCGGGGCATTTTTGTCGGCTGCGGTTTCAATGCGTTCGGTATCGCCGCCGGCGGAGGTGCCGGCATGGCGCTCGCCGAATGGACGGCAAATGGCGCACCGCCCTATGATTTATGGGCCGCCGATATTCGTCGGTTCGGAAAAAATCACCTCGATACCAACTGGGTGCGCACGCGCACTCTAGAGGCTTACGGCAAACACTACACAATGGCGTGGCCGTTTGAGGAGCATCATTCCGGACGCCCGCTACGACGTTCGCCGCTTTATGATCGCCTGCAGCAGCAGGGTGCTTGCTTTGGCGAAAAACTGGGCTGGGAGCGGCCGAATTGGTTTGCGGATCGCAGCGTCGGGGAACGTCCCGAAGACCAGTACAGCTATGGGCGACAGAACTGGTTTGCGGCGGTCGGTCGTGAACATCAGGCATGTCGCGAGCGTGTCGTTGTGTTCGATCAGACTTCGTTTGCCAAGTTTCGCGTGGTCGGGCCGGATGCGGAAGCGGCGTTGTCCTGGATCTGCGCCAACGATGTGGCCAAAGCGCCGGGTAGCCTCATCTACACGCAAATGCTCAATGCGCGCGGCGGTATCGAATGCGATTTGACGGTCGGTCGCCTGTCGGAAGCAGAATACTACATCGTTACCGGAACCGGATTTGCCACGCATGATCTCGATTGGATTCGGCGGTCGGTTCCGGATGGGCTCTCCGTCAGAATTGACGACGTCACGTCCTCAAATGCAGTTCTGTCGCTGATGGGGCCAAGGGCGCGCGATGTTTTGAGCGTCCTCACAGACACGGATATCTCCAACGCCGCCTTCCCATTCGGTCGCATCAAGGCCCTGAACGTTGCCGGAGCGCCGGTGCTGGCTCTGCGCGTCACGTATGTCGGTGAACTCGGGTGGGAATTGCATATTCCCGTTGAATTTGCGGCGACCGTTTATGACGCGCTCATGTTTGCGGGCGAACCGTTCGGGATCACCAATGCCGGTTATCGTGCGATCGAGAGCCTGCGTCTTGAAAAGGGTTACCGCGCGTGGGGAGCCGATATCGGTCCGGATCATTCGCCGCTTGTGGCCGGGCTCGGGTGGGCGGTGAAACTCAAATCGCCCGGTCATTTCCTGGGTCGTGCCGCGCTCGAAGCGCAAGCGGAGAAGCCGCTGCCGCGCATGCTGGCCGGATTTGCCGTTGACCCCGAGATCGTCCTGCTCGGGCGCGAAACAATTTACCGGGATGGGCGGCGCGTTGGATGGCTGTCGAGCGGCGGATACGGTTACACCGTCGGGCGCTCGATCGGGTATGGCTACGTTCGCGATCCCGAGAATGGTGTGTCGCGGGACATGGTTCTTACCGGGCATTATGAACTTGAGGTGGCGACGGAGCGCGTTGCCGCGACCGTGTTCCTAGATCCGCTCTACGATCCGAAGATGCAGCGCGTGAAGCTTTAACAGTCTCACTTCAGATACCAGCCCCAGGGTTTGGTTGTGGTGTAGCGCGTGATCTGCTTGGGCTCGAGGAAGTTGTTCAGCCCCCATAGCCCCAGCTCGCGGCCGACGCCGCTTTTCTTCATGCCGCCCCATGGTGGTTCGAGAAAGTTCGGCTGGGAGCAGTTGATCCAAACGACGCCGGCTTCGAGTTCACCGGCGACGCGTTGCGCGCGATCGAGATCGGCGGACATGACGGCGGCAGCGAGGCCGAATTCACTATCGTTGGCCAGATGCAGGGCTTCCGCTTCCGTCGTGAAGCCGGCAACCGCGAGAACGGGTCCGAATATTTCTTCCTTCCAGATGCGGGCCGAGGCCGGCACGTCGGTGAAGATCGTCGGTTGCACAAAATAGCCGGCGTTGAAACCTGGTGGGCGGGCGCCGCCGCAGGCAAGCTTGGCCTCGCGCTTTCCGTCGGCAATGAAGCCCATCACCTTGTCATACTGCAGCTTGCTGACGAGAGGTCCGAGCAGAACGCCCTCGCCCATGCCATCGCCGATCTTGATTTTTTTGGCTTCCTCGACCAAGCGTTCGATCAGGCGCGGGGCGATGCCGCGCTGGACAATGAGGCGCGAGGTGGCGCTGCAAACCTGGCCTTGATTCCAGAAGATCCCAAACATGACCCATTCGACGACTTGCTCCAGGTCGGCATCGTCGAAGACGATGATGGGTGATTTGCCGCCGAGTTCCAGACTGACGCTCTTGATGTCGCGGGCGGCGGCGAGCGCCACTTTGACGCCCGTCGGGATCGATCCGGTGAAGGCCAGCTTGCGCACGTCGGGGTGCTCGGCGAGTCGCGCGCCGGCTTCGTGGCCATAACCGGTGACAACGTTGAGAACCCCGTCGGGCAAGCCGGCGGCGGTGGCGATGCGGCCGAGTTCGATGGCGGTCAGCGACGTGAATTCCGACGGCTTCAGAACCATCGTGCAGCCGGCGGCTATTGCCGGCGCGACTTTCCACGACGCCATGAGCAGCGGGTAATTCCAAGGTACGATGAGCCCTGCCACACCGGCGGGAACATATTGCATGCGGGTTTCGAAACGCTCGTCGGGCACGGCGATTGTTTCGCCTTGGCGAGCGTCCAGATCTTCGGCGTAGGTCGCGTACAAATTGAAGCAATAGGCCGCGTCTCCGATGTCCCATAAGGCTTCCGGCAGTGGTTTGCCGTTGTCGGCAACTTCCAGTTCAGCAAGCGTCTGTTTTTCGGCCTCGATCCCGGCGGCGATTGCACGAAGGATGACGGCCCGCTCTTTGCCGGAGGTGCGTGACCATGGACCTGCCATCGCGGATTTGGCGGCGGCGACGGCGAGGTCAATGTCGGCGGCCGTCCCGCGTGGGATCGTCGCGATGATCTGTTCGGTCGCCGGATTGATCACGTCAATCGTCGCACCCGTCGCTGGTTTTGATTTCCGGAAGAGCATGTGCGGTTCGCCTTACAGGCTGCTGCGAAGGGTGGCGTGGAATGCGTCGAGGAAGATATCGGCGTGTTCGCGGCGGAAGGCGAGCGGCGGCCTGACTTTGAGGATATTGCCGTTGATGCCCGCGGTGCCGATGAGGACGCCGCGCTCGCGCATGCCATTGACGATTTGGTCCGCGAGCCGGGCGTCCGGCATTTTGCCGGTCTTGTCGATGACGCACTCGACCCCGAGGTAAAGACCGGCGCCGCGGACGTCGCCGATACCATCGTTGCCTTTGGCGCAGGAGGCGATGCCGTCGCGGAGGTATTCGCCCGTGTCGCGGGCGTTTTGCTGCAAGCCTTCGGATTGCAACGTGTCCAGAACGGCCAAGCCCGCGGCCGAGGCGACCGGGTTGCCGCCAAAGGTATTGAAGTAGCCGGCGCGGGCTCCGAAGTCAGCGAGCAAATGGGGCTTCATGGCTACGCCGCCCATGGGAAAGCCGTTGCCCATCGGCTTGCCCATGATGACGATATCGGGAACGAGGCCGTGGCGTTCAAAGCCCCACATGGTGTCGCCGGTGCGGCCAAAGCCAGGCTGCACCTCGTCGGCAATGTAGAGACCGCCGGCAGCGCGAACGGCTTGAACGGCATCATTGAGGAAGCCGTGCGTACCGGGATAGACGCCGTCACTGGAGAAGATGCTGTCGGCCATGAAACCGGCCAGCTTGATGCCTCGGGACTGCAGTTCCGCGATGGCGGTGCGCACATTGTCGGCGAATGTCGCGGCCAAGCCGTCGAGGCCCCAGCGATAGGTGTCGGGCGCCGGGATCACCGCAACATTGGGCGGGCGCGGTTCGGCGCTAGCCGATGACGGGGAGACCTCGGTCACGGCAAGCGTATTGCCGTGATAGGCGTTGGCGGTGACGATGAAGCCGGTGCCACCCGTCAGGCCGCGAGCGGCGCGCATGGCGAAGTCGGCGCTCTCCGATCCCGTGCAGGTAAAGACGATATTGGACAGTTCCGCCGGCATGGTGGCGAGCAACCGCTCGGCATAAGTGTAGACACCGTCGTAGAGGTAGCGGGTGTGAATGTTGAGGATACCGATCTGGCGCGATACGGCCGCGACGACGGCGGGATGGCAGTGCCCGATCGAGGGCACGTTGTTGTAGGCATCGAGGACGCGCGTGCCGCCGGCCTCGTAGAGCCAGACGCCCTCGGCACGCACGACGTTGAGTGGGCGCTTATAGAACAGCATGGACGTTGGGCCGAAGGTGCGACGGCGGCGTTCGACCAGGGTCGCGGTCGCCGGATCGAGCCCAGCGGTGGAGCGCATGTCGAAGGCGTTGAGATCGAGAATTTTCAGGGGGGAGGCCAAGGGCGAGGTCATGGTCGGATGATCCGTTGCGTTGTTTTGCCTGGCAATCTAGTCGTGCATCGGGTGCCTGTCTTGACCGCGAGCGGCTCTCAGCGGCCAACTCCGATCCGGATGCGGTCAAGTTATCCGTGCCTGCGCTCGTTATTGTGCGGACTAAATCCAGGAGGGGGCGCATGGGTTGGAAGACAGACTTCCGGTCGATCTATTACGACGGGGCGCCGGAGCCGGACGACCCGGATCTGGCACCCGCTACAACGGCACTGCTCGTGATCGACGTGCAGAATACATATTTCGTCAGGTCCGACCGGGCGACGCTGTCGGATGCCGAGCAGGCCCGGTATGACGCCTGGACGCCGTTTCACGACCGTATGCATCAGACGGTCATTCCAAAAACTGCGGAAGTCATTGAGAAATTCCGCGCCGCCGGGATCGAGTGTCTGTTCGCCCGGATCGCCTGCCACACCAGGGATGGGCGCGACCGGTCCCTGTCGCAGAAGCTGCCGGGATGGAACAACCTGCTGTTGCCGAAGGAGGAATGGCCGTCGCAGATCGTCCCTGAGCTGGCGCCCGTTGGCGATGAAGTGGTAGTGACCAAGACGACCGACAGCGCGCTTACAGGGACCAATCTGCGGCTGATCCTCACCAATCTCGGGATCAGGACCGTGGTCTGCGCTGGCATTTTTACCGACCAGTGCGTCGCGTCGACGGTGCGTAGTCTCGCCGATGAGAGCTTCGCGGTGGTGGTGCTGGAGGACTGCTGCGCAGCCGGTTCTCACGATTTGCACCTGAAAGAGCTGGAGATCATCAATATGATCTACTGCAACGTCATGTCGTCCGACGAACTCTTCAGCCTGATGCGGCTGCCCTAGGGTGCCATCAGTCAAGTTTGTGGGGGATGCAGGTCAAGTTCGGCTAGGCATTTTCCCTTACGTTCGTTTGTTGGAGCCTTCGGTTCCGATTGGCAAGCAATGGGGAGTTGACCGTGTCGGATACCACCGCGGCGGGCCCGCATAAAATCGATGTGACCAAGGAAGGCGTCGACCTTCTTCAGGGCAAGGCCGTCGGGCTGATGGGGGTGCTGTTCCTGACAGTGACCGGGGCGGCGCCCATGACTGCCATGCTCGGCAACGTGCCGTTCGCGGCTGGCTTCGGCACCGGGATTTACACGCCCGCGGCCTTCCTGCTGGCAACGATCGTGCTGACGATCTTTTCCATCGGCTACGCCGCCATGGCGCGGAAAGTCTCGGCGGTGGGCGGCTTCTATTCATTCATAAGCCAAGGCCTCGGGCGCGAAGTCGGTATGGCGGCGGGGTTAGCCTCGTTTGCTTCATACAGTGTATTTGAAGCCTCGCTCTCCGGCATTTTCGCGTTCTTCGCAAATGCATGGCTGGTCTCGCACTTCGATGTGAACATTTCCTGGATCTGGTTGGCGCTCCTGTCGATCGGCATCTGCGGGCTTTTCAGTTATCTAGACGTTCGCCTGTCGGCCGGCATTCTCGGCGTCGCACTGGTGTTGGAAGTCATCATTTTGGCGTTGTTCAACTACGGGGTGATCACTGCCCCGTCGGGTACGAGCTTCAATCTCGACTCGCTCAACCTTCTCAATGTCCTGACGCCGGTTGCGGCGCAAAAGGTGGGGGATGTCGACATCGCGGCGGGAGCTGCCGCCGTCGGAATCTTCATGGCATTCTGGTCGTGGGTGGGCTTCGAGATGGCGCCGAATTACGCGGAGGAGTCGAAGGACCCCAAGCGCGTTATCCCGCTGTCGCTCTACTTTTCGGTCGTCGGTCTCGGTTTGTTTTACATTTTGACCAGTTGGTGTGCCGTGGCCGCGTTTGCGACCGAAGGCGACATGCTGGTGAAGGCAACCAAGGACAGCGGCAATTTCTTCCTCGACCCCATCGGCAGTTACGTGGGGCCCTGGGCGAAAGAGTCGATGGCGGTTTTGATCATCACGAGCGCCTTTGCATGTGGCATGGCCTTCCACAATACGGCGGCCCGCTATCTTTACTCGCTGGCGCGCGAGGGTGTGCTACCGTCGGGCCTTGCCAGTACGCACGACAGATTCAAGAGCCCGCACATCGCTTCGATTGCACAGTCGTTGCTGGCCGCGCTGTGGGTTGGCTTGTTCGCGTTCTCCCTGGGGACCGATGACCCCAATGCCCAGGCTTATCTTGCCGTCTATACATTGCTCGCCATCCTCGGCACAATGCTGCTTCTGATCCTGCAGGCCGTCGTTTCGCTGGCGATCATCGCCTACTTCCGCGCGCATCACTCCGACGAGGCGGGCGTTTTCTCCACCGTGATTGCGCCATTCGTCGCGTTCGTGGCTCAGGTGTACCTTGTCTACCTTCTGGTCGTGAACCTTGCGACGTTCGGAGGCGCGGGCCCGTTCGGCAGCAATATACCAATGATCGCGCTGGTGATCCTCGTGGTCGGGTTCGTGTGGGGTGTTGTGCTCCGCTTCGTCGCGCCCAAGGTTTATGAGCGGATCGGCCGGGTCGTGTTCGAAGGCGAATAAGTAGCATTCAAGAAATGTGAGGAACGCGCGGGCGCTGCGATGCCAGCGCCCGTTCGCGTGACAAGCCCTTGGAGTTCAGATCATGTCTTCATCGCTCGCTGGCCGTTCCGTTATCGTTACGGGCGGCAGCAAAGGTATCGGCAAGGGGATTGCGCGCGTCTTCGCGCAAGCAGGCGCAAAGGTTCTCGTCGTTTCGCGGACACTCGCGGAGGCGGAAGCAACGGCGGACGAATTCAAGCGAGCCGGAGGGACGGCAAAGGGATTTGCCGCCGACATTGCCGATCCGGGAAGCAATCAGATGATGGCCGAGGCAGCGGTGGCCGCATTCGGTGGCCTCGATGTGCTGTGCGCCAATGCCGGCATATTTCCGCAGGCCAAGATCGAAGATCTCTCGGCGGAAGATTGGGATCACGTGATGTCGACCAATCTCAAGGGGACCTTCCTTTCGGTGAAGGCCTGCTTGCCGTATCTCAAGAAATCCAATCAGCCGCGGATCGTCATCACATCGTCGATCACCGGCCCCGTCACGGGGTTTCCGGGCTGGACGCACTACGGCGCGAGCAAAGCTGCGCAGCTCGGCTTCATGCGAACAGCCTGCCTGGAAGTGGCCAAGTATGGAATCACCGTCAACGCGGTGCTGCCGGGCAATATCTTGACCGAGGGGCTGATCGCGCTTGGGCCCGATTATGAGAAGTCGATGGCTGCGTCCATCCCGCTGCGGAAGCTCGGCACCGTGGAAGATATCGGCCACGCGGCGCTTTTCTTGGCTTCGAAAGAGGCCGGCTATATCACCGGACAGACGATCATCGTCGACGGTGGACAAATTCTTCCAGAGAGCCTCGACGCACTCAATGCGTAAGGTTTATTCCGCCGCGCCGCGGAAGAGTTCGGCGCGGACGGCGCGCGGTGACGAACCGGTCCAGCGGCGAACCGCGCGGCTGAAAGCGGAGAGCTCAGAATAGCCGAGCAGGAATGCGATTTCTGATAAGGAAAGCTGGCGCTGGCGCAAATACGTCAGGGCCAGATCGCGGCGCGCGCATTCGACGAGCCCCATGTACGTCAGGCCGTCAAAGGTCAGTTCGCGCAGAATGTGTCCCGGCGCCAGCCGCAACTCGGCGGCGATTGCGTCGAGGGCCGGAACCCCTTCGGCCAGCCGGGCACGAACGGCCGCGCGGACCTGATCGGTAACGCTGGCACGTAAATCGTTGCGGCCCGCGATCTGCTGGAGGCAATGGCGCATAGCCACCATGAGGCGCGCATCATGGGTCGGCATTGGTATGGTGAGAACGTTGGCATTGAAGAGCAGCGCGTTCGACGCACGCGAGAAAGACACCGGCGCACCGAAGGCCTCTTCGTGTTCGCGCCATCCTTCCGGGCGGGGGTGTTCGAACTGGATTTCTTCGGGTGACCACCGCACGCCGAGGGCGGCGCGCATGAAACTGGCGAGCTGGCCGAGGGTCAATTCGGCATCCTGGCGGCGTTCGAGGATTGCAGGCGTTTCAATGCGATATTCGAGCCGCATGAGACCGGAGGCATCCCGCATCAGTCGCATGGACGAGGACTGCTGATGCAGCGGAAAGAGTTCGACGAGGGTTGACAGAGCGGACCCGAGCGTCGGGGCGGAGAGTGCCGCATATCCCCATAGCCCCAGGTCGCGCGGTTCGAACTTGATGCCAAACCAGAGGCCGAAATTGTCGTTGCGGGTGGCGCGGGCGCTTTCTTCGAAGAGCCGGCAAAACGATTTCAGATCGAGGACGAGTGTCGGAGATCCGGCCATCTCGGGTGCAATGCCGGCGTGGCCAAAAATGCGGTCGATGTCGCCATGCAGTCGTTCGATCCAGGACACAATGCCGGTGGCCGACGAGGCGATGACGCCGGGCGCGGCTGGTCGGATCGCGGCACCGGTCGTTCGTAATCCGCTGCGGTTTGGTGCTGCGCTGAGCTGTCGATCCATGCGCACAAGGCTAGCAGAGGGTCGATGCCGGTCAAGCTCAAGCGATGTGCAGAGTTTACCGTCAATGCCCGCCGAGAAGGCACCCCTCAGCCGAAAATCCGCTTCCTCCAGGATCTGCCCGTGTTTGCGTCGCGAGGCGGGGCTGTTGCGAAGCGGGATAAATACGTTTGGCACAAAGGGACAGTGCCTTGCGTGTAGGCGATGCCCATCGAGCGGGCCAGATCGGTTTCGGAGTGGGAGCCGATCCAGGCGACCAGAAGGATGCGGCGCAACATAACGAACGTTTCGATTTCGGCTTCTTCGTGCGCACTCAAGGCCCCGATGCGCCGGTATCCCCGAACCCAGGCTTGCAGGAGTTCAGGAACTTCAGGGGCATGTTCGAAGAATGAAACGGTCGTGGCGCAGTCGTAGAGGTACCAGGAGAAGCCGCAATCGTCGAAGTCGATGACCTTGACCGTGCCGGCGTCCATCAAGAGATTGGCAAGGCGCATGTCGCCGTGGACCAGCCCGAAGACTTGAGGACCTTTGCCGATCCGGGACAGCCGGTTTGCGATGACGGCGACGGTCTCGGCGATGATCTTTTCGATTTCGGGCGTGAGGCCCATGCCGTCGCGCCAGCGTCCCCAGTGCGGGGTGCCGCCGAGGCTTGTCTCGAAATCCCACGTGTGGCGTTCGAACCAGGGCGGGCGAACCCAGGACCTGACATGCGCGTGCATGCGGGCGGCGGTTTCTCCGAGTTTTTCAAAGCCCGCGACGTCGTTGGAGGCGGGTTCGGCACCGGCTTCCCATCCAAACAGAACGACATTGCGCGGATTGGCCCCCTCGAGCGCGAGCGTTTGCACGGGGTCGCCGTCGCGTCCGGGCACGGGAGCTGGGGTCGTGATCGTGCCGCTGTCGCGGAGGGCGCGGACCCAGGCCAGCTCCGATGCAATGGCGCGGCGCGAGTGATAGCCCTCGCGATGCACGCGCAGTGCCCATCGCCTGGAGCTATCCGGATCTTCAACTCTAAAGGTTACATTTTCAGAGATATTGACCAACGTGACCGTCGCCGCGGCCGGCAAGCCGAACCGCACCAGAGCGCGCTGGGCAAGGTCATTTATTGCATCCTGCGGGGGAAGCGGCGGCAGAAGTTGGTCGTCCATGGAAGCAGCTCCGGCTTGAATTGGATTGTAATAGTGCCGGCCGGCGCAAGCTTGACATGACCGGTCGATGAATTGACCCGGCGCCGCTCAGCGAAAGTGCTGAATTGGTCAACATTTGCTCAAAAATACGTCACACTTCGAATTGGACACTTTTCAATCAGAACTCTACTTTTCTCCGTCGCAAGCATTAGCTGCGCTATCGTGAAGGTGGGGATGGATGTTCTGGCGCAGTACCGACGGCAAGGACAAGCGAAACGGCTCAACATCGCCGGCAACGGCTCAGTCGGCAAACGGTGAACTTTCCTCGGCCCCAAGTTTCGGGGCGCCCTATATCGTCCGGCCGGTCATCAACGGCGTCGGACATGCGCCAAATCTCGATGAGCCGAAACCGGTGTCGGCGCGTGTGATCACGTCGCCGATCGATGTCTGGCTAAAGGGTTTGCACGACAAGTATCGCGGGAGCGATCACGGTCATCTTGCCAATTACATTCCAGAGCTGGCAAATGCCGATCCGGAACACTTCGGCATCGTGCTAGCGGCGGCGGACGGCAAGAGCTACGCTGCTGGACACAGCGAGGTGCTGTTCACAATACAGTCGATCTCCAAGCCGCTGGTGTACGGACTGGCGCTGGAAGATCACGGGCCGGAAGCCGTCCTGCGGCGCGTGGGCGTCGAGCCCACCGGTGAAGCCTTTAATTCGATTGTGATGGACGAGGTCAACAACCGCCCGTTCAATCCGATGGTCAACGCGGGTGCGATCGCGACCACGGCGCTCATTAGGGGCAACGGCGTCGAAGAGCGCTTTAAGCGCATTCTAGATATGTTCAGCCGTTATGCCGGACGACAGCTTGCGGTCGACGAGAGCGTTTTTGCGAGCGAGCAGGCGACAGGCCATCGCAACCGCGCCATTGCTTATCTGCAGCTCAATTCCGGCATGATCGAAGAGCCGGTGGCCGAGCATCTCGAACTTTACTTTCGGCAGTGTGCGATTCTCGTCAGCGCGCGCGACCTTGCCATGATGGCGGCGACGCTTGCCAACAACGGCGTCAATCCACTGACGGGTCAGCAAGCCATTGCGGCTGAGCATGTGAAAACGGTGCTGAGCGTGATGGCCAGTTGCGGCATGTATGATTATTCGGGGGAGTGGGTTTACCGGGTCGGATTGCCGGCAAAGAGCGGTGTTGGCGGCGGCATTTTTGCGGTTTTGCCGGGCCAATTCGGGGTTGGCACATTCTCGCCGCTGCTCGACGATCACGGCAACAGTCATCGCGGGATCGAAGTGTGCAAGGAGTTGTCGCAGCGGTTCCACCTCCACGTCTATGACATGCACTTCGTGGCCGACAACATCGTGCGGCGCAGCTATCGCGGCGATGGTGTGACTTCGAAGCGGCAGCGGGGCGTGCGCGAGCGTAAGGTCCTTGATGCCTGTGGGCATCGCATCGTCGCCTATGAATTGCAGGGCGGGCTTTATTTTGCGACAGCCGAACAACTCGTGCGCCGCATCGTCGACGACGCTCCCCAGTCGGCGTACATCTTGCTCGACGGTCGGCGTATCAGCCGGGCCGATCAGAGCGCGTTGATGCTGCTGCGGGATCTCAATTTGACCTTGCAGGAAGAGGGCAAGATCCTCGTGTTGGCCGATTTGCCGGCGCAGATGCAAACCGACTGGCTCGCGCTCAACAAGGGGGTTGGAGAAGACCTTTGCTTCGCGGACGTCGATTCGGCGCTGGAGTTTTGCGAGAACCGAATTGTCCTTGAAACGGACCCCGAGGCGATGGGTAAGGGTGTCTCTCTGGCGTTGGCGGAGATGGATATTCTGCGCACGTTTTCGCCTGAGGACATTGCCAAGCTTGCACCGTATATCGCAACGTCGAGCTATGAGGCGGGGGCGCGGATCATTCGAGAGGGCGACCCGGCCGACAGGCTGTATCTGCTTGCCTCTGGAACGGCGTCGGTCAATACCGTTCTCGACGACGGCAAGCGACAGGCGCGTCTTGCCGCTTTTAGGCCCGGAGTGGCGTTCGGTGAGTTTGCGCTTTTCGACGGCGGCCGCCGGGTTGCAAACGTCGTCGCGGAGACCGCGTCGGTGTGCTACGTGCTCGATTTCGGCAACCTCGAACGGCTCGAGGCGACGGAACCCGCTATCTACCGCCGACTTTTGTTCGCGCTGGGGCGGCTGCTGACGGACAGGTTGCGCCGCGTGACGGCAGAAGTGCGGGCTTTGACGTGAGATACGTGACAATCAAATTCTGGGGCCGCGGACTGGTCTTTGCGGCTGGTGTTGCCGCGTCCGGTGGAGCCTTGGCTGCCGAAAGCCCGGAGATCGGCACCACTGTCGCCGTCAAGAACAAGGTGACGGTCGAATTTGATCAGACGCCGCGTCCGCTGGTGAAGGGCGAGACGGTTCATCAGAACGAAATCGTGATCACGGACAAAGCCGCTACGGCGGAAATCGAACTGAAGGACAACACCAAGCTTGCGGTCGGTCCGCTGGCGCGGATCGTTCTCGATAAATTCGTCTATGACGCCGGGGCAGCGCCGGGTTCCATCTCGATCAACATGACGAAGGGCGCATTCCGCTTCATTACCGGCGCGAGCCCCAAGTCGGCCTATGAAATTAAAACCCCCACCGTTTCGCTTGCGGTGCGCGGCACTGTGTTTGACGTGTATGTCGACGACAAGGGTGAGACGGTCGTGCTGTTGCACGAGGGCGAAGTCGATATGTGCGCTGAGCCGGGATCATGCCGGCGACACAATAAAGTCGGCCACATCGTCAAAGTCGGCGTTGACCGCGTTATCACCGAACCGCTGCTTTGGACGGGATCGCTGATGAAGGGCCTCGCGGTCGGGACGGTTTTTCCGTTCGTCGGGCGCACGTTGACTATCGATCCGGTTCGTCGACTGTCGCGGACCGCGCTCAGGACGGGAGGCACGGTGGTCAGAACGGTCGCAAAAGCCCCGCGCAAGATCGTTGGCGGTGTCGGGCGCACGGTGCGAAAATTCAGGCCGCGATTCTAGATCCACACGGCATTACGCGTTCAACTGAGCCGCGGGACCGGCATCGCTCGATCGGCTGGCCGCGAGCCAATGGCCAATCCTGGCGAATGTGCCGTCCAGATCTGCGAGCGCCATGATCGTTGCGCGCGCGGCTTCACGCTGTTCGCGGGCAGCAGGGGATTCGTAGCGTGATCCACTGGCAAGAATGCGTAGGACGGCGGTCAGGTCGGCTTGGATCATGGCAGCGTGGCGCTGTGTGGCGGGGTAGGCTTCGCTGGACGACAACGCGGCCGGGGTCGGTTCTGGCGCGCCTGCGCTGCGGACGACACCAGGACGAAGCACTTCAGCGGCCTGTGCAAACGCATGCAGCAAAGCTTCAATGGTGCGTTCAAATGGCAGTCGTCCCAGGGCATACTCGCTGAAAATGCGCTCACTCAAGTCTTGCCATTTGGCCAAGATCGATTGGGCTTCCGAACGGACGGCGCCTTGGCCGAACTCATGCGCCGTGAGACGCGCAAAGCGACGGACGATGTTCCTCGCCTTTGCAAGCCGGCGATTGCGAATGGAGTTTGCCGACGTCTCAATCGCGGCGCGCAGAGCCGCCGCATCTTCGGCAAATGTGCCGCCGTCCGCTTCGATCGTTCCGGCGGCCTCGGCCTCTGGATCGGCAGCCGACAATAAAATGACCTCGCGAAACAGGCCGCGCGTTATCGCAGTGAGTCGGCGCAGGACCTGGGCGCAATCGTCGTCGGAGTAGAAACTGTCCTTATGGGTCGCGACCAGTATCGCTGTTCGGTGGCAGCGGGCCGGGAATGCCATCCAGAGATTGCGTTCGCTCTCCGTCCACGCACGCGTCGCCACAGTGCACCACACGCAGATGTCGGCCTCGGCGGCAAAGGCTGCGGGGGTCGACGTTGCTGGTGTGTCGAGCACCTGATGGGTCTCGAGCCACGGCAGAGGCATACGAATTTCGACTGCGCGATAGTCGAGGTCCGTCAAGGGGTCGTCGTCATGACCGTCGATGCGAATTGAAATGCCGCTTTGGTCGACGCCGAATAGCGCGGGCTCGCTGCCATGGCTGACAAGCACGGGCACACCGGTGTTGGCAACGACGCTAATCGGCAGCACGCCCTTGCCGATCAATAGGTCCGTTACAGACGTTTTGCCGGAATTGTATTCGCCGAGCATGGTGATCCGCAGCGGCCGGCGCAGCATGGATTCGATGCGGGCGAGACCGGCGATGCAGACGGGAATTGCGGGATCATCGACCTGCAAATTTTGCAGACGTTCGCGCGCGGCGCGGAGCATCTCGCAGTAGCGCTTCCATTCGAGGCTCATTGTTGTTGAACTCCCGGCTTGAAGATCTGCTCGATGTCGCGAGCGAGATATTCGAGGTGCTGGGTCAGAGCCTCGGTATCCTTGAGGCGCTGAGCTTGGGTGGCGATGCGTTCATCAAAACCGGCGTTGAGGCCGTCCTCCTGCAGCAGGCGATCAAGCCGGCGCTGCAGGGCCTGCTGGATATTGCGGCAGGCGCCGAGCGCCCAGCCGACCGTGGTGGTGGCGAAGTCGTGGAAGGTACGGCCGGCGGATTCGGCCAGTTCGTCGGCCACTTGCGAAAATTCCGCCTTGATCAGTGCTTCGATCTTGGCGCCGGCCTGATCGGCGCTGGCCGAGCGATTCCAGAACGCCTGCCAGCGCGAGCGGTCGAGATCGAGGATCAGCATTCGGCTGATCGGGATGCTGGCCGGGATGGGAATGGACGTGTTCTGGTTCTTCGGGATCGGCAGTTCGGGCGCGGGAACGACAGTCTGCAACAGCTTGAAGAGTTCAGGTATGAGGCGAGCGTGAAACGCTAGCAGGCGCTCGGAGGATTCTTGAAAGCCGGTGCGAAAACTGTCGGCGAGCGCGCGGCGGAGATCGAATCCTTCATGCGTCCAGGTGGTCGTCGAGGCTCCCCGCGCCAGGCTATCGGTGACCACTTTGCGCTCACGCGCGGCATGGGATTCGACGAGCCGCAGGAGGACGGCGCGCAGGCGCATCTGTTCTTCGGCGATGACACGGGCAAAAAGTTCGCCAATGGCTTTGGCGGAAGCATCGATGTTGGTCGAGACCGTGATCAAGAGTTCGCGCTCGTGGGCGTGGATGGCGTTGCCGTCATGCGCGGCACCGGGGGCCGTGGCGGCCGTCTGACGGCGGGCTCTGTCAGCCAGGAGTAGCCTCAACTCGGCTTCCGCCGCGCGTTCGCAGGCGCGCGACATGTCGGCAAATCCTCGTGCGACGAGGCTCAATGAAAAGGCAGGGCTGGAAATGCCGGTGATAAATTCAAACGCTTCATAGAGGGCCGGCATTCCCGACATGGCGTGGAGCGCGTGGCTGACGCGCGCGCGCGTCTCGGGGTGGGTCAGAGATTTTGGGTCGACGTCGCCAGGTTGCAAAAGACCGCTGCGAAAGAGATGGGCTGCCGACGGGCGTTTCAGTGTCTTGGCGACGGCCATCGGTTCGAAGGCCAGCGCTTGCATTGCCCACCACGCGCTGCCGTGGACGACGGGAATGTCGGTGCCTGGAAATTCCTGGTTGAGCCGGTCGCGCACAAAGCGCAGCACCTGCGGCAGTTCGTTGGCGACGTCGGACAATTCGTCGATGCGGTTCAATAAAACGATGACGCGATCTTTGTTGAGACCGCGCATAAAACGGAGCAACGCGACGTCCTGGGCGGAGAGAGGTTGCCGCGCGGTCAATACGATGATGTAGGCGTCGGCCGCGCCGAGGGAGCGGCGGGTGATTTCGTCGCGAACAAGAGACGGGTCGTTGATGCCGGGTGTGTCGATAACGGTTGTGGGGAAATCGAACGGGCCGCCGGGCAGGTAAAGATCGGCGGTGCGGGTGATGTCGGAATAGCGGCCGGTGGCGGCATTCTCGCCGAATTCGCCGGAGCAGATGTATTGTTCGAGAAGGCCGGGATAAAGACCATTGAACACATGCGCGCGACCGATTAGCTGCTCGAATTCGGGCCCGAGTTTCTGGCGAGCGCGTTCGGCGAGCGCATACGTTTCTGACTGGAGAATTTTTGGCTCGAAGCCGGGGATCAGCCGTTCCGTCAACTCGCGGAACCGGCCGGCGCCATTGGCGATCTCTCCCCATTCGTTGGTGTTCATGAAAGAGAAGCGCACCGGGCCTTCGCTGGGCGGGGTTTGAGCGAAATGCAAGTTGGTGACGGCTGTCGTCCAAGGCGTGACGGCTGTCGGCAGCAGTCGGGGGTGGCGCACGAAGGCATTGATGAATGTGCTCTTGCCAGACTTGATCTGACCGACGACAGCGACGCGGAAGCTGATGCGCGCGATTTTGCCAAGTGCATCGATCACGAGTGGCTTTGACTGCGGTTCGACAAGCCCGGCCATCACAGCGCCGCAGGAGCCAAGCTGCTGGCGCGTGCTTTCGAGACGCGCGCCAAGGGCTTGGCGCGGGGCTCGGTTTGTCCGCTGCTTCGGATCGGCGTTCACGCGTACATTCACTTTCTCTGCTCAGCGGCCGCCGCTGACAGACGGGGCTTGCGGAGCTGCGTCGGCGACGCCCAGGTCGCGGGCGCGTTCATACCAAATGCGGGCGAGTGCCGGGTTCGTTTCCAAGGCAGCAGGCGCGGCTGGAGGCGGCGGACGGCCGGGGTCGTAACTGCGGGCGAGTTCGAGTGCGGCAGGTCCGGAGCCAAGTTCGGCGGCGCGCCGCAAAAGTTCGCGCGCACCATCGACGTTGCCTTTTTCCAATAGGGCCGACGCGCTGCGGATCAGTTCCATGGATGCGTCGCCGCGATCGTTTGAGGGCGAAGCGGCGCCGGTTGGGATCGTCTGGATGGGGCGGCCTGCCGACGGTGTTACAACTCTGCCCTCGGCAGACATGAGAACATAAACGGTGGCCGTCGAGATCATGGCGGCAATAACGCCGGCCAGGAGAGCGGCGGACTTGGGTGATACGTTGCGTGGCGGAGCCTCGACAATCTGGGCCGCGCCGTCTTCCAGTTCGGGCGCGCCTCGCAGTGTGCCGACATAGTCGCGTTGTTCGCTATCGCCGCCGGCGTGTGCGCCAGATGAACGGCGCCCATCCAAGCCATCGAGCCGGCGCAACAAGCGCTTCAGCTCGGCCATCTTGGTTTCGTTGTTTGGTGCCATGATCGCATTATCCCGGGTTCACATCCGCCCCCGCGGCGAATGTTTTGTCGGAGACGCAGATATCCCGCACCGTTTTGCGAATAACGGGCATTTCCCGCCGTTATCCGCACGTCGCCAGTCGTAACTCGAACAGCCAAACCCGACAACGGTGCAAAGCGCGCTGCGATTGGGCAGGCTGATTGAAATTGAAGCAGATCAACGTTCAACCAACTGCGACCGCATTAGCTCGCTTGTGAGCGTAACGAGTGGCAAACTGCTTTATTCCGCGAGGACCCTAGCAGGCATGGAGATTCACAAGATGACGGGCGTGCGGCATGGGCGCATTGCAATGATCCTTGCGGTGGTCGGCAGTTCGTTCGGCTTGGCCGATCCGGCTTCAGCGGCACCGGACAAAGGCGACACGGCTTTCATGATGCTGGCGACCGTTCTGGTGCTTTTGATGACCATCCCGGGCCTGGCGCTGTTTTACTCCGGGCTGGTGCGCACCAAGAACGTTCTGGCAAGCATGATGCAGGTCTATACGACGGTCGCCGTGGTGTGTCTGATCTGGATGGTTTATGGTTACAGCCTTGCCTTCACGGCGGGGACGGGCACGGCACCGTTCGTCGGCGATCTATCAAAGGCGTTCCTCATCGGCGTGACGCCAGACTCGACGGCGGCGACGTTCTCGCCGGGCGTCTACATTCCCGAGTATGTCTACATCTGGTTTCAGATGATGTTTGCGGCGATCACTCCGGCGCTCATTTGCGGGGCGTTCGCCGAACGCATGAAGTTTTCGGCTGTCCTTGTGTTCATGGTTTTATGGGTGACGTTCGTCTACTGCCCGATCGCGCACATGGTCTGGTATTGGCCGGGCCCGGATGCGATCAGTGATGCCGCGCGCAAGATCGAACTGGCAGGGCCGGAGGCACGGGCCGCGGCGCAAGCCGAACTCGACCGTCTCATCGCAACCTCGGGACTTGCCTTCCAATGGGGCGTGCTCGACTTCGCTGGCGGGACAGTCGTGCACGTCAACGCAGGCATCGCGGGACTTGCCGGCGCCATTCTTGTCGGTCCACGCTCCGGCTACGGACGTGAACCGATGCCGCCGCACTCTCTGACACTGAGCATGGTTGGTGCGGCGCTTCTCTGGGTCGGGTGGTTCGGGTTCAATTGCGGCTCGGCGCTGGAGGCCAACGGTGTCGCGGCTCTCGCGATGGGCAACACGTTCGGGGCGACCGCTGCAGCCGCGCTCGCGTGGACGGCAGTCGAGTGGGTGGCAAAGGGTAAGCCCACGTCACTGGGCTTCATCACGGGCATGGTCATCGGTCTGGTCGCGGTGACGCCGGCGGCGGGATTTGCCGGACCGATGGGAAGTATCGCGCTTGGGTTGGTTGCGGGTTTGACGGGGTTCAGCGCCTGCACCTGGTTGAAGCGTGTATTTGGGTACGACGACAGCCTCGACGTGTTCGGTGTGCATTGCGTCGGCGGCATCCTCGGCGCGCTGGCGACTGGACTTCTGGTGGCGCCGGCGCTCGGCGGCACGGGGGTGGCGGATTACGTGTCGAAGCCGGGACAAATTACAATCGTCTATGATCTTGCGACCCAGATGGCCGCACAGGTGAAAACAGTCGGCATCACAATCCTTTGGTCGGGCGTTCTGTCGGTTGTATTCTTCCGGCTCATCGATCTCACCATCGGCCTGAGACCGGCGCGCGAGAAGGAACGAACAGGGCTCGATCTCACCGACCACGGCGAGCGCGGCTATCATTATTGACGCCGTGCGGTGGGATCAGGCGATGACCTTGCGGGCCTCGATCACGATCGGCTCTTCGAGAAGCCGTGGGGTCAACGGTTTCACCGGAAGAATTTGCGGGTTGTGCGTGGGCCGGGCCTCGTTGGGTCTCAGTTTCCATCGCCAACCCGATGGACCGGGAACGTTGTCAAGAGCGACGGGATAGATGACGGCCCGGTCGGGTTCGAGCCGGATGCGTAGGAAATGTTTGTAGTCTTTGATTCCGAGTGCACCGAACGCATCACCCGTGTGCATGTTCATGAGCGTTGAGGTGAGCGTCCAGTACAGGCCCATCACGAAGCCACCGAGCAGGCCGCCAAGGAGGAGCGTGACGAAGAAATTCCAAGTGACGCGAATCACGTCCGGCCAAGGATCGGCGACGTGATATTTCAGGACGGTGGCAAGTGGTACACCGACGCCGCTCGCGATCCAGCTGATGACGAGAAGCGCGATCAGGTGCGCTGAAAAGTGCAGAGTGCCAATTGAGAACTTGGTAACACGACCGGAAAATCCAGGCCCCGTTTCGACGTAGTTGACGAGGAGTGCCCACAGCCCGATCAGCAGAAATGCAAAGAGCGGACCCTGCTGACCGGCAGCAAGAAGGGCGGTCGGATTGAGGACTTCTTCGAGCGGGCTGTATTGTTGGAAAAATACCACGAGATATCTGAGCCGCTCGTCGATTGTCAGATTGGTCATGGTCTCGAGTTCGCGGATCTGGTCGTTGAGTTGAACTTTGCGTCCGCCGTCGACCGCCTTGCTGCGCTTATCAAGTTCGGCCCATTCCGCCTGCGTCGGCGCTTCCTTCAGTCGTGCGGCCGCTAGCTGGCCTTCGAGCACGATCATTTCCGTGGTCGGCGGCTCGCCCGGTGGCAGGGCCAACTGCTGCTGCTTCAGCTTTTGCTGAATGTCGGAGATCGCCATACGGACCAGATCGTATTCCGATCGCGCATGTTGCGCCTGGACAGCGATATCCTCGGCCAGCTTCGTCATCACGGGTGAGTGGCGCGGATCGGACGAAGACCAGACCCACGCGAAAATGAAGTAGATGATACCGACCAGGATGGCGAATTTCTTATTGCGGAACGGCAGCCCCAGATTTTTGAGACAGAGCAGCCGGCTTTTCCAGCGCGGGGGGTAAATCGCGGCCGCCTTCAACTTGAAACTCGCGGCGGAAATATCTTCCTTGCGCACCGGCTTCACGCGGCGGCCGGGTCCCGCATCGACATCGCTGATGGGCTTTGGATCGCCTGGTTCGGAGGCGGCGAATTGTATGGCAGCGCGGTGCAGTGCATCGCCCGCAAAGCCGGTGGCGGAGAGCGAGGCGGGTCCTGGTACGGGTTGAGGTTTTGGCGGGTCGTTGATCAGCGCACTGTCGTCGGGATGCAGCGTGAAATCGGGTCCATCCGGGCCGATGACGGCGCGCTCGAGGCGATTGAATTCCTCCGGATCGGCAGGATCGGCAATTCGGTGGTCCGCGCCGGTTGGCGTGGCCCAATTGAGCGAGATGCGCCGCTTCAGCCCATGCGTTGCGTGGGCGAACGCGCCTCCGCCGCCGCAGGTTATGAATTCGACGCCGAGCTTATCGGACGTGTAGCGGCTGTAGTGGTGCCAGTCGCCGGCGAGTACGGCCAAAATCTTGGCGCCATTTTTGCGCGCGAGCATGCTTATTTCATGCATGTTGTCGTAGTTGTGGTGCAGCCAGCTCGGCTCGGCGAGACAGAGGATGATCTTGTCGCCGGGTTTCGTCTCGTCGGCCATGATGTCAAAGTAGTCGCGCTGGCTGTCGTCGAGATTGTCGGCGAGCTGGATGTCGGGACCCCATATCCACCAGTTGTGCGGCAGCTTGAGAGCGAAATAGCTGCGGTGCTGATGACAGCGCCACCCGCCAAGCTGCGCGCCAAGGCCGCCCGAAATACGATCGCGGGCCGAACAGAACAGCGCGCTGAAGGAGGCCAGGCCGTCGTACCAGTCGTGATTGCCGGGAATGGCAAAGAGCTTGCGCTTGGGCGTTTCAGTGCTGAAGGCCCAGTCGTAGGGATCGCGCAGCCGGGTCTGATACTCCTGCTTGGTGGCGTCGGGATACACCTGATCGCCGCCCATGATGAGAAGTTCGGCGGCCGGCAATTCATCCAGTGTGCCTTCCACGCGCAATTTGTCTTGGGCGAGCAGGTAGGCCATCGCAAATGTCGGTTCGAAACCGTCGCCGAGGTCGGCGATGTAATCGACCCACACGGCGCCGGACGCATCGGCGTGTAAGGCGTCGCCCGGCTTGCCGGTCTCGCTGTAATCGTAGCGAGACTTGAGTTCGTCTTCGCTGGCCGGGTCGGTAGCTGCCTGGATCAGGCGCTGATCGGTGTAGGAGCCGATGGTGGATGACAAGATGGAACGCACGCCGACTTTGGCCAAAAGTTCGGGATCGAACCAGTCGACCATCTGGGGGAGTTCGCCGGCGCGAAGCCGAGCGATGATCTGCCGGCCGCGTCGAGCTTCGGGGCTGTCATCGTCGCCGCCGCCGAACAGCTGGAACTGCATTTTTTCCCCCGCATAAATTCCCCGCCGCTGGATTCAATCCTACGCCGGTGAACGGGGCAAGTCCTAAAGGTACCGGCTGACGGGTGCTGAAATGTTCATACGGGGTGGAACCTGGCCGGGTGGACCCTCAGACCGGGCAAATCACAGGGGCTGCCATCTTTTCGCCGGAAGTCGATGGCGGCGATGGCGGTAGGAGGGCTCACGCGTTCTCGCGTTTGGAGAAGTGAGCCATGGGACATGGACTGGCACCGGCGGCCCTGGCGGCCCGGGAATTCGACGACTTCGACCAGGATTTTGCAGACTCAGAGCGCGCATACGACCCCAGTGACCTGTCCTGCCTGCATCCGGGTGAGCGGATCGGGGTGCTGCCTCGCAGTCGCGCACGCAGCTTGCGGAGCAGGATCGGTCTGCTTTTGATGTTCGCCGCAGGTGGGTGGGGAGTGTGGTCCACGCAACAGATGTGGTGGCCGCTGGTGGGCGAGGGTATCGCGGCTGTGACCGCGGAGATCGAGCGGCGGGCGACGCCCACGCCAGCACAGGAGACATCGACGGCTTCGGCGCCACCTTTGCCCGCGTCGATCGAACCGCTGACGACCGCCGTAGTGCAGGCGGTGCCGCAGGCGGAATCGGTTGCGCCGGTGATCACGACACCCATGCCGGCAACGCCGTCAGAAGGGAATCAAGCCAACGCCGGCGTGGCCTCGGGGGCTGGCGAAACCGATGCTTCCCAATCTGCGCCGGAGCCGCTGGCCGAGCCGGTGATCGAGCCGGGCAATCTTTATCAAAAGCGCGCTCTGGCTATCGGCTTGCATCCGGATTTGTCGCGGGTCTTGCTGTCGAGCATGTCCGACGTTGACTATCGCAACGCCGGGACTGCCATTCGCAAGGCGCTCGCTCAGACCATAGACGACGAAAAATTCACGTGGCCTCTGATGCCAAGCGCCACGCTCGCGAGCTTTGAAGTGCATTTCGTAAAAGGGTCGTCGCTAGATTGCCGGCGCTACATCGTCACGGTTAAGAAGAACGGTTGGACAACCACTGCCCGTCCGATGGAAAAATGCGGTCTCGCGCGGCCGCAACGGAGCGCTATTCGTCAGGCGGACTAAGACCTGCCGCGAGGTCGGATTTGGTGTCGGCTCAGCTGCGGAAATAAAGCGGGTTCGCTTGAAACTGGGACCTTTGGGCTAACGTAACTGAACTAGTTTGACGAATGGTCGCAGGGAGCTGTTGTACCGATCAGATGACCAATGGGCGACTCACGTTTACGCTAGGGTTGGCATTGATTTCATGGGCAACTTGTCCAACGGCTCCGGTGTCGGCGGAGAATTCCCGGCCGCCGGCGGTGACCTCGCTCGAATGCCGCGTGCCCGACTTGGTCGCGTGGGGAGGGGCTTGGGATCACACACTGCGGAAAGTGCCCATCGAACAATCCGAAGTTCGAATAGTCTTTCTCGGTTCGTCGAGCACGGCCGGCGCGGGGGCATCGAACCCGCAACAGTCCTTCGTGGCGCAGTTTGATCATGCGCTGGGCGGGCGAACGGCGAGCGGCCGCGTCCAGGTGTTCAATGCGGGGATCAACGGCGACACGACGGCGGATATGCTGCGACGCTTGCGCACGGATGTATTGTCGCGCCGCCCGGCCGTCGTCATCTGGCAGACTGGCGTCAACGATGTATTGCGAGGGGTGCCAGTCGACAGGTTTCGTCGCGAACTCACGTCAGGAATTGCTGAACTGAAGTCGCGTGCGATCGAAGTCGTACTTATTGATCCACAAGATTTCATCGGCGCAGCAAAATTGCCAAATTTTGCTGTCTATGTCTCAGCCATCGAGACTGCGGCGCGGCAGACAAGAGTGACATTGCTCCAACGCTATCGCGTGATGCAGTATCTTTCACAACAGCGCGCTGGAGGATTGGCAAGCCTTCTGGATCCGGATGGGCTTCACATGAATGATTACTCCCATAAATGCATCGGGGAATTGTTGGCAGCCGGCATCGGCCGCATTCTCGGATAACCCAGTGTGAATGATGATAGATCGATATGGCGGTTGCCATTCTACCTCCGAAAGTTCAGCAGTACAGTGGTTTGAAACCGCCGTAGCAGCTGTCGCTGCTCACCGGCCCGTCGGAAGCGCTTTACAATCTGCGCTCGGTCTTGATCCGGGGCTAGTTTCTGCTCACGCGTTGCTCGGGCTTGCAAATGTGATTCTCGGGCGAACCGAGACACACGCCGTGGCAGCCGATTATAGGTCGGCGGCGCTGCGAGCGTTGGAGGAGCGGGATGGCGGCAGCCCTTCCGAACGGGCGCTCGTGCGGGCTGTTGACCTGGCGGCCACAGGGCATCTCAGCGCTGCGGCGGACACACTGGAAAAGCATCTTGAGATTTGTCCAACGGACTTTCTTGCGGTCAAGATTGCGCACTCTCTTCGTTTCATGTGCGGGCAGCCGGCCGAAATGCTGGCGCTGACGCGCCGCGTCCTACCGCATTGGACGCCGCAAAACGGCGGTTATGGCTTTGTGGTCGGTTGCCATGCCTTCGCTTTAGAGGAAAACGGCTACTATCGTGAGGCCGAAAGCCGTGGCCGAGAGGCTTACAGTCATGAGGCGGCGGACGCCTGGGGGTTACATGCCGTCTCGCACGTCATGGAGATGTCAAACCGGACAACGGAAGGCATCGAATGGCTGACAACATCACGCAAAGATTGGACGCTATGCAACAATTTTGCCTACCACATCGGTTGGCATCTGGCGCTGTTTCACCTTGAGCGCGGCGAAGTCGCAATGGTTCTCGACCTGTACGACCAGGATGTTCGCGCTACGCCGACTGACGACTTCCGTGACATGGCGAATGCGGCTTCGCTGCTCTGGCGGCTGGAGCAAGAGGGTGTCGACGTCGGTCCTCGGTGGGATGCACTGTACGATATAGCCTCGCGACGGCGTGAAGATACAACGTATATTTTCGGGTCGCTTCATTATCTCTTGGTATTGCTGGCGAAGGGTGACAAACGCGGGGCATCAGAACTCATGGGAGCATTGCGCGAGCGAGCCGCCACGACGGGAGATCAAGCGGATATCGCTGCTCGCGTCGGCTTACCCCTTGCCGAAGTTCTTGCCGCCGCAGGCGATGCGCCGGCGATGCGGTATGACCTCGCCAATCTAGGCGTCCAGCTTCAGTCGCTTGGCGGCAGCCATGCCCAACGTGACGTTTTTCTGAGGTCGCTGCTCGTTGCGGCTTCCCGAAAAGGCGATGCGCAGGACGTGATCGCGCTGTCGCGTGTCCGCCATACTCTTCGCAGTTCGGACCGGTTCATCAGAATGATCGATCGCCGTTGCGGTCTGGCATCGCTGGTGCGACCGCCGGCTCGATCTCCTGGGGAGTTTGCGCTGTAAATGCGCGTAGCGGACGTCGTAGCCGGCACATTGGCGAACTTCGGAGCCCGGCAGTCCTTTGGCATGCCGGGCGGCGAGGTGGTGACCCTCATCGATGCTCTCAACATGGCCGGGGTGACCTTTACGCTGACACGGCATGAAACCGGTGCCGCTATCATGGCGGCAGGCCATGCCACCGCGACGGGGCGTCCGGGTGTGCTTGTCACCACGCTTGGTCCGGGGCTGGCGAACGCGGTGAACGGAATTGCGGACGCCAGTCAGGAACACCTTCCTCTCGTCGTCCTGGCCGGTGTCGTGGACCATGCGGTTCGCGGCCGCTACACACATCAGATCATCGACCAGCGCGCGCTGCTGCGACCACTGGTGAAAGGATGCTTCGAGGTCGAAGCTGCCGGCGCCGGATTCGTGATGGCACGGGCCCTCGAGTTGGCGCTGACACATCCCATGGGGCCCGTGTTCGTCGAACTGGCGCCCGGCACAGCCGCCCAGATCGCCGGCGATGGCGCTCGGATGCCGATGCCCGTGCGGCGATTGTCGTCGTCGCCAACCGTCGACGGGATGGCCGAGATCGGCGAGCGGCTCTCGCATGCCGCACGGCCTTTGATCGTTGCCGGTTTCGATGCGGCCCGCGGCGGAACGGCCGATGCGCTGCGCCGCTGTGCGGAGCGGTTTGGTGCGCCTGTCGTCACTACTTACAAAGCCAAAGGGGTGCTCGCCGAAAGTCATGCGCTGGCTCTGGGAGCGGCTGGACTGTCGCCGCTGGCCGATGGTGTCCTGCTGCCGCTGTGCCGGGCCGCTGATGTCGTCATCCTTGCCGGGTACGATCCCATTGAGATGCGGACCGGTTGGCTCGATCCGTTCGATACGCACGCCGTGGTGATCGACATCGCACCGGGTGCTTACGATCACGCGATGCATGCGTCCAATCTGCGGATCGAGGGGGACATCGCTGTCGTGCTCGGCTTGCTCGCTGCGGCTGCAGCGCCGATTGCGCCGACATGGAACTGTGGCCGTCCCGCCGCCGCGAAGGCTGAACTCGACGCATTGTTCGCCACGCGGCAGTCATGGGGCCCACACGCGGCTATCGACGTCCTTCAAGACGTTCTACCAGAGCATGCGGTCGTCACGGTCGATAGTGGTGCGCACCGCATCCTGCTCAGTCAAAAGCTCAAGCTCGATACGCCGCTCAGGCTGCTACAGTCGGCCGGATTTTGCACCATGGGTGCTGCCGTGCCGCTGGCCGCCGGCGTCAAGATGTCGAACATGAGCTTGCCGGTCGTCGCCGTTGTCGGTGACGGTGGTCTCGAAATGGGGCTTGGCGATCTTGCCACGCTTCGCGATGCGGGGCTGCCGATCGTTGTTGTTGTTTTCCAGGATCAGAGCCTGGCGCTGATCGAGTTGAAGCAGCGGCAGGCCGCATTGCCGCTGGCCGGCGTGCGCTTGGGCGTGACACGCTTTGAGGACGTGGCGCGCGCTTGCGGCGGCAGCGGCTACCGGGTGGCGTCGGCCGCCGATCTCAAAGTTGCCTTGCTGCAGGCATTGGAAAGTGAAGCATTCTCCGTCATCGTTTGTGAAATCGAGGCCGAGGATTATGCCGGACGGATCTAAAGCAGAGGCTCGATTGCCGCCGCCCAAGCACCGCGATGTTCGCCTGGATTTTTTCCGCGGTATTGGCATGTTCATCATCTTCATTGCGCATGTGCCGCGGAACCCTTGGAACGACTGGATACCGGCGCGCTTTGGCTTTTCGGACGCGACGGAAGTGTTCGTTTTCTGCTCCGGGATGGCCTCAGCCATCGCCTTCGCCAGTGTTTTCGAGCGCGCGGGATTCCGCCTGGGTCTCGCCCGGGTCGTTTACCGGTGCTGGCAAGTCTACTGGTGCCATATCGGACTTTTCCTCGCAGCTGTCGCGCTGATGGTTGGAGCCGACCATGTGTTTGGGACCGGGGCGCAATTCGTCACATCGCTCAGTCTTAATCGTTTTCTTGGGCCGGATACCGGAACCGCCATCCTGGGGCTGTTCACACTGACGTACGTGCCGCATCTGTTTGATATTTTGCCCATGTATCTGGTCGCCTTGACGCTCATCCCGGTGATGATGCTCTTGGCAACGATCGGACCGCCACTCGCCCTCTTGGTCAGCGTCCTTCTGTGGGTTGTGGCCTGGTACGGCGGCTTCAATTTTTCCGCCGAGCCATGGGAAGACCGCGGATGGTTCTTTAATCCGCTGGCGTGGCAGTTGGTGTTCTTCACCGGTTTCGCCTTCGTCCGTGGATGGTTGCCAACGCCGCCGATCGACCGACGGCTGGTGGCGGTGGCCGCGGCTGTCGTGGTGGCGATCATCCCCTTTGCGCACCCTTGGGGCATTGCGGCACTGCCCGAGAGCTTCCGCGTTCCACACGAGCTGGTCGATAAAACGTCGCTCGGGCCGCTGCGCTACGTCCACTTCTTAGCCTTAGCCTATCTCGCGTATGCCGCAGCAGGTGTTCGAGGCTCACATTTGCGCGGGCCGATCGTTGCCGTTTGCTGCAAGGTAGGTCAGCAGTCGCTGGCCGTCTTCGTGTCCGGCATCATCTTCTCGCTCATGGGCGGTATCGCGTTGGCGCTGAACGGCTACACGATTGCAATGGTCACGATCGTCAATCTTTGCGGCTTCGCAGGCTTGATTGTCGTTGCCTATGTCGTCGGTTGGTTCAAATCTAAGCCCTGGGGCGTCAAGCATGCCATCGCGGCGCGACCAAGCGTTTCGCTATCACATGCCCCCTCGCAGGCGGGCGAATAGAACCATGGGAGAGCAGCAGTAATGATGCGTCGAATGTTTAAAATCTGCACGTTGGCGGCGCTCGTCGCTTATGGCGGCGGGGCAGCTCAAGCAGAGCGGGTTCGAGTCACCGGCGAAGTCGTCGATACCTGGTGCGCACTGACAGGCATCATGTTCGCGGCTGGAACGGCGCACCACCAATGCGCCGTCTGGTGCGCAGCCGGAGGAATTCCGGTCAGCATCAAGACATCTGACGGGGCCTATTACGTCGTCCTGCGGATCGAGGACGACGATAGCAGTGCAACGAGCGACACGTTCGTCAAAATTCAATCGCACGAAGTCAGCGTCGATGGCGAACTCCACGAACGCGACGGCGTCAAATATCTCTTCGTATCTAAAGTTGCTGACGACAAAGGCGTCGTCAATCTTACACACAGCGACTTCGGCATCGTACCTTTCGGGAATTGAACCATGTGGAAGCAATCAGTTCTGGTCTGTGCGGCGGTTGCGATGGCCGCCGGTGCCGCGCACGCGGCCGATAGCTGGGGTCTGGCAAACGAGACCGTGACGGAAATAGAAGCGACCGTTGTCGATATCGCGTGCG
The DNA here is from genome assembly GCA_022844105.1 of Hyphomicrobium sp. GTDB lineage: Bacteria > Pseudomonadota > Alphaproteobacteria > Rhizobiales > Hyphomicrobiaceae > JAGVSR01. The sequence goes on along the minus strand of JALHMJ010000004.1, from coordinate 8,633 downwards.
TACTGAATAAAGATTGCCCACCTAACTGTGGCGATGGGAAACGGCAGCTAGGGCTGCTTACAACCGATGGCAAGTTGCGTCTTGCTGCAAAGGGCCAATCGGTATTCGCCGGAGCCGTCCGCGAGCTGCTGCCCCATTGCGGCAAGGTGGTGTTTGCCGATGGGCTGCTTATTCAAGATCCTGCACTCACGATTTTCATGGTGCAAAACCTCCGGCTTACGAAAGCAGACAAGCTTCAGCCGGCGACGGCCTTCGACACGGATTGGGCCAAGCAGAATGGGAAAGCCAACGCCAGCGATTGGTTTCGCGCTGACCCGCGTGTGAAAAAGGTGATCGAGGAAGACGGCGTGTTCGGCATCAAAGGGTTGAAGCCGGCTCCGACCCCATGACGCGGCGGCGCGGCATGCAACGATCGATACCTGTCCTGACGGCGCTCGTCGCGGGCCTGCTGCTGTTGACCGCCAGCGCACGCGCCAACGAAGACCCTCTGGCCAAGCGCTTCGGCGGTCCATTCGAACTGACGGCCTCGTCGGGCCAGAGGGTCAGCGATGTCTCGCTGCACGGCCGGCTTCTGCTGATCTCGTTTGGCTATACCCATTGTCCCGACATTTGTCCGACGACCCTCGTCCTTATGACGGAGGCTCTCGAGAAACTGGGCCCGTCAGGTGATGCGATCCAGCCGATTTTCATCACCGTTGATCCGCAACGCGATACGCCCACTCAACTCGCCGCGTTCGCACGCAGCTTTCATCCGCGGCTGTTGATGTTGACCGGCACCGAAACGGAAATTGCATCCGTGGCCAAAGCCTATCGTGTGCACCGGCACAAATTTCTGTTCCCGGGCCAATCCGCCACCGACGTGAATTACGGCGTCGATCACGGCTCTCTCATGTACCTCATGGGAGTAGACGGCCGCTTTTTGACCCTGATCCCCTACGGTGCAACTGCGGAGCGGATCGCTGAAGTATTGCGCCGCTACGCAGTCACCAGGGCCGGTCCCTGATCGCGAGCGGTCTCACATCGCTCCTTTGCCCGCACGTGCGAGGCCAAACCGCTCCAGCAGGGAGGGTATTTGGTCGCGACGCCACCAGAGCACGATCCAGGCGCAAGTCCATACAGAGCAAGCTTCCTTGAACAGGATGCCGCCGTCTCCATACGGATCGACGCCGAGCGGCGTGACGATGTGAAAAAAGATAGCGCCCGTCATTAACATCAGCGCGCCGATGGCGCCGAGTGCTTGCGTGGCAGGAATGAGGATCAAAACCGCGGCGATGATCTCGGCGATGGCAACGCCGAGCCGCATCACCTTTTCATAGCCGGGAAAGCCCGCCCAATCGGTCAGCGTGGTGAAAAGGCCAACACTGCCAGGGTGACCCGTTAACTTATACTGCTCGTACCATAAAAGGATAAACGCGATATACGCCGCGGCGGTCCAGCACATCGCGTTGCGAAGCGCCACGGTGCCGGGGCCTGATGCCGCGTAAGCTGCCAATGCGGCCGCGATCAGCACCGGAACGAGAATCGACCAGATTTTCCAGTCCGCGAGCGCGGGGTTGCCGGTCGCTATGGCCGCGCCCAGCAGGAAAATTGCGATGAGGTCGAATTCATGCAGGGTTTTCATGGCGCGCTTTCCGTTGATTTGGCTGTGCTCTCACCTAGCACGCCTGCGATGATTGACGAACTCACCCGCCCTCGCCGTAGCAATAGCCGCCGGCTAATTTAGAACCCGGTCGAGAATAAAATGAAGTGTGCTGGTTGGAGCGGCAACGCAACATGCTTCCGTTCATGTTGCACTGCGATAGCCTAATGCTATCTATACAAGAATGAATGGTAACTTCCACTGATTGCGGTCAATGCCCATCTTCGGATTGGTTGGTCGATGCGAAAGGTGCGGCGGCTCGAACGTAAGCATAACGAATAGGTCGCACACCAATTCGAGTGGGTCATCATGCGTTATACGATCCCTGTCATTCGGACATGTGTCCTGTGAGGATCAAAAACGCGTCTCGCTCGTTTCCCTCTCGATAGGGACCTGGAGTAAGTTTCAATGAGCGGAACGAAGAGTGCGGCGCGACGGCCTGACGTCAGTCTCCCGTCACATATTTATCGCCGTCTGTTTGAGACGCGCCGATTATCACTGGATCTGGCGGCGCCGCTTTCTCCGGAGGACATGACGGTCCAAGCCATGCCGGATGCGAGTCCGACGAAGTGGCACCTCGCCCACACGACGTGGTTTTTCGAAACCTTTATCCTCACTCCGTATCTGCCGGACTACGGTATTTTTGATGAGGCGTTTGGCTTCTGTTTCAACTCGTACTATGAGGCCGTAGGCGCCCGCCAGCCGCGTGCCTACCGGGGTCTGCTCACCCGCCCAACCAGCGAACAGGTCTTTGCATATCGTGCTCACGTCGATGAGGCGCTCGATCGGTTGTTGTCGGGTCCCGCGGCTGATGCGGTCAGTGGGCTCATCGAAGTTGGTATCAATCACGAGCAACAACACCAGGAGTTGTTGCTCACCGACATTCTGGCCCTGTTCGCCGCCAACCCGCTGCGTCCGGCCTATCTCTCCGTCGCGCGGAACTTGCCCACCGTGTCTGCAACGGAGATGCGGTGGATCGATTATGCGGGTGGCATCCACGATGTCGGTGCCACTGGCGACACCTTCGCCTGGGATAATGAGGAGCCGCGGCATGCCGCGCTCATCCGTCCGTTTCGGCTTGCGGATCGATTGGTGACGAACAGCGAGTGGCTGCAGTTCATGCAGGATGGCGGCTACCGAACGGCGGCGCACTGGCTGGCTGACGGTTGGACGCTGGTGCAGAGCGAAGGCTGGAGATCACCGTTGTACTGGGAGGGTAGCGGCTCTGTCTGGCACGAGATGTCGCTCAATGGTTTGCTGCCCCTCGATTTAGCGGCTCCCGTCAGTCACGTGTCGTATTACGAAGCGGATGCCTATGCGCGGTGGTCCGGCAAGCGGCTGCCAACAGAATTTGAATGGGAAATAGCCTCTGCCGGTCAGCCGGTCACGGGCAACGATTTATCGACAAGAGCGCTTCGGCCCGTGGCGGCGGCCCGCACGGCTGGTGCCGGGCCCCAGCAATTGTTCGGTGACGTTTGGGAATGGACGCAGAGTGCCTATCTCCCTTATCCGGGGTACGCACCAGCCGAAGGTGCGCTCGGCGAATACAACGGCAAGTTCATGGTTGGGCAACATGTGTTGCGCGGCGCGTCCTGCGTGACGCCGAGTGGACATGCGCGTGCGACTTACCGCAACTTCTTTCATCCGCAACAGCGCTGGCAGTTTACCGGCGTCCGTCTTGCCTCGGAGATCGACTAATGGCCGGCAATTCAAGTGCGATCCGCGTTGCGGTCGATCAAAGCAGCATCGATTTTCAGTTCGCGCGTGATGTGGTCGAAGGATTATCGCGCCGCTCTAAAAGTCTTCCCTGCCGCTATCTCTATGATGCACGCGGGAGTGAACTGTTCGAGCGCATAACTTCCTTACCTGAGTATTATCCGACCCGTACGGAAGCGGAAATATTTCGTCACAACGCGGTGCAGCTGACGGCTCCGATTGCAGGCGGCGATTTCTTCGTCGAATTCGGGTCGGGTTCCAGCATCAAGACAGAATTATTACTGGCTCAATTGCCGGCGGACGTGACTTACATGCCGATCGACGTTTCGCAAACGGCCCTCGATGAGGCGGTTGAGCGTTTGCGGATGCGCTTTCCTGGACTGAAGGTGACCCCGCTTATTGCTGATTTTTCGGACGTCAGTGAATGGCCGCTCGTATTAGGCCGCCGCCGGCCGACGTTGTTTTTTCCAGGGTCGACGATTGGTAATTTGCATCCTGCCGAGGCTAGCGCTCTTTTGTCGCGCTGGCGGGCGGCGCTGCCGCAGGGAGCGCGGCTCATCATCGGAGTAGATCTTCGCAAGGGACTCGATCGGCTGCTGCCGGCCTACAATGATGCGCAGGGTGTTACCGCCGCATTCAACCTCAATCTGCTGGTGCGCATCAACCGCGAACTTCATGCCAACTTTGATCTCGGTCGGTTTGCGCACGAAGCGATTTATGATCCCCGTTATGGCCGAATTGAAATGCACCTTATTTCCAAAGCGCGCCAAACGGTGACGGTCTGTGGACGCAGTTTCGATTTCAACCTGGGAGAAGGCATTCATACCGAAAATTCGTACAAATATAACATTTCCGATTTTCAGGAGCTTGCGCGGCTCGCCGGGTGGAAGACATTGTCGGTTTTAAAGGATGGGAACGACGATTTCAGCGTCCATGAATTGGAAACATTCGTGGCACCGGGGCGAGATGAGCCCGCTTTCCTTTAATGAATTGGCTGCGGGGATATGAAAACTGGTATTGAATAGTATTTGAGTTCGCAGTTTCGCTAATATAGGTTATTGCTACGTGCTCACGACACGATGATTGCCCGGGTAATGAATGAGCCGCCGGGTTGGCAGATCCCCTTTTCCCCACCCCCGAGCTGGATCCGCCTTTTTCTTTTTCGGGGTGAGGGACGGGGCCAATGGCAATGGGGCTGCGCGACGAAGATTGTCCGGCTGGGCAATTGGGGAAAAATCTTGGGCTGCAGGGTAAAACCGCTGTCGTGACCGGCTCGACCAGCGGTATAGGGCTTGCCATTGCGCAGGCTTTCTCAGCGGTCGGAATGAATGTGATGCTGAATGGGTTTGGGCCCGCCGACGAGGTGGCGGCCCTGCGTCGCCAAATCGAACTCGATTACGGCAATGAGACCGACTACTCGGCGGCGGATATGTCCAAGCCGGCGGAAGTCGTGGCGCTTATCGATCAGGCCGCAAGCCGGTTCGGGCCTGTCGATGTGCTCGTCAACAATGCCGGCATCCAGCATGTGGAAGCAATCGAAACGTTTCCTGCAGCGAAGTGGGAAGCTATTCTTGCGATCAATCTTTCCGCGGCTTTCTATGCCGCGCAACGTGTTTTGCCGGCCATGAAAGAGCGCAAGTGGGGCCGCATCATCAACATTGCGTCGGCCCACGCGCTTGTCGCTTCGCCGTTTAAATCGGCTTACGTCGCCGCCAAGCACGGCGTTGTCGGCTTGACCAAAACTATTGCGCTCGAAACGGCCGAATTCGGGATTACGGCCAATGCAATCTGTCCGGGATATGTTCTGACGCCGCTTGTTCAGAAGCAGATCCCAGAAACCGCGCGTGCGCGAATGCTGACTGAAGAACAGGTGATCAGGGACGTGCTTTTGCATGCCCAGCCGACGCACCAGTTCGTCATGACTGAGGAAGTTGGCGCGCTGGCTGTGTTTCTTTGCACGCACGCGGCGCGATCGATAACTGGGGCCTCGCTCCCCGTGGAGGGCGGATGGACAGCCCAGTGAATGGTGGAAAAACACATGAATGCGCAGAGCCATTGTCACGCGGTGACGGAATGACCAAATCACTCAATCTGGCGCTGCAAGGTGGCGGAGCGCATGGCGCATTCGCTTGGGGCGTTCTGGATCGGCTGATCGAAGACGAGCGCATCGACATTTCGGCTATCAGCGCGACCAGCGCCGGCGCCATGAATGCGGTCGTCATGTCATACGGCACGTCCATTGGCGGGCGAGAAGGGGCTCGCGAAAAGCTGACGCAATTCTGGAGCGAGATTTCGCGGGTCGGTGCGCTGTATAGTCCCGTAAAAGCGTATCCCTGGGAAACGATGATGCAGGCCTTCGGTTATCGCACCGAATTTCCGCTCGGCTACATGGCGATGCAGGCCATGACGCACTTGTTTTCGCCTTATCAGCTTAATCCGTTCAACTTCAATCCGCTTCGCGATGTCCTCAGCAATGTCGTTGACTTCGAGCGGCTGTCTTATTGCAACAAGGCGACACGTCTCTATCTGTCCGCAACGAACGTGCGAACGGGCAAGATACGTGTGTTCGAGAACCACGAACTCAGCGTCGACGCGGTGCTTGCATCAGCCTGCCTGCCATACGCGTTCAAAGCCGTAGAAATCGGCGGCGAGGCCTACTGGGACGGCGGTTTCATGGGCAATCCCGCGATTTTCCCGCTGATCTACCAAGGTACGTCGCGGGATGTCGTCATCGTGCACATCAATCCAATCCACCGCGAACGCGTACCGACCACGGCCCCGGAAATCTTCGACAGGATCAACGAGATCAGCTTCAACTCGTCGCTGATGCGGGAATTGCGTGCAGTCGAGTTCATCACGCGGTTGGTCGACGAACATCAGCTGGACACGAAGTCGTACAAGCGCATGTTCATGCATTCGATCCGTGATGATGCCGAGATGACTAGTCTGGGCGTCGCTACAAAGCTCAGTCCTGAATGGTCATTCCTGTGCCGGCTGCGCGATTCCGGCCGGGCTCGGACCGATGAATGGCTGAAGGAGAATTTCGACAAGTTGGGCAATGCGAGCTCGATCGACTTAAAGGAAACCTTTCTCTAAGTCCGTGCGTCAGCGAAAGCCGGCCACGATCGCGGCGCGTTCTGCGATGACGCGGGCATTGTCAGTGTCTGCGTCGCCTGCAGGCACGCCGCGTACGATCAGGCTAGGGCTGGACCAGATCGGCAAGCGTGGACACTTGCCGCAACTCTCCTCATAACTCATCATCGTGCGCCATTCGCGACCGTGGATGTAGCCGTGACCATAGGAAAACGGCGTCGTTCCGTCGTCGAGTGCGCGGTCGTGCCGGGCTCCGAGAATATGGCCAATCTCGTGGGCGAGAGAATAGCTCGTTGCTGCACAATGGTGATGCACAACAGCGAAGGCGCGTTCTGCAGCCGGGGCTATTCCAGCCGAGAGCCCGCATCCGTTCGCGTCATCAACAATCAATACCGCCATATCGGCTTTGTAGCGCTGCCGTAGGCGAGACACCTCCTCCATGACACCGTCGCCTGCGTCGGCGAAGCGAAAGACGTGATCGAAATGGGTGCCAGATTCACGGTAATCCGTTTGATAAGCGTGAACGAGGCGCAACTTGATGTTAGTGATCCCGCTGCGAATGAAAGATTGATTGGCTTCTTCGACCGCCAGCGCGATGAGATCGCTGCGGATGTCGGTATAGGCCTTCGCGGCTTTGCGCGTGTAGGCCACCATCAGCGTCATTTCGATCGGATCTTGAGGCTTTGCCTGGTCGGCGCGGGAGGGCGCGTTTGTGTCGGTCTCGGGAAGATCGGGTTTGGCCGGTGCGACCGCCGGCGGCCCGCTGGCCGCTTGCTCAACTTTAGTGGGTATCGTGCGCATAGCGGCCTGAAGAGATTCTGCGCTTCCCTCGTGAACAAGGGGATCGCGATCCATCTTCATTTTTTTCATCATAGCCGGGGGCATCGGCGCATGTTCCGGTGGCATGTCGCGGGGCGAAACCTCAATGACCCCATGCATTGTGCGGCCCAAATGGCGGATCACATACATGCGGTCACGGTAGGTCACCTGCCCTGTCAGCCGGCCCGATGGCCACCAGAGAAGGGTGACCGGGTCATCGCTACCTGAGATGACGCCGTGCCAGATGTAGCCATCATCCGTCTTTTCCACACGTTGGCGCGTTGCCTTTACGGTCAACTTATCTGTGAGTGCGAGACGCACCGCTGAGGGTGAGCCGGCAGCATCCGGCGCGGTGAGGGCGTATTCGGTCATGGCCGCATCGGGCGTCTGTGCCATCATCATCCCCATCGTTCCGGGCTGATGCATGGACTGGGACATCATCGATTTTTCGGCCGCCGTCATTCGAGCGCCGGCGGTCATACTTTCGAGAGCCATCGAGGGCTCCGGCGCGATGTGCTTTACGGACACTTTCAGGCGGCGGGCTACATCCAGCGTGTGCTGCAAGCGGTCGGCCTGAAGCGACCAGATCTGGCCGCCCGTCATATCGAGAACGCTGATGGAATGGGGCCCGGCGGCTTCTGCGATTTCCCGATGGCGAAGGGACGACGTGTTCGGCGGTTTGGAGAAAAGGATCCGCGCTTGTTGCTCAGTTTGAGTTTCGATAGGTGCCGGTTGCGGCGTCGAACTGGCCGCGATTGCCGCCGTCACGTGCAGAACGCTCACAAAAAAAAGTGCGCCGATGGCCACCAAAAACCTCGTATCGCGGGGGCGACTAAGTTGAGGTATCTGGGCGGCCATCGACGCGCCTCCAGCCTGCCGGGTTGAGACTCGGCAGTACTGTTTGGTGAAGTTCATTAGTTGACGCAGCATGGTCCGCGTCAGCCAAAATGGCCTTACTTGGCCTTTGCCTTCATGTCGGCAATGATCTGGTCCCAAACGCCGTAGGGAGAGAACGTGTCGCCGGACTTGCAGGTGTTGTAAACGTCGAGCGACTTGCGGACAGCGTCGGCAAGTTCATAACCTGACATTTTGTCGACGTAGATCGACATGTTCTTCATGTGGTTTTTGAATCCACCATCGCAGTCTTTTTTCTCGGCCAATGCAGGAGAGGCCAGAGCCATCATCGCGGCAGCAGCCAGGATGTACTTCTTCATTCGACGCTCCTTTGCGTTCAAACCCGGAATCGCCGTGTCCGACATCAACACCTGTGAGACAAAACTAGCGGCTTGAGGAACGGAGGATTTCGGGCTCATCGTGACCACCTGAGGAGTGGAACATGAGACAGAAATCCAACACGCCTGAGACA
>JALHMJ010000003.1:282526-325815 GCA_022844105.1 Hyphomicrobium sp. | reverse complement strand
TGACGCCCGGCCGAGGCGAGCCTCGGCCGGGCTTTTTTGTAGATTGGCCGTTACTTCTTTTCCGGCGCGACGACGCGGATCGACAGTTCGCGCAGTTGCTTCGGCGCGGCTTCGGACGGTGCGTTCATCAGCAGGTCGGCGGCTTGCTGGTTCATCGGGAAGAGGGCTACCTCGCGCACGGTCTTGCAGCCGGTCAACAACATGACGACGCGTTCGATGCCGGCCGCCATGCCGCCATGCGGCGGGGCCCCGTATTGGAATGCGCGATAGAGGCCGCCGAAGCGAGCTTCGACGTCGGCGCGCGACAGCCCGGTGATCTCGAACGCTTTGACCATCGTTTCGGGCAGGTGGTTACGCACCGAGCCCGATGCGATTTCGTAGCCGTTGCAGACGATGTCGTATTGATTGGCCTTGAGAGCCAGCAGCGCCTCGCGCCCCTCTTTCTCGGCCGCTTCGAGCGCTGCGTGGCCGCCCTTGGGCATCGAGAACGGGTTGTGCGAGAAGTCGATCTTTTTGTCTTCTTCGTTCCATTCGTAGAACGGGAAGTCGACGATCCAGGCCAGCGCGAAGCGGTTCTCGTCGATGAGTTTCAACTCGTAACCTATTTGGTCTCGCGCAGCTCCGGCGAATTTGTAAAAATTTGACGGGATTCCGGCCACGAAGAAACATGCATCGCTGGACGTGAGCCCCATTTGTCGACGTATAGAAGCTTCCCTATCGCGACCAATGTTTTTGGCAATTGGGCCAGCTCCAAATGCCAGTTCTTTTCCATTTGAGTCGATTAGCTTAATAAGTCGTCCAGCAGACGCATCGTTAGGCCAAGTTTTTCCGGTTGCAGCATCAAACGCGGTAACCTCAACACCGCTATCTGGTGTAGCGCGCCAAAAGATGTACCCCAGACCAGGCTGCTTGTGTTCCTCAATTGCCCACTTGTTCATTCGATCGCAGAAGGCGCGGCTGCCGCCGGTCGGGGCGGGGATCGCCCAAACGCGGACCTTGGGGTCCTTCTCGATCATGCCGGCGAAAACTTTGAAGCCTGAGCCGCGGAAGTGCTCCGTCACATCCTGCATCTCGATGGGGTTGCGCAGATCGGGCTTGTCGGAGCCGTACTTCGCGATCGCCTCGTCGTAGGGAATGCGCGGCCAGCCGTTGGTCACGGCTTTGCCGTCTGAAAATTCCTCAAAGATGCGGGTGAGGATCGGCTCCATCGTCTGGAAGATGTCGTCCTGCTCGACGAAGCTCATTTCAACGTCGAGCTGGTAGAACTCGCCCGGCAGGCGGTCGGCGCGCGGGTCTTCGTCGCGAAAGCACGGCGCGATCTGGAAATAGCGGTCGAAGCCGGAGACCATCAGCAGCTGCTTGTATTGCTGCGGGGCCTGCGGCAAGGCGTAGAACTTGCCCGGATGAATGCGCGAGGGCACAAGGAAGTCGCGCGCGCCTTCCGGTGAGGACGCGGTCAGGATCGGCGTCGGGAACTCGTTGAAGCCCGCATCGTGCATGTGACGGCGCATCGACTTGGTGATCTCGAGCCGCTTCATGATGATGGCGTGCAGCGACTCGCGGCGCAGATCGAGAAAGCGGTACTTCAGGCGCAGGTCTTCCGGGTATTCAGGCTCGCCGAACACGGGGACCGGCAATTCCTTGGCTTCCGACAGGATCTCGATCTCAGTTGCATAAACCTCGATTTCGCCAGTCACGAGGTCGGAGTTGGAGGTGCCGTCAGGTCGCGGACGAACCTTGCCGTCGATGCGGACGACCCATTCGGAACGCAATGTTTCGGCGATCTTGAAGGCTTGCGTGTCGGGATCGGCGACGACCTGGGTGATGCCGTAATGATCGCGCAAGTCGATGAACAGCAAGCCGCCGTGGTCGCGGACGCGGTGCACCCAGCCCGACAAGCGCGCGACGCCGCCGATATCGGTGCTGCGCAAACCGCCGCAGGTGGTGGATCGATAGCGGTGCATGCTGGCCGCGGTCATGGCCCAAAGTCCTGTTTCGAATTGGGGGAAAATCGGGCCGGAGAAGCGCATGCGGTATGGTCAATGTCAAGCCGAACAGGGCGCGAGCGGTGCGTGCCCGGCCGCTTGCGGAAGGATTTTTGAAAACGCTCCATTTACCGAACCTTTACCAAGACGACAGCATCCTGTGCGGCATACGGCGGGGCTCGCGGCCGCTGCGGTTCGGCAAGAACGCAGCCGCTGGCGAAAAGAGATATCGAACCATGACGACCGAAACCATTGATGTTGCGTCGTTGGCGAGCCTTTTGACGAACAAGCATAGCCCGGCGGGGAATGGCGAACCGGCTGATGCGGCCGCCGAGCACCCGTTGGCCCGCGAGTTGCGGATGGTTCTTGCCGATCCCGGTGCGCACAACCTCGGTCATCTGGCCCGCGTCGTCGACCAGATCCGGCGCGAAATGACCATGTTCAAGGCGGCGCACGGGGTGCAGGACGACCACGGCGGCTGATCCGTCGTGCTTTTACCTTGGCCTGTCAGGTCTTCTTACAAGGCCGCCGCCACGCCGAGGCTTCCCCGAGCCACATTCTGTTGTATACAGGCCGGAGATGCATCTCGTTACGTCCACATCCGATCTCGCCCAAGTCTGCCAGCGTCTCGTTTCAGCCGAGTTTATCACGGTCGACACGGAGTTCATGCGCGAGCAGACCTTCTGGCCCGAGCTATGTCTCGTCCAGATCGCGTCCGATACCGTCGAAGCCATCGTCGACCCGATGGCGGCGGGGATCGACCTTGCGCCGTTCTATGAATTGATGGCGAACGACCGCGTGACCAAGGTTTTTCACGCGGCCCGGCAGGACATCGAGATCATGTATTCGGAGGCCGGGCTCATCCCGACGCCGATATTCGATACGCAGGTCGCCGCGTCCGTTTGCGGCTATGGCGACAGCGTCAGTTACGTCAATCTCGTCAAAGACATCACGGGCCACGACATCGACAAGTCGTCGCGCTTTACGGACTGGAGCCGGCGGCCGCTGACCGACAAGCAATTGGTCTATGCGCTTGGCGATGTCACGCATTTGCGGGATGTCTATCGTCACCTGCGTTCCAAGCTCGACGAGAGCGGGCGCACGTCTTGGGTCAGCGAGGAAATGGCCGACCTGACGCATCCGGAAACGTATGAAACCCGGCCGGAAGATGCCTGGAAGCGGCTCAAGATGCGGACCAAAAACCGCAAATCGTTCGGCGTCCTGATCGAACTGGCCGCGTGGCGGGAACGGGCGGCGAAGGCGCAGAACGTACCGCGCAGCCGCGTGCTGCGCGATGAAGCGCTCTATGACATCGCCAACCAGATGCCGACCACGCCGGAGCAGCTTGGCGGATTGAGGACGCTCAGCGACGGCTTTTCGCGTTCGCAGCGGGCGAAAGAAATCATGGACGCGGTGAAAGCCGGTCTGGCCTGCGATCCGAAATCGCTGCCGCAGATGAACCATTCGCGCCAGGTATCGGCGGAAGCCGGCGCGACGATCGAACTGCTCAAGGTGTTGCTGAAGGCCGCCGCAGCCAAGCACCGCGTCGCGCCGCGTCTGATCGCGGATGCAGAAGAACTGGAACGCATCGCGGCCGAAGACGAGCCCGACGTCATGGCTCTGAAGGGTTGGCGCCGGCAACTGTTCGGCGAAGACGCCCTACGGTTGAAGCGCGGCGAACTTGCCCTGACGCTCGCGGGCGGCGAAGTCATGGTTCTCCCCGGCCGTGCCGAGACCTGAATTTACTTTCGACCGGGATCGTAGCGGTGGGTTTCGCGCCACTCTTTTAGGAACGCCACGAGTTCATCATCGATCGGATCGGGCAGCACCATCCTGACCGTCACCATCTGGTCGCCCGACGTTCCCGCCGTCGCGTTTGCGATCCCCTTGCCCTTCAAGCGGAAAACCTTGCCTGAGCTTGTCCCCGGCGGAATGGTAAGCTGGACTCGGCCGGTGAGTGTTGGGATTTCAACCTTGGCCCCGAGCACGGCTTCATCGAGCGTCAGCGGCACATCGATCGTCACGTCATCACCGATGCGCTTGAATAACGGGTGTGGCTTGACGCGCACCTCGACCAGCGCGTCACCGGCCGGCCCGTTATTCTGGCCCGGCAGGCCTTTCCCCTTCAGACGCAGCACCTGACCTTCGACAACGCCCGAGGGAACGTTCAAGTCGAGCGTTTCGCCGCCGGGCATGGTCACGCGCTTGCGGGCGCCGAGTGCGGCTTCGCTGAATTCCAGTTCGATCGTGTAGCGCGCGTCCTGCCCGCGGCGCGGGCGGGTCGTCTGCGCACCGGCACCGCGGAAGCCGGCAAAGATGTCGCCAAACGGGTCTTCCGAATCAAAGCCGCCGAAGCCGGTGTTCCAGCGGGCGCCGCCTGCGGTGTTTCCAGCCCCGCCCGCACCCGGCCGCGGTCCGGTCGGCCGGCGCGGATCGCCTGCGCCATCGATCTCGCCGCGATCAAACGCCTTTCGCTTCACCGGATCACCGACGATGTCGAAGGCGACCGTGACTTTCTTGAAGCGCTCTTCGGCGGCTTTGTCGGGATTGATGTCGGGGTGGAGTTCCTTGACCAGTTGCCGGTACCGGCGGCGGATTTCGTCGTCGGTGGCCGTCCGCTGGACGCCCAGAACGGTATAGGGATCGTCGGCCAACTGCCCCTCCCCCGTCAGACAGCGGTGCGGACTTCGCCGACGCGGCCGAGAACCGCGGCGAGGCTCTCGAAGCGGCGGCGCAGGCGCTCGCCGTCGAGGTCGGCATGCTGCCTGGGCAGCGTCAGGATCAGCTTGTCAGCCAGAAATTCGAGCTGCGTCTCGTCGATGATGCCCGGCATACCGATGGATATCATGTGTGCGGCTCTCAGCGCGCCGCCGATAATCCGGGCGCGCTTCAACATGCGCCGATCAATCCGCGACAGCAACTGCTCGGGCAGGCCGTCGGTGCCTGTACTTTGGGCACCTGCATGGCGGAAGAACACCGTCAGGCCGAGAAAGATTCGGCCGGGGTGATCGAGGCCGGACATCCCGGCATGGGCGATTTTGTAGAGGCTCTGTTCGCCGCGATAGTCGGGGTGAACGCGCCAGCCGATGTCGGAGAGGAGGCAGGCCGCGTGGCGCAAGCGGCGCTCTTCGGGGGTTTCGTCGGGACTGTCCTGGTTGTCGAAGATCTGATCAGTCCAGTCGCATAATTCAAACGCATGCGCGACCGAGCGCGAGCGTTGGAGAGCCAGTTCCTCGCAAAAGCTCAGGAGCGGATCCTTGGCGCGCTCGTGGGGCGGCAGCAGGCCATAGAGCAGGCCTTCGCGCACGCCATGCACCGAGAAGACCACGGCCGATGGCTGCAACTGCCGAAGCAGGCGTTCCAGGACGAGGGCGCCGTAGGGCAACGCCTCGCGGCGGGCGCGGGCGACTTCCTCGATGCCGGGAAGGGCTGCGATCTTTTTTGTCCGGCGCACGCTCTCGCAGAACTGGATCGCATCGCGTGTCGGTATCGTGTAGCCCTGCATGATGCGCAGCGGATACTGCGTCTGCTCCATGTGCAGCTTGGCAAGTGCCCGCCAGGTGCCGCCGACGGCATAGAACGGCCGGCCGCGGCCCTTGGACAGCCAGCTGATCCCTTCCAGATGATCGTCGGCGATCTTGGCGGCATCGTCGATCTTGCCACCGGTCTGATCGATGAGGCGCAGGCCGCCAAGCGGCAGCGTCACGGCTTCGTTCAGCTTGTCGCCGCCCACATCAATGAGTTCGAGGCTACCGCCCCCCAGATCGCCGGCAAACCCGTCGGGATTGATGAAACCCATGCGGATGCCCGCAGCCGCGAGTTCGGCCTCGCGCTGACCGGAGAGAATTTCGATTTTAACGCCGCAGGCCTTTTCGGCACGACCGATGAAGACCGGTCCGTCACCGGCGTCGCGAACAGCGGCGGTTGCGAATGCCTTGAGGTTCTTGACCTTCAAAATCCGTGCGACGGCGCGGAACCGTGTCAGCGCGGCAATCGTCCGCTCAATCGCTTCGGCGCCCAAATGTCCGGTGGTGGCGACCGTTCGGCCAAGGCCGCATAAAACCTTTTCGTTGAAAAGGGGCGTCGGTGAACGAACGGCTCCTTCGTAGACGACGAGGCGAACGGAGTTCGATCCGATGTCGATGACACCAATCGGCTCCAACTCACGCGGGCGACTGGCACCACCAAGCATCTGCATCAGGCTCGTCACTTCGGATCCTTGCTTCAATCCGCACCTCTAACGCGGAACTTGGGCGGCGAGTTTGTTTTCAGGGCTTGGCCGCGGCCGGACAGGCTCGGATTGGTCATGAAGTACTTGTGGGCGTTGAAGGCGGCTTCCTTGGGCGCCGGACCGATCCGTTCCGAACCCCCATCGGACAGGATGCGCCAGCTTTGCTGATTGTCCATCAGGTTGGCGACCATGATCTGATTGAGAACCTGTTCGTGCACAGTCGCATTGAGTATCGGAAGCATCGCCTCGACGCGGCGATCAAGATTGCGCGGCATCATATCGGCGGAGGAGATGTAGACCGCCGCCTTGGGCGAAGGCAACGTTTCACCGCGGCCGAAACAGTAAATGCGCGCGTGTTCGAGAAAGCGTCCGATAATGCTCTTGACGCGAATGTTGTCGGACAGCCCCTTGACGCCGGGACGCAGACAGCAAACGCCGCGGCAGATGATGTCGATCGACACGCCGGCATTGCTGGCTTCGTAGAGCGCATCGATGATCTGGGCATCGACGAGCGAGTTCATCTTCATCCAGATGCCGGCAGGGCGGCCGGCATTGGCATGGGCGATCTCGTCGCGGATGTGAGACAGAATTGTTTGCCGGATGCCGTTGGGACTGGCCGACATCACTTCCAATTCGCCCGGACTGCCGTAGCCGGTGACGAAGTTCAAGATCCGCGTCACGTCGCGCGCGATGATGGGATCGCGCGTGAACAGTGACAGATCGGTGTAAATGCGGGCCGTTTGCGGATGATAGTTGCCGGTGCCGATGTGGCAGTAGGTGGTAAGTTCAGAGCCTTCGCGGCGGACAACGACGCCAAGCTTGGCATGTGTCTTCATTTCAATGAAGCCATAGACCACATGGACGCCGGCGTTCTCCAAATCGCGCGCCCATCGGATGTTGGCTGCTTCGTCGAAGCGGGCTTTGAGTTCGACCACGGCGGTCACGGACTTGCCGGCTTCGATGGCCTCCTTCAATGCCTGCACGATGGGGCTGTCACGCGACGTACGATATAGCGTCCATTTGATCGCCATCACGTTGGGATCGTTGACGGCCTGACGCAGAAACTGCACCACCACGTCGAAGCTTTCATAAGGGTGATGGACGACAATGTCCTTCTTGCTGATCGCCGCAAAGCAGTCGCCATTGAATTCGCGAATGCGCTCGGGAAAGCGGATGTTGAAGGGCTTAAAAAGAAGATCGGGACGATCCGAAACGATCAGCTGGCTCGTGTCGGACAGTCCGAGGACGCCGTCCTTGACGAAAATGGCTTCCTCGCCGACTTCGAGTTCATCGGCGACAAGGCGGCGCAGCTGCTCGGGCATGCGGCTTTCGAGTTCGAGGCGGATAACCACGCCGCGACGGCGCCGCTTCAGAAGCGTCTCGTAGGAGCGCACGAGGTCTTCGGCTTCTTCCTGCATTTCGATGTCGCTGTCACGGAGCAACCGGAATGCGCCCTTGGCCTTGACCTCGAAGCCCCTGAAGAGCTTCTCGAGAAACATGCCGATCAATTGCTCGAGCTGGATGAAGCGGATCTGCTTGTCGGACTGCACCTCGGCGCGCAGGCGGATGAACCGTTCGAGCTGACTGGGGATGGGGATCAGGCCGCTCATCACCTTTCCATCCGCCCTGTTCTGCAACTGAACGGCGATGGTGAGGCCCTTGTTTAAAATAAAGGGGAAGGGATGTGCGGGGTCGACTGCAATCGGCGTCAGGATCGGGAAAATGTGTGTGAGAAACAAATTCTCGACCCAGACCAACTCACGATCGGTAAGGTCTTCCGGTTCCACGATCTTGAGGCCGCTGGTGTCGAGCTGGGAGCGGATCTGGCGCCAGATTGCCTGCTTGTCGGCGACCAACGTGGCAGCGAACGTGTTGAGTGCCGCCATCTGCTCGGCGGGCGTCAGCCCATCCTGGGTCGTCGTCGTCACTCCGGCCGCGATCTGCCCGTAGATGCCGGCTGCGCGCACCATGTAGAACTCGTCGAGGTTCGACGCCGAAATCGATAGAAAGCGAAGCCGCTCCAACAACGGGTGGCTTTCGTTGCGCGCTTCTTCAAGGACGCGGCGGTTGAACTGCAGCCACGAAAGCTCCCGGTTGTAGAAGCGTGCCGGGCCCAATGCACTAGGCAACTCGGGCACCGCGGCCTTGTCAGCTACGGGCGCACCCTTTGATTTGCCCTTCACGGTTGACATGGCCAATCCTTAACCTGCTGAACGCGGAAGACTAAGGCCCGCACTGTGCGACGATGACATGACGGTCAATCCTTGCCAACTTCCGATGGATGCTGTTGCAAACGGCCCAAGGCTTCTGCGGCGATAGCGCGACTGACACGGCGCTGCCGCGACAGGGCAAGCTGATCGCACGCTTCGACAAGTTGCTGGGCCGCTTCGAACGACCGCTCCATATGAAGCGCCAAATGACTGATGACGTGCGGTTCGGGCGTCAATTGACGATCCGTGAAGAGCTTGACCAGCACGGCTTTCAAAACCTGATCATCCGGTGGTTCGATGCGTACCATCGGCAGCGCACGCAGCCGCGAGCGCAGATCCGGCAGGGCGACGCTGAGGTCGCCGGGTGCGTCGCGTGACGTGGCCAGCAGGGCATGGCCTTTTTCCTTGGTCAAGTTCAAGAGGTGGAAAAAGACGCGCTCGTCAGCAATGCCGCGCTCGAGATCTTCGACGGCGAGCGCGCCGGTGCGTTCGATTTCCGACACGGCCGCTTCAGTCAATGCCGAAGCGGCGACGCTTTGCGCGCCCGATCGCAGGCGCCAGACATTGGTCAGGTGGCTCTTGCCCGATCCGGCAGGTCCGATGACGATGGCAGCGCGGGCGGTCCAATCGGGCCAGCGGTCGACGAGGGAGACAGCGGCGGCGTTGCTGGGGCCAACGAGAAAATCCTCCAGCGCCAGCGCCGGCCGGTGCGGCAGATCGAGGACGAGCTGCTCGGGGGCGGCTTTCGGCTCGGGCGCAATCATGTCGGGCGCGGTCATGGCCAACTTTCCAGCATTGTCCGACGAGGCAAGAACGGTTTCTCCGCCCACGGCTTGCGCTCAGGTCTTCGATCCCGGCACGTCGGCCGCCGACATGTGCCTCAGCCACAGGTCGAGATAGGCCGCCAGCGACGCGAACGTCAACGCGCCTGTGAGGCCAATCAGCAAGATCTTCAAGGTCTCAAGCCCCAGCATAAAGGCTTGATCGGCCAGGACGACGGCCACCAGCACGACGAGCGCCGCCGTATTGGCCTTGCTGACGCCCAGCGGGTGCATTTTAAACGGCCGGTGCATGAGCCAGGCCAGAATCACGCCGGCAACGATCAGGATATCGCGGGAGACCACGGCGATCACAAGCCAGGAGGGCAAGGCGCCGGATACGCCGAAGGCGATGAACATGCTGACGACCAGCAGCTTATCGGCGATCGGGTCGAGATAGGAACCCAGTTCAGTCTTCCAATCGAAGCGGTTGGCGAGATAGCCGTCGACCGCATCTGACAGTCCGGCCACGATGAACGCATAGAACGCCAACTGCGACTGGCCTGTGACCAACAGCCAAAAGATGACCGGAACCAGGATGACGCGACCGGTCGTGATGATGTTGGGCAGGCTCACGGTGTTGGTCTTCGCGCCAATGTTGAAAACCGGACGGTGCCGGTTCGTTGTGGTTCTTGCTGGCAGCTGAGCCTTGGCCGGTTCCCCGGCCAGCAGCGCTGCCACAGCTGCCATGCTTGGCGGCCCGCGACAAGTCTCAGTTCGGCAAAAGCCTTACCACGGCAACGGCCTTAGCGCCGACGACGCGGTTTCACGGCGGGTGGCATCAGCGCAACTGGCGCATGACCCACAGTCCGCCCGTGTCGGTAAGCGAGATCCCATAGCCGGTCAGCGCTTGGGCCAGGGCCGGGCCGCCGCCGGGATATTTGACGCTGACGGACGCGCGATCGGCCGAAATGGAACCGATCCGGATGTCGTCGATGCCGGGAGCTTCAAGGAGAACGCGGCGCATGGCATTCCATTCGTTTGCCCCGGTAAACTGTGCGTCGAAGGCAATCTCGTCGCCAGTGGCAAAGCCAGGAGCAGTGGCATAGGGCGCGGCTGAATAGGGGGAAACATTCCCCGGCGCGACGGCCGCCACGGCGCCGCCGCTGTTGATCGCCTTCCAGCGACCTTCCAGTACGCCTTGCGACACAACGGCGGCGAGTTCAAGGGTGTAAGCCAAATCTCCAGCGCTCAACCGGTAAGCGCGCTGCAGAGCGAACGGACCGGCGGCATCCTGCCCGGCAAGCAGCACGTTGACTTTACGGCCCTCGGTGTCGATTTCGGCAATGGCGACAACGATCTGATCGCTGCCGTAGGCGGCGGCGAGTGTCATGATGGACGCATTGAGTGTGGCGTCCTCGTAGAGGCCGCGCAGAACATCGGGGCCGATCTCCGGCTTCAGGGCTTCGACCTTCAACGGAGCGACCGAATTCTCCAGATCGAGCGTCGGCCAGACGGTGCCCCAGGTGCCGCTGGCGATGCGAAACTCACCGGACGGACCCGCTGCCGCCTTCGCGTCTCGGGTCAGCGGAACAATGATCGTCGACGGCGCTTGCGTGTCGACGAAGGGAATGTTCTGGCGATTGAGCAGATCGCGGACTTCGGCGGCCTGGAAGGAGAAATCGAGAGTGGCGATATATTGCGTTGCGGAATTGCGTTCCGAGCGGACGGCGACGCCATCGACAAGGGTTGCCGGATCGGTAGCCGCGATGCGTTCCATGTCACGGTAGGCCGAGACGGGAATGATGCGTTTCATCAGCGAGCGGAAGGCCGCCTTCTGGCCGTCCGCAATGGCCGCATCCTTGGCGGCGACAGCGTTTGTGGCACGGGCCTCCACAGGATAATTTGCAATCGTGTAGGTCCGGTCCGCGCCCGGTTTGGCTGCAAGGTGACCAGGCCCGCCGGAGAGACCAAACGCGGCCAGAGCCGTCAGACCGGCGATCCGTGCCGCTTTCACCGTCGAACGCATGCGATAAAGCCTTGCCTTTGAAGACGTTGCGCCTGCCGCCGGTGCGGCTGCCCGGCGGCTTGGTTGCCGCGAGACCTGCAAGCTGATAGAGCGCGCCTCATGTTCTCGCGAGCAATCGGGCAAAAATCGGGTCGCGGCTGTCAAGTCCCGTGTCATCCGGCATTGCGCGCGCATCGCCTGACCGCTGCCGGCCTGGGCCGGAACCGCAACTGACTGCCGGGGCTGCATGGGTACCACCAAGGACGACAAGCCGGAACCGATCACCTACCGGGCGTCCGGTGTCGACATCGACGCCGGCAATGCTCTGGTACACGCCATCAAACCGCTCGTCAAAGCGACGCGGCGCTCCGGCGCGGATGCGGATCTGGGCGGCTTCGGCGGCTTGTTCGACCTCAAGGCGGCAGGCTTTCGTGATCCGATCCTAGTGGCGGCCAACGACGGCGTCGGCACCAAGCTCAAGATCGCCATCGATAGCGGGCGGCATTCCAGCATCGGCATCGATCTCGTCGCCATGTGCGTCAACGATCTCGTGGTGCAGGGCGCCGAGCCGCTGTTCTTCCTCGACTACTACGCGACGGGCCATCTCGACGTGGCGGTGGCGCGCGATGTCGTCGCCGGGATTGCGGAGGGCTGCCGGATGGCAGGCTGCGCGCTCATCGGCGGGGAGACCGCCGAGATGCCCGGCATGTATCACAAGGGCGATTACGATCTGGCGGGGTTTGCGGTCGGCGCGGTCGAGCGCGGCGAAATCCTGCCGCGCGCCGACATCGCGATTGGCGACGTCCTCATTGGGCTGCCGTCATCCGGTGTGCATTCCAATGGCTACAGTCTTGTGCGGCGCTTGGCGCAGAGTGAAAACATCGGCTGGGGCGACGCAGCTCCGTGGGCTCCGGAGACGAGCCTTGGCGAAGCGCTGCTGGAGCCGACGCGGATCTACGTCAAGCCGATCCTCACCGCCATCGAGGCGACGGGCGGGGCATCGGACGGGGCAGTGAAGGGGCTATCGCATATCACCGGTGGTGGCTTGTCGGAGAATGTGCCGCGCGTCCTGCCGGCCACCGTGGCGGCGGCGATTGATCTGTCAGCGATTGCCGTGCCGCCTGTTTTCGGATGGCTGGCGAAAGCTGGACGCCTCGACGACGCGGAAATGCTGCGCACGTTCAACTGCGGCATCGGAATGATCGTGATTGCGGACCGAGCGCGCGCCAACGACGTTGTGCAGGCGTTGACTGATGCCGGCGAAGCGCCCGTCGTGCTCGGCGAGATCATCACGCCGGCAGGTCAGAGATCCGACGCGAAGGGCAAGGGAGAGACCTGGGCCGTGACGTACGAAGGACGGTTGAAGTACTAGCGCGTCTGTCGCACAACGTCCGCGCATTCTCTGTCCGGTGGAAGCAATTCAACAAGGGGCTGCCCCTCACCCTAACCCTCTCCCCGCAAACGGGGAGAGGGGATTCTGCTTCTCCTTTCCTCACCGCAAACGGGTAGAGGGGATTCGCATTCACGCTGCTTTTTCCATTGCTTCCAATTCGTCGATCATGCCTTCGATGACGCGCAGGCCTTTGTTCCAGAATTCGGGATCACGCGCGTCGAGGCCGAAGGGAGCAAGAAGTTCCGAGTGATGCTTGGAGCCGCCGGCCTTCAACAGATCGAAATACTTTTGCACGAACCCCGGATGCGCTTCCTGGTATAAACCGTAGAGCGAGTTCACGAGGCAATCGCCGAAGGCATAGGCATAAACGTAGAACGGCGAATTGATGAAGTGGGGGATGTAGGTCCAGTACACTTCATAGCCGGGCTTGAAATCGATCGCCGCGCCCAGGCTCTCCTTCTGCACTTCAAGCCAGTACTGGTTCAACTGGTCCGACGTCAGTTCGCCCTTGCGGCGGCCTTCGTGGACCTTGCGCTCGAATGAGTAAAACGCAATCTGGCGCACGACCGTATTCAGCATGTCCTCGACTTTGCCGGCGATCATCGCCTTCTTTTCCCGCGGGCTCTTTGTGTCTGCAAGGAGGGCGCGGAAAGTCAGCATTTCGCCGAAGACAGAGGCGGTTTCGGCCAGCGTCAGTGGTGTCGGGGCGAGCAGCGCGCCCTGATCGCGGGCAAGCATCTGATGCACGCCGTGGCCCAGTTCATGGGCGAGCGTCATGACATCGCGCGGCTTGCCCTGATAATTCATCAGCACGTAGGGATGCACGCTCGGCACGGTCGAGGCGGAGAAGGCGCCCTGGGCCTTGCCGTCGCGCACGGGCGCGTCAATCCAGCCCTTGTCGAAGAATTGCTTCGCGGTCGCGGCCATCTCAGGTGCGAACGCGCCATAGGCCGACAGCACCGTTTGTTCGGCTTCCTTCCAGGTGAAGACCCGCTCGGGCTTGTCGGGCAGCGGTGCGTTGCGGTCCCAATGATTGAGCTTCTCCATGCCGAGCCAGCGCGCCTTCATCGCGTAGTAGCGATGCGACAGGCGTGGGTAGGCCGCGCGGACGGAGGCCACGAGCGCATCGACCACCGGGGCTTCGACCCTGTTGGACAGATGGCGGCTGTCGGCGACATCCTTGAAGCCGCGCCAACGATCGGAAATTTCCTTATCCTTGGCCAACGTGTTGGTGATCAGCGTGAACAGGCGGACGTTTTCGCCGAAGACTTTGGCGAGCGCATCGGCGCCCGCTTTGCGGCGCGTGCCGTCGGTGTGGGACAGCAGGTTGAGCGTCGGTTCGAGCGTCAGCGGTTCGGCTTCACCGGCCACAGGAAAGCGCAGCGTCGTCATCGTCTCGTTGAACAACCGAGAAAACGCACTGCGCGATGTCTGGCTTTTCTCCGTAAAGAGGCGTTCGAGCTTTTCATCGAGCTGGAAGGGCTTCTCGCGGCGCAGGTCGTCCAGCCACGGCTTGTACTTTGCAAGCTTGGGCGCGGTTACGGCGCTGGCCAAAACCGCTTCTTCGATCTGGTTGAGTTCGAGTTCGAGAAAGATGAGTTCCGTGCCGATACGGGTCAGGGCCTCGTTCATGTCGCCGTAAAACTTGGCGCGCTCGGGATCGGCCTGGTTGGCGTAGTAGTAGAGGCCGGCGTAGGACGCGAGCTTACCCATCAAATCGGACAGATCTTCATACGACTTCAGGATCTCACCGAGTGCGTCACCGTCTTTCGCGAGGTCGGCCAGCCGGCCCTGGCAGCTGTCTTTCAAGGCCTGTGCCTCGCGCTCCGCCCGGGCGACGTCGCGGGCAACTTCGGGCGCATTCGGCGCGGCGTAGAGATCAGACAGATCCCAAACCGGCATGGTGCCAAGGTCAGGAAACGTGGAGGCCGGTGCGGCGGTCGTCATGAAATCCTCTGAGCATTGGGGGCATGGCATGGAAGTCCGGGCAGCGTCCGGGACGCGCTCAAGCTAGCAATTAAGCGCGTCCGGCGGCTGGGGCAAGGTGATGTGACAAAGCAGTGATGGTGGCGGCCGGGGAACCTTCGTGAAACGAGAGCCCGTGTTTCACGGCGCGATGTTGCGAAAATCTCAACCAAACGTCAGAAAATGCGCGACAGATCGGCGGATGTGATCTTGAGAAGAGTGCGCAAAAAGGAGATAATGCACAGAGTTGAAACAGAGGCATGAGGACTGATTGAGTATCACCGACCTACCATTTTGGACGATTTTTCCAGCACTTTTTATCGCGATCGTCGGATCGCAGATTTTTACCTACCACCGCCGACTTCGAACCATCGACGCTTACGTCTGGCCACCGGGCCTGATTGACAAGCTCAAGCGGCACCATCCGACACTAAACCCATCACAGATCGAAAGCATCGGCCTTGGACTGAAGCAGTTCTTCCGGGCCTATCATCGCAGCCGGTACCGTCAGGTCGCGATGCCGTCGCAAGCGGTCGACGACTTGTGGCACGAGTTCATCCTCTACACCAAGGCCTATGACGACTTCTGCCGCAAGGCTTTCGGCCGCTTTCTGCATCACACGCCGGCGGCAGTTCTGAGGCCGCACCAGAAGAAGACGAATGAAGGTTTGCGGCGCGTGTGGTGGCAAGCTTGCCGGGAGGAGCGCATCGATCCGAGGGCTCCAGCGAACCTGCCGCTCCTCTTTGCCATCGACACTGATTTCGCGATCCCGAACGGCTACCGCTACGTTCCCGACTGCGGCAGCGTTCGTACATTTTCCGCAGGGGTTTCCATCACCCAATGCGGCGGAGATTTTTCCTCCGCATCGTTCGACGGGGGCACGGACGGCTTTGGTGACGGGGACGGCGGCTCCGGCGATGGCGACGGGGGTGGCGGATGCGGCGGCGATTAACCATCGCGCCTACGCAAAAAAGGCCGTTGCGGGCCCTTTGATCAAAAAAGCTACAAGCCAACACTTAGGGAAACCTCCTGTTTACCGTTATCGGTCACTGTGGGCTCGTAGCGTCGAGTTGTCGGTGGTTTTAGCGTCCCTTCGCGGGACGGTCGTCAAGAGCCCACGGACATCAGTTCCAGTTGTGTCGAGTACCTGTCCCCATGTCCAAGCGTGTTCTCATCGTCGACGACGATCCCGCCCAGCGCCGCATCTTGGAAGAGATGATCAAGCGGCAGGGCTTTGAAACGAAAACCACCAATTCCGGCGAGCAGGCCATCCAGATCCTCGAGGGTCCGGACCACGGCTCCATTTCGCTTGTACTCCTCGATCTCGTCATGCCCGGCGTCGACGGCATGGCGGTTCTCGACCGGCTATCGCAAAAACCCGGCATTCCGCCGATCATCGTGCAAACCGCGCACGGGTCCATCGACGCCGCCATCAACGCCATGCGGGCTGGTGCTGCCGATTTCGTGATCAAGCCGGCGTCGCCCGAGCGTCTTGAAGTCTCGATCAGAACGGCGCTCAAGATTGAAGCGTTGTCGGGCGAAATCAGCCGCATCAAGAAGAAGGTCGAGGGCACACTCACCTTCAACGATCTGATCATTCGCGGCGATGCCATGCAGCGCGTCATCTCGCTCGGCAAGCGGGCTGCCTCGTCCAACATCCCGGTTCTCATCGAAGGTGAATCTGGCGTCGGCAAGGAACTCATCGCGCGCGCCATCCAAGGCGAGAGCGAGCGGGTCGGCCGGCCGTTCGTCACCGTCAACTGCGGCGCGATCCCGGAAAACCTCGTCGAAAGCATTCTATTCGGTCACGAAAAGGGATCGTTCACGGGCGCATCCGAGCGCCGCACCGGCAAGTTCCAGGAAGCCGATGGCGGCACGCTGTTTCTCGACGAAGTGGGTGAACTGCCACTCGATGCGCAGGTGAAACTGTTGCGCGCGCTGCAGGAAGGCGAGATCGATCCGGTCGGTTCCAAGAAGCCGGTCAAGGTGAACTTCCGCCTGATCTCGGCGACCAACCGCGACATGATCCAGCTCGTCAAAGAAGGCAAATTCCGCGAGGATCTCTATTACCGGCTCAATGTTTTTCCGATCTGGGTTCCGCCGCTTCGCGAACGCATCGAGGATGTGCCTGAACTGGCGCAACACTTCGTCGCCCGATTTGCTGCGGAGGAAGGCAAGCGCGTGTCCGGCTTAGCACCCGACGCCCTGCGCCTGATGAAATCCTATTCGTGGCCCGGCAACGTACGCCAGCTTGAGAATGCCGTGTTCCGCGCGGTCGTACTCTCCGACAGCCGCGAATTGACAGTCGACGAGTTCCCGCAGATTGCGGCTCACGTCGAAGGTTTTGATGCGCATATTCCGGCCGCTCCCGCCGAACCTTTCCGCAGACCCATTTATTCCGGTCCGGCACTGCTTGGAGCTGAGGACAGAATTCCCCACACGGTCGAGGTCAAGAACGACACCGGCGGCGGCGCACTCGGTATTCCGGCGATGGATGCCTCTGGCGATATCCGGCCGCTGGAAGCGATCGAGGCCGACATGATCCGGCTTGCCCTCGGCCGCTATCGCGGCCACATGACGGAAGTCGCCAAGCGCCTCAATATCGGCCGCTCGACGCTTTATCGCAAAATGCAGGAATACGGTCTGGAGCAACGCGTCAACTAGCCCTCACGGGCACCCCCTTGAACGCCCTGCAGATCGCGGAGGGCCCGGTGGCTTCACACCGGGTCCTTCTTTTTTCCATTGTCCGTCCGCCTTTCTATCGTCCATCTGGCGAACGCATCGCGAGGCGGGACAAGTGCGCCCCCACGGCACCGGCCGAACGGCGAATCGGCTAACCACAACAGTTGGCAGTCGACAATGATGTGCACGCATCAAATTCGAGCGGAATAAGGTGTCGGCTGCCGCGTTGCAAAACGGGAGGGTGGGAGCAGGCAATGCGCCGTATGCCAGTCAATCAATTTAGCGCTGCCGCGGTGGTTCTGCTTTGTGCCGCCACGTGCCCACCGGCCGTGTCAGCGGACGCGATCTTGCCGTCGACTGCTGCCCTTGCAACGGGAAGTCTGGAGTCTAATGGCGGCGGCGTTGCCATCGGTGCCGCAGCGCGCCGCTTGATCGAACCTTTAGCGATCACCGCTCCGGCGCACCTTGTTCCGAATGACACGCCCACGACCGCCTTGCCTGCGACCGAGCCGCCCAAGCCGTCGCCCGAGGACCTCGACCGAACCGCGCTTGCAGCATTTTATCAAAGCCGTGGCGACGAACCGTTGTGGGTGACAGGAAGCGGGTTCAATCCAAAAGCGCTTCTGGCTCTCACCGAATTGAAGCGGGCCGGCGACTACGGTCTCGATCCGGCTGACTTTGCCGTGCGAGAGCCTGGCGCGGCGATCACACCTCAATCGTTGGCCGAAGCGGAGAGCAGTTTGTCACTCGCGGTGCTGGCCTATGCCCGGCACGCGCGTGGCGGCAAGATTGCAAAGCCTTCGGAACAGTTATCGTCCTACTTCGACCGGCGGCCACAGTGGAAAGATCGCGGCGAGCTGCTTGCCGAGCTCGCCAATGCGAACGATCCCGGCCGCGTTCTCATCGCGCTTCATCCGCAACATCCCCAATTCGTGTTGCTGCGGCAGGCATGGCTTGAGACGTTGCGGGCGAAAGCGGCCAAACGCGCACCATTGCCGGCCGGTCAAAATGTAGGGCCCGGCGACCGTCACGCTGACGTCGTCGTGCTGCGCAAGCGGCTCGATGTTGCCGCCGAAACGGGTGCGGCTGCCGATCACTATGATGAGCGGCTCGCCGCCGCCGTGCGCGGTTTCCAGACACTCAAGGGGCTCGCCTCCGACGGCGTGCTGACGACCGAGACGCGAGCCAAACTCAATCAGCCGATCAAAGGCAACACCGATCAGCTCGCTGCAAACATGCAGATGTGGCGTTACATTCCGGCTGATCTCGGCGACATGCACGTCATGCTGAACGTGCCCGAATACGAGATCCGAATTCGCAAGGCGGGCGCGGACATTTTCGACGAACGTGTCACCGTTGGCCTCGTCAACAAGCAGACGCCGATCTTTTCCGATCAAATCGAACTGGTGACCTTCAAATCGCGTTGGCGGGTGCCCGATTCCATCAAAGTTCGCGAAATCTGGCCGAGCCTGATCGCGGGCGGCGGACTGATGCGGCAACACAAACTGGAGCTGCGCCGGGAAAGCACGGATGAACCCGTCGACTGGAAGAAGATCGACTGGTCCAAAGCCGACATGACCGACTACGTCGTGTGGCAGCCGCCGGGTCCGATCAACCAGCTCGGCATCGTGAAGTTCTCGTTTCCCAACAAGCACTACGTTTTCATGCACGACACCCCCGACAAGCACATGTTCGGATGGACGCGCCGCGCAAACAGCCATGGCTGCATGCGAATTCGTAATCCGTTGGGGATGGCGGAAGTGATCCTCGCCGCAGACAAGGGCTGGGATCGGGCCAAGATCGACGATCTCGTCAAGAACGGTCCGGACCACAATGTCATCACGCTCGACAAAAAGGTCCCCGTGCATGTCGTCTACTTCACGGCTCGCGTCGAAGACGGCGGCAAGCTCACCACGTTCGGCGACATCTATGGCCACGAGAAACGCTTCGCCATGGCGCTGAAAGGTCAGTGGAACAAGATCAAAGTTGGTCCCGATCATCTGGCGCCGGTGGACGAGGCGACACCGCCGAAAGTTGCCTCCCGCAAAGTACCCAAAACGGTAGCCGGGGAGGATAGCGTCCTCAGCCTGGTGAACTCTGCCCTTGGCGGCGGGTTTTAAAAACTGGATCATGAAAGGGGTCAGACCCCGATCGGGGTCTGACCCCGCCCACGCACCCGAACCCTTGACTTCGCTGCGCGCGGGTATCAAACCCCGCACCGCATGGTGCTTGCAGCGGAAGGCCCTCGACGTATGACCGACGCGACAACCGAAACTTCAATCATCGTTCCCGCCGAATGGGCGCCCCAATCAGCGATGTGGACGGCGTGGCCGGCCGACGCCGACGAGTGGAACGGCGACCTCGATGCGCCGCGGCGAGACATGATTGGCCTCATCCGGACTTTGGCCGAATACGGCAATCGCGTCCGGCTCCTGGCAAATGGCGCCGAGGCAGAGCGCTCAGCGATCGCGGCGGTGGGAAGCATTGCGGAAATTATCCCCGCCTGCTACGGCGACATTTGGTTGCGCGATACCGGTCCGATTTTCGCACACGACACACGCGGACCCGTTGCACTGCGCTTCAAGACCAACAGTTGGGGCGGCAAATACGAATTGCCCGATGACGCAACCGTGGGAGACGACGTGGCGAGGCTTGCCGGTTCGCCCGTGCGGCGGTTTGAGTTCGTGCTCGAAGGCGGTGCGGTCGATCAGGACGGCGAGGGCACGGTGCTGACAACGCGGCAGACGTTGCTCAACCCGAATCGGAACGGGTGGACCAAGGATCAGGCGGAAGCGGCGCTGCGGCAGGCGTTCGGGGCAAAGGCCGTCATCTGGATCGACGAGGGCTTGAAGAACGATCATACGGATGGCCACATCGACAATATCGCGCGGTTCGTCGCGCCGGGCCGGGTCGTATGCCAGTCAGCCAGCGGACCTGACGATCCCAACGCTGCAACGTTGGACGCGATTGCCGCAACACTGGCCAATTCCACAGACGCCAAAGGGCGCCGACTGGACGTCGTGCGGATACCCGGCGTTGGCCTTTATCGCAACGCGCTTGGCGAGATTGCACCGGCATCGCACATGAACTTCATCATCGCCGATGGCGTCGTCGTGGTTCCTGTCTACGGAACCACCAGCGAAGTAGACGCGCTCGCCGCGTTGCGCGCTGTATTCCCCGGCCGTGCGGTGGTCGGCGTGCCATCGAAGGGCCTGCTCGGTTGCGGATCGGCTGGCGGCGGGTCATTTCACTGCATCACGCAGCAGCAGCCACTTTGAGGAGCCCATGATGGCACAGTACCGCTCGATTACCGTCGCGGGCATCCAAACGCACTATGGACCGGACCTGGATGGCAACATCGATCGCACGACCGAATTCGTGCGCGCGGCCGCGAAAAAGGGCGCGCAGGTCATCCTGCCGTCGGAGTTGTTTCAGGGCATCTATTTTTGCACCAAGCAGGATCCGAAGTGGTTTCTAACGGCGTTCGCGGCCGAGACGCATCCGTGCGTCGTGGCCATGCAGGCCGTGGCGAAGGAATTCGGTGTCGTCATTCCCGTCTCCATTTTTGAAAAGGACGGGCCGCGATACTACAACAGCATCGTTATCGTCGATGCGGACGGCGCGGTGCTGGGCACCTATCGCAAGAGCCACATTCCTGACGGGCCTGGATATCAGGAGAAGTATTACTTCCGGCCGGGCGACACCGGATTCAAGGTTTGGAAAACCAGGTTCGGCACGATCGGCGTCGGCATCTGCTGGGACCAATGGTATCCGGAATGCGCGCGCGCCATGGTGCTACAGGGCGCCGAGATCCTGTTCTATCCGACCGCCATCGGTTCGGAGCCGTATGACGCGGCTCTCGATACGCATTTGCAATGGCAGCGGGTGATGCAGGGCCATGCCGTCGCGAACGCCGTTCCGATTGTCGCGATGAATCGGATCGGACTTGAAGACAACGACGGCGTGAAGCAGAAGTTTTATGGTCACTCTTTCATCACCGATCATCGTGGTGATCTGGTCGAACACATCGGCGCTGACGAGGAGGGTGTGCTCATCCACACATTCGACCTTGACCTGATCGAAAGCTATCGCGCCGACTGGGGCTTTTTTCGCGATCGTCGGACCGATCTTTACGCCCAGAGCATCATCTGAAGCATTACCGATCGAGCTTCATCTGCTTGTCTACAAACGTTTTCATTCGACTGATCCGTCACAAACCTGACGTCCAATTGTCATGTAGCTGATACCAAATCTTGCGAGACGTGTGTAAAATCGATGACGGTTTCCGAGGCTCTCCGCATCTCATGCCGGATCTGACGACCGCCCTTTTCACTCTCGTCGCGCTGCTGCTGGCCGTGCATCTTCTGTCGGCTGTGCTTACTGTTTGGCGCGCGTGGCGCCCCAAGCGACCCGTGCCCGCCGGACGCATGAGCCAGCCGGTCACTCTGCTGCGCCCGGTCTGCGGTCTGGACCCCAACGACGAGGCGACACTCGGCTCGACGTTCAAGCTCGATCCGCATCCCAACCTCGAAATCGTCTTTTGCGCAGCACGTGAGAGTGATCCGGTGGTGCCGCTGGTGCGGCGGCTGATCGCCAATAATCGTCATGTGAACGCGCGCCTTCTGATCGGTGACGAACGGCCGACGCCGAACCCGAAGCTGAATAATCTCGTCAAGGGATGGCACGGGACGCGCAGCGAATGGGTCATCATGGCCGACAGCAACGTGCTGCTGCCACGTGATTACGTCAGTCAGCTTCTTGCCGCTTACCGTTCCGATACCGGTCTTGTCTGCTCGCCGCCGGTCGGCAGCGCGCCGAAGGGCGTGGCCGCGGAAATCGAGTGTGCGTTTCTCAACACCTACCAAGGCCGCTTCCAAGTGGCCGCGGATACGATTGGCTTTGGCTTTGCGCAGGGCAAGACCATGTTCTGGCGCCGAGACCTGCTCGACGATGCCGGCGGCATCGAGGCGCTCGGCCGCGATGCCGCGGAAGATGCGGCCGCGACAAAGATCGTGCGTCGGGAAGGCCGGCGCGTGCGCCTCGTCGACCGCCCCTATTCGCAGCCGCTCGGGCAGCGCCGTCTGCGCGAGGTGTGGCAACGGCAGGTTCGCTGGGCCAGACTGCGGCGAGCGACCTTTCCCCTGTGCTACGCGCCGGAAATTCTGGCCGGCGGAATGTTGCCGATGACCATCGGCGGGCTGATTGCGGCTGATTTCGACGTCGCGCCCGCTGCTGCTGTCGTCGGCCTCGGCATCATCTGGTACGGGACGGAGATTGCCGTTGCACGGTTGGCCGGCTGGCATCTATCGGCATGGTCGCCAGTGGCCTTCGTGTTGCGCGACTTGATGCTGCCGGCGATGTGGGTCGAAGGCTGGACCGGTAACGGCTTCAACTGGCGGGGCAACGAAATGAACGCCACTCTCACCATCTCCGAGGCACGGCAGCCGAACGGCTGAGGCCTGCGGTTCCGGATGTGCCCTTCTTTGGCCCGGGCCGCGCCCAGGAATGCCCGCATTCGAAAGTTACCAACCGTTAAGGGTTGTACGTTAACCCTTCCGCAACGGTTCGGTATCGATGCCGGATCGCAGACAGCCCTTTTGATCACCGCGATTAAATCGGCGAAGGCGCGTGTCAGCTTGAGGGGATGCCGCTTGGCCGGACAGCCAGCACGATGGGCCGTCAGTCTTGTGGTCGCCGCGTCCTTGGCCGCGGCGGCGCATTGCATGTCCGTTGTCGCCGCGGGTGAGAGCCGGACGATCTGGATGTATCATATCCATACCAAGGAGACGATTTCCATCCTCTACAAGAAGGATGGTCGCTTCATTCCCGAGGCCCAGAAAAAACTCAATTGGTTCTTACGCGACTGGCGGAAAAACGAAGCGACAGCGATGGATCCCAGAACCATCGACATTATCTGGGAAATGCACGACGAACTGGGTTCGCAACAGCCGGTGCACATCATTTCGGGATACCGCTCGCACGGCACCAACGACATGCTGCGCCGGACGGTCGGGGGACAAGCGAGCCAAAGCCAGCACATCACCGGCAAGGCGATCGACATTCATTTTCCAGATATTCCGATCCGGCAATTGCGCTACTCGGCCATGATCCGCGAGCGTGGAGGTGTTGGCTATTATCCGACGTCGGCCCTCCCCTTCGTGCATGTCGACACGGCGCGCGTGCGCAGCTGGCCGCGCATGGCGCATGACGAACTGGCGCTGCTGTTTCCGAACGGGCGTTCGAAATATCAATCGGCCGAGGGCCGGTCGCTGGAGCCGGGGGACGCATCGGCGGCGCGGCGGCGGCAGCCGCAGCTCGCAACCCAAGTGGCGCAGTTCTTCGATGTTCGCTCCAACCCGCGCAAGGGCGTGCTGGTTGCCGCCGCGGGCAATATCGCGCTGCCGGTGCCGCCGGAACCGAGGCCGGCGGTCAGGCCGGAGAAGAAGCCGCAAGCTTCAACCGTCGTCGCATCGCTCACGACAGGTCCTTCTTTGACGCGTCCGGCCCCGCGGCCGGCACCTGAACGGCCAGTACCTGAACGGTTGGCCACCGCGCCAATCCAACCCGCGCCGCGTCTGGTGCGTGAGCCCCGGCCGGTTGAGCGGTCGTCGATGTTCACGCCAGGACCCACCGCGCAAGAACGCGCCAAGCTGAACGATCTGGTCAAACTTGCAGCGCTTGACGCGGCACCCTTGCCATCGACGCCGGCCGTGTCGGCACCCGTTGCGGCTGTGCGGCCGCCGCTGCCGGCCACAGGTGAAGCCGGCGCGCATCTGCCACAGAAGGCGGTGTCGGCACTGGCGGCCGCATCGGGGTTTGGCGCGCAGCCGAATTCATTCGTCGCGGCACCGGCTTTCGACGACGATCATCCTGAGGAACTCGCCTATGCGCCGTTCCCGATCCTGCCGCTGCTGACGGAGACCGCTTCAGCCGACGATCCGGCGCTGGCGCGGATGGTGCATCCGGACGTGGGGCGGACGTTCGACATGATCGACGACGAAGGGCGCATTCTGCCTATGCGCCTCAGACCGGGGGAGCAGATGGCGCAGCTGCTGTTTGCAAAAGAATTCCGCGGACAGGCCGTCGATCTATCGGCGATCGAAGACGCCTACGCCAATCATGTTGCCGCGCCACCGGGGCTCGCGGAACGCAAGGTTACGACGTCTCCGCGCTGACATCCTTGGCGGGTTTCTTGACGTCGTGCAGCAGGCGGGCGGCGGCGAGAGGCCCGTTCTGCCACGCTTCAACGGCCAGCCGTCCCAGTTCGCGAAAATCGTCCTTGCGCGGCGATGTCGATCGCCAGACGAGGCCGACGGTGCGGGAGGGCTCGGGATCGGCGAAACGGATGACGGTGAGTTCGCGGCCTCGCTCCTCCATTCCCAGGCTCAGTTCGGGCAGCAGGGTGATGCCGAAGCCGGCGGACACCATCTCGACAATCGTGCCAAGGCTCGACGCGCCGAACGTATTCACCGTGTCGACCTGTTTCAGGCTGCAATAGGTCAGCGCCTGATCGCGCAGGCAGTGGCCCTCCTCAAGCAGGAGCAGCTTTTCGCCCTCGATCATTTCCTTCGTAGCGCGCAGGCGTCCGGCGACCTTGCGCTGTTTGGGCAGAGCCAGCAGGAACGGGTCCTGGAACAGTTTCGTCTCATCGAGATCGGGATGTTTGATCGGCAAAGCCAGGAGCAAGACGTCAAGCTTGCCTTCGAGCAGTTCCACGACGAGGTGGGAGGTCTGCGTTTCGCGAACGTGCAGTTCGAGGTCGGGGTAGGCATCGCGCAGTAGCGGCAGCAGCGGCGGCAGGAGATACGGCGCTATCGAGGGAATGACGCCGAATCGGAGCGAGCCGGTCAAAATCCGGTTGGAGTGGTGCGCGAACGAAACCAGTTCACGCACGTCGCCAAGGACGCGCGCCACACGCTGGGATATCTCCTCGCCTTTCGGCGTCAATCGCACACCGCTTCGCGTCCGCTCGACCAGCGTCAGCCCAAGTGTCTGCTCGAGTTCGCTGATCTGCATGGAGAGGGCCGGCTGCGTCACAGCGCAGGCCTCGGCAGCGCGGCCGAAATGCAGTTCGCGCGAGAGCGCGTCAAAGTACCTGAGCTGTTTCAGAGTGACGGACAAGGATCAGCTTCTCTTATTCGTGTAGCGATTTATTACGAATAGTTCTTATCCGATGCCGCGTCTATCTTTGATTGCCGCGTCCGATGGACTCTTTGATTGCCGCGTCCGACACGCCGGTGGCGCGCCGGCCGGACGCGGCGGAATCTCGATTGCCGCGTCCGACACGCCGGTGGCGCGCCGGCCGGACGCGGCGGAATCTCGATTGCCGCGTCCGACACCTCTGCGGGGAGCCGGCCGGACGCGGTGATGGCGGGCGAGTGACGCCGGCAATAAAAAAGCGCTCCCCGGCTGAGAGCGCTTTTCTGTTTAATTTCAGTTGGTTATTCCGCGGCTTGCATCCGGAGGCCGCCGGTGGGGGAGGTTTCGGCCAGCATCCCGAGCGCGTGCAGATAAACCTCGAGAATGCTTTCTTCTTCCTGGCGTTCCTGCTCGCTCTTCTTGCGCATGCGCACGATCTGGCGCAAGGCCTTGACGTCGAAGCCGACGCCCTTGGCCTCCAGATATTTGTCGCGGATGTCAGACGCGAGTGCCTTCTTTTCTTCTTCCAGCCGCTCAATCTGTTCGACGAGCTGGCGCAACTGATTCTGCGCGGCGGCCTGTAGCGTGGTCATCGCCTACCTCATTTTCAAATGTCACAAGGAACTCGGGGGCGCGAATACGCACGCGCGTCAACTCCGCAAGCTATCGGCCGCCCTCCCCCCCTTCAAGCGAACGTCTTTTTGTTCCAGAGGTTTTTGTGCACCTGTGGAGGAAGGCCGCCGGCGAATCCCCACTCCCCATCGAAGGCGATGCGGAGAGGGTGCTACGGCGCCGAGTCCAGGCGTGCAAAGGGTCCTAAAAGGGCCTCGAATCCGGGCTTTGTGACCGTGAACACAAGGAGTTTTCGACCTTGACCCCGTTCATTCGCCGAATCGTCTGGTTTTTCGTCGGCCTCATCCTGGCCGCCGGTGCGGCGACTGCCGACGATCGGCCGTCGTTTGCCCAATTCGTTGCCGGGTTGTGGCCCGACGCGCAGGCGGCTGGCGTTTCGCGCGCGACGTTCGATAAAACATTTGCGGGCCTGCAGCCCAATATGAAGATCCCGGACCTCGATCTGCCGGGCCGGCCGAGTGACGGTAGCCAAGGCCAGGCCGAGTTCACACGGGCGCCCAAGGCGTATCTCGACGAGGCCTACCTTGAACGGCTGGCCGCGACCGGGCGCAAACTTGCCGTCGAGCACAAGGCGGATCTGGCCAAGATCGAGCGCGATATCGGCGTCGACCGCTATTCTATTCTCGCCATCTGGGGACGCGAAACGGCATTTGGCACGCACAAGCTGCCGCATGACGCCATCGAAGTGCTGGCGACGCTCGCCTGGACGGGACGGCGCAAAGAGCTGTTTCGCAACGAGCTTATCGAGGCCTTAAAAATGTTGCAGTCGGGCGTGGCACGATCCGACATGCGCTCGTCGTGGGCGGGGGCCGTCGGGCTGACGCAGTTCATGCCGTCGGAATATTTTACACATGCGCGCGATCTGGATGAGGACGGCCGCAAGGATATTTTCCGAGATGTCGGCGACGCTCTGGCGTCGGGCGCGGCGCAGCTCGCCGGTAAAGGCTGGGTGCGCGGTCAGACCTGGGGCTACGAGGTCGTCATTCCAACGTCTTCCGACTGCGGCTTTGAGGGACCGACACAGGCGCGCAGCATCGCGGACTGGCAGCAGCTGGGATACCGCCGGGCCGATGGTCAGCCGTGGGGAGAAAAGTATCAGGTCGTCGAGGCCTACCTCATGAGCCCGGCCGGCGCCTACGGCCCCTCGTTCTTCGTGTTCGAAAACTACAAGGTCATCCGCCGCTATAACATGTCCGATCTCTATGCCGTTTTTGTCGGGCATCTGGCCGACCGCATCGCGGGCAAGGGCGATTTTGTGCATGCATTCGGCGGGACCGGGGCACAGAAGACGAAGGTGATCCAGGAAATCCAGACGCGGCTTGGCAAAGCCGGATATGAGGTTGAAAAAGTCGACGGCAAAGTCGGGTCGAACACGCGCAAGATCATTGGCCTTTATCAGCGTGCGAACGGGCTTAAGGTGGACTGCTGGCCGTCCGATGCCGTGCTGAGCCATATTCGTAGTACGGCAGCCTTGCCGTGAGGCTTGTAACTCGACAGCGAAATGGCCAATGTCGCCGCTTCGATTACGGAAACGCCCGCCGCATGCTGCGCCGCTGCCTCATCGTCCTTGCCTTCTTGAGCGTCGCGCCCCTCAGCGCCGCGATACCCGCGCTGGCGCAGGAAGAACCGTCATCGAGCTTTCTGGCGCCGTTTCCGAAAGGCGACATTTATCGTATCTCGGTGATCGGCGACGATCTCGCTGAGGGCCTCTTTTACGGCCTGCAGGAAACGTTCCTGTCGGATGCGCGGGTGCAGGTTCTGTCCAAGCCCAATCTACTGAATGGGCTCATGCGGCCCGACCACGAGGAAAAAGTCGCGGCTCTCGAAGAGGACCTGCGCCGCGACCCGCCGGCGGTCGCAGCCTTGATGCTCGGCGCGTGGGACAGAGTTTCGCTGCGCACCTCATCGGGCAAGCGCGTGCCGGTCGGCACGCCGGAGTGGCGTGCCGAATATTCGGCCCGCGCGGATCGGCTGTTGAAAATGTTCAAGCGGCTCAACATTGCCGTCTATCTCGTTGGCATTCCGAACGTGCGCAAGTGGGACGCCAATGAAGACGTGCAGATGATGAACGAGATCCTGCGCGAACGGGCCTATCTCAACGGCATGAAATACATCGACAGCTACGCTGGATTTCTCGACGAGAGCGGTGGCTACAGCGGTTGGGGACCCGACCTCACCGGCAAGATTGTCAAGCTGCGCGACGGGGACGGCATCTACTTCACGATGGCCGGCAACCGCAAACTTGCGCATTTCGTCGAGCGCGAACTGCGCCGCGATCTGAAGCAGGCGCAAGCAGCGCGCAGTGTGCCCCTGCTTGGCAGCGCCGAGGAGCAAGTGCAAATCAATCCGGGCAAGGCCGCCGTCAAGGACAGCGCACCAGGCGCGTCGGAGGCTGCTGGCGGCGCTGTGCTCGCCGGTTCCACTGCTGCGCCGTCGGCTGGCGATCAGGCCGCCGACAACGGGCGCATCAGCCTGAAGACGGTCACAGCCACCGGCCGCGAGGACGTCGTGACGCTCGATATCGTCCGGCCATCCATCCCAGCGTCGGTCGTGGCGCTCGTCACCCGCAAGGAAAGCCCGGATCGGCCGTCGCAACTTGGCGACGTGCTCGTCGACCGGATCGCGTCGGGCATCAACGTGATGAGCACGTTTACTCCGCCGACGTCGGCCGCCTCGGGACTTGCGGGGCGGGGACGGCTTTCACCAACGCAGTCATCCTACTATCGGGTGCTGGTCAAAGGCGAACGGCTGCCTCCGCGTCCAGGGCGAGCCGACGATTTCGTCTGGCCGCGGCCCGAGCCGAAGCCGATCGAAACAAAGCCAACAGTCGATCCGTTGGAGACCGGCAGTGCGGCACCTGCTTCGCCCGCAGACCCAGAAGTCGGGAAGCCGCGACGCTAGAGGCGGTTCAATCTTCTTCACGTTCGAGCGTTGCGGGCCGGCGGCGGCCACGTTCTGCCTTGGCGCTGCCTTTCAAGCGCTCGGCGATGTCGTCGAGGCGGCGCTTGGCTGCGTCGAAGGCATCGCGCAGCGCGATCTGCAGATCTTCCTGCGCATCGCCGACAGCACTCTCGTGCGAGAGGATCAGCGGCGCGTGATCGGGAATACCGATGTCGATCTTGATCTCGTACGTCTTGCCTTTGTGATGATGCTTGTTGGGAGCCGCCACGACCACCCGGCAGTGCGTCATCCGATCGAACACCTTCTCGAGTTTGGCCGCTTTTTCCTGGATCTTTGCTTCGATCGCGGCGCTTTTTTCGAGACCCTTGAAAGTGATTTCGAGCGGTGTGTTCATCTGCGATGCCTTTCGCGGCTACGTCTCGGTGGTGACGGGTGTCACACAACCGATATTAGGACCAATCGCGGCCGGGGCAAGGTCGGACGGTCAAGCAGGGCCAGCCGGGTCGGGGCGAACTCAGGAGCGGCGGGCGTTGGCTACGATTTAAAGAATCCGGTGAAGTCGGACCACTGCTCGATACGAAATGAGCGAATGTCGCGAACACAGCCGGCGAACCACTGCAGGGAATTCGGCGCATTCATGGCCGCGAAGAGATTGGCGAGATACTCGCGCTCACAGACATAGACGCTGCCCTGCACGCGTTGAAAGCCGAACCGCTCCAAGCATGCACCGACGTCATTGTAGGCTTGCGTCACGCCTTTGGGATGGCGCTTACGGGTCTCGTCAACGATGAGATCGAACGCTATGGCGAACATCAGGGGGCCAGCGGATCATCCAGCGCAGCGGCCAGCGCATACTCGAGC
The DNA here is from genome assembly GCA_022844105.1 of Hyphomicrobium sp. Taxonomy (GTDB): domain Bacteria; phylum Pseudomonadota; class Alphaproteobacteria; order Rhizobiales; family Hyphomicrobiaceae; genus JAGVSR01. The sequence continues at coordinate 296,049 of JALHMJ010000003.1, read as the reverse complement.
TCCTCGCCACTTTCGACCACGCGAACGCGTACGATCACGTCCGGACCCGTCTGAGGGCCTGCGACGTCCAATATCTGATAAAGCGGACCCAACCGCCCGAACGTGCGAAAGCTGCCCAGGATTTGGTCGAGTGGTAACTTCAGCTGGCGGTCAGATGTGACGACAACGTTCATGTCCCGAAAGTGCTACGGTTCACGCCTTTTGTCCAGTTCCTGGAAATGACCGGGCCAATCGAGAAAGGGATCAGCGCGGCAGCGTCGTCGTTCCCATGAGCGCCTTATCGATGGCGTGGGCGGCTTGGCGGCCTTCGCGGATGGCCCAGACGACGAGGCTTTGGCCACGTCGGACGTCGCCGGCGGCGTACAGCATATTTTCGCCGGGCAGCTTGTAATCGCGCTCGGTGGCGTCGACGCCTTTGAAGCGACCGCGCGGTACGACTGCCAGACCCAATTCCTTGATGACGTCGCTTTCCGCCGGCCCTGAAAAACCCATGGCGAGGAGGACGAGATCGGCATCGAGAGTGCCCTCGCTGCCGGGAACCGGCTGCATCTTATCGTCCATGCGCGTGTAATGGAGCTTACGCACGACGCCGTTTTCACCCTCGAAACCGGTGGTCGAGATGGAAAACTCGGTGATGGCGCCCTCCGCTTGCGAGGAGGAGATGCGCAGCTTCATGGGCCAGTGCGGCCAGGAGAGTGCCTTGTTCTCCTTGATCGGCGGGCGCGGCATAATTTCGAGCTGGGTGACGCTTTTGGCCCCTTGGCGAAACGATGTGCCGATGCAGTCGGAGCCGGTATCGCCGCCGCCGATCACAATAACATGCTTGTCGCGGGCGGCGATTTCGTGCGTACCGGCGCGCTGGTTTTCGCCGGCATTGCGACGGTTCTGCTGGGGCAGGAAATCCATGGCGTAGTGGATGCCGTCGAGTTGGCGACCGGACGACTTGGCGAAAAAGTCGAACGGGTGCTCTGAGCCCATGGCGAGCAGCACCGCGTCATGCGTGTTCTGGAGTTCGGCGGCGGAGACATCCTTGCCGACCTGGACGTTGCAATGGAACGTGACGCCTTCGGCTTCCATCTGCCTGACGCGGCGGTCGATGATGTCCTTTTGCATTTTGAAGTCGGGAATGCCGTAAACGAGAAGCCCACCGGGGCGGTCGTTCTTTTCGTAGACATGCACATCGTGGCCGACACGGGCAAGCTGCTGGGCAGCTGCAAGACCAGCCGGGCCGGAACCGATGATCGCCACCTTCTTGCCGGTTTTCTTTTCCGGCGGCTCGGGGACGACCCAGCCTTCTTTCCATGCGCGATCGGCGATGGCGCCTTCGATCGACTTGATGGCGACGGGTGTGTCATCGATGTTAAGCGTGCAGGCGGCTTCACACGGGGCCGGGCAAATACGGCCCGTGACTTCGGGGAAGTTGTTGGTCGAGTGCAGGTTGAGAGCCGCCTGCTTCCAGTTTCCGCGATAGACGAGATCGTTCCAGTCGGGGATCTGGTTATTGACCGGGCAACCGTTGTGACAGAACGGAATGCCGCAATCCATGCAGCGGGCCGCTTGGTTCTTCAGTTCGCCGTCGGCCATTGGCACGACGAACTCGTGCCAATGCGTCACGCGGGCTTCGACGGGCTCGTATTGCCGCTCGGCGCGTTCGAACTCCAGAAATCCGGTTGGCTTACCCATCGTCTTTAGGTCTTTCCTTCGCGTCGTGCGGACGGATACTTGTAGTTCGTTGGCTTTACGCCTGCGGGCGAGACTTCTCGCCGCCGATGTCGGCGGCCTTGGCAAGCTCGGTGAGCGCGCGGCGATACTCGACCGGCATCACCTTGCGGAACTTCGGCAGCCAGGCGCCGAAATCCTTCAGAATGGTCTTGGCCCTGGCCGAGTTGGTGTAGTGCGCGTGGCGGACGAGGAGCGTGTGGATGCGTTCGACGTCGTTCTTGCGCATGTCGCCCATGACGGTCTTCAGCGCGACGGCCACTTCGCCGCCCTGCCTGGCCAGCGCCTCGAGCGAGCCCGGATCAGCGGTGAACAATTCCAGTTCGACCATTTCCTTATTGAGGCGGCTTTCGAAGGTGCCGTCTTCATCGAGCACATAGGCAATGCCGCCCGACATGCCGGCTGCGAAATTGCGTCCGGTCTGGCCGATCACGACAACGCAGCCACCGGTCATGTATTCGCAGCCATGGTCGCCCGTGCCTTCGACGACGGCGGCAGCGCCGGAGTTGCGGACCGCGAAGCGCTCGCCGGCGATGCCGCGAAAGTAACACTCGCCATCGATAGCGCCATAAAGAACGGTGTTGCCGACGATCATGCTGTCTTCCGGCACGATGCCGGACTCTGGCGCGGGTCGTACGATGATCTTGCCGCCCGACAGGCCCTTGCCGACGTAGTCATTGCCTTCGCCGACAAGGTCGAGGGTCAGGCCGCGTGTTGCCCAGGCGCCGAACGCTTGGCCGGCTGTGCCCTTGAGCGTCAGCCAGATTGTATCTTCCGGCAGACCGGTGTGGCCGTAACGCTTGGCGATCTGGCCCGACAGCATCGCGCCGGTTGACCGATCGACGTTCTTGATCGCGACTTCCGCCTTGACCGGCTTGCCTGATTCAAGTGCCGGCCGGGCGATCTCGATCAGCTTGTTATCGAGCACTTTCTCAAGACCATGGTTCTGGCGCTCGCAGTGATGGACCTTCACGCTGGCGGGAACGTCTGGCTTGAAGAAAAGGTTCGTGAAATCGAGGCCGCGCGCCTTCCAGTGCTCAATGGCGCGTTCCTTGTCGAGGATCTCGGTCTGGCCGACGAGTTCACTGAAGGTGCGGAAGCCGAGAGATGCCATGATCTCGCGGACTTCCTCGGCGACGAAGAAGAAGTAGTTGATGACGTGTTCCGGCTTGCCGGTGAAGCGGGCCCGCAGGACCGGGTCCTGCGTCGCGACGCCGACCGGGCACGTGTTCAGATGGCACTTGCGCATCATGATGCAGCCGGCGGCAATCAGGGGCGCGGTGGCAAAACCGAATTCATCCGCGCCGAGCAGCGCGCCGACGATCACGTCACGGCCGGTGCGCAGGCCGCCGTCGACCTGGACCGCGATGCGCGAGCGCAAGCGATTGATGACGAGCGTCTGCTGGGTTTCGGCGAGGCCGATTTCCCAAGGTGACCCGGCATGCTTGATCGACGTCAGCGGGGAGGCGCCCGTACCGCCTTCGTAGCCGGAGATCGTGACATGATCGGCGCGGGCCTTGGCGACACCGGCCGCGACCGTGCCGACGCCGACTTCGGAGACGAGCTTGACCGAGACGTCGCCCGACGGATTGACGTTCTTCAAATCGAAGATCAGCTGGGCAAGATCTTCGATTGAATAGATGTCGTGGTGCGGCGGCGGCGAGATCAGGCCGACGCCCGGCGTCGAGTGGCGCACCTTGGCGATGTTGGCATCAACCTTATGGCCCGGCAGCTGGCCGCCTTCGCCGGGCTTGGCGCCTTGCGCCATCTTGATCTGCATCATGTCCGAATTGACGAGGTATTCGGTGGTGACGCCGAAGCGGCCGGAAGCAACTTGCTTGATGGCCGAGCGCATGCTGTCGCCGTTGGGGAGCGGCACAAAGCGGTCAGCTTCCTCGCCGCCTTCACCGGTGTTCGACTTGGCGCCGATGCGGTTCATGGCGATGGCCAGCGTCGTATGTGCCTCGCGGCTGATCGAACCGAAGCTCATGGCACCGGTGGCGAAGCGCCGGACGAGGTCCTTGGCCGGCTCGACCTCCTCGATCGGCACCGGCTTGCGGCCCATTTCCTCGGCGGTCCGAATGCGGAAAAGGCCACGCAGCGTGTAGAGCTGCTCGGACTGGTCGTTGATGGCTTTGGCGAAGTCGCGATACTTCTGGGGGACGCGACCGGCGGTGGCATCGTCGACGGCGGTGCCGCGCACGGCATGCTGCAAATCGGCGACCGTGGACGGACGCCACACGTGCGCCTCACCGCGAATTCGATAGGCGTAGTCGCCGCCGACCTCGAGGGCGTTTTCGAGGATCGGAATGTCGCCAAACGCCAGATTGTGGCGTTCGACCGTTTCGCGGGCGACTTCGCGCAGGCCGATGCCTTCGACCTGCGTGTGGGTGCCAGTGAAATAGCGATCGACGAACGACTGGCGCAAGCCGATGGCATCGAAAATCTGCGCACCGCAGTACGACTGATAGGTGGAGATGCCCATCTTGGCCATGACCTTCAGCATCGCCTTGCCGACGGCCTTGATGAACTTCTTCTTCACGTCCTCGGCGGTCAAATCAGCGCCAAGGTCGGGCAGCATGTGCTCCAGCGTTTCAAACGCCAGATACGGGTTGATCGCTTCCGCGCCATAACCTGCAAGCGTGCAGAACTGATGCACTTCATGCGCTTCGCCGGTTTCGACAACAAGGCCGACCGAGGTGCGCAGCCCCTGCTTGATCAGATGATGGTGCACGGCCGATGTCGCCAGCAGCGAGGGGATCGCGATGCGATCGGGACCCAGCGCCCGGTCGGACAGGATGATGATGTTGTAGTCCTTCGAGCGGACGGCCTCTTCGGCTTCAGCGCACACGACATCGAGGGCCGGACCCACGCCTGCCGCACCTGTTTCGACGAGGTAGGTGATGTCGAGCGTAATCGAATTGAAGTGATTGTCCCTGACCGCGCCGATGGCGCGAATGCGTTCCAGGTCTTCATTGGTCAGGATCGGCTGCGTGACCTCGAGGCGCTTCACCTTCGAGGTGCCCTCCAGATCGAGGATGTTGGGACGCGGACCGATGAACGAGACGAGGCTCATCACCAGTTCCTCGCGGATGCTGTCGATGGGCGGGTTCGTCACCTGGGCGAAGTTCTGCTTGAAGTAGGTATGCAGAAGCTTGGACTTGGACGACAACGCCGAGATCGGCGTGTCGTTGCCCATCGAGCCGATGGCTTCCTCCCCACGAGCCCCCATCGGCGTCATGAGGAACTTCAGGCTCTCTTCGGTGTAGCCGAAAGCCTGCTGCAGATCGAGCAGCCCAACGTTGGTCGGCTTGGGCTCCTTCTTCGGCGGCAGCGGCAGGTCGGAGACCATGATCTGGGTCCGCTTGACCCAGCTTTCGTAAGGGTGCTTCTGCGCGATTTCGGCCTTCAGCTCCTCGTCGGAAACGATGCGGCCCTTTTCCAAATCGATGAGCAGCATCTTGCCGGGCTGCAAGCGCCACTTCTTGACAATGTCAGCCTCGGCAACCGGCAGCACGCCCGACTCTGAGGACATGATGACGATGTCGTCTTTGGTGACCAGATAGCGCGCGGGCCGCAAACCGTTGCGGTCGAGCGTGGCGCCAATCTGGCGGCCGTCGGTGAAGGCCATTGCGGCCGGACCGTCCCACGGTTCCATCAGGCAGGCGTGATACTCATAAAATCCGCGGCGCTTGGCATCCATCTGCGGATTGCCGGCCCAGGCTTCCGGGATCAGCATCATGGCTGCGTGGGCCAGTTTGTACCCGCCGAGAAAAAGGAATTCGAGCGCGTTGTCGAAGCAGGCGGTGTCGGACTGGCCTTCATAGGAAATCGGCCAGAGCTTGGAAATGTCGTCGCCGAACAGGGGCGAGGACACCGATGCTTGGCGCGCCGCCATCCAGTTGACGTTGCCGCGCAGCGTGTTGATCTCGCCGTTGTGGGCAACCATGCGATAGGGGTGCGCGAGCTTCCACGATGGGAACGTGTTGGTGGAAAAGCGCTGGTGGACGAGGGCCAGCGCGGAGACAAACCGCGGGTCGGAGAGATCGGTGTAGTAGGCCTTGACCTGGAACGACAGGAACATGCCCTTGTAGACGAGCGTACGGCTCGACAACGACACGGTGTAATGGCCGATATCGCGACCCTTATAGGCGTTGACGACGGAGTTCGAGACGACTTTGCGGGCGAGATAAAGCTTGCGCTCGAAGTCCTCCTGATCGCGCAATCCGAGCGGCCGCCTGACGAACACCTGGCGATGGACCGGCTCTGTCGAGCGGACCAAGTCAGACAGGCAAGAGTTGTCGACCGGCACCGAGCGCCAGCCCAAAAGCTCAAGACCTTCTTCTTTCAGGCAGCGCTCCCAGACCCGCTCGCAATGGTGGCGCAGGCGCTCGTCGGCTGGCATGAAGACATGACCGACGGCGTAGCGTCCGGGGTCGGGCAGCGTGAAACCGAGCTTGGCTGTTTCTTCGCGCAGAAAGAGATCGGGGATCTGGACCAGGATGCCGGCGCCGTCACCCGACAGCGGATCGGCGCCGACGGCACCACGATGCTCGAGGTTTTCAAGAATCTGGAGGGCGTCTGCGACGATCTTGTGCGACTTGCGGCCCTTCATGTCCGCGATGAAGCCCACCCCGCAGGCGTCATGCTCGAACGCGGGATCGAACAGGCCCTGGCGTTCAGGCCGTTCCCAGATCCCGGTTTCAGAACCGCGCAGGGCAGGCGGGGACTTCGTCATCTTCAATCCTCAAGATCAGCGTCTTGGCTTGTATCACCGGTGGGCTCAACACGGCCTAACATCAGAACGGCGGGTGGCGGCTCATCTTCCAGTCAAGTCGCGCGGGCGCGGGACCATGCACCGAACTGCCGCCGGAATTCGCTCCATTTTCGTCTACGCCGCCGGATCGCGGGCAGGTCAGCCGACACAGCACACAAATGCGCGCAGTGATCCCGTTGAGCAATCTGCTCTGGGCCCGTCATCGGCACCGTGCGTTCCACTGATCTCACCCGCAACGACCTCAACCTATTCGAGCGACGGTACGGCGACCGACCGCAAAAATGGGCACGGTCATCGCTCTTGGATAAAGGACAGGAATGCTGACCTTTCGCGTCGCGCATTTTGCATCTTTTGCCAGCGGGCACAAGACGGAATGGCCCTCTCCAGCGCGCACGCCAACGACGCCGCATCCTGGGGGATGCGGCGCCTGGGTTCCTGCAATCGGCGAAGCTCGTCAGGCGGCCGCGCTGGCTTCGATGTGGCCGGTCACCGCCTTGGACCCGATCGGTACGCTGCGCGGCTTCAAACGCTCTGGGACACTGCGCACCAAGTCGATGTCGAGCAAGCCATCCTTGAGGTTGGCGGTCGTGACCTCGACGTGGTCGGCGAGCTGGAAGCGGCGCTCAAAGGAGCGGGCCGCGATGCCGCGGTGCAGATAGCGCCGCTCGGCCGCGTCGGGCGTCTTGTCGCCCTTGACGGTCAGCGTCTGTTCCTTGAGTTCGATTTTCAGTTCTTCTTCGACGAAGCCCGCCACCGCCATGCTGATGCGGTAGCTATTCTCGCCGAGACGTTCGATGTTGTAGGGCGGATAGGTGATTTCCGCATCCACGCCCGTCCCGCTGTCAAGCATCTGGGCGAGGCGATCGAACCCGATCGTGGAGCGGTAGAGAGGTGAAAAATCAACGTGTCGCATGACATATCCTCCATCAGAAGCGACATGTGGGCGGCTCTCCCATCATGGGCTGAGCCGATCGTCAAGTTGCCCGCCAACATGGCCGGGCAACTCATGATCTAGGTGGCCGTCGGTGCCATTCAAGGGGGTTCGTACGCGCCCTGAGACGGAGCGATTTATTGCCAGCGCGGAGAATGTTATTTTGATCCGCCGATTTGAGTTCATGCTGGTGACAGCTTACGGGCTCGCCGGTAGCAGACGGCGACGGGCTTTCGACAAGACGGCGCATTCGACCAGACAAGGACCTGCTAACGCATGCAGCTCGTGACAATCGCGCGCAATCCGGTGCCGACGGGGGCCGTGACCGGTCTCCTCACGGCGGATGACGGTGCACGCCTGCGCTTTGCCCGCTGGTCGGCGACCCGCGGCCCGCGGCGGGGGACCGTTTTCATCAGCCCCGGACGCGGCGAGTTCATCGAAAAGTATTTCGAGGTGGTGGCCGAGTTGCGCCGCCGCGGCTTTGCCGTCGCGATCCTCGACTGGCGCGGCCAGGGCGGATCGGAGCGGATGCTCGATGATCCGCGCAAAGGGCACATCAACGATTTTGCGGAGTACGATCAAGATTTGCGGCGGTTCATGAAAGACATCGTGCTGCCCGACTGTCCGCCGCCGTACACCGCGCTTGGACATTCCATGGGCGGCGCGATTGTCATGCGCAACTCCATCAAGCCGGGTTCCTGGTTCGATCGCATCGTCGTGACGGCGCCGATGATTGCCTTTTCGGCCGAGAAACTGGTCTATCCCGCATCGCTCGTGCGAGCCTATGCAGAATTGGCGGCGTTGGGATTTTCGCGTTCGTTCATTCCCGGCGGCCATAAGATCATGCCGGATCAGACTGTGTTCGACGGCAACGACTTGACGTCGGATCGTGAACGCTGGCAGCGGATGGCGGGCGTGCTGGAAGTCGCACCGGGGCTGGCGATCGGCTCGCCGACCGTTGGCTGGGTACGGGCGGCGCTCAGGGCAATGGCCGAACTGCAGGAACCGGGGTGTCCGAAACGGGTGCAGGTCCCGCTGCTCGTCTTTGCGGCGGGCGCCGACCGCATCGTTGATAGCCGGGCGGCGGAAGATTTCGCGGTGCAATTAAAAGTTGGCGGGCTCGTGCGATTACCGGGATCAAAACACGAGATCCTGCAGGAAAACGATCCGGTGCGCATGCGATTCTGGGCCGCCTTCGACGCCTACATGGGCGTCGAGCAAAAGGCTGTTTCTTAGTTGGCCGCGTCCGACGATTCTTTGATTTGCCGCGTCCGACTCCCTTCCAGGGAGCCGGCCGGACGCGGCACGGGAGTCGGACACGGCGGTTAGATTGTGCGGTTGAGTTCGGTCAGGATCTGATCGTGGAGACGGGGGTCGCCGGTGGCAACGATACGGCCGCCCTTTGCGGCAGAACCGCCGGTCCATTCGGTCAGGCGGCCGCCCGCCGCCTCCACGATCGGGATCAATGCGACAATGTCGTAGGGCTTCAAACCGCTTTCGACGATCACGTCGACAAACCCGGATGCGAGCAGCGCATAGGCATAGCAATCGCCGCCGTAGCGGGTCAGCCGCACCTTGCTGCGCAGGTTCTCAAAAGCCATTCGTTCGTTGCCGGGCTTGAACAACAGCGGATCGGTGGTCATCAGAACGGCGGAGGCCACGTCCGGACAGGCGCGGGTGCGCATTGGCTGGGCGGCGCTGCCGTTCCGGCTTGCGAAACTACGCTCGCCGTCCGACCAGAACCGTTCGCCGGTATAAGGCTGGTCCATGAGCCCGACGATCGGATCGGCCCCGTCCAACAGGCCGATCAACGTCCCCCACATGGGGGACCCGGTGATGAAAGCCCGGGTGCCGTCTATTGGGTCCACGACCCAGCGGTAACGGGCATCCGGGCGGGTCGTACCGAACTCCTCGCCCTCAAGGCCGTGTTCGGGAAACTGGAATGACAAATGCGCGGCAATGGCTTCCTCGGCGGCGCGATCGGCAATGGTGACCGGGTCGAAGCCGCCGTCCCCGTCCTTATTGTCGACCACGATCGGCACGCGAAAATGGGGCAGCGTCACCGCCGCGGCCCGGTCGGCGAGCGCATGCGCGCAGGCAACGAATTTTGCATTGAAGGGATCGGTATGAGCCGGCACGGACGAGGCCTCAAGGAATCGTGATGTATGAACGACCAACGCGAGGCACCATGAGCAACAGCACCGACATTGACAACCCCCTCAGCTTGATGGGATTTTTTGTTGACTGTGGTTCATAGGCCGCTTGTGGATGGAATATTAGGCACTGTCACTGTGCCGTGTTGCTGCTCCCGGCGAACAGGGGCATCGTTATTGATGTGACAGGTCGGCTGCACTTCCGGCCTTTCACAAGCCCACTCTGGGCGTTTCCTCCCTAGACTTGGGCCGTTCGTAATGCACGAACGGCCTCTTTTTATGAGCGACGGTTGTGCAAAGGGCAGGGTAAACTGCCTCAGCCAGCAGGATATTTGCGGCAGCATGTCGCGACGCAACACGGCCATTCCGCGCTCCGTGAGCTTCGACGCTTTCAATTGATAAGCAAATTCAACACACTCCCGGCGTTAATCCTGGGCTGAAGACCAGCTCTGCGTTTTTCGCAGTTGAGTTTTTTGCGGCGCACCATTAGTTTCCTCTCATGCAACGGCGAGCGTGCTCGTCCTCTTGCAGCCCTCTCGGGCGTTTCCTCCCTAGACTTGGGCCATCCCTTGCGGATGGCCCTTTTTTTATCGGAGCAACGAGAGGTAAGCCGACCGCACGTTATTCTGCGGCGCTGCGGCGCTCGAGGGTTACCGGCGCGTCGGCAAACAGTTGGCGTGAAAAACGCAGCAAATCGCGTTCGAGCGACAGAAAACGCGGGGTTTTCTCCAGCGTCCGCTCATTCATGTAAAGCCCGCGGTTGATCTCCAATTGCACCGCGTGCACACCTCGGTGCGGCCGCCCGTAATGTTCGGTGATGTAGCCGCCGGCATAGGGCCGGTTAAGCTGAGCTTCATAACCCAGTTCGGTGAGACTGGAGCGGATCAGCTTCGTCAGACGCACATCGCATGACGTTCCAAAGCGATCGCCAATCACAAAGTCGGGCCGCTGCACACCGGCATGGGCCATGTGGGCGGACGGCATGGAGTGGCAATCGATGAGGACCGCGAAGCCAAAATTTCGCTGCGCCCGTTCGATCAGGCCTCGCAGCACCGCGTGAAACGGCTTGTGCAGTAACTCTATGCGCAGCAAGGCATCGGCGAGCGACAGCGGGCCATCGTAGATTTCTTCGCCATCGGAGACGATGCGCGCGATGGTGCCCAGGCCACCAGCGACACGCACGGAGCGCGCATTGGCCCAATCCGGCAATGGTTCGACAAACAATTCCGGATCAAGTTCAAAGGGCTCGCGGTTGACGTCGAGGTAGGCCCTTGGGAAACGCGCCGACAGCAGCGTGGCGCCGCGCGATGCGCCGCGGATGAACAATTCATCGACATAACAGTCTTCCGAACGGCGTAATGCCGTCGCACCAAGCCGCGACAGAGACAAGAAATGGCGCGGATAGATCCGTCCGGAATGGGGAGAGCAGAAGACAAACGGCGTCAGGTCGCCGAGCGGTTCGCGCACTTCGAAAGGCGGCGTCAACTCTTCCCGGATTGAAAGCTCCTCGGCCGAAGCCATCGCCGTGTCGATCCTTCCCTGCGCGAATCTTACTGGAGCTGATGCTTTGCAGCGCCGCGTCCGTTGAGCGCTTTAGGCAAAATCCAACGGCTCGCAAAACAGTTGCAGGCGACATGGAAATTGCTGCGCTGCTTCCAGTGTTACTCTGCCCATCCGGCGGCGCGATGTCCACGCTCGTTTGCCGGCGGTCAACACTTCATCATCCGCCGAACGGCCGCATTGACCGCGGCATTGACTTGCGGAACGCGCATGAGGCACTTCTACACCTTCATTGTAGATTTACCAAAGTAGAGTCAGATTCGACTGGCATCACCTCTCGCCTGCTCTAAATTGGCCCCTCCGATCCGCCGGTTGCAAAGTCATCCATGTCGATTAGTCCATCTCGCGTTCCCGTTCACCGTATCCTCGTCGCTGAGGATGACGACAGCATGCGGGCTTTTCTGGAGCGTGCGCTTGCGCGCGCCGGCTATGACGTCATCGGATTCGCCAACGGCGTCGAGGCGCTGGAGCGGCTCGAACGGGAACCGTTCACCCTGCTTTTGACCGATATCGTGATGCCCAGGATGGATGGCATTGAGCTCGCTCGGCGGGCCAGTGAAATCGATCCCGACCTCAAGATCATGTTTATCACCGGGTTCGCCGCCGTGGTCCTCAACAGCGAGCACCAGGGTCCCAAGGACGCGCGCGTTCTGTCAAAACCCTTCCACCTCAAAGATCTGGTGCGGGAAGTCGAGCGGCTGCTCGAGGACTAGGGACCACTCGTCGGCGCGCGTCAGAACGGCGCCACCGCCGGCTTTTAAGGCCGCTTGCCTCAAATCCCCATTGTCGATATACGGGGCCTCCGCGTCCGGCCCGGCGCGGCCAAGACAGGGCGCTTAGCTCAGCGGTAGAGCACTTCCTTGACATGGAAGGGGTCAGAGGTTCGATCCCTCTAGCGCCCACCATTTCCAAGTATTTGAACGCCTTGGTCCTGCACCTTTTACTTGTGTCTCAGGCATAATTCGGCCACCTCGTACTTTTCTGTCGTGGGTTTCCCCCTGTTTGTTGACACGGCTTGCGGCCCCGACTAGGTTCCGCTCGACTTTTCCCGCGCTCGATGACTTGGGCGATCCGAACCGGCCTCCGGTTCGGCATCCCGCACGTTTCATCCGGGCCGTTCAAATCGAGTGTTTCGCCATGAAAGTTCGCAATTCCCTGAAGTCCCTTCGCGCGCGCCATCGCGACAACCGCATCGTGCGTCGCAAGGGCCGCGTTTACGTGATCAACAAGACCCAGCGCCGCTTCAAGGCCCGCCAGGGTTGATCCCTTCGATCTGACGCCTGTCCGCGGCCTCCGGAGCATTTGCGTCGGGGGCCGTTGCTCTTTGGAGCAGGCTTTATCCGGCGGATCGGGCAGGCTATTATCGACCGATGCGCAAATTCTTACTCGCCATATTGGCCGCCCTTGCCGTCCCCGCGTTCGCCGCAGCCGCCGACGCCCAGACCCAAGTGCCACCGACACCGGTGCCGAAGACCGATCCATCGGCCAAGCCCCTGGGACGGGAGATCCCCAAACCCGAGACGCGAGCCGAGCTGCTGGCGCGGCTTTACAGCGAACTTGCCAAAGCGCCCGACGCGGCCACGGCCGATCCAATCGTGCACACCATCGAGCAGGTCTGGTCGCAGGCCGACAGCCCGACCGCGACGCTGCTGCTCAATCGTGCGCTGCTTGCGGCATCGGAAAAGAACTACGATCTGTCGTTGCAGTTTCTCGACGCGGTGACCGAGCTCTATCCGGAATGGCCGGAAGGCTTTAATCGGCGCGCCTATTTGCATGTGGTCAAGCTCGACTACAACCGGGCGCTCGGCGATCTGCGGCGCGTTCTAGCGCTCGATCCTGGAAACTTCCGCGCACTGGAAGGGCTGGCGCAGGTATTGCGCACACTCGGCCAGGACAAGGCCGCCCTCGATGTCGTGCGCTCGCTCGTCAAGGCGCACCCGCATTCGCCCGGTGCGCAGGAGATGCTGAAAGAACTGCAGGACGCTGTCGACGGCCGGGGGATATAAAGTTTTTTGTTTGCGCCATCCGACACCGCTGCGCGGAGCCGGAATTTGTATGGGCGCCATCCGACACCGCTGCGCGGAGCCGGAATTTGTATGGGCGCCATCCGACACCGCTGCGCGGAGCCGGCCGGATGGCGCGAAACTTAATGGCGCGAAACTTAGGTTGGGATCTTCGTGTGGGCGGGTGTGCGCCGCTTGCCGCCGGTGGGGAATTCATCCGGCGTGTGGCCGTCGGGCAGACCGTGTTCATCGATGAATGCGAGACGGATCATGTTGGTGGCACCCGGCGAGCCGAGCGGGACACCCGCGGTGATGACGAGGCCCTCGCCGGCCTTGACGAAGCCTTCCTCGAACGCGATTTGCGATGCCTTGCGGACCAT
>JALHMJ010000003.1:269667-282426 GCA_022844105.1 Hyphomicrobium sp. | reverse complement strand
AGACGGATCATGTTGGTGGCACCCGGCGAGCCGAGCGGGACACCCGCGGTGATGACGAGGCCCTCGCCGGCCTTGACGAAGCCTTCCTCGAACGCGATTTGCGATGCCTTGCGGACCATGTGAGCGAGGTCTTCCGGGTCGGCGGTCAACACGGTCTGGACACCCCACACGAGCGATAGACGCCGCGCGGTGCTCTCGATCGGGGTCAGGCCGATGACCGGCAGGCCCGGCCGTTCGCGGGCGACGCGCAGCGCGGTCGAACCCGTGGCGGTATAGCAGAGGATCGCGGAGACCTTGACTGTATTGGCGATGGCGTACGCAGCGGCGGCAATGGCATCGGCGCCGGTCGGGCGCTTGGAAAATTCGGTGGCGTGCACATAGGCGTCGTAGCTCGGATCGCTTTCGACTTCGACGGCGACGCGATCCATCATCTGGATGGCTTCGATCGGGTACTGGCCGACGGCGGATTCAGCTGACAGCATCACAGCATCAGCCCCGTCGAATACCGCGGCAGCGACGTCGGAGACTTCGGCGCGCGTCGGCATCGGCGATGAGATCATGCTTTCGAGCATCTGCGTTGCAACGACGACGGGTTTGCCAGCTTCGCGCGCCTTGCGTGTGATCTGCTTTTGCAGGCCGGGGACCCGCTCGACTGGCATTTCGACGCCAAGATCGCCACGCGCCACCATGAAGCCGTCGCCGGCGGCGATGATCGCGTCGAGGTCGTCGATGGCCGAGGGCTTCTCAATCTTGACGATGATGGCCGCCTGGTCGCCGATGATCCGGCGCGCTTCGAGCACGTCTTCGTGCCGCTGCACGAACGACAGCGCGATCCAGTCGGCGCCGATGGCGAGGGAGCAGTCGAGGTCGGCGTGATCTTTCTCGGTCAGGGCGCTGACGGGGAGGAGCGTATCGGGAAGGCTGATGCCCTTGCGCGAGGCCAATGCGCCGCCGGTGATGACCTTGGCGATGATGCGGTTCGTCTCAACACGGCTCACTGACATGCGGATCTTGCCGTCGTCGATGAGCAGGCGGTGGCCAGGTTTGACCGCTTCGAAGATCTGCGGATGGGGCAGAAAAACGCGCTCGGCGGAGCCTGGAGTTTTATCGCAATCTAGAACGAACTCGGCGCCGTCGTTGACGAACACGCGGCCGCCGTTGAATTCGCCAAGGCGGAATTTTGGTCCCTGCAGGTCGCAGAGCACGCCGACCGAATGGCGGCAGCGTTCGGCGACGGTGCGAATGATGTCCACGTAGTTTTTTGCTGCCTCGTGGGTCGTGTGGCTCATGTTGACGCGAAACACATCGACGCCGGCGTGGACGAGTTTTTCCACCATTTCAGGCGACGAGGAGGCTGGGCCCAGGGTGGCAACGATCTTCACGCGGCGATTGCGTCTCATGGTCTCTTCATCTCGGATCGACGCGCGCCGCGGATGCGACGGGTCATTTCTTAGTGGCGGGCTCAGGGTCGGTCAGGCGCACGGTCCATTCCTTGGCATCGCCTGTATCGACTTCGAAGAAGCCCGTGGCCTTGAAGCCGCGCGAGACGCAATCCTGAACGCCCCGGATCGTGAACGACTTCTCGCCCGTGCACATGTCGTTCTTGCCGGCCCATTCGCCGCCGCGGTCGTAGTCGACGGCGTTGATATAGATGAACCGGCTCGGCACCGCCCCTTTCAACAGAGTTTCGCAGGTTTGCGAAGCGATGTTCCACCAGCCTTCGGTGGCCCAGCCTTCCTTGTCCTGATAACCGATGGCGACGCCGACGCGGCTGGCGGTCGCGTTGCACAGCTTGAGATCGGCGGCGGCCGGGGTCGCAAGCAATGTAAGGCCGGCGGCGGCCAGACAGGCGATGGGCAGGCGGACAGGGCGGGACGGGCGGCTATCGGGGCGCATTTCGATCCGGATCACTCTCGAACGTCTCTACCGGCTGCTTTGCCTAGCACGCGCCGCGCGGCTCCGACAGGGAGCGAGCGTCGCGCCCCCTCAGCCAACGCGCGGCAAGGCACGCCCATCATGGATCGACCAGCAAGACGCGGAAATCATTGACGTTCGTCTGCGTCGGCCCGCATTCCAAAAGGTCGCCAATCTGGCGGAAAAAGGCGGTTGAATCGTTATTGGCCAGCATTGCGGCTGGATCGAGGTTCTTCGCCCGCGCGCGCGCCAGCGTGTCGGGCGTGACGATCGCGCCGGCCGGATCATCCGGGTTGCCGCCACCACCGTCAATGCCGTCCGTGTCGCCGGCCAGCGCCGCGATGCCCGTCGCGCTATCCAGGCCGAGGGCGACGCCCATCATGTATTCCTGATTGGGGCCACCCGATCCGTTGCCGGTCACCGTCACCGTGAACTCGCCACCCGAGATGAACGCGACGCGCTCGCCGCGGGCCTTTGCTGCCAACGCCAACGCTGCATGCTGGCGTCCGACCTCGCGCGCCTCGCCTTCCAGGCTGTCGCCGAGCATTTCGATTTTGTAGCCGGCGGCGCGGGCGATTTCGGCGGCGCCCAAGAGCGACGCCTTGGGCGCCGCGACCAGATAATAGCTCGCGTTGGCGAGCGTTGCGTCGCCCGGCTTCAGCGTTTCATTCTTGGGATCTGCAAGCGCGCGGACGATTTCGTCGGCGGCGGCGATCTTGTAACTGGCAAGCACCGCGCGGGCTTCGGCCAGTGTCGTGCCGTCGGCCACCGTCGGGCCGGAGCCGATTGCATCGGGGTCATCGCCCGGCACGTCGGAAATGGCGAGCGTGATCAGCCGCGCCGGATACGATGCGGCGGCGAGCCGTCCGCCCTTGACGCGCGAGAGATGCTTTCTGACGCAATTCATTTCCGAAATGCGCGCGCCGGATTTCAGCAGCTGCTTGGTCAACGCGCGCTTGGCTTCGAACGAGACGCCTTCGACGGGTGCGGACCACAGGGCCGACGCACCGCCCGATAGAAGGCAGAGCACCAGATCATTCGGGCCGCCGGAACGGGCGAGCTGGACGGCGAACTTGGCGGACGCGACGGAGTTGGCGTCGGGCACCGGGTGGCCCGCTTCCATGATCGGGATGATGTCGGAGGGCAGGCCATACCCGTGCCGCGTCGTGACGAAGCCGAGCAGCCGGTCGCCCTGGCCCTTGGCGGCATAGTGCTTCTCCGTCGCCCGCGCCATGGCGGCCGCGGCCTTTCCTGCGCCGACGATGATGATGCGCCCTCCCTCGGGCACCTCGGGCAGGAACGGCGGCACGCATACATCCGGGTGGGCGAGAGAAACCGCCTTATCGTACATTGCGCGCAGCAATCGACGCTGCTCAGCCGGGTCGCTCGAGGCCATGACGGATTTCCGTTCGTTTTCTGATTTGGCGGTGGGGAATGTTCGACTTTGGTCGTGTTTGCGGGATGCGCCTTGAGCCGTCAAGCGGCCATCCGTCGCTGAAATGCTGCGCCTCCCCGGCCGGGCCATGTTAAGGCTCAGCCAACTATGGAGGACCGGGCGGCGTGCAGCGCGAACACTTTGAGGCGGTTCGGATTATCGGCGAGGACCGGATCGGCCAATCGCCTTTTCTTCTCCTCTGCGACCACGCCAGCAACGCGCTGCCGCCGGAATTCGGGACGCTGGGTCTGCCGGCCACCGAGTTCGAGCGCCACATCGCCTGGGACCCCGGCGCCGCGCCCCTCGTCGAGGCACTCGCGAACCGGCTGAAATCGGCGGCGATCCTGTCGTGCTTCTCGCGCCTTCTGATCGACCCGAACCGCGGCACCGACGATCCGACGCTCGTCATGCGACTGTCGGACGGCACCATCATTCCCGGCAACCGATCGGTCACGCAAGCCGACATTGCCGAACGCATCGCGCGCTTTCACGATCCCTATCACCGCGCCATCGATCAGGCGATCGAAGCGGCTTTGGCGGGCGGCATCGCTCCGGCGCTGATTTCGATCCACACCTTCACGCCGATCTGGCGCGGCGAGCCGCGACCGTGGCACGCAGGAATTTTATGGGACCGCGATGACCGCCTGGCGCGGATTTTTCTGCAGGGCCTGCGCGAAGATCCCGATCTCGTCGTCGGCGACAACGAGCCCTATCACGGATGGCTTGAGAACGACTGCATGCACCGGCACGGCACCGCGCGCGGCCTCGCGCACGTTCTCATCGAAGTGCGCAACGATCTCGTCGCGACGCCGGACGGCGTGCAAGCATGGTGCGATCGCATCGGCGGCGTGTTGGAGGAAGCGGTGGCCGATAGTGGGGTTAGGTTGGGGTTGGGGGTGGTGCGGACGTAGGGCGGTGGTGGTGGTGGGGTGGGCGTGGGCGTGGGCGTGGGACGAATAAACAGAAATGGACATTGGACCGGAGAAAGCGTGGCGAGCGGTTCCGTTACTGCTCAGCGTCTGATTGTTGAGACGATGGGGACACCCATGTGGCACAGCATTGTTAGGTTAACGCGTTAGGTCGAGATCCATGGTGCGTTTGCTGTGTGGGCGGTTGAAAAAACTGCTTCTCGGTTCACGGATTGCTTTATAATAATTTGACGCGCAATGAGCCACCATCGCTGACTCTCTTGGTCTTTGGTGCTCGGCCATTGGCAGCAGTGCCGCCCCTCAATTCGACGAGAGAACTTGTGACGATGACCCTCAGAACGCTTGTGTTGTCTGCCATGTTGGTCGTTGCTTTTACGGCAACTGCACACGCGCAGAAATTCAAAACCGACATCGCCCCAGGAGTGGCGGTGCCCGACGAAATCGAAAGTTCCATTGGCAAACTGCAACTCGATTACGGGTATCCGAAACCAGACACCGTCGAGACGATCTACGACAATCTCGACCGCTCCCGCGCCTTGCAGGCTTATCTGATGGCGATCCCGATTGTGAACCAAGCCGGTATGCGAGATTCGCTTGCGAAGTTTGGGCCTGCCAACGAGACCAATGTGATCTGGGAAGATCTGGTCGATGCGCGAACTGTTGAACTGACCGCGAACGACAACACGATTTACAACTTCATCTGGATCGACACAAAGAAGGGGCCACTTGTTATCGAAGCGCCGCCCAAGGTGCTCGGCCTCATCAATGATTTTTGGTATCGCTGGGTCGAAGACGTCGGCATTACGGGGCCCGACCGCGGTGAAGGCGGCAAGTATCTTGTGCTGCCCCCAGGCTACACAGGTGAGGTTCCCGACGGCTACCACGTCGTCCGCCCAAGCACATTCGGCAATTGGTTTGTCTTCCGAGCCTTCGTCGTCGACGGCTCGACAAAGCCCGGCGTAGAATCTGTCAAAAAATACCTAAAGATCTACAAGCTGGCTGACGCAGCCAACCCGCCTGCGATCAAGCATGTCAATGGGTCCGGCGTTCCTGCCAACTTCGTCGCGCCCGGCGACTATGCGTTTTGGGAGATGCTCAACAAGGTCATTCAGGAAGAGCCGCCAGAGGGCAGCGATCCGACGACACTAGGGCTCTTCGCATCCATCGGCATCGCGAAGGGCAAGCCGTTTGACCCCGATGAGCGCATGAAGAAAATTCTGGCCGATGCAGCCAACATCGGAGCCGTCACAGCTCGAACGATCGCCTTCAAGATGCGGGATAAGGACGCTTATTTCTACCCCGACAGCACGTGGCGCCTGCCGTTCTTCGGTGGCTACAAATTTGAGAGTTCGCCGGGCGTGACGAATATGGATGGCTACATCCAGTATTACTATTTCGCGACCGGCGTGACGCCAGCGATGGAAATGAAAATGGTCGGCAAGGGATCGCAGTATCCATGGTCGGTCCAGGATTCGAAAGGTAATCCATTCGACGGGGGCAAAACTTATCGGATGCGCGTTCCGCCCAACGTGCCGGTCAAAGATTTCTGGTCGGTCATTGTCTATGATAACCAGACACGTTCGATGGTGCAGACCGATCAGAAGCAGCCAAGCGTCAGCAGCATGAATGCGGGGGTCAAGACGAACCCTGACGGCTCGGTTGACGTATTCTTCGGTCCGAAGGCACCCGAAGGTTACGAGAACAACTGGATTCAGACGCTGCCGGGCAAAGGCTGGTTTATGATCCTGCGTCTCTATGGACCCCTGGAACCCTGGTTCGACAAGACTTGGCGTCCTGGGGAAATCGAGCTCGTGGATGTGGGCGGCACGGAGAAGGCAAAGCCAGCACCGGATAAGGAGACCCTTCTGGAAAAAATAGAGGATCGAGTGGATCGCCGGCAAGTCTGCGCGGCAGAAGCCGATAAGAAAGTTCTCGGCATTATCGAGCGTGTCCCGTTCATGCAGGAGTGTCTCAACCGCTAATTGGACTGGTGTTTTTCTGCTGCACGCGTGACCCACAATGCGTCGCAGTGCAGCGGGAGCAATCGTCCGAATTGGCTCTCACCAGTCGTTCCGTTGATTGCCGCTCTCGATGGTCAAGCGGACGCGGGTTGCGAGTGGATTTGGAGAGCCCATAGCTTGATTATCGAAGTCCGCAATCTCTGCAAAGCAGACGGTTGATGCCCCTCCCTGCAAGGGGGAGGGATACGTCCCCACCACAACGTCATCCTGGCGAAGGCCGGGACCCAGGCAAGGCTCACGCACACGCTCGCTCCGTTGCGGAGGCTGCCCCTCACCCCAGCCCTCTCCCAGTCAAAGGCGCACGCGGCGCCCAAGCAGACACAGAACAACTGTCGTACTGCTGTGGTACGGCCCACAAAAATTACTAGCCATTGATGGGTCTAACCCGAGAAGCCGCCAACGGTGACACCAAGGTATTGGACGAGGTTTTTTGAGTACGTAGTTTGGTGTGGGGACAGGTTCAGGCTGCCGTACCGTGACGGGTACACCAGAGTGTAGCGTTGATTAAGTTGAGGGGGAAAGCATGCGTCAGCGTACCATTCCAGGCAGCGTTGCTGCTGCCGTGTTTGGCCTAGGCTTTTGTGCTGTGGCCATGGCTCAGGAAACGGACACAACGCTCAACGCATTCACGACCGTCAAACTTGAAATCAAAGATGGCACGAACACCACACGTGGTTGCAAGGCCGTCTATGGCGGCTCATACAGACCTTCCAACCCAAGTTCCAACCCCTTTCAAGTCGTGGTCGAAGTCGATCCAAATTGGCATGCAATTGACGTTCCCACGACCTCCACGGTCAGAAATGCCAAAGTTACGTTCAAGACCGGCAGCGGCGAAAAGGAACATAGCTTCAGCGCGAACCAGCAGCGCGACAATAACCTGATCGCGTCCAAGTTCGTTCGCATTGTGAACCAGAGTAATTTGTTGAATGAACTCGCCAACGTGACCGGAAATCTTCGCGTCACCGTTGAAGGTGATCCGATCGAATACACTTACAATGTCGGTCAGATGGGGCTGGCGTTCGCCGCGCTTGAGACATGCACCGACTCTCTCGGCCCGGGCCCGTCGTGCGAAATTGCCGGCCCGCAAACGCCGCGCGACATCGCTGACAAGCGGGGCGAACATCGTATCACCTTTGGCTTTGCGCCCGCGGTCGCGAGCTTGAATCTCTGCAATATTCACTTCCACACGACCGCCGAGCACAAAGGTCCGGGCTTCAGCGAAAAGGCTCCGGGCGAGGGCGGCTACCTCTGCAAGCCCGTTGCGTTGACCAAGGCCGAGAAGGCGGAGCCCGTCGGCGAGGGCTGTGAGGCGGAGCCGGGTCTGAGCAAGCTGAAACCGGGTGACACCATCGAAGTGCACTGGGTCTACTCGTCATGCGACGTAAAGCCGGGCAAGGGTCTCGACTCGTGCTCGTCAAAGAGCTGCGCCAACCCGGCGTTGCGGGTCGAATCGCAAGTCTTCATGCTGGTCAACGATCCGAGCGCGGCCAAAATCAGCGACTACGACTATGTGGGCGAGGCCAATACCGAAGGGATGCATCAGGCCAAAGCGCTGCCGGCCGCGACGGGTGCCGTGCTGTTTCGCGGCTCAACCACGGGACGGAAGTACAATGACAAAGGCTGCTCGCCCTATCAGGCGACGTGGAACGTGCGTCCCGCCTGCGCCAAGCTCGACATCAACTCGCTCAATAAATGGTGCGAGAAAAATGTCTTCAAAGAAAAAGGCGGCCACGACGTCCGCGAACTGGTCACGGAAATCAAGCGACTCGATCCGATCCAGTGATGGCCCGGACACTCGGCGTCAATCGATTGGCACCGCGACGGGGACCGTGAGCTCCGGCGGCCGGCTCACTGGCGGTCGCGCGCCGGAATGACGTTCGTGAGTGTATGGCGCGGTGCCTTCATCCCCTCTCCCCGTGTGCGGGGAGAGGGTGAGGGTGAGGGTGAGGGGCAGCTGCTTGCGCCGATCACGCAAATCCTTCCCCACCCTTGCTCTACCTGCAAAATGTAGAGGGAACGATCCCCATCACAACATCATCCCCGCGATGACCATCTCGATCTTTATCGCTTTGCGCCGCACCAGGACTCCAGCTCATAGCGACCAACACCTGTTGGCCTCACCTTTTCGACTTTTATTATTTCATCGAATGACGCCACAAGCATATGCGCGGTCAATCTACGGCCTATTTGCGATACGATTTCGCATTCGATCCAACTTTTGTCATGGTCAAATTCGATGCGAAACCTGAACGGCAAATGGACGTGCTCGGCCATGTCAATATAAATGGTGCGATGCACTCGGGCCGTTATCGTGCAGTGTGTCCGCCGGTTCGCATTCAATGGGATGATCCCATGATAGACCCGCAATTCTTTTCTTCCGAAGTTCTGTCGAATGTTTGCCATTTGGATAGCGTTGCCACGCAACGTTGCTTGCTGCGCCGGGATGCGCAGATGATCTCATTTCCAACGGGGGGAGCATTCCGATTTGTCGGTGCCGGACGAAGTGGCGTCATGCCTCAGAGCGTGAATTACGCTCTGTTGACCGGGATGACACTATGTCACGACCTTGCTAATCCTTGCTTAATTTTGTGCTGCTCGCGGATTTTCGAACCGCTGGTGTTGAGAACTTAGGGCGGCGAAACCGCTGCCAACTTATCCCCGCCCCTTCTCGCATCGCCTACACTGCGCGCACCTGCATCACTTGGGGGCGCTGTCCGGAGGCGTTCGGATGGTGCGATGCGGGTACGGGTGAGGGAGGACCTACGCGGCCACGCGGGCCAACCCTTCCTACTCGATCTGCATGCCCGGCGGTAACGCAGGGTCGGGATGTTGTGCCCGTTAAAAATGGCAGCCGGCAGACCTGGGGTAAGAGCGAGCCCAGGCGAAGCCCGTCACAGCGGGGCGTCACGGCGCCTTTTTTGATTACTCCTACGGACGACCGCGGCTCCGTCGCGCCCCGCCCTCCATGTTGATTTGCGCCTTCCGACACGCCTTCGGCGAGCCGGGTGTTGTTTTTGGCGCCTTCCGACACGCCTTCGGCGAGCCGGCCGGAAGGCGCAGTTATAACTTCAGTTCTGGGCCGCGGAGTTGATAGAGCAGGATCGCGGTGGCCACGGCGAGGTTGAGGCTGTCGAGCTTGCCGGTCATCGGGATTTTCACACGCCGCGTCGCGATCGCCGCCATCGCCGTGCTGAGGCCGGGGCCTTCGGAGCCCATCATCAGAAGTACGGGCGAGGCATACGACGCGATGCGGAAATCCTCGCGCGCGTCGAGCGTGGTGGCGACCGTATCGCCCGGCCAGTGCGGCACCCACGTCAGGAACGTGTTTCGCTCAACGGCGACAATCGGCACGTTGAAAATCGAGCCCATCGTCGCGCGCACGGCCTCGCGCGAATAGGGATCGGTGCACTGGCCAACGAGGATGATGCCGGCCGCGCCGACCGCGTCGGCGGTGCGGATGATGGTGCCGAGGTTGCCCGGATCACGGATGTCCTCAAGCGCGAGCCAGAGTGCGTGCGGCGGCACGGCTTTCGGCTCGGGCAGGGATGCCCAGCGCTGGCGGAACGTCGCCAACATCGTTTGCGGGTTGTCTTTCGCGGCAAGTTTTTCGAGCACCGCGCCGGAGACTTCCAGCACTTCCGCACCGTCGTCGAGCGCGGTGTCGACGAGGCGGCGCTGCGTCTCGGTTTCGAGCGCGCCGGCGCGATAGACGAGCGTTTCGGGGCGGAAACCAGCCGTACGCGCGGTCATGATGATCGACGCGCCTTCGGCGAGAAAGAGGCCGGTTTCCTTGCGCTCCTTGCGCATCTCAAGAGCGCGGATCGCCTTGACGCGCTCGTTGGTCAAACTGGTGATCGGCTTGATGGCGCGCGTCATGGGGCGGAGACCCAGCGCGTGAACAGCGACGTCGGCACCGCGAAGCCGCCGCGTGCGCGGATCGCGAGTTCGCCGGTGTGGAACTGGCCGCCCTTGTCGTGCAGCGTGTCGCGCATGAGCTGATCGAAGGCGAGCGCGGAGGCGCGGATCGCATAGACCGTCAAGATCATGGACGACTGTTTGGGGTCGAGCAGTTGGGCGCAGTCGGAGAGGAAGCCCGGCAAATTCGTGAACAGGTCCCAGACTTCGCCCTCGGGACCGCGACCGAACTTCGGCGGGTCGATGAGAATGACGTGGTAGGTCTTGCCGCGGCGGACTTCGCGGGCAACGAACTTCGCCGCGTCATCGAGTATCCAGCGGATCTTGGCCGCGTCGAGTTTGGAGGCGGTCTGGTTCTCGCGGCCCCAGGCGATCGCCTTCTTGGACGCATCAAGATGAGTCACCTCTGCGCCGGCGGCGGCCGCAAGCAACGTCGCGGCACCGGTATAGGCGAAGAGATTGAGCACGCGCGGCGGGCCGCTCGTCACGGCGGCGATACGCTCCAGCATCCATCGCCAGTGCGGCACCTGCTCGGGGAAAAGCCCAAGATGCCAGAGGCCCTGCATCTTACAGAGGAGTTTTACATTGGCGCCTTCCGACTCCGCTGCGCGGAGCCGGCCGGAAGGCGCATGATGATTGGCGCCTTCCGACTCCGCTGCGCGGAGCCGGCCGGAAGGCGCATGATGATTGGCGCCTTCCGACTCCGCTGCGCGGAGCCGGCCGGAAGGCGCATGATGATTGGCGTCGCGCGACTCCCCTGACGGGGAGCCGGCAGCGTGCCGCTGGCCGCCCGGCGCGTCGAGTTCCAATCTAATCGGCCAACGATCGGGGACGGGCTTGTCGATGCGCCAGCGGCCTTTTTCCTCGTCTTCGGCGGAGGCGGAGAAAACGGCGTGGGCGTTGGCCCATTCTGATTTGGCAAGCCGCGGCATCCACAACGCCTGCGGTTCCGGCCGATCGACGATGATCGCGCCGAAGCGTTCGAGCTTTCGGCCCCCGCCGCTATCGAGCAGCGCATAATCGGCAAAGCCCTCGGTCTCGATGAGGTCGATGGCGGGTCGGTGGGTCGACGATGTGCGGGGCGTGTCGTGCATCGGCCGCGACCTAGCACGTTCGCGGTGCCGTGGGCAGGGGGGCGGGCGAACCCGCCCCCATTTCGATCCGCTTAACGACGTCTAGCGCCGATCGTCGTACGCGGAAGGCTCCTCGAATTTGCCCGACAGCAGCGGGCCAATGCGGCGGACGGTGATGCGGCGGTTCAGGCGCTCGGGGCCGTCAGTGGGGACTTTCAGCTGTTCCTCGCCATATCCTTGCGTCACGAGGTTTTCGGGCGGCACGCCGAACGCCGTCGTCAGGATTTCCGCCACGGACTGGGCACGACGATCGGAGAGTGTGAGGTTATCCTCCACCGATCCGACCGCGTCCGTATGGCCTTCGATCATGACGATCTCGTCCGGGTTTGTCTCGAGAGCCCGGTTGATGCCTTCGGCCACTCGTTCAAGCGCGCGCTCCTGGTCAGGGCCGACCTCCCACGAGCCGAAGTCGAACGTGACAGTGTCGAGATCGATGCGGCGCATGCGGTCGCGCAGGGTGCGCGAGTAGCGGACCTCGTCGAGAGAATAGCCGCGATCCAGGCGCTCGATCGGAGGCGCCGTCAGCGCTTCGTAGAGGTCGTCATCTGAGGCCCGGTCATAATCGACGATATATCGGTCGCGGGGAATGCGGACCTGCGGCTCGGCAAGAGCCACGGCGCTGCCGATCAACAGGCCGATGCCAGCGCCGATAAGAACGTCGCGATTGCGATCTTTGTCGCGTCGATAATAGCGGCGATTATCGATCAGGATGACTTCGCGGCCGTCGGGATAGCGGCGATAGCGATACAGCAGTCGCCCGTTGCGGTCGGTGACATCGTAAATGCGGACGCCACCGTGGCGCGTAATGAACGTCGTCGAAGTGCCGTCGGCGCGACGGATTGTGCGGGCGTCGGGCGCAATGCGGCGGAAGCGCTCCGTCTCGTCATGGCGGATGAAGGAGCGGTTGTCCTGGCGCACGATCACGCGGCGGTCGGCTTCCTCGATGACGCGGACGTTGCCGTTTTTGATGACACGCTCGCGGCGATTGCGCTTCACGTCTTCGAAGGAGCGCGCCTGACGTTTAGGCTGAACATAGCTGCGGCGCAATTCTTCCTGGGCCACCGGCGGGCGAACGCCGTCACGGCGGCGATCCTTCTCGTAGCGCCGATTTGGATCATTGGTCGGAACCACGGCGGGCGCTCCGCCGTCGCGCGGTGGCGGAGGCACGCCGATCACAACCGGGGGTTCGCCGTCGCGGCGATCGACATTGCGGTTCTGCTCAGGCGGGGGACGATTGCCGTTGTTCTCCTGCTGATACTTCAAACGCTTCTGTTCCTGAGCGGCTTTTTGGCTCTCCGCTTCCAGACGACGCCGTTCAAGGTCCTGTTTTTGGAGTTGATCGCGTTCGGCTGCGCGGCGTTCGTTCTCCTGCAGCTGCTGCTGCTGGCGCTGCTGTTCCTGACCGGCTTTTT
>JALHMJ010000003.1:264309-269567 GCA_022844105.1 Hyphomicrobium sp. | reverse complement strand
CTCCGCTTCCAGACGACGCCGTTCAAGGTCCTGTTTTTGGAGTTGATCGCGTTCGGCTGCGCGGCGTTCGTTCTCCTGCAGCTGCTGCTGCTGGCGCTGCTGTTCCTGACCGGCTTTTTGGCTCTCCGCTTCCAGACGACGCTGTTCAAGGTCTTGTTTTTGGAGTTGATCGCGCTCGGCTGCGCGGCGTTCGTTCTCCTGCAGCTGCTGCTGGCGCTGCTGTTCCTGACCGGCTTTTTGGCTCTCCGCTTCCAGACGACGCCGTTCAAGGTCCTGTTTTTGGAGTTGATCGCGTTCGGCTGCGCGGCGTTCGTTCTCCTGCAGCTGCTGCTGCTGGCGCTGCTGTTCCTGACCGGCTTTTTTCTGCTGCAGTTCCTGACGCCGGGTTTCGTAGTCCTGCTTCTTTTGTTGATCGCGCTCGGCGGCGCGGCGTTCGTTCTCCTGCAGCTGCTGCTGGCGCTGCTGTTCCTGACCAGCTTTTTTCTGCTGCAGTTCCTGACGCCGGGTTTCGTAGTCCTGCTTCTTTTGTTGATCGCGCTCGGCGGCGCCGCGTTCGTTCTCCTGCAGCTGCTGCTGGCGCTGCTGCTGCTGGAGTGCTTTTTGCTGCTCGCGCTGCTGACGGCGCTGTTCTTTCGCTTGGTCCTGGGCAGCGCCTTGCTGCGGCGGGGGCTGGCGCTGCTCGACCGGTTCGCGTTGGCGTTTATCGTATTTCTTTTTGTTCTCTTCCGGCGGTGGCGTGTTCTCAGTTGCTCCTTCCGGCGGCGGCGCGGTTTGCGTCGCGCCTTCCGGCGGCGGGGCTTGCGTCAGCACAATGGCAGGAGGCTCAGCTGTCTCGGCGGCTGGCGTCGGTGTGGCACCAATGACGGACAGCCCAAGCAGCAGCACCGGTGTCAAACGGCTCAATTCAATCGACATTGATATCCTCGGGTGGCGGGGGCGCGTTAGCTTCTTTAGCGGCGTCAAATGCGGCAGGGGCAAGAACATGATGCGACCACACCGTGTAACTGCTCCGGATTGCATTGGTTGCGTGTCAGACACCGCGATTAAAGCGCCACATCCGGACAAAATTGTCCTTGATCTCGCCGGCAGGCTTGTCGAGAACATCGAGAGGAATACGGATCTCTGTTTTGCTTTCGAGATGCCAGGGGAGGCGCATGGCGCGGCGGAGCAGCGGCCGCGACCGCCAATCGGCCAGCAACGCATCGGGGATGGGTTGCTTCAGGTTGATGACCAGATCATGGACCGTGCCGCCACGTTCGATCAATTCGAGCGTTTCGATGCTGTCCACGGCCCGCCAGGATACGAGCCCCAGACCTTCGATGAACAGCCCGTACTGGCCCGAGCCAATACGGGGCTTATCCCGCTCGATCAGGGGCAAGTGGTGGAAGGCGACGGCGGCAGGCAGGAGGCCGACGATCGCGAGAATGGGTACGCCCTTGACGATCCCGGCCGCGATCAACGCCACGGCAAACGCGGTCATGGCGTAGATCGGGAAATGAATATCTTCCTGATCGTATCCGATGGTGTAGCCGACGATGTCGTTGTCTGAAACCATGGGGCGTAGAGGCTGCCTATTTCCGCGATCAACGCAAACCCTTCTGCATCGATGCGGAGACCACGTCATCGCGTGCAAAAAAGCTGCACGATGAAGTCCATCCGATACGCAGAAAAGCAAGCATTCTCCGCTACGTTGCACGCAAATGCATGCGCCGCCCGTTCGGCAGGCAGCTATGCGTCAGCACAATGATGAGGAATGCGGCAAGCAGCAGGGCGAGTGGCTATTTTTCACGCTCGGTCGCCGACTGCCTATCAGTAGAACAGGCTCGATACGCTTTCTTCCCGGCTCGTGCGCACGATGGCTTCACCAATCAGCGGGGCGATGGAAAGAACACGGATGTTTTTGGCTGCCTTCACTGCTTCCGTCGGCAGGATCGAGTCGGTGATGACGAGCGACTTCAATTTGGAGTTTTGAATGCGGCTGACGGCACCGCCCGAAAGAACACCATGCGTGATGTATGCTGAAACCTCAGTGGCGCCGTACTTGAGGAGCGCCTCGGCCGCGTTGCAAAGAGTGCCGCCGCTATCGACGATGTCATCGATGAGAACGCAGCGCTTGCCCTCAACTTCGCCGATGACATTCATGACTTCACTTTCGCCGGCGCGTTCGCGGCGTTTGTCGCAAATTGCAATCGGGGCTTCGATGCGCTTGGCCAGCGCGCGGGCACGGACAACGCCGCCGACGTCAGGCGAAACAACGACGACATCCTTGGCCCCGCCCTGCTCCTGGATATCGCGCGCAAAAATGGGGGCGGCGAACAGATTGTCGGTTGGAATGTCGAAGAAGCCCTGAATCTGACCCGCGTGCAGGTCAAGCGTCAGGACGCGGTCAACGCCGGCGCGCTCGATCAGGTTGGCCACGAGCTTGGCCGAGATCGGCGTGCGAGGACCCGGTTTGCGATCCTGGCGGGCGTAACCGTAATACGGGATCACTGCAGTGATACGCTTGGCCGACGATCGCTTCAGGGCGTCGATGAGGATCAGCAGTTCCATCAGGTTGTCGTTGGCGGGGAACGACGTCGACTGGATAATGAAGGTGTCCTGGCCGCGGACGTTTTCCTGAATCTCGACGAAGATCTCCATGTCGGCGAAGCGCTTCACCTGACCCTTGGTCAGCGGCGCCTTCACGTACGCCGAAATGGCTTCAGCGAGCGGGCGGTTCGAATTGCCCGACACGAGCTTCATGCGGGCAGCGCCGCGGTCCCTTTCGTCTCGGGCGTCGAATGGCATGGCGCACCCCTCTCGGGTGATCTGTGACAGACATGTGATGTCGCGCTCTCTAGCAAGCGGCCGGAGGCGTGTAAACGGCAGTAGTCAACATATTGAAGAATAACAGACTCCATCATCCCGGCGAAGGTCGAAGCACCCCCTCTCCCCATCGCCTTCGATGGGGAGAGGGTTGGGGTGAGGGGCCGCCACTTGCGAGATCGAGGATGTGCCTACTTGATGGAGCGCGTGGAACCGCTGGTGTGAGTGCAAGAGCCGTGCGGATGCTGCCCCTCAACCTAGCCCTCTCCCCGCAAACGGGGAGAGGGGGCGATCCGACGTAGTGCGGCGGCGCATTGGCCACCCCCGCCTTGCAAACGGGGAGAGGGGAAGAACACACGCACTATAGACCCAAAAACTCAAGTCCGGCGGGCGGGCGTCAGTTCGTCTTGGGCAGCAACTTGATAATGCCCTGGGCTGCCGCAGCGGCAGCGGCATCGGCTGTTTTGCCCCATGCCCCGTCGAGCGAACCCTGGGGCACCTCGTTCTTCTGCGAAACGGTGCCGAGTTGTTTACCCTTGGGGTCTTTGACATGCCAGTCGATGGTGATGGGCTGCTTGCCATCGCGCACCGCGCCAACCGTGACCTTGCCCTCGACCTTGTAGTTTTCGCCGGCCGCGCTGGTGAGAGAAATACCGTTCTTCGACAGCTCGCGCTGGATAGCGCCGGTCAATGCGATGCTGCCATCGCCGGGTGCACCGGTTACGTTCGGCACCGACGTGAGCAGGGGACCGCCGCGGCCGATGCTGCCGGTTGCGGCGAGCGGAGCCGCGGCGGGAGCTGCCGCGACCGGAGAAGCTTGCGGCACGGCAGATGCGACCGGCACACCACCAGTGACCGGAGCGCCAGCGGGCGTCGTGCCTTGCGAAGGCAACCAAGCGACGACCTGCGATGCTGTCTTGTTTGCGATCTGGTCGATCATCGCCGGCGTTACCGCCGACCAGGTGTCTTTCGACGCGCCGGCGCCGGCCGCCACTTCTTCGCCCGTGATCCGATTGACGCGCTTTCCCGAGGGATCGGTGACGTCCCAGATGTATGAGACTTTTGTCGAAGCCTTTTCCTTGGCCGCCACAACGTAGCCGCGCAAGGTGAAGTCCGAAGGATCGGTCGGCTGCTTGGCCACCGTTACCTTCTGGCGCTCCAGAGCCGAGACGATCTGAGTTTGCAGGGACCGAGACGTCGCATCCGGCGGACCAACGATCGGCGCCACGGCCACCTTGGCGCGCTGCGCAACCGGCGGCTGGGTCGCGTCCGCGAGTGGGGCGATGCCGTTGTCGCCGCCACCAGCAAACAAGTTAGAGCCAGTCTCGCATCCCGCGAGGCCTAGCGCTGCAATCAGTAGAAACGCTGCCCGTGCGACCGGCATCCGAACGCCCCTCGCCGCAGCACGATCATTGGTCGTCACGATGACGCCCCCCTTGGCTGACCCGCTGTTCTCCGGCGGCCGACGTACTGACTTTGCGGCCTTTTCTCCCTTTAGCACCGGTACCCACTGACCCTTGCGTAGCCGGGCAGCATTCTTGCGACAAGAGCGCTGCCTGTCAAAACTAGCAATGTCCCTAACAGCGCGGCGTTCCCAGTGACCTTACTTGTGGATTGTGCAGTTAGGTCACAACGATGGCAGAGATTTGACGCCCGTAATCCGGCTCTGAACGGTGCGTGGTGCGACGAAACGAGAAGAAAAGCGATTCGTTCGCATAAGTGCACGGCGCGCTGCGGTCGACGGCCGCCAATTCCAATCGATCCAAGCGCCGCGCCACGAAGCCGGGCAGGTCAAAGTGGGCTCGCGCGCCCGGAGGATGGACGAAGAATTCAGCGTTCCCCGCATCTAGGGCTAGAAGCTCGGCTAGGAATTCTGGTCCGACCTCATAGTTGCTCTGACTGATGGTGGGACCAATGGCGGCGCAGATCCGTTCGCGGCGGGCGCCGGCTTTTTCCATCTCCGCAACGGTGGCCTCGACGATGCCGGCGACGGCGCCGCGCCAACCGGCATGAGCGGCTGCCACGACTTTGGCTTCGGCATCGGCCAATAGGACCGGTGCGCAGTCGGCTGTCAGGATGCCAATCACCAGGCCAGGAACGGTGGTGACGACAGCATCCGCCTTTGGCAGCGCATCGCGAACGATCGGCCCATCCGCGCGAACCGCAGCGCCGCTGTGGATCTGGTAAACGGTGAGCACTTCGGCCTGCGCGCCGCCGAGATGGGTTGCAACGCGGGCGCGGTTCTCCAGAACCCGATCCTGGACGTCTTTGGAGCCCAGGCCGCAGTTGAGGCCCGCATAGAGCCCTGCGGACACTCCACCTTCGCGCGTGAAAAAACCGTGCCGGATGCCGGGGAGGTCGAGAGATGCGCTGAGGATCGGGTTGGGCATGTCGTGGTGATAGCCGCGTGCGATGCCGTCGGCAACTCCGGGCGCGGAAAACGGGAGACGGGG
>JALHMJ010000003.1:209045-264209 GCA_022844105.1 Hyphomicrobium sp. | reverse complement strand
AAACCGTGCCGGATGCCGGGGAGGTCGAGAGATGCGCTGAGGATCGGGTTGGGCATGTCGTGGTGATAGCCGCGTGCGATGCCGTCGGCAACTCCGGGCGCGGAAAACGGGAGACGGGGGACACGGGGTCAACCGGAACCGGAACCGGAACCGGAACCGGAACCGGAACCGGAACCGGGGTCAGACCCCTGAGTAGGGGTCTGACCCCGAACACCCTGCTGACCCCGAACACCCTACTTAGTGGGAATGGGGTCAGACCTCTGTTTAGGGGTCTGACCCCAAACCGGGGAGAACGGACAGGCGTGAAGATCGGACTCCGATCGCTTTGAAACGGGAGCCCATCCCCTGGGGTGCAATGAGACGCGCGACAGCGAGTTCGATTTCGCCGGCTTTGTCAGGATTGGCGCTCATGAGACGCGAAGCACGTTCAACAATTCCAAGCCGGCCGAGAAATTCGCCTTGCGTGGCAGGACCGTCAACGGCCAGACCGCAGCCCACCAGGGCCGCCCCGAACGCTGCGAAATCGACATGCACCGTCAGGTCGGCTTCGCCAGGAGAGCAAAGCGGATGCTCGGGCGCGTGACTGCGCGTGGCCTGCATCGTCTCACCGGCCGACGATTGGAGATGTCCGTAGTCAATGAACAAGGCTGCCAGCGGCGCGTCCATCGCTCGCGACGCAAGGTGATCAATAAGAGGTGCGAAGTCTTGCCGTTCGTGAAACGTGCCCTCAGGCGGATCGAAAACGAGGCGGTCCTTGGCGTCGAGCGTGACGCGGCGTTCGCCACCCACTGAGCGCTGCGCGGCGGGGACTGTATCGAGAAACTCGTTGGCGATGACAATCACCGCTCCTGGCGGAACGACAGCCATCGACGCGTTCGAGATCACGGGAGGAAATACTCCCGCGAGCACTTCACGCTGACGGCGCTGCAATACAGAGTTGCTCTCGACAAGATGCACTTTGAGTGCGTTGAGGAACGGGGGCATTTTGGACGCGGCCCGCAATGCATCGCGCATCAGCGTGCCGCGGCCGGGCCCGAGTTCGACAAGATTCACAAGGGATGGCGATCCCATCTGCTGCCAGACGACGGCGGACCACAACCCAATCAACTCGCCGAAGATCTGGCTGATTTCGGGGGCGGTGATGAAATCGCCGGCGTGTCCGATGGCCTGCTGTTTGACGTAATAGCCGTATTCGGGGTCCTGCAGGCACGCCTGCATGTATTCAGCCACGGTCAAGGCACCGTCGCGGTGAATGCGCTGTTTCAGTTTGCGCGCCAACGGCGTGTCGCGACGAGCTTCGGGATCATACGTCATGTCGCGGCTGGTTCTGGACCCAGCGACGCTGCTTGGCAATGCCGTTTAGGACGCGATCTTGAAGGCCGCCAGATGGTCTTCCCACGACAAGGCGTGTCCGACGATCTCATCGAGATTGTCATTCAGCGGTTGCCAGCCCAAGGTGTCGCGGATCTTCTGCGAACCGGCAACGATGGCGGCGGGGTCACCGGGGCGGCGCGGCGAGAGGCGAACGTCAAAGTTCTTGCCCGAGGCGCGTTTCACCGCGTCGATGACTTCGAGGACCGAGAAGCCTTTCGAGTAGCCGCAGTTGAATACGTCCGACTGGCCGCCAGCGCGCAGATATTCCAGTGCGGCGACGTGGGCGCGGATCAAATCGCTGACGTGAATGTAGTCACGGATGCAGGTGCCGTCTGCCGTCGGGTAGTCGGTGCCGAAGACCTCCATCTGCGACCGCTGGCCGAGCGCGGTTTCGCACGCGACCTTGATGAGGTGCGTGGCACGCGGCGTCGATTGGCCGGAGCGGCCTTTCGGGTCAGCGCCCGCGACGTTGAAATAGCGCAGCGCGACATAGCGGAAATCATGCGCGCGGGCCGTGTCGGCCAGCATGATTTCGGTCATGAGTTTCGACCAGCCATACGGCGACATCGGCGCGGGCTTTGCCGCTTCACTGACCGGGTTTTCAGCCGGATTGCCGTAGACGGCCGCTGTGGAGGAGAAGATAAAATGCCGGATGCCGGTCGCGACGGCCGCCTCCATGAGGGCACGGGATTTGACGGTATTGTTGTTGTAGTAACCCAGCGGATCGGCAACCGATTCCGGGACGACGATGGAACCAGCGAAATGGATAATGGCTTTAACGCCGTACTTGCGTATGACGGTGCGGACGAGATCCTGATCGCCGACATCGCCCACGACGAGCGTGGCGGCGGATGGGACCGCCCATCGAAAGCCGGTTGAAAGGTTGTCGAGCACGACGACATTTTCGCCCGCGTCCAAGAGCGCCAGAACCATGTGGCTGCCGATGAAGCCTGCACCGCCTGTCACGAGAACAGCCATAGGGTTAACGCGCCTCCTTGATACGTTGGGTCCGCGACACGCGTGCGTGTCTTTGCGACCGAAACTGATGATTGCTTACGGCACCCAACTTTGCCGGGCCTTAATCAGTTCCTAATTCGCAGCACTCTCTAGCGACGCACTATTCAAGATTCGTGCCCGGATTCGAACCTTACCCTGCCCCGCCGGTTTCACGTATCCCGCCGATTATCGATTCACTGACCTGGAGCCCACCCGCATGCCTTCCCATACCAAGCGTATCCGTAAAGCCGTATTTCCGGTCGCCGGCCTCGGCACACGCTTTCTGCCCGCCACCAAGGCCGTGCCAAAGGAGATGCTGACCGTGGTCGACCGGCCGGTCATCCAGCACGTCGTGGATGAAGCCCGCGCGGCCGGCATTGAGCACTTCGTGTTCGTGACCGGGCGCAACAAGGGTGTGATCGAAGATCATTTCGACATGCAGTTCGAACTCGAGCGCACGCTATTGGACCGCAAGAAGACGAAAGAACTCGAAGCCCTGATGGCCGACCTGCCCAAGGCGGGGCAAGCGAGCTTCACCCGGCAACAGGCACCGCTGGGTCTTGGTCATGCGGTGTGGTGCGCGCGCGACATTGTTGGAGACGAACCGTTTGCGCTGCTGCTGCCCGACATGCTGCATCATGGCGCGACCCCGTGCCTGAAGGACATGATCGAGGCGTATGAGGCGAGGGGCGGAAATCTCATCGCGGTGGCACCCGTGCCCGAGGATCAAACGCACCAATATGGGATCGTCGGCGTCACAGACACGGATGCCAAGGTTGCGGGCATTACGGAGATGGTTGAAAAGCCACCAGCGGGGACCGCTCCGTCGAATTTACACATCACCGGGCGGTATATTCTCCAACCGGAGATTTTCGACCTCCTGGCGCAACAGGAAAAGGGTGCGGGCGGTGAAATCCAGCTGACCGACAGCATGATCCGGTTGATGAGCGAGCAGAAACAGCCGTTCCACGCCGTTCGCTTCGACGGGACGATCTACGACTGTGGGTCGAAGCTGGGGTTTCTGGCCGCAAATGTCGCCTATGCGCTCGACCGGCCGGATCTGGCGCCGGCCTTGAGAGCTGAAATCACCCGGCTGATGAGCTAGCCGTCGTGCCGGCTGCGGCCTGGCTGCCGCAAAATCAATCGTATGCACTGGAAAGAGGAGAACACTGCGAGCCGGGCATGGCATCATCTTGCCGGTTTCCGGTGTCATAGCCATCGGATACTGTCGCGCGGGGTCAGGCCGCGCAATATTGGTGGCCGCAAGGCTCGCCCGCCGGAGGTTTGGAATGATCATGAAAAAGCGGAGCGCCGAAGGGGGCGCCTCCCTCACCCGCAAAATGACGCCGCCCGGCGTCTTCGTTTTGCGGATGCTGATCTTCCTGACGCTCGTTGGATTTCTCGTGGCGATCCTGCATCAGCAATTGGTCACATCGTTCATGACCAACCCCAGCCTCAACGGGCTCATCGTCGGCGTTCTCGGCCTCGGCATCATTTATGCCTTCCGACAGGTCATCCGGCTTTACCGCGAGATCCGCTGGGTCAACGAGTTCCGCATTTCCGATCCCGGGCTCGCAATCAACACGCAACCGGTGCTGCTGGCCCCGATGGCCAACATGCTGCGCGACCGCACGGGGACATTCTCGCTCGCCACCGTTTCAATGCGCTCGATCATGGATTCCATCGGATCGCGTCTCGATGAAGCCCGCGACACGGGCCGCTATCTCGTCGGCCTCCTCGTGTTTCTCGGGCTGCTCGGCACATTCTGGGGCCTGCTCGAAACGATGCAGTCGGTCGGTGGCGCGATCGCCGCGCTTAATACGAACGGTGAATCGGTTGCGGTGTTCGACGAGTTGAAGGCTGGGCTCGCCGCACCATTGAAGGGCATGGGGACGGCATTTTCGTCATCGTTGCTGGGTCTTGCCGGCTCGCTGATCCTGGGCTTTCTCGAATTGCAGGCAAACCACGCACATAACCGCTTCTACAATGAGCTGGAAGAATGGCTGTCGGGCATCACCGAGCTGACGCCTGGATCATCGTCGGCGACAGATCAAGCCAGCCGCCAGCTGACGAGCGCGGTCTATGAAATGCAGCGGGCCGTGGCCGATCTCTCCGACCGGCTGGGCGCGATCAACGGCGCGGCCGGATATGCAGCGGTAGCACCTCCGTCCGCTCAACCCGACGAAGCGGTCAAGGACTTGGCGCGCGGGGTGAACCAACTCGTCACACTCATGCGCAGCGAACAGAAGGTCGTGCGTGAATGGGTCGATGAGCAGTCGGCGCAGCAGGTTGAATTGGCTGGCGCTCTGAAAGCCCTGGCTGAGAACTTCCAGCGCAGGACAACCTGACATGGCCCAGGGACGCGGCCGGCGCCGCGCGAGTGAACATGCCGAATACTGGCCTGGATACGTGGACGTACTGTCCACGCTGCTGCTGGTCGTCACCTTTCTGATGTCGATCTTCATGCTGGCGCAGTTTTTCGCGACGCAGGAATCGGCCGGCAAGGACACTGTGTTGCAGCGGCTCAATCGGCAGATTTCGGAATTGACGAGTCTGCTCTCGCTGGAAAAAGGCAAAGCCAAAGAGGGCGAGGACGAATTGGCCGAACTGCAGGCGACGCTGGCCACGCTGAAAGCTGAGAACGAGAGGCTTTCAGGTGATGCGGTGGTTGGCGACCAAAGCGCGAAGTCGGCGGCCGGGCAGATCGGCTCGCTGGCGACCGAACTCGATCAACAGAAGTCCGTATCGGCCGAGGCCTTGGCCAAGGTCGATCTTCTCAACCAGCAATTGGCCCAGCTGCGGCGCCAGATCGCCGCGCTCAACGAAGCGCTCGGTGCTTCTGAGAAGAAGGGCGAGGAGAGCGACAAGACGATCAAGGATCTTGGCGCTCGGCTCAATGCCGCGCTGGCGCGGCAGGTGCAGGAATTGCAGCGCTACCGATCGGACTTCTTCGGGCGGCTCCGTGACCTGCTCAAGGATCGCAAGGATATCCGCATCGTCGGCGACAGGTTCGTGTTCGAAAGCGAGGTTCTGTTCGAGTCGGCTGAGGCGTCGCTAACGCCGGAGGGGCTGGCAGCGCTCGACCCGATCGCCATGGCGATTGCCGATCTCAGCCGGCAGATCCCGAAAGAAATCGACTGGGTCGTTCAGATCGACGGACATACCGATATTCGTCCGATAGCCAGTGCACAGTTCCCATCCAATTGGGAACTGTCGACGGCACGTGCGTCGTCGGTGGTCAAACATATGATTGCACGCGGCGTGCCGCCGGTGCGGCTGGTTGCGGCCGGGTATGGCGAATATCAGCCGATCGAGAGCGGGACTGATGAAGCGTCGCTGCGTAAAAACCGGCGGATCGAATTGAAGCTGACGAGCCGCTGAATTGCGGCTCGTCTTCTACTCGGCCGCTTCCTTGCCAAACTGGAGCGCGGCCAGTCGGCCATAGAGCCCGCCTTTGGTGACGAGTTCTGCGTGCGTGCCGCTCTCGACCACGCGCCCCTCTTCCATGACAAGAATGCGATCGGCTTTTTGCACGGTCGCGAGGCGGTGCGCGATGACCAGCGTCGTGCGGTCCCGCATGACCACTTCAAGCGCCTGCTGGACGGCACGTTCGTTCTCGGCATCCAGTGCGCTGGTCGCTTCATCGAGCAGAAGGATGGGTGCGTTCTTCAGAATCGCGCGGGCAATGGCCAGACGCTGACGCTGACCGCCCGAAAGCGTGACGCCGCGTTCGCCCAGTCGTTGGCCGTATCCGTCGGGCAGAGCGCGTATAAATGCGTCGGCCTGGGCGGCAACGGCGGCCTTGCGAACATCATCCTCGCTGGCCTGAGGGCTGCCGTAGCGGATATTTTCCAGAACCGTATCGGCAAAGATCGCAACATCCTGCGGCACGAGTGAGATTCGGCGGCGCAACTGGTCCAGATCGGCCGCGGCCACGTCGACACCATCGACCCGCACCCGCCCCGATGTCGGATCATAAAACCGCAGCAGCAGGTTGAAAATTGTCGTCTTGCCGGCGCCCGAGGGTCCGACGAGGGCAACGGTTTCGCCCGGCTTCACGTGCAGGGTGAAATCGCGCAACGCTGAAATGTCCGGGCGCGAGGCGTAGGCAAACGTGATCTGGTCGAAATCGATGGCGCCGAGCGCCGGTTCGGGCATCGGCGTTGGATGTTCGGGTGAGCGGATCTCGGGGACGACGGCGAGAATTTCGGTCAGGCGTTCGGCAGCGCCCGATGCCTGGCTGATCTCGCCCCACACTTCCGCCAGTTCGCCCAACGCTCCCGCGACGAAGAGCGCATAGATGATGAACTGGCTCAATTCACCGCCGGTCATCGAGCCCGAGATTACGGCGGAAGCGCCATACCAGAGCACGGCAACGATGCTGGAGACAGTGAGAAACACCGTGAGAGCCGTCAGGCCTGCGCGTGCCTTCATGCGGTCGCGCGCTGCATCGAAGGAACGTTGGACCGCGTCGTCAAAGCGGTCGGCGACCGCCGTTTCATGCGCGAAGGATTGCATTGTGCGAACGGCGGTGAGGTTTTCGGCAGCATAGGCCGACGCCTCGGCGAGCGAGTCCTGAGCCTTGCGCGACAGGTTCTTGACCGCCTGACCGTAGGCCATCAGCGGAAGCACGATGACGGGGATTGCAATCAGCGTCAGGCCCGAGAGGTTGGGGCTGGTGATGAACATCAACACGAAGGCGCCGATCAGCATGATCAGGTTGCGCAACGCCTGCGAGATCGTGTGGCCGGCCACAGCCTTGATCTGTGTCGTGTCAGCAGTGAGCCTGCTCATGACTTCGCCGGAATGCGTTTTTTCAAAGAATGCCGGACCAAGACGCGTCAGGTGGGCAAAGACATCCTGGCGCAGATCGGCGACGACGCGTTCGCCGAGCCAGCTGACGCAATAGAAGCGCGCGGCAATCGAAGCAGCCAGGACGGCGCCAATGACGATCATCATGGCGAAGTACTGATCGATAAACCCGGCGTTTTCGGCTGAAAAGCCGTGATCGATCATCCGGCGAACCGCGAGCGGGACGGAGAGCATGGCGCCGGCGGACAGTACAAGCGCTGCAAGCCCGAAGACCAGCATGCCCTTGTGTTTCATGAGATAGGGCTTCAGCCGAATGAGCGGCCGGATCGCTTCGAGGCGACTGCCACGTGGAGCTGGGCTTGCCTCGCTGCCTGACGCCTCGGGCGGCGGCACGAGGCTGACGACATTGCTGGCGTTCTTTTCTACGGACGGGTGCGACGCTGTCATGAAATCCCTAGACGTTTTCTGCACTGCCGCCCCATTCTGCGTGAGGTCTGGCCAAATTCACTCAAATCTTCACAGGTCCATCTTACGCCTTC
This sequence comes from Hyphomicrobium sp., assembly GCA_022844105.1. Lineage (GTDB taxonomy): Bacteria > Pseudomonadota > Alphaproteobacteria > Rhizobiales > Hyphomicrobiaceae > JAGVSR01. The sequence continues at coordinate 256,488 of JALHMJ010000003.1, read as the reverse complement.
ATATAAGGCCTCCGGGTGGCTTCGTGGCTGCACCGCCGCAAGCGTCAGAACGTAGCAGGAACGCTGTCTTGTGCGCGTTACTCGACCTCGAAGCTGACCTGCGGCGGCTTCGGCTTGTGCCGGCCCAGCTTCTCGACTATAGAAGCGCCTTCCTGAATTCAAGGCTGGTGGTTTGCGGGATCTTTCTCGCTGGCGTTGCAGCCGTTTTTTCACAGAGCGCCTTACCATGAAAAAAGAACCTGGCCTGCACCCTGATTACCATCAGATCAAAGTGAAGATGACTGATGGTACGGAGTTCGTCACCTATTCGACCTATGGCAAGGAAGGCGACGAGCTGCACCTCGACATCGATCCGTCGACGCATCCGGCCTGGACGGGTGGGGACACAAAGCTGATGGATCGCGGCGGACGCGTTTCGCGCTTCAAGAAGAAGTTCGACGGCATGTTCTAGGCTGCCGCTTCTATCGGATTGTCAAAACTGAAAAGGCCCGGCGCGATGCCCGGGCCTTTTGCTTATGTAACGGCGGTCTTGCGCGTGCGCCGGATCAATTGAGTTTGGCGAAGGCGCGCTGGAGACGCGAGAGCTGAGCGCCGACGGGGTTGATCTGCACAGCGGCGGCAACCGCCTCTTCACCCGGCGCGGTCATGGCAAGATCGAGCTGGACGATGCGGTCGTGCAGCGCAAAGCTCTCTTCAATGAGTTTTTGCAGACCATCGGGAAGATCGGCGAAGCCGCGAATATGAGACGGCCTGCCGAGGCTCTGAAGCTTGACGCGGGCGCGCTTCTTCTGGGCTTCGATTTCGGTAATCTCGCCATCCTTCAGCGCGCGGCGGATCAGCAGCCACGAGGCCAGATCGAGCAGTCGGGTGGTCAGTCGCATACTTTCGGTGGTGTAGAGAACGGTTGACTGACCGGTCAGCGCCTTGGCCGCCTTGCGGCCGTCGCCATCAAGGTAGGCGGCCGTGCGCTCGACAAGGGACATGCCCTCTTTGAAGACGCGGTCGAACTGGGCCGAAGCCTGGAACCGCTCGCCGAACGAGACAGTCACGCTGTCGGCGTCGACGGCACGGAACTCGAAACTTGTTTTGTCTTTCATGGAACGCTTCGACACAGACGCTTACTCTCTCGACACCATTACACTGCGCCAACTTAGCTGGCCAGAGTTAACAACTCGAAATCAAACGCGGCAGAACGGGACAACATTCCGACCGGCGGCCGACTTACCTGTGGATCACGCAAAAAATGAGCCGCCTTGCGGCGGCTCTAAGTCAAACAGGGAGGCGTCATAGAGCGGTGTGACCCACTCGGGTCCAGAAAACTGGATGCGCTGACCTTAGGCCGGGTTGGTAAATAAAGCGTTTGCGCCTGTCCGGCATTGGTGAGCGACCGTCGACGCTTTACCGTGTGCCCGGTTCAAAATCGAACAAACATCGACGGTCAAGTCTTGCCTGTGAACAGTTCTGCCGCCGCCGCTTCGTGAGCTTTTTTCTTTTCAAGTTCCGCCTTGAGCCGCGTAATTTCGCCGTCAAGCGATGTGAGACGCGCTTGCAATTCATCTTTGGACAGCTTGTCGAGCGGTTCGCCAATGGTATGACCGGTCGACGGCGTCGCCTTGGTCTCGTCCCAATCCATGACTGTTTGCCTCTCTAGCGTTGATATACAGCGAATGTCCTGTCGCGCTCCCCTTGCCGGGAAAGATGGCACGCCATACTGCTCACCTCAACACACACCCTCGCCAGATGCAGCGGAACCGATATGCCAGCCATTCCCCAGACGATGACCGTTGTTGCAATTGCCGGCAAAGGCGGTCCGGACGTCCTGCAAACGCAGACGCTGCCCGTGCCGTCAGCGGGCAACGGACAGGTTCTCGTCCGGGTGCAGGCGGCCGGTGTGAACCGTCCCGATGTTCTGCAGCGGATGGGACTTTATCCGGCGCCGAAGGGGCAGAGCGAACTGCCGGGGCTAGAGATCGCCGGGGACGTCGTGGCCATCGGCGCAGGCGTGACGCGGTTCGAAACCGGTCAACGCGTGATGGCGCTCGTCAACGGCGGCGGTTACGCGGAATATTGCCTTGCTGACGAAGGCACAACGCTGCACGTCCCGGAAGGACTGTCCATCATCGAAGCGGGCGGTCTGCCGGAAACGTTCTTTACCGTTTGGCACAATGTGTTCGAGCGCGGCGCGTTGAAGGCCGGCGAGTGGATCCTGATCCACGGTGGCACGTCGGGCATCGGCGTAACCGCGATCCAGTTGGCGAAGGCCTTCGGGTCCAAGGTGCTGACCACGACGGGTTCGGCTGAAAAGTGCACAGCGGCGCTGAAGCTCGGTGCCGACGTGGCGGTGAATTACAGAAGTGAAGATTTCCTCGACGCGGTCAAGGCGGCAACGGGCGGCCGGGGTGTCGATGTTATCCTCGACATGGTCGGCGGCCCTTACATTGAGAAGAATATCCGCGCGCTCGCCGATGACGGGCGGCTCGTTTACATCGGTTTTCAGTCGGGTTCGAAAGCAGAAATTGATTTCATGCGCGTCATGCTCAAGCGGCTGACGATTACCGGCTCGACCCTGCGCATTCGGCCGGCGGAGGTGAAGGCGCACATCGCCCGCAAGGTTGAAGCCGAGGTGCTGCCCCTCCTGGCATCGGGCGAGGTGCGGGTGCCGATCGACAGCACGTTCCCGCTCGCGAGGGCTGCCGACGCGCACCGGCGGATCGAGGAAGGCACGCACATCGGAAAAATCATTCTGACGGCCGGCTGACTGCGCGGCGTCTGACACTCAACAAAAAAGAACCGGAGCAGCGGCTGCTCCGGTTCTTCCATTTTCTATTATTGGCCAGTTCGGGGCAGTTGCTCAGACCGCCGGGAACTCGCTGAAAACGCAAAGAAAACGCCACAAATACAGTTGGTCACGCAGGCGCGTGACAGCTCTCCTGCACCCCATGCCTCCTCTGCTCGTGAGACGTGCAGGACACGCGGCACCATCATCTCATCTAACTGCGTCGGTGAATCCTGTCACGTGTCAGCCACGACGACCCGTCTTGCGAGCCAGCGCCGGTGCCCGTAAGACACTGCCTCCAACGTGCCGGATGCCGAAGGTTGCACCAACACCACCTTTGAATCGGCGTTCGCCTTGCCCTCCGTTCCAGGCTCAACGGCATCCATGTCACACAATACGTTCGGTCACCTGTTTCGCGTCACGACCTGGGGCGAGAGCCACGGGCCAGCCATCGGATGCGTCGTGGATGGCTGCCCGCCGGGTTTGCCGGTGACGGCTGAGGCCATCCAGGCCTATCTCGACAAGCGCCGGCCGGGACAGTCGCGCTTCGTGACGCAGCGTCAGGAGCCCGATGCGGTCGAAATCCTGTCGGGGGTCTTTACGGACGCTGAAGGCCGGCAGGTCGCGACCGGCGCTCCGATCTCGCTGCTAATCCGCAACGTCGACCAGCGATCGAAGGATTACAGCGAGATCGCTCAGACGTTTCGACCAGGTCATGCCGATTACACGTACCAAGCGAAGTACGGCATCCGCGATTTCCGGGGCGGTGGGCGGTCGTCGGCGCGCGAAACCGCGACCCGCGTCGCGGCCGGCGCGATTGCCCGGCAGGTGCTCGGCTCGGGTATCACGGTGCGCGGTGCCCTCGTGCAGATGGGCAAGATCAAGATCGATCGTGCGCGCTGGAACTGGGATGAGGTCGACAGCAATCCGTTTTTCTGCCCTGACCCAATCGTGGCGAAAGAGTGGGAAGGCTACCTCGACGGCATCCGCAAAGCCGGATCCTCGATCGGCGCGATCGTGGAAGTCATTGCCGAAGGCGTACCGGTCGGCTGGGGAGCACCGCTTTACGGCAAGCTCGACCAGGACATTGCCTCCGCAATGATGTCGATCAACGCGGTGAAGGGTGTGGAAATCGGCGCCGGCATGGCGGCTGCGGAACTGACCGGCGAAGAGAATGCTGATGAGATGCGCCCGAACTCGGTGCCGCACGGACGCCACCATGGTCCCGGTTTCTCGTCAAACAACGCCGGCGGAATTCTCGGCGGCATCTCGACGGGACAGGCGATCGTTTGCCGATTTGCGGTGAAACCGACATCATCGATTTTGACGCCGCGAAAGACGGTGACGGTATCGGGCGAGGCGACGGAGATCTTCACAAAAGGCCGCCACGATCCGTGCGTGGGCATTCGTGCCGTGCCGGTTGGGGAAGCGATGCTCGCCTGTGTGCTCGCCGACCATATGCTGCGTCACCGCGGACAGTGCGGCAGCTAGTTCGACCGCACGTTCGACTATTGAGCGATGCGCCACACACGCAGCGGAGCAGCACCCGGCGGCGTGACATCAACGAGCCACGTTGGAACGCGGCCATCGCGCAAGCCGGCGAGAAGTGTATCGCTCCCAGCCTGGGCCGCCACGCCGGGCATGAACCGATGCGGGCAATAGACGACATAGCCGGCTCCCACAGCGGTGAGGCGCGCACGGCTTTCGGCTGGCGACGCCGCGAAAATGGCGTGGGCCGCAATGATGCCGTCAGGCAGACGGTGATAGGGCGCGCTGAGGGCCCGGTGATGTGTTGTCGCGACTATGACGGGGCCTAGATCGATATGTGTGACGATGAGGCCGGACGGCAAGGCAGCGAGCGCACCGGCTACGTTCTTGGCGCTGCAGGCCGCCACTTCTGCAGAGTGCGGCGCAGCGCTGGCCGGTGAAACGACGACCTTGGCCAACTTGCCGCCCGCGATGCTGAGCGTAGCGGGGCTTAAACAGAAGAGCACGATCAGCTGCATGGACAGGCGCGAGATTTGTATCGTGCCTTCGACACGCGAAATCAGGATGGCGAGCGCGGGGATCGCCATCCACGTTGCGTACGACACAAACTTAAACTGCCATATCCCCAGTACGGCCGTCGCCACGGCAACCACCGCGAGATACACTAGGCGGTTGTCGATTGACTGCCGCAGAAGGTGGACGTAGGCGGCAGCGCCCGCGAACAATAAAGCGGCAATCGACAATGCAAGCCCCGGCATACGCATGAAGTGCCAGGTCAGGGGCTTCGCCTCGCTGACCGTGTCGAGCCAGATCGGATAAATTGCTTTCGGCACCTGGCCAAAGGGGCCGGCAAGGCATGCCGGTTCGATGGCGCCGTAGAGCGCGACCCCGACAAGACCGGCCGCAGCGAGCGTTGCAAGGCGGGACACTGTGCTCCAGCCACGGCCGATGGTGAGAACCACGACCGCTGCGGCTGCGCCGCTTGCAACGAGGGCCAGCAGGTTGATCGATAGAGCGTCGCAACTGACAGACATCCAGTGCGAAGGGGGGACGGTCGCGGCAAAAGAGAGACCGAGCGTTGCTGCGAAAGCGGTACAATAGCGCGTGACAGCGTCGGCCATGGTCCGGTCGAGGACGGCCCAGAAAACGAGCGCGATGCTGGATAGAGCGACAATCGGCAGGGCTTCAAATCCGATGGCGAGGCTCAAGGCTGCGAGCACTCCGGCAAGAATGCTTTTCCGATGATCGGCGTTGGCGAGCACCATTAAAAAAATCGACCCGACCGTTGTGACGATCATCGCGTTGTGATGATCGATACGGCCGGGCCGGAACTGCAAGAGCGCCGTCAGCGCGGTTGCGGCCAGAGCCAGAGCAAAGGCGGCTGCCGTGCGACCGCTCAGTGTCTCCACGGTTCGCGCCAGGATGACGAGTAGCGGTAGCAAAAGCATGAGCGGCCAGACGGCCTGCGCTGCCAGTTCCGCCGCCGTGACCGGCAGGAAGATTGAAAAGAACAAGATCAAGAGGGCCACCGGCGCATCGATCAGGCGCGACCAATGCGAAACGAGGCCATCCGTGCCGAAGCGAGGGAGCGTGTTGTCGAACCACGCCCCCGTCTGCTTCAAGGATCGGATCTCGATCAGTCGTGTCGCATCATCGGTGTCGAGGAAGAATTGCGCGAGGCGGGCGTGATCCACGGCAATCAGCGCCACAGCGAGCGCGGCCCAGATGGCGACAGCCCAGTGAAACGGTTCGGATTTCACCGCCGTTTCCACCACCCGCCGCCACATCTGTGGAGCATCGATAGATGCGATCATACCGCTTATCCCCGCACTGATCGCGCACATGTACCATCACGGGTCTTGTCATGGCGTAAACTCCGATCGCGCGGCGACAAGTTAAGACTTGGTTGATAAGGCCCGCTGGGTTGTCGAGTGTTTTTTAAGAGGTTCTGGCTAGTGTCCGTGATCGATGGGGACTGCGCGCGGCAGGCGCCCCTCGGGTCCATAACGAGTTCAGCGGTCAGCCACATCTCTCATAGCGACGTCTTCGTCATCGGTGCCGGTCCTGCAGGTCTGACGGCTGCTTACCTTCTTACCAAAAGCGGCGTCTCAACGCGCGTCATCGAGGCCGATCCGGTTTATGTCGGCGGCATCAGCCGGACCGTGAACTACAAAGGCTTTCTGTTCGACATTGGCGGCCATCGCTTCTTTTCGAAATCGAAAGAAGTCGTCGATTTGTGGCACGAGATCCTGCCCAGCGACTTCATCGAACGGCCGCGGCTCAGCCGCATCTACTTCGACGGGAAATATTACTCTTATCCACTGAAGGCTTTCGAGGCACTGACGAACCTCGGCCTCGTGGAGAGCGCGCTTTGCGTGATGTCATTCATGTACAAGCAGGCGTTTCCAACGGTTAAACCCGTCACTTTCCACGAGTGGGTCGCAAACCAATTCGGCGAACGCCTGTTTGCCAATTTCTTCAAAACCTACACCGAGAAGGTGTGGGGCATGTCGTGCGACGACATCTCGGCGGATTGGGCGGCTCAACGTATCAAAGGTCTCGACCTGTGGTCAGCCATGGCGAACGCGCTGCGCAACTCAATTCCGGCGATCAAGCCGAACGGCAATACCGGCGACGGAGAGGTGATCAAAACCCTCATCGAGAGTTTCCAGTATCCGCGCAAGGGTCCCGGCATGATGTGGGACACGGCGGCGGAAAAGACGCGGGCGCAGGGCGGTGAAATCCTGATGGGTGAGCGACTGTCGCGGCTCGCCTACGACGCCGCGTCCAAGATCTGGACGATCGAGAGCACAGATTGCGACGGTGCGATCAAAAACTTCACCGCGAACCACGTCATCTCGTCTGCGCCGATCACTGAACTTTTGGCTGCGATTACGCCGGCGCCAAGCGTCGCGAAAGATGCCGCCGCGAAACTTCGGTACCGCGACTTCATCACGGTGTCACTGGTGGTTGCCAAGCAGGATCTGTTTCCGGACAACTGGATATATATCCATGAGCCCAGCGTGAAGGTTGGCCGCATTCAGAATTTCCGTTCGTGGTCGCCAGAGATGGTGCCCGACGACAATCTCGCGTGTTTGGGACTTGAATATTTCTGCTTCGAGGGTGACGGCCTTTGGAACTCGTCCGACGCCGACCTCATCGCATTGGCGAAGAGGGAGCTTGCTCAAATCGGGCTGGCGACGGAAGACGAAGTTAAGGACGGCTGCGTGGTGCGCCAGAAAAAGGCCTACCCGGTTTATGACGATCACTACAAAGCAAACGTCGACGCTGTGCGCTCAGGACTCGAGGCCCATTGCCCGAACCTGCATCTCGTCGGCCGCAACGGAATGCACAAGTACAACAACCAAGATCATGCAATGATGACGGCGATGCTGACCGTCAAGAATATCCTGGCGGGTGAACAGGTCTTTGACGTGTGGAACGTCAACGAGGATGCGGAATATCATGAGGCCGGGCAATCCGGCGTCAAGGAAGCACTCTCCAGCGTGCGCATGGTGCCGGAGCGCGTGCGGATCGAAAGACGCGCGTAATGACGGGAAAGTCCGAAAATCTAGCTCCGCTCACGACTGCGGCACTGCCGGGTTCGTTGAGCGCTGTCCAGTTGCGTTTTCAGCGCCACCGGTTCTTCGGGCAGCTCTCACGGTATGCCGTCATCAGCGCGGTCGCTCTGATCGTCGATTTCTCGATTTTTATCGGACTCACATCCACGGGCGCATCGGCGTCGCTAGCGGCTGCGGCGGGCTATTCGGCGGGCCTCATCCTGCATTACATTCTGTCGATTTGCTTCGTGTTTGATGCCGCGCGGACGGGTAAGCCGCATGGCCGCCTGTTCATGGAATTCGCGTTCAGCGGTGTTGCGGGGCTGGTCACGACGGTCGCCATCGTGACGCTGGCGGTGCAGGCTTTCGGTCTGTCGGCTGGAATGGCCAAGGTTTGCGCCGTTGGAATGAGCTTTGCCATGACGTTTGCGCTGCGGCGCTATCTGGTATTCGCATGGTCCCGGCCGGACTGATCAGGCTGCAGCAACTGCAGATCGGTGAAGACAAATCCGTCCCGCATGGCAACGTCGCCAACGGCAATCGACAACGCACAATCAAACATAGGCCCGTCGGCGACGCAGGTGTGAAACTCGCCATTCTCGCCGCACGGATCGACGTTCGCCGGCAGGTCTTCGAGGAAGGCTCGGTCGAAGCACCGGCCCGCGAAACTCGCGTCGAGCTTTGCGGGGTCAACGGTGGTCACATATGTGATAAGACCGCCGTCGATCATCGTCTCCGCGAGGGCGCGGGTGGGCTTGCCCCAGAGGGGAAACAGAGGCGTCAGACCGCTGCCTTGAAGCTTGGCTTCGCGATAGCGGCGGATATCCTCCAGGAAGAGATCGCCGAAAGCCATAGCCTCAATGCCGTCAGCGACTTGCGCGCGGACATAGTCGCCCATCAAGCGCTCGTAGTCGGCGTTCGAACAGGGCCAGGGAAGCGGCACCACATGGAGCGGTAACCCGGCAGCGGCGGCTTGCACTTCGAGAATGCTGCGGCGCACGCCGTGCATGGCGACACGGTCGGAGGTTGCGTTGATGGTGGTCAGCAGACTAACGACCTCGACGGCCGGGTCGGACCGCAATTCGTGGAGCGACCAGGCACTGTCCTTGCCGCTCGACCAACTGAGAATTGTCTTCACTCGCAAAGCAGCCTTTTTCGTCTTGGTTCACAGCCCTCGCCAGGGTACGCCGGAGTGTCGTAGTTTGTTGGATCAGAAAAGAGAAGCAATTTGGGTGGCGAGGGAATGCCGGAGTTCGAACGCATCGTAATCCTGACCGGAGCTGGAATTTCCGCCGAATCCGGTGTGCCGACATTTCGGGATAAGGGCGGCATCTGGGCAAAGTATGATTATCGCGACGTCGCCACGCCAGAAGGCTTTGAGAAGAACCCGCAGCTCGTGCACGAGTTCTATAATATGCGTCGCCGTGCGCATCAGTCGGTGGCGCCCAATGCCGCGCATTTCGCGCTCGCCCTGCTCGAACAGACGCATCCAGGAGCGGTGACGCTGGTGACGCAGAACGTCGACCAGCTGCATGAGCAGGCCGGTTCGAAAAATCTCATTCATATGCACGGTGAGGCGCTGCAGGCATGGTGCCTGGGCTGCGGAACCCGCATGCCTTGGCTCAAGGACATGTTTCTGCAAACGACGTGTCCGGCTTGTGGGGAGGCCGGCACGCTGCGGCCTGATGTTGTCTGGTTCGGGGAGGAGCCCTACCACATGGAGCGCATCATCGGTGAGCTGCGCGCGGCTGATCTTTTCATTTCCATCGGAACGAGCGGCAACGTTTATCCGGCGGCTGGTTTTGTCCAGGTTGCGGGAGAAGCCGGCGCGCACACGGTCGAGCTCAATCTCGAACCGTCGGAGGGACATTCGCATTTTGCCGAAGCCATTCACGGACCGGCGACAGAGGTTGTTCCCGCCTATGTCCGCCAGCTTCTCGATCAGCTGATCGAGGGCTAGCGGCGGAAGACTGTGACGGCTTCGATGTGCGGCGAGAAGATAAACTGATCGATCGGCGTTACCGGGCCCATCTTGTAGCCGGCGTCGATGAGGGTGCGCGCGTCGCGGGCGAGCGTCGCTGGCGCGCACGAGACGGCAATCACGACAGGGACTTTCGAACGGGCGAGACGTTCGGCCTGCTCGGCCGCGCCGGCCCGCGGCGGGTCCAGAACGACCGCATCGAAGGCTTCCAATTCCTTGGGTGACAAGGGCTCGCGGAAGAGATCGCGCACGCGGGCCTCGATCGGCTTCAGGCCGGTTGCACGTCGGACCGCTGCTTCGAGAACGGCGATAGCGCGGCGGTCACTGTCAAAGGCTGTCACCTGGACCTTGGCGGCCAAAGGAAACGTGAAAGTTCCCAGGCCAGAAAACAGATCGGCGACGCGCTTGGCCTTCTTCGGCAGGGCTGCGACGACGAATTCGATCATCTGCCGTTCGGCCTCCGGAAGGGCTTGCAGGAACAGCGACGGCGGCACGTCGACTTCGGCGCCGCCGAGGGACAAGCGCGGCTCGGAGCGCACGACGATCGCGTCACCGGCGACGACCAGCCGGGCGATGCGCGCGGTTTCGGCCATTTTGGCGAGCACCGCACGTTCTTCGGGCCGGAGCATTTTATGGCCGTTGTCGAACGCGACATCGAGGCCAGTGTCGAGCTTGGTCACGATCAAGCGACCGCTCGACTTGTCCGGGACGGCAATCCTGGCCATCGTTTTCAATTGCGGGATGACGCCCATGATCGCAGGGTCGAGGAGCAGGCACTGGGTAATATCGACGAGTGCGTGCTGGCCCTCCTGGCGAAAGCCGATGCGGATTTCGCTGCCGTTGCGTTCAATGCCCAAGAAGGCGCGGCGGCGTGAGTGCAACGGCATCGGGCAAACGGGCTCGACCACCGCGGCGATGCCGCGATGCTGAAATGCGTCACGGACGATCTGGTGCTTCCAGTCGAGATACAGCGGTTGGCTCATGTGCTGTGCCATGCAGCCGCCACAGGTGCCGAAATGAATGCAGGCGGGCGCGACGCGGTCGGGGCTGTCTGTCAGACGGCGCGGCTCCTCGCCGGCGGCGGGCAGAATCCAATGTTCGCCCGGCAAGGCGCCTGCGATGTAACGCTCCGATCCGCCAGTCGTGACGATGCCATCGCCCTTGCCGCCGAGACGTTCGACGAGTGCGTCCTGCGCGTCAGCCATCGCGGCGAGCTCCGATCAGATATTCGATGTTGCCGGAGCCGCCTTCGATCGGCGAGGGAATGACGCCGCACGTCCGCCATGCGGGCGACGATGCGATCAGGGTTTCGACGGCGGCCACGGCGGCGGCCCGCGCTGTGTGGTTCTTGACAAGACCGCCCTTGCCCACCGCGTCGCGGCCGACTTCAAACTGCGGCTTGATCAACGCGACGAGCCAGCAAGCGGGCGCTGCGAGGGCCATCAGAGGCGGTAGAACTTTCGATAGAGAAATAAAACTGACGTCGGCTGCGAGAGCCGTGATCGGACTGTTGAGGCGCGCTCTGTCGAGGTTTCGGATATCGGTGCCTTCCATCGACACGACGTCGGGCCGGTTCGCCAGCCGTGGGTGAAGCTGGCCGTTCCCCACATCGACGGCATACACGCGTGTCGCGCCTCTTTCGAGCAGAATTTGGGTAAAGCCGCCCGTGGACGCGCCCGCATCGAGCGCGATGCGACCAGCCGGGTCGAAGCCGAAATGATCGAGTGCCGCCTGCAATTTCAGTGCGCCACGCGAGACAAAATCCGCGCCGGAGTTGGGAGCGATTGCAAGCTGAGCGCTGGCCGGGGTTGCGGCACCCGGCTTTGTCACAACCTGTCCATCCACATGGACGAGGCCGCGCAAAATGATATCTCGCGCGCGCGACCGGGTCGCCACATGGCCCTGCTCTACCAGCGTCTCGTCCAGGCGCTTTCTCATCGGGTTCGATAACCCAGCCGTGCCGGCTGCGATAGGCATCAACCGGGCGGCCGCTATTTGTTGTTGACGGCCCAGGCACCAGGGCCGTGGGCGAAAAGCAGAAGGAAGCCACCGGCGATGGCAAGGTTTTTCAAGAAGAGGACCATCTGAACCGGATCGGCGAAGTTGCCGTGGAAGATGATGCCGGTGAGAAGCGTGAAGACTGCCAGCGGAATGGCGGCGAGGCGCGAATAGAAACCCGCAAGGACGGCCAATCCCCCTAGAATTTCCAAGGCAATCGTGCCGGGAAGAAGTAGGGCCGGGACACCGAACTGCTGCATATAGCCGACCGTTGTCTCGTAGCCCTGAATTTTATTGACGCCGGCGAGAATGAAGATCAGCGCAATCAAGGCACGCCCAAGCAAGCTCGTCGCAGCGGTCATTCGTATTTCCTCACGTTACTTTAGCGTTACTAGGCGCGGTTCGCGCCGTCGGCCTCATCCGGACGGCCGAGGGCTTCTAATGCATTGCGAACGATCCCGGCAGCATCGAGGCCCGCGTCGGCATACATTTTATTGGGATTGTCCTGTTCGATAAAGCGGTCGGGAAGCACCATGGGGCGCACCTTCAAGCCGCGTTCCAAGAGGCCATTCAGCGCCAGAAACTGCAGCACGTGGCTACCAAACCCGCCGATGGCGCCCTCTTCAACCGTAACCAATACCTGATGCTCGCGTGCGAGACGGGTCACGAGATCCGTATCGAGCGGCTTCATGAAGCGCGCGTCGGCGACGGTCGTGGATAGGCCCATCGCCGCCAGCTGGTCGGCTGCCTTCAGTGCTTCGGTGAGCCTGGTACCGAGAGACAGAAGGGCAATGGTCGACCCTTGGCGAAGGATGCGGCCCTTGCCGATTGCAAGCGGGATACCTTCGGTGGGTAAGTCGCAGCCGGTTCCTTCGCCGCGCGGGTAGCGGACGGCTGAGGGCGCGTTGTCGATTGCGGCTGAAGTCGCGACCATGTGGACGAGTTCGGATTCATCGGCGGCCGCCATAATGATGAAGTTAGGCAGGCACCCGAGGTAGGCCAGATCAAAGGAGCCGGCGTGTGTTGGGCCATCGGCACCGACCACGCCGGCGCGGTCGATCGCAAGACGCACGGGAAGGTTCTGCACGGCCACATCATGGACGATCTGATCGTAGCCGCGTTGCAGGAATGTGGAATAGATCGCGCAGAAGGGCCGATAGCCTTCGGTGCTGAGACCGGCGGCAAAGGTGACGGCGTGCTGTTCGGCGATGCCGACATCGAACATGCGGTCGGGGAATTCCTTGCCGAAAATGTCGAGGCCGGTGCCGTCGGGCATGGCAGCCGTGACGGCGACAATGCGCTTGTCCTTGCGGCCTTCAGCCACGAGGCTGTCGGCGAAGACGCGCGTGTAGGTCGGCGCATTTGGTTTCGGTTTCACCTGCGCGCCGGTGACGACGTTGAACTTGGCGACGCCGTGGTATTTGTCGTCTGAGTCTTCGGCCGGCGCGTAGCCCTTGCCCTTGCGCGTTACGATGTGGACCAGAATGGGTCCCTGCTTGGCGTCGCGGACATTCTTCAAGACCGGCAACAGGGCGCCCAGATCGTGGCCGTCGATCGGGCCGACGTAATAGAATCCCAGTTCCTCAAACCACATGCCGCCCTGCCAGAGATGGCGGGTATATTCTTCCACGCGAGCGGCGCGGCGCTCCCAGCTTTTGGGAAGGCGCTTGGCTAACTGCTTGGCTACGTCGCGCCAGTAGAGATAGGTACCGCTGGAGGTGGTGCGCGCGAGATAGTGGGAGAGAGCGCCGACGGGAGGCGCAATCGACATGTCGTTGTCGTTGAGAATGACGATGAGGCGTTCATCGCGCGCGCCGGCGTTGTTGATCGCCTCGTAGGCCATGCCGGCGCTCATGGCGCCGTCGCCGATCACGGCGACGACGTTGTTCGATTTGCCTTCGAGGTCACGGGCGCAGGCCATACCGAGCGCGGCGGAGATCGACGTTGACGAGTGGCCGGCGCCGAACGGGTCGTATTCGCTTTCGGCGCGGCGCGTGAAGCCCGCGAGCCCGCCGCCCATGCGCAGCGTGCGAATGCGGTCGCGACGGCCGGTCAGAATTTTGTGCGGATATGTTTGATGGCCGACGTCCCAGACGATGCGGTCGCGCGGCGTATCAAACACCCAGTGCAGCGCCACCGTCAGTTCGACCACGCCCAGGCCAGCGCCGAGATGGCCGCCCGTGACCGAAACGGCATCGATCGTCTCCAGACGCAGTTCGTCAGCGAGTTGACGCAGGTCGCTTTCCGGCAGCCGGCGCAGGTCCTCTGGTATCCTGACGGTGTCGAGAAGTGGGGTCTTGCTCACCGAGGCAATCACTCCAAGGGCCGGGCGGGGGACCAGTGGCCGCTCAATCCCGCGGGCAGCGAATTCCGTATGACACTACCGCCGCTGCCCGGCGCGATGAAGGCCATAGCGCTGTCAAACAGCGGGATCTGCCTGCGGCAGATGGTACGAATGGCGTTTTCAACCTGTCCGGGCCGCCGGGCGTTCCAGAACAGCGTCAATTGACCTGACAGTTCTCCTCGTATTTGCCGCAAGCGTCGCCGTTACCCTGGCTGCACTGGGCTTGCCAGCCCGAACAGCCACCTTTTTTCCAAGGCGCGATTTCAAAACCGTCTTTGTTCTGGGGCCACTGACATTTGCCGCTGCGCATCTCGTAACCCTTCTTGCAGGTGCAGTCGCCTTCAGCGCTCCGGTAGGCGTTTTTTCCGCAGTTCTGTAGCAGAACGCACTCGCCGTTCTTCAGCTTGTAATTCTCACCGCATTTGAGTTTTTGCTGCACTGGCTTGGACTTTTCAGCCTTTTTTTCGATGGCCTTCTCCTCGCGCACCGGGGCGTCGTCGGCAGCCAATCGCAGCAGTTCGACGGTTGCGGGTTCTGCGGCGGGGAGGAAGATCTGGAGGCAGTCGCCAGGACCGGTGGCGATCATCCAGGGATGTGTGCGGTAGGTATCGAGCGCCAATTGCTCACCGGAATTGAGGCCACCGTAGTCTTTCAAGGTGCCGTCGAAATCGATCCACATGATCGCGCGGTACATGCCCGAATTGTTGATAAAGGTGATTTTCGTGGGCTCCCGCGAGTGCTGCGATCGCAGGCTTTTGCGTTCAGAGCAGGAGCGTTCGCCGGCACGCGCTGAGGAGGGCGGCAGGGCTGGCGGCAGATCGACGGCCTGTGGAGCTTCGACTTTCTTCAGGTAGGCACGCGCCATATCGGCGTAAAACCCGGTCGAATAGGCGCCGAGAAAGGCGTTCCAAGCCTCGACGGTCCCGAGTTCCTTGGCGCTTTCGAAGGCTGATTTGACCTCACCTGAATTGGCCGGTTCAACCGCGGTCGCGGTGGTGGCGACCGGCGCAGCATCGCCTGCGCTGACAACGGCGGCAGAGCCTATGATGCCGGTTACCGCCAAGACTGCAAAAAGCGTGAGCCGAAACAATTGCATCACCAAAGCTCACTCCGATAGTGACAATCCGTATCCGGACGTTAGGCGGCCAGCAATGGTGAGGCAAGGGTGTTCTACTCGGCGTCGAGGGGTGTCAGCCCTTTGGGCGCGCCATCGGCACCGAGCGTGATTTTTTCGACCTTGGCTTCCGCTGACCGGAGCAAGCGGTCGCAGTGATCGCGCAAACTTTCCCCGCGCTCATAAATTGAAATACTTTCTTCGAGTTCGACATCGCCCCGCTCCAGCCGCGAGACGATGGCTTCCAATTCTTTGAGCGCACGCTCGAAGGTCATGTCCTTGATGTCGGCGTTCTTGTTCAAAGCCTTGTTCATGGTGCTGCCCCGCGTTAGGAGGTTCGTCCCGCCAGGCGGGTTGCTGTTCGGCATCAGCTGAACGGTATCGCCGACGTTCCCTGCGGGATACCCGGCGTTCGACCTCAAACACAAGGCCCGATTGCAGAGCCTTGTCCGATCAAGGCGCTAGCTCCCGACGTCCATCAGCGTTCGGACGTGAACACCGACGGATTTCGCCAGCCCATCCAGATCGTAACCGCCCTCAAGCATTGAAACCATCCGGCGGTGAGCGTGGCCTTCGGCAATCCGCGCGAGTTTTTCGGTCGCCCACATGAAGTCGGCTTCGACCAGTTGAAGACCGCCGAGCGGGTCGCGCCGATGGGCGTCGAAGCCGGCAGAGATGACGATGAAATCGGGGCCGAAGTTATGCAGAGGTTTTAGTATCCGTTCGGAGAACGCTTCGCGGAAATGATCGCCGCCATCGCCTTCGCGCAACGGCGCGTTGAAGATGTTGCCGACACCCGTCTCGGACAATTCGCCGGTGCCTGGGAACAACGGCATCTGGTGGGTCGAGCCATAAAAGCAGTCCTTGTCCGACCAAAAAACGTCTTGAGTGCCATTGCCGTGATGGACATCGAAATCGACGACGGCGATGCGCTCGCAGCCATGCTTGGCGCGGGCATATAGCGCCGCAATCGCCGCGCTGGAGAAAAAGCAGAAGCCCATTGCCCGGTCGCTTTCGGCATGGTGGCCGGGAGGGCGGACTTGTGCGAACGCATTCGTCGCGCGGCCGGCCATGACTTCATCGACAGCCTGCAATCCGGCGCCCACAGCGCGCAAAGCGGCTTCCCAGGAACCGGGCGACATAACGGTGTCGCCGTCGATGCGCACGAGGCGGCTTTCGCCGATCGCCTGCTCGCCAGCCCGGCGCATCTGTTCGAAATGCTGGCGTGGATGGGCGAGCACAATTTGCGTTTCGACGTCGTCGCGCAGCGGGGCTTCCATTCGCGACAGCGCCGCGTAGCTCTCGTGTCCGAGCACCTTGTCGATGGCCCGCATGCGGTCCGGCCGTTCGGGGTGCCCAAAGCCGGTGTCGTGATCAATGAAACACGGGTGCGTGACGAGCAGGGTTGTCATGACCCGTACCGATCCTTTTCGTTGTGACGGTTGCGATGTTAGCCAAACGGGGGGGTAAAGCGCCAGGGGTAAGACATGCAATGCGCCATCAACTGCCTGGGAGAGTGAGAGGGATGACCGCAACGCCGGGAGGGGGCGGACGGTCGTCGGGAACGAAAAAGTCCTGCACCAGTGGTTTCGACGGATCGACCCGATAGGGGGTAAAATCGGTGACACCGCCCACTTCGAACAAAAAGCTATCATCGATGAGGAACTGGCCCGTCAGTTCGCGGGCCGGCTGCGTGAGGATCAGGTGAGCGGCGTCGGCCATGATTTCCGGAGTGCGGCTCATGGCGATCAACTGTTTGCCCAGTACGTTCTCGATCGCGGCGGTGGCAATCGCGGTTCGGGGCCACAGCGCGTTGACGGCAATACCGTCCTTACGGAACTCTTCCGCCATACCCAGCACGCACAGGCTCATCCCGTATTTGGCGATCGAATAGGCGACGTGGTTCTTGAACCACTTCGGCTGCAGATCGAGCGGCGGCGACAGCATGAGCACGTGCGGGTTGGCGGCCTTGCGCAGAAACGGGATGCAGGTTTTCGTGGTCAGAAAGGTGCCGCGCGTATTGATGGCAAACATCAGATCGAAGCGTTTCAAGTCGGTCGCTTCAGTCCCCGTGGGCGAAAGCGCGGACGCATTGTTGATGCAGATGTCGATGCCGCCGAAAGTCTCGGCTGTTCTCGTCACCGCATCGATCACCTGATCTTCGAAGCGGATGTCGCACACGATCGGCAACGCGCGTCCGCCGGCGGCTTCGATTTCCGCCGCGGCCGAGTGTACGGTACCGGGCAATTTGGGGTTGGGATCGCTCGTCTTGGCCGCGATGGCGACATTGGCCCCGTCACGGGCCGCACGCAGCGCGATGGCCAAGCCGATGCCGCGGCTGCCGCCGGTGATGAAGAGCGTTTTTCCCGCAAGCGATGCCATTATTGCCGTCTCCTCAAGCGATGCTAGCGGTGTACGGCTCAACCGGGTCTTGGCACAAGCCTTTCGCGAAGCCACCGCAGCGCACGGATGGGTGCCGTCACAAGTGCCCAGATCTGCAGGCCGAGATAGCGAACGAACATCGGCAATCCAGCCAGGGGAAGAAAGATCATGGCAAACAGGAGCGCACGAACAGCGCGGGCAAGTGCATAGCCCCAGGTGCTGGCATATTCGGATCGGTCTTCGGGTGGCCAGATCCGGGCCCACCAAGCCCACGCGGTGCCCAGGCCGAAGAGGCCCATGGCTACGAATAGGAGGTACCCGAATTGAATCGACGACGGCAGTCCTGGAATGATGCGCAGGTCGAGATCGCTTTGACGCTGCTCGTCGTTGAGATCGGCTTCAAAACCAGTCGTGGCGATACGGCCCATCGCTTCGCCGGCGACGGAATCGAGCCAACCGACCACGGTGTCGGTCAGCGGCGCGGGAGTTTCCGACGGCAACACTTCCAAGACGACGCGGTGGCGGCCGTCGCGGTGACCGGACATGCTGAGTGGTGAGGCTTGTGGGCTGATGGCCGACAGGAAGTCGCCGAAGAGCGGCTGCTTGACGGCTTGATCCAGCCCCGGAATTGTCGCGGTTTGCCAAAGCCAGTTCTTGCCCCCGGGCTGGCGTGGGTTGTCGGCTTTGACGATGACGAGATTGACGTCCGCGGACCGCGCGGCTTTTCGCACGTCATCGAGCGGCAGCCGTCCGGCCCCGCCGCCGGCATCGATAAACACGAGCGAACCGTCTTCAATACGGCCGGTCAGCACGACAGTTTGACCGCGGACGCGCCCAAAAGATGTCGCCAGACGCGCCGGATCGATCGTATCGACCAGTGCCATGCGCGTTGCGGCATCGAAGCGGGGGACACTCGTCAACGCATCAGAGCTGCCGGTTTCAAGCGCGAGGACGCGCACGCTCGACGGCTTTAGAGGCTGGCCGAGTTGGAACAGGGTTTCTGCAAAAATGTCTTCGTTGTCGAGGCGGACGTGCAGGTTGGGCCGGACTTCAGCGAACAAGAGGTCCATCCCGCCAGACTTGCGGCGGCGGATCGGATACGAGCCGGAACGGGTGGCGATGAGAAGCGTGGCGTCGTCAGGCAAGTCCCGTAGCAGCGCACGCTGTGCGAAAACAGTGTCAGGCGTGAGGTAGAGGGAAAGCTCGCCCGTGGTACCGGGCAGCAGCGTTTCGCGGACAGACGCCAATTCAGTGGCGTTGGCAGCGGTATAGCTTTCTCCTTTTGCATTGACGAAGCGCCAATGGCCTTCCTGACCAGCTTGAGCCGCGAGTGCCGCACTGCCGCTGCGTTCGGGCAACGATTTGATATGCGCCACCGCGCGGGCGAGATCTGGTTCGAGGCCGACGACCCCGCGCGAAATCCCTTTGCCAGCGTCGTCTGCGTGTTCGAGTGCTTTGGTCAGCCAATTGGCACCGACAGCGGGAGCCTGCCCCAGCGCCAAAGCAGCGACCAGCAGGAGCGCACCCGCCTGCTTCATGAAGAGCCTTTGCGCGTGCGCGCAAAAAAGGCTTCGAAGGCCGTGCTTGCTTCGGGCGAAGTCAAGCAACGGGCAAATTCTGAGGCTTCTTCGCGAGTGCGGGTCAAGACTGCATTACGATCACCGCGGAGCAAGGCTTTGGCGGTGAGTAGCGCTTGCTGTGGCTTCTTTGCGAGGCGGGCTGCGATGGACAGCACGTGGATTTCCAAAGCGTCGGGTTCGACCAGCAAATTGACAAAGCCGGCATCGCACGCGCGGGCGGCTGAGAAGGTCTCGCCGAGCACGAGCATTTCAAACGTCCGGTTGTAACCCATCACGGCCGGCATGAGCAGGCTGGAAGCGGCTTCTGGGACCAGACCCAGATCGAGGAATGGCGTGGCGAACGTCGCGCGCGGCGTCGCATAAACGAGGTCACAGTGGAACAGTAGCGTCGTCCCGATGCCGATCGCTTGGCCGTCGACACCGGCAATGACGGGCTTTTTCATCCGCGGCAATACTTCGATGAAGCGGAGGACTTCCTGCGGCGGGCCATCCTTACCCCGCGCCGTTGCCAGGAAATCCGCAATGTCGTTGCCGCCCGTGAAGTGTCCGCCGCTACCCAGGAGCACGCGTACTTTGACGGCCGGATCGGTTTCCCCTTCTTCGAGCGCGTCGGATAAGGCGCGGTACATCTCCTGCGTCAAGGCGTTCCGCTTTTCGGGGCGCGTCAGACGCAGCGTCTGGATGCCCTCCGCGACGCTGATTTCCACAGCAGCGCTCATGTGCCGGCTCCAAGATCGGCGGACAGCACGGAGGCGTGACCGGCCATAACCGATGCGGCCAGGCCCAGTGCGGCGACCGACCGGTTTTCTGCGAAAAACCTCAGCAGCGTCAGCGGGGCGGGATCGTTGCCGGCGTTGAGTGCGGCGCGCGCCAGGGCATCGCCGGCTGCAACGAGCCCGAAAAGCTGCAAGTACGGCGTCGCACCTGCCAAAACTATATCGCCATCGGCGTCACTCTTGCGGCCGATCCAAGTCGTGGCCGAACCGAAAGCCTCCAGCGCGCGCGCCATTTGCTCAAGGCCAAATTCAAGGCCCGTGTGCTGCGCTTCGTGCAGAGCCGACAATGTCCCGGCGAGGTCGGCAATGTATGACTTCATCGCAACGCCGCCGGCAAGGGAGAGCTTGCGCGTCACGAGATCGATGGCCTGAATGCCGTTGGTCCCTTCGTAGATCGGCAGTATCCGCGCGTCGCGTAGGTGCTGGGCGGCGCCGGTCTCCTCGATGTAGCCCATGCCGCCGTGAACCTGGATGCCGAGGGAGGCGACCTCGACCGCAGCGTCGGTGGCGAATGCTTTTGCGACGGGCGTCAGGAGCGCGACCCGATCGGCGGCCCTGGCGCGCGTCTGCGGATCGCTTGCCTTATGAGACAGGTCGGTCGCGACCGCGGTGGCTAAGCAGACGCCCCGCGCGGCGACAGTTAGCGCCCGCATGGTGAGAAGCATGCGGCGAACGTCGGGATGACGGATAATCGGCACCATGTCCCGGTCGCCCGGCGCGCGGCCTTGCCTGCGTTCGCCGGCATAGCGGATTGCGCGTTGCGTGGCGCGTTCCGCGACGGCAACTCCCTGAACTCCGACCGCAAGGCGGGCAGCGTTCATCATGACGAACATGACGGCGAGGCCATGGTTTTCCTTGCCGACGAGATAGCCGGTCGCGCCACCCTCTTCGCCAAATTTCATGACACAAGTGGGGCTGGCGATGATGCCGAGCTTGTGTTCGATGCCGGCGCAGACGACATCGTTGCGCGGGCCGAGAGCGCCGTCGTCCCCATCGAGAAACTTCGGAACGAGAAAGAGGGAAATTCCGCGCGTCCCGGGTGGAGCATCCGGAAGTCTGGCGAGCACAAGATGGATGATATTGTCGGTGAGATCATGCTCACCATAGCTGATGTAGATCTTGGTTCCGATGATCCGGTAGGTGCCATCGCCTTCGGGGACAGCCCGCGTCGTGAGTGCGTTCAGATCGGATCCGGCCTGCGGCTCCGTCAAGTTCATGGTGCCGGTCCATTCGCCCGAGATCATTCGCGGCAAGTAGCGGGCCTTGAGTTCCTCCGAGCCGCCGATGTGGAGCGCGTCGATGGCGCCGTTGGTCAACAAAGGACAGACGCCGAAGGCGAGGTTGGCGGCATTCCAGATTTCACCCACGGCCATGGCGACCGAACTGGGTAAGCCCTGGCCGCCGTCCTCGGCGGGACAAGGCAGCGCGGTCCAGCCGGCTTCGGCAAAACGGCTGTAGGCTTCTTTCCAGCCCGGCGGCGTTGCAACCGCGCCATTGTCGAGGCGCGACCCGGTCTTGTCGCCGATGCGGTTCAGGGGGTCGAGGACCTCGGAGGCGAATTTACCCGCTTCCTCAAGGATCGCCCGGACCGTGTCTTCGTCCAATCCGTCCATAATGACTGGGTCGAATGCACCCGCGGCCTTGAGTGCAGCAAGGATGTCGTCTACGGGAGCCTGATATGTCATGGCCGTCCTTCAACCATCGGAAGGCGGCAACATTAGGCGCAGATCCGCGACGGCGGAAGGTACTTACAGAGGATGCTCATGGTTCTCGTACCCGCCTCAGCGGCGACCATTGAGGAAGCCGGACGCCTGATCCGCGGCGGAGCACTGGTCGCGTTTCCGACCGAAACCGTTTACGGCCTCGGCGGCGACGCGACGAGCGATACGTCCGTGGCTGCCATTTTCGCAACAAAAGGGCGGCCGAGCTTCAATCCCTTGATCGTGCACGTGCCGGATCTGGCCGCAGCAGAAAACATTGGCGCGCTGTCGCACGATGCGCGGGTGCTGGCGTCCGTTTTCTGGCCGGGGCCGTTAACGCTCGTTGTCAAACGCAAGCCGGGCTGTCGCATCGCGGAGCTGGCCACGGCGGGTCTGGAAACCATAGCCCTTCGAGTGCCGGATCACGCGGTCGCACAGGCGATGTTGCGGGCAGCGGGCTGCCCGGTCGCGGCGCCATCGGCCAATCGCTCCGGTCACGTCAGTCCGACGTTGGCACAGCATGTCGAGGATGATCTGGGAAGCCGGGTTGCCCTCATTCTCGATGGCGGAGCAACGGTGCACGGCCTCGAATCGACTGTCGTCGATGCATCGGGGCCGAAATTGATACTTTTGCGCCCCGGCGCGGTGACGGCCGACCAGATTGCCACGACGCTTGGCGTCGCCATTGCCTCGGCGCCCGCTGCCAGTGGCGCCCCGATGTCACCAGGGCAGCTTGCGAGCCATTATGCTCCAAACGCTCGCCTGCGTCTCAACGCAACGGCTGCCAACGAAGGTGAAGCGTTGCTGGCGTTCGGTCCGGCCGCTCCGTCGTCAGGCTTCATCATCAATCTCAGTCCGTCGGGGAAGCTCGACGAAGCGGCGGCCAACCTTTTTGCGGCGCTCAGAGCGTTCGATGCGGCCGGATCAAGTGATGTCGCGGTCATGCCGATACCCGAGACCGGCCTTGGCGTTGCCATCAATGACCGGTTGCGCCGGGCTGCCGCGCCGCGTGCCGCATGACGGGCCCGTCGCTCAATCATCCATCTCCGGCGCTGATCGCCGCGCTGACGCGCGTCGTTGGAACGGCACATGCGCTAACGAGCGCTGATCCGGCGCAGGCAAAGTATCTGCACGAATGGCGCGACCGCTACGTCGGCGTTTCCCCTTTAATCGTCAGGCCGCAATCGACTGCTGAAGTTTCCGACATCCTGCGGCTGTGCAACGAGGCGCGCGTCGGGGTCGTGCCGCAGTCGGGTAATACGGGGCTCGTCGGCGGACAAATTCCGCATGCGGCGGGGACCGAAATCGTTCTGTCACTCGATCGGATGACTGCGATCCGCAGCGTCGATGCCGATGCTTTCGCTCTGACGGCCGAGGCCGGAGTGACGCTCGCCACGGTGCAGGAGGCGGCGCGATCGGCAGGACTGATGTTCCCGCTCTCGATGGCGTCGGAGGGCAGTGCATGCCTTGGGGGAAATCTTGCCACCAATGCCGGAGGACTAGCGGTGTTGGCGCATGGCAACGCGCGCGCCCTCGTACTGGGGCTCGAAGCGGTCCTCGCGGACGGTCGGATCATGCGCGGCCTTTCGAGCCTGAAGAAGGACAACACGGGCTACGATTTGCGTGATCTTTTTATTGGCTCGGAAGGGACACTCGGTGTCATCACGGCGGCAACCGTCAAACTTGTGGCGCCACCGCGTGACCTTGCGACCGCCCTCGTCACTTTGCCGTCCATCGACGCGCTCGTGCCGCTGTTCCGACTGTCGCAGACACGGGCCGGCTCAGGCTTGACGGCGTTCGAATTCATGTCGCAGCAGGCGATGACTTTCGCTTTGCGTCATGGACAGGGCATACCGCCGATCAGCGATCCTTCCGCACCGTGTTTAGTGTTGTTGGAAATCTCGACAGCCGAGACCGGCCGCGCCGGGCCGACGATCGAAGCCTTGCTTTCCGACGCAATGGAACGTGGGCTCGTCGGAGAAGCCCAACTTGCGATCTCTGGACCTCAGCAGGCGGCGTTGTGGCGGCTGCGGGAACAGATGTCCGACGTGCAGAAGCATGAAGGCGGGTCAATCAAACACGACGTATCGCTTCCCGTCGGCCGCATTCCCGAATTTCTCGAACGCGCGGCATTGGTCGTCGAGCGTGTTTGCCCAGGTTCGCGACCGGTGCCTTTCGGGCATCTCGGCGACGGCAATGTGCACTATAACATCTCGCAGCCGTCCGGCATGGCCAAGGCTGCTTATCTGGACTTGTGGGAGCCGATGTCGGCTGCGATCCACGATCTGGTCGCGGAGATGGGCGGATCAATTTCGGCCGAACACGGCATCGGCCTGATGAAGCGCGGCGAACTGCTTCGCTTGAAAGACCCCGTATCGCTCGACCTGATGCGGTCCATCAAGCGCGCCTTCGATCCCAACGGCATCTTGAACCCCGGCAAGGTGCTCTAGATCACCACACGCCGCGCATCACTCCTGTGGCGAGGTAGCGCCAAAGGGTCGGCGGGAAGTATTGGCGCGAGGGAAGATCGACACGGGCCGGTGACAGGCGACCGGCTCTGGCATCGTCGATGGCGCGGGCGAACAGCGGCAGCGCATGGGCCGCCTGAACATGCTGATAGCTCGCGATGGTGTCCTGCGGCGCAAACGCCACGCGAGCCTGATACAGCACCAAGCCGGTGTCGACGCCTGCGTCGACCAAGTGAATGGTGACGCCGGCATTCTCCTTGTCTCCTTCTGCGAGAGCCCAATATCCGGGGTGCTGGCCGCGATACTTGGGATTGATGCCGGCGTGATAGTTGATGAACGGCGCGGTGACGACTTGCAGCGTCGCGGGCTTGAGCAAACGGGTGCCATAGACGGCGACAACGTCGGGAGCGAGTTTGGCCAAGAGAGCGCGACACTCCGGCGCGTTCACCGACGCGACACGGTGAACGACGAGGCCGCGGGCGGGGCTCGGATCAAGGCCGTGCGCGCTCCAGACGGCGCGGATGCGATCCGAATTTGGCCAAAGCAGTCGCTGCGCAAGACCGAAGGCAACTTGTCCGAGAGCCGTAGTCCAGCCTTGCAGACGAACTCGGCGGCGGATGATCTCGGCCTTGGTCTCCGGCGCTTCCTCAATGACCGTTATGGGTCCGAGGCGGTCAGCCAGGCCATTGGCCATGATGTTGGCGAGCGCGCCGCCTGCGGTCATGAGGACAACGCCGCCAACCGGATGAAACTGAGAGTTAACGGTCATCTATTGTCTCACGCACCAGAACGGCACGTCCGCGCTTGCGGCGGGACGGCACGGACGTGTGGGAGCAAAGGATATGCCAGCGTTAACGATGGCATCGCCGCGCAAAGCTACCGACGGCTGATTTTGACCGCTTTCAGCTCCTCGGCGATTTTGTGCGACTGCGACGGCCAGCTGGCGGCGACCCAGTCGTCAGTGCCAAAAAGCCAGTACCAGAAGCGGTTACGGCGATAATAACGCTCGATCGTGACACGGTGCATGTTTTCGACCGTTCCCGACAACCCCTCGATTGTGCCGGCGATCCGGTGCGTCTCGCCTTCAAGATCGGCAAAGCGGGGTGCCATGGCGTCAACGGCTCCCGTCAGGCTCGCCGCCGTTACCTTGAACTCTTCACCATATCTGAGGGCATTGTCGCGCGCCTCAATGCGGGACTGCTCGATGGTGCTGGCCAGCGTGTGCTGGTTGGCATTGAGTTTGACGATGGCGTCGGACACTTCGGCAAGATCATCACGGCCCGACACCTGCCCGTCGATGACCTTCTGTAGCGTATCGGCAACGAGCCGTTCGACGGGTGAAAGCCGTTCTGAGAGCGCGCGAAGTTTTTCGCCCGCATCCGCCTGACTGGATTCGACGATGGAGCGAAACTCCGACAGTTGGTTGGCCAGCGGCAACACGGTGCTGACGATTTCGGAACGATGACCATCGACGGATTGCGCCAGCTGCCCTAATTCGCCGCGCAGGACCGCGCCGGCTTCAGCGGCTCGCGTACGTTCGCCCGCAAGCGTGGTTTCCAACCGGTCCAACCGTTCGGAGAGGTCACTGATGGCTTTATCTCCATCGCGCGACAGCACCGCCTCTTCGATGATCTCGAGCCGATTTCCGAGCGGCGCGACGTCAAAATTCTGCATCCGCGCGCGCAAGTCGTTCTCGATGGAGGCCAGCGCCAATGAGAATTGCTCAAAGCCGGCCGTAATCGACCGTTCAATGGTCGCCACGCGGTCGGCAATGGGGCCGACATCAGAGGGGGACGAGCGCAGGTTGGTCACGTCGCGCTGAAGGTCGCCCAGAACATTGGAGACCATATTTCGCTCGCTGCCGAGGTCTGTGCTCAACGCGCGCATCATCTGCTCCAGGGCATCGAGCCTGGAATTCTGCTGGGTATCGACGGAATTGCCGGCAGCGTCGATGCGCGGTGAGCGAGACGGCTGGCCAGTCGGAGGAGGCGGAGGCGGTTCAGCGCTGGATGCGGCGTACCGGGCTGTATAGGTGGCGCGAACCGGGCGGGCGTATGAACCGTTGAGGGCACCAAAGCGGGCATCGACACGGGCCAGAAGTCCGAGGCCAGGAAGGTCGGGTTCGACATCAAGCATCAGGTGCAGGAGATCTTCGACGGAGGCCGGCGCATTGCGACGCGATGCAATCAGGCTGGCGGCACGCAGAACGTGTTCGAGTTCTTCCGAATGGCGCGGTCCGGTTTCACCCGAATTCAGGCCGACCGGTAGTTCGCTGGCAATCACGGTGGCGCTTTCGCGGCGCAGGGCAGCGACGCGGATGCCGCGAATTTCGAGTGCTTCGGCTGCCGCGTCGATGCGGGTCAGCGCATGAAGGAGATGTCCGAGGCCGACTTCGGAGGCGCGGTGGGCGAGCGCCACATCATAGGCATGGTTGACACACGTCAGGACGACTTCGTCCACCCAGATCGGGCCTGGGGTGTAAGCGCTGCGGGTGCGCGGCTCATAGGCTGGAGGGGAATCGAGCGCCGTCGCGCTCCATGTGCGCGGCGTGCGCAAATCCAAATCACCGCCTCGATACGCCATACTCGTGTCTCCCCGCCGGACTTCAATCAGCCGTCGCAATGGCTAGCTCGCAGCACTACCAACCGCTTCAGGCCAACGGGCAGAATAGTCGGTTCTTGCGGCTCGCGCGAGGGGCTGCGCGGTCTCATCGTGCGATTGGTGAATGAAGGTCCTTCTTTCCAGAACAACGGCTTGTGCGCTGATGTTCAAGCGTTTTCAGTGGTTCTCAGCGGTACCTCCGTTGTATCTGGGCTTTCAGGCTGCGGCCTCGGGAGGGCGGTGGAGTTCGGGTCCCTCGTTGCGCGGGTTATTCAGCCTGGGGCTCACATCGACAACTTCAAGCAAGTCGGCAGGCGCTGCGGAAAGTAGCGTTTCAGCGAATATCGCCGTGCCGGAGGTGCAATCGAGCCAAGTCTCGAAATGTTCAGGCGCGATGATCACGGGCATGCGATCGTGGATCGGTTGCATCGTGGCGTTGGCCGATGTCGTGAGGATGGCCATTGTTTCCAGTTCACTGCCGTCGGCGCCGGCCCAATGTTCCGCCAGACCCGCCATCGCCATGAGGCCACCGTCGCGCGGGCGAATGAGGTGGGGTTGCTTGGCGCCGGGCTTGCCGGTCCACTCGTAAAATCCTGTGGTTGGAACAAGGCAGCGGCGATGCCGTAAGGCGCCGCGAAACGACGGCTTCTCAGCGGCCGTTTCGGACCGGGCATTGATGATGGTCGTAAATTCGCGCGGGTCCTTGACCCAAGAGGGGATCAGTCCCCAGCGGACAAGATGTTGCTCACGCTCTCCCACCGGTGATCTGCGGACGATCAACACCGGTTGCGTCGGCGCAATGTTGTAGCGCGGGGGGAAATCGAGGCCATTGCTGGTTGCGAAGTAGGCTCGCACGGCTTCCGGCGGCGATGTCAGACTGTAACGCGAGCACATGCGGCCTCACACAACCGGTGCAGACAGTGTCAGGGGCTCGACACGTGTGACACTGAAGAATCGATGTTAAACTCAGAGGCGTCACACGAGCGCCGAAATGCGCCCGGATAGGTCAAGATAATCATCGTCATCGGAACCGGCAATGCATGCCTTAGGGCCTTTAGTCATCACGAAGCGTGCGGCCGCCGCACTGTTGGCTGGACTGACACTGATGGGCGCAAGCGTGCGTGTGGCCGGGGCGCAGGACGCCAAGCCGTATGACGATCAGCTCATGCGGCTCGCAGAAATCCTCGGCGCGGTGCACTACCTGCGGGAATTGTGCTCGGCCAACGACGGACAGTTGTGGCGGGAGCACATGCGCACGCTGATCGATGCGGAAACTGCGAGCGCGCTGCGCAAGTCACGCATTACGCGCAGCTTCAACCAGGGTTATCGCAGCTATAGCCGAACATACACGTCGTGCACACCGTCCGCGCAAACAGCGATCGACCGGTTCATGGCTGAAGGCGTGGAACTTTCCGAACAGCTTGCCGAAAAGGCACCGTAATCGCGATGGAGCCATGGTGGTTTAAGGCAAATTCCTCACGATGAAGTTTGGTTGAGGTTTACCCTGAATTGCTGCTGCAGCCGCACATTCGTGCGGACCATGTTAAGCGCATAAGGATGTGACCGTATGTGAGACCGGGGATGTGAGACCGGGGGCGGCTCGCCGCGGATGGGTGGGAGTAGACGAATGAATCCAGAAGCACGCGAACTCGCAGAGAGTGACGACCACAGCTTTAAAGCCCTCGGGCTCATTTTGGCCGCTTGGGACGAGGGTACCGAAAATGGTGTGGCGTCGGAACAGATGGCGTATGCCGCCCTGTTTGCGGCCCTGACGGATCTCGTGGCAATGTACGGGGAAGACGCGGTCGTCGATCTGGCGCGCGGGCTCGAACGGCGGGTGATGCAGGGCGAGTTCACTCTCGGGCGGATAATTCAATAGCGGCAGTCCGTGACGAAACCCGTCAGTGACCGATGCCCAGGCCGCCCTTCAAGACCATTTCACCAATCAGTATCGCGCCGAACACCATCAGCGCCGCACCCGCGTATTTGTTGATCATCTGCAGGTGGTTTGCATTCACCAGATGGCGGAAGCGGCTGATGAGATTGGCCAGGAAAATCCACCAGGCCAGACTGCCGGCCATGATCGCGGCCACCATCGTGAGAGCATCGATTGTCGTGTGAACCTCGACGAATGTCGAAACACCCCCAAATATTGCAAAAAGGCCAAGAACCGCGCCGGGATTGGTGATGGTGAGAAAGTATGTTTGCGGGATGTCCCAAGCGAAATCGCGCAACGATGTCTTTTCAAGGTCAGCTCGGGTGGCCTGATCGATCGGCGGTAGGGTGAGATAAAGTTTGATCCCGAAGGCAATCAGAGCAAGGCCGCCAAGGACCTGGATCGAGGTCCGGTGATATTCGATGGCTCCGGAGATGGCGCCGACGCCGAGAGCCGCAATCAGCGCGATGGTGCCGTCGCCGAGGACAGCACCAATGCCCGCTGCCAGGCCGCCAAAAAAGCCGCGCTCGATCGCACGCTGGATGCACAACACGTTCACCGGGCCGACGGGGGCTGCGACCAACACGCCAATCACGAGGCCGACTGGGATGATCAGGGGATTAGGTATGAAATCCATGCGTTCTTGTGCCCGTGCGCTCCCTCGCGTTTTCTTCAGCGCGGTCTTGGTTCACCAAGATGGCGTCAGTCCAACTTCCCGACGTGGGCACCCTTGTGTCATCGATAGGTAGTCAGGGCTTGAACGCTTGTCCATTGCGACGGGCTGCATCATGGCAGGCGGAAGTGGGGAGGCGAGACGCCGCGGATGATGTCGATCTTTGCCAGGCAACCGGCTCAGACCGCAGCCAAATCTCATGGGGGCTGGTTGCGCGGTTGCGGCAAATCGTCAAAATATCCGTATCATCCGTGGGTTCCATCGCGAGCTTTACTCTGTTAGTTAGCAAAATTGAGGGGCGTGGAGCTTAGATCGCTTTCGCGAATTAAATGGCCGTCCTGCTGTCACCCGCGTCTCAATAAAGAGGGTTTTGTCATGAGAGTTCGCTATTTGGCCGCTATCGCCGGCCTCGTCATTTCCATTTCAACACCCGCGCTCGCCGAAATCCCCGGAGCCTACGGGATGTGGGGGGACGTTGCGCGTTCAAAGCCCGCCGGAAGCGGCGGTTTTGGCATGTTTCAGTCGCCCAAGCAGAAGGTGAAGCCTGACGCAACGCTCGCGACCTTTGGGCCGGGATCTTTTGGGCCGGGTGGAAAACCGAAAGCGCTGCTCGATGGTGGCGGCAAACCGTCGATTTCCGCGAAGAGCCCGTCGGTCGTGTCTTACAAAGGTGGCTACGAGAAGGGCGCCATCATCGTCGATCAATCTCAGAAGACGCTTTACTACGCGCTCGGAAACGGAAAGGCCTACGCCTACCCCGTCGCCGTCGGCAAGAAGGGCTTCAAGTGGACGGGTTCGCAGAAGGTTTCCAGCATCAAGTCATGGCCAGACTGGACCCCGCCGGAAGAGATGCGCCAGCGCAAGCCCTATTTGCCGATTAAAATGACCGGCGGCATCAATAATCCGCTCGGGGCCAAGGCCATTTATCTTGGCAGCTCGCTGTACCGAATTCACGGCACCAACGATTCGAGTTCGATTGGCACGGAAGCATCGTCCGGCTGCATCCGCATGCACAACGGCCACGTCGTGCACCTGTCCAAGCTCGTAAACGTCGGCACGCCGGTGCACGTCGTCAATTGATACTGCGGAGATGAAAAACAAAAGGCCGCCCGTTCGACACGGGTGGCCTTTTGGTTTGAGCTGCCCGACAGCGGTCGCCTAGCGAACGAGGTGATAGAAAAGTTCGTGGAGTGGCGATCTGCCGGGGAAAACGTTGATGCCGAGTGCCGATTTCAAAAGATAAACTCCGACAATTGCGGCGGTGAGCACCAGTGCAACCGCCAGTGTTGCAGCGAGCACCCGCAGCGACTGCGTGACTGCCGAACCAGTCATGCCGTCTGTGGAGTTCATCGTCTTTTCAAGCGTGGTCTGGGGAGAGGTGATTGCGGTCATGGCCGGGCCGCATTGCAAGGCCGGTGCCAGGACCAGCGCTCAGCGACGCGACGGGGTTAACCGCTGTCGTGTCACACGTCGTAGAAGTGTACCGGCTCGCCGAAGCCTGATCGCACGAGTTCGCCTTGCCACATGACCCGGCGGCCGCGAACGAATGTCCCGACGGGCCAGCCGGTAACGCTCTTGCCGTTGTAGGGCGTCCAACCGACGCGGCTCTCGATCCAATCGTCCCGGATCGTTTCGCGTCGTTTCAAATCGATGACGGTCAGATCGGCATCCCATCCCAGCGCGATACGGCCCTTGCCCCTAATTCCAAAAAGACGCTGCGGGCCATGGCTGGTGAGATCGACGAACCGTTGCAGAGTCAGCCGGCCGGCGTTGACGTGATCGAGCATGATCGGGACGAGCGTCTGGACGCCGGTCATGCCGGAGTGGGACGCGGGGTAGGCATGGTCCTTCTCCTCGCGCGTATGCGGTGCGTGGTCGGAACCCAGAACGTCAACGACACCGTCGGCAAGCGCCTGCCACAGCCGTTCGCGATGACGGGCGTCGCGGACGGGCGGGTTCATCTGCACGTAGGTGCCGAGCTTCTCATAGCATTCGGGGGCAGCCAGCGTGAGGTGATGCGGCGTGACCTCGACGCTGGCCCAATCCTTATGTTGTTGCAGGTAATCCATTTCCTCAGCTGTCGAGATGTGCAGGACGTGCACCCTGCGACGATGCCTTTCCGCAAGCTCGACGAGCCGCTTGGTTGCCATGAGGGCGGCTTCCTCGTCGCGCCAAACGGGATGCGAGGAAGGATCGCCCGGCACGCGCAAGTGCATGCGATCCTTCAGCCGGGCTTCATCCTCGGCATGAAAGGAGGCCCGGCGCGAGAGCCGGGACACGATTTTTTCCAGCGTGGGCGGATCGTCAACGAGCAGGTTGCCAGTCGAGGAGCCCATGAAGACCTTGATGCCGGCTGAACCTTCGAGCCGTTCGAGGCTTGGAATATCGTCGACGTTTTCGCGGGTGCCGCCGACGAAAAATGCGAAGTCGCACAACATGCGATGACGCGCGGCTGACACCTTGGCCGCAAGCGTCGATGCGCACGTTGTCAGCGGAGCCGTGTTGGGCATTTCAAAAACGGCCGTGACGCCGCCGGCTACAGCGGAGCGACTGCCCGTTTCGAGGTCTTCCTTGTGTGTCAGGCCAGGCTCGCGGAAGTGGACCTGCGTATCGATCACGCCCGGCAAAACATGCAGTCCGCGCGCATCGAGCGTGTCCAGCGTTTTGACGCAGCCAAGCTCGCCCATGGCGGCAATGCGCCCGTTACGGATCGCGAGATCACGCACACCTTCGCCGTCGTGGTTGACGACGGTGGCGCCTGAGATGACGAGATCGAACGGTGCTGTCATGCTAAATTCAAAGCTCGCGTCGGGGCCGGGCAGGGTTCCGGCTTGCATTAGCGGAGGCCTCAGCCTTAGGTACGGGCAGCTGATAGCAATCCTTGGCCCCAATGACGAGTGAGATCAAGATCGCCCCATTGCCGGATCGTGGTGTCGTTGCCGTCGACGGCCCCGATGCGCTGACGTTGTTGCAGGGACTGCTCACAAACGACATGAGCCGCCTGGATACTGTGCCGGCCGTGTTTGCAGGACTGCTATCGCCGCAGGGCAAAATCCTCTTCGATTTCTTTGTTGTGCGGACACCCCAGGGTTTACTGCTCGACGTCGCGCGGGACCGTGCCGGGGATCTCGTCAAGCGGCTATCCCTGTACAGGCTGCGGGCGGCCGTGACGATCAGGGACGTTTCGGCCGATCATGACGTCGTGGCGATCTTCGGCGGGTCGCGGACGACGGACCTTGATCATGTTTATGCCGATCCGCGCCTCGCCGCACTGGGTGCGCGGGCCATCGTCGGCAAGGCCGAAGCTGTTGTCTCAACCGCGACTGCTGCCGACTATCACGACTTCCGCATCGGTGTTGGCGTGCCGGAGGGCGGACGCGACTACGCGTTTGCAGAAACCTTTCCGCATGAGGCGCTTTTCGATCAACTCGACGGCGTCTCGTTCACCAAAGGCTGCTACGTCGGGCAGGAGATCGTCTCGCGGATGGAACATCGTGGCACGGCGCGGCGGCGTATCGTGCCTGTCTTGGGCACAGCGGGAAAACTGGTCGAGGGCCAACCGGTGCTTGGTGGCGATGTCGAGATCGGCCGCATCGGTTCGGTCGCGGGTGGGCGAGCCTTGGCCATGATCCGGCTGGATCGCGCGCAAGAATTTGCCGAGAAGGGCGTGCCGATCAAGGCCGGGGACAGCACGCTTGTCCTCGATATTCCCGCGTGGGCACATTTCAACACTGCGGCCACTCCTTCGTGACGGGGACAGCGCGCGTGCCGAAGCCTCAATCCGCCAGCCAGCGTTGCCCGTGGTCGGGCACAGATCCGCTATATATCCAGTATCACGACGAGGAATGGGGCGTGCCGCATGCTGACGAGCGCCGGCTGTTCGAAAAGCTCGTGCTGGAAGGTTTCCAGGCGGGTTTGTCGTGGATCACGATCCTGCGCAAGCGGGAGGGTTTTCGGAAGGCCTTTCACGCGTTCGATCCGGAACGCATCGCGCGCTATGGCGACAAAGATGTCAAACGACTGTTGCTCGACGCCGGCATCGTGCGCAACCGGCTCAAAATCGAGGCGGCGGTCGACAACGCACGCACGTTCCTGAAGCTTTCGGAACGCACGACACTGGCGGCGTTTCTATGGTCGCACATGGAGGACGGCCCGATCCTCAATCGATTTCAAAAGATGGCCGACGTTCCATCCGAAACGGCGGAATCCAAACGCTTGTCAAAAGCGCTCAAGGCGCAAGGCTTCCGCTTCGTCGGTCCGACCACGCTTTATGCCTATATGCAGTCGGTCGGGATGGTAAATGATCACCTGGTGAATTGTGCCCGTCACTCGGAGTGCAACACGCTGCATCGCACCTTCGAGCGGCCGATATGAGCGATCGGCATGACAGCAAGTCGACGCGGGCTTGGCAGCGCATGTTGTCGGGCCGCCGGCTCGACCTCCTCGATCCACAGCCCGAAGACATCGAGATCCTAGACATTGCGCACGGTCTGGCCCGTGTCGCGCGGTGGAACGGCCAAACGACCGGTGAACATGCGTTTTCGGTTGCCGAGCACGCGCTGATCGTCGAAGCGATCGTATCGGATCAACGGCGCGACGCCACGAAGCCTGATCAACTTGCAGCGCTGCTCCACGATGCACCGGAGTACGTGATTGGTGACTTGATAAGTCCTTTCAAGACGGCAATCGGGCTCGACTACAAGGCATTTGAACTTCGCATTCTCGCTGCCATTCATCAACGTTTTGGCGTCGCTGCCATATTGCAGCCGCATCTCACGGCTGCGATCAAGACTGCCGACCAGATCGCCGCCTATTACGAGGCGACACGTCTGGCCGGCTTCACCGCAGCCGAAGCGCGGCTCTACTTCGGGGAACCCGATGGGCTCAGTTCCGGACTTACACGGACGCTGGAAAAGCTTAAGGCCTCGCCGACCGAAGAAGCCGAGCGGCGGTTCCTTGCACGGTTCGAGGAGCTCTATCGGTCGTGACAACCATTTGATCGGGGAACGAACAAACCGGACGCTGCTTGTACGCGGCTGGGGAATATTCGATCTCGCTACCCGTTAGGCACGACAGGAAGTAGCGGTCCGTGGACAAATGTCCCGCGTCGAGACCAGGACCGTTTCTTTTTTGTCTATCGCTCTAGAGACGGGAGAATGACCCCATGGTATCCGAAGCAAATGTGCGGCGTATTCCGCGCGAGAGCCTCGAGCGTCATCACCCGAAAGGGGTAGAGATGCGCCAGGAAGCCCCTGCCGTAGAAATCGGACTTAATGCCGCCATCGTCGCGGTTCTCGACAACGAGCCGGTTGTGCTCGTCGTGCGTGAAGACGGGAACGGAGTGCAGGACAGCTTACCTTCCGGTCCGTTCTCTCCATTGCGCCACCGCACGTTCGAAAGTGGCCTCAGGAGCTGGGTCGCCGAGCAGGCCGGCATCGACCTTGGTTACGTCGAGCAGCTGTACTCCTTTGGAGATCGCGGGCGTCACGCGCAACCGGACGATGAGATGCCGCACGTTGTCTCGGTCGGCTATCTGGCGCTGACGGATGCAAGCCACATCGATGACGCACAGCGCGGATCATGGCGCAGCTGGTATCATTATTTTCCGTGGGAAGACTGGCGCAAAGGTCGCCCCGCCATTCTGGAAGCTGAAATTCTGCCGCGACTGCGCGAATGGTCGGAACGGCCGCAGCAGACGGCGGAGCCGGCACGCCCGATCGGACGCTATGACCGCGTGCGCATGTGCTTCGCGCTCGATGGCGCCACGTGGGATGAAGAGAAAGTGCTGGAGCGGTTCGAGCTGCTCTATGAAGCAGGGCTTGTTGAAGAAGCCCGACGCGACGGCCGGGAGTCGGCTTTGTCGTGGTCGCCCGCACCGCGGCTCGGCGCCATGATGCGGTTCGACCACCGGCGGATTCTTGCCACGGCGATGGGACGCACGCGCGCCAAGATCAAATATCGGCCCGTGATCTTCGAACTTATGCCGCCGGAATTTACGCTGTTCGAACTGCAGCGCACCGTCGAGGCGATCCTCGGGCCGCATCTGCACAAGCAGAATTTCCGCCGGCTCGTTGAAGGGGCCGGACTTGTCGAGCCGACAGGCGACATGAAAACCCGAACCGGTGGTCGCCCCGCCAAGCTCTACCGTTTCCGCAAGGAAGTACTGCTGGAACGTCCAGCGCCGGGTGTGCGCGTTAAACCAGGACGCAGCTGAGCCTGTCTAGAGAGCCGTGGCGGCATGGCTGCCGCGGCTTATGTTTGTAAGCTTTCCGGCATGCTTGCGTCGATGCACTCAGGCACGGGCGCGCCGCCGAACTCCTCGATCACGAATTATTTGTGTCACGGCTCGCCATTCCACTGGAAAAGCGTGCAGCTATCCCTTAAATTAAGCAATAGAGTGCTCGAATAGAGCATAAGTTGATGTCACCGGCAAGTGCCGGATGTTTTCAGGTCTGAGATATGCTCGTAAAGAGCATTAATTGGAGCCTGTTTGGAGGATCGGGTCTTCATGGTGCAGGTCACCCTTCCCTTGAGCCGCTCAGCTGCCGCAATGGCTGGTCGTCCGGCTGGGCACGCACGACCCGATCACGGCATTACCTTCACGCCGGCGCTCGAACGCGAACTCGCGCCCATTTACGATCGCATGAAGCGAGTCGTGACGCCGATGGAGTGGGTTCAGTACGCCCCCCTCATCAAGGCTATCAACGAATTGAAGGTCCAGCGCGGCGCCGTCATCCTCGCGCACAACTACATGACGCCGGAGATCTTTCACGGCGTTTCGGATTTTCGCGGCGACAGTCTGCAACTTGCGCGTGAGGCGGCGAAGGCTGAGGCGGATGTCATCGTCCAGGCCGGCGTGCACTTTATGGCCGAAACGTCGAAGCTGCTGTCGCCTGACAAAACTGTCCTCATTCCCGATCTGCGCGCGGGCTGTTCGCTTGCGTCGTCGATCACGGCCGCCGACGTGCGCCTGCTCCGGGAAGCTTATCCGGGCGTCCCGATCGTCACCTATGTCAACACATCGGCGGCCGTGAAGGCCGAGTGCGACATCACTTGCACGTCGGCCAATGCGGTTAAGGTCGTCGAGAGCCTCGGCGCGCGTCGCGTCCTGCTCATTCCGGACGAGTATCTGTCGAAGTACGTGCAATCGAAGACGGACGTCGAGATCATCGCGTGGCGCGGTCACTGCGAGGTTCACGAGCGCTTCACAGCGGAAGAGCTTGAAGCTTACCGCGATGCCAACCCCGGCGTGAAGATCATTGCTCATCCGGAATGTCCGCCTGATGTCATCAACGTTGCCGATTTTACCGGCTCGACGTCGGGCATGATCAACTGGGTGAAGACGAACAAGCCGCAAAAGGCGCTGTTGGTCACCGAATGTTCGATGGCCTCGAATGTTGCCGATGATGTGCCGGAAGTCGAATTCGTGCGGCCGTGCAATCTGTGCCCACACATGAAGCGCATCAGCCTGGACGCGATCTACGAAAGCCTGCGTGATCTCAAGTTCGAGGTCACTGTCGAGGCGGACGTTGCGGAGCGTGCGCGCCGGGCCGTCGAACGCATGGTCAATCTGAATAACTGAACGTCGAATATCTTCAGCCCCTTTAGCGGGGCGGTCGAGTGAGGTGGCACATGCCCAGGCACGTTCGGAATGGAAAATTCACCGGCTTCGCGAAGCCGAAGACCAAGCTCGGCCCGGGTGACATCGTCATCGTCGGTGCAGGTCTTGCCGGGCTCTACACGGCGCTCAAGCTCGCACCGCTGCCGGTGACAATTGTGGCTGCCGCGCCGCTTGGCGAAGGGGCCTCCAGCGTCTGGGCACAGGGCGGGATTGCTGCGGCCGTCGGCGAAGGTGATACGGCGGACGCGCACGCCCACGACACGGTGGTCGCCGGCGCCGGCATCGTCGATGGCACCGTTGCGCAGACGGTAGCGGAAGAAGCCGGCGAGCGCGTGCGCGATCTATTGCGCTATGGCGTGCCGTTCGACCGCGATCTCGAAGGGCATTTCGTGCTGTCGCGTGAGGCCGCTCATTCCGCAAAGCGCATCGTGCGCGTCTCGGGGGACCGGGCCGGCGCGGCGATCATGCAGGCGCTCATCGCGGCGGCGCGCGCAACCCCATCGATCCGGGTTCTCACAGGCCATGAAGCCGAAGACCTTGTGCTCGACAACGATCGTGTCGTCGGCGTGCGCTTGGCTCGCGGCGAAAGCCGTGGCCAGGGCACTTACGAATTTCTGCCGGCCAGCGCCGTGGTCCTGGCAACCGGCGGGGTCGGCGGGCTTTACGCGGTGACCACCAATCCAGCCTACGCGCGCGGAGAGGCCATTGCCTTTGCCGCGCGCGCCGGTGCTGTCATCGCTGATCCGGAATTCGTGCAGTTCCATCCAACCGCCATCGACACCGGCGGCGACCCGGCACCGCTGGCAACCGAAGCCCTTCGCGGAGAAGGCGCGGCGCTGATCAATAAGACCGGCGAGCGCTTCATGCTCCGCCACCATCCCGATGGAGACCTTGCGCCGCGCGATATCGTGGCGCGCGGTGTGTTTGAAGAGATCGTTTCTGGACGCGGCGCGTTTCTCGACTGCCGTTCGGCGGTCGGCGCCCGTTTTGCGACTGCCTATCCGACGGTTTATGCGCATTGCGTGGCAGCCGGCATCAATCCGCAGACCGATCTCATCCCCGTTGCACCGGCGGCCCATTATCACATGGGTGGGATCGCGACCGACATGCTCGGGCGCACCAGCGTCGAAGGCCTTTGGGCAGCGGGCGAAGTGGCCTCGACCGGATTGCACGGCGCCAATCGGCTTGCATCGAATTCGCTCCTTGAAGCGATTGTGTTGGGCGCGCGCGTTGCCGACGACATTCGTTCGCTCGTACCTGCGAGTGAAGCGCGGCCGATCGCCAAGCTTCGCCTCATCCGGGGCGGCACCGTCGTCGATATGCGCATTCGAGCCGAACAGATCCGCCGCATTCGCCGCATCATGAGCGAGGACGTCGGTGTTGTGCGTGAAGCGAAGGGTTTGAAGCACGCTCTGGAAGCGCTGCGCGAGATTGAAGCCGAGGCCGCGGGCGATGCTGTCGTCAGCAACATGGCGTTGACCGCACGACTGATCGCGGCGGCAGCGTTGGTCCGCAAGGAAAGCCGCGGGGGACACTTCCGCAGCGACTATCCGCAGGCGCAGGCTCGGCTGGCGAAGCGAACCTTCATGACCTTGGCTGATCTGCACGCTATCGAATTGCACTCCGGCCCGCGCGCGCGTCGCGCGCGCATGCCGCTGGAGATGTCGCTGTGAACCTGCCACGTCTTCCCAATGCCCTCGTCGCGCGTGCTGTCGCCGATGCGCTCGCGGAGGACCTGGGCCTCGCCGGTGATCTTACTACGGATGCAACGGTCGATGCCGACGCGATGGCCTACACCGTCATCGCTTCCCGGCAGGATGGTGTCGTTGCTGGGCTGGACCTCGCGCAGGCTGCGTTTGCGGCCCTGGACAGCCGCGTTGACTTCGTGCGCTGCGCGTCCGACGGCGCGCCCGTTGCGGCCGGGGAGGTGGTCGCCAAAATATCCGGACCGGCCCGCGCCATCCTCACCGGCGAGCGCGTTGCGCTCAATTACATGGGACGGCTCAGCGGTATCGCGACACTCACGCGGCGTTATGTGGACGCAATCGCCGCCACCGAGGCCGCTATTGTCGACACGCGCAAGACGACGCCCGGGCTCAGGGCCCTCGAAAAATATGCCGTCCGTTGCGGGGGGGGACAAAACCATCGCACGGGTCTCTTCGACGCCATTCTGATTAAGGACAATCACATCGTTGCGGCGGGTGGAGTAGAACCGGCCATCGCGCGCGCCAGAGCCTATGCTGGTCACATGGTCAAGATCGAGATCGAGGTCGACACGCTCGATCAACTGACGCTGGTCATGAAGCACAAAATCGATGCCGTGCTGCTCGACAACATGACACCGGGCACGCTGACTGAAGCGGTGCGCGTCGTTGCGCGACGAGCTATCACGGAAGCATCAGGCGGCGTTAATCTGACGACGGTGAGAGCGATTGCCGAGACGGGTGTCGATCTCATTTCCGTCGGCGCTCTGACCCATTCGGCCCCGGTGCTGGATCTTGGATTGGATTTTAACCGCTAGATAGGGTTTAGCGCGTTAACGGACCAGCGGCCGACAGCTTGCTTTTGCCGCAATCGTCTCCCAAGTGCATGGTCACCCGAGCGCGGGTTTGAGTTAAACGCCGCCAACAGCGGGCGAGGACATTATGACCTACGTTGTCACTTGGGGGCTGGTAGCAATTGTCTCGGCGATCACCGGGGGACTGCTCGCGGCCATGAAGAATCGCGATTACTCGTCGTGGGCCGCGTGGTGCTTTCTGTTTCCGCCCTTCGTTCTGGCTATCCTTCTGACGCCGACGAACGCCGGTCCGCCGCCGCCCCGTCGGCGCCTTGGTGACGACGGCGATCCCGACCGCAGTTTCTTATAAATGCGATGGTGGCTCAACTGCCTCCGCGGCGCTTGGCAGTAATCGCGGCGCGAGCCGCTGCCAAGCGGGCGATCGGAACACGAAAGGGCGAGCACGACACATAGTCGAGCCCCAGGTCGTGGAAGAAGCCAACGGAAGAAGCGTCGCCACCATGTTCTCCGCATATGCCGATCTTCAATGCGGCCCGGCCCGCGCGTCCGCCCGCAACGCCGATGCGGATCAATTCGCCAACGCCGGCTTCATCGATGGATACGAACGGGTCGCGATCAAAAATCCCCTTACCGGCGTAATTGGCAAGGATGGGGGCTGCATCGTCGCGCGACAGTCCGAGACACGTCTGGGTCAGATCGTTGGTGCCGAACGAGAAGAACTCAGCGCCGTCGGCGCCTTCGCTCAATTCCTTGGCACGTAGTGCCGCGCGCGGCAGCTCGATCATGGTCCCGATCTGGTAATTGAGACGCCGGCCGGTTTCGACTTCAATTTTTAGTGCCGTCGCGCGAATGACGTCGGCGAGAATGTCGAACTCGCGGCGGTAGGCGACAAGGGGAATCATGATCTCCGGTTTGACCGGATGCCCGACGATGCGCTCCGCCTCGATGGCAGCCTCGAAGATGGCGCGGGCCTGCATCTCGGTAATTTCGGGATATCGAATTGCAAGGCGACAGCCGCGGAAACCGAGCATCGGATTGAATTCAGAAAGCTCAGCGACGCGCATCTTCAGTCGATCAAGTGTGATCCCAAGAGCATCGGCAATCGGTTGAAGTTCGGTTTCATGTCGCGGCAGGAATTCATGCAACGGGGGATCGAGCAGACGAATGGTGACGGGATCGCCATCCATAATTCGAAACAGTTCGACGAAGTCGGAGCGCTGCATGGGCAAGATTTTCGCCAATGCCGAGCGGCGGCCGTTCTCGTCGTTGGCGCAAATCATTTCGCGCATGGCAAGGATGCGAGACGCATCGAAAAACATGTGCTCGGTCCGGCACAGACCAATGCCCTCGGCGCCCAACTTTCGGGCCTGCAGGGTGTCGCGCGGGGTGTCGGCATTGGCGCGCACCTTGAGACCGCGAAACGTATCGGCCCAGCTGATCAGCGTCGCAAAATCTGCGGACAACTCCGGCTGCTTCATGGGCACCGCCCCGGCGAGAACTTCACCCGTCGTGCCGTCAATGGTGATGACATCGCCGCGTTTGAATGTGCGGCTGCCGGTTCGAACGACGCCCTGGGCAGTGTCGATACGGATTGCACCCGCGCCGGAAATGCAAGGCAATCCCATGCTGCGGGCCACGACGGCTGCGTGGCTCGTCAAGCCGCCGCGCTGCGTTAGGACGCCAACGGCGGCGCTCATGCCATTGATGTCTTCCGCGCTCGTTTCAACACGCACGAGGATGACGTGCCGGCCTTGCGCCCGCATGACCTCCGCCTCGTCGGAGGTGAGAACGATTTCGCCGGTTGCCGCACCGGGCGACGCGGGCAGGCCGCGGGCGATGAGATCTTTCTTCGCGCCGGGCTCGATACGCGGATGCAGAAGATGCGACAGCGCTTGCGGCTCGACCATCATGACGGCTTCGTCGCGCGAGATGATTTGTTCCTCGACGAGGTCGACGGCGATCTTCAACGCGGCCTCCGCCGAGCGCTTTCCCGATCTGGTCTGGAGCATCCAGACCTTACCTTCCTGGATCGTGAATTCGACGTCCTGCATGTCGCGGTAATGCGCTTCCAGCCGCGCGAAGATTGCCTTCAGTTCAGCGAAGGCTTGCGGCATCGTCGTTTCAAGCGAGGCCTCGGCCGCCTTCAGTTCGACGCGAGCTTTCTCGGTGAGGCGGAGTGGCGTGCGTGTACCGGCGACGATGTCTTCGCCCTGGGCGTTGGGCAGGTATTCGCCGTAAATCTCCCTGGCGCCCGTTGCGGGATTGCGCGTGAAGGCGACACCGGTGGCCGATGTCTCGCCGCGATTGCCGAACACCATCGCCTGCACGGTGACGGCGGTGCCCATGTTCTCGGGGATGGCATGCAGACGGCGATAACTTTCGGCGCGCTCGTTATGCCAAGACCGCAGAACGGCGGTGATGGCGCCCCAAAGTTGTGCCGTTGTGTCCTGTGGGAAGTCGCTGCCGGTTTCGGAACGAATGGCTGACTTGTAGCGGTCGATGACGTCCATCCACTGGGCGGCGGTGATTTCTGTGTCGGATGCCAGAGCGTTGAGGTTCTTGAAATTGTCGAGCAGATCGGCGAACAGCCCGTGATCGACGCCGAGGACAACGTCACCGTACATCTCAATGAAACGTCGGTAACTGTCGTAGGCGAAGCGCTCGTCGCCGGATCGCCGGGCGAGGCCTGCGACGGTGGCGTCGTTGAGCCCGAGGTTCAAAATCGTGTCCATCATGCCGGGCATCGAAATGGCGGCGCCCGAGCGGACCGCAAGCAGAAGCGGGTTTTCCGGGTCGCCAAAAATAGCTCCGGTCCCGCGGCCGGTCGCAGCGACGGCATTGCTGACATCGGCCTCGAGGCCGTCGGGCAGAATTTCGCCGCTTGCAAAATAGTGACGACAGACATGGGTGGCGATCGTGAAGCCAGGCGGAACCGGCAGCCCAAGCCGGGCCATTTCGGCAAGATTGGCCCCTTTCCCGCCGAGTTCTTCGGTGAGACCTGAATGGCCGTCCGTCTGATCGGGGCCGAACCGGTAGACCCAAGCTGGCATCGCGCCGCCGTTTCTGCTGGAGTGTCAGGCGCCGTCGCCGCGCACCTGAATGACCACCTTCGATGTCGTTCATCCAGGGTGTCGCGACATCGCCTCAAGATCCTGGCATAGCAGGTCGCAACCGGGTGAAAAAGGCAAGGTTCCTCGTCTTGTAGCTGCGTCCTCGATATCAGCTTCGCGGCGGCATTATCGATCGACCCCTAGCAGCCGTAACTGCAAAAAAGAGAGGCCCATGACACCGCACTTGCCCGCCGTTCTCGACAGGCTCGACAAAAATCGTGATGCCGCACTCGACCGGCTCTTTGAACTGTTGCGCATCGACAGCATCTCGACAGATCCAGCCTTTGCGCCGGCGTGCCGGCGGGCGGCAGAATGGTGTGCGAGCCAATTGCGCGACATCGGGTTTGACGCTTCGGTGCGAGAAACTACGGGTCATCCAATGGTTGTCGGCCATGACCGGGGCCGGACGGCCGGGCAACCCCATGTTCTCTTTTACGGGCACTATGACGTGCAGCCTGCCGATCCGTTGGACCTGTGGACCAGCGATCCCTTCGAGCCGCACGTTGCCGAGGAGCCCGGCAATGGCAAAGTCATCGTGGCGCGCGGGGCTCAGGATAATAAAGGTCAGCTGATGACCTTCCTTGAAGCCGCGCGGGCCTGGAAAGAGGTCGCGGGCGAACTTCCGGTTGCCGTTTCCGTGATGCTGGAGGGGGAAGAAGAATGTGGTTCGCCGTCGCTGCCGGGCTTCCTCGCCACCACGGGCCACGAACTCAACGCCGATCTCGTACTCGTCTGCGACACCGGGCAATGGGATAAGGATACGCCCGCAATCACGACAATGCTGCGCGGGCTTGCCGGGACGGAGGCGATCGTCACCGGCCCGTCGCGCGATTTGCATTCGGGGATGTATGGCGGGCCGGCGGTCAATCCGATCCGGGCGCTGGCAAAGGCGATGGCAAGCCTTCACGACGACAGCGGACGCATCGCCATTGCCGGCTTTCTTGACGGCATCGTGCCTTTGCCGGCGGAACAGAAGGCGCAGTGGGCGGCGCTGTCGGCCACAGCCGAGGGCCCGTTTCTGAAATCGGTTGGGTTGACGACGCCGGCCGGCGAAGCCGACCGGTCGGTCATCGAACAGCTCTGGTCGCGGCCGACGGTCGAGTTCAATGGCATTA
Source organism: Hyphomicrobium sp. (assembly GCA_022844105.1). GTDB lineage: Bacteria > Pseudomonadota > Alphaproteobacteria > Rhizobiales > Hyphomicrobiaceae > JAGVSR01. Next base: position 212,747 of record JALHMJ010000003.1, on the reverse strand, counting down.
CCGGCGGCTATCAAGGCGTGGGTTCGAAGACCGTCATCCCGTCGAAGGCGTCGGTGAAGATCACATGCAGGCTGGTGCCGGGGCAGGATCCGGACCGCTGTCTCCGGCTACTGCAGGATCACATCCGTGCACACCTGCCGCCGGATTGCACGGTCGAGTTCATCGGAACGCGGGGCAGCGCCGCGGTCGGCTTCGACACCACGGCGCCAGCGGTGCGGGCGGCGGCGGCGGCGCTGGAAGAGGAATGGGGCCGGCCGGCGGTACTCATGGGCTGCGGCGGCTCGATCCCGATCGTGGGTTCGTTCAAGGATGCGCTCGGCATGGACAGCTTGCTTGTCGGATACGGCCTCGACGACGACCGCATTCACAGTCCAAACGAGAAATACAATCTCAGCAGCTTCCAGAAAGGTGCGCGTAGTTGGGCACGTATTCTGGCCGGTTTCGCCACCACGTAAGCAATGCACTCGATCTTCGGGCGGGGTTGCGTTGCCTGAAACCCCCGCTATTGTGCCGCGCCGTTTGAGGAGCTTGGCCGTCTGTGCCCATTTTGAAAAGACCGCCCGTTCGCCTGATTGGACTTCTGCTTGTCGCCCTGACCATGGCGTCCGGAGCGTTGGCGCAGTTGCGGTGGGACGACCCAGGTCGCAACACCAGGCAGAGCGACGTCGCCGGCAAGTTCGACTACTACGCGCTCGTGCTGTCATGGAGTCCCACGCACTGTTCGTCAGAAGCATCGGCCGATGACGAGATGCAATGCAACCGGCGCGATGGAAAGCGGTACTCCTTCATACTGCACGGACTCTGGCCGCAATACACGCGCGGCTGGCCGCAAGACTGCCGTTTGCCCCGGCGACCGTTCGTTCCCGACACCGTTATTGCGGGCATGCTCGACATCATGCCGAGCCGGGGTCTCATCATCCATGAGTACCGCAAGCACGGGACCTGTTCAGGGCTCGATGCGGCGTCGTATTTCCAACTATCCCGGCAGCTTTTCAAAAAGGTGCGCATTCCCAACGACTACGTCAATCCGTTCGAGACGCAGTTCGTCACGCCAGCCAAACTGAAAAACGCTTTCGTGGCCGCCAATCCGGGATTGCCGCCGGAGGCCATCGCTATTTCGTGCTCGCGCGGGGACCGTGGCCGGTTGCGCGAGATCCGCATTTGTCTTTCCCGAGACGGTCAACCCACAGCCTGCGGTCCGAACGAGGACGAACGAAAGCTGTGTTCGGCGACCGAAATGGCGGTTCCGCCGGTGCGGTCGACAAAGCGTGACGATGACGCCTTGGCGTTCCCGCGCCAGTCCCCCCTGCCGATGCCGCGCTAGGTTCACTCTTGCCACCATCTGTGGAGATACCCGCCCAGCTTGCCCGCAGCGGCTTGTGTGCCCTTGCCGCCATGCGAAAGGCCGCGTCACACTTCTCAACCATGCATGGCGATTCGAATGGCAGCATCGAACGATTTTCACCGGGCAAGCGCGACATGCTCGGGCGCGCGCTTTGGGCCAGCGGAGGGTTTGCCGCCGGCATTGCATTCTGGCATGTCATCGGGTTTTGGATGCTCGTGCAATCAGCCGTGTTCGGCTATGCTGGCGGCGAATTTCAGCGTCCGGCGACTGTGGTCCGCTCTGCCTCGGTCCCCCTCGAAACCGGATCGATTGATCGCAGTCGGCGTGCGCAGTCAGGCTGCATAACATTGGCCCTGGAGCGCGATGGTGGCCGAACATACGGGCTGACTTGCGGCGCCAAACTGATTGCTCCAACGGGTCGTCACCGGATCCAAAAACAAGACCGGGAATAGCTCTCCCGTCAGGTCAGCGGGTTGCGGATCATCAGAAATCTACGTTTTTGAAGCACGACTTAACACAGTATTAGGCATAAGCGGCGATGTTGGACCAGACGGCAGCAATGAATAGCTGCCAAATGGGGATACAGCATGTTCGGCCTATTCGCGCGTCTGCTTCGCGTCTTCTGGCGGCAGGATACCGAAGGATCTCAGAACGACGCCGTTATTTTGCGCTTTCCTACTGTGACGGTCACTGACGGCAGCGAGCCACCAGTCGACAATCAGCCGTCCGCCGCGATCATTCCGGTCGCTTTCATTCGCCGCGCCGCTGAGCCGATCGCTCGCCGGAACAAAGTTGAGAACCGTCAGCTGGCTGCACGCCTGCTGGCTGTCGAACGCTTGAACCCGCCGTCCAGCCGGTCGCGCGGCACAAAGCCCTCCGGCCACGCGCAGCCGAAAGCAAAGGTCGTGACGGCCTACGGGGCGATCAAGAAGAATGCGTCGTCCAATCCGGGTATCGTCTTGAATCGCATCGGCGCTTCGTCGGCCCGGTCGAGCGCCGACATCGTCAGCCTGACCGACGTCCGGCGCGCTCGCCAGATCGAAGCTGCCGATTGCGAAATCGCTGCTCTGTTCAACTGAAATTCGACAGCGGGCTAGGCCGTCCGGCGTAAGCGCTCGACACGCCAATGCGCGGGGGCCTGTGCGATCAGACCCATCGCGGCGGGAGCCGACGAGGGGCCCAGGGACGTCGGATCGAGGCTCCATTTGCCGGCCAGACGCATCACATGATCCTCGGTCGGATGCAGGATCATCGGCCCACCCGCATCGCCGCGCCGGTCACGAACGCCACGCATTTCAAACCGGGTCAAACCGAGCGTCCGTTCTTCCCGCGTTGGCTTGCCTTTGTTCCAGATGACGCCATCGTCACCGATGGCAAAGGCGCGCAGAAGCCGTCCGTCGACGAGGCGCGCCCAGGCAAACAGATCGACCGGCGGAAACGCGACGAAAAACTGCACTTCGACAAAGCGCTGACCGAGTTCGACGAGCAGTGGCGTGGCCTTGTCGGCAAACGAACGGCCCAGCGGCTGGGGCAGCGGCAAACCGACGACGAACGTCCAGCCGTTGACATGGGGACAAACGAAGACGTTGCTCTGGCCGAGTTTGGCGTCGTAGACGGTGCCGATCCCGGAATTCCAGTTACATGGTTTGGCGCCGATCAGGCCGAGTGCCTCGACAACCGCGTTGGTGTCGCGTGTCCGGATCGCGAGCCATGACATTTGATATCCGAACGGCACGGGCTGGTCGGGCGATGTTGGGTATAGGATGCGCCGTTCGCCCAAGCGGGGCGCCAGCACAAATGCCGCCACCGCGATCGTCGCCAGCACAAGAATGATGATGGTCGGAATCACACGTCGGTCCCCCGTCCCGCTCGAGTTAGCGGAAATCGAGGCGGTCGGGCAAGTCACGGCCGGAGTTTTCGCGGGGACAGGAGCAGGATTGCAGCAAACGAGACCAGCTGGCGGGACACGGGCTGCGGGGGCATGTCCGAACCGCGCCGGCTGGCCTCTAACTGCTATCGTCCCCGGCCTTCGAGAGGGCGTTGGGCGAGGGCGAGCCGACCTCGGTCGACCGTGTCTTTCTAGGCGAGCGGCACAACAGCGGGTTGACGGACCTGTGACAGCCCCATGACGCAGGCAATGGAGTGCTCTACGGCTCAACCCAGCTGTTGACCGGGATTCGTGATGGGTTGGGGCTGCGAACAATCACATGTCACCCGCACTAGGCGGCTTGTGGTGGACTGGGGTCGGTGGATCTGGGGTCGGTGGATCTGGGGTCGGTGGATCTGGGGTCGGTGGATCTGGGGTCGGTGGATCTGGGGTCGGTGGATCTGGGGTCGGTGGATCTGGGGTCGGTGGA
>JALHMJ010000003.1:17886-209035 GCA_022844105.1 Hyphomicrobium sp. | reverse complement strand
CTGGGGTCGGTGGATCTGGGGTCGGTGGATCTGGGGTCGGTGGATCTGGGGTCGGTGGATCTGGGGTCGGTGGATCTGGGGTCGGTGGATCTGGGGTCGGTGGATCTGGGGTCGGTGGATCTGGGGTCGGTGGATCTGGGGTCAGACCCCAACCGGGGTCTGACCCCGTTGTCCCCCGTTGTCCCGTTGTCCTGTCATTCAAACAAAAACGGGACCCGCGAGGGTCCCGTTTCCGTTGAGGCATTTGCGCCGGACTAGGGCAGCGTGACCTTGGCGGTAAACACAAAGCGCTCGTCGTCCAGGCCGGTGTAGATCTCGCCGGGGCCGCCCGACGAATCAAGGTCTGTATCCCAGTAGCGGAAGTCGAAGACGAATTTTTCAACGCCGACGACTAATCCGGCGTTCCAGTAGGTGTAATTGTCAGACGGACCGAAGAAGCCAGCAGCATCCGCCTCAGTATAGCCAATTCCGCCCGTGATCGTGGGGGCGAAAATACCAACCTGCGGGAGACCGTATGCAAGGTTGCCTTCGATCGTGTAGCCTTCGCTGTAGTTCTCTTGGTCGGGCGTGTAAAAGAACTGAACGTTGCCGTTCAAGCCTTTAAAGATCTCCATCGCTCCAGCGGCCTTGAACTCGATATACTCGCCGGAATCATCAGCTGCTGGATACAAGTAGCCGATAACGCCGAAATCAAAAGTCACTGGACCCCAGACCGGTTTCACACCTGCATAGAGGTCTAATTCCCAAGGACCATAGAGGTTATCACTCGTATAGTCGCTGACGTTGGATGCCCATGCGCCGGCGTAGAAGATACCGTAGGAGAAATCGATCGAGCCCTGTGCCGCCGGGTCTTCGTTGCTAAGCGAAAGACCGCGGAAGATGTAATCCGAGGTGCCGCCGACCGTGATCGACCAAGCAAATTCGCGTGCATCCGAAGCGGCCGGAGCGGCCGTCGACTCCACGTAAGTCCCGTCTGCGGCAGCCGGAGCGGCTGTCACGGCGAGGGCGAGGGCGGCTACGCTCGCGGCTCCGAAAAGTGTTTTCCTGATGGTCATGCTAATAAACCCCCGTCCCTATGATCTCTGCCCGGGCACCGTGCCACCACCCGCATCCCATGGTTGGCTGACTGAATCGGCGCCTGCTGGAGATCAGGAAACAGAATTCTGCCGCCTTTCACAAGCGGAAGGGACAGTTTTACGGTGGGTTCGAGTCACGGTGTCACAGATTAGCAACTGACTAGCGTGAATGGCGAAATGACTGTCACAAAACGCCGATTTTTTGAACAGATGAAGGGAGCTGACTCGTCGCAGGTGATGGTTTTGATGGCAGCGGAGCGGGCGGCAACGCGTCCTGCCAAGTCATCCCGCCGGCCGATCAGGCCGTATATGCTGCATCGGCGGCGTGTCACTTACCCTTTATCCACAGCCCTCCCGTCCTTCTTCCCAACAGGTTCCTTGCATGTGCTCCGCCGCGACCCGTCCCGTCGTTCTGATAACCGGCGCCGCTCGCCGCATTGGGCGAGCCATCGCCCTCGACCTGGCGGCACGGGGTTGCGACGTCGCCATTCACTACCGAAAGTCGCGCGAGGCGGCCGAAGCGGCGGTCTTGGAAATACACAGCCTCGGCGCGCGGGCCGTTGCGATTGCGGGCGACCTGTCAAAACATCAGGACGTCGAACGGCTTGTGCCGGAATGCTGCCGCCAACTGGGAGCGCCGACGGTGCTCGTCAATAATGCGAGCGAGTTCCAGCCCGACTCTGTCGGGACGGCAACGCTCGACACCTGGACTGCTCACCTCGACATCAACCTGAGAGCGCCGGTGTTTCTGGCCCAAGATCTCTTCCGACACCTGCCGGAGGGCGCGCACGCAAACATCATCAACATCATCGATCAGCGGGTGTGGAAGCTCACGCCGGAGTTTTTTTCCTACACGTTGTCGAAGGCCGGGTTGTGGACGGCGACGCGCACCCTGGCGCAGGCGCTGGCACCGCGGGTGCGGGTGAATGCCATCGGGCCGGGTCCGGTTCTGAAAAGTGTGCACCAGACGGATGCGGATTTTGCCGCCGAAGCCGCCTCAACACTGCTGGGACGAGGTCCAACCACCGCGGAGATCGCGGCCGCCGTACGCTTTATTCTGGATGCCCCTGCGATGACCGGACAGATGATCGCGCTCGATGGCGGCCAGCATTTGACCTGGGCGGAAAGTGAGCACAACCCGGCCAGCTCCGCGCGCACGCCGGATTAGAACTTATCCGTCCGTCCGCGCCACAATTCAACCGCGCTGTGCTCCCACTCACGCCGCAAACGTCGGCGACGAAGAGAGCCTGACGTGCGGGGCCCATCGTTTACCGGTCTTTAAGGTTAAGCCTTTAAGAACCGTTGGTCGAGTTGGGTGCCTTTTTTGTCGGGGCATCGCGTAAAGATCGGAAAAAAAATGAGAGCCCTCGCCGGAGCGACTTTCGCAGCCCTCACCTGCTTTGTTTCCCCAGTCTTCTCGCCGCCGGCCGCAGCAGCAGAGCTGCCGGCCATCAAGGCCTCCACAAAAAATGCCGTGCCCGCCTGCACGACACCTGGACGCTTGATGGCGTTCCTCAAGAACCGCAACAGCAAACTCCCCGCCCGATACGACGGATTGGCCACTGAATACATGCGCCACGGCGAGGAGCTCGGCATTCGCTGGGACTATGCGTTTTTCCAGATGATGCTGGAGACCGGCAATCTCACCTACACGGGTGACGTGAAAGCCGATCAAAACAATTTCGCCGGTCTGGGTGCAACCGGTGGCGGGGCGCGCGGCGAAAAGTTTGCCGACATCTCGACTGGCGTGCGTGCCCATCTCCAGCATGTGCGGATGTATGGCGGCGAAAAAATCGACAATCCCGTCGCCGTGCGCACGAAGAACATCCAGGAATGGGGCGTGCTCGACGATTGGCAGAAGTCGATCAAGACCGATATCACGTTCAAGCATCTGGCCAAGAAGTGGGCGCCGACAAGCCGCAATTACTCGCGCGACATCGCAGGCATCGCCGATGCTTTCACCGACGGCGCCTGCAAGGATGCCGATCCACAACCCGAACTCGTGACAGCAGCGCGCGAAGGCAGGGCAGCCAATGTCACCCTCGCCAAAGTCGAGACGACGAGCGTTGCACCGGCAGGCAAGGGCGCCGAAATCGCCAAGCAGGCCATTGCTGAGGCCCGCGCATCAGGAGACATGCCCGTTCGCACCGGCCTCGGCGCCGGCGATCTTGTCAAAGCGGCCGTGGTCACGGCACCTGTGGCGCCATCGGGTCCCTCGCCGAACGTCAAGATCCTGAACGCGACGCCGGAGGACGCTGCGATTTCAAATGGTCTGCCGCCGGACAGCGATACCGCCAAGATCGATACAGCTTCGTTCACCAGCCAGGCTGCCGCCGTGACTGTGAACAAGGGCAAGGCACCGGCCGCGAAAACCGCCAACTGCAAAGTGTGGACGGCAAGCTATGGCGGCGCAAAAGCAATCATCATCAAGGCGGCTGCTGCAGGCGCCACGAACTACACCGTGCTCGACGTCAACGAGGGTGCGGAAAAGAAGGAAGCCGAAGCCTACATCAGCGCCTACGCCAAAGGCGGTGAGACGGTCGGTGAATTCGGCTCGTCGACCCAGGCGCTCGACAAGGCCTTCGAGCTTTGTCCGGAAGGCTGATAGGGCCGTTTAGCGCGTGGCGGCACGCAATGATCCGTCGATGCGGGAGAGGAGCATAGCCAGATGATGCGCCGTTCCCTCCATGTCTGGCGCGTGCAGCGCGCACTTGTTGTTGCCGTGGCGACGGCAATGACGGCATCGCCCACCGCAGCGCAAACAGCCAAACTGCCGGACATCCGCATATCGGCGCAAAACCCGGTGCCGCGCTGCGTGTCGCCGGACCGCCTGATGGCCTTTCTCAAGACCCGCAATCCACGGCCCGATCCCCGGTATCGCGACATTGCCCGATGGTACAAACATTGGGGCGAGGCGTGGCGGGTGCGTTGGGACTACGCCTTCTTCCAGATGGCCATCGAGACGAACTTCCTGACCTATCGGCAGCCGAACGGTAAGATGGGCGACGTCGATCCCGATCAGCATAACTTCGCCGGCATCGGCACGACCGGCGGGGGCGTCCCCGGCGACAGTTTCCCTGACGTGAAGACCGGAGTGCTGGCGCAGATCCAGCACCTCGTTGCCTACTCCGGCGAGCGGCTCGCCGATCCGGTCGCCCCAAGGACGCAACTCAAGCAAGACGACATCGTCAAAGCCTCAGTGGCGCTCAAGCGGACGGTGCGCTTCTCGGACCTCGCCCGACGGTGGGCGGTGGACCCCAAGTACGGTTCCTCGATCGCGTGGGTCGCGGAACAATTCCGGCAGCAGCAGTGCCTGAACCCTGACGTGCCGGCGCCGGCAGCGGCCATACAGAAACGCGAACTGCCTGCTGCGATGAAAGCACGGCCATTGCAGGCGGCTGCCGTGGCACAGGCACGACCGGGGAGCATCTACCAGAACCAGCCGGCTGCCGCCTCAGCGGCACTCCAACCGGTCACTGGCGGTGCCTGCCTGATCCAGACCGCGACCTACGGCGGGAGCGCAACGATCCTGATCCGACACGACACGACGGTGCGCACGGAATACACCGCGCTTACCGTTCTCGACGGCTTCGAAGCCAGCATGACCGACAACTATATTCGGGCCCGGGCGCCCGGTGGCCGTTCGATCGGCGGCTTCCCGGACCAGTTGTCGGCGCTCGCCCGGGCACGCGAGCTTTGTCCGCCGGACACGCGGTAGGAGCTGCACGGGTCCTTCCAAGAACGTCATCCCGGCGAGCGGAGCGAAGCGACGCCGGCCGGGACGCCGGAACAGGGGTCAGGGAACAGGGGGCAGACCCCGAGTTTAGGGGTCTGACCCCTAAAGACCCGACCCCTAAAGACCGACCCCTAAAGGACCTGACTTGATCTTCCTGGGCCGCGCCAGCGTATGATTAGCAACTCCCTCACGGAAGGCCCACCCCATGTTGCGCTCGCTAGCTCTCAAGGCATTTTCAATGACCCTTCTTGCCACCACCTCGGCGGCCGTTTCGGCAACGGAGGCCGATCAACACGGCAGCGCGTACGATTTCTCGTTCACCACCATCGATGGCAAGCCCATGCCGCTGTCGACATTCAAAGGCAAGGCCGTGCTCGTCGTGAACACGGCGTCATTCTGCGGGTTCACTCAGCAGTACAAGGGGTTACAGGCCCTGTACGACAAATACGAAGCCAAGGGTTTGGTGGTCGTCGGCGTGCCGTCGAATGACTTCGGCGGCCAGGAGCCGGGGACCGCGACGCAGATCAAGGATTTCTGCGAGGGGGCCTTCGGGATTACGTTTCCGCTGACGGAAAAAGTGCAGGTCACCGGCACGGCAGCGCACCCGTTCTACAAATGGGCTGTCTCCGCGCTCGGACCGAAATCGGCGCCGGGTTGGAATTTCCATAAATATCTGATCGGACGGGATGGGCGCGTGGTGACGTCGTTCTATTCCGGTTTTGCACCGGACTCGACCGAAGTCGTCGCCGCCGTCGAAGAGGAACTGGGCAAGACTGGACCCGCTACAAACTGACGGATCAGGCGGCGGGCTTTGCCGGGTACATCCGATAGCCGATGACAGCCCAAATTAGTCCCGAAATAAAACCGACCAGCAACATGCCGGCTTCGCCGCCAAGCGCGTGAATGCTCAAGATTCCGATCGTGGCCGCGAGCCAGTACAGAATGAAGCCGGACAAGGCTCCAGCGAATGCGGCGATTGGAAGTTTCTGCCACTGGTCGGCCGTGCGGCCGAGATAGAATGCAACGATGATCGTCGCCGGATTGAGAGCCCCCATGAGGACCACGGTCTGCGGATCGAACGGGTTGATGTCGATCACGCGCCCTTGCCTCCCCGGCTTTCGGTCTGCTTGCGCAGGTTTTCTTCCTCGTATTGAATGAACCAACCGATCATCTGCCGCCACAGCGCTTCACACAGATCTGGTGAGACGCCCTTTTCGGTAGCCTGATCGCGGACTTTGTCGATGACCTGCTGAATGCGCCAAGGGACGACGGCGCCCTCCGCGGATTTCAGCTTCAATTGCCAGGCCCGATCGACGTATCCGAAGCGTTCGGCAATGAGATTGACGAGTTCGCCATCGATGCGATCGATCTCGTCGCGAACATGGCTCATATCGGCGCATTCCCAAGGACGTTTTGGATCCATCGTCAGCGTCCCTTCGATCCGGCTAGCCACCACTTGTCCGGCGCGTTGAACCGCCCCGCCGCATCCTCGATAACCTTGCCGGCGCGGAACAGCGTGCCTTCATCGAAGGGCTTGCCGATGAATTGCAGGCCGAGCGGCGTCCCCTCAGACGACAAGCCCGCTGGAACCGACATGCCCGGAAGTCCCGCCATGTTGACCGTCACCGTGAAGATGTCCTCAAGATACATGGCGAGGGGATCACCCGTCTTTTCACCGAAAGCAAATGCCGGTGACGGCGTCGTGGGCGTCAGCACCACGTCGACCGTGTTCCAGGCTTCATCGAAGTCGCGCTTGATGAGTGTGCGCACCTTCTGCGCCTTCAAATAATAGGCGTCATAGTAACCGGCCGAGAGCACGTAGGTGCCGATCAGAACGCGGCGACGGACTTCCTTGCCAAAGCCGGCCGCGCGTGTTTCGCAATACATGTCGATGATATCTTTGCCCGGCACGCGAAGGCCGTAGCGAACACCGTCGTAGCGGGCGAGATTGGAGGAAGCCTCAGCGGGGGCGACGATGTAATACGCCGGCAAGGCATACTTGGTGTGCGGCAGCGAAATTTCGTGGATCGTCGCGCCGGCCGCCTTGAGCCATGCGATGCCCTGCTGCCAGAGGGCCTCTATCTCCTTCGACATCCCCTCAACGCGATATTCCTTGGGAACGCCGACGCGCAGTCCCTTCACGCCTTGGCGCATCTGGGCCGCGTAATCGGGAACGGGCGCATCGACGCACGTGGAATCCTTGGGATCATAACCAGCCATGGCGCCGAGCATCAGGGCCGCGTCTTCGACCGTTTTCGCAATCGGGCCGGCTTGATCGAGCGAGGAGGCGAACGCAACAATGCCCCAGCGCGAACAGCGGCCATAGGTCGGCTTGATCCCGACCGTGCCGGTCAGGGCAGCGGGCTGGCGAATGGACCCGCCGGTATCGGTGGCGGTGGCTCCTAGACACAGGCCGGCAGCGACGGCAGCGGACGAACCGCCTGATGATCCGCCGGGAACAAGCTTAGCTTCGGTCAGCTTGCCGTCCTTGCCTTTGCGCCGCCAGGGCGACACGACCGGGCCGAACGCGCTCGTCTCGTTCGATGAACCCATGGCGAATTCGTCGTTGTTGAGTTTGCCGAGCATCACCGCGCCGGCGTTCCAAAGGTTGGCGCCGACAGAGGATTCATAGGTCGGCACGAAGTTGCCGAGTATTCGAGAGCACGCGGTGGTGCGCACGCCGTTCGTGCAGAACAGATCCTTGTGCCCGAGCGGAATGCCTTCCAAGGGACGAGGGTCACTTGCTGCGAGGCGCGCATCGGAGGCTTTGGCTTGCGCGAGCGCGTGATCGGGAGTCGGCAGAACGAATGCGTTGAGCGATCCGTTGCCGGCCTCAATGGCGCGCAGAAACGCCTCAGTCAATTCCGTCGCCGAGAAATCCTTCTTGCGCAACCCGTCGCGGGCTTGCGTCAACGTCAGCGTGGTCAGGTCCGTCAAAATGCTCTGATCCTTTTTAGCTGCCGCACTTCACGTACTCGTGCTTCTCGCCTTCAATCCAAACGGTCATGGTCTGGCCGGAAGGGTCAATGTCGAAGGTGTTGGTTTCGGTCCATTGCGCGGCGCCTTCGATGCAGCTCATTTTCGCCTCGTAAGACCGGCCCTTTTCCTTTTCGGTAATGGTCTCGAAATCGCAGTTGCCTTCCCAAGAGCGGAAGCCGTCCGGGGTGAGTGTTTCGGTCACCGTGTCGAGATTTTTTGGTCCGCCGGCGGCAACGGCCGCGACCTTATCGCAGAGCCCAGGCTTGGCGAACGTGCCCTGAATGAAATCGGCTCGCTTGACTTCGGCTCTCACAGGGCTTGCTGCAAGCACCGAGACTATGGCGATGGCAAGATGGCCGATGCGTTTCATGCTTCACCTCCCTGGCGGCGAGCCAACGCCTCGCGATTGATGAGGAACGTGCGGCGAGAGTAGTAAAGACTGACGAGCCCAAACACGATCGACAGCGGCGCGTTGACCTTTTCGGCAATCTCGCGCGCCTGATCCGCCAAGGTCGATGGCGGAGCGGATTGAGGTCCGATCGACCGCTCGGACGCCGGTGGCGGCGCGGCTTTCGGCACGGCAAGGACGATCACACCGGAGGCAATCAGCAAAACGGCCAGCAGGGCAAAAATTTTGGTCATGACGGGCCTCGCGCCGGTAAGCGTTATTCGATGACTTTAGGGACGACAAAGAAGTGGTCTTCGGTCTGCGGTGCGTTCTTCGTCACCTGATCGGGAATTTCGCCATCGGTCACCTCGTCTTTGCGCTTGGGCAGGGCGATCGGGACGACGCGCGTCATCGGTTCGACGGCCGAAGTGTCCACCTCATCGAGTTGCTCGACCCAATTCAAAATGCCGGACAATTCGGTTTGGAGGGCCTTGGCCTCTTCAGGCGTGACCTTGATCCGCGCGAGACCGGCAATGCGCTGGACCGTTGCTTCATCGACCTGCATGAATTTCCCCAGACAACGGCGTCACTCCGACGGCCGACGGCACTCGATGGCGCCTGTCTTAACGCCCTTTGCGGCGATGGCGCAACCACGGTGGGTCCGCGGCGCGGCGCCAGGTTGCAGATAATCCGAGCGCCCTGCTCGCCTAGACGGTCAAGACCTCACCAACCTTCGGCACCGTGACGGGATCGGGCGCCATTTCGGCGATGAACTGGTCGGCATTAGGGGCGATCAACCCGAACGTACCGTAGTGACAGGGAATGACGGTCTTGAATTTGAAAAACTTGCGACAGGCCATCGCGGCGGTGCGTGCGCCCATGGTGAAGCGGTCGCCGATCGGCACGATGCCGATATCGGGCTGGTGGATCTCATTGATGAGCGCCATGCCGGGGAAGATTTCGGTGTCTCCCATGTGCAGGATCTTGTGCCCTTCCCGGGCATCGAGGACGACGCCGCAGGGATTGCCAAGATACACCCCGCCCGAAGAGGAAGAGTGCTTGGCGTCGACCAAAGTCACGCCGAAATCGGGGGCGCACACGGTGCCGCCGGTATTCATGGGTTCATACTTTTCGACGCCGTGATTGGCGAGATGCACCGCCAGCTCATAGACGGCAAACAAGGTCGCACCCCGCTTCTTGCAGATCTCGGCGGTGTCGCCGACGTGATCGTCATGGCCGTGTGTGAGGACGATGTGGGTCACGCCCGCCGTCACCGCATCCCATTCAAGGGAGGATTTTTCGAACGTCGGATTGCCTTTCAGAAATGGATCGATCAGCACGATGCTGGCCCCGGTTTCAATGCGGAAAGCCGAATGGCCAAGCCAAGTGATTTTCATGTTGCTTCTCCTGGAAGGCGGTCCAACAGAGACTTCGATCCCGGCTTTCTATAAAGAGCTGGAAGAAGCTTTCAACTGCGGGCGCATTCGTGACGGCTGAACAACGAGACAAGTCCATTCATGGTTTGACGTTCGAGGACGTTATGGCTTTTTTCGCCGTATTGCCGCGGGGGCAGCGTCTGATCGGGATAGACGCGGGGACTAAGACGCTGGGACTGGCCCTCTCGGACGTCAATCGCGGGATCGCCTCACCGCTTGAGACGATCAAAAAAGTGAAGTTCAAAGAGGATGCGGCGCGCCTTTTCGATTTGTGCGCCGAACACGGGGTTGGGGGACTGGTGCTCGGGCTGCCGATCAATCTGGATGGCAACGAAGGTCCGCGCGCGCAATCAACGCGAGCGCTGGCGCGCAATCTCAACAATCTGTCGGCGCTCCCGATCCTGTTGTGGGACGAGCGGCTGACGACCGCGGAAGCGGAGCGCATGCTGATTGCTGCCGACCAGACCCGCAAGCGCCGGGCGGAAGTCATCGACAAGCTGGCGGCGACCATCATTTTGCAGAATGTGCTCGACCGCATGCGTGGGACGTGAACCCGTCGATCAGGCCGCTACCATCGGAAAGACGACGCCAACAGCCCAGGCGATGGCGATCGCATTGGCCAGTCCGGCGACCCAGGGATGGCCAGTGCGGCGGTAAACCCAGGCGCTCATCAGACCGAAAAACCAAAAGAACAACACGATCATGGGGACGATGATGATGAGGAAGAACAAGCGCTCGAAATCCAGGGCAACAGCAATTGCGAGCGACACGATGAAGGCAACCTTCGAGGCAAAGTAGGCACCGCGGGCGCTGCCTTCGCCGCGCGTCAGCCATTCGTCGGCGAGGAAGTAAATGACCGTCCCGGCGGCCATGGCGGCAATCAGTGGAATGCGCGCAGGCGTTGGAATGAAATTCGTGAACTCAGCATCGATTGGCCAAACGACGCCCAAGCCATAGAGCGCAAGAAGGGCGGCGGTCGCCAAGCCGAGCTTGCCGGCGGCCCGCGAGATGTCTTGGCGCGAGGGGCCGCGTTTACCCATCCAGAGAAGACAAGCGACCGTGACGAGACCGTACATGCCGAAATGGCAGGCCAAGTAGTCGCCGACGAGAACCGGGAGGAAATGCGTCGGCAGTACCCGAAGGATGAGTGGCGTGACGACAGCCGGGACGATCAGTGGCAGCCAGAGCTGGCGCCACGGCAGGCCCGCGCCAGCAGGAGGCGCGGCGATCGTCGGGAAAAGGGACGTGAGGGGCTTGGCCAGCAGGGCAATGCCGACAAACAACAGCGCGATCCAGCGGCCGCGTTCGGCGATCTCGATCGGGCCGGCGCGTGAGACGCCGAACGCCTGATCGAGCCAAAGCTGGGCCTCGAACAGACTTTCCGGTCGGTAGAGAACGCCGACGTGTTCTGCGTAGCTGCTGAACGTCGCCCGCCGCGCGGTTCCTTTGGAAAAATCGCCGTATGTAACGCCGGGGCTCGCCACTTGTGGAGCCGCGACAAGACCTGTGACGCGCAGGGCCTCGGTTTTCAAGAAGCCTTCCCAGTCGCCAACAATTACAAGCAGGTTCTTTGGCGTCTCGCGCGTAACAGCGGGCGAAAACATCGACACGGCGACGGTCGCGGCCACGTCGGGATGCAAAGCTGCCGCCCGCACGATGATGTCGGAGGCCATCGAATGGCCAAGGAGTGCGACGCGGCCGTCACCGAGCGTGCGGGCGTAGGCCAAGACTTCTTCTGTTTCGCCGAGGAGGGTGCGGGTCGCGCCGTCTTCGCGGGTAATGTCGCCGGTCATCGGGAGCGGGTTGCGACCGTGGCCGGCGAAATCGAAAGTAACGGCGATCAAGCCATTGCGCGCCAGGGTATAGGCAAACGAAACCATGAGCGGTTCGGAACCGGCGAAGCCGTGGGCGATGATCACGACCGGAGCGTTTTGGACGCCGGGCTTGCGATAGACCGTGGCTGGGATATGGCCGATCGATATCTGCTGCTGGATGACGTCGGCTCGCGCGGCGCGCAATTGGAAGATTGAAACCGCCACGGCGAATGCGCCGACCAGGGCGAGTACGAGCGTCAAAAGTCGAAATGGCATGAACAGCCTCAGGTGTCACGGCTTGGCCGGGGCAATTCCTCGGCTGTGGGTTTGAGGCCATAGGGTTCGACCAAGGCCCAGACGTGGGCCGGCACCATGTACCGCACACGGCGCGGCATCGCGCGGCGTAAGTGCACCACAGTTTCGCAGGCTTTCATTTCCAGGCGTGAACGAGCGAATTCCAGACCACGCGGGCCGATCCTGGGCATCAGCCAGCCGACGATCGGGCGCAGCCAATCCGGCATCGAACGCAACGGCAGGCCGCCGGCCGCGCGTTCTGTGTTGGCGAGGAACCCCGCGACCGCGTTCTTGCGTTTGCCGGCGCTGCCGGGTTCGCTGAGCTGGACCTCATCGCCCAAAAGACCGAGCAATTCCTCGCCACGCTCGTTACGCACGAGCAGCCACTGCTGACCCTCCCCGCCCATGTAGCCGACCGTGATGTCGGCGAGAACGTTGGTGTAATCGACGCACGTGCGGCAGGTCAGCGGGAAAAAATCCGGCGGCAGTTTTGAGATCGGCAACTTCAGAAACGGAATTTCTTTCTTTGTGCCATTCGTGAAGCGTAACTCGACGTAATAATCCGCCCGGAATTCCAGATAGGTAATGGTGCTGGGGTCGTCAGCCAAAAGATCAAGGAACGTGTGAAAGTTTTCAGTTGTCGTGTTGTCGGAACAGGGCGTGCCAATCACGTAGAGCCGGTCCAATCCCAGGTCTTCTTCGATGGCGCGCAGCGCATAGACCTGGCAGGGAATGCCAATGACGGCGATGCGTTTGAAGCCGCGCTCACGGACGGGCTCCAGCAGGGCCAACAGAGGCGCATAGCCCATGCGCATCCCGCGCGCCTGGGCCATGCCGTCGGCGCGCGTAATAATGACGGGCATGGGCTTCCAGTTGTCCGCTGGATCCGGGGCCATGGTGAGCACGGCTTCGACGGCGCCGGTCTCGAGCAACCGTTCAGCAAGTCGCGTCGTGATGCCGGTCCATTGCGCGCCAGACCTCGGGGCCTTCAGCGCGGCGCGGACCATCCGCCGGAATGGGCCGAAGAAGAGTTCGTCGGGTCGCGCCGGATCGCGCGGGCGGCCGTGAACGCGAGCTTCCGAGGCGGCATAATCCGGCTTGATGAATTGGCAGGCGCGGCCGCAGCGCTTGGCCTCAGCGGTGCGCGACAGACCGCAGTCGGTACACATGTCGCGAGGTGCTGCGGGAGCCAGTGCCGGAGCCCAGACAGCGGCCGTATGCGTTGGCGGTCCCTCGTCGTGGTCCATCGGCCGTGCGCATCCTTCTATTGCAGCACGATCTTAGGCGGCGAACATCGATCTGGATACAGCCTCGACAGCAAGACGCCCGCCGGCAGACCACCGGCGGGCGCTAGGTCTGGCTAAAAGGTGCGAACCGGGCTCAATACTGCTGGAAGTAGAGAGGGCGCGGGGGCGCGGCCGAATAGTATTTCTTGGCGGGCTTGGGCTTGCCGAGGCCCGACTTGGCCCACGGTGCAGGCGGCGGCGGGGGGCCCCAGAAGAAGAAACCGGTGGGGGCCGCGACGGGCTTGGGCTTCTGGGTATAGACGGCCGCAAACCCCTTGCGCAATTCCTCGTTTTCTTTCTTCAAAACGAGGGCTGGGTCCCGCGCCGCGATGAGCTTGACCGACTTGCCCGCCAGGGCCTCGCTGTAGCGCTTATCGTGGCCGTACACGTCCTTGAATTGCGTGACTGTGCCGTCCGGATTGACCCACGTCGTCAGGTACGTGTTGTGCACCGGCAGGTGCTCCTTGAGGTCGATACGGGTCGTGGTCTTGATCTTGAGCTGGCGTGCCACGTCTTCGCTGGACCAGCCCGCAACTTCGCCAAGGATGACTTCAGCGAAACGATCGGGGTTGCGCACCCGGATGCAGCCGTGGCTGAACGTGCGCTCAGAGTTCTCGAAGAGATATCGGTCGTTGGTATCGTGCATGTAAACGTCGTGGTGGTTGGGAAACATGAACTTCAGGCGTCCCAGCGGATTGCCGGGGCCGGACCCCTGGATGATCGGCACGTTGCGGATATCAACCTTCGACCAATTGATGCGAGCCGGATTGACGACGCGATTGCCGTCGCGAATCTGCATGCCGCGGCGGGCAAGAACGCCGTAATCACCACCGCGCATGTGCGGCAGGATCTGGCGCAGCTTGATCGATTCCGGAACGCCCCACTCGGGCTGGAAAATGACGTGGTTCATCTCGTCGGAGAACACTGGCGTCTGGGTGTTCGGCTTGCCGATAACGATGCGTTCCTGGTGAATGACCGCGCCTGCTTTCACGACGCGGGTTTGATATTCCGGCAAATTGTTCCAGACGTAGAAGCTGCCCATGTCGCCGGGCATCGTGCGCCAGCGCTCTAGGTTGACGAGGAACTTGTCGATCGTGTCGCGGCGGGTGCGGCGCGAGGGCGGTGTGGCCCGGTTGAGAGCTTCGCGAACACCGTCATCGACATAGCGTTTTAATTCAAAGTCTTGTTCGTCAAGGTAGGCGCGGATAGCGCGCATGACGCGACGGTCGAGCAGATCGGCGTCCTCGGTAACATCCAGGCCGAGGCGCTGGCGAATGAGGATGACGTCGGGATGGCGCATGCCGACGTCGATGCGAGCGCCGGCGGCAAGTACCGGCAACGGCTTGGCGGCTTTATCGCCCCGCGCTTCCAAATAGGCCTGACGCAGGAGTTCGAACTGCGGATGCCTGGGATGAAAGCTGCGCAGGCCTTCGACAGGATCGCCGCCTGCTGCTGCAATCGCGCGGAAAACATCGCCGGCATAGATCGTCGTTGGAGACGCATCAAGCCATCGCGAGAGCTGCGTGGCGTCGACGCGACCGCCGCGCGCATGCCAGGCATAGCGCACCGCGGAGATCGACAGATCGACCTCTGCTGCGGCGCGCGCGGCAACGGAGGCTGCTGGAATGGGCACAACGGGAAGTCTGAACTGGGACGGGTCGAGGCCATATAGGTCGGCTTGTGCCAATTCGTCATAAAGAGCGCGCCCGGCATCGGTCAGGCCCGCGGCGCTGGTCCACAGCGGTTCGGCGTCGTACTCGCGATAATGTCCAGCAATCTGCGACAGAAACGCTTTTTCGACCGGATCACGAGCCGCTTCGAAACGAAGTTCGGCATCGGCCACGATTGCGGCCAGCGACGCGAGGCGGTCGGACGTGATCTCGCCTTCGGCTGCCATTTCGATCGTCGCCGTCTGGACGGGTGCGGCATTAAGGGAGAGCGACCAGCCCACTGCGGCGGTCATTACCGCCACGGCACTCACCACACGACGCATTTTATGCTCCCTCAAATCCACGAACGCGACGGCATCGAAGCTGCGGTCCGATCATGTTCGCCAACTGCAAATCGATGAAGACGTTGCAAGTCGAACACGTCACGAATCGATCGGCGGGCCGGTCCGACACCTGAGATGACCGGGTTTCGTTGAGACAAGATAAACGATGCCCGAAAAAGGCGGCAGCCGCATTCCATAACTTATTGTTTTTCTAGAACGCATTAAAGCCTCGGTAAGATCCTTAACCGGCCCATCGGAAGTCAGATCTTTGGCGCTAGACCCGTGATGCGCCACCCGGTTCCGGTAAACGACATGGTCGCCGTCAGGTCAGGCTCGGCGGCTTTTGGATCGCGGGCAAGGCCAAGTGAGACCGCAAGTGGTCCAACAAAACCGATCGACTTGACGTTGCCCAATCCCAGGCGGCGATTTTCAGGCACGACAGGAGCCGCCGCCGCCACGCCTGCGACCGGCGCTACAGGCACATCAGCCGGGTTTGGCTTGGTGCCAAGGAAATCGCGCACGATGCCGCCGATCTGTCCGGCAAGATCAGGCTGGCCCGCCTTGAAGGTCTTGATGAAGTCGCGCAGGCTTTTGCCCTCCGCGTGCAGCCGAATGAGAGCTTCGGGGGTCAACAAGCGGTCAAGCGTGGCATCGACCAGTTCGGGCAATGTCTTCTGGCTGAGTTTATCGATGAGCTTGTCGCTGCCTGGAGTGCCCTTTGTCACGTCCTTGAGGTTATCGGCAATGACAGTGGTGACGGCCGGGCGCAGTGACAAGCGCACGGCTGGAAAATCGATGCCTTGTTCCAAGCCCGAAACGTCGGCGCTCTCCAATGCAGTTTTGATGTGATAAGCTGACCAAGCTGGCCAGGCGACATAGAATAGGCCCGCCAGAACGATGGCAAGTCCGGTCAGCAATCGCATGTGTGCCCGCTCCTTATTTTCCCGGCCAGAGACGAGAGTTGCGACGCTTCTAGACTACAATTTTGCCAACGTCACATCCGACGACGGAAAACTGCCGCGCGCGCGTTATGACATCGGCGGAATTTGCGGGAAAACACTGCCCACAAGCGCGGACGGCGGGGGGAATCATTCTAAGAGAGCGGGATCAGATTATTTGACCCCAAAGACCGCATGTCCCCGGCGCCCAAGTTGAGAACCGTACCTGAGGCTCCCACACTCGACGCCGCACTTGGCGTGCTTGAGAGGGTGTTCGGCTATCACAGCTTCCGCCTGCATCAGTCGGCCATCATCGAGACGGTTCTGGCGGGGCGGGATGCGCTTGTGCTCATGCCGACGGGCGGGGGCAAATCACTCTGTTACCAGATCCCCGCGATCGTGAGGGCCGGTACCGGAATTGTGGTGTCACCCCTCATCGCGCTCATGCAGGATCAAGTTGATGCGCTGAAAGAAGCCGGCGTCGCGGCGGCGTTTTTGAATTCGAGCCTTTCGTTTCCCGAGCAGCAGGCTGTGGAGCGCCAACTCGTCGCTGGCGCACTTGATCTTTTGTACGTTGCGCCCGAGCGGCTGCTGCAGGACCGGATGATGCAGCTCATGGGGCAGACGACCATCTCGGTTTTTGCGATCGACGAAGCGCATTGCGTATCTCAGTGGGGTCATGACTTCCGGCCGGAATACCGGCAGCTTCGGATGCTGGCTGTACGATTTCCCAACGTGCCGCGCCTGGCGCTGACGGCGACCGCCGACGAGCGGACGCGGGAAGAGATCGTCGCGGAACTCAGCCTGGAAAATGCGGAGCGTTTCGTTGCCAGCTTTGACCGGCCCAACATTCGCTACATCATCGCCGAGATGGGTTCGATCGGCGCACGCGATCGACTGTGGCAATTCATCGAGAGCGAGCATCCCGAGGATGCCGGCATCGTCTATTGTCTCTCGCGCAAGCAGGTTGAAGAGACCGCCGCATGGCTGACCACAAAGGGCCGGCGGGCGCTCGCCTATCACGCCGGTCTCGATCCGCAAATCCGGCGCAGGGCGCAGGAGCGCTTCCTGAACGAGGATGGACTTATTATCGTTGCGACGATTGCGTTTGGCATGGGTATCGACAAACCCGACGTCCGCTTTGTGGCGCACCTGAGCCTGCCGAAGTCGATCGAGGCCTACTATCAGGAAACCGGACGCGCGGGACGCGACGGCGAACCGGCGAATGCGTGGCTCGCCTATTCGCTGCAAGACGTGATCCAGCAGCGGCAGTGGATTGCGCAATCGGACGGATCGGATGCATTCAAACAGGTTCAACGTCAGAAACTCGAAGCGCTTATCGGGCTCGGCGAAATGGCGTCGTGCCGCCGTCAGGCCCTGCTTGCCTATTTTGGAGAACGGGGCAGTCCGGCTTGCGGCAACTGCGACAACTGCCTGACACCGCCAGCGACAACGGACGGCAGCTTGCTGGCGCAAAAGGCCCTTTCGACGGTCTACCGCACCGGACAGCGCTTCGGCGTCGGATATCTGGTCGACATCCTCCTCGGCAAAGCCGACGAACGCTGCATTCGCGCGTCACATGACAAGCTGGCCGTGTTTGGGCTAGGGCGCGACACGGATGCCGCGGTTTGGCGGGGCCTTTACCGCCAACTCGTGGCGCACGGTTATCTGACCGGCGACGACGAGGGCCATGGGACGTTACAGCTGACGGACCGTGCGCGGCCGCTGTTGCGCGGAGACGAACCTTTCCGGATGCGGATTGCGCCTGCCGCCGAGCGGACAAGCAAGGCAAAGGGCAAGCGCGACAAGACATTGTCGGCGGCAGCGTCTGTCGCGACCGAAGATCAGGCTGCGTTCACGGCTCTCAAGGCATTGCGGGCAAGACTTGCCGCCGAAGCCAAGTTACCGCCCTATGTGATCTGCCACGATCGCACACTTGTGGAATTGGCTCAGAAGCGGCCGGCAACAATCGACGCGCTCTCCGACATCACGGGGCTGGGCGCGAGTAAGATCAAGCGGTACGGGCAGGTGATGCTCGACACTCTGGCGGCCTTCGCTGCGCATCCTTTGCTGAAGAACAGACTGTCGCCGACCGTCAACGAAACGCTGGCGTTGCATTTGCAGGGGCTCGACCCGGACGCCATCGCGGAGCGTCGCGGCCTAGGGAGCGGTACGATTTACGGGCATTTCGCGGAGGCGATCGAAGCGGGAATGGTGGAGGCCCGGGTGGTTTTGAAGGACCTCGACGACAGTGATCTTGACGAAATCCACGCTCAGTTCGACCGGCTTGGCACCCTGGAAAGCGGCAAGCTTGGGCCAGTCCATGCCGCACTCGATGGACGCTTCGACTATGGGGTTCTGAAATGTGTTCTGGCCGAGCTGGCGTAGCTGGTTATCTTGGCCGGCGGCGGGCATAACCGTCGGCGGCGGCCAACGCCAAACCGAGCAATAGCCCCGCATGAAAAATCGCGCTTGCGGCCGGCAGAGCCGCCAAGTTCCAGATCAGTCCGGGTGAAATCGCTAGCAGGCCGACTGCTGCGATGTAAGCGGCGGCCAAACCGGGCGTGATGTCGTCGCCGAGACGCCAAGCGACCAGGGCGATGCACGCCACGACAATCGCGGCTTTCATGACCGCCATGAAGCGGATCAGCATGACGTATTCGGCCTCGACCGGAGTGACCGGCGCCAAGGCCACGCCAGCGGCCACCCCTCCGAGAACAGCAAGCCCGATGATGCAAACCAACAACGCCCGTCGGATCGAGCCCGCGGCGTAACGGGCAGCCGGAACGGCGCTTGGCCGCGTTTTGATGAGCAGGACCGGCGTATCAGGTTGCATGACCTATCGAGGCCCGGTACGAGGGCGTTGTCAAGCGTGGCTGGCGGCGGCTTGTCATCAGGGTCAACGGTCCCTCGTGTGTGTCCTCCGCGCCTCTTGCCTAAGAAGAATTAACCGCCACATGCTAGACCGGACAGCGCGAGCGCATTAACGTCGGCTCATCAATACTTTCTGGAGGCTTCCCGTGGCCGGTATTCTGCTCAAGGCACTGTTCGTGGCTCTTCTGGTGTCCGGCTTTGCCGCGGGCACAACGGTAGAGCCGGCAGAGGCTCAGACCTCCCAGAAGCAGGCGAAGCCGCTGACAGGCAAAAGCTACTATGGCCGCCGGGGCGGCTACACGGTGAAGAAGGCGGATGTCATTGGCGACACCCGTCGCCAGGATCCCAGCTTGAACGCGCGGACCTCGGGTTCGCCGCTCATGGGCGATTTCTTCTTTGAACAGCCGACATCGCCGATCGGCGGCAACACGTCGTACATGCATTAAGCTGACGACCCGCCAAGAGCGTTGAGTTCATCCGCAGTGCTGCTGATGTCCAGTGGCAGCGCTTTTCTCCATGTGTCCGGTGTCAGGCCGGACCATTGCCGGAATGCACGAACAAATACGCCCGGCTCGGAGTAACCCATCGCGGACGCGACCGAGGCGACGGGCAGATCCGTATTTTTCAGTAGCTGGCGGGCGACGTCAAAACGGGCCTCGTTGACGAGTGTGCGCAATGTTGTCCCGTGATCTCTCAAGCGGCGATTGATGGTTCGCGGATGCATATTCACGGCCTCACTCAAGAGGCGCATGTGAGAGCGCTCGGCGAGTAGAACCGGGAGCAGAAGTCGGCGCACCTGATCGACAAAATCGGGTTCAACCCCGTTCCAGTAGCCGTGCACCGCAGTCAGAGCCTGCCGGTAAAGCAACGGATCGGCCCCGATCACGGGAGCTGCGATCGCGGCGGCTGGAAAGACCATTGCAAAGTGATGCGCGTCGTAAGTCACCGTGGCTGGTCTAATGAGCGATTGCACCTCAGCAGCGGGCACGAAGCTGGCGCCGCAACCCAAGAGGACTTCGGACGGCTTCAAGCCGGACAGTTCGCGCACAAAGCTTATGCCGGCCCCGACGGAGGCAAGCTGGAATTGTAACGTCGGCAGGGACGGGATCAGGCAGCGATAACCGATCACCAAGCGTTCCTTACGCTGTTCGAGGTAGGGATCCTGCTCGATCACGTAGGGCGCACCGCCTCGAACGAAACGGTGGTGGTTGTCGATGAAGTTCACCACCGCCCGGCCAAGGGTGGGGGCATTGCGCAGCATTTCACCGATGAGTCCCAGATGCGATGTCTTAGCTCGCAATCCAAGGACCAGCCCGAAGTGCCTGAGGCCTGTGATGCGGGCGCAGTCATCGATCAGTCGAACGGCACATGCGAAAGGCAAAGGGCGGTCTTCATCGTTGAAATCGTTCAGAGTGAAGGCACGCGCGGCCAACACAGATTCCGGGTCGAAGCTCAACTCGCGCAACAGAGGTGGCAACTCCACAAAGATGCCGCATCGTTGGACTCCCAGTCGGTCTGCGGAAAATTCGAGCATGGCGACGCCTTCTCACGCGGTCGTGTTTTCCGTTGAGGCCAAACATATCAAACTGTCGCGAAATGCCAATGTAAGGCCGATCCGGAGGCCCCATATCGATTTTTAGGGATCAAACAATCGCGGCAGCGCGCAGGTTCCCCTGACCTCAAGCGTAATCTGGAACCAACGGCGCCGCGCAGCCGCAGCTCAAGCGCCGTTTTGAAATGAGATGATGATGAAGAGTTCTCTGGCAGAGCATATAGAACGTTCGGAAAACCGGCCGGATATCGAGCGTGGATCTGTTTTGGATTTTGCCTCGCTCAGCGCGACGCATCTCCTGCATCGCGCGGGGCAGCATGCCGAGGAATTGTTTGCACGCGCATCAGGTCACCTCGGCATTACGGCACGGCAATTCATCGTGCTTGCCGCAATTGACGGCATGGATCAGCCCAGCCAGACAACCCTCTGCGTGGTCTCTGGAATCGATAGGTCAACGCTGGCCGATATTGTTCGGCGACTGGAAATGCGCGGTCTCATCCACCGCGAGCGGACGAAAGCCGATGCACGCATGTATGCGGTTCAGGTCACTGACGAAGGCCGCAGCATTTTAATGCGTGCTTTGCCCATCGCGCGCGATGTGGAAGAAGAATTGTTGACGGGCTTCAGCAACAGCGATCGTGAAGCTTTCAAGGCTCTGCTTCGACGGATCGTGCCGGGCGCGTCTGAAGCCGCCTAGTTCGGCTAGACGCTGAGCAAAAGATACTCACGCTCCCAGGGGCTGATGACCCGCATAAATTCTTCGAATTCGGACCGCTTCATCTGCAAATACACGTGGCTGAAGCGGTCCCCGAGAATTTTGTGCAGTTCCTTGCTGTCTTCGAATTCGAGCAGCGCTTCCAATAGTCCACGCGGCAGCTGATGGTCGTTGCGGTAGGCGTTGCCCGAAATGGCGGGACGCGGCGTGAGCTTCTGCTTCATGCCGATGTAACCGCAGGCGAGGCTGGCAGCAATCGCGAGGTAGGGATTGCTATCCGAACCAGGCAGGCGGTTTTCAACCCGCCGCGCGGACGGTCCGGAGACCGGAATGCGCAAGCCTGCGGACCGATTATCGAGCCCCCATTCGACATTGATCGGGGCGGCACCGCCCGGGACAAGACGGCGATAAGAGTTCACATACGGTGCGAAGAGACACATAGCGGACGGCAGAAAGTTCTGCTGGCCGGCGAGGAAGTGATGGAAGAGCGGGCTCGGCCCGCCGCTTTCGTCGGTAAAAATGTTCTTGCCGGTTTTGCTATCGACAATGCTCTGATGAATGTGCATCGCGCTGCCGGGCTCGTTCTCGAGCGGCTTGGCCATGAAGGTCGCGTAGCATCCATGCTTGAAGGCTGCTTCACGGATCGTTCGCTTGAACAGGAACACCTGATCGGCGAGATGCACTGGATCGCCGTGGATGAGGTTGATCTCAAGCTGCGCGGCGCCACCTTCTTGAATGATTGTATCGATCTGCAGATACTGAAGTTCGGCAAATTCGTAGATGTCATCGACGATCTTGTCGTATTCATCGACGGCGCCGAGGCTATAGGCCTGACGGCCGGACCCCTTGCGGCCTGAACGCCCTGTCGGCGGTTCGAGCGGATAATCGGGGTCGGGATTGGTCTTTGTCAGATAAAATTCAAGTTCCGGCGCGACGACCGCCGACCAGCCCTCTTTCTGGTACAGTTCGACCACTCGGCGCAGAACCGCGCGCGGCGCGATTTCGACCGGGTCACCGTTTTGCCATGTGGCATCGTGAATGACCTGCGCGGTGGGGCTCGATGCCCAGGGTGCCGGGCGGATCGTGGTCAAATCAGGAACCATCATCAGATCGCTCTCGGCGTAGAGCGCCTGACCATCCTCCTCGAAGCCAACGTAATCGCCGGTGATGGTTTGATGGAAAATCGAGATCGGCAGGTGAACCGGTTCGAGCTTGACGAATTTTTCAACGGGCATGGTTTTGCCACGCGCCACTCCCGCAATGTCGGGTACTGCGCAGTCGACTTCTTCAATTCTGTGCGCCCGGACCCACGCCCGGACGCTTTCGGCCGTCGTCCCGACGCCCAAAATCTCGCTCTCGCCAGACCCGGTACGCTGCTCGACTGTCATGATGGCACCTGATGAACCGCTGTGATTGGTTTAATTGCGATCTGCCCGAAGACGGCCCGGACAACCCGGGCTTGGACCTTCTTTGTCGGCCCCCAGCTAAACAATTGTGATCGTTTGATAATTGCTGATTTCAGCTAATCGCAAGCACCGGTTGGGCCGACGAATGTGATCACATGTTGAAGCGGAACTCAAGTCAGGGTCAGGTGGAGACTTTACGATCTGGCGGTCAACTCTCAGGACGGACGGGATAAAACCGCGTCCCCAATAAATCCCATCCCCTGTCCGATGTCGGCGTCGATCGCAGATCGCAGGCCGGATGCGTCGTGCTTTGCCATCGCAGCCAATGCGAACTCATGGTGGTCTTCGATCGTCGACGTCCCTATGCGGCCGTATGCCGTGCGCATGAACGGGCCGAATTGCAGCCAGATGCTCTCGACAAGGGCGACCAGGGTCCACGATTCAGACTTGCGATAGAGGGCAAAATGAAACCGATAGTTGGCCCGCATGTAGCCCTCAGTATCGCCAGCGCGCATGGCGATGTCGATCGATTGATCGATCGCCTGAAGGTCCGCGATATCAGCTTTTTTGAGCTTTTCAAGCGCCCGGGCCGCCAGTTCAGGTTCGAGCGCACGGCGCGCGAAGAGGATCTGGTCGAACGCCTCGCGGGTCATGGGCGGAACCATCACGCGACGGTTGTCCTGAAGAAGAAGCGCGCGTTCTGCGATCAGCCGACGCACGGCCTCACGCACCGGCATGGAGCTGACACCCAATTCATCGGCCAAGCCGCGCAAGGTAACCGCCGACCCGGGCTTGATACCACCGAACAGGATCTGCTCGCGCACGCGCCGGTAGACTTCCTCGTGGGTCGTAACCCCGACAAAGCCTTGAATTGTCTGAGCGTCGTCGTCGGTCCGGCCCGATTTGACACCGGCCGTTGCATCCGCAAAACGCTTCATGCGACGGGTTCCTCCTCACGCCAGCGGAGGCTGCCGCCGACGACTTCGACACTTTCGTGAAACGATAGACTTGTAGCCCTGGAATTTTGTGATCACAATGGGGGCTCGTTGCAAGTGGAGCGCGGGTGCATGCGCGGGGCCGGCACTCTGCCGTGCCTAAAGCTCTCCAAACAGGAGTTCGTAAATGTTGAATGCTGGAATGAAGCGTTTTGCGTTGGCTGCTGGCGCGGTGGCTGGAGCGCTGGTGGTGGCCTCTGGTGCCTATGCGAAGGACCGCGAAGTCAAGGTCTTCAATTGGTCCGACTATATCGATGAATCCATTCTCACCGATTTCACCAAAGAGACGGGCATCAAGGTGACTTACGACGTGTTCGACAGCAACGAGGTCCTGGAGACCAAGTTGCTGGCGGGCAAGACAGGGTACGATATCGTGGTGCCCACCGGCTCATTCCTTTCGCGTCAAATTCAAGCTGGAGTTTTCCAAAAGCTCGACAAGTCGAAAATTCCCAACATCTCGAATTTGTGGCCAGTCGTGACGGACCGTGTGGCGGTGTACGATCCAGGCAATCAATACGCCCTCAACTGGATGTGGGGCACAACTGGCATCGGTTACAACGAAGCCAAAATTAAAGAGCGTATGCCAGACGCGCCGGTCGATTCCCTCGACATGATCTTCAAGCCGGAGATCGCAGCGAAATTCAAGGACTGCGGAATTTTTGTACTCGATTCACCAGAAGACATTCTGCCACCGGCGCTAAACTATCTCGGGCTTGATCCAAACACGAAAAACCCGGACGACATCAAAAAGGCAGAAGAGTTAGTCCTGAAAATCCGGCCGTTCATCAAAAAATTCCATTCTTCGGAATACATCAACGCGCTGGCCAATGGCGACATCTGCATGGCACTCGGCTGGTCAGGCGACATCTTGCAGGCGGCGAGCCGCGCTGAGGAAGCCAAAAGCGGCGTCGTCATCAAGTATCACGTCCCCAAAGAGGGAACCCAGATGTGGTTCGACATGATGGCGATCCCAAGGGATGCGGAAAACGTTGAAGAAGCCCACATTTTTCTGAACTATCTCAATCGGCCGGAAGTGATGGCGAAGGCCTCGAACTACATCAGCTACGCCAACGGTAACCTCGCTTCGCAGCAGTTTATCAACGCGGACATCAAGTCGAACCCTGCTGTCTATCCCGACGAGGCGACGTTGAAAAAGCTGTTCGTCAAAACGGCCTGGGATGCGAAGACGCAACGCTACGTAACCCGAGCCTGGACCAAGATCCTGACCGGCAAGTAACCAAAGATGAGAACCGCGCTGGAGCCCTGCTCCGGCGCGGTTTTCAATTAAACCTGTTTGCGGGACCATTGGCTCCACGCCCCACCGGATGTCAGAGGCTATTCAATGACTATTTCGCCGGCAATAAACGGGACTGCATCGGGCACAGCAAGCCAAGACCGGCGCTTGAGAACGGCAGCCCCGCAATCAGGGTTCGCGCCGTGGAAAGATCCAGCGAAGAAACCTATCATTCGCTTTGAAGGCGTGACGAAAAGGTTCGGCGACTTCGTTGCCGTCAACAACATCACACTCGACATCTACGAGCGGGAGTTCTTTGCGCTGCTTGGCCCATCAGGTTGCGGGAAGACGACCCTACTGCGCATGCTGGCCGGCTTTGAGAGGCCGTCGGAAGGGCGGATCCTCGTCGAAGGCAAGGACA
This sequence comes from Hyphomicrobium sp., assembly GCA_022844105.1. Taxonomy (GTDB): domain Bacteria; phylum Pseudomonadota; class Alphaproteobacteria; order Rhizobiales; family Hyphomicrobiaceae; genus JAGVSR01. Next base: position 183,898 of record JALHMJ010000003.1, on the reverse strand, counting down.
TCACGGATCTGGCACCCTACGAGCGCTCCAACATCAATATGATGTTCCAATCCTACGCGCTGTTCCCGCACATGACGGTGGAACGCAACGTGGGTTTCGGCTTGCGTCAGGAAGGCATGCCGAACGACCAGATCAAGCTGCGCGTCGACGAGGCGATGGCGTTGGTCGAACTCGGCAAGTTCTCGCATCGCAAACCGCACCAATTGTCCGGCGGACAGCAGCAGCGCGTGGCCCTTGCCCGTGCGATTGCCAAGAAGCCGCGCCTTATGCTGCTCGACGAGCCGCTCGGCGCACTGGACAAGAAATTGCGCAACCAGGCGCAATTCGAATTGATGCGGATACAGGAGCAGACCGGCACGACATTCGTCATCGTCACGCACGACCAGGAGGAGGCGATGACCGTGGCCTCCCGCATCGCGGTCATGAATCAAGGCACACTTGAGCAGGTTTCGACGCCGGGTGAGATCTACGAGACACCGCAGACGCGCTACGTGGCTCAGTTCATCGGCGACGTGAACATCATGGAAGGCAAGGTCGTCAGCCTGCCGGGCGACGGCACAGTCGATATTACCCCGGCATCGGGCGATGGCCGCATCTTCAAGGCCGGCGCCTGCCAAGGCTTGGTGGTCGGCCAGCAGGTTTGGCTGTCGGTGCGGCCGGAAAAGTTTCGCATCAGCCTCGAACAACCGCAAAGCACCATCAACGTCGTCAAGGGGCGGGTCGACGACGTCGGCTATCTTGGTTCGATTTCGCACTATCACGTCCATACGGAGGCTGGAAACCGCGTCACGGCGTTGCGCGCCAATTCCTCCCAAAGCGTCGAGCGTTCCATCTCGTGGGACGACACGGTTTGGCTTGAATGGCCGGCCGATGCCGGCGTCGTGCTAACAGCGTGAGGCGCGCCATGTTTGGAACGAGCCTGTCAAATTCCGCATATCAAGGTCTGGTGTAGCACATGCGTAAATGGATGGTCATCGCAGTGCCCTACGTCTGGATGCTGCTGTTCTTTCTTATCCCGTTCCTTATCGTCTTTAAGATTTCGCTGTCGGAATCCGAGATCTCGATCCCGCCTTATACACCGGTGTTCGACCTGACGGCCGGATGGGAGACGATCAAAACGCAGCTCGGCCAACTCGACTTTGAGAAATACCATTTCATCTTCTCAGATGAGCTTTACACGGCGGCCTACTGGTCGAGCATCAAGATCGCAGCCGTTTCGACGTTCATAACTCTGCTGATCGCTTACCCGCTCGCCTACGGCATGGCCCGGGCGCCGAAGGAATGGCAGCCGACGCTGATGATGTTCGTGATCCTGCCGTTCTGGACCTCGTTCCTGATCCGCGTTTATGCCTGGATCGGCATCCTGAAGAACGAGGGATTGTTGAATGCGCTGCTTTTGAACCTCGGCGTCATCAGCGAGCCGCTGACCATCATGAACACGACGACGGCGGTCTACATCGGCATCGTCTATTCTTATCTGCCGTTCATGGTTCTGCCGCTTTACGCCAGCCTGGAGAAAATCGACGGGCGACTTCTGGAGGCCGCAGAGGATCTGGGCTCGCCGCCGTGGAAAACCTTCTGGCAAGTGACGTTTCCGCTGTCCATTCCCGGCATCGTCGCCGGCTGCTTCCTCGTTTTCATTCCAGCGGTGGGCGAATTCGTCATTCCCGACATCCTCGGTGGATCGGAGACGCTGATGATCGGAAAGACGCTGTGGAGCGAGTTCTTCAATAATCGCGACTGGCCAGTGGCGTCCGCCGTCGCGGTTCTCTTGCTGCTCATCCTGATCGTGCCGATCGTCGCCTTCCAATGGGCGCAGCAGCGTTCGCGGGAGGCCGGACGATGAAAAGCCGTTTCAGCTGGTTCAATGTCACGGCGATCGTGTTCGGGTTCGCGTTCCTCTACATCCCGATCCTGATCCTCGTCATCTACTCCTTCAACGAATCAAAACTCGTGACCGTGTGGGGTGGTTTCTCGACAAAGTGGTACGCCGGTCTGCTCCAAAACGAGCAGTTGATGGATGCCGCCTGGACCACGCTGCGCGTGGCCTTCATTTCGGCTTCCATGGCGACGGTACTGGGGACGATGGCGGCGCTGGTGCTCGTGCGCATGGGCCGCTTCCGCGGGCGGACGCTGTTCTCAGGGATGATCTTTGCGCCGCTCGTCATGCCGGAAGTGATCACGGGCCTGTCGCTGCTGCTCCTCTTCGTTGCCATCAACTTCGATCGCGGTTTCTGGACGATCGTTCTGGCGCACGCGACGTTCACCATGTGCTTTGCCGCCGTTGTCGTGCAGGCGCGGCTTACGGACTTCGACCAGTCGGTCGAAGAAGCGGCCATGGATCTTGGAGCGTCGCCGGTGGCCACGTTTTTCCAGGTCACGCTGCCCATCATCGCGCCGTCGGTTGTGTCGGCATGGCTGTTGGCATTCACACTGTCGCTCGACGATCTCGTGATTGCTAGCTTCACCACCGGCCCATCAGCCACGACGTTGCCGATGAAAATCTATTCGCAGGTTCGCCTTGGCGTGACGCCCGAGATCAATGCGATTTCGACCATCATGATTGCATTCGTCACCGTGGGCGTGTTGATCGCGTCCTACATGACAAGGATGCAGAGCACGCGCGCCGAGAAAGAACGGCGCGCCGTGGATGCCGGCGCCAAGTAAAGGTCTGACGCGGGCGCTGCTCACGCTGCGGCGCGTTCCCTGTGTGCCCAGAGGCAGAGGATGTCGTGGGCCACGGTTGCGGCCGCGAGCGCCGTGATCTCTGCGTGATCATAAGGTGGCGCAACCTCCACGACGTCGGCGCCAACGATATTGAGATCGGCAAGGCCACGCAGAATTTCGAGCGCTTGCCAAGATGCGAGGCCGCCGGCGACGGGAGTGCCCGTGCCCGGTGCGTAAGCTGGATCGAGCACATCGACGTCAAATGTAAGGTAGGCCTTCGCATGACCGACGCGGCGGCGGATTGCGGCGATCGTTGCATCGATGCCCGAGCGATGCACAGCGGGTGCGGTCATGATTTCGATGCCATGGGCGTCCGGATTGTGCGAGCGAATGCCAATGTGAATGGAGCGAGCGGGATCGATAATGCCGGATCGTGCGGCGCGCAGAAACATTGTGCCGTGGTCGTTGCGCTGTCCGTCGTCAGGCCAAGTATCGGAGTGGGCGTCGAACTGAATGAGCGCCAATGGTCCGTGCTGCCTGGCGTGGGCTTCCAGCAGCGGCAGGCTGATGAAATGATCACCGCCCAGTGCGAGCAACTTTGCCCCGCCTGAAATGATGCCGCGTGCGTCCGCCTCGATGCCAGCGGCGACGAGATGCGATACCTGCGGCTCGATGTAAAGATCGCCCCAATCGATCGTGGGCAGGACATCGAACGGATTGCCGCCGTAGGGAAAGCTGTCGCAGGAGCCAAGCTCGGCAGAAGCGGCGCGGATGGCGCGCGGGCCGAGACGGGCGCCGGGGCGATTGCTCGTTGCCCCATCATAGGGCACGCCGCAGACGACCGCTTTGGCTGCCGTCAGATCGCGTGAATAGGGGCGGCGGAGAAAACTGAGCGCACCGCCATACGACATCTCGGGCCAACGCATGCGGGCGTCGCCACTGCGGAACGCTTGATCGCCAACGAGGGGCTGGGTCGCCTTTGATAAAATGCGCGTGAAATTTTGGTCAGACATCTTCCGCCTCCGGGTTTAATCGGTGACGGGCCTCTCAGCGCAACCTTTCCTGGCGCCGGGCTGTCCTGCCAATTTGTGATCACACATCACATCACCAATTCGCTGACCGGTCAAGATGCGCCCTATTTGGAGGAACCGGTTGCGTTGACAGGTTGGCAAAATGTGATCACAAAAGTTGTCCTTTGCTTTCCGGAACCCGTTTCATGGCCGAACCCCACACGACCTCGTATTACGCCGCGACCGCCAATGACACGACCCGCCACCCGTCGCTCGAAGGCACGGTGAAGGCCGACGTGTGTGTCGTCGGCGGCGGCTTTTCGGGGATCGCGACGGCGCTGTCCCTGGCCGAAAGGGGCCGGCGGGTCGTTGTGCTCGAGGCCAACCGTGTCGGCTGGGGATCTTCGGGCCGCAACGGCGGCCAATGTATCGCCGGCATCAGCGGCGAAGAAGAAATCGTGCGGCAACTGGGTGCGGCCGGTGCCAAGCTCGTGCGCGATATCCGTTATCGCGGGCACGACATCATCAAGGAGCGTATTGCCAAGTACGGCATTGATTGCGACTGGAAGGACGGCTGGATGGAAGCCGCCGCCCGGCCAAAGCACATGGACAAGATCCGCGCCTATTACGACGATCGGGTCAAAGACGGCGAGGGCGACCACCACGAACTGGTGGAGAAAGACGAGTTCCGCGAGGTGCTCGACACGGGCCTCTATCACGGCGGAATCATCGATCGCAAGAGCGGTCATCTCCATCCGCTTAATCTGTGCCTGGGCGAAGCGCGCGCCGCAACGTCGCTCGGTGTCGAGATCTACGAAGATACGACGGTTCTCGAAATGAAAGGCGGCGCAAAGCCGTTCGCGCGGACAGCAAGGGGCCGGGTCGAAGCGGACAGCATCGTGCTCGGCGGGGATACCTCGCATCAGTTCGAGCGGGGCCGACTGTGGGGCCTACAGTTTCCCACCGGGAGCTACATCATTGCGACCGAACCCTTGAGCGACAATCTCGCGCGATCCATCAACCCGCGCGATCTGGCCATTTGCGACAGCAATCTGGTCCTCGATTATTTCCGGATGTCGGGCGATCGGCGGATGCTATTTGGCGGGCGCTGCAATTACTCGAACCGCGATCCGAGCGACATCACAGCGACGATGAAGGACCGGCTCGTCGAGATCTTCCCGCAGCTTGAGGACACATCGGTCGACTACACGTGGTCGGGCCGGATCGGTATTGTGCTCAATCGCGTCCCCGCGATCGGCCGCCTGGAGCCGAACCTGTACTACATGCAGGGTTATTGCGGACACGGCGTCAACGCCACCCACATTGCGGGCGATATCGTGGCGGACGCGATCTGTGGAACGACGGAGCGTTTGGACCTGTTTGACAGCATCCGCCACTGGCAGCTTCCGGTCGGCCGCTGGGCCGGCAACCAGATGCTCGCACTCGGCATGCTCTACTATCGCATCAAGGACAGGCTCTAGACCGCGTTCGCAAACCCACGCTCTTTGCGCCGTGCGCTCTAGAGACCGAAGGCCCGTATAATTGACGTTTCGGCCTGCCGCGCGGCGGGCGACCAATCGGCCGTTTTGGAGGCAACGAGTTTTGCTTCCGATTTCAGGATGACGCCGTCGTCGAGGATGCGCAGTCCGTTGGCCGCGAGCGTCGCGCCCGTCGAGGTGATGTCGACGATGAGGTCGGCCGTGCCGGCAGCAGGTGCACCCTCCGTCGCGCCGAGGCTTTCGATGATGCGATAGTCGATCACACCCTTCTCGGCAAAGAAACGGCGGGTCGTGTTGATGTACTTCGTCGCGACACGAAACCAGCGACCATGTTCGCGGCGAAATGCGGCGGAGATCTCGTCGAGGTCGGACATGTTGCGAACGTCGATCCAATAGTCTGGCACGGCAACGATCACATCGGCCTGACCGAAACCGAGCGATTTTAGAAGGCGGACGCGCTGATCAGCGTCGGTGATTTGCTCGCGGATTAAATCTTCGCCGGTCACTCCCATGTGGGCGCGGCCTGTCTGTAGATACCAGGCGATCTCAGGTGCTGAAATGAAGGCGACGTCGATAGCGTCCAATTCAGCGATTTCGCCGCGATAGCCGCGTTCGTTGCCCGTCTTGCGCAACGTCAGGCCTGCGGACGCGAACTGTTCGATCGTCTGGTCCATCAACCGGCCCTTGGACGGCACGGCGAGAATGAGCTTGTCCGTCATGCTCCGTCTCCCTGCACGACGCTGAGCAGGCGTTCGGTGTGAATTGCTGCGCCCACGGCCGGTACATCACTGTTGGAACCTGCCGCGCGCATCAGATCATCATAGCGGCCGCCACCGGCTAACGGGCTTGCGGGGCCGAGGACCGGAGAGACGATTTCGAAAACGAAGCCGGTGTAGTATTCCAGCTGACGCCCGAATTCCGCGCAGAATTCCACTTGGCCGATGTTTACGCCGAGCTTGGCCATGAGCTGCAGGCGGCGATGATAAGCGTTGATCGCCGAGGACATGGCCGCGCCACGCTCGCGCAGCATGTCCTTGATGCCGGCGCCGGCAGCTTCGGCCGGGCCGGCAATCGCCAGATAGCGCTCGATCAGCGCCACCGTCGCCGGTGACAGCGGGGCGGACTTGGCATCGGCGAGCCGCCACATCAGATTGATGGCGACTTCGGTGACGGTGCGGGTTCCGATCGCTTCGATGCCGTTGGCGCTGAGATAGTCGACGACGGCGCGTTCGGAGCGCACGACATCTGTCGGGTCGATGCCCTGGCGCAATTCAGCGGCCATTGTTTTGAAATTCTCATCCGCCGGCCGGGCCAGCCGATGCAGTTCGGCGCGGAATGCATCCGGCCGCCAGAAGAGATGCGTCAAGAGCTGCCGCCAGCGGTCCGGCATTTCGATCGCCTTGATCAGCGCGCGAAAGAGACCGAGGTCGCCGATGCGCAGCTTGAAGTCTGCGAGGCCCGCAGCGCGCAGCGCTTCGATAATGGTCGCGACTGTTTGCGCGTCGGCGATCTCGCGGTCGCTGGCGCCGATATTTTCGATGCCGGACTGGCGGAACTCGCGCGGATGCGCGCTGCCGGCACCGACCGGCTGGAAGCGGAACGCGGTGCCGTTGTAGCAATAGCGCGCTTCAGCGGGCGCATCGCCGTTGCGTTCGATATGCAGCCGGCATGTCGGCACGGTGAGATCGGGGCGCAGGCACAGTTCCGCGCCATCGGGGTCTGTAAAAACGTACGTGCGGGCGCGCAGGCTTTCACCGATGACGTCGAGGAAAACGCCGGCCGGCTGAATGATGGCGGGCGACACGGCTTCGTGCCCGGCCTGGATGAAGACCTGCATGATCTTCTGGGCCTGAGCTTCCAGCGCTTCGAATTTGCGTGCCGTTTCGGCGGCCATCTCAACTCGCTTTACGCCTCGTGGCGCGCGAGCATGTCACGCACTTTGGAGACGAGTTCGTTTTCTTGAATAGAGACCTGCGCGGGGCGCGCCTCTTTCCATTCCTTATTATCCTTGATCGCGGCGGCGGCCTTGGCGCCCTCGATCAGGTCTTTCAGCGTCACTTCGCCTTTGGCGCGTTCGTCGCTGCCCTGGATTACGACGAGCGGGCTGCCGCGCTTGTCGGCGTATTTCATCTGAGCTTTCATGCCGGCCGAGCCGAGGTACATTTCGGCTCGAATGCCGGCTGCGCGCAATGTCTGTGTGATTTTCTGGTAAGCGGCGACCTCGCCCTTATCCATGACCAGCACGACGACGGGACCGAGCCTAGCCGCGGATTTTTTGCCGAGAGATGCGAGGGCCGCCTGCAGCCTTGAGACGCCGATGGAGAAGCCCGTCGCGGGGACCTTCTGGCCGGTAAAGCAGGCGATGAGATCGTCATAGCGTCCACCGCCGCCGACCGAGCCGAAGCGGACGATCTGGCCGTCGTCGTTTTTGACTTGGAAGGTAAGTTCGGCTTCGAAGACCGGGCCGGTGTAATATTCGAGGCCGCGAACGACGGATGTGTCAAACGCGATCCGGTCGGGACCGTAACCTGCCGCGCGGACCATGTCGCTCATCTGGCGCAACTCCTCCATGCCACCGGCTGCGCGCTCATTGCCAGCGATTGTTGGCAAAACACGTGAGATTGCACTGTCGCGATCGCCCTGTGCTGCAGATAGAAACCCAGTGATCTTGGAGATAGCATCGCCCACGAGATTGGCGCCGGGCGTGAAATCTCCACTCTCATCCTTGCGGCCCTTGCCTAGGAGCAGAGCAACGCCGTCCGCGCCGAATTTGTCGAACTTGTCCATTGCGCGGAGAACCGTCAGCCGCCGCGCGGCATCATCGGGCGACGCTACATCGATACCGGCGAGTTCCAGCACGCCATCAAGAACTTTGCGATTGTTGACCTTGATGACGTAGTCGCCGCGGGCGATGCCCAGCGCTTCGAGCGTGTCGGCGGCGAGCATGCACATTTCGGCGTCTGCCGCGATGCTCTCCGCGCCGACCGTATCGGCATCAAATTGCGTGAACTGACGGAAGCGGCCGGGGCCGGGTTTTTCATTGCGGTAGACGCTGCCGGTCGCGTAGCGACGGAAGGGCTTGGGCAGCTTGTCGAAGTTTTCCGCCACGAAGCGCGCGAGTGGCGCGGTCAGATCGTATCGCAGCGACAGCCACTGCTCATCTTCATCCTGAAACGAGAACACGCCTTCGTTGGGACGATCCTGATCAGGCAGAAACTTGCCCAGCACGTCGGTGTATTCGATGGCCGGCGTTTCGAGCGGCTCGAAGCCGTAGCGCTCATAAACGTCACGGATCGTCGCCAGCATCGCCTGCTGCTCGCGCAGTTCAGCCGCGCCGATGTCGCGAAAGCCCTTGGGGAGCCTCGGCACCGGTCGGAGCGGCGCAGACTTGTCGTCTTCGGTTTTGGCCATGAAATCGAATGGGTTGTAGCAGCGCGATCTACGCCTGATGGTGGGCGTTATAACGGATCGACGACGGGGCGCAAACCTCCTCCGATTATTGACGACCTGACGCGACCATCGCTGACCCACGGCGTGCTTTGCCGACAACGCTCGGGCGCAATTGCGATCCGACTTGGTTGCACAGCCCGTGAATATGGCCGATCTCTAAATGCTAGAATCGAAAATAGCCGCAGCGAGACCCGACTCATGGCCCGCCTCCTTCTCTCATTCTTCTTGATGGTGACCTTTGGGGGATCGGCGTTCACGCCGGCCTTGGCGACGGACGCGACGCCCGCGATGCTGTCGGGAGCGATGGCCAGTCTTCCGGGACGATGGACGGGACAAGGGCGGCTGGGGTTCAAGGACGGCAAAGCCGAGACGGTCACATGCCGGGCGACCTATTTCGCGGCAACCGACGGGCCGGCCCTCAAACAGACGATCCGTTGCGCCTCACCGAGCGGCAAAATCGAGCTGAAAAGCCAGCTGATCGAAAAAGATGGCGTTTTAACCGGGGAATGGTCGGAAGAGATTTACAATCTCAAGGGGGAGTTGCAGGGCAAGACCACGGAGCATGGGCTTCTCGTCAAGGTCAAGGGAGCCGATCTCGACGCGAACATGGATGTCATCGTCAAAGACAACCGCCAGATCGTCGAAATCCAGTTCCACAACACGTCCCTGGTCGGTTTGACGCTGGTGCTGACCCGGTCGTCGGCCGGAGGGGAAAGCTGACGCGCGAAAGGGTTGCGTGCTAGAAGCGGCGCCGATGTCATCATTATCGGTGGTGAACCATGAAGAGCCCGGACGAACAGACCAGAAGCTCGAAATCCGCGGCCGCCGTTCGCAGTGAACGTCTTGCCGCTCAGTTGCGCGCTAATCTGCAGAAACGAAAGGATAAAGCCCGTGCGGCACTGCCGTGTCCCCCAGCTAACGGGGCAAAATCAAAGCCGCGGGATTAAGGACGGGTTCGTCGGCCAAGCTTAGCCCCGGGCCCTTGCTGGACGGGTAGTCCAACGCATAATCACCGGGCCGTTCTTTATCGATTCGCCGCCCAGCGATCGCACGGGCGCGATAGCCCACACACCGCGCTCATCAAGAGACATCAGGTTCATGGATCGCATCAAAATCATCGGCGGCGGTACGCTTAACGGCACGATCCCAATTTCGGGGGCCAAGAACGCCGCACTTCCTTTGATGATCGCGAGCCTGCTGACGTCGGATCGCGTGACGTTGAAGAATGTGCCCAACCTCGCGGATGTGAACCTTCTGGCTCGCATTTTGCGCAACCACGGGGCCGACCTTGCGGTGGACGGTAAGCGGTCGTCGCCCAACTTGCAGGGGGAGACCTTCCATCTCACCGCGCGCGATATCGTCGACACCACCGCGCCCTACGAGATGGTATCGCGGATGCGGGCGAGTTTCTGGGTGCTGGGACCAATCCTGGCCCGCATGCGCCAGGCGAAAATCTCACTGCCCGGCGGGTGCGCGATTGGCACCCGTCCCGTCGATCTGCATCTGACCGGCCTCAAGGCGCTTGGCGCGCAAATCGAAATCGATGGCGGCTATGTCCTGGCCAAGGCGCCGAAAGGTCTGCACGGCGCGCACATCATCTTTCCGAAGGTTTCGGTTGGCGCCACGCACAACGTTCTTCTGGCCGCCGCACTGGCCAAGGGCGAGACAGTGATCGAGAACGCGGCACGGGAGCCGGAAGTCGGTGACGTGGCGGCGCTGCTCGTCAAGATGGGCGTACTCATCGAAGGAATTGGAACATCAACACTGCGCATTCAGGGTCGCGATCGGCTCGATGGCGCCATTCACACTGTGCTGCCCGATCGGATCGAAACCGGGACTTTCGCGATGGTTGTCGCGGCGACCGGCGGCGATGTCGTGCTTGAAGGCACGAAATATGAACTTCTGCAGAATGCACTCGAAGTGCTGGCGGCGACGGGAACGTCGGTGACGCCGACAACGACCGGCATCCGCATTACGCGCAACGGCGGGGACATCGAGCCGGTGACGTTGGAAACACAGCCCTTCCCAGGATTTCCAACCGATCTCCAGGCTCAGTTGATGGCCCTGATGACACGTGCGCGCGGAACCAGCGTGATCCGCGAGACGATCTTTGAAAATCGGTTCATGCACGTGCAGGAATTGGCGCGGCTCGGCGCGGATATTCAACTGCACGGCGATACGGCGACCATCAAGGGCGTCAAGCATTTGCGTGGGGCGCCGGTGATGGCCACCGATCTTCGCGCATCCGTGTCCCTGGTCATCGCGGGGCTGATGGCGGAGGGCGAAACGCTGGTCAACCGCGTCTATCACCTTGACCGTGGCTTTGAGCGACTGGAAGAAAAGCTGTCGCGATGCGGGGCCAATATCGAACGGCTGGCATCGGCCTGAGCCCTACAGGGCCCAAGCCCGTGCGATCATAGAGCCCGCCCCGTATGCTACCGCCGCCGTCACAGTGGCGTTGACAATGCTGCCAGCCAGCAATCTGGACTGCGCCATCACCTGCTGCGACCGTTCGTAGCGCGCGTAGATCGGCTCATGCAAAATGAGCGACAGGATCAGCAGCACGGCCGCCGCCGACGCTGGCGCCCAAACCGATACACCCATCGCGCCACAAAAACAGGCCGCGCTGACTGAAGTGTAGCCGGCGATTTTACCGGACCGCTGCATGAATGCCTCCGAATCACAATCACTTAGTGGGCTCAACATCCACGGCCGCAGGTCAGAAATCAAACCGATCCGAACGCTGCGACAAGGCCGCGACAGCAAAGATGTTGGATGACCGTTGACTCTGTGGGGTCGGATCATCAGGGTTGATCTCGCGGTCGGTGCCGCGCAAATGGGGGCTATATTCCATGACGGTTGTTCGTTCTATTTTTGCTGCCTCTATGGCTGGTTGCAGCTTGGTGCTCGCCGCCGCAACCCCGGCATTGGCCGCACAGGGTCAGGCCGGGACGCTGACATGCAAGGGCGGGGCAGGCGTCGGCCTCATTGTCGGATCGCAAAAATCGTTTGACTGCGTCTTCAAGCCGGTCAAGGGGCCATCGGAAACCTACAAGGGAACCGTAACAAAAATCGGGGTCGATCTGGGTTTCACAACGTCCGTTACGATCGTGTGGGCCGTTTTTTCAAGCTCCAACGAGATGACGCCGCGAGCGCTGGTTGGCAACTACGTTGGCGCCAATGCGGATGCTTCGATCGGGGTTGGCGTCGGTACCAAAATCCTGGTCGGCGGATCGAAGAACACCGTCAGCCTGCAACCGCTCAGCGTGCAGGGCCAGACCGGGCTCAACGTTTCGGCCGGTATCGCGGATTTAAGCCTGCGGTAAAAGTGGTCGCAAACACAGCCCAGAGCGGTCTTGCGTTTTGCGGCGCAGCATGAGATAAGCCCGCATCCGGATCGCTCTGATTCGGCACATCGGCGCGCGACTGCGTGACGGGACATTGGATACGGGTTCGCTCAGAAGCGTCCTGATCGTCCTCCGGTCCGCGCCTCTGATCTCCCAAAAATCGGCCGCCCCGGCACGCAGGGCGCCTGATGAACCTCAGATCCCCTCTGGCGATGCCATTCGGGTCAGGTCATCAAGCCCGCGCAATCGATCAAGCGCAGACCGCAACCGGTCTCTTCCGGTTGCTGGCGCAATGCGCACGCGGGACAACCGAAAGAAGAACTGTGACCACATTCCAAGAACTCGGCCTCGATCCGCTGCTTTTGAAGGCGCTCGACACCGAAGGCTACACGACGCCGACGCCTATTCAGGCGCAGGCTATTCCCTCGATCCTGGCCGGCAAGGACCTGCTTGGCATCGCGCAGACGGGGACGGGCAAGACGGCGGCTTTCGCGCTGCCGATCCTGCAGCGCCTCAATACCAACCGCCAGCCGCCGCTGCGCAAAGGCATTCGCTCGCTCATTCTCTCACCGACGCGCGAACTGGCCACGCAGATCGGCGAGAGTTTCCGCACATACGGTCGCCACATGGGCTTCTCGGTTGCCGTTGTATACGGCGGCGTTGCGCATAAGCCGCAACGTGACGCGCTCGCGCGCGGCGTCGACGTTCTCGTGGCGACGCCTGGCCGACTGCTCGATCACATGGGCGAACGCAATGTCACGCTCGAGGGAACCGAAATTCTGGTTCTCGACGAGGCCGATCAGATGATGGATCTGGGCTTTATCCGCCCGCTGCGCCAGATCGTGGCGACGCTGTCGCACCGGCGCCAGAGCCTGTTTTTCTCGGCCACCATGCCGCATGAGATCGGGGCGCTTGCCGCTGAACTTCTCAAGGACCCGGTCAAGGTGTCGGTGTCGCCGGTCACCAAGACGGCTGATCGCGTCACACAGGAAGTGATCTTCATCGAACAGCAAAAGAAGCGGTCGCTTCTCGTCGAACTATTCGCCAACGAAGATTTGACGCGCACGATCGTTTTCACCCGCACGAAGCGGGGCGCCGATAGAGTGACCCGACATTTGGAAGCTGCCGGGGTGCCGGTGGCTGCCATTCACGGCAACAAGAGCCAGGCCCAGCGTGACCAGGCCTTGAAGGGCTTCAAAGCGGGTCGCATTCGCGCACTCATTGCAACCGATATCGCGGCGCGCGGCATCGACGTCGATGCCGTGTCACACGTCATCAATTACGAAATTCCCAACGTGCCGGAGAGCTATGTCCACCGCATCGGGCGCACAGCACGTGCCGGCGCGGAAGGCATTGCGATCTCGCTCGTCGACAACGAGGAGCGTGGCTACCTGCGCGATATCGAGCGGCTGACACGGCTGCAGATCCCGAGCAAAGATCGCCGCAACGACGCGACGCTGATTGCACCGGTCGAGTCGCGCGCTGAGCGCGATGCGGCCGAACGCGACGAACGTGCCGGACTTGGCCGGGGCGGTGCCCGCGGTAGCGGTGCACGTGGCGGCGGCGGCGGATCACGGGGGCCGGCCAACCGTGGTCCGCGTCCCGAGCGCAGCCGTGACGGCGAACGCCGCGACGGGCGTGGAGATTATCGTGGAGAGGCGCGTTCGGCTTCGGCCGGCGAAAGCCGCCCCGAGCGCAGCGGCGGGTATCGCCCGGAACTGTCCGCAATCAGTCCAGAACTCGCGAGCGGTCGCGGCGAGGCCCGGGGTCCAGATCGCCGGGACGCGCATCGCGCCAATCGAGATCGCCCGCAACACGCCCGCTCCGACGAGCGGCGTGGTGACAGAGGTGGCGAAGGCCGGCCTTCGTTGCAGCGCCACGGAGATCCGACGACGGAAGCCCGCCCGCGCCCAGACCGGGCCCACGGCGATCGCGTTCGCAGTGATCGCCCCCAGGGTGCCCGCGCTCATGCTGACGGTAGCGCGCGTGACCGCAGTCAAGGCGACCGGCCGAACCGCCATCGCGGCGGTGAAGGCCGTCCTGCCCGCTCCGATGATGTCCGCGGCCCGCGTAGCGACCGCCCGCATCGCGACCACAGCGCCCGTGACGGTGACCGGCGCGCACATGGTTCGGACGTCCGTCCGCGCCAACCGGGAGCCCACCGCGACGGCGAGAACCGTTCAGCGGCACGGCCGGGCGAGCATCGCTCGGGCGACCGGCCAGCAAAGTCACATGCAAAGGGCCGTCCGCCTCAGCGCGGTTCCAGTTCCGACGCAGGCGGCAAGGGCCTGGAAGGCGTAAAGTTTCTCTCCAACCGAGGCGAGCGTCCGCGCGGCCGCCCGCCGGGTCCGCGGGGTGATGATCGCCGCAAGGCGCCTCGTAACGCCTGACGTGCAGTCATTGACTCACCACGACGCCCGGGAGGCGTGGTTGCACTCGCCTCCCGGCGCCATTATCAATCCGCCATCGGCCTCCACGTAGCCATCAAATGAGGCCCGCAGACTGCGGCGCCGCAACCCCAAGTACACGACTGATGACAGCCACCGACAGCCCTGGCCTAAAGCTCATCGTACTCGACAGTGAAGACCTCGAGGTTGTGTCCGCACATCTGCAGGATGCGGTAATCAGCGTTGCCGAAATGATTTTTGCGAAAAGCGACCGGCGCTTTGCGGCCATCGCCAATCGCTTCGACTGGACGGATGCACTGGCGAAAGATCGCGGCAGCAATGCATCGTTCAAGCGCCGCCGTGCCGGTCTAAGGTTCGAACACGTGCTGGGCGCGCAGTTGGCCGGCATCAATCTCGACGACAGCCGGCAAATGCTCAATGTCCTGGCGATCCGGTTCGAGCCGACGGCGGCCCCGGAGGGCCATGTCACGATTTCCTGCGCGGGCGGAGCGGCTATCCGGCTGCACGTCGAGTGCCTGGAGGCGGAACTCAAAGACCTCGGCGCCGCATGGACGACAAAAGCCAAACCTGAGCATCCCGACGACGAGCCTGAGACGGCAGGTTGAGACCGACGGCGCCGCCCGCAAACGACTGCCGCCTCTTTGTCCACCGGATTTCACATCATGCCCAAGACGCTCCTCACTTCCGATCCCGATTTCGCGACGGCGTTTACGGCGCTCTTGTCGGAGAAAAGGGAAGTGTCGGAAGAGGTCGATACGGCGGTGCGTGGGATCATCGCAGACGTGCGTGCGCGCGGTGATCAGGCGCTGATCGACCTGTCGGCAAAATTCGATGCCATCGATCTGGATAAATCCGGGATCGCAGTGACAGCTCGGGACATCGATGCGGCCGTCACGCAGTGTTCGCGGGAAACACTCGACGCACTGTCGTTTGCAGCGGATCGGATCCGCGCTCATCATGAACGCCAACTGCCCAAAAACGAGCGCTACACCGATGAGGCCGGCGTCGAACTCGGCGATCGCTGGACGGCGGTGGAGTCGGCTGGGCTATATGTGCCAGGTGGATCGGCTTCTTATCCCTCATCCGTTCTGATGAATGCGCTGCCGGCGATCGTCGCGGGCGTTCCACGCATTGTGATGGTCGTGCCCTCGCCGCGCGGGGAACTCAACCCGCTGGTGCTGGCGGCCGCGCGCCTGTGCGGCGTTGAGGAAATCTATCGCATCGGCGGCGCCCAGGCTATCGCGGCGCTGGCCTACGGCACTAAAACAGTGAAGCCGGTCGTCAAAATTGTCGGGCCTGGTAACGCCTATGTTGCCGCTGCCAAAAGGCAGGTTTTTGGAACGGTCGGTATCGACAGCATCGCCGGCCCGTCGGAAGTTCTCGTCATCGCGGACAAGGACAATGATCCGGAGTGGATCGCGGCCGATCTTCTGGCGCAAGCCGAGCACGACAAGGCGGCGCAGTCGATCCTGATGACGGACGACGCCGGTTTCGCCAAGGCCGTCGAAGCAGCCGTCGCCCGTCAGCTCGCGACGCTGCCGCGCGGGAACATTGCCGGTGAAAGCTGGAATGTCTTCGGCGCTCTGATTGTTTTGCGATCGTTGGACGAAGCTCCTGCATTGGCCGACCGAATTGCCGCCGAGCACCTCGAAATTGCCACAGCGAACAGCGAAGCCCTTGCCGGTGCGATCCGCAATGCGGGCGCGATTTTCATCGGCGCTTATACGCCGGAGGTGATCGGCGATTACGTCGCGGGCTCCAACCACGTGCTGCCGACGGCCCGCTCGGCGCGGTTTTCATCTGGTCTGGGCGTGCTCGATTTCATGAAGCGGACATCGTTGTTGAAGCTTGATGCCGCCGCCCTGCATCGCGTTGCGGGCCCGGCAATGACGCTCGCCCGCTCGGAAGGCCTCGAGGCACATCGACGGTCCGTCGAAATCCGTCTATCGGACCAAGTGTGAGGATCGATTGCCGCATGACCGAAACACCGGCCGCAAGCAGCAGTATCGACCAGCGCAACCGGATTGCTGCGATCCGTATTGATGAAGGCTCGATCGCACGCGGCAACGCGAATATCGAGCACGAGCGCGAAGTCGCGATTTTCGACATCATCGATGGCAATTCATTTGCGCTGGACGGTATCGATGAGGGACCCTACCGGCTCGATATCGCCATCGCCGATGACCGGCTCGTGCTCTCCGTATTTCCCGAAAACGGCAGCGCCACCATCGCCGTCCACACGCTGACAATGACGCCGCTGAAGCGCCTGCTGAAAGACTATTTTATGGTGCTTGATAGCTACTATCAGGCGATACGCTCCGGGCAGCCGTCGCGCATCGAGGCCATCGATGTGGGCCGCCGCGGCCTGCATGACGAAGGCAGCCACCTGCTGCAAGACCGGCTCGCTGGAAAAATCGCGCTGGATTTCGATACCGCACGCCGTCTGTTCACCCTCATCACTGCGCTGCACTGGAAGGGATAAGCGGTGTGGCAGAACCCTTCGAGGCGCCACCCCGAGTACTGTTCGCCTGCACGCTCAACGCCGTCCGTTCGCCGATGGCGGCGGCCATTTTGCAGCATTTCGCCGGATCCCGACTGAGCGTTGCGTCCGCTGGCGTGCGGTGCGGTCATCCCGATCCTTATGTCATGGCGGTCATGGATGAGATCGGCATTGATCTCACGGCCCACCAGCCGCGTATTTTTAACGACCTCTATCGCCAGACGTTCTCGACAATTATTACGCTGTCGCCGGAGGCGCAGCATCATGCGGTGGAACTCACGCGCATCATGAAGGCGGACGTCGAGTATTGGCCGACGTTCGACCCGGCACTGCTGCCGCCGCAATGCGGCCGCGTCGTTCTTCTCAATGCTTATCGCAAACTCAGAGACGATCTTATTGCGAAGATCAAAGTCCGTTTTGAGATCTCGGGCGGACCCTCGGTATAGGCGCTTAGCCGGCGACGTGTTGTGCTGCCGGCGCCGATGCTGTCAGGAAGAAGATTTCACGCACCCCCACGCCCTTGATCTCGACCAGCCCCCGGCTTTCGAATGCAAACAAATTTTCAAGGAGCGTTTTGCAGCGCGGGCACACGAGGATGCGGCCCGGTTCCGACAGGTGTTCCAACCGCGCGGCGAGATTGACCGCATCCCCCCAGACGTCATAGGTGAATTTCTGCTTGCCGATCACGCCCGCCATGACCGGTCCTGAAGCGATGCCAATACGGATGGCAAGCGCAAGATCTCGCGCGGCTGCGATTTGCGCGACAGTCTCCTGCATCGCCAGAGCCATTCGCGAGAGACGCTGCAGATGATCCTCGCAAGGTTGCGGAACGCCGGCGGCGACCATGTACGCGTCGCCGATGGTCTTGATTTTCTCGACCCCATGAACACCGGCGAGAGCATCGAACTCAGTGACGATCTCATTCAGCAACGCGACCACTTCGGCTGAGCCCAGCGATCGAGCCAACGGCACGAAACCAACGATATCGGCGAAGAGAACGGAGGCGTCGGAGAACTGGTCCGCGATCGGTTCGTTTGGCTTGGCCTTCAGCCGCTCGACGACGGCGTCGGGAAGAATATTGCGCAGCAGGTTGTCGGTTTCGGCCTTGGCGCTTTCCGCCAGCCGGAAGGCATAAAACACCGACGCGCTGATGAGCCCGACAGTGGTGATGGCCGCCTGGACATAAATGCTGTCGATGACTTCCCTGTCGGCTGGGATCATCGCGGCACTTTCCGGAAACCAGAACCACGCCATCAAGTGCAGGGCGAGGCCAGAGAGGATGACCGGAATGACGAGCCAGAGACGGTTCAGTCCAAACACCACGAAGGGGGCGGCCGCGCCGACGAAATACTGCAGCTGCACGCCCGCGCCGTGGCCGAGATACATGGCGAATGCCAACAGCGCGACCCATTCGGCAGTGACGATGATCAGCGCGCCTGCAATTTCGTTCACCCGGTGTGCAAAGGGCACGGACAATGCCGCCACCACCAGGGCGACATTGATCCAGATGATGGGCTTATAGGTCTGATAGTCGAGAAGCGCGTGCTGGACGGCATAGACGAGCGTTGAGACAACGACCAAATAGGCAATCATGTTGAGGATCATCAACCGGCGCTTCACCTCCTGCGGATAACCCGAGGTGCCCGCTTCGGCGAGATGGCCGATGGCTCGCGCGAGCCATTGCAATTGGGGCAGTTCGCCTATGGTAGCCATGCCGTTCCAGATCGGCAGCATGGCTCTCTGCAAGGCTTTCAACATGAGCACTGGCCCAGGTCGACCAAGGTCCGGTGTTGCCTCGCTGGCGTCATGCTGTCCCCGCGAGGTTCTCCAGTTCCTCGATGTTGCAAATGATCGTCTTGTCGTTGCGCTCGATGGCGCCACTATCCTGTAGCAGGGCCAGCGCGGCATTGACCTTGGGCCGACTGGCGCCGATCAGAAGGGCGAGTTCGCTTTGTGAGATTGCCATGTCGAGCGTGACGCGCTTCATCGATTTGGCTTCCGGCTTTTGGCGCGCGGCGGCAAGGAAGAAACGAGCGAGCCGCGCTTCGATCGGGTAGAGCGCAATGCCTTCGAGCTGTTGATCGGCCTCGCGGACCCGTTGACACAGAAAGCGCACGACGGCTTCCCGAACGCGCGTGCTCGTCTCGACGAGACGCATCAGGGCAGATTTGGACAAGGAATGGGCAACGACCTTCGAGACGGCCGTCGCGTCGGCTGTGCGAACGCCGCCGTCGAGGACGGCGATCTCGCCAAATATCTGTCCAGGTTCGGCATGGGCAAATGAGAGTTCGCGACCCTCAGCGGTGAGGACCGACAGGCGGACACGGCCTTCAGCGACGAAATAGATTTCGCGACCGGGATCGCCGCGGCCGAAAACAATTTGGCCAGGTGCGAACTGAACCTCACGCATTTCAAGCGCGACGGTGCGGCGTTCTTCGGGGTCGAGTGTTCCGAATAGCGAGGTTTTCCCTAGCCAGTCGACAAGCCGATCCTTCGACATCGGCACCTCCGGACGCAGCGCAGCTCGAGGCTCTTATCGGTGAGTTGACACGCCAGCGCAACGCGGTTCTGACATTACGATGAGCGAAGGCCCCGGTGCGACTGAGGATCGGCGGTTGTATGAGCTTTGGCCGGGTGTCCCATTGCACGCAAGCCACATGGTGAACGACGCCTTCCCGCCGTGCTATAGAGGCGACCGAAAACCCTAGAGCCATCGGAGCCTTGAGGGCATGTCGACTGCAAAATCGGCTTTCTATTCCGCATTTTCACGTACGGACAATCCGCGCCGCGAAACGCTGCGGACCGAACTCGCCAACGCGTCGGCGCGGGAAAGCGGCATCCAGCCCCGACCAAAGCTGGTTCTGGCCAGCGCCAGTCCGCGGCGGCTCATGCTTCTCGATCAAGCCGGTATCAAGCCGGATGCGCTGAGACCCGCGTCGCTCGACGAGACGCCCAAGAAGGGCGAGATGCCACGCGCCCTCGTGGCGCGGCTGGCTCGGGCCAAGGCAGAGGCTGCGCGCGATCAGATCGCCAACGATCGCGATATCGCCGATGCGTACGTCCTGGCGGCCGATACCATCGTTTCCAACAACTTGAAGATTTTCGGTAAACCGCAGCAGGTTGAAGAAGCGGTCGAATTTCTCAACCGCCTGTCGGGACGGTCGCACCGTGTGCTGACAGCAATCTGCCTCGTGACGCCGCAGGATCGCGTGCGAACAAAGATCGTCGATACCAAGGTGCGGTTCAAATACCTGACCAAGTCCGAAATCGAGGCCTACATCGCGACACGCGAATGGCGGGATAAGGCTGGCGGATATGCGATCCAGGGGCTCGCCGGTTCATTCGTGCAAAAGATCAAGGGGTCTTACACCAACGTCGTTGGCCTGCCGTTGACGGAGGTGGTTGCGATGCTCGTCGCCGAGGGGTTCCCAATCCATTTCAACTGGATCCGCGCAGCCGAGGCCGACCGGGATTGAACGATTGCCGCATTCGCCGGTTGACCTAAAGCCTGCGCAGCATCAACACACAGCGATGCGAGAAACCGTGGAACGTTGCCCGACCTGCCGGAAGCCGACGGTCATCGAACACCGGCCATTCTGCTCCAAACGTTGTGCCGACATCGATCTGGCGCGGTGGCTCGGCGGCACATTTGTCATTCCAGGCCCGACCCTCGACGTGGCCGACGACAGCGGCATGCAGGTCGACAACGACAATTCACACCGTCCGCTCGGGCAGCGCGACGAGGACGAGTGAACATCGGCGCGGCCGGCTGGCTTCGACGCCAATGGCCGCTGGACAGGGGGCGAACCGGCACCTATAAGACGCCGACTTTCGCAAGCGGTCACGTCACGGCCGAGCGAAAATGCCCAGGTAGCTCAGTTGGTAGAGCATGCGACTGAAAATCGCAGTGTCGCTGGTTCAATTCCGGCCCTGGGCACCATTTCTTTGCAGCCATGACTGAAGATTTTGGCAACGTTCGCGGCGCGGAAGACACACCTGGACCGCGAACTGAGCAAATGCCTGGTGCCTAAGGCATCGTCGGGCTTGTAGCCGGGATCAACTCGCGGCACCTTTTGCGAAAGTTTGCAATGGATCGCCTGCTGGGCCGCTTTGCGACCGGCGGCGCTTGCTTTTCGTGCAGTGAACGCGATCCCCTTCACCAGGAAGACGACCATGTGCTCGCTCAAATCATTCCGCAATTTCGCCGCCGGTGTTCTTGCTGCCGTCTTCGCACTCGGCCACAGTCCGGCGCCCGCTTCTGCCCAGGATTTCCTGTCGTTCCTTTGGGGTGGCGGCTACCGCGAAGATATCTCGTTCCCGGCGAGCGTTGCTCCGCGGCAGGTGATCGTGTCGTTTGGCGACCGCAAACTCTACTGGGTCTACGCCAAGGGTGCGGCCCTCTCCTATCCGATCGCCGTTCCGCGCGAGCAGAGCCGCTGGTCGGGCGTGACGTCCGTGTCACGCAAGGCGGTCAACCCTGGTTGGACGCCGACTGCAGAAATGCGTCGCGAAAATCCGAAACTGCCGATCTATGTTCCTGGTGGACATCCGCAGAACCCGCTTGGCGTGCGCGCCCTCTATCTGGGAGCATCGACCTACCGCATCCACGGCACAGACGCGCCCTGGACGATCGGCACCGCCGTCTCAAAGGGCTGCATCCGAATGTATAACGAAGATGTCCTCGATCTTTATCCGCGCGTCCCGGTCGGTACGCGCGTGACGGTGACGTGGAAGCGGTTCACCACTTGAGGCGATCTCAAGTGATTGCGCGATTCGCCCACTCGCCAGTCGTTGAGCTCATTTAAGTATCATCGGCGTGAGGACGGGAGCCATCAACATCTCGAATTCGAGGTTGGTCGCCGAGACGATGTTTTCGACGATGACGCCATTCTCAACGCGCGTGACATGAGTTTCATCGAAAAGAATCACGCGGTTTGTCGGCTCAATGCCGAAGAATGACTTGGCATGCCGCTGTCGCGAATGAAAGCGCGTCACCACGCGCGTGCCATCTGCGGACGTAAATTGATCGACGATTCGTAAGGGCTCTATCGGCGGGAACGCATCCACAAACGCGGCGATCGTTGCCTTGTATTCATCTCGGCCGTCAATCGGCCCGCCAGGTTTGAGGCCCGTAATGCCTTGGACATTTGCATGCAGTGTTTCGTCGCCCGCGCGCATGTCTCCAAGACCTAGAAACTCAGTAATGAAGCGAGAAACGATCACACCGTTGTCCGTCATTTGCGGTTACCCCTGAACATTGCGAGCCGCTGCTGGGCGCTAGGCGACGTAACATGCATGATCCCCATCGTCAGCGGGCATTTGGAGTGCTTGAATCATACTTTCTTGGCATTCTTGAAATTGTGGAGGATGCGTTCGAGTGCATTTGGCCGAATCAATCGTTTGCGGATGAGCCTCGGTCGAAGTCGCTTGGCGTATGCCGGTCGGCACGCGCCTGACGGTGAGGGAGCCACGACTTGAGTTTACCGGCCCGTTACTCCCATTCAATCGTGCCGGGGGGTTTGGAGGTGACGTCGTAGACGACGCGGTTGATGCCGCGCACCTCATTGATGAGGCGGGTTGAGACGCGACCTAGGAACCCCATGTCGAAGGGATAGAAATCCGCAGTCATGCCATCGACAGAGGTGACGGCGCGGAGCCCGAGTACGTGGTCATAGGTGCGGCCGTCACCCATGACGCCAACGGTGCGAACCGGGAGTAGCACTGCGAAGGCCTGCCATATCGCGTCGTACAGTCCGGCGCGGCGGATTTCATCGAGATAGATGGCGTCGGCCTTGCGCAAAATATCGAGCTTTTCCGGCGTGATCTCACCCGGAATGCGAATGGCGAGACCGGGTCCGGGAAACGGATGCCGGCCGACGAAAGCATCGGGCAAGCCGAGTTCGCGGCCAAGTGCGCGCACCTCATCCTTGAACAATTCGCGCAGCGGCTCAACGAGCTTCATGTTCATGCGTGCCGGCAGTCCGCCGACATTGTGGTGCGATTTGATGGTCACTGATGGTCCACCAGTGAACGAGACGCTTTCGATGACGTCGGGGTAGAGCGTGCCCTGGGCTAGAAACTCAGCGCCACCGATTTTTTTTGCTTCCGCTTCGAAGACATCGATGAACAGGCGGCCGATGGTTTTGCGCTTGGCCTCTGGGTCGCTGACACCTTTCAGTTCGCCCAGAAAAAGTTCGGACGCGTCCACGTGGACGAGCGGGATATTGTAATGGCCGCGGAAGAGGTCGACGACCTGTTCGGCCTCCGCATGGCGCATAAGGCCGTGATCGACGAAGACGCAGGTGAGCTGATCGCCAATCGCCTCATGGATCAGAACGGCGGCGACGGTGCTATCGACTCCGCCCGACAACCCGCAGATGACGCGGCCGGACACAACCTGCGCTTTGATCTTGGCGATCATCTCGCGGCGGTAGGCGGCCATCGTCCAGTCAGACGCGAGACCAGCGATTTTGTGCACGAAGTTGGCGATAAGCTTGGAGCCGTCGGGGGTGTGCACGACTTCGGGATGGAACTGCACCGCGTAGAAGCGGCGGGCCTCATCGGCGACGGCGGCGTAAGGCGCGTTCTCGCTCGTCGCAATCACCTTGAAGCCTTCGGGCAGTCGCGTGACGCGGTCGCCGTGGCTCATCCAGACCTGATGGCGCTCGCTCGTATTCCAGACGCCGTCGAAGAGCGCTGAGGGCTCGCGGATGTCGAGCATGGCACGGCCGAATTCGCGGTGATGACCGCTTTCGACCTTGCCGCCTAGTTGCTCCGACATCGTCTGCTGGCCGTAACAAATGCCGAGGACAGGAATACCGCTGGCAAATACAGCGTCGGGAGCGCGCGGGCTGCCGGCTTGCGTGACCGAGGCTGGACCGCCCGACAGAATAACGGCCTTGGGTGACAGACGCTCGAAGGCCGCAGCCGCGTTCTGAAAGGGGTGGATCTCGCAGTAGACACCCTGCTCTCGCACCCGGCGCGCGATGAGCTGGGTCACCTGGCTACCGAAATCGACGATGAGGACGGTGTCGGGGTTCATGGGTCGGGGTTCATGGGTCGGGGCCACTCCGGATCGTACGGGCGCAGGCCAGCCCGTCAGGGGCGGTAGACCACCCGGGCCCAGCAGCGTCAAGCCGATGCGGAGCCGCAATGACCGGTTCTACTCACTTTTGCAGCACCAGTGCTGGCGTTTCATTCCCCGATGCTCAGGGGTTGAGACGCCATACCGCAAAGTTCAGCGCGCCAGCGAAACTGACCCAGAAGAAGTATGGGATGAACAGATAAACCGCTGTTTGGCTGACGGGCCAGGCGAGCACGATGAAGGCGACAATGGAGAGCCAGAGCAGGACGAGATCGATAAAGGCCAAGCCGATTTCCTGACGGCCGAACATGATCCACGACCACGCCATGTTGAAAAGAATACCAATCCCCCAGACGACGAGCGCGGGCTTGATGCCTTCGGCCTGCCAGACCTTCCAGCCGGCGACCGCGATCATCGTGTAAAGAACGGTCCAGGCAACGGGGAAGAGCCAGTTCGGCGGTGTCCATGAGGGTTTGTTCAGCGCCGCATACCAGGGCCCCGGCTGGAACACGGCGCCGGTACTGGCAGCAGCGAACACAATCGCGAGAAATGCGCCGAGGGGGAGATAGCTGATCATCGACCGATCCTGAAAAGGCGCTGTTGTTGACTTCATAGATAAACGATCCTGATAGCCGACCGGATGTGCCGGTTCACATCAAGAAACGCGGACTTCGGCATTTCTCGGCTGCGACATGAGTGCCGCGACAGCGCCGACGACCTCATCGACGTGTTCGAAAATCCAGAAGTGGCCCGTTTCTTCCAGCATGTGGAGACGGCAGTCGGGGATTTGACGTGCAAGCCAGCGAGCCGCCTGCGGTGGCACCACCGTGTCATCGGCGCCCTGCCACACGATCGTCGGCGCGGCAATGTCGGCGAATTGGACCCCCCAAGGGCGGCCAAAGATTTCCATATCTGCTGTGCTGCCGCTGCCGCCCTGCCGGAAGGCTTCCAGTGTCATGCTGCGCATCAGCTGCGCCACTTCCGGCTTGGCGAGGATATGGGAATCGGTTGCTGAGGAGAGTTTTGGCATCAGGCCCGTGAACATCTCGGGGCCGTGGCGAAACATCCAGGCGCTTATTTCGCCCAGCGGATGCGACAGCCACGTGCGGTAGGGCAGATGCAAGAAAAAGCGGTCATGCAAATATGAAAGGGGATCGAGCTTGGCGTCGGCGCTGGCCGTGTAGTCGGCGACGGGGCCCATCGGCGAGACGAGGGCCAAAGCAGCCACGCGATGTGGCATGGCGGCAGCCAGCGCCACCGCGTACGGACTGCCGCCGGAAATGCCGAGTACGCCGAAGCGGTCAAGGTGCAGGGCGTCGACGACGGCGTGCAGCCACTGGGTTCGGTGCGCAAGCGTTGGCTCGCTTTTGAACGGGGTCAGGCCGTAGCCCGGC
Source organism: Hyphomicrobium sp. (assembly GCA_022844105.1). GTDB lineage: Bacteria > Pseudomonadota > Alphaproteobacteria > Rhizobiales > Hyphomicrobiaceae > JAGVSR01. The sequence goes on along the minus strand of JALHMJ010000003.1, from coordinate 158,539 downwards.
CGGTCGGGCGCCAGGATGCGCAACCTATGCGTCTTGGCGGCTGCATCGGCGGCAGCGAACATGACACGGCTAGCCGGGGCCCCATGCAGAGCGAGGACGGGAGCACCGCCGGCATCGCCATATTCGGCAAAGCCTACGCGGCTGCCGTCGGGCAGCACCAAAACCTGACTGTCGCGCAACATCTTATCCCTCAGCGACGGCTCGACTTCGGCCGCCCTGCCGCCTATCACCTCAGGCATGCGGCCGCCACCTTCGGAGATGCCACACCCATGCTTCTGGTTAGAACGCGTCTTGGCCAAAGCCCGATCGAAGGGACGGGGCTTTTTGCAGCCGAACCGATCTTAGCGGGTACGGTCACATGGCGGTTCATGCCGGGTTATGATCAACTCTTCACCACAGAACAGATCGCCAATCTTCCCGAAGTCGCGCGGGCCGCGATCGAGACTTACACTTATCTCCACGCTCCCACCGGTCTCCATGTCTATTGCCTCGATAATGCGCGCTTCATGAACCACGCCGATGACGCGAACACGGCGGGTGTTCACAGCAATGGTGGGATCGAGGGCTATGATGTCGCAACGCGCGATATCGCCGAAGGAGAAGAGTTGACCTGCGATTACAGGGATTTTGACGCAGGATATGCCCAGAAGATCGGCAATGCCGGCTGAACGCTCATCATGCCCGCGCGCGACTGACCGTCGCAAGCCGGCCCATGACGCTGGTGACGGGTCGCGTTAACAAACGGCGACGCAATTTGGCGATACGGCGCTGAAGATAGGGTGAAAAAAAGCCTTGGTAGCGCTGCCACAGTTCAGCCCGTCTCCAGTCTTCGCCCGAGACATGCCCGCGACAATCACGGGCGCCGCAGCGGCATTCGAACTCATCGTAGGCCGATCCGTCGCTCATGGCGTAATCATAGGTGACTTCTTCGCCGGGGCGGATGTCGCGCATGGCGACGAGCGCGATCTGCCCCGATAATCCAGCGTTGGGAGCGCAACTGTGGTTGACGTAGTCGGGCGGTTCACAATCGGTCAGTGAGACGAGATAGTGGTCCTCTTCAACCTGTAACGAGTGCCGCTTGGCATGAGGCGGCAGGGTGACCAGTTCATCACGAACGACCAATGTGCCGCTCCAGACAACGATCAGTTCGCCTTTTGCAATCGGCTCGGTCGCGACCACCGTGTAGCCGCCCCGGTCGTCGGCTTGGTGGACTTCACACTTGCGGGAAAGATACGAATTCTGACTGCTATGCATCCACGGGCCTCACAAACCGGACCTAACGCGCGCCTCATCAACGTGGCGAGGTGGCACAAGTTCGACTGATCGATAGCAAGATGAAAAAATGTCGAGAGTCGCCGCTCGCCGAGCGACGTGTGAGATCGAGGACATCCGTGGCGCAACGGCCATGATCGACGATCGTCCCCCGGGTCGCTTGAGGTCCGTTCAATTCCGGCCTGCTGCGACTTCAGTATTGCTCGTGGCGCCTGCGGCGGCGCGAAAGAGCCGTGACACTTGCCACAAAACGGCAAGCCGCAGACCTCATAGCTATCGCAGCTTTGCGGCATTGCAAGATGGTCGCGCAAATTTTTTGGTAGAGAACCGTCAGGCCGCGCGCCGCTGCAGGATGGCGATGAAAAATCCATCGGTGCCGTGGGAGGCGGGCGTCAGTTGCAACGTGTCGCTGCGGCCGTCGGCAGAGGCGGGCGGATCGGTGCCAATGCGCTCGCGCCATACGGGACCGAACGGCACGACGGAGAACTCCGGCGCGGACGCAAGGAACCTCTCCAGCGTGCCCTGGTTCTCTTCGGGTAAAATCGAGCAGGTCACGTAAACCAGCCGGCCACCCGGCTTCACGAGGCTGCGTGCGGTTGCCAATATGGCCGCCTGCTCGACCTGGCGTTCCTCGATGTTGCGCGGCTTGAGTTTCCACTTGCTTTCGGGACGTCGACGCCAAACGCCGGTGCCAGTGCAGGGCGCATCGACAAGCACCAGATCGAATTTGGGCCCCAGCGCTTCAAGGGCTTTTCGATCGCCGCCCTTTAAGATTTGTACGTTGCGCACACCGGCGCGCTTAACGCGATCGAAGATCGGTTTCAGCCGATTGCGGTCCTCGTCATAAGCGTAGATCTGGCCCGTGTTCTGCATCCCGGCCGCCATCGCCAGCGTCTTGCCACCCGCACCGGCGCACAGGTCCAGCACTTGCATGCGCGGACCGGCTCCGGCCATCAGCGCCGCGAGTTGCGAGCCTTCGTCCTGGATTTCGCACCAACCGGCTTGGAAGGCGGCTTCCGCCTCAAGGTTCGGCGTGCGAGCCGTGCCGACCGGCGGCGGTACGCGCACGCCGAGCGGGGAGTGAGCGCAGGGTTCGGCACCGAATTCGGCCAGCGCCTTCAAGACTTTTTCCGGCGTCGCCTTCAGCGTGTTGACGCGCAAATCTGCCGGCGCGCGCTCGGCGAACTTGCGGCCCTGAGCTGTCGCTGTATCAGCAAACGCCACCGTGAAACTGGGCCACAGCCATTCGGGCACATCGGCCTGGATATGAGGCGGAGCATCATCGATGGCGCCGCCAAGACCGGCCCTTTCGCGTTCGGATAGTTTCTCGGGCGCGTGAGCTTCCCCGTCGCAAGCAGCGGCGACGGCGTCCGGTTCGATTTTGAAAGCTGCCGGCGCCGCGCCGATGGCAAGCGCGCGCGGTGTATCGGCGCCCATCGACCAACCGATCGAAGAGCGGCGGCGGAGCGCATCATAGACGAGGCCGCCAATAGCGTTGCGGTCACCTGATCCAGCGAAGCGGTGCGCCTTGCCCCAATCGGCCAATGCGATCCCGACCGGCTGATGGCGGTTCAAAATTGTTTCGAGAACTTCGATAGCAGCTGCGATGCGCGCGCCGGGCTTCATGGGATCAGCCGGCCGTTAGCACGTGAATGGCCAGTTTCACCCACATGGCGACCAAGATCAGATTACTCAGCAGGTACACGAGGAAACGATGAGCAATCTTATTGTAGGTGGTGTGAATGGCGGTATGGACGACGCGCAGAATGACATACACCCAGGCCAGCGCTGTCATTGGATAGTCGGCCGAGCCGGTCAGCATGGCGAGAATGACCACCACGTAAAACAGGATCGGCATTTCAAGCTGGTTGTGGAACGCATTCGATATCGTACCGGCGCGGCCTTTCCATGTTGGTTGGACACCTGGTTCGTTCGACACGACTTCGCCCGAGCGGACAGCCGCGTAACGTTCCTTGCCCATCCAGAAGAGCAACATCAGCGTCAGAAACGCCTGCACCAGAACGGGCTGGACGATCGACAAATTGGGATTCATGCGTGCTGTTCCTATAGTCCGCCCGGATAGTTCGGGCTTTCGCGGGTGATCGCGACGCCGTGGGCGTGGCTCTCGCGCATGGAGGCAGGCGAGATGCGAACGAACTCGGCTTTCTCGCGCAGTTCTTCAAGGGTGTTCGATCCGGTATACCCCATGCCGGCGCGCAGGCCACCGACGAGCTGGTGCAGAACGCCTTCGGCCGGCCCCTTATAAGGCACCTGACCTTCGATGCCTTCGGGAACGAGTTTCAAGGTGTCTTTGACTTCCTGCTGGAAGTAGCGATCGGCCGATCCGCGCGCCATCGCGCCGACCGAGCCCATCCCGCGATACGCCTTATAGGTCCGCCCCTGGTAAAGGTATGTGTCTCCCGGCGCTTCGTCAGTGCCGGCGAGCAGCGAACCGATCATGACGCAATCCGCACCGGCCGCGAGCGCCTTGACGATATCGCCGGAGAACCGGATGCCGCCGTCGGCGATGATCGGGATGCCATGCTGCCTGGCTTCGGCCGAGCAATTCATAATCGCGGTCAACTGCGGAACGCCGACGCCGGCAACGATGCGCGTCGTGCAGATCGATCCCGGACCGATGCCGACCTTCACTGCGTCCGCACCCGCGTCGATAAGCGCTCGGGTGGCTGCGGCCGTGGCGACGTTGCCAGCAGCCACCTGCACAGCGTTCGACAGTTTTTTAATGCGCTCGACCATTTGCAATACGCTCTTGGAATGGCCGTGCGCGGTATCGACCACGATCAGATCGCAGCCGGCGGCGATCAGTGCCTGGGTACGTGCAAAGCCCTCCTCGCCAACCGTCGTGGCGGCGGCGACGCGCAGGCGGCCTGCTTCATCCTTGCAGGCGTTGGGATGTTTTTGCGCCTTCTCGATATCCTTGACGGTGATCAGCCCGATGCACTCGTAGGCGTCGTCGACGACGACAAGCTTTTCGATGCGGTGCTGATGCAGAAGTCGGCGGGCGTCGCCCTGGCTGACCGAGCGCTTGACCGTGATGAGTTTGTCCTTCGTCATCAGTTCCGAGACGGGCGTGTCCATGTTGGTGGCAAAACGCACATCGCGGTTGGTGAGGATGCCAACGAGCTTTCCTTTGCCGCCGGGTTTCTCGACGACGGGAATGCCGGATATCGAATGGTCCGCCATGAGCTTCAGAGCTTCGGCAAGCTTGGCGCTCGGCGTGATCGTTACCGGATCAAGAACAATGCCGCTCTCATACTTCTTAACCTGGGTTGCATGCGCTGCCTGAACCTTTGGTTCCAGGTTGCGGTGCAGCACTCCGATGCCGCCTTCCTGAGCCATGGCAATGGCTAGTCGTCCTTCAGTGACGGTATCCATGGCGGCGGAAATGATCGGGATATTTACCTTGATCGACTTCGTCACCCGCGATGCCACGGTGACTTGGCCCGGCATGACTTCTGACGCGGCCGGTACCAGCAGCACATCGTCGAACGTCAGCGCCAACGCCAAATCGTTGACGATCGGGCTTTTCGCCATGGGTTTCTCCTTGTCGCGAAGATGACAGATGGGCCGGTGGCCGTGGCCGCACATCAGTCGGCAGCGCTATAACACCCAGGCTTTGGCAGGGGAAGTGCCGCCCTGTGTGCGGCATCGCAATGTCACTGGCGGTCGGTCGCTGCACGAAATAACGGCAGTCGTCACTCTCGCACTGCGAAAGCGGCGTGATCTGCCGATACGAAATACTGTTACATATCAGCAGGTCTGATGCCCTGCTTCGTAAAATTCGATTGGACCGGTGACATGATCTCCGGTATCCAACGCACGCTAAACACGTGCTTAGCAAATAGAAACTGGAGGAAATGCTTATGAAGACCTGGACCAAGCCCGCCGTTCGCGAGCAGGAAGTCGGCCTCGAGGTTACCTCGTACCTGCCGGCTGAGATCGACGTCATCTAAACTCGTCGATCTGCTCGCTCGATGCAGCGAGTGGTTTATAGAACGGCGATCGCATCCGCGGTCGCCGTTTTTTATTTGGCGGTACGAAATCCCGTTGCCACGACGTAGAGCTCGGCGGAATCGCTTCGACTGGCCGGCGGCTTGACGTGGCGGACGACGGCAAACGACGTTTTCAGAAAATCGAGCAGTTCTTTTTCGGCGCCGCCCTGAAGAACCTTGCAAACAAAGGCGCCGCCGGGCGCCAGCACGTCGCGGGCAAAGTGTGCGGCCGATTCCGCCAGTGCCATGATCCGCATATGATCGGTTTTGGCATGGCCGACCGTCGGGGCTGCCATATCCGACAAAACGATGTCGGCGCCGCCATCGCGCATGAGGCTCTTCAATCGCGTTTCGGCCTCGGGGTCATTGAAATCGAGTTCGACGATCTCGACGCCGGGCAGGGCTTCCATGCCAAGATAATCGATCGCGACGACCTGGCCGCGTCCATCGATTGATTTCACGCGATCGGCAGCGATTTGCGACCAGCCGCCGGGTGCGGCACCCAAATCGACCACGCGCTGGCCGGGCTTCAGGAGGCGGTATTTGTCGTCCATCTCGAGCAGTTTGTAGGCTGCACGGGACCGGAACCCCTCGCGCTTGGCAGCCACCACGTAGGGGTCGTTTAACTGCCGCTCGAGCCAGCGCGCAGACGATGTCGTTCGCTTGGCCGCCGTCTTGACGCGCACGCGCATCATACGCTGACCGCCACCCGGCCCCTTGGGCGGAGACTTTCCTTTGCCTTTGCCTGCCATGGCGGCTACTCGCCCCTTCGGCGGCGTCGGCTGGCTCGGAACATGCTGTCTTCCATCATAAGCGACGACAGGATGCCTTCGCGCAAACCGCGGTCTGCGACGCGCAGACGTTCGCACGGCCAGGCGCGAATAATGGCCTCCAGGATGGCGCAGCCGGCAAGGACGAGGTCGGCGCGATCATGGCCGATGCACGGTTCGGCGACGCGCTGTGCGTAACTGCGGGCCAGCAGATCATAAGTGACCCGATTAACGTCGGACACCCGCATCCAGCACCCGTCGACTTTGCTGCGGTCGTAGCGCGGCAGGCCGAGTTGAATGCCTGCAACCGTCGTGACTGTGCCGGAGGTGCCAAGGAAATGAACCGCGCTGCCTTCGATGCGTTTGCGAAACCGGTGTCGCTCTTCGAATGGTGCAATCAGTCCCTCGACATAGCTGACCATCGCTTCGAAGATGGCAGGCGTGACTTCGCAGCCGCCGAAGCGTTCGGCCAGCGTAACGACGCCGACGGGCAGCGACGTCCAGACCGCCTGACCGTTGCCGCGGCGAACACTATCGACAATGCGCGATGCCGCTTGCGAACCGGCACCGGAAATGCGCCGCAGGTCGATCCATACCAATTCGGAGGAGCCGCCGCCGATATCAAAGACGAGCGCGTAATCAACGGTGGTGTCGATCAGGGTGGCGCATCCAGCGACGGCCAGCGTTGCTTCCTCCTCAGGTGTCAAAACCTCGATGTCGAGGCCGAGTTCGCTTTTGACGCGGACGAGGAAATGACTGGAGTTGGCCGCCGATCGGCAGGCTTCAGTGGCGACGAGACGAGCTCGATGTGTTGCGGCTCGTTCGAGTTTCTGCGCGCAGATTCGGAGTGCATCAATGGTCCGGTTCATTGCCACGTCGGACAGTACGCCGGATTGCGACACACCCTCGCCCAGCCGAATAATGCGGGAGAAGGCGTCGACCACACGGAAGCCGCGGCGGGAGGGGCGGGCCAGCAAGAGCCGGCAATTGTTCGTGCCGAGGTCAAGGGCCCCGTAGACGGGGCCGCGGCCGTGGTGATCTGAGGAGTCGCCGCGGGCACTGCCGGAATGCTGATGCCGGCCGGCTGTTGGCCCTGCGGGTGGATTTTCGGCCTTTTCCGGCCCGTCGGCGAAACCGCTCACGTTCTTGGTCCCCAGAACCTGGTCCAGACCGCAAATTGCCGTTATCCGGCAGGCGGACTTCTCATCAGGCTTCAAACTGGCTGCTGCTTGGGGAACACTGTAGCAGGTGTTCTTTTGCGGTAAAGAAGAAGCGGATGTTTCAACTCGCACGGTTATGAGCAGAAATTGTATCGCTATTTGAGATACTTATGCGTGGCTGGGGCGGTGGCCTTGCCAGATCACGCGGCTCGGGCCGATCCGGTGTCGGCGGCCGAGGCCGGCCGGCGGCTGCGGACTGCTTATCCAGCCCAGATCGCGGCCGTGGACGGCGGGCACATCGTTTGGCGTGACGGAACACGGATGGCCATTGACGACGGCAAGGGAGAAAAATCATTCAATGCCCTGCTTGAGGATCCGGATCTCGCCGATATTTTTGCCATTCCCTATCCCCGCGGCGAGCCAGCCCCGCCCACTGTCAATGCAGATCCGGGGCGAGCGCGTCCTGATCAATTCTTTGACCGGATGTACGGCAACTGCCGCAAGGGTGGTGTCGAAAAGAATCTCGTTGAGGTTGCTTGGCTGCCGACGCGCGGTGTCACCAAAATCAAGGTCACCCGGATCAACGGCGTGGCGGAAAAGCTGTCGGCTGTGTCGGCTGAACTCGACGCGCTTCCAAGTTCGTTCGACGCCTACCTTCAGCCGATTGCTGGCACGTACAGTTGCCGTGTCATTGCCGGCACCGGCCGCCTGTCAACGCACGGCCACGGTATCGCCATCGACCTTGCACTGCGGCACGCCGACTATTGGCGGTGGAGCAAACCCGACTCTGCCGGACGCTATCTGTGGCGCAACGAAATCCCGCTTGAGATCGTCCGCATATTTGAAAAGCACGGCTTTATCTGGGGCGGACGATGGTATCATTACGACACCATGCACTTCGAATACCGGCCGGAGTTGCTGATCGACTGACACTCCGCACCGATACTGCGCAACCACATAGCAGCACGCCAGAGCGCCGCCTCAATCCACCATTGACAGGAATTCCTGACGGGTGATCGCATTGTCGCGAAAGATCCCGAGCATGCGGCTGGTCACGAGGTCGGTGCCGGGCTTCATGACACCGCGCGCCGTCATGCACTGATGTTCGGCTTTGATGACAACCGCGACGCCCTGAGGCTTGAGAACCGTATCGATGGCGTTGGCAATCTGCGCTGTCATTTTTTCTTGGATCTGCAGGCGCTTTGCATACGCCTCAACGACGCGAGCGAGTTTGGATATCCCAACGACGCGGCCGTTAGGAATGTAGCCAACCCAGGCGCGGCCGATGATTGGAGCCATGTGATGTTCGCAATGGCTCTCGAACCGGATCGAACGCAGGACGATCATTTCGTCATAGCCTTCGATTTCTTCGAACGTCTTATTGAGAATGTCTTCCGGGTCCTGCGCATAGCCACGAAAATATTCTTCGTAGGCCCGCACGACGCGCGATGGGGTTTCAAGCAGCCCGTCACGCGAGGGGTCTTCGCCAACCCAATTGATGAGGGTTCGCACGGCGGCTTCCGCCTCGGCGCGAGACGGTCGAACGTCTAATTCAGGCGAAGCCGTCATGAGCTTGGTCGTCTTACTTTTCATGGGATCAACGGGGTCCGGATGGTGCATCGAACAGTCATGCGAGATCTACGTTGGTATGCCGAGGGCGGATTGCACGCGCAGGCAGCGATCGGTACCGCCCTTCGCGCCGCTCTCTCGCGTCCACGTCCGATTTAGCACGACAAGCCCGGCCTGCCGAGACGAGACCTGGACGCGGTTACCCGTTCGATTCGAAAGCGGGCGAATGGTGCTGCCGGAGGGGATTGAACTCTCGACCTCTCCCTTACCAAAACGGCGTCGGAGAAGTCCAGGGAACTCCGTGGTTATCGCCTTGAAAGGTCTGTTTTTTCTGAAGCCTGCCTTAACAAGCAGCGTCGCTCCTCGATGGTCAATGTCGCCTGTCCCGGGTGCATAGGGTTGGCTAACCGACCTTGCCTCGGCTTTGCGGTACGTGTGCCCTACAGCCTAAACGTCTTGTTGATGATCTTATGGTTGGATTTTTTGAGATTGAAGACTTTTTATGGAGGCGCTTGATGCGGCGCGGTTTCGATCATCGAAACGCACAGGCGACCTTGATACTTGGTCTATTGAGCATTTCCACCACCTTGTGGCAGGGCACCTGTGCCGCTGGCGCGGACGACGAAGCACCGGCCTCTATTCAGCACGTCCTGCCCGGCGGCGGCCCGGGACCAGTCCGAGAAACGCCCCCCGCACAATCGCAGCACGATGCCGTCTTCATTCACAAAGACTACGTGATCGAGAAGAGCCCACTCGAGGCCCTAATTCCCTACACAGGTCTCGACGCCACGCCGCAGTTGGCCGATGCCAGTGCACCTCCCGGTGATGAACTCACGGAGCGACGGGTAATCGGAGAGATGGCCCGTCACGGCCTGGTGCCCGATGGAGTCATGCTGGATCAGTTCGAATCCACACTTACCCGCTATCTCAAGACCGACGCACGAACCGCGAGCGGGGTCCCAAAGTTGAATATCGTGTACGAGCGGTTTAACGCGGAAAACTCCGACGAATTCCGGCAACGCTTCGTTATCGAATATGTTCTCGATGCCGTCACGGTGTGGGAGCAACGGCATACTGCGTCCGTCTTCGCACCTGTATTCAAGGCATTGATGCTCAAGAACATCGCTCTTGCTGGAAGTATAGACAATGGTCGCGGTTCCGGAGCTGTGTTTGAGAATTTCGATCGCGACGCCTATCTCGCCCGCGCCAAGGCAGCACTCGATACTGCGCCTCAAGCAGCCATCGCCAATCCGATTTGGTATGAAACCATGATCAAAATTCGTGCGATGCAATCCGCCACGACGCACGAGATTTTCGCGCTGGCGAAGGAAGGCGCCTCGAAATTTTCCGGTTCAGTTGGCATATTCACCAGCTCAACAACAGGGGTGATGAATGCCTCGCAATTCCCGGCTCGAGACATTGAGTTGCTCGCAATTGCCGCCGGCGAATATGCGCCTGAGGGCGAACGGAATGCCGCGTATACGAGGGTCTATTTGTCGGTCCTTTTAGGCCATGGACCGCAGTCTTTTCAATTGCTGAAGATGAGCCCCGAGCGCTTCGCGGCAGGTGTGCGTGAACTAACGGAAAAGCATAAAATTGAGTTCATGTATCAGCGCCTAGCCCTCATGTCCTGCGTGGTCGCGGACAAGAGCACCTCCCAAGCCTTGTGGAGTCGGATCAGGGGCCGTCCCATCCAATCGATTTGGGGCAATCCGGAATTTTTTGAGATATGCCGGGCCTGGACCGCGGAGAACGACACACAAGACAAGCCGCGCGAAGATCCCTTCGAATTGCAGGAAATGCCGCAGCGCGAAATCGAGAACTGATGCCATGAAAAATTTCCTGCTCGTTTTTTTTATCGCGGTTATCATTGTTTCCGCCAAGTTTGCGCTCGCACCAAGTCAAAAATTATTCCCTGCCGATGAAATGGCGCTGTATCGAAAACTATTAGCTCACCTGAACGAGCCCGAATGGGATACGGCCAGGATACAGCTACACGGGGGCCTCGACGATATTGTGCGTGGAGCCCTTGAACGGCACGCCATGCAGTTAATCGACGAGGATCAAAAAATCGAGGACTTGCATCGCTTGATGTTAAGTCGGCGCATCGTGCTATCCGACGGTCAGATGGCAACGGTGTACTATTATGAAGCTGCAAAGACGATACTCGAAGGCGACCTCCGTTTGAATGTCGGCATGTACGAGAAATGGCAGCGTGAGCGGCCGCAATCGCCAATTCCTATTGTTCTAAGGGCTACCAACATGTTGAATGTTGTAGCCGGTCCCTGGCGCCAGGCGCTGACGCAGGCGGGTCAGAACACCGAGGGTTTCACACCCGATCAGAAAAAACTCGAGGAGGTTCGCCAGTACCTACTGGCCAACAAGGCAATTGGTGCGCGCGACCCGTACTGGTTCCAGCTTATGGTTGAAGTTGGAATATTCCAGGGTCGGAGTGAGGACGATATCAAAGCTCTCGTTCAAGACGGCGTCGCAGCGTTTCCGGAAAACATCCAATTGCCGATCCTGGCTTCCAATCGCTTTACGACGCAATGGGGTGGCGAACCGGCAAGCTTGTTTCTCTTTGCGGGCTGGGCGCAAGACTTGCCCACTATGAAGAAGAGGCCCGACCTATATCCGCGCATCTACACGAATGCCATGCAGCTCTACTACGGGCTCACACTGTTCAAGTTCGCATATGCCGACTGGCCTACAATGCGAGCCGGACTAAAAGCGCTCGTGTCGGATTATGATCTGGACAAGCACCGCAATGTCGCCGGTGCACTCGCATGCCTCGGCGGAGACCGCCGTCTGACCCACGAGATGATTCTCAAAAAACAAGATTTGAAGTACTTTGATGGGCTGTGGCCAGATCAGGATGCTTTTCGGATCTGTTCCGACTGGGCCGTGCACGCAGGATCGACAGATGTAGGGACTGCGGCCAGAGTTCAGGATGCCGTTCAGCGTTGATGGATCTACTTGGTCCGCAGCCTCCGGGTAGATCTCGTTCGTTTTCCGCTATCCACACCGTTACCGCGAGCACATTTGGGCGCGCGCAAGCGCTTGATCTGATTCAAAAAACCTGGTGCTGCCGGAGGGGATTGAACTCTCGACCTCTCCCTTACCAAGGGAGTGCTCTACCACTGAGCTACGGCAGCTAACACCATCAAAAGGCTTCGTTCCCAACGCAACTTCGAACACGCGGAATACGGATGGCCTGATTTTGGAGCGACGATGAGCCGGAAACATGAAGAAAGGGCCCGCCTCGCGGGATCGTGTAACGCAGCGGCCAAGCCCCCGCAACCGCGATTTCGGCGTCAGCCCGGCAACGGCCGGTTCGGCGTCGCGCGGGCCAGTATGGCCTTCATGTCGGATCGGTCTAGTCCCTGGCCGTAGGTCTGGCGCGCGGCTCCGTCGATCCGCGTGGCGATGAAGGCATCCGCGACGGCGGTATTGCCTTGAGCCCGCAGGATCGCCGCGGCGGCGAGTTTGGCCAAACCTTCGACGAGTTGCCGAGCCCTTACGTCAAGCAGGCGCGGTTCGAACAGAACAGTTTGCAGGCGCTCGAAAGCGGCGGCGAGAACCGCATCGCCGGCACACGCGCCGCGCAACTCTTCGGTCACGTATTCGACAACATCGGGCTCCTTCTGCAAGACGCGCAAGACATCGAGCGCCATCACATTGCCGGAGCCCTCCCAAATCGCATTCACAGGCGCTTCGCGATACAGGCGCGCCATGGGCCAATTCTCGACATAGCCATTGCCGCCAAGGCACTCCATCGCTTCACAGATGAGCGGCGACGTGATCTTGGTGACCCAGTATTTGGTGACCGGGGTCATCAGCCGGCGCCATGCTGCCGCGCGCGGGTCACGGGCGCGATCGAATGACCGGGCAAGGCGGAACGAAAGTGCGACGGCTGCCTCCACATCGAGGGTCAAGTCCGCCAAAACTTGCTGCATCAGCGGTTCGCCGACCAACGCGCGGCCATCCACGAAGCGATGCTCAGCGTGGTGAACCGCTTGTGCCACGGCTGAACGCATCAAGGCGGCAGAGGATATCGCGCAGTCGAGCCGGCAATACGTCAGCATATCAACCACGGTTGCGACGCCGCGGCCTTCCTCGCCGATCAACCAACCGCTGGCGTCGTGAAACTCGACTTCCGAGGACGCATTCGAGCGGTTGCCGAGCTTGTCTTTCAGCCGTTGGAGGTGGATGGCGTTGACTGTGCCATCGGGAAGAAATCGCGGCACCAGGAAGAGCGATAGACCACCTTTAGCCTGGGCCAGCACGAGGAACGCATCGGACATGGGTGCCGACATGAACCATTTGTGCCCAGTGATCGAATAGAGACCGTCGCCATTGCGAATAGCGCTTGTTGTGTTGGCGCGGACGTCGGTTCCGCCCTGCTTTTCCGTCATGGCCATGCCGATCATGGCACCGGACTTGTCGGCGGCGGGTTCAAAGCGGGGATCATAGGTGCGCGACAGCAGCAATGGCAGCCAGTCCTGCGCGAGCGTCTCATTTTTCATGAGAACGGGCACCGCCGCATTGGTCATTGTCAGCGGGCAACAGTGGCCCGGCTCCATTTGCACGGCGAGATAAAGGTGAGCGGCGCGAACGACGTGCGCGGCCTTGTCGGGCGATCCGCCGGCAGGTCCGAGATGCGTCCACGTCGAATTGGCAATGCCTTCCGCACACGATAGACGCATCAGGTCGTGGTAGGCGGGGTGATAGGTGACCACATCCAGCCGGCGGCCGAAACGGTCGTGGGTTTCGAGTTTGGGCGGATGAATATTGGCGAGATACGCCAGTTCTTGCGCCTCCTCGGAGCCGGCCGTCAGGCCAAAGCCATTCAGAGTACGGGCGGCGGAGGCGGCGCCTTCGCGCGCGATGGCATCCGCCAGGGCGACATCGCAGGCAAACAGATTGACGTCGGTAAGTGGAGGGGGCTGGTTTGTCACAGCGTGGGTCGCGAAGCGGTCGCTCATTCTCGAACTGCCTCCCTGACCGCAGCTTTTAAGCACATCGCAACCTTGAAGTCGCGCCAATTGGGCAAGGTTGTGGAGAGACGCTTGCGGGGCCCGAACTGAACGCGTATAGACACCGCTTTAATGGCCCACTCCGCACAGAAGCAATTCAAGAGCTTCGCCCACCGCCACCTTCTCTCGACTGAGAGACTGACGGTGCCCGAGATCGATTTTCTCCTCGACCTTGCCGACAAGAACGCCGATTCGCCGCCTCAGGCGGAGAAAAAGCGGCAGGTTTTGCGTGGACGGACGCACATCAATCTATTCTTCGAAAGTTCGACGCGGACACAAGCCTCGTTTGAACTGGCCGCGAAACGGCTCGGCGCCGACGTCATGAACATGAATGTTGCGACGTCGTCCGTGACGAAGGGCGAAACGCTCGTCGATACAGCCATCACCTTGAACGCCATGCGCCCCGATATCATCGTGGTGCGCCATCATGCGGCGGGCGCGGTGGAACTGCTGTCGCAGAAGGTCGATTGTTCGGTGATCAACGCGGGGGATGGGGCACATCAGCATCCGACGCAGGCCCTCCTCGATGCTTTGACCATCCGGCGAGCCAAGGGGCGCATCGCGGGCCTGACGGTTGCGATCTGCGGCGACATTCTGCATTCACGCGTGGCGCGGTCGAATATCGACGTCTTGAACACGATGGGCGCTCGCGTGCGGCTCATTGCTCCCTCCACCCTTCTGCCAGCAAAGCCTGAACGGCTTGGTGTCGAAGTTTTTACCGACATGTGGAAGGGCATCGAAGGCGCTGACGTCGTGATGATGCTGCGACTGCAGCGGGAACGCATGGAGAGCTCCTATGTGCCCTCGGTGCGCGAATACTTCCACTTCTTCGGGCTCGATCACGAAAAACTGGCACGGGCCAAGCCCGATGCGCTCGTGATGCATCCCGGACCGATGAACCGTGGCGTCGAGATCGCCTCGACCATCGCCGACGATCCGCGCAGTGTCATCCGCGAACAGGTGGAAATGGGCGTCGCCGTGCGCATGGCCGTGCTCGAAGCGATGGCCATGAACCTGCCCAGACCTGAGCAAACGAAATCGTGAGCGGCCCCCATCCCATGAGCCAACCGTCCGCCGCCATGCCGCGCAAATCCACCGCTCCGACGGCGTTTATCAACGCACGGCTCGTCGACCCGGAAACCAATCGTGACGAACCGGGCGGGCTGTACGTGAAGGATGGCGTGATCGCCGATTTAGGGGCGTCTTTAAGGCGCAATGCACCGGAAGGCGCCACCGTCATTGATTGCAAAGGACACATGCTGTGTCCGGGGCTCATCGACGCCCAGGTGTTCACGGGGGAGCCGGGATACGAACACCGCGAGACGTTGAAGACCGCGAGCCATTCGGCGGCGGCGGGCGGTGTGACGACGATGATCGTCATGCCCGATACCGATCCGGTCATCGACCAGGTCTCGCTCGTTGACTTCATTCAGCGCCGGGCGCGCGACAATGCGATCGTGCACATTTACACCATGGCTGCCGTCACCAAAGGCCTCAAGGGTGAGGAGATGACGGAGATCGGCCTGTTGAAGCGGGCCGGGGCTGTTGCCTTCTCCAACGGCAAGACGAGCGTTGCCAATACGCGCGTGATGAAAAATGCGCTGCTCTATGGCCGCGACTTCGGCGCCCTCATCGTGCATCACACCGAGGACCCGTACCTCTCGGGCAGCGGAGCGATGAACTCGGGTGAGGTGGCAACACGGCTCGGGCTGCCTGGTGTTTCGAAAATGGCCGAGATCATCACGATCGAACGCGACGTGCGGCTCGTGGAAATGACCGGCGGTCGCTATCACGCGGCGACAATTACATGTCCGGAGAGCCTTGCCGTTATTCGGCAAGCCAAGGAGCGCGGTCTTGATGTGACGTGCGGCGTCTCGATCAACCACCTGACATTGAATGAAAACGATATCGGGTCTTACCGCACGTTCCTAAAGGTTCGCCCGCCGCTCAGAAAAGAAGATGACCGCGCGGCGATGGTCAACGCAGTGGCCAACGGCGAGATCGATACGATTGTGTCAAGTCACGACCCACAAGACGCGGACGTGAAGCGGCGGCCGTTCGCGGAAGCTGCGGACGGTGCAGCGGGACTGGAGACGCTCCTGGCTGCAGCGCTGCGTCTCTATCATTCGGGCGAAGTGGCGCTGCCGACGCTGCTACGACCACTCACCGTCAATCCTGCCAAATTGTTCGGGCTGCCCGGCGGTCGGATGCAGAAGGGCGCTCCGGCCGACCTGATCCTTGTCGATCTCGACGAGCCTTGGGTCGTGAACAAAGATCTTTTGCGCTCGCGCTCCAAGAACTCTCCATTCGACGAAGCCAAGATGCAGGGACGCGTCCTGCGCACTATGGTCGACGGCGAGACGGTGTTTGAGTTCGCACCTGGGCGGTGACATCGATTTTGGACCATTTTTATCGACGGATCACCGATTGTCTTCCGTTTACCTCCTGACGGACGCCGACACCCGGAAGAGTTCGTCACCAGAGCCGGGCAGCACTTGCCGGGAATGGAAAGCACAGCCACAATGGGGGGAAGACGTGGTCCAATCGCTTGAAAATCGGATGACCGATTTGGAATACATCATTGCGCATTTGCCGGACGACTTGAACGCCCGATTTGCGGGCGTCGATGTCAAGATGGCAACCATTCGCGAAACGCAACTGCTTCACACGCAGCGCTTCTCGACGATCGAGCGCAAGATTGACGGGCTGGAAAGCCGCATGGATGGGCTGGAAAACCGGATGGGAAGGCTGGAAAACCGGATGGATGGTCTGGATGCTAAGGTGGACCGGTTGGACACCAAGATCGATTTGATACTGGCGCGACTGCCTTCGCCTTGACGCCTACATCCGGAGTGAGCCGCCGATGGATCTGATCTTTTCATTCCCGGCTCTCGTCGCACTTGGCCTCGGATATCTTCTGGGTTCGATCCCATTCGGATTGATCCTGACACGGGCGGCAGGGCTTGGCGATGTGCGCTCCATCGGCTCGGGTAATATCGGGGCAACGAACGTTCTCAGGACGGGCAACAAAAAACTCGCCGCGGCAACGCTCATCCTCGATGCGCTGAAGGGCACGGCCGCTGTTTTTCTCGGGCACTACTTTGGAGCCGCTCATGGAATTGCGATCCTGGCCAGCGTTCTTGCGGGTTTGGGTGCATTTCTCGGGCACGTCTTTCCGGTATGGCTCGGGTTCAAGGGCGGGAAGGGTGTTGCGACCTACATCGGCGTGTTGATCGGTGCAGCCTGGCCGGCGGCACTCGTGTTCTGCGGGGTGTGGCTCGCGCTGGCCGTCACAACCCGGTACTCCTCGCTGTCGGCTCTCGTCGCCAGTGTCGTCGCACCGGCCTATCTCCTCGTGACGGGACGTATCCCCGAAGCATTGCTCGGCGCATTGATGACCCCGATCTTACTGTGGAAGCATTCTGCCAATATCAAACGATTGCTCGCGGGCGAGGAGCCGCGCATCGGTGCCAAAGCGTGATTCGCCTGACCTTTTTACGCCGGCGCCCTTGCCGGTTGCCGTCCTCGATCCGGTGCAACGGCTAGCCTGTCTGCGGCTCATCCGGTCCGACAATGTCGGCCCGGTTACTTTTCGCGAACTCATCAATCATTATGGCGGAGCCGTTCAGGCATTGGAGGCGTTGCCGGAACTCGCACGACGCGGCGGGCGGACCATTCGCATTTGCCCCGCCGATCGAGCGGAGCGCGAGTTAGACGCTGCCGCGAAAATCGGCGCGCAAATCGTTTTCACGATCGAACCGGGCTATCCCGCGCTGCTGGCGCACATCGACGCTCCACCGCCCGCCGTCTACATCATGGGCCGCGTGGAACTCCTCAGCCGCCCGGCCATAGCCATCGTCGGATCGCGCCAAGCCTCTGCGGCAGGCATGACTATGGCGCGTCGGTTTGCGACGGGGCTCGGGCAGCGCGGGCTCGTCACCGTGTCCGGTTTGGCGCGCGGCATCGATGCGACCGTTCACGAAGCAAGCCTTGCGACCGGGACGATCGCGGTCGTCGCCGGTGGCATCGATTTCATCTATCCGCCAGAAAATGCTCGATTGCAGTCGGCGATTGCAGAAACGGGGTGTCTTGCGTCGGAAATGCCGCCGGGGTTTGAACCGCGGGCCAAGGATTTTCCGCGGCGAAATCGGCTGGTCTCTGGCATGTCGCACGGCGTGGTTGTGATCGAGGCCGCGCATCGATCAGGAACGCTTTCGACAGCTCGCATAGCTGCCGAACAGGGACGCGAGGTATTTGCGGTTCCGGGCCACCCCCTCGACCCGCGCGCGGAAGGCACCAACTATCTTTTAAAGTCGGGGGCTACGCTCGTGACGACGGCGGAGGATGTCCTTGACGTGCTGGCACCCGTACTCGCCGGGACGGCACTCGTCATGGAACCCGCAACCGCCTTCAAGGACGTGGTCCCGTCGGCGCCGCGCCCACCGCCACTGATTGGCGGGTCGGATCGGGATCGGGTGGTCCTGGCTATGGGGCCCAACCCCATCCAGGTCGATGATTTGGCCCGCGCGACGGACTTAGGTGCGCGGGAATTGCGCGTCATTCTGATGGAACTCGACCTTGCGGGGCGCATCGAACGGCACGGGCAAAGCCTCGTGTCACTGAAGCCGGCAGCTGCAATGGGCTAGTTCAACAGACACTCGGCTCGCACAGCCTAAATTCGAACTCCAGGTGCGGCCGTGGACGGCTGTAGTCGTACTCGCGGCCGTCCACGCAGGCGATTTTACCTGAGATCGCGATTTCCGCACCGATCTGCAATTCGCTGTAGGTGAGCACGTCGGCGAGATCGCAGTTTTTCTCGGCCTTGACCTGATTCTTGAGCAATAGGCGCCAGCGCGTGTCGGCGGGGGGCTCAATATCGGGCTTATCTTCTCCTCTCGCGGCGAGCGGAAGCACCAACAATAAACCAAGGCTCAGGATAGCGGCTTTCGCTGGCGTCATGATCTTCTCCTCCGGTCAGGGCCGTGGGGTAGACCATGATGCAAAATGATCGACTTCAACCTTGATGAAGATCAAGGTTCAGCCAGGGTCTCATGTCGATAATGTCTTCAACAAAAAAGACAGAGGATGCGTTCCATGAAAACCGAGATCAGTTCATCACCCGTGACACTCCTTCGGCGCGTTCGTTTGGAACTGGCGCGGGAGCCTGGCCATCCCGATGGCAGCCGCCGGACTGGGTATGATTTCATCGCCCCGGTCAGCGACGATGGGCGCATTCTAGAGGACGCCTACCACGATCTGAAGGATCGGTGCCGCGTTCGACGTTTCAACGAAACGGAACCGGACGAAATCGGTCACGTCATCCGCAAGCGCGGCGGGTCATGGGCGTTCCACTACGATATTCACGGTGACGCCTCCCAGGACGAAACCGGCTTTCGGCTGAATTCACATCGGTTTGTGCCAGGTGAATATGTCTCGATCAAAGAACCGGACGGCGATTTGAAAACCTACCGCGTCGTCTCCGTGTTGCAACTCGACTAAATCACGACCACTGCTCAATGCATCGGATTGGGTAGCCGTCCACAGGGGCATCATCGATCATGTTCAAGACACTACTCATTGCAATCGATGGATCCGAGTTGTCGGAACTGGCGCAATCACATGGCTTGGAATTGGCCAAAACGTTTGGATCCCAAGTCTTTCTTGTCCATGTCACGCCGCCTTGGTCGAGCCTCGTCGTGGGTGATGCGGTCGTGATGTACCCACCTGCGGATTTCGAGACTTCGATGAGCAAGGCCGCACACAACCTGCTGAAAAAAGCTGCTGAGAAGTTTGCGGCCGCCGGCATTCCGGTCGAGATAATTCACACCACCGATCCGCAAGCCCATAAAGCGATCGTTGAAACGGCGAAAGCCAAAGGTTGCGATCTGATCATCATGGGATCGCATGGCCGACACGGGTTGGCGGGTCTGATGCTCGGCAGCGTTGCGACTAAGACGGTTACTCATGCGCACGTACCGGTTTTGATCTGCCGCACTTAATTTCGTGGCACGCGGCGACTTTCTTTTGATGGCGCCGCGCGACTCCGCTGACGCGGAGCCGGCCGCACGGCGCGGGAAGTTTGGGGAGCCGGCCGCCGCGTGATTGTTTGGTTGCACGCGGCGACTCCCCTGTCGGGGAGCCGGCCGCCGCGTGCGGGCATCAGCGGCTCTTGCTCAATGCCTCCATGTGGGCAAGTGCCAGCAAGCCCGCCAGCGTGGCATTGCCGTCGCTCGTCGCCATGTCTTTTAACTCGAGTAGAAGGTCGGCCATGTAGGCCATGCGGTCCAGCGCTGCGTCATGACGATTGGGATGATGCTGGTTCGTATTCGCACCGTCTGCAGCGGGGCGTTTCGCCCTAAGTGATTTCGCCATAGCAGCCCCAATGTTTCATGCTGAAATCAAATTAACACAACTTTTGATATACATTCAAGATCGATTTCACGTTTAGGATGTAACCTAGCCCAAGACTGATAATATAACCAATTCAATTGCCTAATGCGTCAGTGGATCAAGCGATCTTGACAAAAGTGTGCAGCACACCCTATTTGCATGAGTGTTGGCACTCTACGATGTCGGGTGCTAACAAGTCCGCCGAGGCCGGATGTTCGCCGGCTGATAGACGTGACACTTTTCTCTCCAAACCCGGAGCAAAACCGCACATGAAGTTCCGTCCTCTCCACGACCGCGTGGTCGTCAAGCGTGCCGACGCCGAGACCAAATCGGCTGGTGGCATTATCATTCCCGACACCGCGGGGGAAAAACCCCAGCAGGGGGAAATCGTTGCAGCCGGGCCTGGCGCTCGTGATGAAACCGGCAAGGTCGTCCCTCTGGATGTCAAAGCGGGCGACAAGGTGCTGTTCGGCAAATGGTCGGGCACCGAGGTCAAAATCGATGGTCAGGATCTCTTGATCATGAAGGAAAGCGACATCATGGGCGTGCTGGACAAGTAAGCCACCCTAACCGTCCCCCCCCACCGCTCAACCCCATTCTCCCCCTAGTAATTCACAGGAGCCCAGCCCATGGCTGCTAAAGACGTTAAATTTGCCGCCGATGCGCGCGAGCGCATGCTGCGCGGCGTCGATATTCTCGCCAACGCCGTCAAGGTCACACTTGGACCGAAAGGCCGCAACGTCATCATTGAGAAATCGTTCGGTGCCCCCCGCACGACCAAGGACGGCGTCACTGTCGCCAAGGAAATCGAACTGGAAGATCGGTTCGAGAACATGGGCGCGCAAATGCTGCGCGAAGTTGCCTCCAAAACCAACGACGTCGCCGGCGACGGCACGACGACGGCCACCGTTCTGGCGCAGTCGATCGTTCGCGAGGGCTTGAAGTCGGTTGCAGCGGGCATGAACCCGATGGATCTGAAGCGCGGCATCGACAAGGCCGTGATCCAGGTCATCGCCGAGATCGGCAAACGGGCCAAGAAGGTCAAGGATTCGTCGGAGATCGCGCAGGTCGGCACCATTTCATCCAACGGTGAAAAGTCGATTGGTGAGATGATCGCGAAGGCGATGCAGAAAGTCGGCAACGAAGGCGTCATCACCGTTGAGGAAGCCAAGAGCCTGGAAAGCGAACTCGATGTCGTCGAAGGCATGCAGTTCGACCGCGGCTATCTCTCGCCCTACTTCATCACCAACGCCGAGAAGATGGTCGCCGAACTCGACGACCCCTACATCCTCATCCACGAGAAGAAGCTTTCGGGCTTGCAGCAGTTACTGCCGGTACTCGAAGCCGTTGTCCAGACGGGCAAGCCGCTGCTGATCATCGCTGAAGAAGTCGAAGGCGAAGCTCTGGCCACGCTCGTGGTGAACAAGCTGCGCGGTGGCCTGAAGGTTGCCGCCGTCAAGGCGCCCGGCTTCGGCGATCGCCGCAAGTCGATGCTCGAGGACATCGCTGTTCTGACCGGCGGCCAGACGATTTCGGAAGATCTTGGCATCAAGCTTGAAAACGTGACGCTCCAGATGCTCGGCCGCGCCAAGCGCGTGACGATCACCAAGGACGACACGACCGTGGTCGACGGCGCTGGCAAGAAGAAGGAAATCGAAGCACGCGTATCGCAGATCAAGGCGCAGATCGAGGAGACAACCTCGGACTACGACCGCGAAAAGCTGCAGGAGCGTCTTGCCAAGCTCGCTGGCGGCGTGGCCGTCATCAAGGTCGGCGGCGCCACGGAAGTGGAAGTGAAGGAGCGCAAGGACCGCGTCGATGACGCGCTGAACGCTACCCGCGCTGCCGTTGAAGAAGGTGTGGTTCCCGGCGGCGGCGTCATGCTGCTGAAGGCCTCAGCCGCGATTACAGTCAAGGGCGACAACGAGGACCAGGAAGCCGGCATTCAGATCATTCGCCGCGCACTTCAGTCACCGATCCGCCAGATTGCCGAGAACGCAGGTGTCGAAGGTTCGATCGTCGTCGGCAAGGTGCTGGAAGCCAAAGGCGCTAATTTCGGCTACGACGCACAAAACGATGAGTACGGCGACATGATCGAGAAGGGCATCATCGACCCGGCCAAGGTCGTGCGCACCGCACTGCAGGATGCCGCTTCGATCGCCGGACTGCTCATCACCACCGAAGCCGGTATTGCCGATCGTCCGAAGAAGGACAGTGGTGGCGGCATGCCGGGCGGAATGGGCGGCATGGGTGGCATGGACGGCATGATGTAACCCGACCCTATCGTCGAACAAGAAATTGCGCCCCGGGACATCGTCCCGGGGCGCACCCGTTTTCCGCCTCTACCATTCTTGTATTCCCGCTATTATTTCGCAACGATGGATCATTCAACCTTAAATGCGTTCTGCATCGGAATCTTCGTCCAGACGGGCTGGTCGCCTTTAGCGTCAAAACCTTCTTTGCCGTCTTTATCTTTGTAGAGCGATGCCCAGAGCAAGGCTCCAGCCTTAGGCGCCGCGCTCAAACCGACTTTCAAGTCCGTATGGCTTCCGGCTTTTACCGATAGCGAGCCCAAAGGCTCACCGGCCCGCTGGCCTTCGCTGTTTGCTGCATAAACCACCACATAACCGTCGACTGGAATGTTGGCATAGTCGATCGACACGGAGTTGCCCGGCGCCTTCTGATTGAAGACGAGAATCGACGGCGGAGCATTGGGAACGGCAGCCACAGCGGCTCCGACGATCACCACAGAGCCAATTGCGGCCGCCGTTGAAATGGCAAGAAGTCGCTTGGAATTCGAAACATGCGTTGTCATTTTTTCCTCCATTCGTTTTTGAATTAATAGAACTTAAGCCCGTATCGGCTTGCGGAGCGGGGCTCGCCTCATTGCGAATGCCAACTCCATGCACCACCAATTCGGGTGCTCGAATGCGGCATTCAATACGGAAAAGACCGGGTACCATGACGGCAGCAGGCGGTTTCGAATACCAACGCAGCAAACGGCAATCCGTTACTGCCCGGCGCACGTTGTCAAAACATGATCAACCAACCCATCGCAACACCGCTCCGTAAAATGATCGCTGTCATTTACGGAATCATATGCCATGCAACATTCGGCCTTGCAGCCCTGACCATGGTCATTGTGATGGGGTCGGGCATGACGCTCAGTCAGGGCCGTGTATCGGTGCCGTGGTCCATCGCTGTTAACGCTCTACTGCTGCTGCAATTGCCGCTAGGGCATTCGTTCCTGCTATCGGATCGGGGGCGGCGCGTTCTCAAATGGCTTTCTCCGAAGCCCTTTGCCTCTGATTTGGCGCCGACGATTTATGTGATCCTCGCCGCCGTTCAGGTCGGCGCGCTCTTCGCATTGTGGACCCCTTCGGGCGTGGTGTGGTGGCAGGCGGAGGGGACCCTGCTCTATGTTTTCGTGGCGATGTTCCTTGCTTCATGGGCGCTGTTGGGACTGTCGACGATGAACGCGGGGCTCGAACTTCAGAGCGGTTTCAACGGCTGGTCGGCGGTGTTTTCAGGACGCCGTGTGCGGTATCCAGACATGCCGACGAGGGGGCTGTTTCGCTTTACGCGCAATCCCATCTACGTGAGCTTCGCCTTGACGACATGGACTGTGCCAGTGTGGACGCCTGATCAACTCATGGTGGCCATTGCCCTCACGAGTTATTGCATTTTGGGACCGATACTTAAAGAAGCTCGCTATCGCCGCATTCACGGTGAACGGTTCGATCTGTATGCGCGCGAGGTTCCCTATTTCGTACCGCGCCTTCCGCGCGCACCGGCCAAGCGTGACGGTCGACCTTAAAGATCGAAATCGAGTTGCGTTGCTCCAGACGTCTTTCTCTTATTTTTTGATCTGCCGCTTCGTTGCCCCGTCATGGCGATGCCACTCTTGCGACTGCCGTGTTTGTCCTGGATGGCATCTGCGCCCTCATGGAACCGGCGGCCCTGACGTGCACCGTAGATGCGGTCTTTCGCCGTGCTGGTGGTGTCCTTCAAGTCAACGATGGGGGCGGGATAGCTTGGGCCAATATGGCGCGCCGCTTCGTCCCAACGCCAAGGCTCATGAATGAAGCGATCGGGGACATCTTGAAGTTCGGGAATCCAGCGGCGCACGAAGACGCCGTCCGGGTCCTGGTCGTAGCCTTGCTTGACGACGTTGTAGATCCGGATGGCATTGATGCCGGTGGTGCCGGACTGCATCTGAACCTGAGACCAATGAATGCCGGGCTCGTAGTCAACAAACATGCGGGCGAGGTGAAGTCCCGTCTCGCGCCATGGGAGCCATAGATTATAGGATGCGAACGACATCACCATCGCGCGCATGCGGAAGTTGAGCCAGCCGGTGGCGCGCAAATAGCGCATGCAGGCGTCGAGAAATGGAAAGCCTGTCTCGCCGTTCATCCACGCCGTCAGGTGATTCTGGTCGGCGGGGGCTGGACGCAGTCCGCGAAGGGATGGATGAAATTCCCTGAATTCAATCGCAGGTTCACTCTCCAGCTTCTGAATGAAGTGGCAGTGCCAGTGCAGGCGGCTTGAAAAGGAAGCCAGCGATCCGCGCAACGCCGCCGTCTGGCTCTGGTCACTGACTTTCAAATCCCGCTGCCGCGCCCACGTTGCTTGCATGACTTCGCGCATCGATAGCGTGCCGAACGCAAGATACGGTGACAGCCGCGAGCAGGCATCAGCCCCTTCGAGCGGGTTCGACATGGCGCGGCGATAATTCGTGCCGCGGCTGTGTAGGAATGAATGCAGCAGGTCAAGAGCCGGAGCACGGCCGCCCATTTGGCCGCCGACGCAGCCATCGTCGATAATGCCCAACACGTCCGGGTCGGGGCATCGTCCTGTGTCGATGTTCGAAATGGGCGCCAGCGCGTGCGGCGCGTCGATAATTGCCTCAGACATGAAACGGTCCCAACGCAGAGCCCAGCCGTCGCGGTATTTCATTCGCCGCTCGACGCCATGCTGCCGACGTTCGTGCCATGGAATGCCGGTGGTGCGCGCCCAGTCGGCCACGACTTTGTCGCGAGAGAACGTCCAAGAGTTGCCGGTTTCTTCATGCGACCACAGCGCTGCGATGCGATGCGTCGCGGCCAAGTGCTGCAGAACCTCCAGGGCGTCACCGGTCCGGATCACCAGCGGTTGACCGATCGCTGCGAGATCGTCGCGCAATTCGTTCAGGCAGCTTTGGAGAAAGCGCCACTGGCGCATCGATGTGTCGGGCTGACGCCAGAAATCCGGCTCGACAATATAAAGGGGCAGCACCGGCCCGGCGCGGGCCGCTTCATTGAGTGGCGCGTGATCGGCGACGCGGAGATCCCGTTTAAACCAAACAATTTGCAGTGGCCGCGACGCGCCGCTCATTCGTCAGGGGACCAAGGACAGGTTGGCCGCAACGGCCGCGCCAAGGCACAGGACCACGGCCGTGCTCAATTGGAGGCGCAAGCCCGCATACCAGCCCGGCCCGATGCCGGCCTTGATCCGCCGCAGATCATAGCCGAGCAAGCCAACGAAACCGAGCGCCAGGAAAACGAGAGCTACAAGCGGTTGCACGAAAGAAACGCCAAAGGCGACCAACGCGGGAACAACACTTGCGGCAAAGCCCAGCGTATCGTGACGGCGCCCGTCGGACCCAGCCATTTCGAGGCCCCATTGCACCCCGCCCATGAAGCTCAAAATGACCATGCCGTAGGCGACGAGTGCCTGCAGCACGACGACGGTGCTGAACCCTGAGGCAGAACCGCTGCTGACAATGGAAAGTATGGTCAGACCGGCGAACGGAATGACGCCGGCCCAACCGAGCCAGAGTGCCGGTGCTGGAATCGTCATTTTAGGATCGATCAAGGCGGCCCGCTCCTCGCTGCGTGCCCTTCTGAACGCGAAACTTGCCCAGCCGGATCAGGAATACCGCATTTCCGAGACTACGCTTTTTTCTCCGACGGCAAACGAAGTGGGCCCGGAGACGGCGTCGGCGCCGTTACGCCCATTGAAACGTAGACGCTCATCAATTCGTCGACACCGCCTTCGGCCGGACGAATCCAAGAGCGCGGGACATAGATCAACGCACCGCCGACAGGGACAGGGGCGGAGGGCACGAGAATGCCCACGTACTCTTCACTGCCGATCGCCACGGCCTTGGGGGAGGGGAGCAGCGCCAGGACCGCCGCGCCGGGCTCGCCTCCAAAGAAGCACCAAACGGGCGACATGCTTTTCAGGTCGCCGCCGTTCTTGGTATCGACAATTGACGTAAAGCGCTTTGATAACTCGTAAACACTGCCGATCAGCGGAATTCGGCTGACCGCTCGATCCATGATGTCGGCAAGAAAATCGCCGATTCGGGATTCGAACAGCAGCCCCAGAACAAAAATTGCCAGCAGCAGCGCCAGGAGACCGATCACGTAGGAGGCATAGGATTGTGCCCCCACGCCGATGCCGAGCGACACGAGCACACGGCCGAACGAACTGCTCGGCCCGACGTACTGGTTGAGTAGCGACACCACCCATCCGGTCACGGCAACTGTCAAAATGAGTGGCAGTAACGTTAGAAAGCCCGCCAGGAAAACCCGTACGATCCGGCTCATTCGATCCCCCGCTTTTGCTGGCGCCCCCCGGCGCATGACATTGAACAATCCGCAGAGCATAGCGGACCGAAGCGAATTTGGCACGCACGCTCACCGCAGGACCGGAGTGCACGCAACGGGCACTTGGACGTTGCGCACCTCGGCAGCGATTCAAGTCCGTTCCACGGCGCGCCAATGCGTGGCATTCTTGGACCTGAAAACCGGCCATGGCCAAGGGGGACGTTAATGACAACCGCATCACGGTCGGGAAAGTCAGACCCTGTCGTGCTGACGATCGGCGTAGAAGATGTGCGCGCCGCACTGCGCCTTGGCTTGCGGGATTTCCAGCGCGCGCCGTGGCCGGGTGTGATTCTTGGGGCCGT
The DNA here is from genome assembly GCA_022844105.1 of Hyphomicrobium sp. Taxonomy (GTDB): domain Bacteria; phylum Pseudomonadota; class Alphaproteobacteria; order Rhizobiales; family Hyphomicrobiaceae; genus JAGVSR01. The sequence continues at coordinate 131,374 of JALHMJ010000003.1, read as the reverse complement.
GTGTGCAGCGACGGGTATCACGATCATCGCGCTTCTTTATTTTCTTGGGCTTCCCTACCTCGCCTATCCGCTTGGTGCTGGATTTGCGCTCATTTGTCCCTTCCTCGCCGCGGGACTCTATGAGGTGAGCCGGCGACTGGAAACTGGGCAATCAATTACTGCGAGCGACATGTGGCAGACCATTAAGAGCCGGAGTGAAATCCGCTGGATGGGATTTGCGACGGTATTCGTTCTCATTGTGTGGATGTATCAGGTCCGGTTCCTGATGGCGCTTTTCCTCGGGTACAGTGGAATGCTGGCGACGCTGTCGGAATTCTTGCACGTGGTTACGTCAACGCCGGAAGGTCTCATGTTCCTGGCGATTGGCAACATCGTCGGCGCCGTCTTGGCTACAATCCTGTTCTCGATTTCAGTGATTTCGTTTCCGATGGTGCTCGACCGCGACGTCGACTTCGTCACCGCCATGATCACCAGCGTGCGGGCGGTGTCGACCAATCCACTGCCGATGGCTGCGTTCGCTTGCGTAATCGTCGTCATGCTGTCGCTTTCAGCGCTGACGGGATTCCTTGGCCTTGTCATCGCCTTGCCAATCCTCGGCCACGCAACGTGGCATCTCTACCGGCGCGTCGTCGCTCCCGCGACGTGATCACGCTAGAGAAGGGACGAAATAAAGGCCCATGGCTCCCGCCGCGATGGCGGCCGCTGCGGCCATGAGAAGGCGTTTTCCATATTCGGCGCCGCCGGTTATCCAACCTATGACCGCTTTGGAAATCGTGTTGACGGCGACGACAATGAGGACTGCATTTGCGGCGAGCGTGACGCTGCCGGGATCGGACGCAAGGCGCGACATCGACAATGTCATGGCGTCAACATCTGCAATGCCAGAAAGGGCTGCCAGGGCATAGATGCCTTCGCCGCCGCCGACGCGCGTTAAAAGTTTCGTGGTGACGGTGATGGCGGTCAACAGCAGGCCAAACTTGAGCACAGTCGCAATTTCGAACGGATTGGTCAGCTTTAGCCGGCCACCTTCGACACCCTCATTGTTCTGCCGCATGAAGAAAATTGCGAGTACGAGAAGCGCTGCTCCGCCGAATCCGACAGGAATGACAATCTTTGGAATTAGTGCCGTGCCGACGGCGCCGGCTACGGCCAGGACACGAGCGGCCATGGTTGCGGAGGCAAAGAGCGCACCAGCCGTCAGCGGCGCGACTTTTTCGGGATGCTCTCTGGCCATCTCGGCCAGGGTCACAGTCACGGCCGTCGACGACACGAAACCGCCCGCCACCCCCGTGACGACAATTCCGGCTCGATCACCGACTGCTTTGATCGCCACGTAGCCCGCGAACGACATTGCTGCGATCAGGACCGTCAGCAGCCAGAGCTCAAAGGGATTGATCGTGTCCCAGGGATCGATGGTGCGATTTGGAAGTAGCGGCAAGAGAATGAACGACATAGCGCCGAGCAGCAGCCCGGAGCGCAGTTCGAGCCAGGAAATGCGGCCCACCCAGCCGTGCAGCACCTCCTTGAACGCGAGCAGCGCCGCGGTGGCGACTCCCAGAGCACCGGCGACCGCCATATCGCCCATCACCGCCAGCGCGCCAAGGGCGAACGCCAACATGGCCGCGACAACCGTCGTCGCGCCATTGGTCTTTTCCTGCTGGGCTTCGCGATAGCGGAAGAGGACGATCGCGGCACTGAATACGGTAAATGCAAGCGACAGCGCGATCAGGCCACCGTCGCCATGAGACATTCCAAGAGCTGCCCAGACACCGCCGAGCAATCCGCCGAGTGCATTGGTTCGCAAACCGGCGGCGCGATCGCCGTCAGGTTCGAGGCGCGTTTTCCAGCCGCGTTCGAGGCCGATGAGAAATCCGATTGCGAGCGCGACCGCGAGGCGCTGGAACAGTTCAAGCGTATCCATTGGTCATGCTAATGCGGCGGCGGGGCGAAAGAAACGCCTTGTGATCAGGTTCGTAAGCGGGCTGCGTTGAAACGACGACGCCGCCCAGCAGGGGCGGCGTCGGTTGCGATCACCAGAGATCGATGCGTGCTTAGCTATTCACTGTCATCTGACGCAGCGACGATGGGTGCGGCAGCAGCAGGAATGGCTTCATCCTGATCTTCGCGGCGTGGCCGGCGGACCGGTCGGCGCAGAAACTCGGGCTGCTCGTGGTGAGCCTCACTCGGCAAACGATCAGCCGGTGGGCGTTCACGGCGGCGCGGTACGGCGCCCTCGGGCCGCGGCTCGGCGTTGCGCACGTCGCTTTGCGGCTGTGGTCGTTCGAAGCGCTCGGGCCGGTCACGATCTAAGCGCGGTTCGCTGCGCTCGGGCCGGTCCGGGCGGTCCCCGCGATCCAATCGTTCGGGCCGGTCTGGGCGATCTGATGGACGATCTGATGGACGATCTGGGCGATCGAACTGACGCTCCGGCCGATCCTGCCGTTCCTGCCGTTCTGGGCGATCATTGCGGTCAGCGCGTTCTGGCCGGTCGCGCCGATCATAGCCACCGCGATCGCCTTGGTAGGACCGGTCACGGTCACGTGGGCCTTGATGGTGGGGGCGGGACTCGGTATGCGGGCGAGGCGGTCGATCATCGAAGCGGCGCTCACTACCGTTGTCGTGGAGGCGAGGCTGCGGCACGTCACTGCCGGACTGACGAGGCGGCAGCGGTTGATCGCCAGGATTGTCATACCCGTCGTCACTATCGCCGTCGAAATTCCCTTCACCACGCGTGGCGTGCGTGTACGTGCCGTTGTAGCCGGGGTCGGCGCCGCCCTGGCTCACCTGCTGTTCGCGGTAGGCCATAATGATGCGGTTGTAATGCTCGGCGTGCTGCAGATGGTTCTCAGCCAAGACGGGATCGCCCGACGACTGGGCATCGCGGGCTAGCGACATGTATTTTTCCGCGATGTGGGCGGGCGTGCCGCGCAGCTTCACATCGGGGCCATTGCTTTCGAAGCTGCGCGTCAGCGGGTTTTGGCCTTTGCGCTGTTGATTATTATTATTGTTATTGCTCTGATTGCTGCGGCCGCGGCCTCTGCGGTTCTGCTGTCCCTGCCTCATGGGCTCCCATCTCAACCTGTGTAACTGGTTATCGGCTAAACTCTTTGATCGGGTCGTGTCGATATGGCGGTGCTGGTGCTGGCAAATCTTGTTCGGCAACCCCTCCGGAGCGCAAAGCCGCCCGGGTTGTGAAAAACCAGTGGACGAGACCTCGCCGCTCGACGGTCCACACATGAAGCGTTCGCTGCCAACGCGGAACCGGCGGGTGAACGCACGCCAATGATCAACTGGACAGCTGCTTCATTCGGAATTGGCTCAATGGCTACTGCGCCTGCCGAAGCGGCGCTCGCCCGGAGCAGTCGGACCCATGCCGACCGTTAGCCCCATCAATGGCATCTGGCACCCCGGGCCCCCAGACGGAACGTAACCCACGTTCATCTGCCGGTAGTGTGTTGCTGTTGGAAAGACAGTAACCCGGCTTTCCGGCGATTCCAATACATTTCGCACGCACGGTTAGGATTGTGTCAGCACCGCCACAGTCCGCTCGTGGCCCCCAAGGTCGATACGGGTCCACGGCGTGCCCGACCGATTTTCGACATTGCGGTTGAGCAAAGACGAAACGCGCTCAGCCTGTCCGGCGCCGACCTCCAATGCGATCAGTCCGGACGGCACGATCCGGCCGGCCCGCATGGCGATGTCTCGGTAAACGGAAAGGCCGTCGACACCGCCGTCGAGCGCTGTGAGGGGATCGTAGTTTCGCACCGAGGGGTCAAGGCGGTCGATTTCCGCGCTCGGAATGTAGGGCGGATTTGACACCAGAACATTGAAGGGACCGGTGAGACCCTCCAGGGATCGCACGTGTGCGAACCGCGCCCGTTCGCTCACTCCGAGGCGCACGGCATTGTCGCGCGCAAGGACGAGCGCGTCGGGCGAGATGTCCGTGGCAAGCCCTTGGGCGAGGGGCAGTTCGGCAAGCAGGGTCAGCAGAATGCAGCCAGACCCGGTCCCAACGTCGAGGATGCTCAAAGGCCGCTGCCGGCCGCCTGTCGCATCGGCCCAACTCAGAACCACATCGATCAGCAGTTCCGTTTCGGGGCGTGGATCGAGGACTGCCGGGCTGACATTGAAGACGCGGCCGTAAAATGCGCGCTCGCCGGCAATGCGTGACAACGGTTCGTGGGCGAGGCGACGAACGAGTGCTTGAGACAGGGCACGCGCTTCAGCGGAACTCAATGCACGGGCGTCGTTAAGCAGCAGGCGTTCGGGCGTCAGGGCGGTTGCCATCATCAGCAGGAGACGCGCTTCGCGCTCGGCCCCGGCAATCCCGGACGCAGACAAGATCGGCTGGAGACCGCGGCGGACTTCGCTCAGTGGCCGGCCGGCAAAACCGGCGCCGTCTTGCAGAGGCGAGCCGGCCGGCGGTTCAGCCATTGTTTTCGAAATCCGCCAGAAGCTCTGCTTGGTGCTGGGTGACGAGTGCATCAATGATCTCACCCAGGCCGGTTCCCTCCATCACACGGTCGATATTATGCATGGTCAAGTTGATCCGGTGGTCGGTGACGCGGCCCTGGGGGTAATTGTAGGTGCGAATGCGCTGCGAGCGATCGCCGGATCCGACCTGCGACTTGCGGGCTTGGCTACGTGCGCTGTCGACCTTCTCGCGCTCCACTTCGTAAAGACGCGAGCGCAGCACCTGCATGGCGAGCTTGCGATTCTGGTGCTGCGACTTCTCGGCGGACACCACGATGATGCCGGTCGGCAGATGCGTGATGCGAACCGCTGAGTCGGTCTTGTTGACGTGCTGGCCGCCGGCGCCGCTGGCGCGCATCGTATCGATGCGAATGTCTTCCGGGCGGACGTCGATATCGACGTCCTCGGCTTCCGGCAGAACAGCGACCGTTGCGGCGGATGTATGGATGCGGCCTTGATTTTCAGTCGCCGGCACGCGCTGGACGCGGTGCACGCCACTTTCATATTTCAACTTCGAGAACACGCCTCGCCCGGAGATCGATGCCACGATTTCGCGATACCCGCCCAAGTCATTTTCGGACATGGAAATGATTTCGCAGGTCCAGCCGTTGAGATCGGCATAGCGCTGGTACATCCGAAACAGATCGGCGGCAAAAAGGGCCGCTTCGTCGCCGCCCGTCCCAGCGCGGACTTCGACTATTGCGCTGCGCTCGTCTGCGGCATCCTTCGGCAACAGCAAAACACGCAGAGCCTGTTCCTGCTGTTCCAGGTCGGGGCGCAGCGTTTCCAGTTCATCGCGGGCCAGCGCCACCATCTCCTTGTCGGCGGCCGGATCGCGCAGCATGGTTTCGAGTTCGGCGATTTCCTGGCGTCGGGTTTTCAAGCCGCGGATCGAGGCGACGACGGGATCGATGTCGGCGAATTCCTTCGTCAACTTTGCGTAGACAGCCGGGTTTGCGCCGAGGTTCAGCTCCGCTTGGATCGATTCCCAGCGCTCCAGCAATTTCTCCAGTTTGTCTTCGGGCAGTGCGTTCATGTCGGAGGTGTTCGCGTCCGGGTGCGAGGGACCTGCGGCCCCGGCCGACAAGTCCAATGACGAATGGCGGCCGCCCGCTCGGAGCGCCGCCATGTTTCGGGCCATTCTTATAGTCTCAAGACCGCCGTGAGGGCAATTTGTCCGATCGCCGGTCGCGCGGATCTTCGGCTTCGATCCACCTTAGTCCGCCGCGCAAGATGACGCGGACCTCGCCGGCATGACCATTGATTTTACGCCAAAGGCCCGAGATCGGTTGTGAAAGACCGCTGACGGATGCCTGCAGCACACCGGAAGGCGCGGCGGAGAACAGCACGATAAGTGCCAGCGCGCCTGCCATGACCCAGCGGACCGGGGCGTGCGCCAGACGCACCGAATTGACGAGGCAATGGATGGTTTCCTTGAGATGGCTGACCCATTCGACGAGTATCCCGGGATCGTTGGCCTCTCTGCGAGCCCTGTGGGCTGCCTCGGAAAGGCGGCCGAGTATGCGGGCCACTGGTGTCGCGGCCGCATCAGATGGCGGCGGGGTGAGCGAGGGGGCCGGATTTCCCGGTCGGACGGGGATCGACACGCCCATCAGAATCGCCAGGCGGTCGAGGGCGGGACGTGAATCAAGACGGGCCAACGCGATGTAGCCGGAAACAATGCGGGCCGTTTCATTCCAGCCGGGCAACAGATCGATCCGTCCAGCCTCCAGGGCCGCAATCACGTTCGGATGCGTTCCCAAGTGCTGAGCAATGTGGGCAGCTGGTCGACCGAGATACTGGCGCAGTTCGGAAAACAGTCGCCCGATCTCCGCGTCGCACGCAGGAGCAAAGCTAGCGCTGCCGCCGGCGAGCGACCCATTGCGGGGAGTAAAGTTCACGTGAGAAGACGGCGCTTTCGGCGAACGCATCGACAAACTCTCACCACGCGTATGCTGCCGTCCGGAAGATGACCCGGACGGCCCTAGAATCAACTTGCTGGCGCGAGAGTCAAAGTGAAAAAACCGGTAAAAGTCATGATGTTGCGAACGAGCCGCAGACAAAATTAAATCTCGATGCCGTTCTGCTCGGCAAAGCGCATCAATTCCGAGCGGAGCGAGCCTTTTCCGTCCCGTACATAGCGTTCGACGATCAACTGCACTGCGCCAGCGTGCAATCCTAGGATCATCGTCTTTACGGGGCCGACGGACGCGGGCGCCATTGACAAGGTCCGGAAGCCAAGCCCGATCAGCGCCATTGCTTCGAGTGGCCGTCCTGCCATCTCACCGCATACCGTCAGGTGCGTCTTGTGGCGGGCGCATGCCTTTACGAGCTCTGAGAGCACCCGCATCGGGGCAACCGACAGACTGTCATAGCGGCTGCCGACCCGGGCGTTGGTGCGGTCGGCGGCGAAGAGGAACTGCATCAGGTCATTGGAGCCGATGGAGACGAAATCCACCTTGGGCAGAAGCCCGTCGAGTTCGAAGAGCAGGCTTGGCACCTCGATCATGGCACCGAGCTTGAGAGATTTCGGCGGCGACACGCCCTTGCGCAGCATGATGCCGATTTCCTTATCCACCTGGGCGCGGACGAGGTCGATCTCGGCTGCCTCGGAAACCATCGGGATCATGAGACGCAGCTCGCGGCCGGACGCGGCATGCAGGAAAGCGCGAACCTGGGTGCGCAGCAAAGCCGGCCGATCGAGCGACATGCGGATCGCACGCCAGCCGATGGCCGGATTTTCTTCCTTCGTTTGGCGAAGATAGGGCAGCACCTTGTCGCCGCCAATATCGAGGGCGCGAAATACGACCGGCTTGCCCTTGGCCTCGTCGAGGACGGTCTTGTAGGTGTGCAGCTGGCGGGTGTGGCGCGGGAACGTGCGCGAAAGCATGAATTGCAGTTCGGTGCGGAATAGGCCGATGCCGTCAGCGCCGGATTCTTCCAGATGCGGCATGTCGACGATGAGGCCGGCATTCATCTGCAGGTTGATGCGGACGGCGTCGCGGGTGACGGCGGGCTTTTCACGCAACGCCTCATACTGCTTCTGACGCTTGGCGCGAAAGCGGGCTTTGTCACTGTAGGCCGACACGACCTCCGGCTGCGGGCGCAGATGGACCTGACCCGTGACACCATCGACGATAATGGCGTCGCCGGAACTGGCGCGTTCGACGATGCCGGTGGCGCGGGCAACGGCCGCGATACCGAGCGCCTTGGCAACGATCGCGACATGGCTTTGAGGAGAACCGTCCTCAACAACGAGGCCGCGCAGTTTGTCGCGATCATAATCCAGCAGTTCGGCCGGCCCCATCGTCCGCGCGACAAGGATTGTATCGGGCGGCATCTCATGGTGGTCGATCGGGCCGCCCGGGCGACCGGCGAGGATGCGCAGGAGACGATCCGATAGATCGTCCAGATCGCGCTGGCGTTCGCGCCAGAACGGATCGGGCTGATTCATCAAACGTGAGCGGGTGTTGTTCAAGACGCGCTCGACGGCGGCGTCAGCGGTCAGGCCGGCCTGCACCGCTTCGCGCAGGCGGCGTTCCCAGCCCTTGTCGTGAGCGAACATGCGGTACGCGTCGAGTACATCGCGGTGTTCGCCGGCGGCGGACAAGTGTTCGTGCGCCAGCATTGCGTCCAGCGACAGGCGCAAGTCGGTGAGGCCGTTCTCAAGGCGGCGCAATTCATGCACCGGATCGTCGGCCATCAGCTTGGTCACGACGATGCGGCTTTCGTGCAGCACGACGTGGCCGAGCGCGAGGCCTTCGGAGATCGACTGGCCCTTAATGACAGCAGCAAGTGAGCTCGAAATTTCCAGCGCCGCCGTGGTGCCCGCAACAGCACCGGACACGAGCTGTTCGGCAACCACCATTGCTGTCGATTCCAGAACCTCGACGTCTTCGTCGGAGTATTCCTTCGTCGTTCTGTTCTGCACGACAAGCACGCCCAGCACTTGCCCAGACCGCTGGATCGGAACGGCAAGCAGAGAATGGTAGAGTTCCTCGCCCGTCTCGGGCCGGTAGGAAAAAGAGGGATGCTTAGGAGCGTCGGGCTCATTGATTGTGATGTTCAATTCCGCGCAACGGCCAACGAGACCTTCAGCGCGCTTCAGCCGCGTATTGTGCACTGCGGTGGAGAGCAGGCCTTCGGTTGCGAAAAGTTCAAGCGTGCCATCCTGGCGCTTTAAATACAGCGAGCAGACATCCGCGACCATCACACCGGCAATCTGGCGGACGATCTTATCCAGACGCGACTGGCCGTCGCCGGTTTCGGCCATGATGTCCCGCAGCCGGCGCATGATGATGCGCAACGCCGGCTCGGAAGGGATCACGCGGGGCTCTTCGCCTCTCTTGCTGACCATGGCCGTGCCCACTCTCCGCCGGGGCCGCGCTGCAAGCATTCCGCCGCCGCGCCGTGTCGTTCTCTAGTCTGCGTCTAAACCGTACAGGGTATGCAAAGTCCGGACCGCTAGTTCTGCATAGGCCGCATCTATCAAGACGCTGATCTTGATTTCGGATGTCGAGATCGCAAGGATGTTGATGCCCTTGTCCGCCAAGGCCTGGAACATGCGGGCAGCGACCCCGGCGTGGCTACGCATGCCGACACCGATGACGGAAATCTTGGCGACGCCATCCGAGGCCGTGACGTCGAAATGGCCGATATCCGACTTGGCCGCGTCGAGAACGGCAAGAGCGCGGGTTAATTCCGCCGCTTGTACGGTGAAGGTCATGTCGGTGGCCTTGCCATCGGCGGCCACGTTCTGGACGATCATATCGACGTTGATCGAGGCCTCCGCCAGCGGTCCAAAGATCCGGGCCGCGATGCCCGGCTTATCCTCGACTTTCAAGAGGGTCACCTTGGCCTCGTCCTTGGCGTAGGCAATGCCGCTCACGACCTGCTGTTCCACGATCTCGTCCTCGCTGCAAACGGTGGTGCCGATAGTATCCAGATTGTCGAGCCGCACAGCCGGCATTTGATCAGGAGCGACGAAACTCGACAGCACGCGCGTGCGCATACCGTGCACCATGGCTAACTCGACCGACCGGGTCTGCAAAACTTTCGAGCCGGACGATGCCATTTCGAGCATCTCCTCGTAGGATACCTTTGGCAGACGCCGGGCCTTGGCGACGATTCGCGGATCGGTGGTGTAAACGCCGTCGACGTCCGTGTAGATGTCGCAGACATCGGCGTTCAGCGCCACGGCAACGGCGACGGCGCTCGTATCGGAACCGCCGCGGCCGAGCGTGGCGACGCGATCAGTCGATGCATCGATGCCCTGAAATCCCGTGATGACGGCGACTTCGCCCGCGTCGATGGACGCGCGCAACTTCTCACCCGGTATGGTGAGGATGCGGGCAGCACCGTGGGCATGGTTGGTTTCGATGGGCACTTGCCATCCCGACCACGAGCGCGCCTTCACCCCCATGGATTGCAGCACAATCGCGGTGAGGCCGGCGGTCACCTGCTCGCCGGACGCGACGACGGCGTCGTATTCGCGCTTGTCGTGCAGCGGCGAGGCTTCGTTGACCCAGGCCACGAGCTGATTGGTGGCCCCCGCCATGGCCGAGACCACGACGGCCACCTTGTTGCCGGCGTCGACTTCACGCTTGACGTGAGCGGCCACGTTGCGAATGCGTTCCACATTCGCAACCGACGTTCCGCCAAACTTCATCACCACCAATGCCATAGCGTCTCCAGCCCCGTGCCCGTCCATCGCACCCGAGGTTTCACCGCACACGTTCTTGTCGCGGGAGTGGCCTGTGAACGGCCACGACCAGCCCCGCCCCTGATTGCCAAGGAGCGCGGCCGATCTCAATTGCCCGGTTCCGGGCTTCTCATAAAGGCATCGGCCGCCAACGGCAACCTTGCACTGCCGCATTGACAGGACGGCTGCGGCAACGGCCTCTTAGCACCATGACAGCGCCCTCCACACGACCAGCCGCTAATGCCGCCGACGCCCGCAACCTCGATCCCGCCGAAGTCGAGCGCTTTGGGCGTATCGCGGCCGAATGGTGGGACACCAAGGGCAAGTTCCGCCCCTTGCACCAACTCGCGCCGGCCCGGCTGACCTTTGTGCGCGATGAGTTGGTGCGGCACTTCGGGCTAAAGGGAACTGGGCTGAAACCCCTGAAGGGCTTGCGGCTGCTCGATGTGGGATGCGGCGGCGGCCTTGTGTCGGAGCCGCTAGCCCGGATGGGGGCCTCGGTCACCGGCATCGACCCTGGACGAGAGAACGTGGAGGCGGCGCGCGCGCATGTCGGCGGGAACAGCGGACATGGTGGGCTCGAACTCACCTATCGCGTCGCAATGGTCGAGGAATTGGCAGCCGAGGGTCAGCATTTCGATGCCGTCATTTCTCTTGAGGTCGTCGAGCATGTGCCCGACGTTGCCGCCTTCGTGGCCGCATGTGGCGGCCTCGTGCGCCCCGGCGGCGCCTTGGTACTTTCAACAATCAATCGCAATCTGAAGTCCTATGCCCTGGCCATCGTGGCGGCGGAATATGTGTTCGGCTGGCTACCGCGCGGCACGCATCAATGGGACCGTTTCGTTACGCCGGAGGAACTGGCGCGGCACGTGACGGGCGCCGGCCTGTCGCTGCCCACCTTTAAAGGCATCGTCTATGATCCGCTGAATGACACGTGGTCACTTTCGAACGATACGGACGTGAACTATCTCGGCTTCGCGGGTAAGTGAGCACGACTTCCGCGGCTCTGTGGACGCCCCTCTGCCGGAGAGTGTCGCTGCGGTTCGCTGCTGCCATTCGAAGCGCCTGGCAGATCGAGCTGAAAATGGATGCGGCAGTTGGAGCCTGTCTCAGTTTTCATGCGCGCGAATTTCATGCGCGCGAAGCCTCCGTCGAAATCACGGAAATAGCGATAAAGCTCGGCTACGCAGGCGACGGCGGCACCAGGATCGCCTTTGGCTTCTGGCCTGCACGCGCCCTGTCGACGACTTGGCGATAAGCTGTTTCCAGCCCAAAAACAAAGCCTTCCATGTCGAACAATGGCGATGCCGAGCGCTGCGTCTCCAGGTGTTGTTTCAGAGCGGCGACACGCGCCGGCGAGCGGCCCAATTCGGTGGCCAAGCTTTCATATTCGGTTAGTCGAGAGACCGCGAGATCCGGCAATCCCACACTTTGTAAATTACTGCCGGCGACTCGGGAGGCAAAACTTTGACCAACGAGTGTCACGACTGGACACCCCATCCAGAGTGCGTCGTTGACCGTAGTGTGCCCGCCGTAGGGAAACGTATCGAGGAACAGATCCATGGCGTGGTGACGCGCCAGATGCTGCTCATAAGCAGCGACTCCGGCAAAGACGAGGCGATGACTATCGACGCCGGCTTTAGACGCCTCGGATTGAAGATTGGAGATCAGGTCGGGATCGGAGCCGCGCAACCACAAGACGCTCTTGGGAACGGCTTGCAAGATGCGCATCCAGGCGGAAAAGATCCAAGGCGTAATTTTGCCGGCGTTATTGAAGGCGCCAAATACGATCGCGTCTTCCGGCAGGCCCAGATCGACACGTTTCTGTGCTGCCGCGCGCGGGGGACAAGGGCGCTGACGATCGGCCGGCAAATAACAATGCGGCAGAACGATCGCCTTCTCCACCATGGCGTTGCGGACCGTTTGCGAGGCCACAAAAGGGTCGAGCACGACATAGTCGATCTGGCTTGAGCCCGTGGTGCCAGGATAGCCGAGGAAGTTCACCTGAACCGGAGCCATGCGAAGTTGAAAAGCAGCTGGCATGGCGAATTTTGTATGACCCATCAAGTCGACGGCGATATCTGGGTTTAGCGAGCGGACCACCTCAGCAACACGGTCGGGCGGCGAACGCGCAAGATCGATGAATTCATCGGCGGCGCCGGCGAGGCGGTTGCGCACCGGACTGCCGTCGTCGGGTCCAATCGAAACCGCAATGATTTCGAAGCCGCTGCGCTTGTGAGCGGCGAAGAGGTCGCTGACCAGAGGGGCGATCGGGTGCTCGCGGTAATCGGCCGATATGTATGCGACCTTGATTCGCTCGCGTGTTGCGTTCAGAGGCGGCGCGAAGTTCGGTTGGAATTGGGGAAGGTTCGAGCGCGCTGCCTTGAGGTGCAGGTCCGGCTTGTCGCTGATCGTCAGCAAGACGAACGGATCGACTTTTGCACCCGTCGCTGCGGCCTTCTCCGTTGCCTCGACCATTGGCTGAAAATCAGTCCAGTCCGCGACCAGCATGCGGGCGCGGATGAGGCCGACGATGATTTCGTTCGTCAGGCTAGGGTTGATTTCTAGCGCGAAATTCAAACTTCGAACAGCTTCCGCCGGTCGCTTCAATTGCACCAGGGCGGTGGCCAAGTTTATCCAGGCATCGGCGTTGCGAGGATCGCGGTGCAGCAGCATGCGAAGGTTGGACTCGGCCGTTTCGGCGTTGCCAAGTTGCAAAAGTGTCGTTGCGCGCGCGTGGAGCAAAGCGAGGTCGTCAGGGGCGAGCTTTAGACCGGCTTCGTGTGCGGCCAGCGCATCGTCGAAACGCTGCGCCAGTTGCAAAGCCTTACCCAGATTGAAGTGGTCGGCTGGCTGTCGTCCAATTTCGACAGCATTTCGGAAGTACGCGACAGCGTCGTCATGGATGTGAAGTTCGCTGCAGCACGCGCCCAAAATGCGCAGCAACTCCGGTTCTCTGGGATAAATTCGCAAAAGTTCAAGCAGCGACTTGCGAGCCACCTGAAACTTTCTCTGTTCGAAATTGCGAAGCGCGGCCGTGAAGGCAGCACGCGTGTCGGTGATCGGAGGAGCCATGAGTTGGGCGGAGAAGGCCTCAGTCCGTTTCTGATATGCCGCGCGACAAGAAGAAACAGCGGAAGCATGCGTTCCGCTGTCCCAATTTTTTGTCAAACCAAGCTATTCAACCGCGCGCGACCATCGACTTGACGTAACCCAAAGCAAGAGCCGTTAACGCGCCGCTGACGCCGCCGGTGGCAAAGCCCTGCACGATGGCGTTGACGTCGAGGCCAGAAGCCGCAGCTGTGCCTCCCAGTCCCAGCAGCGAACCGAGTAGCGGGCCGAGCAGGCCGCCGCCCAAGGCGCCCGTAATCGAGTTGCCGATGGGGCCAAGGCTCACGTTCTTGGCCACCGCGCCCGCCGCGTTGCCACCCAGAGCGCCGCTCGCGGCCTGAATGAGAATACTTGCCAGATCCATTTAATCCTCCCAAAGGCGCCGGATTGGTTGCGCGCCCAGTCTTCCCCAGATGCCAATTCAGATGCAAACGTTTCGTCAAACTATGGTGACGGGCCAGCCATCCGCATTGCCGCCGACCGTGCCATCCGAACTGACCCTACTCTGATTTGACGACGGGCAGTACACCGCCTTTACACAATCGCTCTCAATGTCCAACACATGCCGTCCCACCCTGGCTCTCCGCCAGGGCAACGCGGCGCTCGTTCAGTGCCTCTTTTCAAACCGCATGTGAGCCGAGATTATGAAAGCCTTCATTTTGTCGTCCAGCCCGCGCCGCAACGGGAATTCGGCGCTTCTGGCCGACGCCATGCGCGAGGGACTGACAGCAGCGGGTCATGCGGTCGACCTCGTCTATGCCGATGAGATCGTGTCGCATTTTCTTCGCGATTGTCGAACATGCCGCAAAACGGACGGCGAATGCGCAATCGAGGATGGTTTTCGCAGCGCGTTCCTGCATCGGTTTTTACCAGCCGATGGCTTCATCGCCGCCACGCCGATCTACTGGTATGGCGTATCTGCACAATTAAAGGCCTTTTTTGACCGATCATTCTGCTACTATGCAGCGTCTTATCCTCAATCGGCGAATGTCATCGAGGGGATGAAGGGCAAACGCATCGGCCTCCTGTTGTCGTCGGAAGAGACGTTTCCCATGGTATCGGGCGGGATCGTGGCTCAGATCCAGGAATACACACGCTACACGCGCGGATCGTTCGTTGGCGTCGTTCACGGTATCGGCAATGCGCGCGGCGATGTCCGCCACGATCCGAACGATCCCATCGGGTCGGCACGGCGGTTCGGCGAGACGTTTTTTACCCGTCATGCGACGGATTATCAGATCGATACGCCAAGGGCGGGCAAGGTTTGGGGTTGAGTTTGCTCCTCAGTCCGCAGCCTTTCGACACTTGCGAATTTCATCGGTCAGCAGCGCAACATTTCGGATATTGGCGCGATAAAAAAGATCGAAGATGGGACCGACGATCGGCACGAGGCCGATACCCGCGTCGATGAGCACATTCCACAGCATGCGCCGCGTCAGGTCGCGATCGGCACCCAGACGGCGCAGGTCGGCGATAATCTTCAGCGATACGGCCGCCATGACGAGATCGCCGGCAATCGGCACGATGCCAACTATCGGATCCCAGCCGAAACGAATTCCTGTCCAGGGAATTCGAAATTGGCAGTCCAACCGATCCGCCAGCCGGTCGACGCTGTCGAGAAGGCGAGCATAATCCGGTGAGACGGTATCGCCGGCTCCGGGAATCTTGAGTTGCATGCAAATCGATCGGTTACGCTTCGCCGGCACGACAGACCCGAATATTGAGACCGGTCGCAGGGACGTGCCATGTGAGACAGATATGGCATTTCGCAAGGGAGCCGGTCTATAAGTGATCGCGAAGCCGCCTGCCAATGTGATGCGGAGCGGTATCCCCCTGGTTCGTCGTTGTTCACCGAAATTGCCGTTGTCGTCGTTCTGATCGTGTTGAACGGTCTGCTCGCCATGTCCGAATTGGCCGTGGTGTCGTCACGACCCGCACGCCTCGCTGTCATGCGCGACCAGGGCTCAGTGGGCGCGGCGACCGCGCTGCGCCTCAGCGAAGACCCCGGCCGGTTTTTATCGGCCGTGCAAATCGGCATTACGCTCGTCGGTGTCTTGTCGGGCGCCTACTCTGGGGCCACGCTTGGCGAGCGGCTTGCAAAATGGCTCTCCATGCAAGGCATGTCAGCCGCCGCCGCCGATACGGTCGGCGTGATCCTGGTCGTTGTCGCCATCACGTACCTGTCGCTCATAATTGGCGAGTTGGTGCCCAAACAAGTTGCGCTGCGTGATCCGGAACGGGTGGCCGCCCGCGTTGCACCGGCCATGGCGGTGCTTTCAAAAGTTGCTGCACCGCTGGTCTGGCTGCTCGATGCGTCAGGCAAGATCGTGTTGCGTCTTTTGCGACAGCACGGTGGACCAGAACAACGGATGACCGAGGAAGAGGTGAAAACGATCATCGCCGAGGCGGAGAGTGCTGGCATTCTGGAGCTGGAAGAAAAGGAAATGATTTCCGGTGTGATGCGGCTGGCGGATCGAACGGCGACGGGCCTGATGACGCCGCGGCGCGACGTCGAGATTTTGGACCTCTCCGACGAACCGCACGAAATACTCACCAAGCTGCGCGCGACGAAGCGGTCGCGTCTTCCGGTGCAAGATGGAGAAGCGGACGCCATCGTCGGGGTGGTGACGGTCAAGGATCTTTACGACCGAATGGCAGCGAATTTGGCGGCCGGATTGCCCGATGACATTCGCGCGTTTGCCGACATCCAGCCGGCGCCTGTCGTCAGCGACAATACGCGCGCGATCGACGTCTTAAAGGCGATCCGATCGTCATCTGTCCACATGGCGCTTGTCTTCGACGAGTACGGTCACTTCGAAGGCATCATCACGTCGATCGACGTCCTGGAAGCGATTACAGGCGCATTCCACGAGGAAGGTCCGGACGAGCCGGCCTTCGTCGTGCGCCACGATGGGTCATTTTTGGTCGCGGGCTGGATGCCGGTCGATGAGTTTGCCGACCGGATCGGAATACCGCTCGACCCGGATGCCGACTATGAAACGGTGGCCGGGTTCGTGCTGAACGTACTGCATCGGCTGCCGGAGGTGGGCGAACACTTCGACCAAGGTCCGTGGCGGTTCGAGGTGGTCGATCTTGACGGACGCCGGATCGACAAGGTGCTTGTCAGCCGCGCGGCGTGACCGCCGCGCGACTGGTCCCTCCCCGTTATACGAGCGATCCGTTTTTGGCAGCGTAGCTGCTTGGATCGAGATTGGGCACGAGTTCGCCTGGATCCTTCGACTTCTTCAGACTGCCTTCGAGCAGTGCGCCTTCTGCAACCGACAGCGTCTGGTGCAGGATGTCCGCATCGACCTGTGCGGTCGGATGCACGATCACAACAGCAGCCCGAATGGCGCCCCTGATACCGCCGTGCACTTCTATTTTATCGGCACAAACGGTCCCGATCACAGAGCCTTCGCTGCTGATCGTGACCTGCTTGCCGACGACATCTCCGCGCACGTCGCCGTCGATCTGGAGCTTGTTTTGCGAGATGATCGCGATGTTTTGACCAAGGATCGTCAGGTCGGTCCCAATCACGGAGAGGCCAGCGTTCGAGAGGGCAGACGCTGCAAAGGGCGAGCCGGGGGCCGGCGGTGGTGTCGATCGAAGTCCCATCCCCATCGACAGCGTTCCGGACTGTGAAGCGGGCTGCGGCGTCGCCATGGTTTAGAACTCCCTCTCGACAAAACGGCCGACGCGGCGCGCGGCCAGATGGCACCCACAATCAACGGACTTTGAGCGCCGTTATTCCCACGACGACAGGAAAACATGTGGAATGTGGATGGGACACGTATTAACGACGTGTTCAGATGAGGTGCAAACTCCAAACATGGGCCAGCCGGAAAATGCTATATTCCGTTGGTCTTGGATGCGGGCTCGACGCATCGGCAGCAGTCATTTTTTGGCGAGAGGTGATTTCATGACGATGACAGAGCAGCCGGTTTTCAATAACGATTCGCGCTGGCCATTAAAACTGGCCGGCTTTATCGCCATCGGCCTTGGCGTACTCGCGCTCTTTTCACCCCTTATCGCCGGCCTCGTCGTGACGCTGGTTCTCGGCGCTAATTTTCTCATCAGCGGAATTCTGGAAGCATTCGCTGCCTTCAAGGCGGAGCGCTGGAGCGGCACCGTAGGGCTATTCCTGCTCGCCATCATCAGCATCCTGGCTGGTCTTATCATTTTCGCCCATCCCCTTCTGGGACTTAAGACGCTGACGCTCTTTGCGATCATAGCAATTCTGATCGCGGGCATCGCCAAGCTATTCTGGGCGTTTAAAGTGTCCGATGGGCGGGGCTTTTTGCTGCTGAGTGGCGCTCTGTCGATCCTCGTCGCGGCGATGCTTTACACCAGTTTCCCGTTTTCGGCCGCGTGGGCCCTGGGCGTTCTTGTCGGCGTCAATCTGATCGTTGAGGGCGCAACGTTGTTGGCGTTCGTCAAAGCGACCGAGTGATTTTAGTCGGTCATCGAACACTACTGACACTCCACAGCGCCGCTCAAGCTCAGCCCGTTGATGGCTGGACAATCCATGATTGTTCCGCACGATGATGACCGATGCGCTGTCCTGGATGACACCGCCACAGGTCCGCCGGACCCGCGCCGCCGATTTTGCGGCGATCGTCGACTTAGCAAGGCACTTTTGATTGTTCAAAGGCTAGTTGACTGTCGTCGACCTCACCCAAATATTATTATTAACAATCGTTCAATGACTCGGGTTGCAGGCGCTGCAACTTTAGATTAAAAACAACTTTAGATTGCAATTGGCTTAGGGCAGCCTCCGGCGACCCGGCACTCGTGTTTTAAATTAGGTGATTGCCGATGCGGGTTTTAACCGCGGTTTTCCAAGTGCCGCCGGCCGACGACGCCCCCCTGAGTTGTGCCTCCACGCCACAACGTCGGCCGCGCTGCCGTGAGCCCGCTGTTGGGTTTGGCCGCCGCCATCCTCGCGCATCGTCCTTCGAACTTTCCGGAGCATCATGATGGGTAACATCCGCATCGAACGCGTGCCGATTCAGGAGTTTGGGCTCTGGCGCATCAGGGCCGACCACCTGATGCTCGTGTTTCAGCAGGACCCGCTTGATTACGGCTACTATCAGGATCGCTGGTGGGTGATGGAAGGCACGCGCGACACCAATCCGGACGGAACGGTGACTGTGGGTGTCGATGGTGCGAACGGGGTCACGACGCTATCGGGTGCCAATGGCGGCAAAAACGAACAGGAACTCCTCGATACCATCGGCTATCCGTGGTGGCGCGGATCGCAGATCATCGCCAGCACCGATGCGCTGACGGATTGGGGTTTGATGGCCGCCGTGGCGCGCGACATCGATCGGCAAGCCTTCCCGTATTTCGCATTCGGGGTCGATTTCAGTCCGCTACCGATCGCGAACTCGTCCTCGATCGTGGCGTCCCTGCTGTTCTATATCGGCGTCGACATCGCGCAGAACATGCCGTCGATGTTTCTCAGTTTTACGGTCGGTACCCGGACACTGTTTGGTACCTCGGACGACGACCCGATCAAGTTAAGCCTGTCTTTCAACACGGTCTTGTCGGGCGAGGGCAATGATACGCTGCAAGGGACCGACGAAGCCGGAGAGGTTGAGAAGCTCTACGGCGGGCGCGGCGACGACGAATTTCTCTGGAGCGAAGGGAACCACATTTATCACGGTGGCCAGCCGGGCCTCGACTACCCCGAGGATGGAAACGACGTCATCAATTACGCCGGTGTGGGGACGATCTACATCGAAGGTGGATTGGCAGACGTGCCCCACCTGCTCGCAACCTATATCGTGACGCATACGACCGGAGTCGATCGCCTGTTTTCGATCGACAACATCCGCTGGGACGACACGAGCGACACGATCATTCTCGGCGAAGGCGTGGAACTGGGAGAGATCCGTCCCATACTCGAACTCAATGGACAGGGTTCGCAGAGCCGGGGCGATGCACTGGATTTTTCAACGCGTACCACGGGACTGCTGGCAGCCCCTTCCGATCAACCGGAGATCCTGCTTGTCGGGGTTGAAGCCCGGGATGGCAATTTTTCCGATGCCGGGGGCATTTGGGCGCAGTCGCTCGAATACCTCGGCGGGACGTCCGCAAACGACCGGATCTATGCCGCGCCAGCGATGACCGGCGTCGAAGGTGGAAAGGGCGACGACCTCATCAGCGGTCGCTTCGTCACGCCGCTTTCTGCTGCGAGCCCCCTTGGATATGACATCGAACTGAGCGGTGGGATGGGGGACGACACGATCATCTCCGGAACTGGCAGGAGCTTGGCGCTTGGGGGCGAGGGTGCGGATCGGTTCATCATTTCCTCGCTTTCTGAGGCCACACGGATTGTCGAATTTGTCATTGCTGATGCCGACGCGGCAGACCGGCTGTTCGTGCCGTACAATCTGCTTCTGGCGGAGGCCGGCGCGTTTCAAGGATCAGCGTTGTTCCCCATCCTTGGCGCGATGACGCCGGTCATCGGTAGGGCCACGTTTGATGTGCTGCCTCAGAACCCGGGGCCAGGCGCTGTCAACGGTTACGATGCGCCGGGATTTTTCTACCTTGTCTCACAAGTGTCGCTCGAGGGGAACGGAGCGGATGCTTGGGACGGCGTTGTGCGGATTACGGATCAGATCCTCTTCAATCGTGACGGCGATGATCTTCTCATTCACATTTATGCCGGTGGGCCTGCTTTTGCGCAGACCTTCTTTAATCTCATGGATCAGGATTTCACGTTCCAGGAGATCGATACCGATCTTTTTTCGGAAGCGGTCGTTCGCGTCGTCGATTTCGAGGAGGGAATGCTCGGCATTCGCTTCTATGAACTCGGCGAGGAGACGCCGTTTCCCTATCCGGGCGGTTCCGGTCCGCCAAACGCTGCAAAAATTTGGAACACGGACACTTTTGCCGCGGCCGGCGATACGTTCCTGACCGGACCGTTGGACGCCGAACCGGAGACGCCGATCTATGATCGAAACCGAAACGGCGAACCAGACAACCGCGATGTGATCGCTGGTAGCGAGGGTGACGACATTCTCACCCTTGCCAGCAACGCGCGTCGCACGGTCGGCGACTCCAGCGGTGCTGATTTGTCGGGCGGTGATGGCAACGACGAATTGACCGGCGGCAACGGACGCGACGTTCTTGACGGCGGCAGCGGCGACGACATCATGGCGGGCGGCGGGGGCAACGATCGCTACATTGTTGATGTCGCCGGCGATATTGTCATCGAGACGTTTAATGCCGGGATCGATACCGTCGTCTCCTCCATCGGCTACACCCTGCCCGAATTCGTTGAACATCTGACGCTGACGGGCGCGGCGGCGTTCGGTGAAGGCAATGACGCGAGCAATAGGCTGACGGGTACTGCCAATGCCGATTTCCTGAGTGGGCTTAACGGCGACGACACGTTAATTGGAGGCGTTGGCAATGACACGCTGGTCGGAGGGGCCGGCAACGACACTTACGTTTATCAGGCGGGCGACGGCATCGACGTTATTTTGTCATCGACGGGACTCAACGGCTCTGATGTTTTGCGATTCATCGGAATTGGTCGTCAGGACGTCGCGGTCTTCCAATCCAGCGGTCTCGACGACATCGTGCTTCGCATGGCCGATGGGGGCCGGGTCGTGCTCGACAATTTCTTCGCAGGACCACCAATAGACGTGGTTCGTTTCGACGACGGTGCCGCATGGAACGGCGCATTTCTCACCGCCGCCGCGCTCGCTTCCGGGGCTCTCGTCAATGATGCGCCGATCGCCGGAGCGGACAATGGCCTCTTCACCGATCTGACGGATGTCGTCATTCCAAAGGCCGAACTGCTCGGCAACGACCGCGACCTCGATGGTGATGCGCTCACGATCATAGCGGTCGCATCGAAGACGCCTGGCGCCAATATCACGCTGACGCCAGATGGCGACGTGCGCGTTGCAACGCAGCAGGCGCAGACAGGGCTTGTCGAATTCGACTATACGGTCGCCGATGGCCGAGGTGGCGCAACCACGGCGACCGTCAGTCTCACCATCGTGGCCAACGCCGCTCCCGTTTTGAGTGGACCGTTACTTGTTTCACAGTCGATCGCCGCCGGAGATGCGTGGACGTATTCGATCCCGCTCGACACGTTCAGCGATCCTGACGGACATTCGCTCATCTACACGGCAGATCTTGCTGACGGCAGCGCCTTGCCGGCATGGCTCGACTACGATCCGCAAACGCGGACTTTTCAGGGGACGCCGCCGCCTGCTTTCAACGGCGACCTCGCAGTCCGCGTCACAGCCAGTGATAGCATCGCTAAGACAAGTACGACGTTCGCTCTTTCCGTGATCGGCTTGGTCCACGGAGAGATACTTGTCGGCTCCGCTGGCGATGATGTTCTGGTGGGTGGCGGCGCAAACGATACCATCACAGGTGGGCGGGGTAACGACACGCTATCGGGCCTCGGCGGCGACGACGTTTTTCTCGTGACCGGAAACGCCGGCCTCGACCGCTACGACGGCGGCGCGGGGTTCGATACGATCCGGGGGAGCGCCGGCAACGATGTCATCGGTCTCAGTGGCAGCGTACCGATTGCCAGCATCGAAGCGATCGACGGTGGCGGTGGCTTCGATATCCTGCGGCTCGACAACACAAGTAATTCTCTGGATTTGACGCAGGTCACGGTGACGAGCATCGAACAGATCTCGGCAGGCGGTGGCGGTGACAGCATTATCGGATCGGCGGGCGATGACACCATTGCTGGTGGAGCGGGCAACGACACGCTATTCGGCGGGCTCGGCAACGACACGTTTGTGTTTGCGGGGCGACCAGGGCGGGACACCTTCGACGGTGGCGCTGGTTTCGACACGATAAAGGGTTCGGCGGGCAACGACATCCTGGTGCTCGACAAGGGGTTGGCGGACATCATCTCAATCGAGGCCATTGATTTCGGTTCTGGCTTCGACGTTCTGCGGCTGGGATCCGCAGCTGACGCGATCGACCTCTCGGGCATGACGGTGAGCGGGCTGGAACAAATCGAAGGTGCCGGCGGCAACGATCGCATGAGCGGTAGTGGAGCGAATGAAATTCTCGTCGGCGGGGCGGGCCAAGACATCTTTGTGTTTCAAGGGGCTTTTGGCCATGACACGATCGCCGATTTCCAGCTTCAGCAAAGTCTGCGACGCAACGGCGATGTTATCGATGTCTCGGCGCTCAGTTTTGCTTCATTCTTCGAGGTTCTGGCGCATACCCAGCAAGTCGGCACGGACAGTGTCATCAGCGATCCGGACGGCCCATCAACGATTACCCTGTTAAATATTGCCAAGTCGCTCCTGCAGCCGGACGATTTTGCCGTGTGAAGCGTGATGTCGGTTTGGGCGCAGGCATGGCACACTGGCAGTAGTGGGGAACGCGGAGGCGATGGGCGGTGGCGCACGGCAATGCTTTTGCGTTCAAACGCGCCGTTGCAATAATCTCTTTTGGTTTTCTTTTGCTGCAGCTTCCTGGAGCCCTTCCGGCCAGCAGCGAGACCTGTCCACCGGTGCCGTCCGGGAGCCGTTCTATCGTGCGGATCGAAAGCGCAACGACGTTCGTCCTGGATGACGGGACGAGTTTGCGCCTCATGGCTTTGCTGGCGCCGAGTGGACGTGATCTCGCCGCGCCGGACGCCAATTGGCCGGCGCAGTCGGCCGCGCGGTCGGCGGTCGAAAACTTGCTTGCGGACAGGCGCATCGACCTTGCGGACACCGGTCAATTTCGCGACCGTTATGGCCGGCGTGTCAGTCACGCCTTGCTGTCCGCACCCGGTGGCCCCGTTTGGATGCAAGCGGCTCTCGTCGATATCGGCCATGCTCGCGTGGCGCCGCTGCCGCAAGAAACCGCATGCCTTGGCCAACTTTTCGCGCGCGAGGCGGTGGCGCGGGCGAAGCGGGTTGGGCTGTGGGCAAACCCGGCCTACGCGATCAGACCGGCGCGGGAGACCCGGCAATTGGAACGTCTTATCGGCACGTTTCAGATTGTCGAGGGTTGGGTACAAGACGTCGGCACGAGCCGCAACGAGCTGTTCGTGAATTTTGGTCGCAACTGGAGATGGGACTTCACGGCCGCAGTCGATCTGCGCCGCAATGCTGAGCCGCGCGATGCGCTCGTGGCGCGGCTCAAACTGCTCAAGGGCCGCCTGGTGCGGGTCAGAGGCTGGATTGAGGTACGTAACGGGCCGTTCATGGCGCTTGCCGCGGCGGACGTGATCGAGGAACTACCCGAGGGATCTGCGAGCGGACGGTAGATATCTGACAACGAAACACCCGGCATTTCTGCCGGGTGTTTTATTTTATTCATTCGTGTCGCTACCGCCGGGTGGCTGGGGCAGTCAGGCGGCCTGGACTTCCTCCGGCGCGCCTTCTTCGGCAACGCGCCGTCCCTTGGCGCTCTTGGAAAGTACTTCTGTGATGCGCTGCACGGCTCCACGATCGTCGAGCTTTTCCACGGCGGCGATTTCACGCGCCATACGATCGAGTGCGTCTTCGTAGAGCTGGCGTTCGGAATAGGACTGCTCGGGTTGTGCCTCCGAGCGGTAGAGGTCACGAACGACTTCTGCAATCGAGATCAAATCGCCGGAGTTGATCTTGGCGACGTACTCCTGCGCGCGGCGACTCCACATGGTGCGCTTGATGCGAGCGCGGCCCTTGAGGATTTCCATAGCGCGCTTGACGATGTCATCGTCTGCAAGTTTACGCATACCAACGCTTTGCAATTTGCCGGTCGGCACGCGCAGGGTCAGCTTTTCCTTCTCGAAATTGATGACAAACAGTTCCAGCGCCATGCCGGCGATTTCCTGCTCCTCAATTCCCACGATGCGACCAACACCGTGCGCGGGATAAACGACGAATTCATTGGTCTTGAAACCATGACGCGAATTGACGGGCTTCTTGTTCGCATCGACGCGGGCGGCGGCGGTCTTTTCAGCGATCGCTTTCGGCGAAGCTGGAGCAGCCGGTGCCGGCGACTGCGCCGGTGCCGTCAACTTGCTGCTCGCGGGTGGCTTGGCGACCGATGCCGGAACGGCCCGGGCCGGTGGCGCTACTGGAACGGAGACTTGGGCCGCGTGAGCGCGATGCGCTGCGAAAGCTTGCGCCGCCTTGACCGCCTCAGAGCGCGGCTGCGCAGCAACGGCCGGCTTCTTTACCGGCCCAGCGACAGTGGATGACTTCGCAGAAGCGACTAAAGGAGCGACGGGCGCCTTGCCAGACGCTGGCTTTGAAGCCACGGCCGGCTTGGCCGGAGCCGCCGGTTTTACAGCGGACGGCGTCACCTTCGCAGCAACCTTGGCCGCGGGCACAACCTTTTTGTTCGAGCTTGCCGGGCGGACCGGGCTCGAGGGCGCAGCCGAAGCTGACTTGGGCGCTGCCTGAGCCGGCTTACGTGCCGCCGAAGCCACAGGACGTGTATTTGATGTCACACCGCGCGTGGTCGCCTGCACAGGGGTGGCCTTTTTGGGTTGAGTGACGACCTTGCCTGTCTTAGTTTTCACAACAGTCTTTTTCTTCTGGGTCATGCGCGTCGCTCACTCTCAAAGGGCTACTTCGAACGTACTCTCGTGGTGAGGCTTGGTTTCGCGAAAAACCGCTGCCATTTTCAATCGTCACAAACACGTCATTGCGGCCAGGCTCCCCCAACCGTGCAGATCCCCTAATTTTTAGCGTCAGAGACGCGCAGTATTCCGTACTTATCACAGTCGATCGTGCGGCTACTCCCTCAACGAGAGCGCGCATCTCGACGCGCGTCAACGGACTGACAGGTCCCAAGTGAATGATTTCACCTGCTTATGTTCCTGCTCAGTTCCTATGAACCCGATCACAGTGTGATAGTAGCACGAACTTCATTGAAAATGAAGGGCGGCTGCGCGCGGCGCTTTAAACGCCCTTAAACTCACAGCGAACGAATGCTCGCCTGAGAGAACAAATGGGGAAGGTGTTATATGAATTCAAGAGTTAACGGCGCCCGCGCGAGCTAGTCGCCCTCGCCGGGATTGGACGAGAAGTATTTCTCAAACTTGCCAGCCTCGTCCTTGTGAGCGTCGGCATCAGGCAGGGAGGTTTTTTTCGCAGTTAGATTGGGCCACTTGTCGGCATACTCACGATTGAGTTCCAGCCATTTCTCCAGGCCCGGCTCGGTATCCGGCTTGATCGCGTCGACCGGGCATTCCGGTTCGCATACGCCGCAGTCGATGCATTCGTCCGGGTGGATGACGAGCATATTCTCGCCTTCGTAGAAACAGTCGACCGGACAAACCTCGACGCAATCGGTGTACTTGCACTTTATGCACTTATCATTGACGACGTAAGTCATGCGTCCCGTCCCGTTTATGAACCGATACCGGCTCCCGCTCGTCATACCGCGGTGAGGTCTCATAGCGGCGTCGCGATAGCCGCACAATGCGAAAAAGGATGCCAATCACCACCGTCCTAGGCTGCGCCGGGCAAGCTGCGACGGTCAATATTCGCCCTTCAAGCGATCGGTAAGCCTGCGGTCCCTCTTGGTTGGCCGCCCACTGCCATTGTCGCGCCGTCCGGTGGGCACAGCGGAGGAGCAAAGTTGCAAACCTGGCTCGCCCACGTCCGCATCTGCCGGCGCGGTCAAGTCGTTGTATAGCAATCGGGCGATGACGGCCGACCCGCGGCGGTCACCGACTGCCTTGACGGCCAACACCCGGACGCGCGCGCCAACAGAGGCCGTGACAACGTCGCCCGCCTTCACTGCGTACGCGGGCTTGTCTGTTTTGACGCGATTGACGCGAACTTTGCCACCGGAGACGAGGGCCGCCGCCTGAGTTCGGGTTTTCACGACTCGGGCACACCAGAGCCATTTGTCGAGGCGCTGCGATGTGGCTGGCGAAATTGCGCCAGGTTCGCTGTCGCTGTCCTCGCCGTCCGACATATTCAACCCTTATCGCGCTGCGCCTGCTCGAGTTGCGAACGTAGCGCCAGCAGCGACGCAAACGGGCTGTCGGCCTCGACATTCGCCTTGCCGCGCGGGGGCGCGGCGGTGACGGCGCGGGGTTGCTGGCGTTCCTCATTGCGACGGCGATCACCTCGGTTTTCGCGGCGCTGATCATCACGCCGGCCTTCGCTTCGCTGACCCTCTTGTTGGCGTCCATCCGGGCGCTGGCTCGTTTGCGAGTTCTCACCGCCGACCGGCCGGTCAATGCGCTTTGGGTTGCGGTCGCGGCCTTCGTGCCGCCGACCACGATCGCCGTCGTGGCGGGCGCGATCCGAGTTCGGAGGTGGTGCGGTACCGGGAGGTTGCGCAGTTGTAGCGGCGTGCGATGGTGCCGGAGCGATAGACGGATTGGCCTGATCACCGCCGAAAGCACGACGGCCGTGGCGTCTGGCTCCATGCTGTTGCCCATCGCGGCCTTCGCCGCGGTGCTGATCCGTGCGGCCTTCGCTGCGGTGCTGGTCCGTGCGGCCTTCGCCGCGGTGTCCGTCGCGATGGTGACGACGCGGACGCCAGACGTCTTCGTATTGCACCTCGGCAGCCACAACCGGGGCGACGTCGCCAGGCAGTGTAGTTTCTCCCAATATCGCTGGCGCTGCTTCTAACGGTGGCTCTGACGTTACTTCTGGCGTTGGCGCTTCGGTTGGATTGCCCATTGCCTCCGGCATTGTCACGACGTCAACGCCGTCGGGCTGATCGGCGGCAGCTGGTTCGGATGCCGCAGGACTAACGGCAGCAGACGTTTCGCTTTCGCTCGTATTTGCGGACGATGGGGCCGCGACGGATCCGGGCGCCGGTGTCTTGATCGGTCGGCGATCAAGGCGGAAACCAAGCGCCTTTAGAACTTTGCCCAGTTCATCGGGCGAACAACCGAGGATCGACATCATTTCAGGCGTCGCGGTAAAGCCACCGTCGCCGGTCGAACCCTTGGGTGGCTTGGCATCGCCAACCCGGTTTGCACGCCAAGCCAGCAACGGACGGATCATATCCGCCAAGCGTTCGAGCATGTCGAAGCGGATGACGCGAGGCCCGCAAACATTATAGCCGAAAGCGCGATAGAAGGCTTCAGGAAGATCAGGGTTGGCTGGAGCGGACGTGAGGCCGGCGCGCGGCGGCTCGGGCATTTTGTCTGCCTCGACGCCGGCGGTGGCTGCGTGCTTCAGCGCCCAAAGCGTGAGCGTCAGTTCCGCGGGTGCCGGCTTTAGGAGCAACGGGAAATGAATGTTGAAGGCGCCGAACCGGACGCCATATTTGCGTAGCTGCGCGCGCGCCGTCTGGTCGAGGCTTTTCAACTCTTCGGCCAGCGCCTCGCGCTTGAGAACGCCAAAGTTTTCCTTCAATCGAAAAGCGATGCCGCGCGCCAGACCGGTGACATCCTCCGCCTTTGACAGATCGACCAGCGGCTTCAACTTTTCCGCGATAAAGTCGTTCAGCCAAGTTTCAAGCCGCGCTTGCACCTTGTCGCGGTCGGGGGCCGACAGATACTCGTCAACGAGGATTTCGACCGTCGGCTTCAGCGGATCGTCGCCGGCCTGCAGTTTTGCAATTTCATCGCCGCGCCAGAAAATTCGACCGCGGCGATCAATCTTGAAAGCATCGGTCTGGGCTGCTGCGACGCGGCGGGCGCGCATTGTCAATTCGCCGGACAGAACGTGGGCCGCGGCTGAACGTGCAGCTTTACCGTGGACGCCCTCAGCCTGCGCATCCGGCGTAAACAGAAAGCCCTTGAGGCGACCGACATAGTGCTGCTCCACATGGATGGAGCCGTCGTCTTTGATTTCGGCGTTCAACTCTTCTTTGTCCCGCATACCCTTCATGAGAGCACTGGTTCTGCGGTCGACAAAGCGCAGCGTCAAGCATTCGTGCAACGCATCGGATAGCGCATCTTCGATGGCGCGTGTGCGGCCTTGCCAGTGCGCGGGATCTTTCAGCCAGTCGACGCGGTTGGAAACAAAGGTCCATGTCCGTATATGGGCAAGGCGCGTCGAGAGCGTATCGATATCGCCGTCCGTGCGGTCAGCGATGGCGACCTGACGTGCGAACCAGTCCTCTGAAATGCGACCGTTCGGACCCAGCAGGTCCTTATAGAGCGTGGCGATCAGCTCGGCGTGGTTGGAGCTGGATATCTTGCGATAGTCCGGAATTTGACAGACTTCCCAGAGGCGCTGAACGGCGGCGGGAGAGGTGGCAAGGCGCGCCACGTCGTCATCGTCGGAAACCGTTTCCAGGGCGATCACATCGTCGGCCATGCGGGCCCGGGTCAGACGCTGTTCCTGTGGCAGCGTTTTCAGACTTTCGCGCAAGCGGTGAAGCGTGCGGAAATCCAATTCGCGATTGCGCCACTGAAGCACGCGAACCGGATCGAACGTATGATTTTCTATCCGCTCGACAATGTCGGGCTCGAGGGAATCACAAGCTCCGGTGACGCCGAACGTGCCGTCGTTCATGTGCCGGCCAGCGCGCCCGGCAATCTGGGCCAGTTCAGACGGCGTGAGGTTGCGGAAGTTCTGGCCATCGAATTTACGCGTTGCAGAAAAGGCCACGTGATCGACGTCGAGGTTCAAACCCATGCCGATGGCGTCGGTCGCCACCAGGAAGTCGACATCGCCGGACTGATAAAGGGCTACCTGCGCGTTACGCGTGCGTGGAGACAGAGCGCCCAGCACCACAGCAGTCCCACCCCGCTGACGGCGGATCAGTTCGGCAATCGCGTAGACTTCGCTCGCCGAAAACGCGATGACGGCAGACCGCTGCGGCAGGCGCGTGATCTTCTTTTCGCCAGCATAGCTCAATTTCGACAGGCGCGGCCGGGAGATGAAATGGGCTCCCGGTATCAAATCGCCGATGGCGCCGCTCATCGTCTGGGCACCGAGAAGAAGTGTTTCGGATCGGCCGCGCGCGTGCAGCATTCGATCGGTGAAAACGTGGCCGCGCTCGGGATCGGCACATAGCTGGACTTCGTCGATCGCGAGGAATTCGACATCCACATCGCGCGGCATGGCTTCAACGGTCGCCACCCAGTAGCGGGCGCGCTCGGGCTTTATCTTTTCCTCGCCCGTGACGAGGGCAACTTTATCGACGCCAACGCGAGCGACGATCTTGTCGTAGACTTCGCGCGCGAGCAGGCGCAGCGGCAGACCGATCATGCCGCTTTCGTGGCCGAGCATGCGTTCAATTGCGAGGTGGGTCTTGCCGGTATTCGTCGGTCCCAACACCGCAGTGACGTTGCGGATGCGAGATTCGAGATCGATGCCCATAAACGGCCCTCTGGCGTAGCGGTCCCGATCGGCGGGATGCCCTGGCATTGCATCGCCCGGGGGTGAGATCAAGGCTTTCTTCTCAGTCACCCACGTGCGGTAGCAGGCGCGCAACGTGCCAGGGGGCGGATAAAAAAGGCGGTTCCTGGCGGAACCGCCTTGTGATGAAACCGGAGTGCGATCTTGACCGCTGATCGTCAGTCGACGAGGGCAATTTCGGCAAGACCGGGCGCTGAGATGTCGTAGCGCGTGGCTTCAAGGGCAACGGTGCCGGCCATGGTCGGGATCGCCACTCGGTAAGGGGACCACATCCCAGCCTCCGCGACTGGGCGGAAGGTCACTTCGATGCCCGTGGTTTCGGCCAGCGCGGCGGTTTCGCTGTTGGCCCTGTAGCCGGCGACGGGGGTATATTTCACGCGACAAACAACGCCGTTCACCGTCTCAGCGTTGCGGCCTGCCGGCACGGTTTCGCGCCGGACCTGAATGAGACTGACGTCAAAGCGCTGTTTGCCATCAAAGATTGGGAGTTTGCGCCCGCAAGGCTGCGCTGCCGGACGGCTCAGAGCGACGATCGCAGTGAGAGGGTCGATGACGGAGCGGATGTGTGCTGGCCCCAACCGGACAAAGTCGTCCGGTTCGACGGTTGCAGGGAGCGCGGTCAAGGACGTAACATTGCCCTTGGTGAAGCCCATGCTGAGCGAGCCGGATTTGGTCGAGCCTCGATATTGGAAATCATAGCCGGAGGGCTCGATGCCCTCAGCCGTCAGGGTGCCGGCCGACCGGGTGATACCCTGCCAATGGAAGGCGCCGAGCAGCGCGGAGATTTCGACGCGAGAATTTGCTGAATAGGCACGGCCGGCGACGCGCTGGTCAATACGGACGATGCCGATATCGAAGCCATTGAAATGGATGGAATATTGGCCAGAAATTGCGATCGGTCGGGGGCCGATGCCGTCCGCGCGGGCTGTAGTTGCAGCAAGCGCCAGCGGTGCCAAAACAGCCGCCGCCAATCCCCAGACAGCCCGTTTGAAGCCGTGCTGACACTCACACACCATGACACTACCACCTGTAACGCAAACCGACTGAACCGCGGGCCTTGGTCAGACTGCGAGCCGAACCCGGCGTTCCCGTGGCTCAAAGTCGCCGAAAATCGTAAATACTTCGCTGCATGACGGTTCCTTGTGGGACATTGCAGACGGCGTGCGAGTGCTTGACGCTCAAGGGCGGGGTCAGTATAGAACGGCCACTGCCCCGCTAGGCCAACTAGCGGGGCCCTTGTTTTTTGGACCCATGCCCGCAAGACGGGCCCGCGCGACCCCTCAAGGGCGTTCGCCGCGAGACCTCAGGAGACGACCTATGACCCGGCGGTGCGAATTGACCGGTAAGCTGCCGATGAGCGGCCAGCTCCGCAGCCATGCCGAAAACAAAACCAAGCGTGTTTTCCGTCCCAACCTTGTGCACGTGACACTGCTCAGCGAAGCGCTGGACCGTGCCGTCAAGGTTCGTGTCAGTGCTCACGGGCTGCGTTCGGTCGAGCACAATGGTGGTCTGGACGCTTACCTGCTCAAGGCATCGACCGAGCAGTTGTCGCCGCAGCTACAAAAGCTGAAGCGTGACTTGGTCAAGTCGAAGGCTGCCGCTGTAGCCGCCTAAGTATCAGTAGCACCGAGTTAGGAAGCGTGGACATATGCGGTCCGCGCTTTTTCTTTTTTCGGAGGGACGGTATTAGGCGCGGTCACGATTGAGCGCGCTCATGTCTGGGCCCGATCTGACAGCGTGAACTGCAACAACAAGGTTCGCTGGAGAACCGTGTTGAAGTTGTCATCCGAGATCAGAGTCAGCACTGTCTCACCGTTCGGCGCGGTATGAACGGCCAGACCTTCCATGTTGTCGATCTCATCTGATAGGTCGGCCTCGATCAGAACTTCGCCATCGAGGATTGCGCCGGGTTTGATTGCCGACGGCGCGATGCGTCGCAAGCGCATGCGGACCCCTTCCAGAAACGTGAAGCGGCGTTCGAGCAAGAGGAGTGTTCCGTCCGGCAGGGACGCGGCCGAGGTCAACGCAAAGCCGCCGTGCGACACGACATTGAGCGGTTTTGCGCTGTTGCCGATCCAAATCCATCCGGCATGGCGATCGTTGCTGCCGGCATTTTCCGAGAACGCGACCATCCGACCTTTGTAAGTCCCGCCCTTGAGTACGGTCATCGCTTCCATGCCGTCGTTGCCGGAACGGCGCAGGCCCGGCGGTGGCTCGATCACCTCAAGCGGAAGCCCCAGGCCATTCTCGGACACGGCGTAGCGCACGATCCGATTGAAGTTCTCGTACGAGATGAGAACTTCGCCATTGTCGAGGGATCCACGAGCCAGACACAATTCCTCTGCATCGCGTTCGCGGCCGCGGCGTATGGGCTTGCCGTCGCGGTTCTGAATGGCGCCCAACATCGCCTCGGTCAGAGCTGCAGGACGGCCATTGTCGTCGTAGCGCAGCCGCGCCGTCAGCCAACCTCCGGCATCCGTGATCGTCATCAAGCTTTGACCGTCGGCGGCAATGGCCAGGCCAGAAAAGCCGCCAAAATTCGGTGACGCTGCGGAGAGCACCAGACCACCGCGCCAGATCAGCTTGCCCTGCATGGGCGACGTGTCGCCTGTCTTGGTGAACGAAGTGATCGGCCGGGCAGTGATTTCGAGCGGAACAGCTTTCGCCTGTTTCAAGGTGGGCTTTAACTCAAGTGCGACCGAGGCTGTCACGACCCCGACAGCCGATAGCGCGACGAACGCCACAAGCCCGGTGCGTACCAACCGTCGTGTCGAACTGAAAAGCCGTCGCATTTCTAGGCTTACCGTCACGTGCCCAACCCTCAAGCTAATCGATTTGATTGTGCGGTCTCATTACGGCACGTCGGCCCAGCAAAGCATGTCAGACCGGCATCATGACCGCAAAAGCGTCGTCGAGGGTCCGCCGCAACAGAGAGCGATAACGGGCGTAATCGTGTTGACCTTGCGCGATCCGGCCGAAGCTGCACTTTGTCGCTGGATCGAGCGGCGCAAGAACGATCGGCGCGGCCACCGGTGTCAACTGCGATCCGCGTCCCGACAGTAGCGTGGCAAGGATGCCGTGCATGGCGCCCTGACTGGCCGGCCGCGAAAGAATAGCGAGGCGCTGCTGCCCGTGCCGGTTGGTCACGAGATAAATGTGTCCGGTCTGGTTGGGCATCGCGACCACGCCGTGCTGCGTGAAGGCACCATCGACTCGCTCGGCTTCGCGGAACGTCAAACACGTTTGGGTGTCATCCCAGTGGATGTCGGTTCGATAGGCGAAAATCGCAGAGCGCTCGCCGAAGGATGGGATCAGCGTCAAGTAGGCTCCCTCCAGCCAGCCGATTTGCGCGCGCGCATAATTCCCCAGTTCGTCGGGAGCAATCGAAGGTCGGTCGTGTGGACGCGACGCTGCATTGATGCGCGAGGGCCGCAGCGACATACCCAAGGCGTCTTCGAGACGAACGAGGGTTGCGAGCGTAAACGTGCGACGACCTGACAAAACTTTTTCCAGCGTGGAGACGCTGATGCGCGCGTCGTCCGCCAATCGCTGACGGGATATTCGGCGCCGCGCCAGCTCTTCGCGGACGCGGGCGACGATATCATCGACATCATCACTGGAAAGGGTGCGGTGGGTCATGGACGCAACGCTTGGAACCTCTGGAACCACATCGCAGGCTGGCTCACGTATCCGCACACAACGGGGCAGGATGAGGGCAACGGCATCTGAACGAGGTGTTCAGACCCGGTTCATTGGCAACGTGGCTTATTGGTTGTCACGCCGGATTTATCTGGGGACCCGCGCCGACCGACCCGGCCGGGATCAACGAGGAGAACTAAGCTATGAAGCGTTTTCTTTCTGCCGCGCTGCTCGCAGGCGGCATGATGATTGCAGCGGGTGCTGCACCGGCCTTTGCCGATCCGGGATATTCGCGCGATGGCGTGCAACATGACGGTGGCGTCCGCGATGGTGGCGGACGGGGCTACGACGGCAGCGCTCGCGATGGTGGTGGACGCGGCTACGACGACGCCGGCGACTATAGAGAAGCTGGACACCGTTATGGTCATTGGCGTCGTGGCCATTGGCGCCGGAACTGCTTCTGGGACCGCGTCTGCTTTCGCAATCGCTGGGGCGTGAAACATTGTGAGATGCAGCGTGTGTGCCGCCACCGGGGCTGGTAACTTGCCTTGTCTCAGACATAAAGAACGATCTGGCTCCTCCGGGAGCCAGATTTTTTAGGTTATCTTGCGCCATCCGACTCCCCTGGCGGGGAGCCGGCCGGATGGCGTAGGTGTCAGAACTTTTCATCCGGTGCGTAGGTCGAGAGCGCGAGCGCATGGACACCGCCGGCCAGCTCCTCGCTGATGAGTTGGTTGACCATGCGATGGCGATTGACCCGCGTCTGGCCGGCAAACTTTTCCGACACGACCAGAACGCGAAAATGGCTTTCACCAGTTCCTGGCGAAGAGCGGTGGCCGGCATGCATCGCGCTCTCATTGATCACATCGAGACGGACCGGCGTCAGTCCGACCGTGAGTTTCTCGCGTATTTGGTCTTCAAATGACATTTCGTGTTCCTGATGCATACGGGCGCGTTTTTTGCCGCGACACAACTCACTAAAATCTCGTTCTGGATTTTCGCTATGGCCGCGACGGCGCGCACCAGCCTGTGATAGAGTGCGCGGCTCATTTCGGCTAGGCCCTCTCAGCATACGCGCGTCCATGAAACTCAATTCGAAATTCTTCGACTCCATCCGCGTCGGGACCAAAAAGGCCCAAGCCGAGGAGATGCGCACTGGTGGTCCCCGCTGCCAGCGGAAGGGCTGTGACCAGCCCGCGACCCATCGTGCGCCGAAAGGACGCGGGCGCGACGGCGAATACTTCGCTTTCTGCGTCGATCATGTCCGCGAATACAACGCCACCTATAATTACTTCGACGGGATGTCGGATCGAGAAGTCGCCGATTTCCAGAAGGACGCCCTTACCGGCCACCGGCCGACCTGGAAAATGGCGGCCAATTCGTGGGCGCCGGGCATGCGAGAGGGTCGCACCGGAGCGCCACGGGAAGCCAAGGACGCGCCGGATCCGAGTGCCGCGGGCGATGATCCGCCGCCAAACGATCCTGGCGCCTTCTTTGCGTGGCGGGCGCGGCAGTCCCGGTCCACTCCGGTCGAGAACCGGCGGCAACTGCGGCCCCTGGAAAAGAAATCGCTGACGTCGCTTGGACTGAAACAGGGGGCCACCAAGGACGAAATCAAGGGTCGGTTCAAGGAACTCGTTAAATTGCACCACCCTGATGCCAACGGCGGCGACACCCGTTCGGAGGAAAAGTTGCGTGAGATCATTCAAGCCTATAATTATTTGAAGCAGGCTGGTCTCGTTTGACGGCGGCAGACGTACCCTCACGGGCCGCCGCTTTCCATGAAACTCAAAAATCGGGGCAGCGTTAGCCCTACAGCCTCAGTGTGGTTCGCGATTCTCGAGCAGCGCGACCGCGGCTCCCCTCTTGCGAAGGACTTTCCATGCGCGCGCCGACCTCCCCCGCTGCAACAAAGGATAACGCCGGCCTGCCTGATCTCAAACTTTCGGTGAGGCAGGTATTCGGCATCGAATCGGACATGGAAGTGCCCGCTTATTCGAAACCCGAAGAGCATGTCCCCGACCTCGATCCGGACTACCTTTTCAACCGTGATGTGACGCTGGCGATCCTCGCCGGGTTCAAGCACAATCGGCGTGTGATGGTGCAGGGGTATCACGGCACAGGCAAGTCGACGCACATTGAACAGGTGGCCGCGCGACTCAACTGGCCGTGCATTCGCGTGAACCTCGACAGCCACGTGAGCCGCATCGATCTTATCGGAAAGGATGCCATCGTCCTTAAGGATGGCAAGCAGGTAACGGAATTCCGTGAAGGCATTCTGCCGTACTGCCTGCGCTCCAACACAGCGCTCGTGTTCGATGAATACGACGCCGGCCGTCCCGACGTGATGTTCGTCATTCAGCGCGTGCTCGAAGTGTCCGGCAAGCTGACGTTGCTCGACCAATCTAAAGTGATCAAACCACATCCGGCGTTCCGGCTGTTTGCAACGACGAACACGATCGGGCTTGGCGACACATCGGGCCTCTATCACGGCACGCAGCAGATCAACCAGGGCCAGATGGACCGCTGGTCGATCGTGACGACGCTCAACTATCTGCCGCACGACGACGAGGTGCGGATCATCCTGGCCAAGGTGAAGTCGTTTGCAAAGACCGATGCAAAGCGCAAGCAGGTCGGCGCCATGGTGCGCGTGGCCGATCTCACGCGATCGGCGTTCATCAATGGCGACCTGTCGACTGTGATGAGCCCGCGGACGGTCATCACATGGGCGGAGAACGCCGACATTTTCACCGATATCGGCTTCGCGTTCCGTGTCACGTTTCTCAACAAGTGCGATGAATTGGAACGGCCGCTGGTCGCGGAGTTTTATCAGCGTGCCTTCGGCGAAGAGCTGCCGGAAAGTGCCGCGAACGTAGCGTTGAGCTGAATTCAGTGCCGATCTCTCCCCCGCCCACCAAACGCAAGGAAGCGCCGGCTGAACCGCTCAAGCGGGTCGTCGGGTTGACCGTGCGCGCGGTCGCTGGAGACGAGAAAATCAGCGTGGACTTTTCGCCGGGCAAGCCGATGATCGAAGGCCATCATGTGCAGCTGCCCGAGCCGGCGCGGGTGCCCTCAAAGCGGGAAATCGCTGTCGTCCGTGGCTGGGCCGACAGTCTGGCGCTCACGCTGGCGTGTCACGACGAGAAGCTGCATCGCAAGCTGTCGCCGCAATCGGGCGAGGCGCGGGCCGTGTTCGAGGCCGTCGAGCGGGCGCGAGTCGAGGCGATCGGCGCCAATCGCATGGATGGCATGGCGGCCAATCTCGCTGCGAAGTGCGAGGATTATTTCGCGCATGGGCGCTATGCGACAGTAAAATCGCGCGAGGAAGCGCCGCTCGACGAGGCGTTGGCGCTCATCGTGCGGGAACGTTTGACTGGCCACGCCCCTCCAGCCACAGCCAAGGCCCTTGCGGATGTCTGGAAACCAGTCATCGAAAAGCGCTGCGGCAAAACCTTGAAGCAGCTCGCGGCCAAGACGGGAGATCAGGAAGCGTTCGGGCGGCTCGTGCGCGATTTGTTGCGCACGCTGGAAATGGCCGAGCAGCCGAATGAAGGCGAGCGCGAGGACAGCGAAGACGAGCAGGAACAGCAGCCGGAGGGCGGCGACCAGGAAACCGAAGGCGAGGAAGAGGCCAACGAGGGACAGGAAGACGCCGGCGAGGAAAGCGAGAGCGAAGGCGAAAATGGCGACACGGCGGAGGCCGCCGATGCCGGTGAAATGCAAGACATCGAGATCGAGGCCGAGGGCGAGGCTGAGAGCGATACCGCCGAGCCCTGGCGACCGAACCTCTCCGTCCTCGATGCTCCGGAAAACTTTGGCTACAAGGTGTTTGCCAGCGGAAACGACGAAGTGGTCGAGGCAGATAAGCTCTCGACCGCGGAAGAACTCGACCGCCTGCGCACATTCCTCGACAAAGAATTGCGCGTCCTGGCTTCGACCGTTTCGCGGCTGGCGAACCGACTGCAACGGCGGCTGCTTGCCAAGCAGAACCGCGCCTGGGATTTCGATCTGGAGGAAGGCGCACTCGATGCCGCGCGCTTGACGCGGATCATCATCGATCCGATGCACGCGCTGTCGTTCATGCGCGAGCGGGACACCGATTTTCGCGATACGGTCGTGACGCTCTTAATCGACAACTCGGGCTCCATGCGCGGGCGCCCGATCATGGTGGCTGCCTGCTGTGCCGACATTCTCGCGCGGACGCTCGAACGCTGCGGTGTGAAGGTTGAAATCCTCGGCTTCACGACGAAGGCCTGGAAAGGCGGAGAGGCCCGCGAAAAGTGGCTGGCCGCCGGCAAACCGCCTAATCCGGGCCGTCTCAACGATCTCAGGCACATCATCTACAAGACCGCCGATGCTCCCTGGCGGCGTGCGAAGCGGTCGCTGGCGCTCATGATGCGCGAAGGATTGCTGAAAGAAAACATCGATGGGGAGGCGCTCGCATGGGCGCATCAGCGGCTGCTTGCGCGGCCGGAGCAGCGGCGCATTCTGATGATGATTTCGGACGGCGCGCCGGTGGACGATTCCACTCTATCGGTCAATACCGGCAGCTATCTGGAACATCATTTGCGGCAGGTCATTCACGAAATCGAGACCCGCTCGCCTGTCGAACTGATTGCGATCGGCATCGGCCATGACGTGACGCGCTACTATCGCCGCGCGGTGACGATCACGGATGCAAGCGAACTCGCCGGCGCCATGACGGACAAACTCGTCGAGCTGTTCGATGAACCGGCGAAAGGCGCACCTTCGCCCCGGCGCGGACCCGCGCGGGTCCGGCACTAACTCAGCCGCTATCGTCATCATCACGCGCAGCCAGCCGTTTGACGCGCACGGCGGAAATCTTGTTGCGGGTTTTGCGCAGGATTTCGAAGCGGTAGCCGTGAAAGATGAAGACCTGCCCCGGCTCCGGAATGGTCTGCGCCTCGTGAATGACCAGACCCGCGAGCGTGGTTGCTTCCTCCTCGGGCAAGTTCCAGTCCATCTGCCGGTTCAAATCGCGGATCGGGACTGTGCCGTCGACGTTGACGGTGCCGTCGGCCTGCAGGCGGATCGACATTTCGTGTGTGTCGTGTTCGTCAGCAATTTGACCGACGATTTCTTCTAAAATATCCTCAAGCGTGATGAGGCCCTGCACCTCGCCGTACTCGTCGACGACGAGCGCCATCTGCGCCTTCTTCTTCAGAAACTGATTGAGCTGCGTCTTGAGGCTTGTCGTGTCCGGGACGAACCACGGTGGCTGGGCAAAACTCATGATGTCGAGCTTAGCGACATCCCAACCGACGCGGCCGAGCGCAGTCAGGAGGTCCTTGGTATGCAGGACGGCGACGATGTTTTCGGGTTCGTCACGCCACAGCGGCATACGCGTGAACTGCGATTTCAAAATCTCATCGATGATGTCTTGCGGATCGCTGTCGACGTCCAGCGTCTCCATCTTGGTCCGATGAATCATGATATCGGCGATCTGCAGATCGCGCAGGTCGAGCACGCCGCCGAGCATATTCGCATCGTGCCTTAGGACCGTGCCTTCTTTCGCTTGCAGATCGATTGTGCCGCGGATCTCCTCGTGCGCCGCGAGGATATTGGCTGCGTCATCTTCCTTGCCGGGCGTGAGCTTGAAAAACTGCCGGACCAGGAACTCGATCGACTTAGTAAACGGCGATAAGGCCGTTACCACGGTGCGCATGAAGGGTGAAACAAACAGTGCCAGACGATCGGAGTAGGCCAGCGCGTACGTCTTGGGCAGAACCGCGCCGAATATGACGATCAGAACCGTCATCGTGATCGTGGCATAGAGGACGCCGACGTCGCCGGCGAGTTGGACGGCCAGTCCGGATGCCAAGGCGGACGCCAGGACATCGACCAGCGTATTACCCAATAGAATGGCTCCAATCGTTTTCTCCGGCGCGACAAGCAGCCGGTTGACGCTCATGGCGGCTGCATTGCCCTCCTGCTCGAGGGCGTGCATGCGTGCACGCGAGGCGGCCGTGAGCGCTGTTTCGGACCCGCTGAAGAATGCGGATAGTGCGATCAGCGCGACAATGGCGACAACCGTCAGGACAATTTCGAGGGTCATTGGACAATCCGTTTCGTGCGGCCGCCGCGGCAAACGTGGCGCGGATGGCGCAGGAGTATAGGACGATCACCAAACGCAAATCCAACGGTGACGATCGGTCAACCAACTATCTCACTTGCGAGAAATTCGCGGACTTTGTCCGGATCGACATCACGTGCGACGAACGCCTCGCCGATGCCGCGCACGAGAATGAACGTCAGCTTGCCGTCCCGGACTTTTTTGTCTTGTCCCATCAGCCGGACCAGTGTGTCGACGTCGGCATTGGCACCGGGAATATCCTGCAGCCGCGTCGGCAGACCGACGGCTGCCAGATGCAACGCAACACGCCGCGCCGTACCGGGCGGGCACAGGCCTTCCTTTTCGGAGAAGCGAAACGCCTGCGCCATTCCAATGGCGACGCCTTCGCCGTGAAGGAGCCGGGACGAATAGCCGGTCCAGGCCTCTAGGGCATGACCGAATGTATGACCAAGATTTAACAGCGCGCGATCACCCGTCTCGAATTCGTCGCGCGCGACGATATCTGCCTTGGCCTTGACGCTCGTTTCAATCGCGCGCGTGAGGTCTGAGCCGGAATTGCCGAAGACTCCCTGCCACTGGCTTTCGAGCCAGTCGAAAAACGGTGCATCGCCGAGCAGACCATATTTTGCGACTTCCGCGTAGCCGGCACGCATTTCGCGCTGCGGGAGTGTGGCCAGCACATCGGTGTCGGCGATGACGAGGCTGGGTTGATGGAAGACGCCAATCAGATTTTTGCCCTGCGGCGTGTTGATGCCCGTCTTGCCGCCAACGGAGCTGTCGACCTGAGCCAGAAGTGACGTTGGAATCTGGACGAAGCGCACGCCGCGACGAAGGATTCCCGCTGCGAAGCCGGCGAGATCACCGATGACGCCGCCGCCGAACGCGACGACAAAATCACCGCGCTCGAGACCCATTTCGAGCAAGCCCTCGCTCAGACGGGAGAGCTGCGCGAAACACTTCGTCGCCTCGCCCGGCGGAAGGATGATCGAACCCGCGTGGCGGTTCTCCGCCTTCAGCGCCGCTTCGAGTGTCGCCAGATGGTGCCCGGCAACATTCTCATCCGTCACGATACCGCACTTACCCTTGCCGATGCGGGTTGCTATCAGACGCCCGGCCTCCGACAGAAGGCCTGGCCCTATGAGCACGTTATAGCTGCGCGCGCCAAGTACCACCGGCACCGTCTTTTCCGCGCGGGTTGTTCCTGACATCGAGTGGGCGAGCGTGGGCATGGGACGGGTGTCTCGTTGTTGTGACCGCAAAGCTCAGGCGGCGGGGACTGGCGCGAGTTTGGATTTCAGTGCCGATATTGCTTCATTGACGATGACATCGTGGGGAACGTCGCGGCTGTCGATCGTAAGGTCGGCTTCGGCATAAACAGGATAGCGCTTGTCGATCAGGTCGCGCATGGTCGCTTCCGGGTAGGCCGTCTTGAGGAGCGGGCGATTTTCGCGCTTGGATACTCGCCGCATCAGGATTGGGAGATCGGCCCGGAGCCAGATCGAGATCCCGCGCTCGCGAATGTTCGCACGCGTTTCCGGATTGATGAAAGCGCCACCGCCGGTGGCCAAGACTTGTGGTCCATTGGCCAGCAACCGTGCAATGACCCGGCGCTCTCCATCGCGGAAATAGGCTTCGCCGTGGTCGGCGAATATCTCGACGATCGATTTTGCCGCCACGCGCTCGATCTCTTCGTCGGCATCAACAAACAGAAGGCCGAGGCGCGAAGCAAGGCGGCGGCCGACCGACGACTTCCCACAGCCCATCAAACCAACAAGTACAATCGAGCGCTCGCCCAAACGGGCGACAAGCGCATCAATTGTGTTGATCTCCTTGGGTTCGTCCATGGTGCCCAACAGCCTCTCACCCCCGAATCATGCAAACAATTCCGGTGATTGTAACCTCAAAGCTTCTGCACCCGTGTATTGCTCATCGGGGACCGGATTTCAAATGTCACATCGGGAACTGTGCCGGTTGGCGCAATCGCTCCGCTTCGGTTACCGTCCTCAGCGTCCAGCGAACACATTGGCGCCAACTTGA
This sequence comes from Hyphomicrobium sp., assembly GCA_022844105.1. Taxonomy (GTDB): domain Bacteria; phylum Pseudomonadota; class Alphaproteobacteria; order Rhizobiales; family Hyphomicrobiaceae; genus JAGVSR01. Next base: position 90,063 of record JALHMJ010000003.1, on the reverse strand, counting down.
ACGGACAGTACTGGAAGGGGACGTACGATCTGACATGCCAAGTCTTTTCCGTTTCTTGTTCGTCATTGTTGCCAGCGCTGGCCTGTTCACGGCCGGGATGTGGTTTCTGGCGACAAAGTACGAGCCCGTTCAAAGGGAAGAGGTCAAAGTCGTCCCCGGTGTAAAGATCCGCAAAGAGTGAACCTCACGGGCCCATGCGCTGCCAATTCCGCTCGCGACTGAGCCTTTCCCTGATTGCCGCTTGTGCGGCAGTGCCGGCCGTGGCCGGTGGTATCCCGAGCCCGTTCGACGATCCCGAAACAACGCGTCCCGTGGCTGCCAAGAGCCGCCCCGCTGACCCGGCACCCGGCGACGACATCATCGCACCGGGTGAACTTCCAGCCGGCGCTGCCGCGGCTACCGGGACGATCGAACGGGAGACATTGGCACCGATCGAAGCCGAACCGGCGCCGGCAGCCGCGGCGGCCAACCCTGGACCGGCCGCATTACCGCCGGGCGATGGCAGCGACGAGCCGCCCAGGTTCGGTTCGTCATCGAGTTCGGCGCCAGGGGGTTCAGACGGCCAGCCGCCGCGATCGGCTCCTGCCGCGACGACACGTACAGTGATGCGAAATGATCCCGCGCCTGCGATGACCGCGAATGGGCTGGGACCCCCGATTGACCTCTGGCAGGGCTTGACGCCCGAGGCGTTCGAAACAGCGGCTTCAAAGCTCGACATCCCCCCGCGATCGCCAACCTTGCACGCGCTGTTCCGGCGCCTCCTGACTTCGGCGGACCAGCCGTCGCCGAGTGGCGCTGCCGATCTGCGTTTGACCGCCGTTCGGGTCGACGCGTTGGAGCGGTCCGGACTCATTGATGAAGCGCAACGGCTCCTTGATCAGCACCCGTCGGCTGGATCCGACCCGGTACTGGCGGTGCTCGCCGCGCGCACGTCCATCGCACGCGGCGACGGGGATGCTGGTTGCGCGGTGGTGGCGGCAATGAACACCGCGCAGGGACCGTTGCCGGCCTCTCTTAAAGGCTCGTCGCTTCTGGTCCGCGCCTACTGTGCAGCCATTGCGGACAAGCGGGAGTCGGCTCAGTTGCAGGTGGCACTGGCGCGCGACGAGGGCGTTGAGGACAGCGCCGGCCTGGACGCCATCGATGCAATCGCAACGGGTGCCAAGCCCGTCGTGCGCAAGGGGCAGAAAGTTGGGCCGATCGACTGGCGCATTCTTGAACTCGGTGGTCCCGTCGACGCGGGCATGCTGGTCGAGACGGCAGGTCCGAGCCTCTCGGCGCTGCTCTTACGCGACGTGAAGACCGAACCTGCCACGCGGCTTGCCGCAGCCGAGCGCGCGGCGCAATTGAATGCGATCCCGGCAGCCGATCTGGCGCAGGCTTATCGTGGTTTTACCGGTGGGGATGCCGGCAACGATGGACCGGCGGCCGCCGCGGTGGGACGTGCGGCACTTTTCCAATCGGCCGAAGACGAGATCACGCCGTTGAAAAAAGCCCGACTGATCCGGTCGTTCCTTGATGAGGCGCGGCGCGCGGGGCTTTACTGGCCTGGATTGCAGATCATGGCCCCGGCCGCGGCATCACTGCAGCGCGTGCCGGAAATCGGATGGTTTGCCGAGACGGCGATTGAAACGGCCATCGCTTCCGGCAATTTCGCCGGTGCGCGTCAATGGGCCGAGTTCGGCGGTACTTTGGATGCTCCTGCGAACCCTTTCGGGGAGGTTCCGGGCGGCCGGTCGAACGGTTATGATCATTGGCTCGCGCTGGCCGACGTCGCGGATCCTTCGTTGAATGAGGGGCGGTCCCGGCATTTGGCTGCGCTGGAAGGACTGGCCGCGCGCGGTCGATTTGCCCCGGATCAGTTGCACCGGCTGGCCACAGTGCTCGATGCGTTGCAGATCCAGGTGCCAATCCCGCTGTGGGATCTGGCAAGCCGTACAGAGCAGCCCAACTCCGGATTTCTGCCAGACACCGGCGTCCTGACGGCGTTGTCTGAAGCTGCGAAGAAGAAAGAGTTCGGACACACGGTGCTGCGCGCCATGCAGGCGCTCGGACCGAATGGCGCGGAAGGCGCGCACATCATTTCGCTGGGCGATACGATCCGCGCTCTGCGGAGCGCCGGGCTCGAAGCGGACGCGCGCGCTCTGGCACTGGAAGCCTTATTCATGGGCTGGCCACGGTCGTCAGGCTGACGCATGACAGCAACCAACCCCCATGACATCGCAAATTTTTTAGAGATGCTCGCCTCGGAGAGAGGTGCCTCGCACAATACTCTCGACGCCTACCGCCGCGATCTTGAGGATTTCTCGGCTTTTATGATTGATCACGCGACGGGGTTGCGTATGGCAGTGCGCAACGACATTGCGGCCTACCTGGAGCATCTTGGACGGGCCGGTCTTGCGCCGGCGTCACGGGCGCGGCGCCTGTCCGCTGTTCGGCAACTTTATAAGTTTCTCGAAGCCGAAGGGGCGGTGGACGACAATCCAGCATCCGGCGCGAAGGCCCCGAAGCTCGGACGACCTTTGCCCAAGATACTCTCGGTCGTCGAAGTGGACCGGTTGATGCAAACGGCCACAGCGGCGACCGAGGGTAAGAACGGGCGTGAGCTTGCCCGTGCCGTGCGGTTTCATGCGCTGCTTGAACTCCTTTATGCGACTGGTATGCGCGTCTCTGAATTGGTCTCGCTGCCCCGCAGCGTCCTGAACGGCGACCCGCGTGTGTTTACGATCAAAGGTAAAGGCGGGCGAGAGCGGCTTGTGCCACTCAATACAGCGGCACGCAAAGCTCTCGACCGCTATCTGTCGCTGGGGAGTTCGCCGAACGATCAATTGGCGCCGATGCTGGCGACGCGCTGGCTTTTTCCGTCACGCGGTGCGGACGGGCATGTCACCCGGCAGGCCTTCGCGCTCGATTTGAAAGCGTGCGCGGAGGCCGCATCGCTCGACGCCGAGCGTGTGTCGCCACATGTGCTGCGGCATGCGTTCGCCAGCCATTTGCTCGACCGGGGCGCGGACCTTCGAACGGTGCAGCAGTTGCTCGGACATGCCGATGTTTCGACAACCGAAATCTATACGCACGTTCTCGAAGAACGCCTGAAGAAAATCGTATTCGAGCACCATCCGCTGGCCAAGCGCGACCGTTGAGGGTCAACGGCCGAACGTCTGGTCGGCAATCGTATTCACACCCTCGCGCAGCGCTTCGAAAATGCCAGGCTCCGTCATGGCGTGGCCCGCGCGTTCGATATATCGCAGGCGGCACTGGTTGCCCCATGCTGTGGCCATGGCTTCCGCGGCGGCCGGTGGACACAGCAAATCGTAGCGTCCCTGGATCAACACACCGGGTATGCCGCTGAGGCGCCAGGCCTCGTTAAGCAGCTGACCCGGCTTCATGAAAAAGCTGTGGGCGATATAGTGGGCTTCCAAGATCGGGGTCGGCGCGATGCGACCGGTTTTAGCCGCGGTGCGGTCCGGTAGTCCGGTCGTGGCCGGAAGAAGCTCCGACAGAGCGCGTTCGTAAGCGTTCCAGACTTGCGCGGCTGGGCCGTGGGTGGCTGGATCGGGATCACGCAAGCGCGCCACATAAGCCCGTAGTGGGTCGTCGCGCTCGGCGACCGGCAGTTCATGTAAGAACGCCTTGTAGAGTTCGGGCCGGAAACGCTGCGGTCCGTCAACGAAGGCCCATTGTATCTCCTCATCCGTGCCCAAAAAGATCGCGCGCAAAACCAGTCCGGCGACGCGTTCGGGGTGCTGCTGGGCGTAAGCGAGGCCCAAGGTCGAACCCCAGGAGCCGCCGACGACGATCCACCGTTCAACGCCGAAGTGGGTTCGGATGCGCTCAATATCGGCGATCTGATGCGCCATCGTATTGGCTGTACAGGACAGATACGGATGGCTCCGGCCAGCGCCGCGCTGATCGAACAGAAACGCGTGAAATCGGTTTGGATCGAACAGATCGCGGTGCGCGTGCTGCGAGCCGCTTCCCGGTCCACCGTGCAAAAAAACCGCGGGGATGCCATCGCTGCGGCCGCATTGTTCGACATAAAGCCAATGTCCGTCGCCGACATTCAGCATAATCGCGTCGAAAGGGCGTTGCGGCGGGCCGCGCGTCTCGCTCACCGGTCACGTCCTTCTCAGTTGCAAAGTTTTGATGAACCTACTCGATTGCTGCAGCTTCGCCAGCCCCTCAGCGCGTCTCAGTTGAATCCGGCAGCCGCGCTTCCGTGGTACCCAGCGCATCGGCCAGTCGCGCCGTCGCCGAACCCGGCTTGAGCGGCTTTTGCTGGCTCTCATGGGGCGCCCACGCCGTCATCACCAGCATTTCGAATGTCGCCGGAACGCGGCCGTCGGCATCGGCAAACTTCTCGGCATAGATCTCGCAGGCGCGCATCAACAGCCGCCGGGTGACGGGCACCCGGCGGCGATCGCAGAGGACATTTCCAGCACCCATGCCACGCAAGTCCTGCATCAACGCGAGGGCACTCGGATAGCGCACACGCACAGCGTCGCTGTCGACAACGGGCAAGGCGAAACCGGCTCGCTGGAGCAGCCCGCCGAGATCGCGGACATCGGCAAACGGAGCGACCCTCGGAGACGCGCCGTCGGTGACTTCCGCTTCCGCTTCCAGCCATGCACGGCGCAGCTCGTGTAACGTGGCGCCACCCAACACACCGCCGATGAACAGGCCATCCGGCTGCAGGCTGCGGCTGATCTGGAGAAGTGCTCCGGGTAGATCATTGACGAACTGCAGCGTGAGCGGCGCAATGATGAGATCGAACGTTGCAGCTGCGAATGGAAGCGCTTCCTCGTCGCCAACGACAGCCCATTCGTTTGGCGGAAGCAGTTCGGGTATTGTGTCCATGGCGACGACGCGCGTCAGCCCGCAAAGGGCAAGTGCGTCACCGATCGCGGAGCCGTGCGCTCCAATGACGAGCGCATTGGAGAAAGTTCGCTGGATCAGCGCCAGGCGCTCCACAACGTCGTCGCGAAAGCGCTCGAGCAAAAATGCGTGGTTCTGCATCCTTGGCGCGGCGCGGCGCCGACGATCCCGCAACAAGTCACGATCGAAGATTTTCGGCAGATCGGTCATCCGGGTCGGGTCCTTCGCCTCTCGCTTCGGACGGCAGTTGCTTGTAGTATAGGGCATGCCGTCGCGGGATTTCAAAACTGACGATGCCGTTTCTTCGTCCACGCGTCCGCGGCTGCGCGCCCGGCTGCGACGGGCCTGGTCGGGATTGTCCGATCTCATCTTGCCGCCGGTCTGTCTCAGTTGTCGCGAGCCGATGACGGCGCACGATACGTTGTGCGCGACGTGCTGGAGCGGCATCGACTTCATCCGTCCGCCGATTTGTGACCGACTTGGCATCCCCTTGCCGTTCGCGACGGGGGACATCTCGCTGTCGGCAGCGGCCATGGCTGATCCACCAGTCTATGACAGAGCGCGGACGGCGGCGCACTATTCCGGGATCATGCGGCGGTTGATCCACGATCTGAAGTTTCACGACCGCGATGATCTTGTCGGGCTGATGGGCACGTGGCTCATGGATGCGGGCCGCGATATCCTGGCGCAATCAGACCTGATCGTGCCGGTGCCGCTCAGCCGTAGCCGCTTGCTTCGGAGGCGGTTCAACCAATCGACGCGGCTCGGTGGAGACCTTGCGCGACGGTCCGGGTTGCCCATGGATGCCTTGTCACTCATTCGGTTGCGATCCACGGCTTCACAGGTAGGGCTTAGCCGGTCGGAGCGTGAGGCGAACGTGCGCGGCGCCTTCGCGGTGAGGGAAAACCGCCGTGACCGGATCGACGGCCGCCGAATCGTGCTGGTTGACGACGTTTCGACCACCGGGGCCACGGTTTGCGCCGCGACGCGGGCCCTGCGCCGGGCTGGGGCGGAGAGCGTGGCCGTATTAACGCTGGCGCTCGCCACGGGCGACGGCCTTGGCGATTGAGGGCAGCAATTCAGTGGGCAACGCAGACTGCGGCATCCCTGGCCTTTGAATGAACGGCGCCGCGGACCTATGATACTGACTTCAACCAGGGTCGGAGGGTCGCGGGCGATGAAGAAAGTCGTTATCTACACGGCATCCTACTGCCCCTACTGCCATTTGGCGAAAGAGCTTCTTCGGACCAAGGGCACAATATTTGAGGAAATCGATGTGACCGGCAATGCGTCGCGGCGGTCGGAGATGGCCTCGAAAGCTGGTCAAGCGACGGTGCCGCAGATCTGGATTGGCGACACCCATGTTGGGGGTTGCGACGATCTACACGCCTTGGACCGCAGCGGAAAGCTCGATCAATTGCTCGCGGCCTGATCGCCCAACCCAACCCGTCATCGCGCTTGGCGCTCGTTTTCAAAAAGAACCACCACCCCATGCCAGACCCTTTTTCCGGCCGGACGTTCCGGGCCGCTCTCGTGCAACTCTGCTCCGGCCGGGACGTTGACCGGAACGTCGTCGAAGCGGAGCGCCTCATCCGTGAAGCAGCGGTCGGAGGGGCGCACTACGTGCAGACGCCGGAAGTGACCACACTGATGGAACTGGAGAGCGCCAGACTGTTCGCGGCCGTCGAACCGGAACAATCAAACCGGGCGTTGCAAGCGTTCCGTAACCTGGCAGCGGAATTGAAAATCTGGCTGCATATTGGCTCGATGGCCGTCAAAGTCGCACCCGACAAAATTGCCAACCGGGCGTTCGTTTTGACGCCAGACGGCGCGATTGCCGCAACTTACGATAAAATCCACATGTTCGACGTCGATCTACCGGGAGGGGAGAGCTACCGGGAGAGTAAGAATTACCGCCCGGGCGACCGGGCCGTGGTGGCCGCGCTGCCGTGGGGCGGGCTCGGACTATCGATCTGCTACGATCTTCGTTTTCCACATCTGTACAGAGCCTTGGCAAAATCGGGAGCAACGTTCCTGGCCATACCGGCGGCCTTTACCAAGGTGACAGGAGAAGCGCACTGGCACACGCTGCTGCGTGCGCGAGCTATCGAATGCCAATGCTACGTTTTCGCTGCCGCTCAAGGTGGGCGGCACGAGCACGGACGGGAAACGTATGGCCATAGCCTCATCATCTCGCCGTGGGGTCAAATTCTGGCAGAGGGCGGCGTTCAGCCTGGGGTCATCTCGGCCGACATAGACTTGCAAGCAATCGAGGAGGCTCGCAAACGCGTACCCTCACTGGGCCACGATCGACCCTTCACCGTCGCGAGCCGGAGCGGAGCATGATCAAATACAGTCTCATCTGTGAAACCGGACACGAGTTCGAGGGCTGGTTCCAAAACAGCGGCGCTTTCGATGTCCAGAGCGCCAATGATTTGGTCAGCTGTCCTTCGTGTGGGACTCATCACGTGCAAAAGGCGTTGATGGCTCCCGCAGTTTCGATGCGGTCGGCCCGCCCGGACCCGATTCCGAACCGGCCAACGCCTGGACCGGCAACGATGACCCACGCCTACGTCCCACCGTCAATCGCCGATATTATTCAGAAAATACGGGCGGAAGTTGAAAAGCGCTCCGAATACGTTGGCCAGAAATTCGCGGAAGAAGCACGCCGCATCCATTATGCGGAGTGTCCGGAACGAGGGATATATGGCGAGGCAACGTCGGATGAAGTTGCCGAACTCGACGCGGAAGGCATTCAGGTTTTCGCGCTGCCTGTGCTTCCCGAGGAACGAAACTAACACACACAGCGGCGGTGCGAGGTTTTGGCGCGTTCACACGAGCGTCAAGCCGAAGGTCTATCTCACACGTGCGCACGTCGCTGCGGCCGGAGCATAGACAGCCATGCCTTCCAATTCACACGGTGCCAACCCGCCGATAGACATCGACGAGGATACGCCCGCCAACGCCTCCCTGAATTCCACTATCGGAGATGTGATTGCCGAGCGCTTGTCGCGACGCGATCTTATTCGCAGCGCATTGGCCGTTTCGGTGATGACCAGCACGATCGCACCACTTGCAATCGCAGCCGCCGCGCGGCCGGCGCGCGCCGAAGATGGGGTCAAGCCGAGCTTTGTTTTCGCTGAAGTCGAGGCGGGCTCTGACACAACCCATCATGTCGCCGACGGCTATCACGCCGATATTCTGATCCGCTGGGGCGATCCGGTGTTAGCGGGAGCGCCGGAATTCAATCCTGCCCAACCGTCGGCTACGGCCCAGGAAAAGCAGTTCGGCTACAACAACGATTTTATCGGCTTTATCCCGCTCGACGGCCGCGCCGATCACGGCCTGCTGGTGGTCAACCACGAGTACACCAATGACGACCTCATGTACTTTGGCCTTCTGGGGTGGACCCGCAAGGGCAAGCTCGACAGCATGTCCGACGAGCAGATCCGCTCATCAATGGCTGCGCACGGTGGCACCGTGATTGAGGTCAAGCGCATCGGTGAACGTTGGCACGTCGTGGACACGTCAAACTACGCCCGTCGCATCACGGCGCAAACGCCAATGCAGATTACCGGACCGGCGGCCGGACATCCATTGATGCAGACGATTGGTGACCCGTCGGGCACGCGCGTTCTTGGGATGCTCAACAACTGCGCCGGTGGCGTGACACCATGGGGCACGTGGCTGACGTGCGAAGAGAATTTCAATTTCTACTTCGCCAACAAAGAGGCCCTCAAGAAACATAAGCTATCTACCCAACTCCGGCGCTACGGCGTTGGCGAGGGGTTTTATCCTTGGAGCCGCGTCGATACCCGATTTGATATTGGACAGGAGCCGAACGAATGCAACCGCTTCGGCTGGGTGGTTGAGATCGATCCCCTCGATCCGAATTCAACTCCGAAGAAGCGGACCGCACTTGGACGCTTCAAGCACGAAGGCGCCGGGAATATCGTCAACACGGATGGCCGGTTCGTCATCTATCAAGGTGACGATCAACGCTTTGACTACGTCTATAAATTCGTGACCGAGGGCAAAGTCGATCCGGCCAACCGTGCAGCGAACATGGATATTCTCGATACCGGCACGCTTTACGTTGCGCGTTTCGATGCGAACGGGCGGGGAGAATGGCTGCCGCTCGTCACAAGCGATCCAAAACTGTCGAGCTTTACCGATCAGGGAGACATTCTTATCCATTCCCGCCTCGCAGCCGATGCACTTGGCGCGACAAAAATGGACCGGCCTGAAGACGTGGAAGTCAATCCGAAGACCGGCAAGGTCTACGTGATACTGACCAACAACGACAAGCGTTCAGCGAAGGAAGCGGATGCCGCCAATCCGAGGCCGGAGAACCGCTTCGGCCACATCATCGAGATTTTGCCCGATCAAGGCGACCATGCCACTACGGGCTTTGCTTGGGAGATCCTGGTCAAATGCGGTGATCCATCGATTGCCGAAGTCGGCGCGACCTTCAATGCCGCAACCAGCAGGAACGGCTGGTTTGGAATGCCAGACAACTGCGCGGTGGATGCGGACGGTCGTTTGTGGGTTGCCACGGACGGCAACAATTTCGAAGTTACGGGCCGCACTGACGGTCTGTTCGCATTGGAGACGGAAGGTGCGCGGCGCGGGACATCGCGATTGTTCTTCCGCTGCCCCACAGGGGCGGAAATGTGCGGACCTTATTTCACTCCGGATCTTGAGACGTTGTTTGTCGCCGTCCAGCACCCCGGCGAATCAGAGGATCCAGCGAAGCCCGCCTCTACCGAAAATCCGACGACGCGCTGGCCCGACTTCAAGGACGGTCAGCCGCCGAGGCCCTCGGTCGTGGCCATCACGAAAATCGGCGGCGGCAAAATCGGAGTTTAGACTGGCGTCAGCCCTGCTGGTCTTCGTCCATCAACACAAAGTCCTCACCGGTCCGAGTGTCCGGGTGGGCGGGAAGTTCGGTTGTGACCAGTACCATTCCGGGATGCATGCGATCGACAATCGCCTGACGAACTGTTTCGTCCGACTTGATCCGCTTAAGGACGGCCTCGTCGGGCTGACCGAGTGGCACGCCGGTACGATCGAAATGACTGATGGCATGCCAGATCATTCCGCTTTGTCCTTCGTGGGCTCCCGCGAGCATGAAGACGTGGCGGCCGAGTGGCTGTTCGGGATTGGTGATTGTTGCCTTCCCACTCGCCACGACCGCTCCGTTTTCCAGCACAGTGATCGTCATATCCGCGTGACTGACGATGATCGCGGTCGCCGTGTCGCCCTTCGAGACCTCAGCCTGCCATGGCAATTTCTCACCTTTGAGGCCGGACTCGACGGACTTGAATTCCTTGTCCGCGTAGTCACCAAGAACGAGACCGGGATGAATGACTTCCTGGGGATCGGTATGACTGCCGGCAAGAATGACGGGCGTGCCGACATGCGTGATCCCAAACAAAAACTCGGAAAACTTCGACGGCAATCGAACGCAGCCGTGCGATGCCGGATAGCCGGGAAGATTGCCGGCGTGCAGCGCGACGCCGTTCCACGTCAGCCGGTTCATGTTCGGCATCGGAGCATTATTGTACGTCGAGGAATGGTGGTTCTTGTCCTTTTCCAAAATCGTGAATACGCCGGTCGGAGTGGAGTGACCAGGCTTGCCGGTGGAGCAAGTGGAGACGGCGATGCGGATACCGTTGCGATAGACAAAGACCCGTTGCTCGGGAATGGACACGACGATGGCGACCGGTCCGGATGGCGATCGTTCCGGGTGCCACGTGAACTCGCCCGGCTTGAGGTCTTCGACCTTCTTGTAAACCGGGTCAGCCAGCAGCGGCCGGTGGCCGAGAAGGTTTATCGAAGCGGCGGCACCCGCTGTGAAGCCGGCCAAGACATGGCGTCGTGTCAGCATACTCGCGTCTCACACCTGGAATTGGACCAACGTGACTTAGCCTAGGCCGATGGACGCGACAAGGCGAGCCCGGTGATATCGTCGGCCTGTTCGGCCGTGCCAGCGAATGCATCGACGTCCGCGATGACGCCCTCGACAATCGCCTCCGCCGGTTGGCCTAACGAACGCAACAAGCGGTGTGTGAGACGTTCCTCGCCAAATTCACGCCTATCGCTGTCGTGGGCTTCGGTGATGCCATCGGAGAATGCAAACAACAGATCGCCGGGATCAAGGACCAGATGGGCTTCTTTGGCCGACCTGTCGTCAAAGAGCCCGAGTGGAAGTCCAGTTGCTGGCAATTTGAGAAGCGAACCGTCGGAGCGGACGACCACCGGGGCGTTGTGGCCGCAGTTGCCGTAATACATATGGCCCGTTTCCAGTTCGATGACGCCAAAAAAGACGGTAGCGAACAACGAGGCGGGATTGTCGCGGCAGATGAGTTTGTTGGTTCGTGCCAAAACCTTGGCGACTGTCTTCTCCTTACGGGCGGAAGCACGAAGGATTGTGACGACGTTTGCGGTAAAGAGGGCTGCTGGCATTCCTTTGCCGCAGATATCTCCGACGGCAAAGGCGAATCTGTCCCCCGGCAAGTGCAGATAATCGTAGAAATCGCCTCCGACTTGCCGGGCCGCACGAATGCTGGCGGCCACATCAAGCCGATCCGCGACCTCGGTCAAGATCTCGCGCCGCGGCAGAAAGGACTGCTGAATGACAGCAGCACTGGCGAGTTCTTCTTCATGGCGCCGCTTGCTCTGAATTTCGCCGGCGAACCGGCGGAACACTGTTGCAAACTCCGCCAACTGGGCCGGCGGATTTCTCAGATCGTCAAGAAGAAGCGGATCGAACTCCTGCTTTTCGAGCCCGGACAGAGCGTTCGTGTAGAGGCCGATCGTGCGATTGACACAGTCGAGCTGGCGGCCGAGTTGGGCGATGATCGAACGCAGGAAGACCGGGTTGTTCTGACCGAACTCAAGGATGCGGTGCCGTTCGATGCGATGTGCAGTGACTGGTCCTTCGGCGACAATGCTGGCGGTGCGCGGCAGATCGGCGAACACGCCAACTTCGCCAATCAGATGCGGAGCCGTAATCGTTGCCAATCGAACAGCTCCGTAGGCCGTTTCTGCGATGACCACCACTTCACCGGAAGCGAGAAAATAGGCGGCATCTGTCGCCGCGCCCTGCTTGAGCAGTGCATCCCCTCGTTCCAGGAATACGACGCGAGAGGCAGCAATCAGGTCCCTAAATGCGGCGCTGCCCAGCACGTTCGTGGCGGGGTCGTCCGTCATCGGCCCGGCGCCGTCTCTGAGGCGGATTTGCCCAGAGTGAATGTCACCGTCACGCGGTTGCCCAGCCCGGCGCGGGAATACTCAATACGATCGCTGAAGTCGTGGACGAGGCCAATGCCTAATCCACCCGGCTCGAGATCTTCAAGGGAGCCGTGCACGTGCTTTACCGGTGCTGAAGCAACGTCAAACGGGCGGGCGTCATCTTCCACCGTCATAGCCAATCGGTTTGGGTCGATTTCAACACTTACGCTGGCGCGGCGGTCGTCGCCGCCATGGCGAAGCACGTTACCCAGTAACTCTTCGAGGCAGATCTGCATGGCATAAGCCGTTTCGCCCGGAAGGGCTTGTTCGACTGCGATCGTATCCAGCCATCGGGCGGTTGCGACGGTCTCAGCGACCGTCACCGGGAAGTCTCGCCGCCAACGTTCGGCCTCGGTCATGCGAGGATCAACTCACCAAGGCTGCGGCGCTGACGCTGTCCGCTGCAATAGGAATGACCGTATCGATACCGCTCGTGCGCAGCGCGCGATCGACGTTTGGCTGTGGCTGCAAAAGGACGAGCTTGCCACCTTTGTTAGCAACGGTTTTGGCGGCGACAACAAGCGTGCGCATACCAAGAGAGCCCATGAAATCCACGCCCGCGAGGTCGACGACGACTTTATTCTTGGAGCCGGCGACAACATTCATTTTCATATCGATCGCATTGACGCCCTCGATATCGAGGCGACCATCGAGCACAACGTGCGTTACGCCGTCGTCGCCATCACGAATATCAATCTTCATTTTAGCCCTCCCAAGAGGCCGCTTGCGATCGGCTCGTGGAAATTCCATCCATCGGCGACCGCGCTGCAATGATTGATCGTAATGAACGCGGGCCAATTGCACCAGCGGGATATTCACTGGTCGGAAGGCCTTACGTCAGAAAAAGTATGACACTCTCATGACGATCGTATGCGCAGAAGGGTGATTCAGAATTCTTCGACTTTGTGCAGCACCAGTTTCCAGCCGGCTTCGCCGGGCTTTAATTTGTATTGGAGTTGGCGCCAATTTTCCGCGGACCCGGCTGATGCCGCGTTCTGAATTCGAAAACGGGTGACGAAAGAGGTTTCAACGATGGCGCTTTCGTCCCCGCCCACGAAGCCGGCGGCGAGTTTGGGGTCCGAGGTGAAGTCGGGGATGACAATCTGCGACATGCTTTTTTTGTGATTCACCGCATAGGCGACGACACCGCCGCGCTTGGGCTCAGCATTCGAGATAGTAAATACATAAATCTCCGGATCACCATTTGAGTCAATGTCAGCGACCTCTGCGCGAACAACGCGGCCTTCGATGTCATGGCTTACCGGGTCATTGACGGCTTTCAACCCCGACGGCTTGATGATCAGCTTGGACAGGCCGGCGTTCTGCGCGGCTGACACCTCGAACGTTATGCCTTGCAACGTCAAAGTCTCTTTGTAGTCGCCCGCGGCTGCATGCGAAGTCGTGGTTGCGAGCACGGCAAGGGCAAGCGTGCGCGCGTACCGGCGGAGTATTGTGGTGTCCGGCATTGGACCTCCTTCGTTGGACGCATCGCAATGGTCATTCAGCGCGGCTCGCCTTCACACTGCTTTGGCGGCGCCGCGACGATAGCGGCATACCTTCCGTCGCGTGTCAGGACTTCCAGACACGACTTCGTCGCGACATTCCACCAAACGGTCATCTTGGCGTCCGTTGATTCACCTGCATGATGAAGGATGTATCCACGCGTGAGAAGCTCGCTTTCACCGTCGCGGCCCTTGACGCCGACAAGGTCGGCGACGGCGTCCGGGGGCGCGGCCCACGCCGCGTTCGACGTCACGAACATCAGGTAGACGGCGGCATTTCGGATGATTGATCGCATTCGTGGCCCTTGTGCTGACGGATTACACTTCGAGTTGCCTAGCAAATGATTGAGCAGCCGCCCAGCCCGAGATGGCGCGGCCGACCCGAACCGGGACGAGTTGTCCATCGGCCCGGAAGGCCCTTGCCCCCGGGCCGAAGCCGGGTACAACCAGGGAACGTCTGGCCGCGTTCTGGCGCGTCCGCGATCCCGGAGATCTTGCCTTATGAACCTGCACGCCAAGCCCGAGACCGCTTTTACCCGCGACGATGCCGAAGTTCGCCGTGACTGGACGCGCGACGAGGCCCAGGCAATCCACGATATGCCTCTGATGGATCTGCTATTTCGGGCGCAGACAGTGCACCGCCGAAGCTTCGATGCCAATCGGGTCCAAATGAGCCGGCTGCTGTCCATCAAAACGGGGGGATGCGCCGAAGATTGCGGTTACTGCAGCCAGTCGGCACATCACGATTCGGGGCTCAAGGCGACCAAGCTGATGGAAGTCGAGCGCGTGCTGTCCGAAGCGCGCAAGGCGAAAGCGACCGGGGCCACGCGCTACTGCATGGGTGCGGCTTGGCGCGAACCCAAGGACCGCGACATGGACACGATCCTCGCCATGATCGAGGGCGTGAAGGCGATGGGCATGGAAACCTGCATGACCCTCGGTATGCTCAGCGATCAGCAGGTGGTGCGTCTGCGCGATGCCGGTCTCGATTACTACAATCACAACGTGGACACGTCCGAACGGTTCTACCCGGAAGTCATCAAGACACGGACCTATGCCGAACGGCTCGATACGCTGGAGCGGGTGCGCGCGGCGGGCATGAAGGTCTGTTCGGGCGGCATCATGGGGATGGGCGAGGAACCGGCCGACCGGGTCGACATGCTTGTGACGCTGGCCAATCTTTCGGAGCATCCCGAGAGCGTGCCGATCAACATGCTGATCGCCATCCCCGGCACGCCGCTGGAGAACACCGAGAGGATCGATCCGATTGCCTTCGTGCGTGTCATTGCGACGGCAAGAATCCTGATGCCGAAATCGATGGTGCGCCTATCCGCCGGGCGCTCGGACATGAGCGACGAGATGCAGGCGATGTGCTTTTTCGCCGGCGCCAACTCGATCTTTTGCGGCGACGTGCTGCTCACCGCCGACAATCCCGGCGAAGACAAGGACGCAATCCTGTTTGCCAAGCTTGGCCTGAAGCCGATGGAACTCGACAGCGACGAAACCCCGGGCGCCATTCCGAGCCCTGAACGGCCGGCATGCACGAAGATCACGAGCGCGCACTGAAGGCGTTGGCCGCGCGCGGGCGACTGCGCGCACTTGCGCCACGACGCGGCATCGATTTCTCGTCGAACGATTATCTCGGGCTCGGCGCTTCGCGGGAGCTGGCGGAAGCCATATCCGAAGCCCTCGCCCGCGGAGTGCCTGTCGGGGCGGGCGGATCGCGGCTGCTGCGCGGCAACGATCCCGAGCACGAGGCCCTGGAAGAAGAAGCGGCGCGTTTCTTTGGCGCTGAAACGGCCCTCTACATGGGTGGCGGGTTTGCGGCCAATACCGCGATCTTCGCAACGCTGCCACAGCGGGGCGACATCATTGTCCACGACGCGTTGATCCATGCCAGCGCGCACGACGGCATGCGCATGAGTAAAGCCGAGCACGTGGCGGCGGCGCACAATGACCCCAATGATTTTGCAGATGCGATCAACAAATGGCGCGCAGCCGGGGGCACCGGCCGGGTCTGGATCGCGATCGAAAGCCTCTATTCGATGGAGGGGGACACTGCACCAATCCCCGCATTCGATCAGCTCGCGCGGGGCAGCGACGCCGTACTCATCATCGATGAAGCGCATGCGACGGGCGTATTTGGTCCGCAAGGGCGTGGGCTGGCCACTAGCCTGGAGGGCTCGCCCCACGTGGTGTCGTTGCACACGTGCGGCAAGGCGCTCGGCGTCATGGGCGCCCTCGTCCTGGCACCGCGGACACTGCGGGATTTTCTCGTCAACCGCGCGCGACCATTTATCTACGCGACCGGACCGTCGCCGCTTATGGCGGCCGGCGTGCGTGCGGCCTTGCGACTGTCGGCGTCTTCGCCTCAGCGGCGCGAAATGTTGATGGACCGGATCGAAGCGTTCGGCCGGGCACTTCGAGACAATTGCGGGATCAACGCAAGCGGATCGCAAATTCAGCCGGTGATCGTGAAAAGCGACAAGCGGGCCGTTGCGATCGCCGAGGCTCTACAAGCTCAAGGGTATGATGTACGCGCCGTCCGGCCCCCGACAGTACCGGAAGGGACCGCGCGGCTGCGTGTCTCGCTCACCTTAAATGCGAGTGCGGAAGATACATTATCGTTCATCGATGCGCTGGCTTACGAACTTGGGAGACCTGCTCCATGAAACCTCGTTTCGTCGTCAGTGGAACGGATACGAACGTCGGAAAGACTGTGTTCGCTGCCGGGCTCGCCGGGGCGCTTCAGGGCTATTACTGGAAACCGATCCAAAGCGGTGCTGCGCCCGAGGGCGATAAAGAAACTGTCATGCGGCTATCTGGATTGCCGTCCGATCACATCTTGCCCGAGCAATACCGGCTCAACGCGCCGCTGTCGCCGCATCGGTCTGCCGAACTTGACGGCATCACGATCCAGCCCGCGACGCTCATTCCGCCAAGTGTGGAAGGGCCGCTCATCATCGAGGGCGCCGGCGGCCTGATGGTGCCGATTACAAGGGAATTTCTGCAATTCGACCTGTACGCCAAATGGGATCTGCCGATCATCCTGGTGGCGCGCACCACGCTTGGAACAATCAACCATACGCTCCTTTCAATCGCAGCGCTGCGGATGCGGGAAGTCCCGCTGCTGGGCGTTGCGTTTGTCGGCGAGGACAACACCGATAACATGCGCACCATTGGCGAGATCGGTGAGGTTCGCATCCTCGGCCGATTGCCCCATTTGCCGCAACTCAATGCTCACTCTCTGCGCGATGCGTTCACGACCCACTTCCGCAAGGAGGACTTCGCTTGAGCCGGTCGACTGTCTGGCATCCCTTCACGCAACATGCCATCGCGCCGCTTCCAGTTCCCATCGTCGCTGCGGAAGGCGCATATCTGACGGCTGCAGGCGGACGCCGTATCTACGACGGGATCTCATCGTGGTGGGTGGTGACGCACGGCCATCGCCATCCCCGCATCATCGACGCAATGAAGCGGCAGGCCGATCATCTCGATCAGGTAATCTTTGCCGGCTTCACGCACGCGCCGGCTGAGGAAACCGCGGAAAAGCTCGTGCATCTTACCGCACGCAGCTTCGGCAACACGGAGCTGGCACACGTTTTTTACTCCGACAGCGGCTCGACTGCCGTGGAAGTCGGCCTGAAGATGGCGCTCGGATATTGGCGCAACGTCGGCGAACCCCGGACGCGCATTATTGCGCTGGAGCACGCTTACCACGGCGACACGATCGGGACGATGTCGGCCGGAGCGCGGGGCATTTTCAACGCGCCTTATGAGCCACTGCTTTTCGATGTGGCCCGACTGCCGTTCCCTCAGTCCGGCCGCGAAGATGAAACGTTCACCGCGCTTGAAGATCTGCTCCGGCAAACCCCGACTGCTGCGATCATTCTGGAGCCGCTCGTTCTCGGTGCGGGCGGCATGCTGATCTATTCTCCCGCAGTTCTGCGACGTCTCTCAGAAATCGGACGGTCGCACGGCGCGCTGCTAATCGCGGATGAAGTCATGACCGGCTTTGGCAGGACGGGCACGATCTTCGCGTGCGAGCAAGCGTGCATCACGCCTGATATTCTCTGCGTGGCAAAGGGATTGACGGGTGGATCAGTGCCGCTCGCAGCGACGCTCTCCACGCGCGCGATTTTTGACGCGCATTACTCCACTGACCGGACGAAGACGTTTTTTCATTCGTCAAGTTATACGGCCAACCCGATTGCGTGTGCCGCTGCATCGGCCAATCTCGACATCTGGCTCAATGAGCCCGTTGTCGAGCGCATCGCGGCTCTGGCAGAGCTTCAATTAACGCGGCTCGCGGCGTTGGTGAATGACGACCGGTTTACCAATTGCCGACAGATCGGCACGATCACGGCCGTCGATCTGACCGTCAACGACGCGGGCTATCTTGCCGATGTCGGCCCGAGGCTCTACCAACACGCCATCACCAACGATGTTCTTTTACGCCCGCTCGGCAACACACTCTATGTGATGCCGCCTTACTGCACGACGGCCGCTGACCTCGATCGAGTGTATGCCGTCATGCAAAATGCTGTTCAGGCCGTTACCTCTCGCATGTGAAAGTCCGCCAATGGGTTCGACCATTCTTGCCACCGGCCACTATGCGCCCGAGCGCCGCGTCGGCAACGCGGAGATCGAGGCTCGTCTCGGCCTGGAAGATGGGTGGATCCTGCGCCGCACGGGTATTCGGGAGCGGCGCTATGCCGAGCCTGATGAAGCGCTTTCGGATATGGCAATCAGGGCCGGGGAGATGGCCCTATCGCGCGTCGGCTTCGACCGGGCGCGCATCGGGCTTGTCATTCTTGCGACATCGACGCCGGACCATCTGCTGCCACCTAGCGCTCCGCTCGTTGCGTATCGTCTCGGGCTGACGGGTGCTGGCGGGATCGACATGGCCGGAGCGTGCGGCGGCTTTCTGCACGCGCTCGCGTACGCCGACGGTTTTGCGCGGCTGCATAAAAAGCCAGTACTTGTCATTGCTGCCAATATCCTTTCGCGACGAACCAATCCTGCCGAGCGGTCGAGCGTTATCTTGTTCGCCGACGCGGCCGGGGCAGCGCTCGTCGCGCCCGACGAGCGCAAGACATCGGGTATTCGCGGGCTCGAACTGGCGAGCGACGGATCGGCGTACGATCTTATAAAAATATCAGCCGGCGGAAGCCGGCGGCCGTTTTCCGCTGAAATTGACCCGTCGGAAACCCTCATGCAGATCAGCGACGGCCGCATGGTTTTTGCAAAAGCCGTCGAGATGATGACGGAAACCAGCGAAAAGGCGTTGGTCGGAGCGGGGCTTTCGCTTGCCGACATTCGCGTTTGTATTCCCCATCAGGCCAATCAGCGGATCATCGCCGCGGTCCAAAAGAAGCTCGGCCTCAGCAACGATCGGCTGCTTTCGAGTGTCGCCGAGTACGGAAACAGTTCGGCGGCCACGATCCCTTTCACGCTGTCTTTGCGGGCCGGCGAGTCTAATCTGCGCAGTGGAGATAAGCTGCTCTTTTGCGCGGCCGGAGCGGGTCTGACGGGTGGGGCCATCGTTTACGAACTCTAGAAACGCAGTGCCTTCCCCCTTTTGGTCTCAATCGCAGGCAATCTATGCGTTGGTCGACCGAGGGGGAACGAGATGGTTGCGTTGCTGCGTCTTAGTCTTGTGATTGCGTTCGCACTGTTCTCGCAGAGCCCTGCACTGGCCGCCAAGCGGGTGGCCCTCATAATCGGCAATTCGGCTTATACGCATGCGCCGGCCTTACCCAATCCGGTCAACGATGCGACCGACATGGCAAAGAGATTGCAAGACCTCGATTTCGTCGTTTCGCTTGGGGTCGACACGACGAAGGCGGACACCGACAAAATCCTGCGGGAATTTGCCGACGCCCTCGACGGTGCGGACGTGGCGATTTTCTTTTATGCCGGGCATGGCTTACAGATCGCGGGGCAAAATTATCTGGTGCCGATCGATGCCAAACTGGCGAAGGAGCGCGACCTCGAATTCGAGGCGGTGCGGCTTGATTTTGTATTGAAACAGATGGAGCTCGGCCGCGAGGACAAGACCAACATCGTCTTCCTCGATGCCTGTCGCGACAATCCACTCTCGCGCAGTCTTGCGCGAACCATGGGCACGCGATCGGCCAGCATCGGCAAAGGGCTTGCCCAAGTCGACGCCGGCGTCGGCACGTTCATTTCCTACTCGACGCAACCTGGCAACGTCGCGCTCGACGGGAGCGGCAAGAATTCGCCTTTCACGGAGGCACTGGTCAAACGGATCACGGAACCGGGCAAAAACCTAACCTCGGTCATGATCGATGTGCGCAAGGACGTGATCGCAGCGACGAAGGGGCAGCAGGTGCCCTGGGATCACTCGTCGTTGACCGGCGACTTCTTCTTTGATCCCAGCGCGAAGCCGGCCGATACGAGTGCGTTGCAGGGCCGCGTCAAAGAACTGGAATCGCAAATCGACACGCGGGCGCGGTCCGCGTCGCAGGCCGCACTCACCCAGTTGCGCCAACGCATCAAGCAGATGGAAAAAGAGACACAGCGCGATTGGCAGAAAGTGCATGCGCTGTCGCGTAAAAAGATGGAAATTTCGGATCCGATTGCGCTCGGAGATGCGTCGAGAGAAATCGCTGAACTTCACTTTGGCATTGTCGCGCGTGGACGAGACATTGCGGAACTAAAGACCGAGATGGAACGGCTGGAAAAGGAATTGGGCGTTACAGCGGCCAACGGCGAGGCGAAGTAATTGCTACGATTCGGGTACCGCGAGCGGCCGCACGGGTGGGTGGCCGAAAGGACGGCGGCTCTCGGCGTAAATTTTCCGCGCTGGTACGAAAACGATTTCACGTTCGGGCCAGCGCATCGCCGTCAGCTTGCCGCCGAAGCAGCAGCCTGTATCAACGCACAGTGTGTCGTTGACCCATTCGGCTTGCGGGACCGGCGTGTGGCCATAGACCACCGCGGTCTGGCCACGATATTCGGCCGCCCAGTGGTAGCGCACAGGTAATCCGAATTCGTCCTGCTCGCCGGATGTTTCACCGTAGAGGCAAAACGAGCGGATATTGTCGGTGTCGTGCCCGATCATCTCCTCTTTCAGGCCGGCATGCGCGATAGCCAAAGCGCCGCCGTCGAGCCAGAGGTGGATCGGGAGTTTTTCCAGGAACGTGCCGACGTGGGCGCGAAATGCAGGCGTTTCCGCTTCAAATTGAGCAGCCGTGCGATCCAATCCGTGGTTCAGCTTGACGTTGCGGCCTGCGAGCCAACGCACGAATTTTACGTCGTGATTGCCGGGGACGCACAAGGCTTGGCCCTCCGCGACGAGAGCGAGCACGATGCGCAAGACATCGGGCGATGATGGCCCCCGGTCAACGAGATCGCCGACGAACACGGCGTGGCGACCCGCGGGCGATTTGACATGCGCGCGCCGGCCTTCGCCTACGCCGTAGAGGCGAGCTTCATAGCCCAATTCGTGTAACAAATGCAGCAGTTCATCGACGCAGCCGTGAACATCGCCGATGATGTCGAACGGCCCGGTGATGTGGCGCAGGTCGGGGTGGCGGCGTTGCGAGGTGGTTTTGGCTTCGTCAGTCATGCTGCGCCGATGATAGCGCTATTCCATGACGGAGGGCACCAGCGCGACGCGCGGCCACACGAAAAAGGGCCCGCCGCGGGGGCGAGCCCTTCTCACTCGATCGAAAAGTTATCAGGCAGCTTCCGGTGTACCGCCGGTGGTGCCGCTGGCAGAGGGGCCAGTTTTGCGGCTGGTCATAAATTGATCGAACTCGGCCCGGTCCTTGGCATGACGCAAGTTGTCGAGAAAGTCGCGGAACTCGCGCTGTTCGTCTTCAAGACGGCGCAGCGTTGCTTCGCGATACTCATCGAAAGCCCGGTTGCCGCTGGAGCCGCCGAGTCCTGTGCGGACCTCATTGCTCCAGGCCGAAGCCGTGCGTTCCATCTTATCGGCCCAGCGCGACGGCCAGCGGCCCTTGTTGACTTGTGATCCGCATCCCATACGTCCGCTCCAAAGAAGAAAAGCCAAAACCGCCAGCCCGACGGGCCAGACCAGGATGAAACTGATAACCATCAGGCCTAGCCACGCCGGCCGGCCCCATTGGTCGAGTTTCATGACCATCTCATCCATTGCACCCACACTCCTTTTCTGCCGTCACACCCGATGTGAATGTTCATTACATTAACATATGTGGATCGCGGATGGCGCTCTGTCAAGAGGATGGCGCTGAAATTTTGGAGTGACTGGCTCTGGCGGGTGGGCAAATGGCAGCCGCCGGTCAGGCCGCGGTTTCACTGCTGGGTGAATCGGTCGCTTCGTTCGTGGACGAGAAAAAAGCGCAGCATTTCCTTCGTCGCGTCGGGACCCAGCGGGTCGGTGAAAGATCCAGCTGTGCTGCCGCCAGACCACGCGTGCCCAGCGCCGTCGATGACCCAATCCTCGATGATCTCCTTACCTGAGCGATCCCGTTGAATGGAGCGCGAGTAACGACGTCCCTGGGGCACCGTGCCGTGCTCGACCTCTGGTTCGAATGCTATTCCGCCAGCGGCACCTTTCACGATCTCGGCGCCGTTTCGTGGATGTACCGTTCTGTCCTGATCACCGTGAAACACAATCGTCGGTATCAGGTGCTGCTGGCCGGGAGTGTAGGGTGCATGCCGGCCCTGCATCGCGGTCATCGCTGAGGGTAAGTCCCGGGCTACCCCACAAGCCAAGCCAGAATGAACTCCAAGAGCCGCGAACACATCAGGATAGGCGTGCGCGACAACGGCCGCCGCAGCGCCGCCAGCCGAAAGTCCGGCGACATAAACGCGCCGCGGATCGATGTTGTGTTTGCTCATGATGTCCGCCGCGATGCCGGCGATAATAGACGGCTCACCTTGGTCACGCGTTTGATGGCCGGTTTGAAACCAGTTCCAGCATTTTGAGACGTTGGCTGCCGAGATTTGCTCCGGGTAGGCAACAAAGCAGGTGTGCTCTTCGGCGGCGGAATTCATGCGGGTACCGGCTGCGAAATCATCGGCCGATTGTGAGCAGCCATGCAGCATGACGATAAGCGGACGCGGGCCGTGCGCGGCATCACGCGGAGTGTAGAGCTTATAGGTGCGTGTCCCGGCGGCGTTGCTGAAAGTCTCGGTCACGAACGTGCCGCAGGTGGGCGCCACATCCGAGACGGCCGACGGCTTCGACGTGCGGCTGACTGCAGCGTTTTGCGTGAAATCGAAAAGTGGCGTTTTCTTTACTGTCGACTTCAAGCCGATCGTCGATGCATGAGCCTCGGCACCATGCGGCTTTGTTTGCGACGTCTCAGTCACGACTTCTTGCGCCACAAGATCAAGGACCGGCGGCGCCACAGCGGCACCGGGCTCGCGCGCATGAGATGGCGCGTGACCGTCTGAGCCCAACAACTTCCGGATCAACGACATCGCCTCGCTGAGACGGCCTTCACGCGTGAGGCGGGTCGCTTCCAGCATTTCCGGTGGGGTCGACTTCATTCTGCATGATCCTTAATTTGCACAAGTGGCCGTCCTCGATCGCGTTCGTCGCCGTTAGTGCATTCGGTCGGCAAGAGCGTCTTTGATCTCGGGGCTGGCGTGGAAGGCACCCAGCACCGACACGGACGCGATCGTGTCGCGGGCAAGCGCGGCGGTGACATCCGCCGCGATCGTGACAAGTCCCAGTACGTTGATGTCGAGCATGGTGCCGGCGTCGCGCGCGGCCTCCAGTTCCGCCCGGGTGTAACGGCGCAGCCCCAACTCCAGTGACTGGCGCCCGATACTTTTTTTCACGACGTCGGAATGGCGATCGAGTTGGTTGCGGATAGCGGTACGGATGAAATCCGTTCGATTGGAATAGAACCCATCCTGGACCAGGAGATCGATGTGCCCGAGGTCCACAAATCCCAGATTCATCGAGATTTTTTCTGTATCTGGCCGCGACCGCAGCACGTCAGTCATCCGAAATCACCATCCCGTTGCCATCCGTATGGATGGTATATGGATGGTGATTGGTAGATATCAATAGAATCATTGTCGCTCTCCCGGCCTTATTTCGCCGGGACGCCCAAACCATCGAGGTAGATGAGGGTGGCGGCTTCGAGGAGGTCTTCGGGAGTCATGGGGATCGGCCGTCGGGAGCGGTCGCCGCGAGCGAACAGCGCCGCGATGCCGTGCGACAGCGACCAGATGTGCAGGGCCATCATCATGGCAGGGGGGCGCTTATCCTTGGGCATAGTTTCAAGGATCGCATCGCACGCGGTGCGCAGGATGGCGAAGGCGCGCTCCCCTTCGAGGGCCATTTCGGGGTAGTCGGCACCGCAAAGGCCGCTCTCGAACATGGCGGCGAAATACGCCGGCTCCGTGCGCGCGAAATGCAGGTAGGCGCGACCGACGCGCTCGAAAGCGACGCGGACGTTGGGTTTGCCGGCGCCCCATGCACTTTCAAGCGCCCGGGCAAATGCCTGGAAGCCTTGGCGGGCGATGTCGGCAAGCAGTGCATCGCGGTCGCGGAAATGACGGTAGGGAGCGGCTGGGGATACGCCGGCGGCGCGGGCCGCTTCGGCGAACGTGAAACCGGCCGGACCCTTCTCGGTAATGAGGTCGAGCGCAGCCTTGATCAGGGCTTCCCGCAGGTTGCCGTGATGGTAGCCGCGTTTGGCGCCGGTCTCGTCGCTCTTGCCCCAGGTCATGTCGGGATCCGCATCATGGGCGGGTTTTATCCCAATTTGCTGTTGTGCGCACGTTTCGGGGCGCTCGCAACGCGGTGGCCGCTGAGGCCAAAATGCAGCAGAAAGAGGTAGCTTGGGATCGCGAGCACGGCATAGGCGAGTTGAAAGTCAATCTGGCTTTTCAGGACCGCGAACAGCCACGGCATGATGGCACCGCCGACAACGGCCATGATCAGGAGCGCGGACCCGGTTTCGGTTTTGGCGCCCAGACCGTGGATGGCGAGCGGAAAGATCGCCGGCCACATCATGGCGTTGGCAAAGCCCAGCGCGGCGATGAAGGCGACGGAAATAATGCCGCTCGTCGCGTACGCGCCGAGACAAAGGGCGACACCGAGTGCAGCGGAGATGGCGAGATAGCGTTCCTGCGACACATAATTTGGAATGAGCAAGAGGCCGGTGATGTAACCGGCGAGCATCGCCGCCAAGGTATAGGATGTGAACAAGCGCACGCTATCGAGCGGCAGGCCGAAGCCCTGGCCGTAAACTCCGATCGCGTCGGCGGCCATGACCTCAACGCCGACGTAGACAAAGATGCTAATCACGCCGAGCCATAAGTGCGGCTGTGCGAGAAGGCTTTTTTCGTGCCCGCTATCGTTCGCATTGACCGTCGCCGACGCGAGATCGGGCAGACGCGAGCGCAGGATTGTCACGCCGAGCAGTGCAAGCAAAACGGCCATCGCCATATATGGCGCACAGACCGTCGCGGCAAAGGCATCGAGGAGAACGGCGCGGGCTTCAGGCGTCGGCGCGGCTTCAACACGGGCGGCAAAATCATCGAGGCCGTGCAGTACGAGTGCGCCGAATACAAGTGGAGCGAGAAGACCGGCGAATTTATTGCAGATCCCCATGATGGCGATGCGCCGGGCGGCGCTACCGATCGGGCCCAGTATGCTGACGTAAGGATTGGCGGCGGTCTGTAAAAGGGCAAGCCCCGTGCCGATGACAAAGAGCCCTGCCAAAGCGCCCGTATAGATTCGTGCGGTCGTGTAGTGGCCAAACAGCGCCGCGCCGATCGCCATGACGAAGAGGCCAAGCGCCATGCCGCGCTTCATGCCCGTTGCACGGAGAACCGCAGACGATGGCAGCGCGAGAAAGAAATAGGACAAATAGAACGCCATCGGCACGAGGAACGCGTTGATATCGTCCAAGCTGAAAGCCAGTTTGACGAACGTGATCAACGGGCCGTTCAGCCACGTGACGAAGCCAAAAATGAAAAACAAAACACCGATCGTGACCATCGGCCCGAGGGAACTCGCCTCAGTTTCGGCGGATGTGGACGGGCTCATACCGTGTGTCGCTTCATCCCGTCCGACAATCGCGGCCTCACCCCTTGGCCGTTAAATAGGCCGCGATGTGACGGTCGAGATCGACGTAGGCGGCACAGTTGGTCCCGCAGCGCGTCGCGATCTCCGCGAGTTCGGCTTTGGCCCGATCCGGTTCTTTTTTGATCAGGTAGGCTTCGCCGAGGTAGGCGCGGGCAACAACGAAGTTGGGGTTCTGGGCAAGTGCTGCTGCGTAGAACGGCAGCGCCTTGTCGACGTCCCCCAGCTTGCGCGTGGCGAAGCCGACGTACGTGAGGACGCGGGCGTCGCGCGTTCGCGACAAGTTGAGGTACGTGAGCGCCTCGGCGTAGCGGCCGTTTTTAGCGAGCCAATAGCCGGCATAAAAGAGTTCGTCGTCGGACATGTCCGAGCGAGCGGCGCCGACACAGGCCTGCCATGCCGGCGCGCCCTTGCTTTCAACGTCACAGCCCGCGTTCGCCGGTCCGACATCCTTGGAAAAGGTGCGGTCATCGGCGACAGCCGCTGTAGAGAGGTTCACTGCGAGTACGGCACCGGCCAGACCGCGCACCCAATTCGTCGATAGCATCTGGCGTCTCCCATGCCCGCACGGCCAGTTGACCCCGGGTCTTTCCGGGGCCGACTGTGCCTCAGCCGTGATGCCGAGCCAAGGGGTGCTTTGCCGCAATTGGCAGACGATCAATCGACGCAATCACCCCTTGACCGTACCGGCCGCCTTGTACATGGCGATGTTCTGCGACAGCTGCGCATAAGCCTCGCAAGCGGTGCCACAGCGGGCGGCGATCTCGCGCAATTGGCCCTCGGCCGACGCAATGTCGCCTTTCTGGATATAGGCTTCGCCGAGATACGCCCGAGTCAGGACGAGGTTCGGATCGCGATCGAGGGCCCGGCTGTAATAGACGAATGCCGCATCGACGTTGCCGAGTTTACGGGTGGAGAAGCCGATGCCGGTCAGAATGCGGGGATCGTTCTGGTCTGCGGCCATTTTGAATACGGCCAGCGCCTCGGAATACTGACCCTGGCGTGCCATCCAGTACCCGGCGTTATAAATTTCGTCGTCACTGGCCGCGCCATGCTTGGGCTTGCAGGCGGCCCGGTCCTTGTTCTCGGGCTTGGTGCAATCGACTTTTTTCTTCACCGGCGGGTCGAAATCAGCAGCGGCTGGCCCCGTGAACGCCAGACCAACGGCTAGGCAAGCAGCAGATGCGACAGAGCGAATAGCGATCATTTGGCGGTTCTCCATGATTGGCGGCACGGAATGAATGGCAGAACAAAACGTGGCAGGCCGGGCAATACTGATGGCCAGCAGGAATATAACGTCGTCCAGCGCTCAAGCGATCATTCCTTGATCGCATGACAATTGGACGTCACCGCGACCGGCTCCGCCACGATCCGGCCCGAACTGGGGTCATAAGTCCGGCTCGATAAGCGGGAGATGAGATTTTGCGCTGGTGGCGGCGAAACGACGGCTTCGAGTGGAAAGAGTACGTCCGCACGACGGTGCTCGTCCGACGGCAGGAGCGACGCAACAAGTTCGATGCGGCGAAGGCGGCCGCGGTGGAGGGCGCGAAAGAGGTCGGGCGTAAGGGACTGGCCGTCGGTTCGGCGGGCGCTGAGGCGGCGGGACAGGCGGCGGTCAAGGTTGCCCGGTCGGCGGCAGAGGGAGCGGCTGCCGGCGCGGAAAAAGGTTCGGCCCTGATCGTGCGCAGCGCCGTGGCTCTTCGATTGGGCGTGGCTGAGGCATCCGAGCCGATCAACGCCCGGCTGGCGGCGGGGCGCGTGCCACTGCTTCTGGCCGGCATCGCGGGCCTGGCCGGCGGTGGGTTTGCGATCCGTAGCCTTCAGTTCGGACTTGATTGGGACAGCGGACTTCTCGGGGTCATTTCGTTGGTCGCAGTTGTTCTATGGGCCTGGCCGAAGTTGTTTGACAATACACCCGAAGCACACGACGAATGGGCTTACCGGACGGAGCGGGCCGTACAGGTCGCGGATCGGGCGGGTTCACTCGGTCCGCTGGTTGCGGCGGGTCTGTTTGCCGCGATCGCGCTCTGGTTTGCAGTTCCTGTCGCTCAACACTGGTTCGACAATTCCGATGCGACGGCGACGCGGGAGACGAAGCAACCCAACGCCGGGCCATCCGATGCCACCGTGCGCGGTGTGGCACGCGCCGCGGGCCCGGGTATGTTGCGGATTAGCGGCACCCTTATCCGTCTCGATGGGTTGACGCTCCTGGATCCAGCACAAATCTGTCGCCGTGCCGACGGTAAATCATGGGCCTGCGGGTCCGTCGCCAAGCAGGCCTTTGAAAAGCGCGTCCGCAGCCGCCGGACTGTGTCCTGTGTCGAAAGCGGTGAGGCCGACGGCGTCAATACCGGTTCGTGCGCCGACGACGACGGCGATATTGGAGCTGCGTTGGTTCGCGGCGGGCACGCCTTCGCGGACGGCACGCTGTGGGCACGCTACTCGGTGGAAGAGACGGAGGCGCGTGAAGCCAAAGCGGGGCTTTGGGCTGGAGAGGTGGAGCGGCCGGATGCCTGGAGGGAACGTCTTTATGCTGCAGCGGCCGCGGCTACTCCGGGCGGCTGTCCGATCAAGGGGCGCATTCAGTCAGGCCGCAAATTTTACATTCTGCCGCATCACAGCGACTACGCGCGTGTGACTGTGCGCGAGGATCGGGGCGAGCGTTGGTTCTGTTCCGTTGAGGACGCTGTGGCGCAAGGATTTTTGCCGCGGGACAAATAGAAAGCCCGCGGTCGGGGGGAGACCGCGGGCTCGACAACATGGCACCTAGGGGGGATGGGGGACGGCACCACGCGTTTGAACAGGAAACACTTTTGGCCCCGATTTCGCAAGGGCATGGAATGCATTTTTTGTTCTTCGTAAATAATGAGTAAACTGACTGTATTGGCAGAATTGAACGCACTCGCGAAATACTGTTTCGAACAGCAGCCGCGCAATTGAGATCAATTTTCAGGCAGCGCGGACGGCGTGGCGTTGTTTTCAGCGCTACTGGATCGGCGCCCGCCCACAATTTTGAAAAGAGAAATAGCGCAAAGACAATTTGCGGCCAGAAAGCCACCAATGATGGCGGCGACGGGCACATACCAGATCGGGTCCAGGGGTGCAGAACTGTCGAGCAACAGAGCGATTATCGTGACCACAACCGAGACTGGAAAGACGTGCCAAGCCAGAGGTAAATGGGCTCCGGGAGCCGAATGGTCGGCGAGATAATCCGACAACAAAAGCACGCCACCGGCGCAATAAAGGCCGGCGAAGATGATTGCGATTTGTCGCCTCGTCAGGTCCACGAATCTTTCCCAGCTGAACACAAAGCCATTATTGCCACCTAACGATGAACGGCGACACTCGGATCTGCGTATCGGCCGGCGCGGTGGATGCGCTGCTGACGCTGCCATAATGGATATCCGCCATGACGCCCGACATGACGATCGCTTCGTCGCCGCGCAATCCTATTTTCTTGTTCTCGCCGATCAATTCACCGTCAAGCCAGAGCCTAATGATGCCGTTCTTCTTTCCCGCATCATTTAAAATGACTTCTTGTTCGACGTTGACCCAACGTCCAGACGGCCATTTCTTTTTCGAATTCAAGGCGGCAGGATTTTTCCAACCCTCATCGGTTGCGAATTGAACATTTACCAGTGGTGATCCCTCGCGGCTCCAGCCTGGTCGCGCGGCGGCACCTGCGCCGACGACGGCATCGCCGCGCGGTTCAAATGCGTCACCCATCCCCAGACCTGGAAGCGAGCCGCCGCCGGCGAAGGCAAAGCCTGGCGGAAAAAAGAGGCGGTAGCTGAGACAGGCTGATTTCGGAGCCGCATCCCGCATTTCTGACGGCATCCACGCGAAGCTGAGGCCGCCGCGTTGCTGATCGGGTTTATATCCGCTGCTGGTTCCTTCAGCGAGCCTGACCGCCAGAACCGGATGTTTGTCGCCGTCCTTGGGTTCCAGCACTAGGGCGTTCTCCATCAGCCCCCATTCGCTGGATCCTATCCGTGCTTGCAGCTCACTCAAAGAGACGGGTTGGCCGTTTTCGGACGTTAGCGAGAAGCGCGTCGATGTGGGATAGCGGCCCTCGCAAATCGCGGGCGCATCACTTTTTAAGGCGGAGTAGGCCACCCAGCCTCCTACAATCAGTGCGGCAACGACGCCGACCGTATTGACGATCATCTTGGCGGACAGTGGCTGGCTCATCGTCGAGGTCTCTGCTGTTGGCTCAGCCGCGGAAGGCGCGGTTGATGTTGCGTACGACAGGTTCGACCAATTGATCGAACAGCGTCCGCTGGCCGGTGACCAACAAGATTTCCGCTCGCATGCCTGGCTGCAGGGCGCTCCGCTTGGGACTATCTGCCGGGGCGTTCTCGATTTCGACGCGAGCGGTGAAATATGGCTGACCCGTGCGACGATCTTCGATGCTGTCGGCGGATACCCAGGCAAGCCGCGCCGGCAAGGGCCGCTGCTCACGCCAACTCAGGGCCGTCAGCCAGACTTTGGCTGGCATTCCCGGTTTGACATTCTCGATTTGATTGGGCGACAGGCGGCCTTCGATGACCAAGCGATCGCCGTCGGGAACGATGTCCATCACCTTGGCGCCGGGCTGAATGACGACGCCCGGCGAGAAAACCTGCATGTCGAGAACCCGACCTGCCACCGGGGCGCGCAGGATCGAGCGCTCCAGGTCCTGCTCGGCCACGGCAATGCGGGCGCTGATGCCGGCATTCTCCTTTTCGATTTCGGCAACCTGACGCTGGAGCGCAAGGACGCGCGACTTGGCTGCGAGTTTGCGATCGGCGAGATCAGCGATGGTGGCGGTTTCCATCTGGGCCAATTCGAGCTGACGGCGGGCCGCATCGGATTGAGCTTTCAAAGCCGCAATCTGTTCATCGATGGTGCGGGTGTCGAGGGTGACGAGAATATCGCCGGCCTTGACTTCCTGCCCGTCGCGGACGTGAATTTCCGCGATGCTGCCTCCGCGTGGATGCTGAACCGGTTTCACCTTGCTCTCGACAATGACCGTACCCGGCATGCCGACACCCTTGTCGAGTGGCGCAAGTGCCGCCGTACCTACGCTGGCCGCGGCAAAGATTGCAATGACAAGCATCCCAAGCGCGATGGGCAGCCGAATATCAAGACGCGGGACCTGCCGCTCTTGTGCGTTGAAGTCGCTGGAAGACGGCATAAAGGTCATCGTGGTGTCCTCATCGGCCACAGTCGCGGTGGTCAGTGATAGGCTGGCTGTTCCGCCGCAGCCTGGGCGCGGCGTTCGGTGGCGATCTGGTTCTTGACGTCGGCTGCTGGTCCGGAAGCTTGGATCGTCCCGGCGTTCATGACGACGATACTTGTACACAGCTCAAGCAAACGCGGGTCTTGCGTTGCGATGACCAGCGTCGTGCCGCGCTCTTTCAATTCCTTGAGCGTGGAGATCAGGCGTCGCAGCGCAGCGCCATCGAGGCCCAGTTCCGGTTCGTCGACAACGACGATCTTCGGGGCGCCGAACACGGCGCGAGCGAACGACACAGCGCGTCGCTCGCGCAGGGCGAGCGCGTGGCCTTGCGGGCCGACGGGCGTGTCAAAGCCGAAAGGAAGCGCTTTCAGCGTTTCAAGAACACCGGCGCGGATTGAAGCCTCTGCTACGGACATGAGCGAGGCTTCGCCGAAGCGGGCGATATTTTCATGCACCGTGCCGTCGATCAGGATCGGTTCGTCGGGCAGGTATCCGATCGGAGGCGAGGAGCCAACACGCTGCCACTTTGCAATCGGAATGCCGTCGAGATCGGCGGCGCCGTGCGCGGGAAGCGCGGCGCCGGCGAGCAAGGCCGCCAGGGTGGATTTGCCCGACCCGTTCGGCCCGACAATCCCGATGCACTGGCCGGGCTCGATCGCCAGTGAAACGGATCGCAGAGCCGGCGTCTTTCGGCCGGGGTGATAGTAGGTCACGTCGCGCACCTCGATGCGGCCGGCGACCGGGTTGCCCTCCGCCGTCAAGCGCGGTGTGACGGCATCGGGAGGAAGTGAAGCGAGCCGCCGGTAGCCCGCGCCGGCAGCCCCGATCGCACGGATGGAGCCGACCAATCCCTCGAGCGGTGAGAGCGCACGGGCCATCAGGATCGCCGCGGCCACCAACGCGCCGGGCGCAAGCTCGCCCTTGATTATGAGCCAGGCGCCACAGCCGTAGAGTGCGATCTGAGCCCCGATCCGGACGAAGCGGGATAGAGCACGCAGAAATGCGGTGCGCTTACCGATCGAATAGCCGGCACTGATTTGCGCCCGATTTGAAACTTCCCAGCTGTCGGCGGCTCCCCGGGCAAGACCGAGAGCGCCGGCATACTGGGCGTTGCCGGTGACCGTCTGCCACCACTGCTGCGAACGCTCGGCACTTTTTGCCCTTTCGGATTCCGCGCGCGAGGTTGCTTTGCTCAGAAGCAGAGAAAACACGAACAGCAGCACCGCACAGGTCGCACCCACGGCACCGATCAGCGGATTCAACACAAAGAGCGCCGCCAGGAATACCGGTGTCCATGGCGCATCGAACAGCGGAATGATGGACGGACTGGCTATAAACGCGCGCAGTCGCTCCAAGGCTGCCGCGTCCTGGCGCATCTCGGCGCCCGGCGTCGCCAACCGGACACCGTTCTCAAGTATGTAATGGCCAAGTTCGTGGTCGAGCCAATACGCCGACCGTAGCAGGATCGTATCGCGGGCGGTTTCAACGGCGGCAGACGTCAGCAGTGTGGCGGCGACCATTGCGGACAGCAGTGCCAGCGTTTCGAGGCTGGCGAGCGGTACGACCGTCTCGAAAATCTGCAGGATGTAAAGGGGTGTGGCGAGCATCAGAATATTGATGCAGCCGCTGAACAGGAACGCGGCGAATAACGCACGGCGCACCTGTTTCAGCATCCGCCTCGAGGTACGCATGACATATCCCACGGGTCAGAGCATGACTGCGACCGTCATGACGACAGACGCAGACCTGCAAAGTAACCCGAACGTGTAAACGCTTTGATAACCAAGGCCGGACGACTCATGTTGTAAAGCCGAGCCGGCGTTGAAGTTCTGTTTACGCGATCAGTTGGCCGTCGGCGATAAGGGACGCGGCGGTGACGCCGTGAACATTCTGCAACACCACCACGTCGTAAAACGTATTGCCGACCTTTACGGCCACCATTGATCCTACGGCGCCGTCCGTCACTTTGATCACTGTCGAGGGATCGGACCCTAGAAGATTGCCGAAAAGCGAGTCGGTGATATCGCTCAAGTCAAGTTTGTCGCCCGCACCGAAATCCGTTATGGAGTCGACACCCTGGGATTTCTTGCCAGAAACAACATCTTTTTCTTGCCAGACGAAGGTGTCCCTACCCGCGCCGCCAGCGAAGACATCAGAACCTTCGTAGCCGCGGAACATGTCGTTGCCGGCGCCGCCGTCGAACGTATCAACACCCTTGTCGCCAAAGAAGCTGTCGTTGAAATTCGACCCGACGATTTTTTCTACATTGGAGAATGTATCGTTACCCATGCCGGTCGCGTCGCCGTCATCGGTATCAACGGTGACACCGCGCGTGGCCTTCGAGTAGTCGAGCACATCATAGCCCGAGCCGCCGTCGTAGCGGTCATTTCCGGCCCCGTCGACCAGGACATCGTTGCCAGCTCCACCGTTGACGCGATCGTTGCCCGCGCCGCCTTCGAGGATGTTGGCGGCCGCGTTACCGGTGATATTGTCATCCTGGGCGGTTCCAACAGCGTTCTCGATCGCAACCAGCGTGTGGGTGCCAGGCCCCGACGCCTTTCCTGATTCGAGGTTGATGTTGGCCGCGGTCGCGGCCGACGAGTAGTCGACCGTGTCGATGCCGTTGGCGCCGTCATAGGTGTCGGTGCCGACCGAGGCGATAATCGTGTCATTCAAGTTGCTGCTGTGATGGAAGGCGACATCGAGCGCAGTCGAGGACTGCGCAACCGATGTGCCATCGTTCGCAATGGCGGTCACCGTCAGCGTCAGATCTTTCGCAGTCGGCGCTGTCAGCATCAGCCCGTTGAGATCTTTCTGCCCAAGCAACCACGCGCCGTCGGACTGGCGCGCGCCGGCCGAAAGCGTCGCACCATCTGGCACGCCAGAGATGCGGACACTGAGGCTTTCCGACCCATCCGTATCCATCAAGGCTGCGGCGATGACGAGCGCCACAGTTGCTGTCGCGACATGCTGATCACCGCGGATGACATCGTTCCCGCGCGTGCCGGTCAACGTGCTGATGCGCGCCACATCGACGTCTGCTTTCACCGCGGACAAGGTGGGTGCATCGGCCTGGGCGGCAACCGCAACTTCGACTTTTTGGACGACGCTGGCGCCAAACGGGTCCGACACGCGCACGACGAAGCTGTCGTTGCCGCTGATGTCGTGGCCCGGTGTGTAAACAAACGCCCCGGTGTTCGGATCGAGCGTCACGGTGCCGTTCGCTGGACCCTTTTCGACCATATATGTCAACACGTCGCCGTTTGCATCGACTGCGGTCACTTGGCCCTTTACGGCTGTGTCTTCGAACGTCGCGCTCTTGGTGACGGCCTCGGCCGTCGGTGCGACGTTCAACAATTCGGCAATGCTTACAGGGAGACCGTCAACTGATACGACAAGATATTCGATCGTGTCGACGGTGAGACCGAGAGTGTTGAAGCCGAATACGCCATCCGCACCCTTCGCCATCCAGCCTTGAAAGTCCGACAGTTCGGCGAGGAATTGCGGCGTGACGTCGGCCGATGAGAGGACCAATTCGAGCACGTCGTGACCATCGCCGCCTGAGACGACATCGGTGCCATCGCCGGCGTGCTGAATGAACGTATCGTCGCCCTTTCCGCCGCTCACACGATCATTGCCGTGGCCGGCTTCGATGATGTCGTCGCCGCCCGCGCCGTCAATCACATCGTCACCCAGCCCGGTGTGATCGAATGTGACGTGAAATTCGGTGGAGGACGAGCTGGCCGAGCCATTGGCGTCAGTCGCGGTGGCGGTCGCTGTCAGTAAAAAATCGGCGCCGGTCGGCGCGGTCAACTTCAGATCGACAAGGTCAGCGGCTGTCAGTAGCCAAGTTCCGTCGGCTTGCTTGACACCGGCGGACAGAGCGCCTGCATCAGGAATGCCTGCAATGTGAATGGCGAGACCTTCCGAACCATCGATGTCGGCAAGGCCTGCGCCGATGACCAGACCGAGGGTTGCAGTGGCGGGTATTGCGTTGCCGACAATAACGTCGCTCGCCTCAGTGCCAACCACGGGCTGTGCCAGCACGGCCGTCGCATCAGCGGCAACGACCGTGGGTGCGTCGGCGACAGCGGCGATTGCAACATTGACGGTCTGGGCAACGCTGGCGCCACGGCTATCTGTGATGCGCACGACGAAGCTATCGTTACCGCTGATATCGGCCGCCGGCGTGTAAATGAATCGACCAGTCGCACTATCGAGGGCGACAGTTCCTTTCACCGGGCCAGTTTCAACGACGAAGCTCAGCGCGTCGCCATCGGCATCGGTTGCCGCAATAGCGCCCGAGAGCACTTGGTCTTCCACCCCGGCGATCTGAGCGGCGGCGTTCGCCACGGGTGCGGAATTGATGAGGTCGGCGACGGCGACCGCGCGGCCGTCGACTTTGACGGCGACGGTCTCGATCACCGAAATGGTCAGCCCGAGGGAAGCGAACGTAAATGACGCGCCCGTGGTCTGCGCGGCGAGGTTGGCGACCGATCCGGCAGCGGCCGCCTGTTGCGCTGCCCAGGCTTGGTAGGCTTCGAAATCGGCGCGCACGGACGCCGTGATGTCGGCTGCGGAAAGGACCAACTCGATGCGGTCGGCGCCGCCTCCGCCGATGATCGTGTCCTGGCCGTCGCCTGTTCGCCAGACGAACGTGTCGTCGCCGGCTTCGCCATTCAGTGTGTCGTTACCCGCGCCACCGTCGATGGTGTCGTTGCCGATGCCGCCGGAGATGCGGTCATTGCCAACGCCGCCGATCAGCGTGTCGTTACCGCCATCGCCGAAGAGAATGTCGTCACCAACGCCACCATCGACAAAATCATCGCCGCCGCCGCCATAAACGCCGTCGTTGCCGTCTTCGCCATATATGCGATCGTTGCCGGCGTCGCCCGTCAGAATGTCAGCGCCGACGCCTCCGAGAATTTCGTCGTCGCCCGCGCCGCCGTTGATGCGATCGTTGCCGGCCCCGCCTTCGATGCGGTCGGCTGCCGTTGTGCCGGCCAATACATCATTGGCGGCTGTACCGAAAATGTCTGCCACGGATCGCTCCCACACGACTTGAGGACTATGACGCCACTCTGCCGTGAGACCCTTTGCGATCGCGTGCAGAAGATGTTTCGAATTTTAGACAATCGGTCGAAATTGTTGTGTCAATGCGAGTCGCCTGGAAGGCAATCGGCAAGTTGTTTTTGATCCGATGTCGGATTAAACGGACCGCGACGGTTATTTTTCGCGCGATTGATGAGAATTGACCCGGTGGTGCAAGACTTTCTTCACCAGGCAATGCCGCGATAAGCCGAATCCTGCGGCAGCGATTTAAACAGACGCGCGAGATCGATAATCTCAACGTTCTTCGGGCGGTCTGTTACCGCCTTGCGGAAGTGATCGGTGGCGTGACTTACAACCACGACCTCGCAGTTGCGCATCAGTTCATCAGCGGATCGCACGGTCAATCCCTTCAGAGCGTCCATGATTGCGGCATGCGCGGGCACAGCATGACGCACGTATGCTATCTGGGCCTGCTGCAGCGGACCGAAATCGAGATTTGGATCGAATACGGCGAGGCTCTCGCCGTTCGCCAGAAGCGCGGACATGACGTCGAGCGTCGGGCTCTCGCGCAAATCGTCCGTTTCTGGCTTGAAGGTGACGCCAAGAAATCCGATGCGCTTGCCTTTGTGCCGATCGAGCAGCCGCAAGGCTTCGCGGATGTGTGCCTTATTGGACGGGATAAGACTGTCGATCAACGGAATCTCGACGCCGCGGGCACCGGCAATGTGAGACACCGCTCGCACTTCCTTGGGCAGGCACGAGCCACCGAAGGCGAACGCAGGTTTCAGATAATAGGGCGACAGGTTCAGCTTCGTATCCTTGATGAAGATGTCCATGACGTCATGGCTGTCGATGCTCAACGACTTGCACAGACGGCCGACCTCGTTGCCGAACGCCACCTTCGCTGCGTGCCAGACGTTGTCGACGTATTTGACCATCTCGGCCACGTTGATCGACGTGAAGACGACGTTCTTGTCGATGGCGTTGTAGATCTGGCTGACAAGCTCGGCAGCACGTGCGTCGGAGGCGCCCACCACGGTCTTTGGTGGGGCGAAAAAGTCTGCGACGGCCATGCCTTCGCGCAAGAATTCCGGATTGAAGCAAATGCCGAAGTCGCGGCCGAGTTTTTTGCCGGACGCCAATTCGATTTCGGGAACGACGATATCAAGCGTCGTGCCGGGGGGAACCGAACAGCGCAACACAACGACATGATAAGCCGTCTTGAGCGCCAGGGCCTGGCCGATAGAGCGGCTTGCCAGGCGCACATAGCTGAAATCACAACCGCCATCTTTGGCCGTTGGCGTGCCGACCGATAGAAACGTCACATCGGTTTGAAGCACGGCGGCGATGGCGTTCTGCGTCGCTTCGATGCGGCCGGCCGCTGCGCCTTCCGCCAGGAGTTCGCCAAGGCGTTCTTCGACATTGGGAGCGCGGCCGGCGCGGATGGCGCGCACGCGGTCACGCGAGATGTCAACGCCGACCATGCGGAAGCCCAAGTGCGCAAGGCACGCCATCGAGACCGCACCGACGTAGCCAAGACCGATGACCGAGATCGACGGTTTGGCAAGGTCGAACGGCAGGGGTTGGCTTGAGCCGGCCTCGATCACGTCGAGATCTGTCTGTGCGGTGAGGCTCATCTCAGCGGTACTCCGGCACGTGAGGCGGCGCGGTGCCGTTCCCACATTCACGTTCAGCGCTGACCTTGGAGCCGCTTCGAATGACCTCTGGCGAAGGCATTCGAGTTGTTGGCCTCGCGTCCCGCCGGGATTCGGCTCAATGCAGGTCACCGCAACCGGAGTGTTGGAAGGGGGGTCAAGAGACCTTGAATATCCGCCCGGCCATTCCCCGCAATCTGACCGCAGCCGATAGAGTGGGCGCGGACGAATGCAGATTAGCCAGACAGTTGGTAACGGCGCGTAAATACCTGCGGACGTCGAAAGTGCTGATCTGAGAATTCAAAAAATTTTACCTGGGTTCATCAATCCAAGCGGGTCTAAAGCAACTTTAAGTTGTCGCATGATGTCGAGGCTAGAACCGGCCTCGTGAAACAGATATGCGACCTTTCCCTGACCGATGCCGTGTTCCCCGGTGCATGTCCCGTGCATGGCTATTGCACGGTGTGCCAGCCGGTCGAGATAGGCCCTGACGGCCCATTCCTCGTCGACGTTCGAAGGGTCAAAGGCAACGATTGTGTGGAAATTGCCATCGCCAACATGGCCGACGATGGGTGCGTCGAGTGCATGGCGGGCCAAATCAGAGGCCGTTTCTTCAAGGCATTCGGCGAGACGGGAAATCGGCACACAGACATCCGTCACCAGGAATGATTTGCCGGGGTAGGCCGCGCGAACGGACCAGAAGGCATCGTGACGGCCCTGCCAAAGTCGGCGTCGGCCGTCCTCGGTGGCGGCTTCGCCGAGCCACTCACCTTGCTCGTCTTCGACGACCTGTTTGAACCTCTCCAGATGCTGCGTCGCGGATTCGAGAGTACCGGCCGTCTCGACAAAGAGCGCCGGCCCCTGCTCTGGCAACGCTGTTCCCGATTGCGCGTTGACGATCCGGAGCATGCGCTGGTCCAGAAGCTCAATGCGCTCAAGCGTCAGTCCCGACTGCACGGCGATGATCGCGGCACGCGCCGCCGATCTCAAGCTTTTGAACGAGGCCACGCCAGCGCACACGGCCTCGGGGCGAGGGTGCAGGCGGAGGGTCAGCTCGACGATCAGACCGAGCGTTCCCTCTGCACCAACGAAAAGGCGCGTCAAATCATAGCCGGCTGCCGATTTGCGGGCGCGGGTGCCTGTCGAAATTAATGTGCCGTCGGCAAGGACGACCTTCATCGCCAGCACATTCTCGCGCATCGCGCCGTAGCGAACGGTGGATGTACCTGACGCCCGTGTCGAGGCCATTCCGCCCAGGGTCGCGCTACCGGCACCCGGGTCCACGGGAAAGAAAAGACCTGTATCGCGCAAGGCAGAGTTGAGTTGGTCGAGCGTTACACCTGGCTCGATCGTGACATCGAGATCGTCGGACCCGATCCGGACAATCCGCGACATGCCGGAAAAATCAACCGATAGACCACCGCGCGGTGCGTTGACGTGGCCTTCCAGCGATGTGCCGGCGCCAAAGGGGATCAATGCCATCCCATGCGAGCGGGCGATGGCCACGATCGCGCGCACATCTTCGACCGTTTCGGGATAGGCGACGGCATCGGGTGGCTGATGCGGCAGGCCAGTGAGAGTGCTGGCGTGCTGGCTACAGATCGCGTCGGCGGTCGTGCAGCGGTCGGCGAGCAAGCGTTTCAAATCAGCAATGGCGGATTTAATCGCGCCCGGATCGGCGCGGGTCGTATTGATCGGAACCGCAGTCATTTCAATCCGCCAGAAAGGTAGCCGGTGCAGGATGTTATAATCTTGCGACTGCGGGCGCAAACGCCGGAGGCCAGACCTGATACGGCCCGAGGCGCTGATGTGTCTTGGACACGCCCGAGCGCATCCGAATAGCTGTTTTGCCCTTATTTCCAAGCCGCGTTGCCGTCCTCGGCTTTCGCATGAACGGCACTTGCGATAACTCTGGCCCTGGAGCCGGGGGCTTCCAACGAAAATATAGGGGAGAGACTGTCATGCTTGGGAAGCTATTTGTAGCTGGGCTCGCCCTGATGGCGGCCGGAGCTATCAACGTCGCGCAGGCGCAGGATCTGGTTCCGATCGGAACCGAGGCCATCGACACAAGCAATGACGGCACGCTGGCGATCGACGTCAGCAAGGCGCCCGGCGCATTCCGCGCGGTGCGCGTCAAGAACAAGGGGGCGACCAACGTCGACGTGCAGCGCGTGCAGATCACCTATTCAGATGGATCGGTGCACAATGAGGACCGGCAGATCGATATGCGCAAGGGCGAGCGCAGCCGCGAAATCGCTCCCGGCACCGCCGACAAGTTCATCGATAAAGTGATCGTCACTTGGAAGGGCACGACGGGGAAAGGGGCACTGCAGGTGCTCGGGTTGCAGACGCGCGAGGGCCGCAAGCTCGAACGGCCCAAGGGCCCGGCAACCGGTGATCTGTCGGCCGAAACCGATACCGGCAAACCGGCGCCCGGCGACGGCAAGGCGCCCATCGCCGACGGCAACGATGTGATGTTCGGCTACCAGAATGTCGGGTTCGGCATCGATCGCGACGTTATCAAGGTCGGCGGAGAAATCGGCAAGTTCGACCGCGTTCGGCTGCGTGTTCTAGGCAACGACGTTCATCTCAACACGCTCAAGATCATTTACATGGACGGAAGCGAACAGGCTCTGGCCGTCAATGCCGATATCCGCGCCAACACGCGCACGTCGTGGATTGAGATTCAGGGCGACAAGTTCGTCCGTGAAATCCAAATGAGTTATCGCTCGAAGCCGAACTTCAAGGGGCAAGCCCGCATCGAAGTGACAGGACAGTATGCTCCCGACTGGCTGGGGCCGAATGGCGAAGGCAAGAAATTCAATGCAGGCTGGGTGCTGCTTGGCGCGCAGACGGCCGGGTTCACGGGCTTCGACAAAGACACCATCACAGTCGGTAAGAATGAAGGCGGCTTCACGAAACTGCGGATCGTCGCCAAAGACCGGGCGATCACGCTACGGGAAGTCCGGGTCGTGTTCCAGGAGGGTGCCGACGAGGTGTTCACGATGCGCGAGCGGATCGATCCCGGCAATCCGTATGGCCCACTCGAGTTCAAAGGCGGGCGCTTGGCGATCAAGGAGATCCAAGCCAAGTACCGTTCGCGATTCGATCTGGCAAAGGGGCTGAAAAACCTTTTCGAAGGCACGCCCGCCGTCGTCGAAGTTTGGGGCCAGCACTGACATCAACGATCGAAACGAGCGGGGCTTTGCAGTCGCGATAGCCTTGCTCGTGACGACCATCAATCATCAGACCGAGATTGGAAGTGATCTAAATCATGACCGCCCGGTGTCATCGCAGCGCAATAAATGTCGCGGACCTGCGGCACTGTGCGCACAGGC
Source organism: Hyphomicrobium sp. (assembly GCA_022844105.1). Lineage (GTDB taxonomy): Bacteria > Pseudomonadota > Alphaproteobacteria > Rhizobiales > Hyphomicrobiaceae > JAGVSR01. Next base: position 49,063 of record JALHMJ010000003.1, on the reverse strand, counting down.
CCGCCGGAATAGTGCCTAGAAGCGATGGCCAGTGTGCAACAGCTCTCGCTCCTCGGAAACGAATGTGCTACGCGCCATGCCATCGGCGAATGTCAACAGCAGATCATCCGGATTAGATGCCTCAAGCTTATGCCGTCGCGCAGGCTGCGCCCCGACACCGCATTTCCGACTCGCAGACCATAGAACCCGTCGCCGATCAACGCGCCGCTCTTAAGGCATCTGCTATGAAACTGGCGCAACACTGCGCCAAGTTTCGCGGCGCCGATAATCGTCGGGCGATCCAGCAGATCGTCACAACGGCCGTGCCGTTTCTGGCAATCGTGACCGCGATGTTCATGACGGTCGAAACCCACTACTGGGCGACGTTGCTGCTTGCCATCCCAGGTGGATTGCTCGTGGTGCGCTTCTTCATCATTCAACATGATTGCGGACACGGCTCGTTCTTCTCGACCAACGCCGCCAATACGTGGATGGGTCGGGCGACAAGCCTGATTACCGTGACGCCCTATGGGTTATGGCGACGTGAGCATGCCCAGCATCATGCCACGTCGGGTCACCTCGAAAAGCGCGGCGTCGGTGATATCGACACGCTGACTGTCGAGGAGTGGAACGCGCTCTCGTCGTTCGGACGAATGCGCTACCGGCTCTATCGCAATCCCTTGTTACTGTTCGGGCTCGGCGTCCCGTTCTACTTCATGGTCATCCAGCGATTCCCCTGGTTCCATCCGTACTCGGTGCGCGATACCTGGAAGAGCGTATTGGGACTGAACGCGGGAATGATCGTGTTCTATGGCGCCATCGGTCAGTTCACCGGTTACTCAAACCTGTTCTTCATCGTCTGGCCGCTCGTCCACGTCGCTTCTGCGGTCGGTGGATGGTTGTTCTTCGTGCAGCATCAGTTCGAGGAGACGGTTTGGGAATCGAGTGACGACTGGACCTTCCAGGTCGCGGCGCTCTACGGCAGCTCCTACTATGCGCTGCACCCTCTTCTCGACTGGTTCACAGGCTCGATCGGCCTGCACCATATCCATCACCTCAACAGCATGATCCCCAACTATCGCCTGAAGGATTGCCTAGACGGCAGTGCTGAGTTGCAGACCATGAACCGTCTGACGCTTACGGAGAGCTTCAATTGCGCGAGATTGAAGCTTTGGGACGCAAAAAATCGCAAGCTGGTAACCTTTGCCGAAGCGGCGGCGTGACTTCTTAGCCGGTTGCCAGCGCGGCCGCCGTGCCTGCTGCATACGTCTCAGGAACAATGAGGGCGAGCTTCGGATCACCCCATTTTATTTCAATGGGTGTGGTGCCGAACTCATCCCCGTCGATTTGCGCCGCCACTGGCACCTCCGACGTGATTTTCAGTTGCGACGCTGACCATATCTGGATGCCCGGCATCCGTTGCAGAGCGCTGAACCCAAGCGCCGTTGCGTTCGCGAACCGGCGGCCGATGCTGGCGCGCGGCACGAGATGAACGATCAGGTTCGGCTTCTCAAAGCCTGCTTGCGCCGACAAGCGGAAGTAACCCCCATAATATCGCGCGTTGGCAATCAGAACCCATCCCGCTTCCGCCTCGCGGCCGCCGTCGGCGCTGACGTGCAATCGCGGCGGCGCTTTTGCGAGTGCCGATAAGATCGGCCGCGCATAAGCTGGTCGGCCCCATTTGCGTTTGGTCTCCAAGTCGAGACGGCGCACGGCCTCGGCGTCAAAACCAATCCCGGCCATGAGATAGAACGGGTCGCCGTTCGCGCGAGCCCCCGTCACCTCGACCGTCCGTCCGTGCATCAGCGTCTCGGCGACTCGCGACAATGATTTCGCCAGCCCGATTTCGCTTGCCAGGACATTGCCGGTGCCGCGTGGAATGATGCCGACGGGTAGGAGCCCGGCCGGCATATGCGACGCCAACTGACGCAGCGTTCCGTCGCCGCCCGCCGATATTATGGCATCGTTCTGAGAGGCCAAGTGGGCCCAATCGACATCGGGAAGGCTTGCACCCATCTTTAGCCGGGTGACGAGGCAGCCGCGACGTTGCAATTCGCGCACGACATTGCTCGTCAGCATATGCCGGGCCATTCCCGCGATCGGGTTTTCATGCAGAACGAAACGGGTCCTGTGCGGGCGGTGGGCATGGCCCGGCATCATGACGTTCATCAGAGTCTCCGGCCGGCGGACTGTCGGCTTGGCGCGATCGATTGCCACCGTTTTATCGCGGCTGCGAATGGAATGTGGTGCAGGGCGGTCTCATGTGTCGATCATTTCGTGCGGTTTGCCCACGTCCCAGATCGTGAACGATACATGCCCCTTGGCGCTCATGGCCTCGACCACGGCCATGTTGTCAAATCCGTCAAGACGCGCCTGCATTGCTTGGACGAGAGTGTGCTCGCCGGGAGCGCCCATCGGAACAAGCAGCGGACGACGGCGGTCTGCACCGGCAAGCAACCACGATAGTTCCGGGGGATCGGTTCTCGTGCTGCCTGAAACGATTGCAACAGCTTCCAGGTCTTTCCAGAGAATCCTGCCCGCCGGTGCACCGTCACTGGTGAGGGTAATGACATCGGCGTCATGATTGACGCGCACCCCGGTTGTGTCCGGCGGTTCGACACCGGCGGTGGCGCGCGCTTGGGGCGTTTGAGCAAATATCCGGCTCAGCCAATCGAGCATTTATACCCTCGCGTGGCGTCCAGCAGCGCGCGGTCGATTATTCATGCGACCAGGATAGGGCTTTTACGGCGGGAAGGGAAATATCAGCACGCGCCGCGTTTGATCATGCTCAACATGAGAACGCAATGCGATTGCAGTGAAACGTTTACTGGGCGAAAGAAGCGCACGGACGGTTCAGGCGGCGGCTGCCGATTTCAGGCCTGGGCGCGCATTGCGGACTTCGGCATCGACGAGACTTTCGTATTTGGCAAAGTTTTTCTCAAACATCGCCACCAGCGCTTCCGCGGTGGCGTCGTAGGCTTTGGGGTCGGTCCAAGTTTCGCGGGGGGTCAATAGTTTTGTGTCGACGCCATGAAGGGAGAGCGGCACCTGGAAGCCGAACATCGGATCGGTGCGCATCGGCGCGCCTCTCAGAGCACCCGAAAGAGCCGCATCGAGGAGAGCGCGCGTGACCTTGATCGGCATGCGGCTGCCGGTGCCATATTTGCCTCCCGTCCAACCCGTATTGACCAGCCAGCAGTCAACGCCGTGCTCGGCAATAAGCCGGCGCAGCAGCGTGCCGTAAACCGCAGGATGTCGCGGCATGAACGGCGCTCCAAAGCAGGTGGAGAACGTCGCCTGCGGTTCGGCGCCCATGCCTTTTTCCGTGCCGGCGACTTTGGCTGTGTAGCCCGAGAGGAAGTGGTAGACGGCCTGCGCGGGGGTGAGTTTTGCTATTGGCGGAAGGACGCCGAAGGCGTCGGCGGTCAGCATGACAATATTTTTAGGGTGACCAGCCACGCCGGTCTCGCTGGCGTTGGCGATGGCGTCGAGCGGATAGGCGGCGCGGGTGTTTTCCGTCAGGCGGCCGTCGTCGAAGTCGGTGGCGCCCGAGGCCGCGTCGAGAGCAACGTTTTCCAGTACCGTGCCGAAGCGGTTGGCGGCAGCAAAGATCTCCGGCTCAGCCTGCTTGGAAAGACGGATCGTTTTGGCGTAACAGCCGCCTTCGAAATTGAAGATACCGTTTTCGGACCAGCCATGCTCGTCATCGCCCAACAGGGTGCGGTTCGGATCGGCGGAAAGAGTCGTCTTGCCGGTGCCCGACAGCCCAAAGAAAACGGCGCTATCACCACTGTTGCCGACATTGGCCGAGCAGTGCATCGGCATGACGTTTTTCTGCGGCAGGCGGTAGTTGAGATACGTGAAGACGCTTTTCTTGATTTCGCCGGCATAAGATGTGCCGCCGATCAGAACGATGCGGCGCGTGAGGTTGACCGCAATGACGGTTTCAGAGCGGGTGCCGTGATAGTCCGGAGCGGCGCGGAACGACGGCAGCGCAACGACGGTCAATCCCGGCTCGAAGCTGTCGAGATCGCCGGCACCGGGGCGGCGGAGTAGATTGCGGATGAAAAGCGCATGCCAGGCATATTCGCAGAAGACCCGTGTCGGCAGCCGATGAACAGGATCGGCGCCTGCGAAGAGATCCTGGACGAAAAGCTCTTTCAGCTTGGCGAAGGATAGGAAGTCGTGCAGCAGCCGGTCGAACTGCTCTTCCGTCATAGACTTGTTGTTGTCCCACCAGATGGCGGGGTCGGTGTCGGCGTCCCGGACAATGAACTTGTCATTGACACTGCGGCCCGTGTGCTGGCCGGTTTCGACAACGAATGAACCTGACGCGGACAGCCGGCCTTCGTTGCGCCGGATGGCGGTTTCGACCAGTTCGGGCGTCGAGTTGTTGATCGACAGCTTGCGGCAGGCATTCAGCGGAAAAACTTCAGTCGACATCGGCACCGGGCTCGCTTCAGTTCAAACTAAAAATTCCGCGCCTCTGGGGCGGGGCACGACAGCCCGACGTATTCCTCTTTGCAGCTGCACCGGTCTTTTGTAGCCGGAGCTTCGGCCGCTCTTCACAACCAGTTGCGCGGATTTCGTTAGGCCGCACACCGGGCGAACTCAACCCGTTCGAAAGTATAGGCCTATCGACCGATTAAAAACCTAAATATTAGCTTTTGGGTTCTTATCCCGCGCTTCGGTGGCCAACGCGGCAAGTGCCTTGCGCGCCTCACCCGGCGTCGCAATGGGGTTGGCGAAATCGATTCGAAGCGTTCCGGACCGACCAATAATATCGAGGCCCTCCGGGTCAATGCCGGACATTTTCCAGTCTGAAGGGACCTGCTGCCCGCCAATTTTGTGGGCGGCATAAAGAGCAATGGCATCGGTGTGGTCGGCGTTCATGTGCTCCAGGATATCGGATTCAGCGTCGACAAGTGACGCAGCCGCGCTGACGTCGATCAGAATATCGCGAGGTTCTAAGTCAACGATTCGGCCAAAACCGCCGACGAAGTGGGCCCGTTCGATCGTAAAGCGGTAGAAGGCAAAGTCGGAGAAAGCCGCATACATTTCGGCATGCGGATGGCGGGTGAGAAAGCGGCGCTTCTCATTCTCGTTTTCCGTAACGGAAAGGCGGCCCGTCAAGCTGACCCGACCACCGGCGAGCGGGTCGCCTTCGGCGCTGGTTGCGTCGATCAGCAGGCCGGCTCGGGGGTCAGCCAGGATGTTCTGGGTGTGGACAGCAAGACGCGAAATGAGAATCAGTGGTGCACCGTCTGCGGCGGTGGCCAGGGTCACCAAAGAGGCATAAGGCGACCCTGTTTGACGATCTAGAGTTGCCAAAGCAGCCTTTAGAGCCTGCCGAAGGAGTATTTTTACAGCGGCCGCTGGGGAGGGGTTGAACGCTGATTTTGCTATCTGATCTGTCATTTTGTCCTAGCCGGTGGCGATCCTTTGGTTTCCCCTTCCGCCTTATTCAGCTAGGGTTCAGGACAAAGGCTGCACAAGGTTCCGCCACCATCGAGGCATGCTGGCGGATCGACCATCCCGGTCGCTCTGCCACAATTGATCCCAGTTGGGGCCATATTGCGCCGTAAGCAACAGGCGCTGCGAGGATATAGGGACCATGAAGGAAAAGACCACGATCGCGTTGGTCGACGACGAGCGCAACATCCTGACCTCTCTCGGCATGGCACTCGAAGCCGAAGGCTACAAGGTCAGAACATACAATGACGGCGCCGCCGCGCTCGAAGCGTTGACCGAAGATCCTGCCGACCTCGGCATTTTCGACATCAAGATGCCCCGCATGGACGGAATGGAATTGCTGCGCCGGGTTCGGCAGCAATCGGACATGCCGGTGATTTTCCTGACTTCGAAAGACGAGGAAATCGACCAGTTGTTCGGCCTCAAGATGGGGGCAGACGACTACATCACAAAGCCGTTTTCACAGCGGCTGATCATCGAGCGGGTCCGCGCGATCCTGCGACGGTTCGCACCTAAAGATGGCAGCGCGCCGACCCCTACCGTTTCGCATACGCTGGAGCGGGGCAAGCTGAAGCTCGATCCGGAGCGGCACACCTGCCATTGGGACAACAAGCCCGTGACACTCACGGTGACGGAATTTTTGATCCTGCAGGCCCTGGCTCAACGGCCCGGCGTGGTTAAGACCCGCGATGCGCTGATGGACGCGGCCTACGACGATCAGGTTTATGTTGACGACCGGACCATCGACAGCCACATCAAACGGCTGCGCAAGAAGTTCAAGCAGGTTGACGACGATTTCGATGTCATCGAGACGCTTTACGGCGTCGGCTACCGATTCAAGGAAGCTTGATCGGCGCGCACGTTGAGGGTTCGCCGGGGCTGCCTTGCGACAAGGGCGGCCCCGTTCGTTTTCAACGTGTCATGCCGTGAGGGCGAGCGGAGAGGCGACGTGGCTCTCGACACCCAGCAGATTCCCGTCCCGAACGTGCTGACGGATTGGCTGCGGGCGGTTGCACGGCGAGCCCGACGGCTTGTCCGGCGCGTCCAACGCGGGCGTCCATTCCGCTCAGCATCGGCGAGCCTGACGCGGCGCATTCTGATCGCCAATCTCGTCGGCCTCGTCGTCATGATCGGCGGGATCTATTATCTCAGCCACTATCAAACCTGGCTCGTCGAAGCGAAAAAGGAATCGCTTCGAACGCAAGGCGAACTCATCGCGGCGGCGATCGCCAGCGATGCGCGCATCGAGCAAGGCAACATTGAAATCAACCTCGAACAAGCCAACCGGCCAGACAAAGCCCGCGTGCCTTATCGGGACGACGGATTTTCCTCGCTGCAGTTGTCGATCCGGCCAGAGCGTGCGACGCCCATCCTGCGCCGGCTGATCCAGCATACGAAGAACCGCGCCAGAATTTATGGCCGCGACGGAACGCTGATTGTCGATACAGCAACCTTACTCACCAAGGGGCAACTCACGCGACCCACCGCGGAGCCGGAGAAAACAAGTAAGCCGCGAAATTTCTGGACCCGGTTGACGGCGGTTCTGATCGATGAACATCTCCCGGTCTATAAGGAAATCGGTAGCGGCAAAGGCACAGCTTATCCTGAAGTGCGCGCGGCGCTCGAAGGTAAGGCAACACCGCTCTTGCTGCTCGATCCCGACGGCGATCAGATCGTGTCGATCGCGGTCCCGATCCGGCGTGCGAATGCTATCCTCGGAGCGCTGTTGCTCTCGACCCGGCCAGGTGACATCGAAAAGTCACTGGGCGAGGAGCGTTGGCGGATTACGCTGCTTGCCGTGATCGCACTCGTCGCGACGCTGGTGTCGTCGCTTCTGCTGGCGCGCACGGTTGCCGAGCCGATCCGGCGATTGTCGGACGCAGCGGAGGAAGTCAGCCGCAACATCAACGCCCGAGCACAACTGCCCGACTATGCCGAGCGCAATGACGAGGTCGGCCAGCTTGCGCGAGCCTTTCGTTCGATGACCGCCGCGCTCTACCGTCGCATCGAATCGAGTGAGAGTTTCGCTGCCGATGTGGCGCACGAGTTGAAGAACCCGCTTACCGCCGCGCGATCAACGGCTGAAAGTCTTGTGTATGCGAAAACGCCGGAGCAACGCGATGAACTCGTCCGCCAGATCAAGAATGAGTTGAAGCGGCTCAACCGTTTGATCACCGACGTGTCGAATGCGTCGCGGCTCGATGCCGAATTGGCGCGGCAAGCGATGGTGCCGACGCTCGTGTTCGACGTGGTCGACAGCGTCGCCAAGATATTCCGCGACATTCTTTCGGAAGACGATCGCAGCGTACGGGTCGTTGTCGACCACGGCGTTGACCCGCAAACCTTGAAAGTCACGGGGCACGAGGGCCGGCTCGGCCAGGTGATCACAAACCTGGTCGACAACGCCGTTTCGTTCTCCCCGTCGGATGGCGTGGTGGTGATTACCGTGCGGCAGACTGCCCAGAACGTCGAGATCAGCATCGACGATGAGGGGCCCGGCATTCCGGAAGACCGTTTGGCCATTATCTTCGACCGGTTTTATACCGACCGTCCTCAGTCCGAGGCGCTACGGGGCAAGAATTCCGGCCTGGGCCTGTCGATCTCACGTGAGATCGTGCGGGCGCACGGCGGGGAAATATGGGCGGAAAATCGCCGCCCGGCTGGCGCGGCGCCGGAAACGAGTTCGAAAGGAGCACGTTTCATCGTCAGGCTGCCGCGGCAAAACACGACCTCGCGCGGAGGTTCGGTTGGCACCCACCGGCGGTACTGAAACAGTTATGGTGCACGGCACGGCCATTGCCGCCGGCGGCGAGGCCGTTCTGCTGCGCGGACCGTCGGGCTGCGGAAAATCTGATCTGGCGTTGAGAGTGTTGGGATTGACCGACCGTTGCTTTGCCGGGTCATCATTTGCGCTGGTGGCCGATGATCAAGTGGTTGTCCGGCGGAGCGGCGGCGAGCTATCCGTTATGCCACCCCCGGCGTTGGAGGGTCTGATCGAGGTCAGAGGGCTCGGTATCTTGCCGGTGGCTCACCTCGCGCGGGCCACGTTAACGTTGATTGTCGAGCTATCCGATCGACAAAACCTGGACCGGCTGCCGGACCCGTGGCCGTTCGAAAGCTTGCTCGGGATCAGCCTTCCGCTGCTCCGAATTGCCGCGTTTGAGGCTTCCGCTCCGTTGAAACTCGCACTCGCCTTATCACAAAAGCCCTGGCAAAGGTCTTCACCTTAAAGACACGTGCATCAGTCCCTTTCCGCAAGGGGCTTTTGCGAGGCACCGAACAGTTGTAAGTCTGCGCGCCGCGATGGGACCTCAGGGCTACTGAAGCCCGGCCAGATCGGTCGCGGGGGTCAAGGAAGACCGGATGATCGGACTAGTCATCGTCACGCACGGCGGACTTGCCACTGAGTTTCGTGCTGCGCTCGAACACATCGTTGGCCGGCAGAGCCAGCTGGAAACAGTCGCGATCGGGCCGGAAGACGATATGGCCCAGCGCCGGGGCGATATTCTCGATGCCGTCAAGCGCGCCGACTCGGGCGAGGGTGTGATCGTGCTGACTGATATGTTCGGCGGCACGCCCTCCAATCTTGCAATTTCGGTGATGGACGAGGCCCCGGTCGAGGTTATCGCCGGCATCAACCTCCCGATTCTCGTGAAACTTGCATCGCTGCGGCGTGAGTTGCCGATGCTGGAGGCCGTCACCCGGGCGCGCGATGCCGGGCGCAAGTACATCAAGGTGGCGAGCCAGGAACTGTCGGGCGAGAGCTAGAGAGCCGCGCACCCATGCCCGAAATTGCCGGTAGTCCCGAGCCTGTGGCCGTTGTGACCGTCGTCAACCGGAAGGGTTTGCACGCGCGGGCGTCAGCGAAATTCGTAAAAACCGCAGAGAGCTTCAACGCAACGGTTACGGTCACCAAAGATGGGCAGTCCGTGGGTGGCTCATCGATCATGGGTTTGATGATGCTGGCCGCGGGCCCTGGATCGCAGCTGCATATCCGCAGTTCGGGTCCGGAGGGCCCGGAAGCCCTCGAAGCTCTCGTCGCGCTTGTCGAGATGGGCTTTGGGGAAGAATTGGCGGATGAAGGCTAGCCTGCCGCCGGTGCTGTCTCCAATCATGGTGCATCAGGGCCCCATCTGTGACGTGGGACATAAAGACTTGCTTATATGTTGTTGCGAGGTACGGCAGGCCGGGGTATAGGGGCCGCAATCATGGTCCCGAGCTTCGCTGAGAGGCGCGGTTCGTCTGCGCCGCCCAATGCTTCCCAGGAGTCCTGAATGACCGCCTCGCCCGACTACATCGTCAAAGACATGAGCCTGGCTCCCTTCGGCCGCAAGGAAATCGACTTGGCGGAGACGGAGATGCCCGGCTTGATGGCGATCCGCGAGGAGTATGGACCGTCGCAACCGCTCAAAGGCGCGCGCATTGCCGGCTCGCTGCACATGACGATCCAGACCGCCGTTCTGATCGAAACGCTCAAGGCGCTCGGCGCGGACGTCCGCTGGGTGTCGTGCAACATTTTCTCGACGCAGGATCATGCCGCTGCCGCCATTGCTGCGGCGGGCATCCCGGTTTTTGCCTACAAGGGCGAGACGCTCTCGGAGTACTGGGATTACACCGCGAAACTGTTCGATTGGCACAAGCCAGATGGAAGTGCGGGCGGCGGGACGCCGAACATGATCCTCGATGACGGCGGCGATGCCACGATGCTCGTTCATCATGGACTGACGGCCGAGCAGGGCGATACCGCATTCCTCGATCAGCCGGGCTCGGAAGAGGAAGAGATCTTTTTCGCGCTGATCAAGCGCTTACTCAAGGAGAAGCCGAAAGGCTGGTTCGCCGAGGTTGCCAAGAATATCAAGGGCGTTTCGGAAGAAACGACAACCGGCGTGCACCGGCTGTACAAGCTCGCGGAAGCCGGAAAACTCCTCTTTCCCGCGATCAACGTCAATGATTCGGTGACGAAATCGAAGTTCGACAACCTCTACGGCTGCCGTGAATCGCTCGTGGACGCCCTGCGTCGCGGCACTGACGTGATGATGGCCGGCAAGGTTGCGTTCGTGGCTGGGTTCGGCGACGTCGGCAAGGGTTCGGCTGCATCGCTGCGACAAGCCGGCGCTCGCGTTATCGTGTCGGAAGTCGACCCGATCTGCGCCCTGCAGGCCGCCATGGAGGGCTACGAAGTCGCCACCATCGAGGATGCGCTGCCCCGCGCCGATATCTACGTCACCGCGACCGGCAACCGGGACATCATCACGATCGAGCACATGCGGCATATGAAAGACCGCGCCATCGTTTGCAACATCGGCCACTTCGACAACGAAATCCAGGTTGCGGGTCTGAAGAACTTCAAGTGGACCAACATCAAGCCGCAGGTCGATGAAATCGAATTTCCGAAGGGCAACCGAATTATTCTCCTGTCCGAGGGCCGTCTGGTGAACCTCGGCAATGCCATGGGTCACCCGTCGTTCGTGATGTCCTCATCGTTTTCAAACCAAACGCTGGCCCAGATCGAACTTTGGGGTCATCAGGGCAAGTACGAAAAGAAGGTCTATACCTTGCCCAAAGTGCTCGACGAGAAGGTTGCGGCCCTGCACCTTGCCAAGCTCGGTGTGAAGCTGACCAAGATGTCGAAGGATCAAGCCGATTACATCGGCGTGCCCGAACAGGGTCCGTTCAAGCCCGAACATTACCGCTACTAGTCCAGCCGGCGGATTGCCGGCCGCACCCGGCCCGAACATGATAACGGCGCTGGCCAGCTCGGGCAGCGCCGTTTTTGCTGCGCTGAGCCGCTGTCTGTGGGGCTGCTGCACTGGTCAGCACTGCAATCGCTCCGCATAATCGGCAAAGCGATTCGCAGGGGCCAAGTACCGATTCGGCTGTAGATCGTTTTCTCAAATTTTTCGAGGAGTTGCAGCCGCGTCCGGCGCAGCTTTCCCGGCAGCGATCCTCAGTGGCAGCCCTACTCCACCATGCACAGTAGTTACCGCGCCAAAATTGGAAATTCGCGGCTTGAGCTTGCCATGCTGCTGGTGGCCAGCATTGCCTGCGTGCTGGTGGTCACGATCAACGTCAACGACGACAGGGCAGTGGCTGAACCGGAAACCGCCGGGCTCAATGCGCTGATCATGATGGCGCTGGCCGGAGCAGCAATCTTCGCGGCCGTGGCGACGATCCTGTCGGCGTTCGCGGCGTCGCGCAGAACGGCAACTCAGCGCAGCACCGAAGTTCAGGACCTGAGAAGGCGGCTGGCCTCGGCGGAGGCCCTCATCAAGGCCGAGCCGCAAGTCCTCGTGCATTGGGAGCAGGGCCGCGGCCTTGAAATCGTCGCGCAATCGCTGACCGGGATTCCAGGGCTGCCGGCCAGTCATCAGGAGCTTTTGCGTTTCGGCATGTGGCTTGAGCAAAAGTCGGCGGCAGACTTGAAATCTGCACTCGATGCGCTGTTCTCCGAAGGCCGCGCTTTCAACATGATCCTGCGGACCGCGGCGGGTGGACACATCGAAGCGGATGGCCGGGCGGCCGGCAGCCGCGCGATCCTGCGCATGCGGGACGTTGCCGGCTACAAGCGCGACCTGGGGCTCATTCTCGATCATCAGAAGAAAATCGCCCGAGACGTGCGGTCGAGCCGGGCGCTGCTCAATGCCTTGCCGAACCCGGCATGGTTGCGCGATGGCAACGGGCGGCTGACTTGGGTCAACAAGGCCTACGTCGCGGCCGTCGAGGCGGAGAGTGAGGCCGAGGTCATCGCCTCGCAGATCGAACTCCTGGAATCGCGGCAACGCCGGGCGATCGAGCGCAAGCACAAAACCGGCAAAATTTATGAAGAGCGGCTCGGACTCATCGTCGGCGGAGATCAAAAGCCGCATCAGGTCATCGCTCTGCCGCTGGCGGACGCGAGCGCGGGAGCGGCGATCGACATCACCGCTCTTGAGCACGCCCAGACGGCGCTCGACCGGCAGGTGGCGGCCTACGACAGAACGCTCGACCGCGTTGCCACAGCTGTCGCCATTTTCAGTGCCGATCGGCGCCTGACGTTCCACAACGAGGCCTACCGCACGCTCTGGCAACTCGATGAAGCCTGGTTGAAGTCGGGCCCGCAGGATGGGGCCATTCTCGACCGACTCCGCGAAGAAAGTCAGCTGCCGGACGTTGCTAACTACCGTGAATGGAAGTCGCGATTGCTCGCCTGCTATACCGAATTGACGGAAATCGAAGATTGGTGGCACTTGAAGAGCGGGCGCGTGGTGCACGTCGCCGCCGAGAGACGTCCTGATGGCGGGGTGACCTATTTCTATGACGACAAGACGGAAGCGCTGTCGCTGGAACGGCGTTACGTCGCGCTGACGCGCACGCAGGGCGAAACACTGAACAGCTTGAAGGAGGGTGTGGCGGTGTTTGGCACCGACGGACGCCTCAAATTGTTCAATAGCGCGTTTGTCCAGATCTGGCGGATGTCTCACCGGTTGCTGGCAAGCACGCCGCACATCGACGAATTCGTCGCCAATGCCAAGGTTCTGTTCGACGACGGCCACACGTGGCAGAAAATCGTGAAGGCCGTGACCTCGATCACCGCTGCGCGCTCGCCCATGGAAGGACAGATGACGCGGCCGGACGGAAGCGTCGTTGATTACGCGGCAACTCCATTGCCGGACGGCGGCATGCTGCTGACGTTTGCCGATGTTACGGACGCCAAGGCCTACGAGCGAACGCTCCGCGAACGCAACGAAGCCCTTGTCGCGGCCGACAACTTAAAGAATCGCTTCATCGGGCATGTGTCTTACGAACTGCGTACGCCGCTGACCAACATCATCGGTTTCAGCGAATTCATGGCCAGTCCGAAGCTTGGCGCATTGTCACCCAAGCAGAGCGAGTATCTAGGGCATATCTCGCTGTCGTCGAAATCGCTGTTGTCGATCATCGACGGCATCCTCGATCTGGCCACGATCGACGCTGGGGCACTTGAGTTACGGCTGACGAGCGTCGAGGCGCGTGAAGTCATCGATGCGACCATTCTCGCGCTTCGCGAAAAGGCGGTGACAGCCGGTCTGACAATCGATGTCGCGCTGGAAGATCATATCGGCCCGTTCATCGCCGACGAAGCGCGCGTGCGGCAAATCCTATATAATCTGATGTCGAACGCCATCGGTTTCTCGCGTCCGGGTGGTGTCGTACGCCTCGAGTGCTGGCGCGAGGGCAGCGAAATCTGCTTTGCCGTCGAGGACAATGGGGTCGGGATCCCCGTGGAACAGCAGCCGCGCGTGTTCGATCGCTTCGAAAGCCGCAGCCAGGGTTCGGAACATCGCGGACCCGGACTTGGACTGTCGCTGGTGCGGAGCCTTGCCGAACTGCACAAGGGCCGCGTGATCCTCAACAGCAAGCCTGGAATTGGAACGCGCATCACGGTACGGTTGCCGCAGCGGCCCGCCGGGCCGGTTGTCATCGAAGAGTCGGACGAGCGCGCGCCCGCATATGCCAACAACATGGACGCTTCCTGAGGCCAGCGAAACCGCCGTCCGCCGCCTTGCCGAACTGATCGGCTTGAAGCTTCGCGCTGGCGACACGCTGGCGCTGCACGGCGACTTGGGTGCCGGCAAGACGACGTTGGCACGCGCGCTGATCCGCGCGGTTATCGGCGATGCCGATGCAGAAGTGCCGAGCCCGACATTCGCGCTCGTTCAAACCTACGACGCGCCGCGGCTCGGGCTGGCGCACGTCGATCTCTACAGACTGTCCGATGAAGCCGAAGCGCTGGAACTGGGTCTCGCGGACCTGGCGGAGCGCAGCGCAATTCTTATCGAGTGGCCGGAGCGGGCGCCGTCGTTGCTCGGCCCGGATCGTCTCGACATCCTTCTGGCGGAGGGCCAAGCCCAGGACCGGCGCGAGATCACAGTCCGGGCCGCGGGCTCGTGGAATGAACGCCTCGCCCGATTGCGCGAGATTGCTCAATTTCTCGATGAGAACGCGATCCGGCCCGAGACGCCGATCGCCTACCTGCAAGGGGATGCTTCGCCGCGTGCCTATGCGCGGCTTGCGCACGACGGCCAGCCGCTGATCCTGATGGATTGGCCGCCGCAACCGGATGGCCCCGCGATCAAAGACGGCCAGCCGTATAGCCGCATTGCCCATCTGGCCGAAGGCACGTCAGCGTTTGAAAGCGTCGCAAAGCTGCTCCAATCCGGCGGCCTGGTGGTGCCGGAGATTCATGCCGCCGATCACGCGCGCGGCCTGATGTTGATCGGTGATCTCGGCGATCGCGTGTTTGGGTCGGAAGTCGCCGCGGGGAGTGACCTTGAGACGATGTGGGCGGCGGCTACGGATACGCTCGTGGCGATGCGCGGGATCGATGCCGCGCGTGTGTTAGCTTGGAATGCGGGCCAGGGGAGTGGTGCAACGATCGGCCTTTATGATCGCGGCGCTTACGAAATCGAGACGACGCTGCTGCCGGATTGGTACTGGCCGCTCATGAAAGGAGCGACGATTAGCAACGATGCGCGCGCGGCCTTCGATGCTGCCTGGGCGGACGTTCTGGACCGGATCTGCGGCCTCGACGAACAAACAATCGCGTTGCGCGATTATCATTCGCCCAATCTGCTCTTCATGCCGGAACGTGGCGGCGCGGCGTCCAACACCGTCGGCCTTATCGATTTTCAGGATGCACTTATCGGGCATCCGGCTTTTGATCTGGTGTCTTTATTGCAGGATGCGCGCCTCGACGTTGCCCCCGATATCGAGGATCGGCTGTATGCGCGCTATGTGACCGCCGTGGCAGCCCGCGAGCCGGCCTTTGATGAGGGCCAGTTTCGGTTTGCGTATGCTGCTCTGGGGGCACAGCGAAACACAAAGATACTCGGGATCTTCGCACGGCTGTGGAAACGCGACGGTAAGCTCAACTATCTGCGTCACATTCCGCGCATATGGCGCTATCTGGAACGGGACCTGGCGCATCCAGATCTCACCCAACTGGCAGGATGGTACGATTTGCATTTTCCCGCCGGCCTTAGGGCGCGGGTCCCGTCGGCCTAGCCTGATCCGCCGCAACGGAGCTCATTCGTGATCGATACCGCCATGATCCTCGGCGCCGGGCTCGGCACACGCATGCGGCCGCTGACCGACATGGTTCCCAAACCGCTGGTCCGCCTTGGCGGGCGGGCGCTCATCGACCATGCCCTCGACAGGCTGGAGGCCGCCGGGATTACTCGGGTTATCGTCAACGTACATTACCTCGCAGATCAGCTCGAAGCCCATCTGAAGGGCCGGACGTCGCCTCGAATTTTTGTATCCGACGAGCGCGGCCGGTTGCTCGATACAGGCGGCGGCGTCGTGAACGCACTGCCACTCCTCGGAGACAAGCCGTTTCTCATCCACAATTCAGACACGGCATGGATCGAGGGCATCGGCGGTTCGATCCGGCGGTTGATCGCCGCCTGGGACGCAGAGCGCATGGACGGTCTGATGCTGCTGGCGCTCGCCGCAACGAGCGTCGGCTATGACGGCCACGGCGATTTCAACATGGAGCCGACGGGGATCTTGACGCGGCGGCTGGAACGGCAAGAAGCGCCGTTCGTGTTCACAGGTGTTTCAATTGCGCATCCCCGCTTGTTCAAAAACGCACCGAAAGGGGCGTTCTCGCTCAACAAGCCGTGGGACCGCGCCATGGCAGAGCGCCGGCTCTATGGTGTTCGGCTCGACGGCGTATGGATGCACGTTGGGACACCGGAAGCGCTGGCCGATGCCGAACAACGATTGAAACTCGATGTCCGCTGACGCGAACGCCGGTCAGCGGCGCATTTACACGGTGCCGGCCGGGCAACCATTTCTACGTGCACTGGCGAGCGCCCTGTTGCGTGGCGATTTGCCGGCGCCTGGCGGTCCAAAACCCAGTCCAGTCGATCTTACCGGCGTGACGCTTTATCTGCCGACGCGGCGTGCCACGCGGGCGTTGCAGGATGCGTTCCTGGCTGCCGGTGACGGACGCGCCATGTTGCTGCCTTCGATCCTGCCGATCTCGGAGGGTGATGAAGATTTGTCCCTCGTCACCGATGCTGCTCGCGGCGAACGCGCCGCGGTGCTTGGTCCTGCAATCAGCGAGATGCACCGCCGGCTGGTGTTGACACAGCTTGTGTTGCGCTGGTCGGAGGCCATGCGCGGGCGCGACGATGGCGGCATCGAGACTGTCGCGGCCGGGGCGGCAACGCCTGCGCAAGCCGCGACGCTGGCGGCTGAACTCGCCCGCCTGATGGATATGGTGGAAACGGAAGGCGTATCGCTGGACGAACTTGGCTCGCTTGTGCCGGAGAACTTTTCTGAACACTGGCAGAAGACACTGCAGTTTCTTCAGATCGTGACCACTCATTGGCCGTCTTATCTCCAGCTCAATGGATTGCTATCGTCGGCAGAGCGACGCAACGCGGTGATCCGGGCGGACGCGGAACGGCTCGCGCATTCCCCGCCGCAAGGCCCGGTGATCGTCGCGGGCGTGACCGGCTCCGTGCCGGCGACCGTGCAACTGATGCGCGCGGTTGCCGCTTTGCCGAATGGTGCGATCGTGCTGCCAGCACTCGATCTCAGTCTCGACACTGCCAGCTGGGACGATATTCTCGCCGACAAGCCAGCGAATGCCCATGCAGAGCATCCTCAGCATGGCTTGGCGAAACTTCTGAAGTCCCTCGGTTTAACGCGAGACGATGTGGCCGTGCTGCGGGGGGCCGCTGTCGACCCACGGCAGGCAGCGCGCGAAACCCTTATTTCAGAAGCCTTGCGGCCATCACGCACGACGGGGCAATGGCACGGCTATGTTGCCAAATTGGCTGAAACGGCGACGCGCGCGGCGGCGCTCGATGGCCTCAGCCTGCTCGAAGCACCCTCGGCGCAGGACGAAGCGGAAGCCATCGCGCTCATTCTGCGGCACGCCGCCGAGACACCACAGCGTACCGCAGCGCTCGTTTCGCCCGATCGTCTTCTGGCGCGGCGGGTCGCCATCCGGCTCGAAAGCTGGGGCATTCGCGTCGACGATTCCGCCGGCCGGCCGTTCGCGAAAACCGTTCCTGGCGCCTTTCTAGATCTGGTCATCGCCGCGCATGCCGACGGCTACGCGCCAGCAACCCTGATGTCATTGCTGAAGCATCCCCTGACGCGGCTCGGGCGCGATCCTTTCGCAATCCGGCGTGCGGCGCGGGCGCTCGAAATTGCAGCTTTCCGCACGCCGTTCTTCGGACAAGGGCTGGAGGGCGTCGCGGCGGCAATCGAGAAGGCCCAGCACGAAACAGACACCGGCGAACGTCGTCACAAGGCCGTACGTCGACTGTGGCCAGAGGATTGGAACGCAGCCCATGATCTCGTGCAGTCGCTGAGCGGCGCATTCAAACCGCTAGCGGCCATTACCTCGGCGGTCGAAGCGCATACGATCGCGGAGTTGGCAAGTGCACATGTCGCGGTTGCCGAAAATCTTGCCCGGCTGCCAGATGGTGAGGCCGCGCCGTCGCCTTTGTGGCAAGGAGAGGCGGGGGATGCCGCGCAGCGTTTTTTTGCCGAGCTGCTCGACGATGCGTTGCCGCCGGTCGCGATCCCGGCCGCGGACTATCCCGATTTTTATCGCAGTCTCGTTGCAGGCTTGAATGTGCGGCCGCGCGTGCCTGTCCACCCTCGGCTATTCATTTGGGGGCCATTTGAAGCCCGTCTGCAACAGCCTGACATTGTCATTCTCGGCTCTCTTAACGACGGAACGTGGCCTGAATCCGCCGATCCAGGACCATGGCTCAATCGGCCCATGCGCAGCGATCTGAAATTGCCGTCACCGGAAGAAAAGATCGGGCAGGCCGCGCACGACTTCATTTCGATGCTCGGTGCGCGGCAGGTGATTTTGACGCGAGCGCAGAAGGTGGACGGCGTTCCAGCGGTGGCGTCGCGTTGGTTGCTGCGGCTGCAAGCCCTGCTCGATGGAGCGGGAGCGCGGGACGAGCTGCGGCCGCCCCTGCCGTGGCTCGCGTGGGCGCGGCAACGGGATGTCGTCGCGCGCCGGCCTAGCGCCAAATGCCCCGAGCCTTGTCCTCCGCTGAGCGTGCGGCCGCGCAAGCTGTCGGTCTCGCGCGTCGAAAAATTCATTGGCAACCCCTATGCCATTTTCGCGCGCGAAATATTGGGACTTGAGTCGCTGGACCCGCTCGGCACGGAGCCGGGGCCGGCGCTACGCGGCAGCATCATCCACGAGGCACTCTCTTTGTTTGCCAAGGCGCATCCGTCCACGTTGCCAGTCGACATCGCGACCGAGCTCGCCGACAAGGCAAGGGGCATTCTGGACGCGTACCGCACGCATCCACGAATTGCTGCGTTCTGGGTGCCGCGGTTTCTGCGCTTTGCCGAATGGTTTGCGGAAACGGAGCCCGTCCGCCGAAGGTCGATTGAAACCGTTATTTCAGAAACAAGCGGTCAATTGGTGTTTTCAGCGCCGGGCGGGCCATTCACGCTCACGGCCCGCGCTGACCGCATCGATGTCGGGCCGTGCGGTCTTATCATCACGGACTATAAGACGGGCACTCCTCCCAACTCCAAGAAGGTCAACGAAGGCCGCGCGCCGCAATTGCCGCTTGAAGCCGCGATCGCGCTCGACGCGGGATTTGCCGGCGTGGCAAAGCGCGATATCGCGGAGCTGCGCTACATCCGCGCCTCGGGCGGGGAACCGCCCGGCTCGGATGACTGCATTAAATGTCCAGATATCGCTGCTCTTGCCGCCGAGACACTCGCCGGGCTTATGAAACACATCGCGCGCTTCGATGACCCGCAGACGCCCTATCGGCCGGTGCGAAGGTCCGGCTTTTCATACGCGTTCGATGAATATGCGCATTTGGCGCGCGTTGCAGAGTGGACGGCCAGCGAAGTCGAAGGTCCGGAGGAAACAGAGGCATGAATGCCCGGATGATCGATCTTGACGCCGAGTTGGCGCGCACCATCCGCGTGCAGCACCAAGCGTCAGATCCGGCCGCGTCCGTTTGGGTCAGCGCGAATGCCGGGACCGGCAAGACGCATGTTCTCAAAATGCGCGTGTTACGATTGCTTCTCGCCGGTGTGGCGCCGCAGAAAATTCTGTGCCTGACCTACACGAAGGCGGCGGCGTCGGAAATGTCGAAACGGGTCTTCGACGATCTCGCGCGGTGGGTGACGATGACCTCCGCAGCGCTCGACGCCGATTTGACAAAGCTCCTGTCGCGGGCACCCACGCTGGAAGAGGCGGCGCGGGCGCGGACGCTGTTTACGGCCTCGATCGAGACGCCAGGCGGCTTCAAAGTTCAAACGATCCACGCTTTCTCGGAACGACTGTTGCAAAGGTTTCCACTCGAAGCCGGCGTGACCCCGGGCTTTGCCATTCTCGATGAGGTCGAGGCGCGCGAATTGCGGCGGCAGGCGATCGACAGCGTGCTGGTCGAGGCGTGCCACAGACGGGAATCACCGCTTGGAAAAGCGCTCACCTGCGCCGTGGCGCGCGCGGCCGACGACCGTTTCGACGATGTGCTGACTGCGGCGCTGAACGAACGTCGGTGGATCGAAGACGCGGTGCGATTGCCGAGCGCGAAAGAGGGTCTGGCCAAGTCGGAGGCCATGCTGCGAGGGTATTTCGCCGTCCGGGGAGCGGTGACCAGCGAAACGCTGACTGCCGATCTCGCTACGCTCCTGACCGACAGTGATTGTGCGCGCCTTGTGGACATTTTGTCCGGCGGCGGCAAAACGGATCTGGATCGCGCCGAGTGTCTGCGTGCGATCGCTGCCGCTCGCAAGCCGACGACGCGACGTGACCTCCTCAGCGAATTGTTCCTGACTGATAAAGGCGAGCCGCGCAAATCTCTGATGACGAAGCCTCTCGCCAAAGCGCACCCGGTGGAAGACGCGTTGCTGACACGGGCTCAGGGGCAATTCGTGCCGCTTTGGGCCGAACTCAAAGGCTGCGAGGTGGTCGAGGCGACCGTCGCACTCTACCGGCTCGTGGATGCCGTGCTGCAGAAATATGACGAAGCCAAAGCGAGGCGGGCGGCTCTCGACTTCGATGATCTCATCGCGCGTACGAAGACGCTGCTTGCCACGCGGAGCTCCGCCGAGTGGGTTCTTTACAAGCTCGACAGCGGCCTGGAACATCTACTTGTCGACGAGAGTCAGGATACCAGCCCTTCGCAATGGCAGGTCGTGGGGCGGCTCGCGGAGGAATTCTTCGCCGGCAGCGGAACGCGCGACGATGTTCGCACCATCTTCGCCGTCGGCGACGAGAAGCAGTCGATCTACTCGTTTCAGGGAGCGGCACCGGAAATGTTTGCCGATATGGGCGACCGGTTTGCCGCGCTGGCACGCGACGCCGGGGCGCCGTTTCATCGCGTCGATCTCAACGTGTCATTCCGCACAACGGCTCCGGTATTGGACGCCGTCGATACGGTCTTTGCCGACATGAACCGAACTCCGGGTGTTCCTGCCGGGCCCGCCGGAATGCGCCATATCGCCAAACGGCTGGGTCAGGCGGGATGCGTCGAAATCTGGCGGCCGGAGCCGTGGATCGACGGGGATTCGGCCGATCCATGGTCGCCGCTGGACGA
Source organism: Hyphomicrobium sp. (assembly GCA_022844105.1). Lineage (GTDB taxonomy): Bacteria > Pseudomonadota > Alphaproteobacteria > Rhizobiales > Hyphomicrobiaceae > JAGVSR01. The sequence continues at coordinate 28,040 of JALHMJ010000003.1, read as the reverse complement.
GACGTCGGTAATGGCGCCGTCGCTGCGGCTTGCCAACCGGATTGCTGCCACCATTCGCGGATGGCTCGATACTGGCGAGCCGCTGCCGTCGGCCGGCCGTGCCGTGCGGGCAGGCGATATCCTGATTTTGGTACGCAAACGTCGGCCGCTCGCCGGTCCCATGGTCGCGGCATTGAAAGCTGCGGGTGTGCCCGTTGCCGGTGCAGACCGTCTGGCGCTGACGCAGCACATTGCCGTGCAGGATCTGATCTCTCTGGGCAACTTTCTGACGCTGCCTGAAGACGATCTGGCCCTCGCCGAGGTGTTGAAAAGCCCCATCTTCGATTTCAACGATGACGATCTGCTGCGGCTGTCGCATGGGCGCAAAGGCACGCTGTGGAAGTCGCTGCTCAGTCATACCGATGCGGATGTCCGCTACGCCGCTGCTGGCGACACCTTGAAGCGCTGGCGCAAGGCGGCGGACTTCACACCTCCGTTTGAATTCTGGGCAAGCCTGCTCGACCGTGACGAGGTTCGCGCCAAGCTCATCGGCCGTCTTGGACCCGACGCCGTCGATCCGATCGACGAATTCCTCAACGTCGCGTTGACCTACGACGACGGAGCTCCGGCCTCTCTGACTGGATTTCTGCATGCCCTGGCCAAGGACGAGCGTGAAATTAAACGCGACACAGAGCACGCCCGCGAAGAAGTACGAATCATGACCGTGCACGGCGCGAAGGGACTTGAAGCGCCGATCGTCTTCTTGCCGGACACGTGCGCGACGGGAGCGGGCGGTAGCGGCGGCGGTAAACCACTGGTTCTGGAGGATTTGCGCCGATCCCCGGATGATGCGGCGCCTTTCGTCTGGCCCATTCCGGGATCCGGCATCCTGGAGCCGATCCAAAAGGCGCGAGCACTGGCCCAGACGCGCGATCAGCATGAGCGCAACCGGCTGCTGTACGTTGCGATGACGCGGCCGCGTGACCGACTCATCGTGGCCGGTTTTGAGAGAAACAAAAAGCCCAGACGTGAAGGCGGCTGCTGGTTCGACCTCGTCTGCGCAGCGCTCGCCGTATCACCCGACGCGCCGGGCGAAGACGCGATACTGTACCGGTCTGACGTGGCGCAGGCCGATGGAACTGGCCCCGACGGCAAAGCGAATGTCGGGACCGACGACGTCACCGCTCAGGAGCGGCCGGCCTGGGCGTCGACGCCGGCTCCGCGGGAAAGATCTCTCAGCATCCCGTTGGCGCCGTCGCGACTGGCCCCCTACGACAGCGACGACGACGGTGAGCCGCTGCCCAAGGAACCGACAGCCGATCCCTTGGCCGAACCGTCAGCCCTTGCGCCGGCATGCAGCACGCGGCACGGTGCGGGCCTCGCCGGTGATCGTTTTCTGCGGGGCACGCTGACACATGCGTTGCTTGAACATCTGCCCGGTATCCAGCCGGATCGCCGAGCCGCAGCGGCAGCCGTCTACCTCGAAACGCGCGCCGGGCATCTGCCTGCACGAACGAGACACAGTATCGCTGCGGAGGCGCTGGCGATCGTCGATCATACGGCGTTCGGCGTGCTGTTTTCGGCTGCGAGCCGGGCCGAGGTGCCGATCGTCGCCGAAATCCCGCATCCGTCGGGCCGCGGACCGGCCTTGAAGCTGACGGGGCAGCTCGATCGCCTTGCCGTGACAGACGATGCCGTCCTGATTATCGATTACAAAACCAACCGCGCCGCCCCGGCTGCCATTGCGGATGTCGCGCCGGTTTACCTCTACCAGCTCGCCGCCTACACAATTGCGCTCAAAGAGATCTACCGCGATAAGCTCATCCGCGCCGCGCTGCTATGGACGGAAGTGCCGCATCTGATGGAAATTCCTCAAACAATTCTAGATAGATACAGCGATGCTCTGTGGCAGCTCGATCTGGGCAGCCTTGACGCGGGTGGCCGTCGTTCCTAAGTCTTGCATCCGATATGAGCCGGTTGCACCTGCGCCGGCATCAACAGAGAGACCATCATGGGCAACGAAACTCCCGTCGTTTCCGACAGCACCTTCGACGAAGTGGTGCTGAAGTCATCCGAGCCGGTCGTGGTGGACTTTTACGCCGAATGGTGCGGGCCGTGTAAAGCGATGGCACCGACGCTGGACGCGGTGGCCGCCGACATGAAGGGCAAGGTCAAGGTCGTGAAGGTTGATGTCGACAAGAGCCCGGGCATCACGACCAAGTACGCCATTCAGGCAATGCCGACGCTAATCGTGTTCAAGGGCGGCGAGGTCAAGGCCCGTCAGTCGGGCGCCATGGTGCAGAAGAAGCGCCTGGAAGATTTCATCAACGGCGCGCTCGTCTAAACCGCGCCGCGTAGGGTATTATTTCGGGACCGCGTGGCAATTGCTGCGCGGCCCTTTTCTTTGACTTGTTGTTCAGTTGCCCTGGACCTCGACGCCTTCCTGGCGCGCGAGCACGTGGCCGGCCAGGTAAAGCGAGCCACAGATGAGGACTCGTTTGGGTGCGCCGTCCAACAGTTCGATGCGCTTCAGTGCGCTTTCAATATCGACGGCACTCTCAGCGGAGAGGTCGACGCGGTGGGCCACGTCGGCCAGGGCGTCTGGCGTGAAGGGCGCTTCGTGGGCACCGGGGATCGGGACCGTCACGATGTGGCGCGCAATGCCGCGAAATGGGGACAGAAAACCGGCGGCGTCCTTCAGCCCCATCATCCCGCATACGATATAGAGCGGCTTGGAAGCGCGTTCTTCAAGGTCTGCCAACGTCTGCGCGAGTGCAATCCCAGCGGAGGGGTTGTGGCCGCCATCGAGCCAAAGTTCCGAGCCGCGCCCGAGAAGGTCGGGCAGCGGGCCGCTGTCGAGGCGCTGCATGCGAGCCGGCCATTTGGCCGTCGTCAACCCGCGCTCGATTGCGGCTTCATTCTGGAGCAGTTCGTCCAGCTGCAGAGCCGCGGCAACGGCGGTGCCGGCGTTGACAATCTGATGGCGTCCGACGAGCGCCGGCAGCGGCAGATCGAGGACATGCGTTTCAGTTTGAACGACGAGCCGGCCGTTCTGTTCGAATGCGTCGAAATCCTGCCCCCAGATCACGAGATTTGCGCCCACGCGGGCCGCTGTTTGCCGAATGACATCCAATCCCTCGTCGGTCTGCTGGGCAACAACACACGTTACGCCGCGTTTCAGGATACCAGCCTTCTCGGCAGCGATCTTGCCGATTGTCGCACCGAGTTTTTCCGCATGATCAAGGCTGATCGGCGTGATGACGGTGAGGGCTGGACGGTCGATGACGTTGGTCGCGTCAAGACGGCCGCCGAGGCCGACTTCGAGCAAGAGCACGTCGGCGGGCGTTTCGGCATAGGCCAGAAATGCCGCCGCGGTCGTGATTTCGAATTGGGTGATGTCGTCGCCGTCGTTGACGGCCTGCGTCCGCGTCAGAACGTCAACAAGCTGCTCTTCGCCGATTGGGCGCGAGATGCCATCGGAGCCCGACAGTTCGATGCGTTCGTGAAAACGCACCAGATGCGGCGAGGTGTAGACATGCACGCGCAGCCCTGCGGCCGAAAGCATCGCCTTCATAAACGCCGTCGTCGAGCCCTTGCCGTTGGTGCCGGCTATGTGGATGACGGGGGGCAATCTCTTATGCGGATCGCCAAGCTTTTCCAGCAGCCGTTCGATGCGGCCGAGGGACAGGTCAATCAGCTTCGGGTGAAGCAATTTAAGGTCGGCCAGGAGCTTGTCGCTCGTCAGCATCGCGGGCTCTTCGATCGGGGCCCGGTCGAGGTTCGTGGGCCGTCTGCAATGCGTTGTCTTACGTCGTCCGGCGGGGCCGTGGACCGAGCGGATGGGTCACCATACCGTGAAGGTCCTGCGGCAGATGGTCGACCGTGCAAGCTGCCGCGACTTTACGCCGGCGATGACTTGTCTTTGGCCAGAGGTTTCGACGTCTTTGCCGTCGCGTCGCGACCAGCGCCGTCGCCGACTACAGGTGACGCAACGTCCATCGGGCGGACTTCGAGAACAGCGGCTTCGCGCGCGGTCGTTTCAATCATCCGGCCGTTGGCCGACGCGTGGCCGTTGGCGCGCTTCGCCTTGCCGCCCCCGTTCATAAGGATGCGGCACACGCGAGACAGGGTTTCGCGCAGCTTGTGACGGTGCACGACCATGTCAATCATGCCGTGGTCGAGGAGATACTCGGAGCGCTGGAATCCATCCGGCAACTGTTCGCGAATGGTCTGCTGGATGACGCGCGGACCGGCAAAACAAATGAGCGCGCCGGGCTCGGCGATATGGACATCGCCCAGCATGGCGTACGACGCGGTGACGCCACCCGTGGTCGGATCGGTCAGGACGACGATGTAGGGCAGCCCCGCCTCACGCAGGCGTTGCACGGCGATTGTCGTGCGCGGCATCTGCATCAGCGACAGGATCCCTTCCTGCATCCGGGCGCCGCCGGAGGCTGCGAAGAGAATAAAGGGCGTCCCCTTTTCCAGCGCACGGGTCAGGCCGGTGATCACGGCTTCGCCGGCGGCCATGCCGAGAGAACCGCCCATGAAGTCGAAATCCTGCGCGGCGGAGACTATATTTTGGCCGTCGAGCCTGCCTTCGCCGATGAGAACCGCGTCTTCAAGGCTGGTTTTGGTCTTGGCATCCTTGAGGCGCTCGGTATAGCGGCGGCCATCGCGGAATTTGAGCGGATCCTGCGGTACTGGCGGCACGGAAATGGTTTCGTACGCGCCGCCGTCAAAGAGCGCGACAAGGCGCGATTTCGCGCCCATCCGCATGTGATAGCCGGAACCGGGCACCACGAACTGATTCGACTCCAGGTCTTTGTAGAAGACCATCTGGCCGCTCTCCGGGCATTTGACCCAGAGATTGTCCGGCACTTCCCGCTTCGTTGTCAGGAAGCTGCGGATCTTCGGCCGGACGACGTTATTGATCCAGTTCACGCTATTCTCGCTCCTCAGGATGCGGAGACGTTGATCGATCAAGCATCCATAGCACGCCGGGTGCGTTTGTTTCAGGGCTAGCGCGTCGCAATCTGTGGGCCGTTGCGGGGTTTGGTTACGGTTTTACAGACGTCGTGATGCAGGAAGGCCAGCTCAGGCCGACTTCAAGGCTCCGCTCAGGCTCGCCACGAGTTGTAGCACCTCGCGCACGGTGCTGTCTGTCGGATTTCCGGCGGCGTCGAGGCTGGCGGCAATTTTATTCACGAGAGCCGAACCGACCACGACGCCGTCGCCATGTGCGGCGAGGTCTTTAGCCTGCTGCGGTGTTCTCACTCCGAAACCGATCGCGACGGGCAGGTCGGTGGCCTGCTTGATGCGCGCGACGTGGCGACCGACGTCGGTCGCAACAGGGGCAGCTGCCCCCGTGATGCCGGTGATCGAGACATAGTAGACGAAGCCGGATGTGTTCTGGAGCACCATCGGCAGGCGGCGGTCGTCAGTTGTCGGCGTAGCCAAGCGGATGAAGTTGAGACCGCGAGCGAGTGCTGGAATGCACAATTCGTCGTCGGCCTCGGGCGGGACATCGACAACGATCAGGCCGTCCACCCCGGCAGCAACGGCATCGTCCAGGAAGCGCTCATTGCCATAAACGTAGATCGGATTGTAGTAGCCCATCAGCACGATCGGCGTTTCGCTGTCGGAGTTGCGGAAATCGCGCACCAGCTGCAGCGTCTTCTTCATGTTCTGGCCGGCTTTGAGGGCGCGCAAGCCTGAGGCCTGGATCGGTGGGCCGTCCGCCATCGGATCGGAAAACGGCATGCCTATTTCGATGACGTCGGCACCGGCGCCGGGCAGTCCAGAAATGATTTTCAGGGATGTGGCGTAGTTCGGGTCGCCGGCGGTCACAAAGGTGACGAGGGCAGCGCGGCCCTCGGCTTTGAGCTTAGCGAACCGCTGTTCGATGCGTGTATCGGTCTTCATCCTGGCTCCGGATCAGATTTTCATGCCCAGCGCCTTGGCGACCGTGAACAGGTCTTTGTCGCCGCGGCCGCAGAGGTTCATCACGAGCAGGTTGTCCTTGGGGAGCGTAGGCGCGAGCTTCATGACCTGCGCCAGCGCGTGGCTGGGCTCAAGGGCCGGGATGATGCCCTCCATGCGCGTGCAAAACTGAAGCGCTTGCAGCGCTTCCTTGTCGGTGATGGAAACGTAAGTGACGCGGCCGGTATCTTTCAGCCAAGCGTGCTCGGGTCCGACGCCGGGGTAATCGAGACCGGCGGATATGGAGTGGCCTTCGAGAATTTGGCCGTCATCGTTTTGCAAAAGGTACGTGCGGTTGCCATGCAAAACACCGGGCGTGCCGCCGTTCATCGACGCAGCGTGACCGTTTTCGACGTCGAGGCCATGACCGCCCGCTTCGACCCCGTAAATGGCGGTGTTCTTGTCATCGAGGAAAGGGTGGAACAATCCAATTGCATTTGATCCGCCGCCGATGCAAGCGACGATCGTATCCGGCAGGCGGCCTTCCGCGGCGATCATTTGCTCGCGCGTTTCTTTCCCGATAATCGACTGAAAGTCGCGCACCATCGCGGGGTAGGGATGCGGCCCCGCGGCGGTGCCGATGAGATAGTAAGTGTCAGTGACGTTGGTGACCCAGTCGCGCAGCGCTTCGTTCATGGCGTCTTTGAGCGTGCCGGCGCCAGCCGTAACAGAATTGAGCTTGGCGCCGAGCAGCATCATGCGCGCCACGTTCGGCGCCTGACGCTCGATGTCGGTGGCACCCATGTAGATTTCACACGGCAGACCGTACTTGGCGCAAACAGTTGCAACCGCCACGCCGTGCTGACCGGCACCGGTTTCAGCGATAATCCGCGTCTTGCCCATGCGGCGGGCAAGAAGGATCTGGCCGAGGCAATTGTTGATCTTGTGCGAACCGGTGTGATTGAGTTCGTCGCGCTTGAAGTAAATTTTCGCGCCGCCCAGTTCGTTCGTCATGCGCTCGGCAAGATAAAGCGGGCTGGGCCGGCCGGCGTAGTGAAGATTGAGGTAATCGATCTCTGCTTGGAACGACGGATCGGCTTTGGCGGCTTCGTAGGCGCGCTCCAGCTCGAGAATCAGCGGCATCAATGTTTCGGCGACGAAGCGGCCACCGAACAGACCGAAGAAACCCTTGTCGTCTGGCCCTGTGCGATAGCTGTTGAGCTTTGCGTCGTGGCTCTTGGCGGTGCTCGTCGTCATGTTGATCTCTCTCGGTCGATCTTTTGCCCGTTGAGGAATTCAGCTTGCTTGCTTAGCCGCCTTCGCGTTGTGAAGAAAGCGGCGGATGAGGGCGGGGTTCTTTACGCCGGGCGCGCTTTCGACACCCGAAGAGACGTCGACGATCGAAGCGCCGGTGAGTGCGATCGCTTGGGCAACGTTTGCCGGCGTCAGGCCGCCAGCGAGCGCGAAGGGTATGCGCGCGGCCAGTCCGTCGAGCGCGTGCCAATCGAACGCCAATCCATTGCCTCCCGGAAGCAACGCTGACGGATCAGGCTTGGCATCAAAGAGCAGGATGTCGGCAACTTGGCCGGGCGCGTAGTACCTCAGGGCCGGTTCGACATCCGTGGCGCTGGTGACCGGGACCGCCTTCAAGATCGGTTTGCGAAACATCGTCCGTATGTGCGCGACGCGATCCACCGTTTCGTGTCCGTGAAGCTGAAGGCAATCTGGATCGACAGTCGCAATGATTTCGGCCAGCGCATCGTCGGCGGCATCGACGACGAGAGCCACTGTGCGGCACAGCCCCTGACCGGACACCACTTCGCGTAGAGCTTGCGCTTCAGCCAGACTGAGGTGACGCGGGCTTTTTGCAAAGAAGACCAAGCCGACAAAATCGGCGCCGCCTGTAAGGGCCGCGTCGAGGCTTGATCGATTATTGATGCCGCAGATCTTGACGGCCGTCGTCATAAGGCAAAAATTCCGCGGACGGTTTTGTCCGAATGGTTGGGGAACGCGCGGCTCGAATTTAAGCTGCCGTGCGCTCGCTCGATGGTGGCGGCAACTCGCGACCGCGTTGCGCCACGCTGGCGTCACGCTCGCGCGCGAGGCGGTCGGCTTCCGATTGCCATCGCCGTGCTTCTGACGTTTGCACACGGGCTTGGCGGCGCCAGCGCGCTTGATTGGCCCAGGCCGCAATTCCGCCCAGACCGACCCCGACGATCAATGCCCCGAAGAGATAGGCGTAAAACGGCAGCGACAGTGAGACGAGCGGCGCCGTCGGATTAAAGGGATCGAGGACGAGCGTCACGGCGTGACGATTGGCAATCGCCAAGGTCACCAACACGGCGGCGGCCGGAAACGCAATCAGCAGCGTGACGATGCGTTTCAGCACAATGGGTCTCGCCAGAGTTCGGTCCAATCGAAGTGACAGTCAGCGCGTCAGTTATTCGTTGCGCCGTCGTCGCCATTGAGCCGGTCGCGCAGTTCCTTGCCGGTCTTGAAGAACGGCACAAACTTTTCTTCGACCGGCACCGGCGATCCCGTGCGTGGGTTGCGCCCCTGTCGAGCGGCGCGGTGTTTGACCGTGAAGGCACCGAAACCGCGCAATTCCACTCGATCACCGCGGGCCAGCGCATCGACAATCTCGTCGAAGATGACATTGACGATGCGTTCGACGTCGCGATGATAAAGATGCGGGTTTGCACTCGCGATCTTCTGGATCAGTTCCGACTTGATCACGGCACCCCCCGAAAGGTTTGTTTTTCCTCAGTTTTCGGAAGGTTGCCAAACCGACAGCATGCCGTCAAGACCAAGAGTTGCAAAGCCCGGCTGACGGGACAGGATTTCGGCCACTTCCCGGCCCTGAGCACCAAAAAGGTTACCGGCGATCGATGAGATGGATGACATAAGCCCCCAGCTGCTTGCCGCGGCCGGCTGCCAATCGATCACTTTCAGGTTTTTCTCGACACCGCGCTTCTCTTCAAGCCACCGCTGCGCTTCGGGCTCGCCGCCGATTTCGTCGACAAGTTTGTTGGCGACAGCCTCGCGGCCCGAGAAGATGCGGCCTTTTTCCAGGCCCGGCACATCGGCAATTTTGATCCCGCGGCGGGTTTCCACCAGCGACGCAAACCATCGGAAACCATCGCCAATCATCTCGCGCACGACGCTAAGGGAGGGCTCGTCGGCGGGGGCAAATAGAGACGGCGAGGCTTTCAGTTCACCGCTCTTAACCTCGTTCATTTTGACGCCGACCTTGCTCAGGAGTTCGCTGACTTCGGGCCACTGCATAAGCACGCCAACCGAGCCGGTGATCGTGTTGCCACGGGCGACGATATGATCGGCGGCGAGCCCGACGATGTAGCCTGCAGAGGCGGCGACCGTGCCGAACTGGGCGACAACCGGTTTTTTGGCCGCGACCTGACGCAGTTCCTCGTAGATCGCCTCCCCGCCGGTCGTCGTGCCGCCGGGGCTGTTAACGAAAACGATGACGCCGGCCACGTTCTTTGCCTCACGCACTTTGCGCAGCAATTCCAGTTCGGCGCGATTTTCGGAGATGGTGCCGGTAAAGGCGACGCGCGCGACGTGCTTTTGGGCAAACACGCCGCTGGTTTCGTCGGCGGACAGCATATAGCCACCGATCGCGATGACGAGGCCGGTAATGGCAAGGCCGCGCCACAGGCTGAGGCGGCGGCGAAGCTGGCGGCGGTCGAGGACGATCTCGGTTTCGAGTGACATTGCTGTCAGAACTCCCTGCTTGGCTGGCGGCCGGACCCGCCCGGACATTCCAACAATCTTTATGATTTTAATCCGCTAAGAATCCGTAGGCAGCAGCGTATCTTGCGCGAGCAAATTGCACCACCGAACGAGGGTACGCAAAAAGCGCGGCACCACGAAGGCGCCGCGCTCTCAATCGTTCCATTCCAGCACGGGTATTAAGTTGCGCTCAGCGACTCCGCTCAGCGGAGCCGGCCGCTGAGCATGATCTAAAGTTGCGCTCAACGACTCCGCTCAGCGGAGCCGGCCGCTGAGCATGATCTAAAGTTGCGCTCAACGACTCCGCTCAGCGGAGCCGGCCGCTGAGCATGATCTAGAGTTGCGCTCAACGACTCCGCTCAGCGGAGCCGGCCGCTGAGCGCATGAAGAAGTCCAGGTTACTCGGTCTCTTCGTCGTCGTCGGCGTTGCGCTTCTTGATGGCGGCCTTGAAGATGTCGCCGAGCGAGGCGCCCGAGTCGGAAGAACCATACTGTGCGACAGC
>JALHMJ010000003.1:0-17786 GCA_022844105.1 Hyphomicrobium sp. | reverse complement strand
TGAAGAAGTCCAGGTTACTCGGTCTCTTCGTCGTCGTCGGCGTTGCGCTTCTTGATGGCGGCCTTGAAGATGTCGCCGAGCGAGGCGCCCGAGTCGGAAGAACCATACTGTGCGACAGCCTGCTTTTCTTCGGCAATTTCGAGTGCCTTTATCGACACCGTGATACGGCGCGCTGCCTTGTCGGAGGAGATAACCGCGGCATCGACCTTCTGCCCGACCGTGAAGCGCTCGGGGCGCTGCTCGGAACGGTCACGCGACAGATCGGAGCGCTTGACGAACGCCGTGATGTCGCTGTCGGCGATCTTCACCTCGATGCCATTCTCCTGCACGGCGACGACTTCGCACGTGACTGTATCGCCCTTCTTATAGCGCGAGAGCGTATCGGCAGGGTCGCCGGCCAGTTGCTTGACGCCGAGCGAAATGCGCTCCTTGGAGCTGTCAACGTCAAGCACCATGGCCTTCACGTTGTCGCCCTTCTTGTACTCCTTGATCAGCTCGTCGCCGGGCTTTGACCAGTCGAGGTCGGACAGATGCACCATGCCGTCGATACCGTTGTCGAGGCCAATGAAGAGGCCGAATTCCGTGATGTTTCGGATCGGACCTTCGACGATCGTGCCCTTCGGATGGGCGGTGAGGAAGGCATCCCACGGGTTATCCTGGGTCTGCTTCAGGCCCAGGGAAATGCGGCGCTTAGTGGGATCGACTTCGAGAACCTGAACGTCGACCTGCTGGCTCGTCGAAACAATTTTGCCGGGGTGTACGTTCTTCTTGGTCCAGCTCATTTCGGAGACGTGGATCAGACCCTCGACACCCGGTTCGAGTTCGACGAAGGCACCGTAATCGGCGATGTTCGTGACGGTACCCTTCAGTTTGGCGCCGACCGGATACTTGGCCTCGATGGCCGACCACGGGTCGGACTGCAGCTGCTTCATGCCGAGCGAAATGCGCTGCGTTTCGGGATTGATGCGGATGATTTGCACCTTGACCGTATCGCCGACGTTGAGGATCTCGGAGGGATGATTGACGCGGCGCCACGCCATGTCTGTGACGTGGAGCAGGCCGTCGATGCCGCCCAGATCGATAAACGCGCCGTAGTCCGTGATATTCTTGACGAGTCCGTCGATGACCTGGCCTTCCGCGAGGCGAGAGACGATGTCGGCACGCTGTTCGGCGCGGGTTTCTTCCAAAACCGACCGGCGAGAGACAACGATGTTGCCACGGCGGCGGTCCATCTTGAGGATCTGGAACGGCAGCTGCTGATGCATCAGCGGGCCGACATCGCGCACGGGGCGGATATCGACCTGAGAGCCGGGAAGGAACGCGACGGCGCCGTCGAGGTCAACCGTGAAGCCGCCCTTAACCTTGTTGAAGATGACGCCCGTGACCTTCTCACCCTTTTCATGCAGACGCTCGAGGCGCGTCCAGCTTTCTTCGCGGCGCGCCTTGTCACGTGAGAGTACAGCTTCGCCGAGCGCGTTCTCGACGCGCTCCAGGTAAACTTCGACGGTGTCGCCGATCTTGATGTCGCCCGGCTGACCGCCGAGACCGAATTCCTTCAGCGCCACGCGGCCTTCCATCTTGAGGCCGACGTCAATGATGGCGAGGTCCTTCTCGATGCCGACGACCTTGCCCTTGACGACTTGGCCTTCAAAGACGTCGTCCTTGGCAAGGCTTTCGGCAAGAAGGGCTGCAAACTCGTCACGCGAGGGGTTGAATTCTTTCGACACGGCGGTTGACATTCGTTCTCCAACATAAAGAAAGCGGTTGCGGCCGGCGCTGGCTTTTCACCGACGCGGCACAGGGTTGATGAATTGAACCGCAGATGCCCGGAGCGCGCGGGTGCGCGACCAGAAGCAAGACTGCCGGCGGTGATTTTTGCTGCTGATCGATGCCGCCGTGATGGGCGCCTAGTTGCCCTGCCAACACGTTTGGAGCCGCCCGCGTTGGAGCTGCTCCGTTGGCCCGGCCATACCTCTCGGCCGATCCGACAGCGACGTCAGATTGGCGGGTTCTAGCGGAAGTGGCAGGCTACGGCAAGGGGTGAGACTAAAGGTGAATGCATCTATGGGATGAGAGACACCGATGCTTCGACCCTATGCTCTTACTATCGTCATGACAGCCGCAAAGACCGCATCGGCGTCGAGGTTCGTTGTGTCGATGATGACGGCATCAGTTGCGGCTGACAGCGGTGCGATGTCTCGGCCACTGTCGCGGGCGTCGCGGGCGCGGATGTCGGCGAGGAGGTTGTCGTACGTGGCGGGTTCGCCGCGCGCCTGGTGTTCAAGGTGGCGGCGGCGGGCGCGTTCTTCCGGTGTGGCGGTGATGTAAATCTTGATGTCGGCATGCGGGCAGACCACGGTGCCGATGTCGCGTCCGTCGAGGACAGCGCCGGGCGGGCGGCGGGCGAACTCTCGCTGATATTTGAGCAATGCGGCGCGAACTTCCGCAATCTTGGCGATAACCGATGCCTTGTCGCCGGCCGGCACACCGCGCAGGTGTGGATCGTCGAGGGTTACAGGATCGAGAGCGCGGGCGGCGGCGAGTGCAGCCCAGCGATCATTGAGGCGAAAGCCACTACGTTCGATATCTCGGGCCACGGCACGATAGAGCAAGCCCGTATCCAGGACGTGAAAACTCATGTGAGCCGCGATGCGCTTGGCCAGCGTGCCTTTGCCCGACGCGGCCGGGCCGTCTATGGCGATAATCATGCGCATTGTCCCCTTCGCTGCATCCAGCCACTGCCCGAGGCAAGTGCCGAGGTCAAGCCGGCAGGCACGGCTGCGATAAAGCCGTTGAAAAGGAACGCCTGGGGTCTCGCCGCTGGGGGCAAGTCGTGGGCCCGGCTTGCCCCCGTTGATCGCATCCCGGACGATTGGGGGTTCGTGAGTCGCGCGTAACTCCGGGTATTTCTGGGGGGTGGTTCTGGCAGTCCGAAAGAAGGCAGCAGCCGCGCATGCTTGGAACTCGATCGATCGGTTTGATTTTTGTCCTCGCCGCCGCGCTAGGGGCGATGCCTGCTGCGGCTCAGACGGTGGGCAAGCCGAACGCCGGCGTCAAAGTGCCGGATAAAACCGAGGCAGCGACCAAGGCTTTCGAGGCGGGGCAAAAGGCGTTCGAAGCCGGCAAAACAGATGCAGCGGTGACGGCGCTGTCAACGGCGATCGGCTCCGGCGGATTGACCAATGCGCAGTTGGCGAAGGCGCTGTTTTATCGCGGTGTTGCTTACCGTGGACAGAAAAAGCCCGGTATTGCCTTGTCCGATCTCAACGCGGCGGTGTGGCTTCGCGACGGGCTGTCGGCGACCGATAAGGCGGTCGCGGACGACCACCGTCAGGCGCTGCTGCGCGAGGTTGCAGCCGCCAACGGTTCGCCCGCCGCACCCGTCACGACGGCGGCAGTGACGCAAGCACCTATCGCTGCGCCGCCGGTTGTCGAAACGAATCCACCACCGGTGGTGCAATCGACAGCGGCGCCGTTGCCCGAGCCCGCTGTATCGCAACCGCCGCCCGCGGTTATCCCGCCCAGCGAACAACCGGCCGCTCTGCCATGGACGATCGCCACGGCTCCCGTTCACGTTGCACCGTCGCCCGTTGCCCCAGACGTGCGACCCGCGGCGGCTGCCGCTCATGACACGGTCACCGAACCTGTGGCAAGCGTTGCACCCGTCGACCGGGCAAGCATTGCGACCGTACAGGCCGAGCCGGCGCCACCATCGAAGCCTTTGCCGTGGCAGATGGCTGAAACCAACGCCGCAGCGCCGCCACCCGAGCAGCCCTCGACCTGGGCCGCGCCAGCCGTCACGGCAACAGCCGCGCCGGAAGAGGCTCCGACCAAAGCAGCCGCCGCACTCGAGCCGCATGATCCGGCCGCAATCGACCCGCCGCAACAGCCTGTCGCCGCACTTCCATCCACACCCGTCGACGCTTTACCTGCACTGCCGTCGGCGATCGCAAATGCCCCCAGCGCCCTTGCTGACGCCGGGAAAGCGGCGGGCGCGGCGCTGGCAAATCTCTTTGGCGGTGCGCCTGCGTCGGCTCCTGCCGCAGACACACCCCTCAGCGTTGCAGCGGTCGAGGAGCCACTTTCGGCCGTTGCGCCAATCGAGACCGCTTCTATCGACCAGGGGCCAGGTATTCCTGCTCGCGCCGCCACTGCTGAAGTTTCAGCAGCGGTATGGTCATCACAGACGACCGCCACATCGGTCCCGGCATCTGTTCCTGTTGCGGTGGCGGCTGCGCCGGCAGCAGCAGAAGCGCCGTCGATCACCGTTCTGCCCGGGCCTTACCGCTTGCAGATCGCGGCCGCTAACTCACGCGAAGCGGCCGATCAAATCCTGACGCGGCTGGTCTCACAGCACGGTCAAAGTTTGCGCGGGCTGCAACCCGTCGTGGAAGAGCCGCAGACAGGTGGCGTGCTGTTTGGCAGCATGAGTGCTGCCTACCGCGTAAGCATCGGACCGTACGCCAGCCAGATCGAACCGGGACGCTTGTGCAATATCCTGAAGCCGCATGATTTTGATTGTCGCGTCGTTGCGGTGGCGCCCTAATTTCAATCGCATTGCATCGCAGCAATCTGACGCCTCTGGACGGGAACTTTACTGAGAAGAGCGGGTTATCTCCCCGTATCTGCTCGGTAAGGCGAGGCCCCGCATGAAGCGCGTTATGATTTGCGAAGATGATCTGCTGTTGGCGATGGATCTGGCGCATGAGGTCGAGGCAGCGGGTTCGCAGGTTGTCGGCACGTTCTACTCGAGCTTTGACGCCTGGAATGCGGCGAAGGTTTTAAAACCCGATATCGCCATTATCGATCTGCATCTTGCCGACGGCGAAAGCGGACTTTCCCTTGCCACTCATCTCGTGGAGCAAGGCTGCCGGGTGATTATCGTCAGTGGATCCTCACTGGTCCATCCGGAGCTCAGCCGTATTTCGCATTCCTTCGTGTCCAAGCCGGTGCCGGCTGGCATCATTGCGGAATTGACCGGTCATCGCTGACCACCTCGCTCGTGAGTTAAATCCATGCTGATCGCCTACGGCTGCGCATTCGAATTGTCTTTCTTTCAACCCACTCCGACGGTTTGCCTCGTCGATGTGCACACGAGCCATGTTCGGAACGTTTTGCCGGCGACGTTGACCTTTGAAACGAACCCCGGTCTGGCTACTGATACGTTTGTCGACGATTTCGGAAACATCGCGCGGCGGTTTACAGCACCAGCGGGTAAATTGCGGCTGTCGCTTGACGGAATATACAAAGCTGACGGCACTCTTGACCGGCGCGATCCAAATGCGCGCGCGCTGCCCGTCGATCGATTGCCACAAGACTGTCTGGCGTATTTGGCGCCGAGCCGCTTTTGCGAAAGCGATTTGCTCGCACCGCTCGCGTGGCAAAGTTTCGGTCATTTGCCGCGCACGACCGCTCTGGTCGAAGCGATCTGCACCTATGCCCATAATCAATTGACATTCGATTATGCGCAGGCGCGCGGGACGCGTACGGCGTCAGAGGCAAATGCCGAGCGTGTCGGTGTTTGTCGAGATTTTGCACATTTGGCGATCGCACTGTGCCGCGCTGTTAACATACCCGCGCGCTACGTGAACGGCTACATGGGTGACATTGGTGTCCCGGCGGATCCGGCACCGATGGATTTCAATGCGTGGTTCGACGTTTTTCTCGAAGGTGGCTGGTATACATTCGATGCCCGTCACAACTGCCGCCGGATTGGACGCATTCCAATCGCGTACGGGCGCGACGCAGCCGACGTTCCTATGCTGCGGACGTTTGGCGTGCATAGTCTCGACGTTTTCAGCGTGACGACCGAACTGGCGGCCGGCAATCGCGTCGCGGCGTAACCTTCACATCAATCGGAACGCGACTCGTTGACTTGCGTTGTTCTCTCACGGCTCCTTTCTCGTTTTCAGGGGGCCTCAACCTGGAGGACAATATGGACAATCCTGGCATTTATCTCGTTGCCTGGCTGCTGATCGCACCGATCGTTGGTGTGATCCTTCTGAGCGGTCTGGGCTCGTCGCGCACGACATCAACGACATCTTCCCGTTTCGAATAATCGACGAGCAACGCTCCGGCGAAACGATCATTCGCCGGAGCTTTATTCATGATTGAGAGATAACTTCAAACCCGCCGTAAATCATGCGCTTGCCATCGAAAGGCATCGGATTTTTCTCGTTGCTCATTCGTGGATCGGACATCGCCTTTTTCATCGCTTCATTGCGGATCTCACGTGAGGGCCAAGTGATCCAGGAAAAGACGACTGATTCATCATTCTGCTTTTGAACTGCCCGCGGAAACGACGTCAGCGTCCCTTCCGAAACATCATCTTCCCAGCACTCGACGATCTGGAGTGCTCCGTTTTCCTTGAAAACCTCAGCGGCAATGCGGGCGTGGCGTAAAAAATCTTCCTTGCGTGCGGTCGGCACGGCAGCGATAAATCCATCAACGTAGGTCATCGGCTATCCTCCCTAAACGTCATTTCATAAGTTCGGCATTTTTCGCCGCAACAGCGCGCGCGACCCGTGCGCCACAATCCATTCAATAGTTTCATTATCCCAAACTACTGCCCGTCGCACGTTGTTGCGTCGTTCAACGCTTGCGTCGACACGAAGCTTGAACGTTGCTGCAATCGTCTTTGTGTTGCCCAGCCCAGGCCACATAGTGCGCACATTAGCCACCTCCCTTACGCAAGTGTACAACGCGGGGAGGGTGGTCCGTGGGGATTAGGCAATGTCTGTTGGGTGCTTGCGCACTGGCCGTTTTTGCTTTGATGACTCCCGTCAGTGGGGCGGCTTGGGCCCAGTCCGTGGGGGCTGACGGCGTAACCGTCAAAATTGCGGGGCGTTCCCTCCGCTGTGGTCAAACACCTGTCGTCATGGATTCAGATATCCCGACGGAAGGACTGTCGGTGCCAGGTGAAGCACTTTATCTCAATCCGCGTCTGATGCAGCGGCTGCCGCAGACGGTCCGCCTGTTCATTTTTCACCATGAGTGTGCGCACGAGATGACAGGGCCCGATGAATTGGGGGCGGACTGCATCGCAGCCAAGTCGGGCAAGCGCGAAGGGTGGCTGAAACCGGGCGATATCAGTGCTGTCTGCCGATCGTTCGCAGGTCCGGCCACAGATACTCATCCGTCCAGCGCGACGCGCTGCGCCAATATCAAACGCTGTTACGGCGGAGCGGAGGTTGCGACGGCGCACTCGGCTCGTGGTGACGGTGCGCGGACATCTTCGTGGACATCGCCGACAAAGGGCGATCCGCAAGCAGACAGGTCGCCAAATCCGACGGCTAGAGAAGAATGAACGATTGAGGGCATTCAATTCGCGTACGTGGCGCCCAACGTTTGCATCAGTTCGCGGAATTCGGGGAAACTCGTTGCGATCATCGCCGTATCGTCGACGGTGACCGGTGCCTCGCTGGCAAGCCCGAGTGTCAGGAACGCCATGGCGATCCGATGATCGAGGTGGGTTGCGACGGTCCCACCCCCAGGCACGCGCCGCGCGCCGCCGACGATGAGCGTGTCGCCCTCGACGGTGGCCAGCACGCCATTTGCAACTAGTCCGGCGGCCGTTGCGGCGAGCCGGTCGCTTTCCTTGACCTTGAGTTCTCCAAGGCCATCCAAGCGCGTATCGCCGTCCGCGAAGGCAGCGACGGCCGCCAGCACGGGATATTCGTCTATCATGGACGGGGCGCGTTCGGCGGGAACGTGGACGCCGCGCAGCTGCGACGCCCGCGCGCGAATGTCGGCTATCGGTTCGCCGCCCTCTTCGCGTTGGTTCGTGAACAAGATGTCGGCACCCATTTCCATGAGCGTCGTATAAAGGCCCGTCCGGGTGGGGTTGACGAGGACGCCTTCAACCGTGATGTCCGAGCCCGGCACAAGCAGCGCCGCGCAAATGAGGAACGCGGCGGAGGAGGGATCTCCCGGCACGACGACCTCGCGGCCGGAAAGCTCCGCATCACCGAATACCGTGATGCGGGTGAGGCCGTCCTTCAATTCGGTCGTCACGGTGGCGCCGAAATAGCGCAACATGCGTTCGGTGTGATCGCGGGTCGGCTCCCTTTCCACGACGGTTGTCTCGCCGGCGGCCATCAGACCCGCAATAAGTATCGCACTCTTGACCTGTGCCGACGGCACGGGCAGCACATACTCGATTGGCACAAGGTGGGCCGAACCCTCCACGGTAAGCGGCAGCGTGTCTTTTTCTTCCCGCGTCAGCAATCCCATCTGTCGCAACGGCTTCAGGACGCGGGCCATGGGTCGTCGCGAGAGCGAAGCATCGCCCGTCATGGTGACGGTGATATCGTGGCCGGCCACCACACCCATCATCAGGCGGGTGCCGGTGCCGGAATTGCCAAAGTCGATCGGCGCGGAGGGTTGCTTCAGGCCGCCCGTGCCCCGACCCAACACCGTCCAAACATGACCGGCGGTGGACTTCGTGGCGGGTGCCCCAAGTGCTGTCACGGCCTTGGCTGTGTTCAATACGTCTTCCGCTTCGAGGAGCCCTTTGATTGTCGTGCGGCCCGTCGCCAGCGCCCCGAAGATCAGAGCGCGATGTGAGATCGATTTATCGCCGGGAACTCGGACAACGCCTCGGAGCCCCGCCGTGGCCTTTGTCGTTGCCAGCGGCTGCGGTCGGCCACCATGAGCAATTGTTTTCGACACCTGGGCCCCCGAGTGGCCCCCCCCCCAGCGCGGTGGAAGCCATACTTTCGCTTTAGGGCCGGGATAGAGCCGCCCCAGTAACGGGTTGTCAACGGTGTCCGGCCCAATGACCGCCACCCCTGCGACCAAAACGCCGGACCCACCATTTATCGACAGGGCAAAGGGTCGGTTTTACTTTTGACAGGCGGTTGCCGCTGTGGCATCCCCCCTTCCTTCCAATTCATTTCCGGGGTTGTCCATGTCGACCAAAGCCGCGCGCGGTACCAAGCGCACTTGTCAGAGCAATGAGTGTGGCGCCCGTTTCTACGATCTCAATCATGAACCCATCGCTTGTCCGATCTGTGGAACGCTCTATCAGATAGCGCATTCGGTGGGACCGGTGACGATCGTGCCTGAGGAAAAGGTGCGCAAACCGAAGAAGGAGCTCGTGGCCGACAAGGAACTGGCTCCGGAAGCTGCCGCAGAGGTCGAAGGCGACGAGGTCTTGGCCGATATCGAAGAAGCCGCCGACATTCCGGCCGACGACGACGAGACCTTCCTTGAGGAAGAAGAGGAAGAGGGCGGCGATGTCTCCAACATCATCGGCGGCCCGGTGGCGGAAGGCGAAGAAGAGGTCTAGGTCGACGACTGCGCGCAGAGCGTTCTCCACGCGCGGTCGATTTTTTGACACTTGCAGTTTGGCGCCGTTGCGAATAGAGAGCGAAACTTACGCGGGTGAGCTTCCATCGAAGCGATGCCCGCACGACCCAGGTTCAACCGATCCACTATCGGGGCCATAGCTCAGCTGGGAGAGCGCTTGCATGGCATGCAAGAGGTCAGCGGTTCGATCCCGCTTGGCTCCACCATATTAGTGCTCACGCGCCTCGTCGGCGCTCCGCATGGGCGGCGTTCCGCCGGTTCGCCTTGCTCCAGGGCCCTGCGGGCCAATCGCAAGTGTGCTCACGCGCCTCGTCGGCGCTCCGCATGGGCGGCGTTCCGCCGGTTCGCCTTGCTCCAGGGACCTGCGGGCCAATCGCAAGTGTGCTCACGCGCCTCGTCGGCTTTCTCTGATTGGCGCGTCCGACTCTCCTGCGTCGAGCCGGCCGGACGAGCCGGAAGTGGCGATTGGCGCGTCCGACTCTCCTGCGTCGAGCCGGCCGGACGCGCCGGCTTGAAAGGGTGAGATCTAGAAGTCCTGTTTGATACCGACTTGGAATAGTCGCGGCGCTCCCGGCAGGATGCCGCGGGTGCGATCAACGATGTATTCGTCGTCGAACAGGTTCTTTACGGTGAAGAAGATGTCCGTGTTGGTAGCCTCATAAGTGTAGGTGGTGCCGAAATTGAAGATCGTGTAGGCATCGATCTTGCCGAAAACTCCGGAATCAGCGCCGTTAACAGCATTGGCGCCAGAATTGATCGTGATGCCCGAAGCATCGGACGGATCGTCGAAGTTCTGGAAGTCGGCATACTGGTCGCCGACGTAGACTGCTTCCAAATTAATGTCGAAATTCTTTTGCTGGTAGCCAACGCGCGCCGTCACGAGATGTTCGGGTGCGTAGGGCTGGCGGTTACCGGCGGTGTTGCCAGCAACAAATGCGCCGTTGTCGACACGAACGAATGGCGTCGACTGCTCTGCCGTCCAAAGGTATGTCCAGGCGACTGATCCATAAACACTCCAATCTGTGCGCATGAACCTGCCGCTGTCCACGCGCGTGTAAAGCTCGAATCCTTCGAAGAGAGCCTCACCCTGGGCCAAGTTGACATTTCCGCCGGCAATTGAACCAACAGCAACGAGATTAGAAAAATCATTGCGGAAATAAGTTCCGTCAATCACGAGTCCGGAGACAGCTTCACTCTTGATGCCGACTTCGAGATTGACAGAGGATTCTGGATCGACGTCAACGCTACCTCCGCTGTTGCCTATTCCATCCTCGACCCGCGGCGGAGCAAAACCTTCGTGAACTCCCGCAAAGAATTTCACACGATCATTGATTTCGTATCCGACAGCGAGGCCCGGAATGAACTCGTTGATCTCGAAGGATCCCGAACACGGAGGCGCGGCGCATCCACCGATTGCCAGATTGTTTTGACGACCATTGTCGATGGATTCAAAGCGCGCGATCGGCGTAATCGAAAATTGGTCAATTTCAAAAGTATTCGATGCAAAGATTGAGAAAGCCTTCGTGTCGCGGAGGTTGTTCTCACTCAGGCTGATGGGATTGGCAGCCGTTGCCGTGCCGCCGATTCCGGTCACGCTGCCTAGACCGGGTTTGATCGTGTTGGAAAAGGTATTGATCTGCAGACGGTCCTGATCTTCACCGTGGTATCGCCAGCCAGCCTGAAAAAGATTGCGCACATCTTCGGAGACTTGATTTTCGAACGACCATTCTTGCTGCACACCGGTGGCTTCGTAGTAGCGCAGGCGGCCTTGGCGTTGATTGCATGTGTCTGGATCGACGGCGATTCCCGCCGCGCGCGCCGGGGCGAAATTCACTCCTCCTGAGTTGGCGGCGCTGCATTGCGTGTCCGTCGTCGTGCTCGACTGACGCCACCAATCGCGTTCGAAAGTGTTGTGATAGATACTGGTGGCGACCGTGACAGTGTCATTCAAATCCCAATTATGCGTGAGAGACAGTCCATATCTCTCGGTGTCAAATTCGTCGTTCGAAAAGGGATTATAGCGGATGCCAAAATTGCGCATCTCCGCGTCGGTAATGCCAGAATACGATACTTGCGAGTCTTCGCGGAAGTAGTTGAACTTGGCTATCAGAGCAGACTCGGGGTTGATCTGCGCCACGCCTTTCACCGTCACATCGTCGATCTTAAGGTTTGTGTTGTCGCGCGCGCCCCTGCCTTCCTTATGTATAAAGTCCACTGCACCGCCGAAATTGCCAACCCATCCGCCGTAATTGAACTGACCATTGTAATAGTCTCGATTGCCGACGGTGCCGGCAATGAAGCCCGCTGGTTCACGCGGCGGAGTTGGAGTGACATAATTGATGGTTCCTGCGATCGTCTGCGGGCCGAAACGCAGCATATCGGTTCCCTTGAAGACTTCGATGCTTGAAAACTTGTCCGTTGGAGGGTGAAAATAGCTGGCGTTATCGCCGTAGGGTGCATAGGAGAGGAATATCCCGTCTTCGAGAAGCAGCGTTTTTGTCGAACGGGTCGGATTAAGACCGCGGATGCCGATATTTGGGCGCATACCGAAGCCTTCTTCATCACGCACGACGACACCGGGAACTTTGCGGAGCGCCTCGTTCGTCGTAAACACGTGACTTGTGTAAAGCTCTTCGCTGTCGACGACCGCAGCCGACCCCTCCAGATCGAGAATGCCTTTCCGGTTTCCGATGATTGTGCCGGTCGTGGCGACAGCCGGAACCGTATTTGAGGATGACGCGGGTGCGGCGGGAGCAATGGCAGGAGCCACCGCGGGTGCCTGCGCGGCCGGGGCGGGCGCAGACGATGATGCCGAAATCGTTTTCTTTGCGACCGAGGCCGCCGGATATTTCTGTTTCTTTGCCTTTTCGTCTCCGGTCTGCACCTCAATTGGCGGAAGCGCCATATCGGCTTCAATTGCCGGTGGTGGCTCAGACACAGCTTCTTGCGCCGCGGCTGAGGTGCTGCATATCGTCAACGCAACAATGGACGCAAAGAGGGAACGCGACGATCGAACAGACATGTTCGAGAACGTCGCGACGTTGGGAATGCCGACGCTATTTGTATTTTTCATTTGATCTCCTAATGGTCGAGATTCAAGGTCTCGAAATCAGGCGTCCGATTTTTCCGGCCGAATGCCACACATGTGGCATCCGACATGAAAAGGGCCGGCAAGAAATGAAGTCAAATGCTATGTTTTTGAATTTTTCAAAACAGGTAATAATTCAACGCAATATTCCCTGGCCAGTGAGACGATCAATAGATTTGGTTTGTTCCTGATGCACCGCCGCAACAAATTCAGAACAGCGTGCTAAAGCGACTTTACGAAAGCAACGAGGGCTTCGCGTTCATCCTTGGCAAGTCCGGCGTATGCATCGCGGGCCGATTGCGCTTCGCCGCCGTGCCAGAGAATTGCCTCTTCGATCGTGCGCGCGCGTCCATCATGCAGAAAGTTGGTGTGATGGCTGACGGCTCCGGTGAGTCCAATGCCCCACAGGGGCGGCGTGCGCCATTCCTGGCCCGAGGCGTCGCCTTCCGGACGGTTGTCGGCCAAGCCCTCGCCCATGTCGTGCAACAGCAGGTCTGTATAGGGCCAGATTTTCTGATTCGAGAGGTGAGGCTGGCCTGGTACGACGCCAGTGGTGTGGGAGGGCGTATGACATGCCGCGCAACCGGCCGCCGAGAAGAGCACCTTTCCTGCCATGGTCTGCGGATCATCGACGCGACGGCGGGGCGGTACGGCGAGGTTTTGTGCGTAGAACACGACGAGATTGAATAAGTCGCGGCCGACTTCGTGGCCATCTTGCCGGGAGCTTTCGCCGTCGGGCGCATCGGTACAGATTTTTTGCGCGGCTGTGCAATCGCCGTGAGCGATAGCGACCACCGGATTGGAAATCCCGATGTCACCGGCAAATGCTTCCGCGCTTTGTTGCTCGATGGTCGGATTGCCGGCCTTCCAACCGAAACGGCCAAGCCGCGTTTGTTCGTGCGCTAATGACCAAACCTCGTTCGTGCGTCCGGAAATAGCATCGCCATTAGCATCGTCCGGATCGGCGAGTGCGCGGATGCGTGCATCGGGGATCGCTTCGAGAAGTCCCAAACCGATCATCTGCGGGGCCACACGCGGCGAAAGCATCGTATCGGGGTGCAGGGGACCGTAGCCGAGATCGGCAATGCTATATTTCGGATCGCGCAGAGCGACCCGCGTTCCATCGCCGAGCGTCATGGGCTTATCAGTATAGTCGATCCGCATCTGGCCTTCGACCGGCACACCCTGAACGGCAAAGTTCTGCAATTGCCCGCCGTAGGTCGGCTCCGCAATGACGTTGACGCGCTTTTCCGCCAATAGCCGCTTTTGCGCGTCGGTTTGCGGCGGGATGGAGAGCCGCAGGAACATCGACACCGCCGTGTCGTCAGGAAAGTTTGCTGCCGGCGGGCTGCCGCGTCCGTCTTTCAGGTGACAGTTCTGACAGCCACGTGCGTTGTAGAGCGGGCCCAGGCCATCGCTGCTGTCAGTTGATGAGGGCGGCGTGACCCAGAACTTGCGGAAGATCGAATTGCCGATGCGGAACCGGCCTTCGTTCGCAAAGCTGATGCCCTGCGAGGGCTGCGAAAACGCATCGCGATTGACGCGGCTGCGTCGCGTGGTGGCGCCGCCGCCGGGGCTTTCTTCGCCGGTCTCAAGCTTGGATTGCGCGGCGAGTTCAAGAATGCGCGCGCTTGGCTCTTCAATGATGAGCGTATCGCTGGGGCCAGCCTCGCCGACCGTCATTCCGGGCGCGGTCTTCGTAAGAGCCGCGCCAAACAAGATGATCATCGCCGCGGCGAGAATGAAAAGTTCGTTTTTTCGCATCGCCTTCGTGCAACACCCCTTAAAGCTTGTCCTGCACTGGTACGGGGCAGGCCGCGGATGGCTCAGAACGAAATTTTTGCACCAGTCACGACCGTGTCGAAACTGTCGAGACCTGACGATGTAATGGCCCCGCCGCCATCGACCAGATCAATGTCGGCTTCGTTGTGGCGATAACCGAGATAGACCTGCATTTCTGCAGCTTCGATGTGCTGCACCACGCCCAAACCCCAGACATCGCGGTCGGTGCTGTTGATGCGGTCGCCGGCTAGGCCATTGCCGCCGAGAGAGTCAATGAGGTCGGGGTCGTCGGTAACCGTGAGGTAGTTTTTGAAGCGGCCGTACTCACCGTAGAACGCCGTCGGGCCGAGAGAGGTGATGCATTTCCCGATCCAGCCGAGCTTGACGTAGATGAACGTGGCATCTTCGGGCGTGCGCAGAACGCCGTCGTTATCAAGCGCGGTCGCATCGAACTGGCGCTGGCCGGCGGCGATTGTGGCGTTGAGACCGGTCGGCGCATGGAGGATCGACGCGGAGCCGACGACCGTCGAATGGTCGACGTCGGCGAAATCGCTCGGCGCATCGGTGACCTCGGTATAGGCGATCACGCCCTCATACTTGAAGCCACCGCCTTCTCCCGAATAGCGCAGGCCGACATCCCAGATGTCGTCAGCACCCCAGCTCGCGGAAACGACAAAGCCGGCAAACTCTGGCGAGTCCCAACGGACGAGATCTATCGTGTCACCGTTGAAGTGGTTGCCGAGATCGCCCCAGGCTACGCCGGCAAGATCGCCGTTCGTTCGACGCAGCAGAAAGCCGCCTCCGATGTCCTGCACGCCTGCGTAGCCGGCGACGGCCGTTTCGGAGAGATCCGTTTCCGGTGCCGTATCGGAGACGCGCGACTCGCGGCCGACGGCCAACCGGCCCAGTTTTTCGCTTTCAATGAACCAGTGCGACTTCCAAATCTGAAAGCCGTCGCCGGCGTTGGAATTGCCCTGATCGACACTGTCGGACAGATTGTCCTCGATGCGGATGGTGATCGCATAACCCGCCTTCACACCGGGTGATATCTGCGCCTCGCCTTCAAACGAGACATTGGTCTGGTCGTTTTTGTTGCCGACGGAGTAGGCGTTGTTTTCAACGCCATCATCCCAGAAGAGAACGGCGCGGTTCACGTACCCCGTGACCCTCAGTGATACGTTGCGATTGCCTTTGCGTGCGGTCGTCGACTCGAGTTCGGCAATGCGCTCTTCAAGGTCGGCGCAGCAATCGCCACCGAGGTCGGCGGCGTCAGCGGGAGCGGGGGCCATTGCCGCGGCGGCCAGAATTGAGAGGGTCGAAACTGCAACGCTGTGAGTGGAGTGAGTGAGATATTGCAATCTCATAGGTATCAGCCCTTCTGCTCTTCCAGAACTTTTTCCGGAGCGTCTAAGCTGTCGGACCCTTCAAAGGCGATACTTTCGAGGCCGAGGGCGGAGATCGCTTCCTCGAACGTTTTTGCTTGCGCGGCGAGGGCGTCAATGACCGATTGAACCACGGTGTTACCCTCGGGATTCTCCTCACCAATCATTTGATCGTAGGCCTCAATCGTTTCGGCGCGAGTTTTCAACGCGCCCATGCGGGCCATCGTCGTTTCCAACGCGGCGCGGACATCGGCGTCAATTGCCGGATTTTTCGCTTTGACGAGATCGGAGACACTCGGACCTTTGATCGTCGCGCCGTCGAGCCGCTTGTAGGTGCCGAGGTAGACGTTGCGGATGCCGACGGCGTCGTAGAAGTGGGAGTTGTGGGTGTTGTCCGAGAAGCAGTCGTGTTCTTCTTCCGGATCGTGGATCATGAGCCCGAGCTTCATGCGCTCGCCGGCAAGTTCGCCGTAGGTGAGGCTGCCGAGGCCGGTGAAGAGCGCGATGAGCCCGGCCTTGCCGTCGTCTTTCATCACCTCGCGGCGGGCGACGCCGGCCGACGACCAATGGCCAGCCATCAGCTTCAGTTGTTCGACGAGAAGACTCGTTGCAACGCGCAGGTATTCGGCGCGACGTTCACAATTGCCCCCCGTGCAGTTGCCGACGTCATAGTCGGTTGCGGGCCTTGCTCCCGCACCCTTTCCGGTACCGTTCAGATCCTGGCCCCAGAGCAGAAACTCAATGGCATGATAGCCCGTCGCGACGTTGGCTTCGACGCCACCTGCCTCGTGCAGTTTGCGGACAAGGAGCTGTGGCGTGATTTTCGACGCATCGACCGTTTCGCCAGCGATTTTAAGAGTTTTGTTGGCGATCACGTTGATCGCGTAAGCTTCATTTTCCGAGGAGTTTGTCTCGGTGTAGTCACGCGAGACGTAGTCGATCAAACCTTCGTCGAGCGGCCAAGCGTTGACCTTGCCCTCCCAGTCATCGACGATTTTGTTGCCGAAGCGAAACACTTCCGTCTGCATGTAGGGCACACGAGCGGCAATCCAGGCTTCGCGCGCCGCGGAGAGGGTTGCGTCACTTGGTTTTGACAGCAAACCCTCGATCTTTTCCTGCATCGCGAGGGCAGCCGTGTAGCTGTCGGAAAAACTTGCGGCAGCGATGTCGGCATAAGTTGCGATCACGGAGGTAGTCGTCGGGGTTTGTGCCAACGCCAGCGAAATCGGGACTGCTGATAAACCGAGCGTCACGAGGCCTACGCTGGCCAGTTGGCATGTAGACGCCCAAATGCGCGCGAGAAGTCGCATCAAATTCATGGTTGCTCCCAATGGTCGAGATTCAAGGTCTCGAGATCAGTTGCCCGCCAGGTCCAGCGTGCATTCCTCCAGTTGGCGCCATCGGTGCGCGCACGTCAAACGCTATGTTTTCGACTTGTTCTAGTTCAAAGAGCTTCTTGCAAAAAACCGTGGCTAACGCGCGGTGCCAATTTCCAATTTTTTAAAGCGGGCACGATCGGCACAAAAAAAACGGCCCGCTTCGTGAGAAGCGGGCCGTTTCAAAAATCCGTGGAAAAGGGGAGCCGCGCAATCGCGCGTCCTGATGAAACAATTTCATATCACAACTTAGCAGACCTGGCAGCGACCTACTCTCCCGCGTCTTGAGACGAAGTACCATCGGCGCAGGGGCGTTTCACGGCCGAGTTCGGAATGGGATCGGGTGCAGCCACCCCGCCAAAACCACCAGGTCAGCGAAGTTGTGACATGAAAATTTCTGGTCTTCCGTGCATTTTCGATGAGCATTGCTTAATGAGAGCAATTAAGTCGATCGAGCTATTAGTACCGGTAAGCTACACGCCTTGCAGCGCTTCCACACCCGGCCTATCAACGTGGTGGTCTTCCACGGCTCTCAAGGGAGAACTTGTTTTGAGGTGGGTTTCCCGCTTAGATGCCTTCAGCGGTTATCCCGTCCGCACATAGCTACCCTGCTGTGCCGTTGGCACGACAACAGGTCCACCAGAGGTGCGTCCAACTCGGTCCTCTCGTACTAAAGTCAGATCCTCTCAATTCTCCTACACCTACGGCAGATAGGGACCGAACTGTCTCGCGACGTTCTGAACCCAGCTCACGTACCACTTTAAATGGCGAACAGCCATACCCTTGGGACCTGCTCCAGCCCCAGGATGTGATGAGCCGACATCGAGGTGCCAAACGACTCCGTCGATA